>NZ_BLAF01000067.1 GCF_009687885.1 Acrocarpospora pleiomorpha
CGGGTGGGCAGGGCGGACACGTAGGCCGACGTAAGACCGTGCCAGAGACCACCGCGCCCGCGATGGCCGCTGACCAGCGGCTAACGAGAGGCCCGCTATCACGGTCGGCCGGAGTGTCCGCCCTGCCCACCCGCTACGGACCCCAGCCCTCCAAAGGTACGGCGAGAACCTCATCGCCCACCCGGCTACACACCAGCCCTCCAAAACGGCACGGCGAAAACCTCACCCGGCTACAGACCAGGTCCCCCACAAAGCAGTCCGCCGCGTGACCAAGGGCACACGCGGCGGACAGGAATATCTGGTGGTCAGGTGTTGAAGACGTGGTCGACCACAGCCGCGGCGGATTTGCCGGAGTCGTGGGGGGCATACGTGCGGGCGAAGGCCGCGTACCGGTCCGCGAGGCGGAGGGAGACCGTGTCGATGGTGCGGAGGACCTCGACCACCTCGGCGGAGCTGGCCAGGCGAGGGCCGGGGCGGTTGGCTTCCAGGTCCAGGTAGAGGCCGCGGGTGGAGCGGTACTTGTCCAGGTCGGGGGTGAACAGAACGACCGGACGGCCGGTGGCGACGAAGTCGAACAGGGCCGAGGAGTAGTCGGTGACCAGCACATCCGCGATGGCCATCAAGTCCGCCATATCCGGATAAGTCGTGACGTCGATGGCGAAGCCGTCATGCGAGTGCACGTGCGGAAACGCCTGCATCAGATGACCCCGGACCAGCACCACATGATCGTCACCCAGCGCCCGCTTGGCATCGGCAAGATCCAGCTTGACCGCCGCGTTCCTGCGGTCGTAGTCCCGGAACGTCGGCGCGTACAGCACGACGCGCTTCCCCTCCGGAATGCCGATGCGCTGCCTGATCTCGGCGGCGGTGTCGCCGACGTTGAACAGGCTGTCGTTGCGCGGATAGCCGGACTCGAGGATCTCGCCCTCGTAGCCGAAAGCCTTGCGCAGGATCGAGGACGCCCACGGCGATTGCGAGAGCAGCACATCCCAGCCGCGGACCTCGGCCGCCTGGCGGTGCCAGACCGGCGGGCGCGGCTCGCGGCGCATGTGGGCCAGGTCGCGGCCGACGTGCTTGACGGGGGTGCCGTGCCAGGTCTGCAGGCAGACCTGCTCCTCCCGGGTGCGGAACCAGGCGGGCAGGAACTGGTTGCCGACGATGTAGCGGGAGCGGGCCAGCGCCTCGTAGTGCTCGCCGCTGCCCTCGCGGACCACGGTCGGCTCGATGCCCTCGCCCAGGCCGAGCTCGCGCGAGCCCGGCGGGACGAAGGCGCCGTCCCGCACCACCCAGATGTGCTCGCTGTCGTCGCCGCGCCGCAGCCGCTCCTCGTAGATCGCCCGCGGGTTGTCGGAGTACGCCCGCCCGTCGAACGAGGAGTAGACGGTCGCCTCGCGGATCGGCTTGGCCCGGTGCGCGGGGTAGAGGTTGCGGCTGAGCGCCCAGAGCCCGGCCGCGCTGCGCTCGTCGCCGGGGCGCTCCTCGGCGGCGACCAGCACCGGCACGTCGAAGCGGGTGGCCACGAAGCGGTAGACGCGTCCGTCGATGGTGCGCGAGTCCTCGTCCAGCTCGGCCAGCGAGGCATGGTGCACCCGGACCGGGACCATGGACGGGCCGTACTTGCCGGGCGGGGCCACGGACAGGTTCCAGGTGCCCTCAGACAGCGGGGCAGAGCCCCCGAAGCGGGGCATCGCGCCGGGCGCGAGCCGTACCTCGAAGGAGGTGCCCGAGCGGGTCAGCGGGACCCGGAAGGTGAGGCCGCCGCGGTGGCGGAGCACCAGGTCGCGCGGGCCTTCCTCGGGGTCGGGGTAGTCGCCGGCGAGCACCAGCGCGCCGTCCTGCCAGCCCATCGTGGTGATGATCGGCTGGATCTTGTGGCCGGAGACGACCACCCGGTCCCGCCGGTCGCCCTGGACGGTGATCTCGCGGTCGCCGACCAGCAGCCGGGTCTCCGGCGTGCCCTCCAGCATGACCGAGGCGGCCGGGTCGCCCTTCGGCTCCACCCACAGGCGGCGCGCGTCGGCGGTCAGCAGCGTCTGCACGGCCAGCGACAGCGAGAAGCGGCTGCCGCCCTCGACGGGGGTGAAGTCGGCGGCCATCCGGTGGCCGCCCACCCTGGCCTTGCCCTTGTTGACCGGACGGCCCGGCAGGAAGCCGGTCAGCTCGATGGTGTCGCCCTCCAGCGCGACGCCGGTGAGCTCGGCCCTGGTCGGATGGAGCACGACCTGCAGCGCCTTGTCGGAGGTCCAGACCGGGCGGACCCACCAGCGCTCGCGGACCTTGAGCCCGGCGGGGCGCTCGGTCCTGCCGATGGCCGGGCCGCGCAGCACGCCGGTGGAGCGGGCGGCGCGGCTCCAGATCACGATCTCGGCCCGCCACGTGGTGGTGTCGCGGACGGTGTGGCGGCGGCGCAGCACCCGCTTGCCGCCGCGGACCACCGCGCGCAGCGCGGCCCGCCAGCGCAGCGCGAACGGGTTCAGCTCGGCGGTGAAGCCGGCCCAGTCGTAGTTGCAGCCGGGCTCGCGCGCCGCGTGGGTGGCCTCGGGGCGGAACGTGCGCTTGGTCTTGAGGGTCACCGACGGCAGCCAGCGCGGCCCGCGCAGCACCACGGTGGCCCGGTTGAACCGGCCGCTGCGGACCGACAGACCGGCCAGGTAGGCGTGGCCGCTGATCTGGAGGCGCTTGCCGTTCCAGGTGATGTCGTCGATCTGGGTGACCGGCACCATGTCGGCGGAGCGCAGGCGCAGCAGTTCGCGGTCCACCTCGACCGGCAGGTCGGCATACCACCGCAGCCCGTGGCGGACCCGCCGGGACGGCTCGGCCCCCGCGGCGGCCAGCTTGGCCAGCGCGTCACTCTCGGCCAGCTCGGCCGGGTCGACGGTTTCGATCAAGTGGTACGCCACCCGGCGACCGACCGGAAGGGCCTTCTTGACCTTGGGGTCTACGCTCTCCAGGTAGGGGCGGAGGACCGCGATCGCTTGAGCTCGGCGGGCCGCTCCCCGCTTGGCCGCGGCGTCCAGCCGCAAGCCCAGGGGTCCGGCCAGGACCTCGCCGTCCAGAGTCCGGCGCGCGGCCTTGTCAAGGCCTTCCGCGCGGACGAGCTGGACCAGAGCGTCGATGGTCTCGCCCCGGTCATAGAGCTCCTGGACAGCCCGCAGTCGTTCAGCGGCGACATCGCCCTGGCGTGCGGGTGTCATAAGGGGGCACCACCCTTCAGATGACCGGGTTTCTGGAAATAGTAATGCCGGTCACAGAGGAGTTCCGTCCCATCGTGCGGTACGCATCTGGGCCCGGGCCCCTTTAACCGGTGTTCCTTCCTCACGCCACCTGCGCAGACACTCGGTTTCGTGCCCAGGCGGCGGAGTTCCATCTGTTCGGATGACGCGCCACCACGGAACACCGCCACCCCAGACCGACAGAACGCGGCCGACCTGCCGCGGCCCACCCTCACCGAGGAACTCGGCCACGTCGCCGTAGGACATGACCCGGCCCGGCGGGATGCGCTCGACCAGGTCGAGCACCCGCTCCGCATACGGGGTCAGGTCCGACGTCATTCGCTCCAGCTGCTCGGCCCGGCCGCCAGGAGTTCCTCCAGCTTGCCGAACTCGAGCACCGAGGCACTGCCGGTCTGTTCCAGGATGCCATCTCTGATCGAGTAGATTTCGCCATCTTCCCCGGTCAGACGGCCGCCGACCAGCTCCGACAGGACGGCCAGCTGGGCCAGCTGCCAGTCCGACGCGGGCTCGCCGACCAGGCGGCAGGCGGAAGTGGACCAGGTGGCGATGGTGTGTGTCGCGTCGCCGAAGCGCACGACCACCTCGCCGGCCTCCCGCAACCCGCGCAGGTCGAACCCGGCCTCGGCCGCCTCAGGCGACGTCTCGGCCGACAGCGATCTCGCGAGTTCGGTGTAGCCGAGCGGTATCTCCCGCTCCACGCGCAACTCGTAACCCATGACGCGCGACCTTAGCGAAACTTTGCCCCGCCCTGTGACCAGATGGCCTAACTTGCGACAGCCCGCAGCCTAAAAGCACTCGAATCGCCACCGTTATGTGATCAGCTGCCACGGCGCGCCAGCAGTATTACCGAGACGCCGAAAGCGCCCAGGCCCAGCATCACTCCGATGCCGTACACCCAGAGCCTAACGGGATCCGGGCCCGGGCGCGTGGGTCCTTCGGAGAGTGGGCCGCCGCCGAAGTGGAGCTCGCCGGAGATCTCCAGGGCGCGGCGGTAGCCGGCCAGCTCACCGGCCCGGGCCAGGGCGGTCTCGGCGTTCACCACCCCGAAGCCGATCTTGTCGTCGTAGCCGTCCGGGGGGCGCGTGCGGGTGGCCGAGGTGAGGGCGCGGCTGACCAGGTCAGGGGGGAGGTCGGGGTATTTGGCCTTGATCAGGGCGACCACGCCGGCCACCAGGGCGCTGGCCGATCCGGTGCCGGTCAGCTTGGCGCCCCCGGCCACCGGGATCTCCACGCCGGGCGCCCCGACCAGGACGGAGAGGTTGTCGCTGCTGAACGGCGCGCCGACGTTCTTGTCGTCCACCGCGGCCACGCCGATCACGCCGGGGTATCCGGCCGGGAACTGCCAGTAGGAGGAGCTCATCTCGCGCGCGTACGGCGACTGCCCGTAGTCCCCCACGCCGGAGACGACCGAAACCCCCCGGGACAGCGCGTACGACACCGCGTCGCGGTCGATCCTGGCCACGCCGAACATGCCGACCGGCACCAGGATCACCTGCGCGCCGTGGTTGGCCGCGTAGCGGATGCCGCGGGCGATCGGGCTGTCGACCATGCCGCCGTTGCCGGCCTGAGGGTCGATGAGCTCGTCGTCCAGCGGCGGCGCGAACACGGGAACCGACAGGATGCGGGCTTCCGGAGCCACCCCGAGCACGCCGCCACCAGCACCGTCCCCGGCGATCAGGGTGGCCAGCGCGGTGCCGTACGGCCCGGAGCGGTTGTCAGGACCGGAGTAGTACGTGCCCGTCATATCCGGCGCCTGCACCACCCGCCCGCGAAGTCCCGGCGCGTCCGCGTCGACCCTCTGGTGCAGCACGGCCACCGTGACGCTGGACCCCTTGGTCTGCTTCCAGGCCGCCTCGACGTTCAACCGGTCCAACGGAGTCGGCGCGGGCGCGGCCACCAGGGCCAGGACGGTGGCCGCCACCGAGGCGGCGGCTCTCAGCACACGTTCCCCTGGGTGCAGCGCGGCACGTCGGGTTCCTCGCCCAGGGAACGCGCCACCCGGCCGCCGATGGCCTGCGCGGCGGGCCACATCTCGCTGTTCAAGGCCTCCTCCGGCGGGATCGCGTCGCGGGTCCTGCCGTCGGTATACCCCGTGGTGACGAAGACAATGTAGGGACCGACGCCGACCCAGGCGGAGCGCTGCCGCTGCGCGGCGCCGAACAGGTCGGTGATCGTGCCGGGGAAGGCCACCGGGCGCACCCCGACCCGGTCGTCCACCGGGAGCTTGGCGGCGGCGCTGATCCGGGCGTCCTCGTCCTTGAGCACGGCCACGCCGATCGTGATCGCGAACGTGGCCGACTGGTCCACGTAGGTGGAACGAAGCAGGACCCGGCAGCCGCTCTCGTTGAGCACCGAGGCGACCGGCGCGTCCACCCCCGCCCAGCACGGGATCTCCGGCGCGACGCCGATCCGGCGGGCGAACTGCTGGGTGCGGGCCAGGCCCATGTATTCGAGCTCCTCCGGGAAGACCACGGTGGCGGGCCAGTCGTACCAGCGGCGGGCGACGTCCTGTTTCACGTATTCCGCGCGCTCCGCGCCGGTGAGCGGGCGGGACCTGGTCTCCTGGAGCAGGGCGGCGGTGCCGAGCAGCACGACGATGGCCGCGGCCCCGAGCACCGCGGCCATGATGGCCAGGAAGATGGAGCGCAGGCGCACGCCGCGCGCTAACTCAGCCCGCTCCCTGGCGGCCTGCGCGGCGGCGGCACGTCCCCGCGAGGCAGGCCACGGGCGCACCCGGGTACGGCCGGTCCGTGGCTGCTGTGGCGACATACTCTGATGTTACGTCGAAGCGTCCGTATGCCAACGATTCGGTAGAGGTATCTCAGCGGGTGGCATACGTTTCACGCCTGACGGCGACCACACCGGCGTTGCGCCTGGCCCTTCTGACCAGGAAGACCACCACCATCAGGCCGCCCGCCGCGCCGAGCAGCCCGGCCAGGCCGACCCCGGCGAAGACGGTGATGGCCTGCTGGTTGCGGTTGACGATCACGACCGGGCCCGGCGCGGCGGTGGCGATCGGGCGGTCCGGGTGCTGCACGCCGGGTCCTGAGGCGGTGACCCGGTGCTTGGACAGCACGGCGGCCATCTTGAGCGCGCGGGTGGCGTTGACGACGCCGAAGCCGGTGCCGGTGTTGTAGCGGGCGCCGCGCGGGGCCACGGCGGAGGAGGCGAGCGCCTGCGCCACCAACGCGGGCGACATTTTCGGATATTTCGCCTTAATAAGGGCGGCGACGCCGGAGACGAGGGCGGTCGCCTGGGAGGTGCCCCGGCCCACCCAGTATTCGTTGTCGGGTCCCGCGCCCAGGATGTCCACGCCGGGCGCCGACAGCATGACCGAGGAGTTGCGGTTGGAGAAGGAGGCCCGGGTCATCGTGCTGGTCACTGCGGCCACCGAGATCACGCCCGGGATCGAGGCCGGGTAGGAGTAGGGCGCCGTCCTGCGTCCCGCGCCGTCGTTGCCCGCCGCCGCGACCAGCACCACGCCCTTGGAGATCGCGTAGCGGATGGCGGCGCGCTCGGCCTCGGTGGCCAGGTCCTTGGAGATGGACAGGTTGATCACGTGCGCGCCGCTGTCCACCGCGTGCCTGATGCCCTTGGCGACCACGCCCTCGTAGCGGGCCTCGGCGTTGAACGTGCGGAACCCCGGCTCCTCGTCCTCCAGGATCACCCGCACCGACAGCACCCGCGCCTCGGGCGCGACGCCGATCACGCCGTCGCCGCGTCCTGGACCGTGCCCGTGACCGGCGATCAGGGAGGCCATGTACGTCCCGTGCAACCGCACCGGCGGGGCGCCGCCCGGGTTCGCGCCCTCGGTGAAATCCCTTCCGATCCGTACGGACCCGACCAGGTCCCGGTGGTTCGGATCCACCCCCGAGTCGAGCACGGCGACCAGCACGCCCCGCCCCTTGGTGACCTGCCAGGCCTGCGCGAGCCCCAGCGTCCGCAGCACGGCGGCCTGGCTGCCGCGCACGTCGTCGGCAGCGGCGGGACCGCCCAGGAAGCACGGCAGTAGGAGTAAGGCCACCAGGGCCCCGCGCAGCGGTCTCAGCACTGGAACTCCTTCGCCGCACAGTTGGGCAGCACGGGGTTGAGCAGTTCCTTGGCGATCCGGTCGGCCAGGTCGCCGGTGAAGGTGAACATGGTGGGCCGCTGCCGCCCGAGCGCGCGGGCCGGTCGCCCATCCGTCTGGCCCGCGGTCGTCATGACCAGGTACGGCCCCGCTCGCCGTACCGTGGCGACCTGGCGGCCCGCGGCGGTGAAGCGGTCGGCCACAGTGCGCGGGAAGGAGAGCGCCCGCAGGCCGGGCGCGGGTTTGCCGCCCTGCGGCAGGGCCGCGGCGGCGCTGTCGGCCGCGCCGGCGTCGGGGAAGGCGGCGACGCCGACGGTGACCACGATGCCCTGCAGCGCGTCCAGGTAGGTGGCACGCAGCACGCCCTGGCAGCGGGCGGCCTTCATGGTCTCGCGGAGGGCGGCGTCCACGGCGGCCACGCAGTCGGTCCTGGCCGAGATGCCGACCCTGCGGGCCCGCTCCGCGCCGCCCTGCTCGCCGGTGTAGGCGACGGTGGCGGGGAAGATCCGCCCGGCCGGCCAGACCCGCCAGCGGCGGGCGATCTCGGTCGCCGCCGCCTGGCGGAGTTCCTGCTGGCTGGGCTGCCTGGTCAGCTCAGCCAGCGCGGCGCTGGCCCCGACCCCGGCGACGATCGCGCAGCTCACGGTGAGAGCGGACGCCACCAGCATCGTCGGCCAACTGCGTCTCTCCCTCACGGCCCCGACCTTAACCCCCAGTAGGGACTGCCATCCCCACAAACGGGCTTAATCAGTAAGCGGGCAGCGAGGGGTCGACGGTCTTGACCCAGCTGAGCACGCCGCCGCCGACGTGCACGGCGTCGGCGAATCCGGCGCTCTTCAGCACCGCGAGCACCTCGGCCGAGCGGGCGCCCGACTTGCAGTGCAGCACGATGCGCTTGTTCTGCGGCAGGTCCGCCAGCGCGGCCCCGCTGAGGAACTCGCCCTTGGGGATGAGCACCGAGCCGGGGATGCGCACGATCTCGAACTCGTTCTGCTCGCGGACGTCGATCAGGTAGATGTTCTCGCCCTGGTCCTGCATCTGCTTGAGCTCGGCGGCGGTGATGGTGGCGCCCTGCGCGGCCTGCGCGGCCTCATCCGAGATGGTGCCGCAGAACGCCTCGTAGTCCTCCAGCAGCTGGGTGACCGTGGGGTTCTTGCCGCACAGCACGCACTCGGGGTCCTTGCGGACCCGGACGTCGCGATACTTCATCTCCAGCGCATCGTAGATCATCAGACGCCCGACCAGCGGGTCGCCGACGCCGGTGAGGACCTTGATGGCCTCGTTGACCTGGATCGAGCCGATCGACGCGCAGAGCACGCCGAGCACGCCGCCCTCGGCGCAGGAGGGGACCATGCCGGGGGGCGGGGGCTCCGGGTAGAGGCACCGGTAGCAGGGGCCGTGCTCGGCCCAGAAGACGCTGGCCTGACCGTCGAAGCGGTAGATGGACCCCCACACATACGGCTTGCCGAGCAGCACGGCCGCGTCGTTGACCATGTAGCGGGTGGCGAAGTTGTCGGTGCCGTCCACGATCAGGTCGTAGCCGGCGAAGATGTCCATGACGTTGTCGTTGGTCAGCGCGACGTTGTGGATGACCACGTTGACCAGCGGGTTGATCTCGCGGACCGAGGCGGCGGCGGATTCGGCCTTCAGCCGGCCCACGTCGGACTGGCCGTGGATGATCTGCCGCTGCAGGTTGGACTCGTCCACGATGTCGAAGTCGACGATGCCGAGCGTGCCCACCCCGGCCGCGGCCAGGTACATGAGCGCCGGGGATCCCAGCCCACCCGCGCCGACACAGAGGACCTTGGCGTTCTTCAGCCGCTTCTGCCCGGCCATCCCGATGTCGGGGATGATCAGGTGGCGCGAGTAACGACGCACCTCGTCGACGGTGAGCTCGGCAGCCGGCTCGACCAGCGGTGGCAACGACACAGTTCTCTCCCATTTCAGGGCACTTTGGGTACGGCTCACGCGGACTCACATGCCCACGTGTCACATCTCAACCTAGCTCGGGTATCCCCGCATTCCCCAATTAGGCAACCGCTTACCGCACAGCCGCACGGCTCTCCGCGATCAGGCGCCTGGCCTCCCTGGCGACGACCTCGGGGAACTCCATCTGGGCCACGTGGCCGGCCTTGGGCAAGGTGACGATCCGCACGTTCGGGAAGGTGCGCCCGGCCCGCATCGCCATCCGCGCGTCCACCAGGCGATCCCGGCCGCCGTGTACTACCAAGGTCGGCACGGCGATCTTGGCGGCCTCCCGCCAGAGGTCGTTCTTGAAGTACTCCCGGACGATCCCGCGCGCCGAGGAGATCAGGGCCCCCGCCGCGTACGGCAGGCCGTCCCGGCGGCGCAGCTCCTCGACCGCCTCGCGGAGCCGTACCGGATGGACCCGGGCCAGGTCGGCGTAACACATCTCCAGGGTCGCCTGGATCCGGCGCTCTGCGGGCACGGCGGTGAGCCGCTTGACCGCCCATTCGGCCAGCACCGGGGTGACGGACATGGCCACCCGGGCCGGACCGACCCGGGGCAGCAGGTCCGGCAGAGCCGGGGAGACCAGGGTGAGGGAGCGCACCAGGTCCGGCCGGGCGGCGGCCAGCCGGACCGAGACCGCGCCGCCGAGGGAGTTGCCGAACAGGTGCACCGGCGCGCCGAGATGCTCGATCAGGCGGACGACGGCGCGGGCGTGGGCGTCGATGGAGTAGTCGCCGTCGGCGGGGGCGGGCGAGTAGCCGGCGCCCGGGAGATCGACCGCGTGCCCCGCCACGTCCGCGGCGAGCAGCGCCATCAGATCGGTCCAGTTGGTGGCGGAGCCGGCCAAGCCGTGGACGTAGACCGCCCGCTCGGCCGGGCCAGGGGGCCCGGTCCGGACATTCAGCTCAAGGTCGCCAAGGTCGATCAGCTCCGCCGCCCAGGCGGGGACAGGCTCCGGAAACCCCTGCTCCATCGCACATCCTCCTGCCGTTTACGCACTGTCTGTCCCAGCATATGCCACAACTACGCTAAGTGAGCGCAAAGGTGCCTATCTGCCCGTTTTGGCACGGAGAGTGAGGACATAACACGATTAGGCACCAGCCGAACACAAGGAGTAACGATGCGGTTCAACACGATCGCCGGGGCGCTGATCGCGGCCACCGTCGCCACCGGTGGGCTCGCCCTCGCGACGGCCGCCACCGCGGCACCAGCCCAAGCACACGCGGCCAGCTGGGATTCGGGGGACGGGGACTTCGAGGGGGGCCTCGGCAACGAGGGCTTCGGCCACAACCAAGGCTTCGGCCACGTCAACCACTTCAACAACTTCCGCCATCACAACTTTAACTTCGGGCACTTCCACCACCGGCACCACGCCCACGGGCACTTCCACCACCGGCACCACCACTTCGGCCACATCAGGCACTCCCACCACCATCACGGCCACCACCACCACGACTGCGGCGGACGCGGCGGCTGTGGTGGCGGCGGCTGGTGGTAACCCTAAGCGTTCAAACCAACACAAGGAGTAGCAAAATGCGTTACAAAAGAATCGCCAGCACCCTGATCGCCGCCGCTCTCAGCGGGGGTGGGCTCGCCCTGGCGACAGTCGCCACCGCGGCGCCCGCTCAGGCCCACGCGGCCAGCTTCGACGGGGGAGGCTTCGACGAGGTGGGTTTCGGCAACGAGGGCTTCGGCAACGAGGGCTTCGGGTTCGGCCACTTCAACAACTTCAACAACTTCAACAACAACTTCCACCACGGCTTCGGGCACCACCGCCACCACGGCTTCGGTCACTTCCACCACCGGCACCACCACTTCGGTCACGTCCGGCACCATCACCACCACCACGGCTGCCACCAGCACCGCGTCCACCGGAACTGGGGATGCAACCGCGGCTGTGGAGCCCGCTGGAGGGGCGGCTGCGGCCGCTGGTAACCGCCAGAAGACCTGCGAACAGGTGACCTGCCAAAGCACCTGACGTTGGAAAGCGTGCCGTGATGATCCTTCATCACGGCACGCTAGGCGTCAGGCGGACTTCTTGGCTCGGCGCTTGGGAGCCGCGGGCTTCTCCTCCGCGGGCTTGGCGGCCTTGGCGGCGGGCTTCTTGGCGGCCTCGCGCTCCTTCTTCGCCGCGTCCACGCTGGCCCGCAGCGCCGCCATCAGATCCACAGCCGGGCCCGCCTCGACCGGGGCCTCCGGGGCGACCACCTCGCGCCCGGCCACCTTGGCCTCGATGACCTCCTGCAGCGCCTCCCGGTAGGCGTCCTTGTATTCGGCCGGATCGAAGTCGGCGACCATCGTCTCGATCAGCGACTCGGCCATCTTGAGTTCCTGCGGGCGCACCTCGACGTCCTCCTCCAGGAAGGGGAAGTCGGCGACCCGGACCTCGTCCGGCCAGAGCATGGTCTCCAGCACGAAGATCCCGTCCCGGACCCGGAGCGTGGCCAGCGACTCCCGCTGCCGCAGCGCCACCTTGACGATCGCCACCTGGCCCGACCGCTCCAGCGCGTCCCGCAACAGCACGTACGGCTTGGCGCCCTGGGCGTCCGGCTCCAGATAGTAGGTCTTGGCGAAATAGATCGGGTCGATCTGCTCGGCCGGGGTGAACTGCAAGACGTCGATCCGGCGGGACGTGCTCAGCGGCAGCCCCGCGAAGTCGTCATCGGTGAGCACCACGATCTCGCCGGTGGCCAGCTCATACCCCTTGGCGATGTCGGCGTAGGGCACCTCCTCGCCGTCGGCCTGGCAGACCCGCTTGTACTTGATGCGGCCGCCGTCGGCGCGGTGCACCTGGTGGAAGGTCACGTCCTTCTGCTCGGTCGCCGAATAGAGCTTCACCGGGATCGTCACCAGACCAAAAGAGATGGCGCCCTTCCAGATGCTACGCATAGCCACATACTCGTCTCTTTGTTCGAATACCGCTATATCGGGATTCAAGGGACTTACCTATTGGGCAGATACCCAGTGTGGCAATGCCATATCCGGTCGAACCAATGCTCGCCGTCCCGGGGACCCTGCCGGCGGACGCGTCCCACTATGCCCTGGAGGTCAAGTGGGACGGCATCCGCGCGATCGTGTACATCGATCAAACGATCCGGGTCACCGGCCGTAAGGGCACCGACTTCACCTCCCGTTATCCCGAAATTTCGGCATTGCGGGTGCCGGGGCATGAGCTGATCCTGGACGGTGAGGTGGTCGCTCTGGACGCCGACGGGCGGCCCAGCTTCGAGCTGCTCCAGCGGCGCATGCACATCACCGATCCGGCCGCCCACGGGCTGCTGACCCTGGTGCCGGTCAGGTACATGCCGTTCGATCTGCTCTACCTGGACGGCGAGAACCTGATGCGGCTGCCGTACTCCGCCCGCCGGGAGTTACTGGAGGAGCTGCCGGGCCTCGATGTGCCCCCCACCTTCCCGTGCGATCCTGATGTGGTGGCGGCGACCCGGGCGCAGGGGCTTGAGGGCGTGGTGGCCAAGCGGCTGGACTCGCCGTACCGGCCTGGCCTGCGGACGCCGTGGTGGATCAAGGTGAAGAACCTGCGGGAGACCGAGGTGGTCGTCGGCGGCTGGCGGCCCGGCAAGGGCCGCCGCGAGGGCGGCGTCGGCTCACTCCTGCTCGGCATGTACGCCGGGCTGCCCGAAGGCGGCGCCGAGTTCGTCTTCGTCGGCCACGTGGGCACCGGCTTCAGCGACGCCGCGCTGGACGAGCTCTACCGCATGCTCCGGGCGCGGGAGGTGCCGCGCAGCCCGTACTCCCAGCCGCTGCCACGGGAGATCGCCAGGAACGCGCACTGGGTGCGCCCCGAGCTCGTCGGCGAAGTGACCTTCACCATGTGGACAGAGGAACGCCGCCTGCGCCACCCGGCCTGGCGCGGCCTGCGCCCCGACAAGATCCCCGCGGAGGTGCGGCTGTGAAGGTTCCGGTGGCCGTGGACGGCCGGCAGCTGGTGCTGACCAACCTGGACAAGGTGCTCTACCCGGAGGCCGGATTCACCAAGGCCGAGGTGATCGACTACTACTCGCGGATCGCGCCGGTGATGCTGCCGCACCTGCGCGGCCGCCCGCTCACGGTCAAGCGCTACCCGAACGGCGTGGGCGGCCAGTTCTTCTTCGAGAAGAACGCGCCCCGGCACACCCCGTCCTGGGTCCGCCGGGTCACCCTGCCCGTGCCCGGCAGCACGAAGGACCGGGAGAGCATCGATTTCGCGATCATCGACGACCTGCCCACCCTGGTCTACTACGCCAACCTGGCCGCGCTGGAGATCCACGTCCCGATGTGGCGGGTCTCCGCCGAGGGCACGGCGCTGCCGCCGGACATCCTCGTCTTCGACCTGGACCCGGGCCCCCCGGCCACGATCGTGGAGTGCTGCCGGGTAGCCGCGCTGCTGCGCGACGCGCTGGCCGCCGACGGCCACGACAGCCATCCCAAGACCAGCGGCAACAAGGGCATGCAACTACACGTGCCCTGGCCGGACGGCGAGCGCGGCACCACCGCGTACGCCAAGGAGCTGGCCCAGCGCCTGGACGCCGAGCACGCCCTGGTCACCAGCGTGATGACCAAACGGCTGCGGCCCGGCAAGGTGTTCATCGACTGGAGCCAGAACAATCCGGCCAAGACCACCGTGGCCGCCTACTCGCTGCGCGCCAACCCGCGTCCCACGGTCTCCACTCCGCTCTCCTGGGACGAGGTAGAGGAGTGTGAAAGCCCAGATCAGCTGGTGTTCACGGGGCCCGATGTGCTGGCGCGGGTCGCCGAAGTCGGCGACCTGTTCCCGTAGGGTGGAATCAAGGCAACCACCGCGGGAGGCACCGTGTCCGAGATGAACTCGCTGGACGCATCCGAGGCCGACCTGGCCGAGCAGAACCGCGCGCTGCGCCCGGAGGATGGCCCCTGGCCGTTGGAGATACCCCTCGAGGCGGACCCGGCGGACGCCGCGGAGCAGGGCCGCGAGGTCGGCCAGGACGACGAGGACGACTATCGCTGACCAGTTATCCGCTGACCGTAGTTACCCACGCGTAGGATGAGTCCCCGTGACCGCCAGGCGCGGGACCCGCAAGAACCCCTCAAGGAGACCGTCGTGACCGCTACCCCGGACGCCAAGCCCCGGGGCACCCGGCTGCCCCGGTTGGCCCGCCGCCGCCAGCTGCTCAGCGCGGCGCAGGAAGTGTTCGTGGAGAACGGCTACCACGCGGCCGCCATGGACGAGATCGCCGAGCGGGCCGGGGTCAGCAAGCCGGTCCTCTACCAGCACTTCCCGGGCAAGCTGGAGCTCTACCTGGCGCTCCTGGATCTGCATGTGGACGACATGGTGGGGCGCTGCAAGGAGGCGCTGGCCGCCACCACCGACAACAAGCAGCGAGTGCAGGCCGCCATCGGCGCCTTCTTCGACTTCATCTCCAGCCAGGGCGAGGCGTTCCGGCTGGTCTTCGAATCCGACCTGCGGAACGTGGCGCCGGTGCGGCAGCGCATGGAGCGCTCGCTGCGCGAGAGCGCCGACGCGATCGCCCAGGTCATCCAGGAGGACACCGGCTGCTCCAGCGACGAGGCCCACCTGCTCGGGGTCGGCCTGGTGGGCATGGCCGAGGTGAGCGCGCGCTACTGGCTGACCGCGCAGGGCTCGATTCCGAAGGAGGCCGCCACCCAGCTGATGGCACGGCTGGCCTGGCGGGGCATCAGCGGCTTTCCGCGGCACACGCCGGAAATGTCGTAAGACCGTTCGCTTGCCGCGATCAGCCGCCCGGATGGTGTCCCGACAGGCCACGATGGAAGTCTGTCGAAAGGAATCCCGATGGAAATCAAGATCGGCGTGCGATCGGTGCATCGCGAGATCGTGCTGGAGACCGACGAGTCGGTCGAGCAGATCGAGGAGGAACTCCGCAACGCGCTCGCCGCCGACCGCGGCGTCTTCTCCATCACCGACGTCAAGGGGAACCGCTACATCGTGCCCGTGGCGGCGCTGGGCTTCGTCGAGATCGGCGAGGGCGAGAATCGCTCGGTCGGTTTCGGCGGCACCCTGTAACCCTGTAGTAAGAGGTTCCCCCCGCTTTCCGGCGCGCCGGGAAGGTCCCGGCACGCCCGAAAGCGGGCTCAGTGTTCTCGCAGATCACACCCGGGTGGCCGGCGGCGGGGATGTGGGCGGTGTTCTCGCCGCTGCCCGATGGTCGGGCAGCCCGTGCTCCCCCTTCTCAGCACGGCGCGGGATACCCAGCGGTTCGGTCCACATCTGGTCAAGGAACTGCCGTAGCGGCGCGAGGCCCTCATGTCTCGCACGGTACAACCGTTTGGACCCTTCACGCTCCTCGAACGGCAGACGGGTTCCCATCGCCGGGCTCCCCGTCATGCTCCAGGAGTGAGGCCGATGGCGGCCATGCGCTTGCCGTGTTCCTCGGTGATCTGGGCGAACATCTTCCCGATTCCGGCCAGATCGACGCCCTCCGCGGGATCGGCGAGCAGCACCGCGAGTTCCGGCCGGGCCGCCGCCACCCGGTAGGCCTGGCTGAGCGCCTCGCCCACCAGCCGCCGCGCCCACAGCGCCAGCCGCCCGTTCAGCTTCGGATCCTCGGCCAGCGCCTGGCGGACCCGCTCGACGGCGAACTCCGAGCGGCCGTCGTCGGCCAGCGCCTGGTCGACCAGCTCCCGGGTGGAGGCGTCCACGTGCCTGGCCACCTCGCGGTAGAAGTCGCCGGCGATGCCCGTGCCCACGTAGGCCTTGACGAGGGCCTCGTACCAGTCGCTGGGGCGGGTCTGCGCGTGCCAGGCGTCCAGGGCCTCGGTGAAGGGGGCCATCGCCTGCTCGGGGTCGGCGCCGAGGGAGTCCAGGCGGTCCCGTACCAGCCGGAAGTGGCCGTACTCGGTCGCCGCCACGTCGCCGAGCGCGGCCCGGTCGGTCAGCGTCGGGGCCAGCAGCGAGGCGTCCTCGGCCATCCGCAGGAAAGCGGTGAGTTCGGCGTAGGCGAGCACGCCGAGCAGGTCGACGACGCCGGGCGGGGAATCTGTCATGGCAGCAGCGTAGGGGCACACTCTCCCCGGAAAACATGCGGAACACGCGGAAATCGGTTCACGGTTGTGGTATCGAGTAGACTGCTCTGTGAAAGTGCGACCGCACTGTGTTGATCCGGGGTATAAGTTCCCGGAACCCCCAGAAATCTTGGATGCCGCGGTCGCTCATGACGTCGAAGGCGTCACCTCCGCGAGGACCCGGCACGGGGATGGCTCGAACGAGTTCGACGAGCTCCAAGACGCCGGAGGTCCGCAAGGCCGTCTTCGACCAACGACTGAGGCAGGCGACGATTACGACGACGTTCCGAGACCTGGGAGTGATCCCGGAGATCGCCGATGCCCTGGAGACCGAGGGCATCACTTCACCATTCCCGATTCAGGAAATGGCGCTCCCGCTGGCACTCGCCGGACAGGACGTCATCGGACAGGCGCGCACCGGAACCGGCAAGACCTACGCCTTCGGTGTCGCGATGCTGCAACTCGTCGGGAAGCCGCGGAAGAACCGGAAGAAGCCGCGGGGCCTGGTGCTGGTGCCCACCCGCGAGCTCGCCCTGCAGGTGACCGAGGACCTGGTCCTCGCCGCCGGCAAGCTCGGTTCCCGCATTCTCACCGTGTACGGCGGGCGCGCCTACGAACCCCAGATCGAAGCCCTCAAGAACGGCGTCGACGTGATCGTCGGCACGCCGGGCCGGCTGCTCGACCTGATCAAGCAGAAGCATGTGGACCTGGGCCAGGTCGGCATGCTGGTGCTGGACGAGGCCGACCGCATGCTGGACCTGGGCTTCCTGCCCGACATCGAGCGGATCATCAAGCTGGTCCCGGCCGAGCGGCAGACCATGCTGTTCTCGGCCACCATGCCCGGCGAGATCGTGGCGCTGTCCCGGCGCTACCTGACCCGGCCCATCCGGGTCAGGGCCGAGCACGAGGAAGCCGACCCGGAGCAGCCGCCGCAGACGGCCCAGTTCGTCTACCGCACGCACCGGATGGACAAGATCGAGATCCTGGCCCGGCTGCTGCAGGGGCGGACCACCGGGCTCACCATGGTCTTCTGCGAGACCAAGCGGGCCTGCGACATGGTCTTCGAGCAGCTGCGCGAGAAGGGGTTCGCGGCGGCTGCCGTACACGGGGATCTCGGGCAGGGGCAGCGTGAGCAGGCCCTGCGCGCGTTCCGGAACGGCAAGATCAACGTGCTGGTGGCCACCGACGTGGCGGCCCGGGGCATCGACATCGACGACGTGACGCATGTGGTCAACTACGACTGCCCGCAGGACGACAAGACCTACGTGCACCGGATCGGGCGGACCGGGCGGGCCGGGCGGACCGGCGTGGCCGTGACGTTCGTGGAGTGGACCGAGATGACCCGCTGGAAGGTCATCAACAACACGCTCGGGCTGAGCTTCGCCGAACCGGCGGAGACCTACTCCAGCTCGCCGTCGCTCTTCACCGATCTGGACATCCCGGAGGGCACCAAGGGCGTGCTGCCCCGGGCCAACCGGTCCAGGGCGGGGCTGGACGCCGAGCGGATCGAGGACCTCGGCGAGACCGGGCGCACCCGCAGCCGGTCGCGTCCCGGGTCCGGGGGATCCGGCGGTTCCGGTGGCGGCGAGGAGCGGGAGCGGCGGGAACGCCCGGTCCGCACCCGGGAGCGCCGCCGCACGCGCAGCGGCCGGGCGTTGGACACAGCTGGCGAGTTGGACACAGAGCAGACTGCCGGGGAGGTCGAGAGCATGGTCACCGCGATTCCAGAACCGTCGGCTCAGGAACCGCCCGTGGAAGCCGTCGAGGAGCGCAAGCCCGCGCGCCGGACGCGGACCCGCAAGGTGGTCGAGGCGCCCGCTGTCATCGAAACCCCTACCGAAACCGCTGTAGAGGCTGTCATCGAAACTGTCGCCGAGTCTGTTGCCGAGCCTCTCATCGAGCCCGAGCAGTTCTACGAGCCGGTCGCACCGCGGCCGGAACCGGAGCGGATCATTCCGGCCAGCCCGTTCTCGGTGATCTTCCAGTCTCCCGACCTGGCGACCGACGACGACGCTCCGGCGCCGTCCGCGGCCACCGAGCGGAAGGCGCAGCGCCGGCAGTTCAACCGGCCGCGGCCCCGCCGCAACGGCTGATCGACGGGACGGACGGAAAGGTGCTCTCGTCATGGTGATCATTCGTGGTGTGATCACGCTGCTGGTGATCGGGTTGTGGCTGTACTGCGTGCTCGACGTGATCACGACGGAGCCCGCCCGGATCCGCAACATGCCCAAGCTGCTCTGGCTGCTGGTGGTGATCCTGCTGCCGACCGCCGGGTCGCTGCTCTGGCTCATCGCCGGCCGGCCGCGCCTCCCGAAGGGTTACACCACCTATACGGACCAGGCCGTCCCGCCGCGCGAGCCGCGGCGGCTCAGCCCGGACGACGACGAGGAGTTCCTCCGCAAGCTCAGGGAGCGGGCGGAGGAACAGCGCAGGTCAGCACGGGAAAAGGCGGATCCGGAAAGTCCGGACGCGCCCAAACCTGAGCCGGCTCCGGACGAGTAACCGGCTAAGCTTTTTCGCCGGTGTCCCTGCCAGGCTTGTTAAGTATTGTGGCTTCACGTGAGTACGCCGAGATTCCTTACCTTGCCGCCGGGTGTGACCGCTCAGCGGATCCAGACGCCGGTGGGCGGCTTCGCTGTGCTCGAAGCCAGGCCCGTGACCGGTGTCGCGGAACGGTGGCCTGCCCTGCTGGTCCCCGGCTACACCGGTAGCAAGGAGGACTTCATCGCGATCCTGCAGACGCTGGCCCAGGCCGGGCGGCGGGTCTTCGCGATGGACCTGCGGGGACAGTTCGAGACGCCGGGTCCCGAGGATCCTTCGGCCTACACCTGCGCCGCGCTGGGCGCCGACGTGGACGTGGTCGCCACGGCGGTCGGCGACGGCGAGCCGGTGCACCTGCTGGGGCACTCCTTCGGCGGTCTGGTGACCCGGGAGACCGTGCTCGACGGGACCGCGAAGCTCGCCTCGTACACGCTGATGAGCTCGGGGCCCGGCGGGATCGTCGGGCCGCGCGAGCACGCCGGGCGGACCATGCTGGCCGACCTGCCCACGCTCGGCGTGGAGCGACTCTGGACCGACCGGCTCGAACCGGAGGCCATCAGAGCCGGAGTGCCCGACGACATCGTCGCGTTCCTGCGACGGCGACTGCTGGCCAACTCCGTCACCGGCCTGCTCACCATGGGCCGCGCGGTGCTGGACTCCACCGACCGCGTGGACGAACTCTGCCAGACCGGCCTATCCACCCTCGTCCTGTACGGCGAGCACGACGACGGCTGGCCCCCCACCTTGCAGGCCGAAATGGCCGACCGCCTGGACTGCGACTGCGTGGTCGTCCCCGGCGCGGCCCACTCCCCCGCCGTAGAGGCCCCAGAGACAACCGCCGCCGCCCTCACCCGCTTCTGGAACGCAGCCGAAAGCGCGATCCTGCACCGCTAGACGGCGGGTTCTGGGGTGGCCAGGCCGTCCCAGGGGGACTTGTCGGGGGCTGCGGTCTGGCCTTGGGGGCAGTGGCGGCGGAAGTCGCACCAGGAGCAGAGCGGGCCGGGGGATGGTGGGAAGAGGGCGTCGATCTCGGGTGGCAGTGATGCGCCTGCGGGGCCGTTGGATTCGGGGGGCGCGGATCGGGCGGCGGCGGATCTGCGGGCGGGACGTTTGCCGGTGTTTGGGAGGTGGGCGCGGTAGGTTTCGTCGGCGGTGGAGGCCTCTTCGGCGATTTGTTCGGCGCGGGTCAGGTGGCGGGTGAGGGTTTCGTCGGTGTGTTCCCAGTCGGCGATCTGGCCGGTGGGGAGATGGTGGAGTTCGACGCGGTGGCAGGGGCGGCGGAGGACGCGGGAGGCGGCTATCGCGTAGATGGCCAGGGCCAGGGAGGAGCGGGCGTCGTCGGGGCCGGGAGGGCGGCGGCCGGTTTTGTAGTCGACTACGACCAGTTCGTCGCCGCGGCGGTCGAGGCGGTCGATCCGGCCGGAGACGGCGATGATCGCGGTGCGGGTGGCGACGGTGCGCTCGACCCCGACCGGCTCGTCCGCCGCGTCTAAAGTCGCGACATATCCGGACACCATCTCGCGGGCTCTGTCCCGCCACGCCAGCGACTGCTCCTGGTCCCTGAAGCCCTCGGCGATCCAGCCGTTGCTGACCAGGATCGCCGCCGTCATGGGCGTGCGCCGCTCATACGGCTCCCGCCACCACGCGGCCAGCGCGTTGTGCACGGAGGCGCCGACGCTGTTGTGCGCCCATGGCGGACCCTTGGGCGGCGCGGGCCGGACCAGATAGGAGAACAGGTAGCGCCTGCGGCAGTCGAGCCAGGAGTTGAGCCGCGACGGCGTGCACGAGTACAGCCGCCGGGGCATGCCCTCAAGACCGAGCTGCTCCACTACTCGTCGTCGTCGAGGTTGAGCTTGATCCCGGACGCGCGGGTGCCGTCGGCCAGCGGCGGCTCCGTCTCCTCCAGGGTCCCGGTCAGCGAGCCGGACAGCCACCGGTCGAACTGGGGCTCCAGATCGCCGATGGTGGTCTCCTCGCCGTGCGCGGGCAGCACCCGGGTCTCGTGCGGCAGCGTGAACAGCCGCTCGCCGATCGAGGTCAGCTGGTCGGCCAGCGACGGATACTCCCCGCCGAGCTTGCCCGGCCCGTCGGCCAGCAGCGTCTCGCCGGTGAACACCACGCCCAGCGACTCCGACAGCAGCGACACGCCGCCGGGGGTGACCCCGGGCGTGGTCAGCACCTCCAGCTCGGTGTCGGCGACGGCGAACAGGCCCTCGTCCTCCATGTCGATGTCCGGCCAGGTGTCCTCCCAGGTCTGCCGCCAGAGGCGCTTGTCCTTGGGATGCAGGGCGATCACCGCCTCGTCCTTGGCCGCCACCTCGATGGCCGCGCCGACATGGTCGGCCAGGCCGTGGGTGCAGATGACGGCGAGGATCTCGCGCTCGCCCACCTGCTCCAGGATCTTCTCGGCGTCCCGCGCCGGGTCGATGACGATGACCTCCTCGTCATCGCCCACGATCCAGGTGTTGTTCTCCACCTTGTGCTCGACGTCGTCGATCTCCACGACCCCGGCGGTCACCACTCGCTCGATACGCGCTGTCACGCCTCAGAACCTTACCCGTCCCCAGCCGCGAGCGGGATTCCTGCGCTATTCCGCCTCCAGCCGGGGCGAGAATGCCCCGAACGGAACATCCCAGTCGACGTCCCGGAAGTCGGCCAGGGTCAGCTGGGCGAGCACCAGCAGCGCGCCGGCGTCGGCCGGCCAGGCGATCGTCCACAGCCAGCGGCCGAGCGCCTCCCCCGCGTACGCGGCCCGGTCGCTGGGCACGTCCTGCACGCACCAGAGCGGGGTCGGGTGGCCGTTCACGTTGACCTTCGCGTGCGGCGGGCCCGCGCCCACGCCCTCGCCGGGATCGGGTCCGGCGAGCCCGGCGTAGCCCGCGCCCAGGCCGACGCCGGGTTCCTCGGCGATCAGCAGCAGGTCGGCCGGGCCGTGCGTGATGGACGGGCCGGAAAGGGCCACCACGCTGCCGCGTACGCCGGTGCGCTCGTCACCCGCCGCCCCGAAACCGGTCACCAGCCAGCCGATGGGCAGCGGCCAGGGCAGCCAGAGAGGGACGACGGCGGACTCCCGTACCAGGGTGAGGGCAGCCAGGGAGGGGCGGTGGGCGTTATAGGGCAGCACGTCGCCGTGCGGGCCGCAGCGCCAGGAGCTGGACCAGATACTCGGCTCCTGCAGCGGTCCGAAGCAGCGCGGGCAAGTGGGCGCGGCTCTCACACCTCCCCACGGTGCGTCGCGGGGAGCGACCTCGTCAAGGGTTTTCCTGTTATCCAGTCGTAATCTTGGGCGTATGCGATGTGTAGGGGCCGTAATCCGCGACGCCGACGGGCGGCTGCTGCTGGTCAAGCGGGGGCGACCACCGGGGGAAGGGCTCTGGTCGCTTCCTGGCGGGCGAGTGGAAGCCGGGGAGAGCGATTTCGAGGCGGTGGTACGGGAGATCCGCGAGGAGACCGGGCTCGAAGTCGTGCCTGGAGAGTTAGCTGGGACCGTGTGGCGGCCGCCGTATGAGATCCATGACTATTACGCGACCGTGGTGGGGGGCCTCCTCCAAGCGGGGGACGACGCGGCGGACGTGCGCTGGGTGCCGCAAGCGCAACTCGGCCTCCTGCCGCTGACGGACGGGCTGCTCGACTTTCTCAGCGATCTTCCGAGGTGAGCGTGCTGCGCCAGATGATGATGTTGTCGGTGGTGCCGGTGGTGGAGCGGCCGATGGCGATCACGCGCTGACCGGAGATGGTGACCGCGCCCAGCCACTGCGCGCCCGCACCGCCCAGACCGTCCTCGACCAAGGCGTGCCGCTGCCAGGTGCCGCCGTCAGCCGAGGCCCAGACCGAGCTGTCGCCCTCGCTGGAGCGGCCGTGCGAGCCGACGGCGACGATGCCGCGCTCGCTGGCGGTCAGGTCCAGCACGACGGCGGCCTCCTCGGCGGGCAGCCAGCTGTACTCCCAGGTCTCTCCGCCGTCCACGGAGACGGCGGAGAACGGGCGGGAGCCCTCGTCGGTGACGGCGGCGCCGACCGCGACGATGCGGTCGTCGCGGGCCACCACGTGCCGCAGCCCGGCGGAGCGGGCGTCCTCGGGGATCACCCGGCGCTCGGCCTTCCAGCTGAGCCCGTCCGAGGAGATCCACACCACCCCGGACTCGCGTTCCGCGGGCCCCGAGCCGCCGACGGCGATGAACCCGGACGGGGTGGCGGCCACGTCCTGGATCCGGATCCCGGCCCCGCCCGCCGGGAGCTTGCCCACCCGGGTGAAACGTTTGAGGTCGGGGCTGAACCAGAGCGCGGGGACGATGCCGGAGGCGGTCTGGTCCTCCCCGGCCAGCACGTAGCCCGCCGGTCCGGCCGCGACTGTACGTGGCGCCAGGAAGAGATGCCCGTCCGGCACGTCGATGACCGGTCCTGGCCGCCACGCCTTGCCGTCGCCGGAGGTGACCAGGAGCGGTTTGGTGATGACCGGGTCGGCCATCGTGCTGCCGACGGCCAGCCAGCCCTTCTCGCCGTGGGCGACGTCGGTGAGTTCCTGCCGCCCCAGGCCGCCCAGCCATTCCGACTCAATGGCCTTCCAGTTGGCGCCGTTGTTGCCGCTGGTCCAGATGCCGGCGTCGCCGTTGGCCGAGCCGACGGCCACGAAGGCGCCGCCGGAGGCGAGCACGCTGGCGGTGTTGCGGGCCAGCCGGTTGAGACCGGCCACCGCGTCCAGCGGCACCGCGCGGGCGGCCTTGCCCCGCTCGGCCGTCATCAGCACGGCCAGGTTCTCCACGTCGCCGGGGCCGCGCGCGTCGCCGCCCGCCACCAGCAGGCCGTCGCCGGTCATGGTGACCGCGCGCAGGGTGCCGGGGATGTGCCCGAGGTCGGTGCTCTTGGCCCATTTCTTGCCGTCGCCACTGCGGAAGACCACGTACTCCTCCCAGGCCGACTCGGCGACGGCGGCGATCCCGTCGGAGGAGGAGGCCAGGCCGCGGACGCCGGTGCCCTGCGGGCTGAGCGGGCCGATGGCGCCGCACTCGTTCCACTGGCCGCCGTCAGGCGAGCAGTGCACCGGCACGCCGTCGCCGCCGAACCGCTGGCCGGTGGGAACCAGCACGAAGCCATCCTCGCCGACCGCCAGCGCACCCGGTTCCGGGCGGATGTCGGGCAGTTCGGTGGCGGTGCGCAGCCAGCTCGCGCCGCCGTCGTCGGAGCGCAGGATCACGGTCGCGGTGCCCGCGCCCGGGTCGGCCAGCGCGACCACCTGGTCGCCCTTGGCGATCACCGACTGGATACCCCTGATCTTGTCGGAGGTGCCGATCCTGGCGTTGTCCACCCGGGACCAGGACTGGCCGTCCGGCGAGACCCAGGCGACCGCGCCGAGCGTGCCGTCGCCCAGCACGGTGGTGCCGACGGCGACGAAGCCCGAGGTGGTCCTGGCCAGGTCGGTGATGCGGTCCTGGGCGAGGAACGGGCTCAGCCGGGCGGGGTCCACCGCCGTCCAGGTGCGGCCGTCCGTCGAGGTCCACATGCCGCGGCCTTCCGGGCCCGGCTCGTCGGTGCCGACGGCCAGCCAGCGCCCGTTGCCGCCGGTGACCCGGCCGGGCGAGCCGGGGACGGGCTCGTAGCCGGGCGGGCCGATGACGGTGCCGAGCTCCCAGTCCTTGCCGCCGTTGACCGAGACGATGAACAGGGGGCGGGCGATCGGGCTGGTGGTGTCGGTGCCGACGGCCACGATGGTGGATCCGGCGGAGGCGACCGAGGTGAGCAGCTGGCGGGAGCCGTTGCCCGGCTGTCCCGGCGCGGCGAAGGCCGAGTCGCCGGACTGCCCGTCGCCGACCGCGAGGGTGATCCCGGTGGTGGTGGGCGCGCTGGCCCACTGGACGGCGAACCAGCCGAGCACGGCCACGGCGAGCAGGGAGGCGACCACGAGCAGCGGCAGCCGGAACGACATGGGGGTGGCCCGGCGCGGCACCCGGACGCTCCTGCGGTGGTGCCGTCCCCCGCGCGGCGGTCCTAACGAGACCAGCACGTCCGGGCGGGCCGGGCGGCCGCCGGGCGGGCGGCCGATGCGCTGCGGAGGGGGAGGCGGTGGAGGCGGCGGCGGGGGCGGCAGGAGGGGCTGCCTCGGCGGCGGGAGTTCCTCGGGCTCCGCCTGGATCTCCGGGCTCCTGCGGATACCGCTGGGCGTGTCAGCGGGCGGCGGTCCTGAGGCGACGAGCTTGTCCGGCCGGGTCACCAGCCGCCGGGGCGGCCGGGGCTCCTCCTCGACTTCGGCCTGCCAGGACCAGCTCGGCTGCGGGCGCGGCTGCTCTCCGTAGGGCGGCCGTCCGGTCCTCGGCTCCGGGGGCTCCGGCTGGCTGTACGGCTGGCCATGCCGGAACTCGGCAGGCTCGGGCGGATCGTCGTACGGCCGGCGCCCGGTCCTGGGGCTCGGCGACCAGGTGTGCTCCTCCGGAGGTTCCTCCGCGTCCTCGGGAACGGGCGCGCCGAACGGCGGCAGCGCCCATGGTGAAGAGCCCGGGGGGCGGGGCGACCGCTCCTCAGCGGGTCCCGGCGGCGAGTGGTGCAGCGCCGGGGGTGACTCCGCAGGCTCCTCGTCTTGGGGGGGCACGACCGGTACCTCCTATATCAGGACCGTTCCAGACATATCGGGGACGCGTTCGTCTTTTACCCCCTCACTGCCGAGCGATCACCTCTTCTCTAGTCAGATTTATCGCGACACCGTCTGAACTGCGGTTTTTCGCGCGAATGTCAGGACGACGATGGTGTACACGGCGAACTGCACGACGGTTCCGACCACCGTCTGCCACGGCAACGACCCCTGTTCCAGGGCTCCGTCCAAATTTCCATCCGCCGCGCTGAACCCGAACGCGACCACGTTGTTGACCACGTGCAGCGCGATGGGCGCCTCCAGGCCGCCCGTCCGCACCGCCAGCCATCCGGACAGGATCCCGAACCCGAAGACGTACGCGATGCCCCAGTCGGTGTACCCGTGCAGCGCGGCGAACCCGGCGGACCCGATGATGAAGGCCGGCCACGGGTTGCGCATGTAGGCCCCGAACGCCTGGATGACCCAGCCGCGGAAGACGTACTCCTCGGCCGCGGCCTGGAACGGCACCAGTAGCAGGATCACGGCCATGGCCTGCACGAACGGGGTCCAGCCTCCCCATTCGTAGGTGACGGGCTCGCCGCTCAGGAACACCGTCAGCTGCTGGGAGGCCTCGCCGACCACCACCGCCAGCAGCCCCAGGGGCACGCAGGTGAGCAGCCATCGCCAGCGCAGCCGCCCCACCACCGACGAGACCGTGCCGGGCCGCCGCCGCTGGACCAGCCAGACCGTACCCAGGACCACCGGGATGGCCGCCGCCAGCACCAGCAGCTGGAAGGCCACATCCAGCAGCGGATCGGTGAAGACCCGAGAGCCTTCGGCCACCATCGGGATGCCCGCCATCCGGGCCAGCAGGCCGACGACCAGGCCGAGCACCAGCGAGCTGATCAGGAAGCCGACGATCAGAAAGACCGTGCCGAGGATCGGCCGCCACCAGCTGTTGATCGCGTTGCGGGCCAGGTGGTCGAACCGCAACCCGGAGGGAGTCGGCAGCGACCACGGCTGTGGCTGGGGGGGCTGCGGTGTCGGGAACCACCCTCCTGGGGGGTACTGCTGCTGATACCCTGACTCACCCGATTGTGCCGCATATTGTGCCGGATATTGTGGCGCGTCCGAAATGCTCGGTGTACCCGAAGGAGGCGACGGGTCAGTCGGTGCGGGATTGGCAGATGCCCAGGTCGGAGGGTGGGCAGGCGGCGGCGTCCGGTCCGGGCGCGGCTCATGGTCGTTCATGTGACCCATTCTCCGTAATCAGAGCCGGTTTCGTCGCGATCCACTTTGCGCATTTGTTCACAGACAGAACGGGGCCGGAAGAGTTCACTCACCGGGGTACGAACTATCCCAGGAGAAGGCAATGAGTCGGTTAGGACCTGTCTATACATTGGCCGTCGGCGCGGTGCTCACCGTCGCCCTCGGCGTCGCAAGCGCCCAAGCCTCGCCCGCGGTCGAGCAGGCGACGGCGACACCCATCGAAACCGCGTCCACCGCCCCTCCCGCCGCCGAGGAGGAGGCCCCCACGCCCGAGGAGACCGCGCCTCCTGAGGAGGCGGCACCCGCCGACACGACCCCCAAGAAGGTCGACTACGCGGGCGTGGTGCAGGGCAACGGCGGCTTGGTGGCCATCTCGATCAGGAACGGCAAGGCGGTCGCGTACTTCTGCGACGGTCACATCGAGTCCTGGCTGAAGGGCACGGCGGAGAACAACACGGTCACCCTTGAGGGCAAGGACTCCTTGATCACCGCCAGCCTGGGCGGCGGCAAGGCGCAGGGCCGGGTCGAGTTCAAGGGCAAGTCGTGGCGGTTCTCCGCCGCGGTGGTGAAGAAGCCGTCCGGTCTCTACCGGGCGACGGCCCAGGTCCGGGGGGCCAGGATCGTCGGCGGCTGGATCAAACTGCCGAGCGGCCAGTCGGTCGGCCGGCTCAGCATCGGCGAAAGCGGCGCCGGCGAGGCCGCGGCCGCGTTCGAAGGCGGCGTCGTCACCTGGTACGGGATCCCCTTGACCCCGCAGGAGCCTGACGCTTTCATCGACACAATCAACCCCTGATAGCGAGCCCGAGATGAGCCACACACAGCAGTACTCCACCCCCCGTCGGGGCTCCGCCGTCGTCCTGCTCGTCGTGCCCGCCCTGGTCGGCGGCGCCATCGCCACCGCCCTCGGCGTGTACGGCGAGCTCCACCCCCCCACCGGCTTCGCGGTCGGCCCCGGCGGTTTCACCGGACCGCTGGCCATGAAAGCGTGGCTGACCACCGGCGCGGCCCTGCTGGCCATCCTGCAGGTGCTGACGGCCATGGCGATGTGGGGCAAACTCCCGTTTCAAGGCGCCTGGGTGGAGCCCACCCACCGCTGGTCGGGCCGGATCGCCTTCCTGCTGACCGTGCCGGTGGCCTTCCACTGCCTGTACGCGGTCGGCGCCCGCTACGACGAGCCCCGGGTGATGATCCACTCCATCCTGGGCTGCCTGTTCTACGGCATCTTCGCCACGAAGATGCTGGCCCTGCCGAAGCGCGGCGTGCCGGGCTGGACCCTGCCCGTGCTCGGCGGCCTGCTCTTCACCCTCCTGGTCGGCCTCTGGCTGACCTCGTCGTTCTGGTTCTTCACCACGATCGGCGTGCAGTTCTGACACCCCGGGACCGCTTCAGGGGCCACCCCACAGCCCCTGAAGCGCCCGGAAGTCAGGGCCGCTGGAACGACGTGGTCCGGGTGAGCCCGGCCGCCCGGCCCTTGGCGGAGATCACCAGGGCCATCTTCCGGGACGCCTCGTCGATCATCTCGTCCCCCAGCATGACCGCGCCGCGACCTTCCACAGTCGTGTAGTACTCGTACGCGTCCAGGATCAGCTCCGCGTGGTCGTAGTCGGCCTGCGACGGCGAGAACACCTCGTTGGCGGCCTCCACTTGGCCCGGGTGCAGCACCCACTTGCCGTCGAATCCCAGCGCCGCCGCCCGCCCGGCCGCCCGCCGGAACCCCTCGATGTCCTTGATCTGCAGATAGGGCCCGTCGATGGCCTGCAGGTCCCGGGCCCGGGCCGCCATCAGGATCCGCATCAGGATGTAGTGGTAGGCGTCTCCCTCCGCGTACCCGGGCGGCTGCTCCCCCACCACCAGCGTGCGCATCCCGATCGAGGCCATGAAGTCGGCGGGCCCGAACACCAGCGTCTCCAGGCGGGCGCTCGACCCGGCGATCTCATCTACGGCGACCAGGCCGCGCGCGCTCTCGATCTGGGCCTCGATCCCGATCCCGCCCACCGGCAGCCCGACCGTCCGCTCGATCTGGCTGAGCAGCAGGTCCAGCCAGCGCACCTGGGCGGCCTCCTCGACCTTCGGCAGCATCACGCAGTGCAGCCGGTCGCCGGCCGCCTCCACCACCTCGATGACGTCCCGGTAGGTCCACGGCGTGGACAGGTCGTTGACCCGGACGACCACGGTCTTGCCGCCCCAGTCGCCTTCCTTCAGCGCCGTCACCACCGTGCGGCGGGCGCCCTCCTTGGCGATCGGGGCGACCGAGTCCTCCAAGTCGAGGAAGACCTCGTCGACGGGCAGGCTCTGGGCCTTCTCCAGGAACCGGGGATTGCTGCCGGGCACGGCCAGGCAGGATCGTCGCGCGCGCATGCGCTCCACGCTAGCGCTGTGGCCTTCCTACAAACGGCGGCGGGCGACCTTGGTCGTGACGTCGTACTGCGCGCCCACCATTCATCCCAAGAATGGGCAAAGGAAACAAAAGTCGAAGGGACGCAGAGCGATGGCCAACGCCACCATGAGGGAACGCCCCGCCGTTTTGTCCGATCTCATCCCCGGACGGCTGGTCCGGGACGTCGTGCTCGTCGTGGGCGCGGCCGCGCTCACCGGGCTGGCGGCGCAGATCAGCGTGCCGCTGCCGAACACGCCCGTGCCGATGACGCTGCAGACCATGGCGGTGCTGCTGTCGGGCGCGGCGCTCGGCCTGCACCGGGCGTTCCTCGGCATGGCGATCTACTTCCTGGTAGGCCAGGTCAGCGATGTGGCCGGGCTCGGCCTCACCTGGTTCGCGCCGTCCGGGGGCAACGCCACGCTGGGTTACATCGTGGGGTTCATCGCGGCGGCCTCGCTGGTCGGGCACCTGGCCGGGCGGGGCGGTGACCGCACCGTGGGGCGGACGATCCTCACCATGCTGGCCGGGACCGCGGTCATCTACGCGGTCGGCGTGCCGTGGCTGATGGTCTACACGGGCATGGATCTGGGCGCCGCGTTCGCCGCGGGCGTCGTGCCGTTCCTGGTCGGCGACGGGGTCAAGCTGCTGATCGCGGCCGGGCTGCTTCCGGCGACCTGGAAGCTCATCGGCCGGACGAAGCCGTGAAAGTCTGAAAAAGTAGGAGCATGACCCTGCGGCTGATCGAAGAGGGCGCGAAAAAGTCCAGTGTGCTCTGGCTGGCGCTGCCGTCCGGGACCCGGCTGGCCTGGCACGTCTGGCACGACGGCGCGATCCACGTCGTGACCGGCGGCGGCGAGCAGGAGCTCCCGGGCCTGGCGGGCAGCCCGGAGATCGAGGTCATCCTGCGCAGCAAGGACAACGGCGCCCAACTCGTGCGCTTTCCCGCCACCGTGACGGTGCTCAACCAGGCGGAGCACCCGGAGGTGGTGGCCGCGCTGGCCAAGGAGCGCCTCAACGCCATCGACAGCACGGCCCTGACCGCCCGCTGGGCAGCCCACTCCTTGGTTGTACGGCTAACGCCCCTGAACGCCGGTTAGCACGGGTTCGCCCACCGGAGGGACCGCCTGCCGGGCGGCGGTGGCGGTCTGGGCGAGCAGCGCGCCCAGCAGCACCACCGCGCCGCCGGCGATCTGGGCGACCCCGAGATGCTCGTCGAGCAGAATCCAGGCGAGCAGGGCCGCGCCGATGACCTCCAGGCTGGCCACCGTCGCCCCCACGGCCGCCGAAAGCCGCCGCACCGCCGTCACCCCGGCCACGTACGCGATGACGGTGGCCACCACGATCAGCCAGGCCAGCGCCCCCGCCACCGGCAATGTGAAGTCGCTCACCGTGACGGTCCGGCCGAACGCCGCCCAGTCGATGCCCCACGGCTGTGAGATCGGCACCAGGACCACGGCGGCCCCGATCATGCCCCAGGCCACCAGCCCGAGCGGATCGACGTGCAGGTTATCGCTCATCAGGAAATATCCGGCGCAACACGCGGACGCCAGCAGCGCCAGCAGCAGCCCGAGCGCGTCCAGCCGCAACCCCTGCCAGACCTCCACGACCACCCCCAGCCCGATCACCGCCACCAGCGCCCCGAGGTAGGCGGCGCGCGGGAGCCGTACCCGCCGGATGAACCGCACCCACAGCACCACCAGCACGGGCGCGGTGTATTCGATCAGCAAGGTCACCCCGACCGGGAGCCGGGTGATCGCCAGGAAGAACAGGGCCTGCACTCCGGCCACCGCGATCACCGCGTACGCCGCGAAGAAGCCGAGCCGGTCGCGGGGGATGCGCAGCGCGCCCGGCCGGGCCACGGCCAGGATCACCAGCAGCACCAGGCCGGCGCCGGCCATCCGCACCCAGACCGATTCGAGCGGGCTCAGCCCGGCGGCCCCCAGATACTTGGCCATCGGCCCGGAGAACCCGAAGCACAACGCCGAAACGACCGCGATTCCCAGGCTTATTGACCGGATCATGACCCATCCATGTAACTACCGTTTAATAGTATTGATCCTGTCATACCGTCCCGGGCGGGCGCAGCGCCATACCGTCGAGGAGTGGATCGGATCTTCGTGGCCCGGCTGGCGGGGCTCGCGGTGTTCGACCCGGCCGGGGACCGGATCGGCCGGATCAGGGACGTCGTGGTCGCGCTGCGCGGCGCCCAGCCGCCCCGGGTGCACGGCTTCGTGGTCGAGGTCCAGCCGCGCCGCCGGGTGTTCCTGCCGATCACCCGGATCATCAGCGTAGAGGTCGGCGCCGTCATCTTCACCGGCCGCCTCAACCTGCGCCGCTTCGAGCAGCGCGCCTCCGAGACGCTGGCCATCGGCGAACTGCTGGACCGCGGCGTCACCCACGACGGCGAGCCCGGCACCGTGCTCGACCTGGCGATGGAGCACCACCCGCCGGCCTGGCTGATCACCAAGGTGGCGGTCAGGCACGGCACCCGCCGCCGGGGCCAGACGGTGATCTCCGACTGGAACCAGGTGTCCGGCCTGGAGCAGGCGCAGGTGGACCAGGGCGCGGCCAGCCTGCTCGCCGCCTTTGAGACCATGCGCCCCGCCGACCTGGCCAACCTGCTGCAGGAGCTGCCGGACAAACGGATGGCCGAGGTGGCCGCCGCCCTCAACGACGACCGCCTCGCCGACGTGCTGGAGGAGCTGCCCGACCGGGACCAGGTCGTGGTGCTCGGCAACCTGGACGCCGAACGGGCGGCCGACGTGCTCGCCGAGATGGGCCCCGACGACGCCGCCGACCTGCTCCAGGACCTGCCCACCGACCAGGCCGAGACCCTGCTCCAGCTGATGATCCCGGAAGAGGCCGATCCGGTACGGCGGCTGCTCGACTACCCCGAGGAGACCGCCGGCGGCATGATGACCACTGAGCCCGTGATCCTGCCCCCCGACGCCACCGTGGCCGAGGCCCTGGCGCACATCCGCAACCGGGAGCAGACCCCGTCGGTGGCCGCCCAGGTGTTCGTCTCCCGCCCCCCGACCGAGACCCCCACCGGCCGCTACCTGGGCCTGGTGCACTTCCAGCGGCTGCTGCGGGAGCCGCCGTCCGCCCTGCTCGGCGGCCTGGTGGACCCGTCGCTGGACCCGATCAGGCCGGAGTTCACGCTGCCCGAGGTGGCGTCGTACCTGGCCACGTACAACATGGTCGCCAGCCCGGTGGTGGACGGCGTGGGACGCCTGATCGGCGCGGTGACGGTGGACGACGTGCTGGATCACCTGCTGCCGGAGGACTGGCGGGAGCGGGATGACTGAGCGGCTGGACCAGCCCAGGGAAATGCGGATGCGGCTGCGGCCGCACTACGACCCGGAGGCGTTCGGGCGGCTGTCCGAGCGGATCGCCCGGTTCATCGGCACGGCCAGGTTCCTGGTCTACATGACCGTGTTCGTCGCGGTGTGGGTGCTGTGGAACGCGCTCACGCCCCTGAAATTCGACCCCTATCCGTACATCTTCCTGACGTTGATGTTGTCGTTGCAGGCCTCGTACGCCGCCCCGCTGATCCTGCTGGCGCAGAACCGGCAGGCGGACCGGGACCGGGTGCAGGGCGAGCAGGACCGGCTGGCCGCCGAGCGGAACCAGGCTGAGATCGAATATCTGACCCGGGAGATCGCCGGGTTGCGGGTCGCGCTGGGCGAGGTGGCCACCCGCGACTACCTCAGGGCGGAGCTCCAGCGGCTCGGGGAGCAGCTCGGTTCGTCGGAACGCCGCTGAGTTCGTAGCATGAACGTATGGCACCGACCCCTGAACTGGTGACGGCAGCGCTGGCCACGGTCAACGACCCCGAGATCCGCCGGCCGATCACCGAGCTCGACATGGTGAAGAGCATCGACATCGCCCCCGACGGGGCGGTGCGTGTGGGCATCTATCTGACGGTCGCCGGATGTCCGATGCGGGACACCATCACCCGCGACGTGACCGCGGCCGTCTCCGCCATCTCCGGCGTCGCCCGGGTGGCCGTGGAGATGGATGTGATGAGCACCGAGCAACGCAAGGTGCTGCAGACCAAGCTGCGCGGCGACCGCGGCCCGGAGAAGGAGATCCCGTTCGCCAAGCCCGGCTCGCTGACCCGGGTGTTCGCGGTCGCCAGCGGCAAGGGCGGGGTGGGCAAGTCCTCGGTGACGGTCAACCTGGCCGCCGCCATGTCGGCGAGCGGCCTCAAGGTGGGCGTGCTGGACGCCGACATCTACGGGCACAGCGTGCCCCGCATGCTCGGCGTGGGCGACCGCCCCACCAAGGTGGAAGACATGATCATGCCGCCGGTGGCGCATGACATCAAGGTCATCTCGGTGGGCATGTTCAAGCCGGAGGGCAACAGCGCGGTGGTCTGGCGCGGCCCGATGCTGGACCGGGCGCTGCACCAGTTCCTGGCCGACGTCTACTGGGGCGACCTGGACGTGCTGCTCATGGACCTGCCGCCCGGCACCGGCGACATCGCCATCTCGGTGGCCCAGCGCATGCCCACCGCGGAGCTGCTGGTGGTCACCACGCCGCAGCAGGCGGCGGCCGAGGTGGCCGAGCGGGCCGGGTCGATCGCCGCCCAGACCCACCAGCAGGTGGCCGGGGTGATCGAGAACATGTCCTGGCTGCCCTGCCCGCACTGCGACGAGCGCATCTCGGTGTTCGGCGAGGGCGGCGGCCAGACCGTGGCCGACGCGCTGACCAGGACGCTCGGGTCGCGGGTGCCGCTGCTCGGCCAGGTGCCGATCGACACCCGGCTGCGCGAGGGCGGCGACGAGGGCAAGCCGCTGGTCCTCACCGAGCCCGACGCCCCCGCGTCGGTCGAGCTGCGCCGGATCGCGCAGGGGCTGAGCAAGCGTTCCAGCAGCCTCAAGGGCATGAAGCTGGACCTCACCCCGACCGGCCGCTGAACCCTCACACGAAAGCCCGCCCGGATCGGGCGGGCTTTCGTCAGGTCGCCTCGTTGTCGTACGGCGGGATCTCCCCGAAGTTCAGCTCCACGTAAGCCGGGACCGGGGGTTCGAGCGGCGGCAGGTCCGGCTCGTCGTCCTTCCAGTCCTTCTCCACGTCGTCCAGCAGGTGCTTGCGGACGAACGTCTTGGGGTTCAGGTCGGCCGGGTCGAAGTTCTTGAACTCCGGCCCGAGATTGGCCTCCAGATCGCTGCGCGCGTTGTTGGCCATCTGCCTGAGCTGCCGCAACGTCCGTCCCGCCTGGGAGGCCGCCTGCGGAAGCTTCTCCGGGCCGAAGACGAGCAGCGCGATCACCACCAACGCTATGATCTCCGGCCAGCCGAGTCCGAACACGGCGTTCTCCCTCCAACTACCAATGCGCTCAGACTACTCACGAAGGCTGAGCACTGGGTGCGGGGGCGGCTCCGATGGTCACCGTCGCGGTGCGTTCGGAACCCGCGCGCTGGTACTTGAAGACCACCTTGTCGCCGGGGGCTTTGCTGCGGATGGTGACGATCAGCTCGCGGCTGTCGCTCACCGGCTGGCCGTCCACCTCCAGGATCACGTCCCCGGGCCGCAGCCCCGCCTTGTCGGCGGGCCCGTCCGGGGTGACGGGCTCGATCCCGCGCTCGGCCTGCGCCGCGATCCGCACTCCCTGCCCCTGGTACTGCTGGTCGATGCTGATCCCGATCCGGGACGTACGGGCGCTGCCCGTGGTGATGAGCTCCTCCGCGATCCGGCGCACCTGGTTGACCGGGATGGCGAAGCCGAGGCCGATGCTGCCGGTCTGCTGCCCGAGCGGGGACCCGCCGTTCAGGGTGGCGATGGCCGAGTTGACCCCTATCACCTCGCCCGCCGCGTTTACTAGCGGGCCGCCCGAGTTGCCGGGGTTGATCGCCGCGTCGGTCTGGATGGCGTTGATCAGCGCCGAGTCCCTGCCGCTCTCCCCGCCCGCCTCGACCGGGCGGTTGAGCGAGCTGACGATGCCCGTGGTGACCGTGCCGGTCAGGCCGAGCGGGGAGCCGATCGCGATCACGGGATCGCCGACCACCATCGAGTCGGAGTTGCCCAGCGCCACCTCCGGCGAGCCGAACGTCTCCTCCGGCTTGACCACGGCGATGTCGGAGTTGGGGTCCCGGCCCACGATCCTGGCGGTGGTGGACCTGCGGTTGCTGAACTTGATCCGGATCTCGCCGCCGGCGGAGGCCACCGCGACCACGTGGTTGTTGGTGACGATGTAGCCACCCTTGATCAGGAAGCCGGAGCCGGTGCCCGACTCGCTGCCGCCGCGCACCTCCAGCGAGACCACGCTGGGCAGCACCCGGGAGGCCACCCCGGCGACCGACTCCGGCGGCCGTGCGGTGCTACCGGCCGGGGTCGTCGGAATCGCGTAGTTGGGGTCCAGGCCTGAGCTCGACCCGGTCAGCAGGTAGGTGCCGTAGGCCCCGGCCCCGCCCGCGAGCAGGGCGATGATCACCGCCAGCAACACCATGAGGCCGGAGCGCGGCCCCTTCCGCTCGTCCGGCCGCGCCGGCGGGGCACCGGGCGGCGGCGCCCAGGCCGGACCCATCCCGTACGCGTTGACCGGCGGCGGCGGACCCGGCGGCTGGCCGTACTGGTCGCCGAACGGGTCGGTCGGGTGCTGTGACTGGATAAAGTCGGGAGACTGAACGAAGTCAGGCCCCTGCTGCCGGTACTGCGGGCTGGGGCCGCCAGAAGGGCTGCCCCAGCCGGGGTGGGGTCCTTCCGCCGGAAGGAACTCAGGCCGGTCCGACGCGTTGAAGGAACGCGTGTCGTCGGTCATCGGTGTTTTTCACTCCCACGCGAAGTCAGCGGTGGCCCGGTGCCATCCTCAGCCCAACGGCATACGACTGATGTAAAGCAAAATCGTATGCCGTCTAGTTCCCCACATTCGGCAGGGTAGCCGCCCGATCAGGACATCACCGCGCAAGCGAGGGTCGCGGGCTCGGGGTGGCGGACGGCGAGCTGAGCCGGAACGGCGCCGCGGTGTTCGGCGCGGGCACCATCATCTCCGGCGGCGTCGCCGGGCGAGGCTCACCGCTGACCATGAACAGCGTGCCGAGCGCGACCGCGGCCGAGGCCACGCCCACCGCGACATAGCCGATGCGGCGACTACCGCGTCCGGGGCCGGAAGATCCGGCGGCCCGGCGGGGGCGGTTGTCGACCGGGGCAAGGCTGTAGATACCGGGCAGAGCCCGGAGATCAGGGGGGCCGGGTGGCGGCATCCTCAGCAGCGACATGGTCAGATCCGCCGGAACCGGAGGCGGATCCATCAGGCGCAGGCGGCTCTTGAGCGCGCGGAACGCCTCCACCTCCGCCCGGCAGTCGGCGCAGAAGGTCAGGTGGGCCAGGGCGCGTTCCCGGTCGTTGTGGCCGAGCTCGCCGTCGATCAGCGCGGAGACGCGCTCTCCAAGGTGCGTCATGCTCCCTCCTCGTGGTGCTGTCGGGGGCAGGCGGCGCGCGAGTCGCTCATCTGCCCTCCCGGGTGAACGACGAAGGGGGGAGCTGGTCGTCGCGGGGCGCCCGATGGTCCAGGGCTTCGCGCAACTGCGAGCGGGCCCGGTGGATGCGGCTGCGGACGGTGCCGAGCTTCACCCCGAGCGTCGCGGCGATCTCCTCATACGACAGGCCTTCGATGTCACAGAGCACGACGGCGGCCCGGAAATCCGGCGGCAGCGCGTCCAGCGCGGCCTGGATGTCGGGTTCCAGATGGGCGTCGTCGTATGCCTGGGCCGGAGACGGCTCGCGGCCGCGTAACCGCTCCGCCGCGTCGTCGGCCAGACCTTCGAACCGGATGCGCTGCTTGCGGCGCGCCTGGTCCAGGAACAGGTTGGTGGTGATGCGGTGCAGCCAGCCCTCGAACGTCCCAGGCGTGTAGCTGGACAATGATCGGAACACCCGGACGAAGACCTCCTGGGTCAGGTCCTCGGCGTCGTGCACGTTCCCGGTCAGGCGGTACGCGAGCCGGTATACCCGCGCGGAGTGCGTGCGAACGACCTCCTCCCAGCTGGGAGGCGTCCAGTCGGACACCGAGGTGTCCGGCTGGCGGTCGGCGTCGTCCACCAGCAACCCTTTCTCCAAGACCGTCGCTACCCCCATTGTGCCCTTCTGTTCTCAATGCCGCGCCCGCTGCGCGGCTGCTGCTTGATGCCGCGAGAATAAAGACCGTTCAAAGCGTGCAACGTCCTCGTTGTGGCGTGAGTTCCCGTTCGGGGCTTACTCCCCTACGCTTCAGAACCATGAATACGGCGAGCCTGGCTCATGCGGAGGATTTCGTCCCCGAGGACGAGGTGCTGCGGGCCGCGCGGCAGCGGGGCACGGAGGTGGGCGCGCCACCCATCCTTCCTGGTGGTGGGGCCGCGCTGAGCTTCCTCGCGACCGCGATCAACGCCAGAGCGGTGGTGGAGATCGGGACCGGGTGCGGGGTGTCCGGGCTCTGGCTGCTGCGCGGCATGCGGGCGGACGGCACCCTGACGAGCGTGGACGCGGAACCGGAGCACCAGCGGCTGGCCCGCCAGACCTTCGCCGAGGGCGGTTTCTCCGGGAGCCGGATCCGGCTGATCGTCGGCCGCGCCCTGGACGTCCTGCCCCGCCTCGCCGACGGCGGGTACGACCTGGTCTTCTGCGACGCCGCCAAGCAGGAGTACGGCGACTACCTGGCCGAAGCCATCCGGCTGCTGCGGGTGGGCGGCATCGTCGCCTTCGACAACGCCCTCTGGAACGACCGGGTGGCCGACCCCACCCAGCGCGACCCGGACACCGTCGCCGTCCGCGAACTGGGCAAGCTGGTCCGCTCCGACGAGCGCCTACGCCCCCTGATGTTCCCACTAGGCGACGGCCTGCTCGCCGCCATAAAGCTCAGCTGAGCCAGTCGAGAAGCATCCGCACCCCGAACCCGGTCGCGCCCTTCTCGGCCCTGGCCGGTCCGGCGATGTCCAGGTGCGCCCACGGCCGCTTGCCGGTGAACTCGCGCAGGAACAGCGCCGCCGCCACCGAACCGGCCGCGCCGGTCATGCGCTTGTCCACGTTGGCCAGGTCGGCCACGTCGGAGTCCAGGTCGCCGACGTAGTCGTCGATGAGCGGCATGCGCCACAGCCGGTCGCCGGTCCGCTCGCTCGCGGCCAGCAGCTGGGCGGCCAGGGTCTCGTCGGTGGCGTACAGCGCGGCGATGCCGGGGCCGAGGGCGATCTTGGCGGCGCCGGTCAGGGTGGCGATGTCCACCAGCGCGTCCGGGTCGAGTTCTGCGTCGGCGTAGGCGAGCGCGTCGGCCATCACCAGGCGGCCCTCCGCGTCGGTGTTGAGGACCTCCACGGTGCGCCCGCCGTACTGGACGATGACGTCGCTGGGGCGCTGGGCCGAGCCGGAGAAGGCGTTCTCGGCGCAGGCGATCAGGCCGGTGACCTTGACCCGCGCGTTGAACTCGGCGAGGGCGCCCATGGCGGCGATGATGGCCGCGCCGCCCGCCATGTCGGTCTTCATGGTCTTCATGCCCTCGGAGGTCTTGATCGACAGGCCGCCGCTGTCGAAGGTGATGCCCTTGCCGACCAGCACCACGTGGCGGTCGTACGAGGCGGGCTCGTAGGACATCTCGACCAGGCAGGGCGGGTTGACCGAACCCTGGCCGACCGCGCGGATGCCGCCGAAGTGGGTGAGCTCGGTGTCGACCCGGACGCCGAGGCCCGCGCTCGCGCCGATCTCCACGGCCTGGGCGGCCAGCCAGCCGGGGGTCTTGATCGAGGCCGGGGTGTTGACCAGGTCCCTGGCCACGCTGGTGGCGCGGGCGATCGCCTCGCCGCGGCGGACGGCGGCGGCGTCCCCGCCGACGAACACGATCTCCGCTACCGATTTGGTCTTGATCTCGCCGATGGTGAACGTGTAGGCGGCCAGCAGCGCGGCCTCCACCAGGGGCGCCGCGTCGCCGTCCGGGGGGAGCAGCACGGTCAGGCTCGGGCGGCCCTTGGCCCGGCCGGTCAGCGCGGCTCCGGCCTTGCGCAGGTCCTTGGGGGAGCTGTCGCCGACGCCGTACAGGAGGATGCGCCTGACCCCGTCGCCCTGGGCGACGGGGATCTCCAGCACCTCGCCCGCGTCGCCTTTGACCTGGTAGTGGGCCAGCAGGGCGGGGAGCGGGATGGGGAGCTCGACCGCGGCGTCAAGGCCGGCGCCGAACGGGACGGCCAGGAATTCGGCGTCGGACGCGGCGTGGGGCGCGACGGTCAGGCGAGTGTGAATGGGCACGATCACTCCTCGATGGGGAGAAACAAGAGCGGCCCCGGCGCGGGATAGCACCCGCTGCCAGGGCCGATATCAAGTGAAAGGCGGCGGTCAGCCGACCACGTTCTTCAATGCGTCACCGAGGGCGCTGGCCTCGTCCGCGGACAGTTCGACGACGAGCCGCCCACCACCCTCCAGCGGGACCCGCATGACGATGCCCCGGCCTTCCTTGGTGACCTCCAGCGGACCGTCACCAGTCCGCGGCTTCATCGCCGCCATGCGTGTATCCCTTCCCGCGTTGTCGACCGCCCCCGAGGAGGCGGTCGGCGCATTCACGTCTTCTGTGATGTCCTATTATCCCGCCTCCGAGCTCAATAGGGTAATGCCCTGGGCTCTTTTGTGGATCAAAGCGTGCCCAGCCTATGGCCGTGAGGGTGCGCCGGTGTCTGGACTGAGGAGCGGAGCGACGAGGGAAGACACCGGGGTTGAGCACCCGAACCCGCGATGCGCAGCATCGCAATCAGCATTGTCGGAGACAGATCCTGACCCCACACTGGGTGGGGTGAACGCCCGAGCCGCGCTTTTCGATCTCTACGGGGACCACCTGCGCACGCGGGGCGGGCGCGCCTCGGTGGCGGCCCTGGTCCGGCTGCTCGCGCCGCTTGAGGTCGCAGCTCCCGCCGTGCGCACCGCCATCTCTCGCATGGTGCGACAGGGCTGGCTGGACCCGGTACGGCTGCCGCAGGGCCCCGGCTACGGGCTCACCCCCAAGTGCGCCAGACGGCTCGACCAGACCGCCGCGCGGATCTACCGGGGCGCCACGGTCACCTGGCCGGGCCGCTGGCACCTGCTCGTGCTGGAGCCGATCCGGGACCGGCCACGCCGCGAGCGGCTCAGAGCCGATCTCTCGTTCCTGGGCTACGCCCCCCTCTCGGAAACGACCTGGATCGGTCCTAGACCATCGCCCGAACTCGACGCACTGGGGGTAACGGCCGACCGATTCGAGGCCGTGCTGGACGGGGATCCGCGCGATCTGGTGGCCAGGGCGTGGGATCTGGAGGGCATCGGGCGGGCGTACGAGGAGTGGCTGGCCGGGGCGATGACCTTGGTCGCCTCGCTGCCGGACGACGCCCCCGACGACCGGGTGTTCGCGACCCGCAGCCGGCTCGTGCACACCTGGCGGAACTTCCTGTTCCGCGACCCGGGGCTGCCGCCCGCGCTGCTGCCGCCGGGGTGGCCGGGCGAGAAGGCACGGACCTACTTCGAGCAGGAGGCCGCCAGGCTGCATCCTCGGGCCGCCGCGTTCGTGGACCGCAACCTCGGTCACTGACCGGGTCGCCTCGCGACGCAGTCGGCGATGTGGTCGTTGACCAGGCCGATGGCCTGCATCAGCGCGTACGCGGTGGTGGGCCCGACAAAGCGGAAACCGTGCTTCTTGAGATCCTTGGCGAGGGCGGTGGAGCCGGGGGTGGTGGCCGGGACGTCGGCCATGGTCTGCGGGACCGGCGCGTCCGGGTCGGCATATTTCCAGACCAGGGCGGAAATGCCGTCGGGCAGCTCCTGGGCGGCGCGGGCGTTGGCCACCGCGGCTTCGATCTTGGCGCGGTTGCGGACGATGCCGGGGTCGGCCATCAGGCGGGCCACGTCGCCCTCCCCGTACGCGGCGACCTTCGCGATCGAGAACCCGTCGAAGGCCGCCCGGAAGTTCTCCCGCTTGCGCAGGATCGTGATCCAGGCCAGGCCCGACTGGAACGCCTCCAGCGTGACCCGCTCGTAGACGCCGTCGTCATCGCGGACCGGGCGCCCCCACTCCTCGTCGTGATAGGCCAGGTAGAGCGGATCGGAGGTAGCCCAGGCGCACCTGACTACCACGCCTCCTCCACATCGCCCGAGTCGACCACGTCGACCCGGTCCTTCTCCCAGCCGCCCGCGCCGTTGGGCACATCCGGCTGGTGCTCGGTCCTGGGCGGCTCGGCCGGGCGCGCGAACGCCTCCTGCCGGGCCTGCAACCGCCCGGCCAGCAGCTCGGCCACCCGCTGCTCCAGCACGGCGATCCGGGTGTCCCGCTCGCTCAGCGCGGTGGCGGCCCGGTGCAGGGTCTCGTCCACGGTCTGGGTGTGGTAGCCGACCAGGCCGATGGGCAGGTGCAGGGACGCGAAGTCGACCGCGTTCAGCTGCCCCGCATCCGGCAGCTCCAGCGGCGGCACGTCGGGGAGGAACTCGGCCATCTCACCGCCACGGCCCAGCGAGACCAGCACCACGCATCCCAGCACGGCGAGAGCGGCGACCACGAGTACGACCAGCACATACGAATCGTGCCACAACTCCCAGGGGGCGCATGCCGTCCTCAGCCGGGATCGATGGCCGGAATGATGTGGGGTCGTTTGTCCAGAAGGTCGAACGCCTCGGCCGTGGAGGTGGCCCAGGAGATCGCGTCGAAGACGTCCGGGCGGGTGAAACCCTGGTCGTACATGCCGTCGAGCAGGGCTCTGAGTGGGTCGTACAGGCCCCAGGGGTCGAGGATCACCAGTGGCTTGGTGTGCAGGCCCAGCACCCGGGCGGTCCAGATCTCGAACAGCTCCTCCAGGGTGCCGATGCCGCCGGGCAGCACCAGGAAGGCGTCGGAGCGGGCGTCCATGATGCCCTTGCGCTCGCGCATGTCCGAGGTGATCACGAGCTCGGCCGAGTCGGTGTCGGCGATCTCGATGTCCACCAGCACCCGCGGGATCACCCCGATGGTGGCGGCTCCGCCCGCTCGCGCGGCGCGGGCCACCTCCCCCATGCAGGACACGATGGCGCCGCCGCTGACCAGCGTGTGACCGCGCCGGGCCAGCTCGCCGCCGACCTCCCGGGCCAGCGCGAAGAACTTGGGGTCGATCCGCTGGCTGGAGGAGCAGAACACACAGACATGCATTTAGCCCCCCTTATCTGATGTATAGGGCATGGTGCCTATTGGGCGTCTGACACGGTTTGTTCGGCGGCTACCCGCTCGCGGGCGTCGGTCTCGCTGCGGGTGCGGTCGGCCTCCACGATGATGTGGATGGCCTCCTCGACATCGTCCACGCACCGGATCAGGTCGACGTCCGGCGGCGAGATCTTGCCGTCGGCCAGCAGCGTGCCCTTGATCCAGTCGATCATCGGCCCCCAGAAGCGGGTGCCCATCAGGACCACGGGGAAGGAGGTGACCTTGCGGGTCTGCACCAGGGTGAGCGCCTCGAACAGCTCGTCCAGGGTGCCGAAGCCGCCCGGCAGGGTGATGAAGCCGGAGGAGTACTTCACGAACATGGTCTTGCGGACGAAGAAGTAGCGGAACTCGACGCCGAGATCCACGAACTCGTTCATGCGCTGCTCGTGCGGGAGCTCGATGCCGAGGCCGACCGAGACGCCGCCCGCTTCCAGTGCTCCCCGGTTGGCGGCCTCCATGCAGCCGGGGCCGCCGCCGGTGATGACCGCGTAGCCCTCCTCGGCGAGCGCGCGGCCAAGCTGGACGCCCATCTCGTACTCGGGCGCGTCCGGTTTGGTACGGGCCGAGCCGAAGACGGTCACCGCGGGGGGCAGTTCGGCGAGGGCCCCGAAGCCCTCCACGAACTCGGCCTGGATGCGGAGCACCCGCCACGGGTCCATGTGCACCCAGTCGGCGGGGCCGCGGCGGTCGAGAAGGCGCTGGTCGTGGGTGGACTGGGACACCATGCTGCCGCGCAGGAGGGCCGGTCCCTGGCGTCGTTCAGGGCGGATCGTGTTCATGCCGACCCACCGTACCCGCGGCTCGGAAAGAATCTTGAAATTCTTCGGAAACGAGCGGAACCGGTTTTCGCGGAGGCCGCGTCTAAGAGTCGAGGGTGCTGCTCGGGACTGAAAGTGGCTTTCCCCGCCAAATGGCCGGCGAGGAAAGCCACTTTCTCCGTTCTGGGGGTGTTTCCTCAGGTCAGCCAGCTGGTCATGACCCGCTCGGCTTCGACAATCCTGGCAAGTTCGACGTACTCGTCCCGTTTGTGGGCGACTTCCGGATTGCCGGGTCCGTAGTTCACGGCGGGCACGCCGAGCGCGGAGAAACGCGCCACATCCGTCCATGCCACCTTCGCCTGGGGCGTGCCCCCGACAATGGCCGCGAACGCCGAGGCGATCGGGTTGTCCAGGCCGGGCCGGGCGCCGGGCGCGCTGTCCACGATCCGGACCTCGAAGCCGGTGAAAACCTCGGCCAGGAACGCCTGCGCCTCCTCCTCGGTGCGATCCGGGGCGAACCGGTAGTTCACCGTCACCACGCACTCGTCGGGGATCACGTTCCCCGCGTGGCCACCGTTGATCAGGACCGCGTTCAGGCCCTCGTGGTACCGCAGGCCGTCCACCACGGGCCGGCGGGGTTCGTGGGCGCGCAACCGGTTCATGATCTCGGCAGCCTCGTGGATCGCGTTGACGCCCAGCCACGAGCGGGCGCTGTGCGCGCGCACCCCGGTGGCGATCACGTCGGCGCGGACGGTGCCCTGGCAGCCGCCCTCGATCGCGCCGTCGGTGGGCTCCATCAGCACGGCGAAGTCGCCGCGCACCCAGTCGGGGTGATCACGGACCAGGCGGGCGAGGCCGTTGCGGGCCGCCTCGACCTCCTCGCAGTCGTAGAAGACCAGGGTGAGGTCGCGGTTGGGCTCGGCCAGCAGGGCCAGTTTGAGCTGGACGGCCACGCCGCTCTTCATGTCGGTGGCGCCGCAGCCCCACAGGCGGTCGCCCTCGACGCGGCTCGGCACGTTCCCGGCGATGGGGACGGTGTCCAGGTGCCCGGCCACCACCACCCGCTGGGCCAGGCCGAGGTGGGTGCGGGCCACGATGTTCGCCCCGTCCCGGTCCACGGTGAGGTGGCCGAGCCCGGCCAGCGCCCGTTCTATGGCGTCGGCGAGCGGTTTCTCCTGACCGCTCTCGGAGGCGATGTCCACCAGTTCGGCGGTGAGCGTCCTGACGTCCTGATCCAATCGCATGGAACACCAGCCTAGGGAACGCGGGTAGGTTCTGGGACGTGACAACGCGCGTCCCCAGAACAGCTCTGATCATCCTGGCCATCGTCGTCGTTCTGGGCGCCGCCATCTTCTTCGCGGTCTACCGGCTGATCCGCCAGGCAGAGCCGTACGTGCGAGGCGAGAACTGCCGGATCACCACCCCGGACGGCACGATCGAACTCGACATCGAGCAGTCCCAGGTGGCCGCGACCATCGCCGCCGTGGCGTCCCGGCGCAAGCTGCCCGAGCGGGCCCTGGAGATCGCCTACATCACCGCCATCCAGGAGTCCAAGCTCAGCAACATCCCGTACGGCGACCGCGACTCGGTCGGCATCTTCCAGCAGCGCCCCTCCCAGGGCTGGGGCACGGTGGAGCAGCTGATGGACCCGGTCTACTCGACCAGGAAATTCTTCGCCGCCCTGGAGAAGGTGGACGGCTACCTGGACATGCCGCTGCACGACGCCGCCCAGGAGGTGCAACGTTCCGCCGACGGCGGCGCGTACGCCGACCACCGGGCCACCGCGATCATCCTGGCCGGGGCGTTCGGCGGCCGGGTCCCGAAGTCGGTGCACTGCTGGTACCCGCCCGCCGAGAAGCCGGTCAAGACCACCCTCGCCAAGGCCCGCACCGAGCTCACCCGCGCGCTGGGCGCCGCCGCCAAGAAGGACAGCTGGCTGGTCGCGACCTGGTACGTCACCCACGCCCAGAAGTACGGCCTCCACCAGATCCGCTACCAGGGCGTGAAATGGGCCGCGGAATCCGGCTACGACGGCTGGCAGGAGGACGAATCAGGCAAGGACGCCCCGATGGCGGTCGCCTAACCCAAACGTTCCACTTGGATCGAACCAGGGGTCAGCGGCGAGGCGTACGAGGCCACCCACTGCCCGCCCTGCACCCGCTGGAACGACAACAACCGCCCGTCATTGGCCCGGTAGTCGGCGAAGTCGAGCAGCCCGCGGTCGGGCAGGCCGGTCATGCCCTCGGCCCGGAACGCGACAGTGCCGCGCTCGGTCGGGAAGAACTCCACGCCCTCCATGATCAGCATGCTCTTGGCGGGCACCATGCCCTGCGCCGGAACCTGGGTCCAGAGCAGGACCTCCAGGTGGACGGCCTCCTCCCGCTCGCCGCGCTCCTGGACCGAGAGCCACTGGTAGCGGCGGGTGCCGTCGTCCAGCAGATGCTCGGTCCACTGCTCGCCGTGCCAGGAAAGATGCAACGCTCCCATGGCTTTGTAGCGCACACCCGCGATATGCACGGTGTCGCCGACCTTGATAGTTCGAGGGTCGAAGAACGCCGGTCCGTCGTCAGAGCCGAAGTCCAGTCCCCCGTTCGCCGGAACCACCCGCCGGTCCTGGCGGGTGGTGGCGATGAACGCGCCCAGCACGACGATAAGCGTCGCGACGCTCAGTCCGAGCACCACCGCTGTCGTCATGGCGCGCGATCCTACTGGAGCCGACGCACAACCGCATTTATCCGTTCATCTGTGGCCGTAATCGCGATGCGAATGTGTTGCTTGCCGGCCACTCCGTAGAAATCTCCCGGAGCCACCAGGATCCCGGACTCCGACAGCCGCCGCACCTGCTCCCAGCAGCCGGAACCGTCGCTCGCCCACAGGTAGAGACCGGCGGTGGAATACTCGATCCGCCACCCCGCCGATACCAATGCGGTCCTGAGCGCGCTTCGGCGCGCCGCGTATCTGGCCCGCTGTTCCTCGGCGTGCGCGTCGTCATCGAGGGCGACGGTCATGGCGGCCTGGACCGGTCCCGGCATGATCATCCCGGCGTGCTTGCGGACTTCCAGCAGACGCGCGACGAGATCAGGATCACCAGTGACAAAACCGGCGCGATACCCCGCCAGATTGGACCGTTTCGACAGCGAATGCACCGCCAGCAGGCCCTCGTGGGAGCCGCCGCAGACGTCCGGGTGCAGGATCGAGACCGGCTGTTCCTCCCAGCCGAGGCCGATGTAGCACTCGTCGGAGGCGACGATCGCGCCGCGCTCGCGGGCCCAGGCCACCACCTTGGCCAGGTGCCCGGCCGGGAGCACCCGCCCGGTCGGGTTGGACGGCGAGTTCACCCAGACCAGCGGCACCCGCTCCGGCCCGAGCGCGACCAGCCCGTCGGTCGCGAACGGCTCCGCCCCCGCCAGCCGCGCGCCCACGTCGTAGGTCGGGTAGGCGAGCTCGGGGAAGATCACCCGGTCGCCCGCGCGGACGTCGAGCAGGGTGGGCAGCCAGGCGACGAGTTCCTTGGTGCCGATGACGGGGAGCACCGCCTCCGGGTCGACCGTGACCCCGTGCTGCCGGGCCAGCCAGCCCGCCGCCGCGGCGCGCAGGGCGGGTGTGCCGTGCGTCTGGGGGTAGCCGGGGCTGTCGGAGGCGGCGGCGAGCGCGTGCCGTACCACATCGGGCACGGAATCCACCGGCGTGCCGATCGACAGGTCGGCGATACCGTCCGGGTGGGCCTGGGCCACCTCCTTGTACGGCGTGAGCCGATCCCACGGAAAATCAGGCAGTTTGATCACGAAACTCCCCCCAAACGGGCATGCGGAAGCCGCCCACCAAGTATCAGCGGGCGGCCGAAGCGATATTCAAACTTAGCTCAGTGATCCTCAGCCTGCGGGGGCAGCACGGCGACGACCTCGTGGTCTCTTTCGATCTTGCCGACCTTGGAGGCGCCGCCCGGCGACCCCAGCTCCTCGAAGAAGTCCACGTTGGCGCGGTAGAAGTCCTTCCACTGCTCGGGCAGGTCGTCCTCGTAGAAGATGGCCTCCACCGGGCAGACCGGCTCGCACGCGCCGCAGTCGACACACTCGTCGGGGTGGATATAGAGCATGCGGTTGCCCTCGTAGATGCAGTCCACGGGGCATTCCTCGATGCACGCCTTGTCCAGGACATCCACGCAAGGCTGCGCGATGACGTAGGTCACCTCAGGCTCCTTCTCTCCAGCACGACATGGGCCGCGGGTTGCTAACGCCTAGTATTGCGTTGCCTGCCAGGTGGCTGAAACAGGAGGGGGTCAAACCTGTGTCCTTTCGCCTCACGGTGAGCATTTCCGCGGAAGACGTGGGCCGCAAGGTGACCGTGCGCCGCCAGGTTCCGGAGGGATTTCGCGACGTCGTCGGCATCCTGGAGGCCTGGTCAGACGGCACGCTGGCGGTCCGCAAACGGGACGGCACGCTGGTGGAGTTTCCCGAGAACACCATGGTGGCGGCAAAGGTCGTCCCCAGCTGACGGCGTGCCTCCTCGACCAGCCGGAAAATCACGCCAAGTATTCGAATCGTGACCACACGTGCTCTAGGTCTGGTAGCCCTGCTCGCGGTGGCCGCGGCCGCCTGCTCCGCCCCGGCTACGGACAACAAGAACCTGCCGCCGGTGAACCCCAAGGCCGCCAGCCTGCAGTCGGGCTTCACCACCATGGACCGGCTGATCGAGGCGGCGCAGAAGGAGGGCGAGCTCGTCCTCGTCGGGGTGCCCAGGGACTGGGTGAACTACGGCGAGATCATCGACGAGTTCGCGGACAAATACGGCGTGAAGGTGACCGCCCTCAAGCCCGAGGCCACCAGCGCCCAGCAGCTGGCCGCCCCCGAGAACCCCGACGTGTACGACCTGAGCCTGGACGTGGCCGTCGCCAACGCGACCAGGTTCGCGCCCTACCGGGTACTCGGCTGGCAGGACATCGCCGACGACCTCAAGGACACCGCCGGCGCCTGGTCCGCGGGCTACGGCGGCTACATGTCGATCGGCTACGACCCCGCCAAGATGGCCGCCCCGGCCTCGTTCGCCGCCCTGCTGAAGCCGGGCACCACGGTGGCCCTGCCCGGCGACCCGATCCGCACCGCCTCCGGGTTCGGCGGCGTGATGGCCACCTCGCTGGCGGGCGGCAAGCCGGACGCCGCGCGCGGCCTGAAGTTCTTCGCCGACCTGAAGAAGGCGGGCGTGCTGGCCACCCCCGACCGGGCGGCCGCGCTGCTCGACTGGGACTACCTCAACATGGCCAGGGCCGCCGCCGCGGCCGAGCAGGACAAGCCCGAGCTGCGGGTGACGATCCCGAAGAACACCGTGCTCGCCTCGCACTACGTGCAGGCCGTCAACGCCAACGCCAAGCATCCGGCCGCCGCCCGGCTGTGGCAGGAGTTCCTGTTCTCCAACGAGGGCCAGAACCTGTTCCTGCGCGGCTACGCCAGGCCGGTCCGGCTGGAGGCCATGGAGATGCGCGGCGGGCTCGACGAGGAAGCGGCCGCCAAGCTGCCCAAAGTGTACGGAACCCCAGTGACCCTCACGATTCCCCAGCAGGACGCCGCGAAGACCTACCTTCAGCAACATTGGCCCCAGCAGATAGGCTGACCACCACCCATTCCACGAATGGCCTTACAGTAGGCCTATACCGTGGAATGAGAGCCGATCTTGCGATATGACACCCCTAGTCTCATCCGGTGGAACGCTCGCGCCTACGACAGCTCCTTCGGCTATGTCTCGGCGCAGGGCGCTCCGCTGGTGGACCTGCTGGATCCGCAGCCGGGCGAGCGCGTGCTCGACCTGGGCTGCGGCACCGGCGTGCTGACCGCCGAGATCGCTTCGCGCGGCGCCAGGGTGCTCGGCATCGACGGCTCGCACTCGATGATCGAGACCGCCATCGCCCAGTTCCCCGGCCTGGACTTCACAGTCGGGGACGGGCACGACTTCACCGTCGCCGAGCCGTACGACGCGGTCTTCTCCAACGCGGCGCTGCACTGGCTGAGCCGCGATCCGGACGCGGTGATCGAGTGTGTCCGGATGGCGCTGCAGCCGGGCGGCCGGTTCGTGGGCGAGCTCGGCGGCGCGGGCAACTGCGCCGCGCTCATCGCCGCGATGCTCACCGCCTGGCGGGAACACGGCCTGCGCGACCCGCACCTGCCGTGGTATTTCCCCAGCCCTGCCGAGTACGCCGTGCGCTTGGAGCGTGCCGGTTTCACGCTTCGCCTGGTGGAGAACTTCGACCGGCCGACCCCGCTGGACGACTGCCCCAACGGCGCCGCTGACTGGGTCCGCATGTTCGCCCCCTCGCTGCTGGAGGGCGTGCCGGTGGGCACGATGGAATCCCTGCTCCGGCGGGTGAACGAGCTGGCCGCCCCCGCCCTGCGCCGGGAGTCCGGCTGGATGGCCGACTACGTGCGCCTGCGTTTCGCTGCCGTTCGGCAGTAGACGCCAATAGCTAAGCGCCAATATCAAGGTCGTCACCGAGAAACTCCCGCCAACGCGGGGGATTTGCCAGACTATGGTCTGGTCTTACGTACGTGATGGGGATGGCGATGAACTTCTGCCTGAGTGACCTTGTGCCACCGCTGCGCTGGAGTGATGCCGCCACCATCCCCACCCCGCCGGAATTACCCGCGGCCTGGTGGCGGAGCCTGCCCATGAGCCGGGTGCTGGCCACCGTCGGGCCCGGCAACATCGCCGAGCTGCTGACCGATCTGACGCTGAGCCAGTGGCGGGCCGCGGCGATCGGCGACATCCTGCCCGCTCTGCACGTGCTCCACCCCGACGACGCCGACGACCCGCAGGTGGCGATCGCGCTGGACCGGGCCGGATCCTGGACCGGGCTGCTGGCGCTGACCGGCAGGGAGCTGGCCGACCAGCCGTTCGTGAAGGTGCGGCCGGTGCTGATCGCCCTGTTCGGCGCGGTGTTCGCCCGGCTCGGGCAGACCCAGGGCGTGCGGCCCGCGCTGCCGGTGCGGCCCGCCCTGGTGGCGGACGACGTGGCCGTGGATGTGGCCGTGGTGCTGCCGCCCGCCGCCGGGGATCTGTCCGCGCTGCTGGACGGGGTGTTCGCGGCGCTGGACGACCAGACCTGGATGGTGGCGCAGAACAGGGTCTTCACCGACACGCCGACGGCCGTGGCGGAGCTGGGGCGGCTGCTGGCCGTGCCGGCCGGGCTGATCGAGGCGATGGAGAAGGCGCTGCGGGCCCGGCTGGAGGAGTGGCTGGAGTCGGCCGAGTCGGCGCCGTTCCGGGCCCACCTGGAGCGGGTCGCCGAGGTGCTGGGGGTGGCCGCGCCGAAGACGCGGCTCATCAACGCGGCCGACTGGCACGAGGAGGAGCTGCGCTCGCTGGACGTGCTGGCCTGGCAGTTCGTGCTGGCCTCGCTGCCGGGTTACCAGGTGTCCGGCGAGTGGCTGGTGGCCGGGGACATGGCCGAGCTGCAGGAGAAGACCCGCAAGCTGATCGTGAACTCCGACCGGCCGCCGACCGTGAACCGGGCCCGCGAGCTGGTCTCCAGCCTGGGGATCCGGCCCGAGGTGGCCAAGGAGTGGCTGGAGAACGTGCCCCAGCTGCGCATCCAGAGCGGCAGCAACGGCGCGCCCAAACCCCGACCCCGGCCGCGCCCCAAGCCCGCTCCCCCGCCGAAACCGGCGATCGAGGCCGAGCCGGAAGCGCCGCAACCGGAGCCGGAGCCCAAACCGGAACCCAAACCGGAACCCAAACCGGAACCCAAACCGGTGCCGAAGCCCGTCCCCAAGCCGAAGCCACCGCCGCGGACCGACCCGAAGCCCAAGGCCGAGCCAGGGCTGAAGGACGTGGCGCACACCGTGCGCTGCTTCCGCCAGCCCGACGGGCGGTGGTGGCTGCGGGTGGACGTGACCGCCGACCACCTGGCGGGCGCGGAGATCCCGCTGCCCAGCGGCTTCGCCTCCTATCTGGGGCTCACCCCCGGCGAGAGCAGGACCGTGCGGAGCGCGGCCGGGGACGTGGAACTGACCTGGGACGGCCGCCCGGCGGTGGGCTCGCTCCAGCGCATCCTGACCGAGGTCGCCGCCAAGGAGGGCGGCCACATCTTCCTGACCCTCTCCGAGGAGGGCATGCTCCGGGTCAGGCACCTGCCCTCGGCCACCGGCGGTGACACCACCGCGCGAGCGCTGCGCCTGGTCGGCTACACCGCCCCCGGCGGCACCCCCGACCAGGCCACCAGAGTGATCGCCACCCGGATCGGCCTGACCGGACCGGTCGGCACCGTGGAACTCCTGGCCCGACTCCGAGAACGCGGGGACCGCGATCTGCTGTCCCTGCTCGGGTAGCCGCCCATGCCCCGGCTCGCGGTCTCCCTGGAGTTCACCAAGGAACTCGGCGCACTGGCCCGGCCGGTCCGCCGGGACGCCGTGGTCGCGGTGCGCCGTTTCCTGCACAACTCCCCCGCCGGACCCACCCCGGAACGGGTGCGCAACGCCCGCGACCCCCGCGTCTTCACGCTGCGCCTCAGCGACCGCTACCGGGGCGTGGTGCTGCGCCAGCGCGACGTCTACTGGCTGGTCGCGATCCTGCCCGACGCCGAGGCCTGGACCTACGCGCAGCGCCACCGCTTCACCGTCAACCCCGCCATCGGCGTGATCGAGGTCTGGGACGCCGAGGCGCTGGAGCGGGTCGAGCCCGCGCTGCGCCGCTCCTCGGCCGGCTCCCCCCGCCGCCTGTACGGCCACGTCTGCGACAGCGACCTGCTCAGCATCGGCATCGACCCCCAGCTGCTGCCGCTGCTACGGCTGATGAGCACCGACGCGCACCTGGCGGCGGTGGAGCCGCTGCTGCCGGAGAGCCAGTTCGCGCCGCTGAGCGCGTTGGCCCAGGGCGGCTCGCTGGCCGAGGCCTGGCGGGAGCTGGACGGGTGCCGGTGCGTGCTGGCCGACGTGATCGACACCGAGGACCTGGCCACCGCGCTGTTACGCAGCCCTGGCAAGGCCGTGTTCGCCGCCGACCGGATCGAGCTGGACCGGATCCTGACCGTGCCGGACTGGTGCACGTTCCTGTATCCGCCGCAGCACACGTACTCCAACTGGGAGAGCTACGAGCAGCCCGCGCTGATCACCGGGGGCGCCGGCACCGGCAAGACGATCATCGCGCTGCACCGGGCCGCCCACCTGGCCCGCCACGGCACCGGACCGGTGCTGCTGGCCACCTTCTCCCAGGTGCTGGTGAACGAGCTGGCCACCAAGCTGGACATGATCATCGATGACGAGGTGCTGCGCAAGCGCGTCGAGGTGACCAACGTGGACCGGCTGGCCTACCGGATCGTGGCCGAGCACGAGGGGCGGCCGCCGAAGGTGGTCGGGGACGTGGCCAAGCTCTGGCAGGAGGCGGCCGGGAGCAGGTTCGGGGCCGCGTTCCTGCTGCGCGAGTGGGAGCAGGTGATCCTGTCGCAGAACCTGCGCTCGCTGGAGGAGTATCTGGCGGCCGAACGTCCGGGGCGGGGCACCCAGCTGTCGCCGGAGATCAAGAGCAATGTGTGGCGGGCGGTCGAGCACGTGGAGGGGCAGTTGCGGGCGTCGGGGCGGCGCACGCTGCTGCAGCTGGTCAGCGAGGCCGCCGATCTGCTCGGGCAGGCCACCGGGGACATGCTGGGCGACCAGGCGCCGGGGCGCGAGCCGTACAAGCATGTGGTGGTGGACGAGGCGCAGGACCTGCACCCGGCGCAGTGGCGGCTGCTGCGCGCGGCGGTGCCGCCGGGGCCCAACGACCTGTTCGTGGTGGGCGACCCGCACCAGCGCATGTTCGACACCCGGGCGGCGCTGGCCGGGATGGGCATCCCGGTCCGGCGGTTCCACCTGAAGATCTCGCACCGGCTGCCGCACGAGATCCTCTCCTTCGGCGTACGGCTGCGCGGCGGCGGCCCGGTCGACGGCCTCGCCGAGGGCGTCTCCGAGATGTACGGCTACCGCTCGCTCCAGCACGGCCCCCGGCCGATGGTGCGCAACTACGTCAGCCCGGAGGCGGAGATCACCGGGCTGGTCGCGCACGTGACCGACTGGCTGGCCGACGGGGTGCCGCCGAACCAGGTCGCGGTGGCGGCCAGGACCGTGGAACTGGTCAGGACCGCGCGCGCGGCGCTGCGCGCGGCGGGCATCGAAGTGAAGGTGACGATGCTGCACGGCATGAAGGGTCTGGAGTTTCGCCGGGTGGCCGTGATAGGCGTTGCAGACGGGATCGTTCCGGCGCCAGAGCAGCTCACTCCGGCCTCGGAGGACCCCACGGCCCGAGCCCATGACCTGCAACGAGAACGGGGGCTGCTCTATGTGGCCTGCACGCGGGCGAACGAGCTGCTCTACGTGTCCTACTCCGGCCGGGCGAGTCCCTTCCTGCCCACCTGATCCCCTAATCTGAACTGCGGAGATATTCCCCTTGCCGGTTGGACCTGCATGAATCTAAGCCTGAGCGACATCGTGCCCTCCCTGCGCTGGACCGCGCCCAGCCAGGTCGAGCCGATCGCCAGCGACCCAGGCCTCCCCGACGCGTGGTGGCAGGCGCTTCCCCTGGACCGGGCCTGCGCCGCGGTGGGCACGGAGCGGGTGGCGTCCCGGCTGGCCGATCTGACCACGGCGTGCTGGGGTCATCTGGTGCTGGGCGACATCATGCCGTTGCTGAGGTTCACCAACCCCGTGGAGAGCCAGCAGCTGCCGGGCGGCAGGGAGAGCGTGCTCCAGCTTTTCTCCGGCGTGCTGGACAAGCTGCTGGAGACCGAATCGGGCGATCCGGTCTCGACCCCGCCCGCGGTGCCGGAGCGGCCGCTGCCCGAGCTGGTGGACGAGGTCTTCGCCCGGCTCGACGACCGCCAGCGCGCCATCGCCAGGGACCGGCTGTATGCCGAGCAGCGCGCCACCCTGGACGAGCTGGCCCAGCGTTTCTCCGTCACCCGGGAGCGGATCAGGCAGATCGAGCGGGATCTGCGCGACCACGTGGACGCCTGGCTGTCCAGCCAGGACGCGGCCCCGCTGAGCGCGCACCTGAGCTGGCTGCGCACTCGGCTCGGCTCGGCCGTGCCGGCCGACGACCTGACCGCCGCCGTGCCGTGGCACCGCACCGAGCTGGCCACCCTGGGGATCCCGGCCTGGCGGTTCGTGCGCACCCTGCTCACCGGCTACGAGCAGGTGGACGGCTGGCTGATCGCCGGCGGCGCGGACGAGCTGCGGGAGAAGACCCGGGGCCTGTTCACCGACGGCCCGGTCCCGCTGGCCGAGGCGATCGTGATGGTCTCCCAGCTGGGCGTGCGCGAGGACGTGGCCGAGCGGTGGCTGGCGGCGGTGCCGCACCTGCGGGTGCTGGAAGGGCACGTGGTGCCGTGGCCGCGCAGCGTGAACGACAAGGCCGAGGCGGTGCTGGCGGTGGCCGGGATGCCACTGTCGCCGGAGGAGATCCAGACCAGGATCGGCGAGGACTACAGCCTGGTCGGCATCCGTAACCAGCTGACCGCCGATGAGCGGTTCCTGCGGCTGGATCGCAACAAGTACGGACTCACCCGGTGGGGCGGCGAGGAATATCTGGGCATCCGCGAGATGATCGCCAGGGAGATCCAACGGGCCGGGGGTGAGGCGTCGGTGAACACCATCGTGACTAGCCTGACCTCGCGGTATGAGGTGAGCGAGAGCTCGGTGCGCGCGTACGCGGGCGGGCCGGGGTTCGAGCGCACCCAGCGGGGGTGGATCCGGGTGGCCGGCGCGGAGCAGGGCGAGTACCAGCCGCGCCGGGACGTCTCGATGACGCGGCGCTGCTTCCGCAGCCGGGACGGGCGCTGGTGGCATCGGGTGGACGTGAACGCCGAGCATCTGCGGGGTTCTGGTTCGCCGCTGCCGACCGGGTTCGCGGCCCATCTGGGCATGGCGCCCGGCGGGCAGCTGACGGCGTCCACGGCGTCGGGCGAGGTCGTGATCAGCTGGCACAACCAGCCGACCATGGGGTCGATCCGGCCGGTGCTCGCGGAATACAACGCGGCGGAAGGCGATCATGTCTTCCTGACCGTGTCGGACGGCGGCGAGTTGCTGACCCGGTTCCTGCCCGCCAGCCCGCCCGGGCTGCCGACGCTCAACCGGGCCCTGCACCTGATCGGGTATACGGCTCCGGTGGCTTCGGAGGCGGAAGGGTTGCGGCTGATCGGGGCCCGGATCGGGCTGCCCGACGGAGCTGCGCGGGATGAGGTGCTGACCCGGCTGCGCGAGCGCGGCGACCGGGACATTCTCACGTTCCTGTAACGGCCTTTGTCGGGATCTGCCAGGATCTTGGGGCAATTGTCCGTTCAGGGAAGGATTTATCGTGAAATTTCCGGCGATTTGGGCCGGGTCGGCGGTGATGTTCGCTGGGGTGCTGGGGGTGGCGGTGGCCGTTCCGGCGGAGGCGGCGACCAGGGTTCTCGGTGTCGATGTGAGCAACTGGACCGGGGACGTCGACTGGGATTCGGTGGCCGATGGCGGGGCCGGGTTCGCGTACGTGCACGCGACCGAGGGGTTGGATTATCGCAATCCGCGTTTCGCCGATCAGTTCGGTGGGGCGAAGGAGGCGGGCATCTTCCGGGGGGCCTATCACTTCGCGCAGCCGCATGAGTCCAGTGGGGCCGCGCAGGCCGATTTCTTCGTGCGCAACGGGGGGCGGTGGATCGCCGACAGTAAGACGCTGCCGGGGGTGCTGGATGTGGAGGACAATCCGTACAAAAACCGGAATGGCCTGAATCACTGTTACGGGTTAGGCCAGGACGAGATGGTGAAGTGGATCAGTGACTTCACCAAGCGGTATCGGGCCAGGACGCACCGGGATGTGGTGATCTACACGACCACGGCGTGGTGGCGCAGTTGCACCGGTGACGCGAAGGGGTTCGGCCGGAATCCGCTGTGGGTGGCGCGGTGGGGCACGTCGGCGGGGCCGCTGCCGGCCTCCTGGAAGAGGCACACGTTCTGGCAGTCGGCCGAGAAGGGCAACCACGCGGGGGGCGAGGATCGGTTCAATGGGAGTAAGGCGCAGCTGCAGCGGCTGGCTTTCCCGCCCGCGACCTATTGGGCGACGGGGCTGGCGGTGCGGCGGAACGCGTACACGGTGACGGTCAGCAACACCGGGGCGCGGACGGTCAGCAAGCTGTCTGTGTACGGGCAGACGTTCGGGGGGAACAAGCTGGTGAAGGCGCCCAAGGCGTGCAAGATCACCGCGACCGTGTTGCGGTGCACGCTGACCTCCCTCGCGCCGGGCAAATCGGTCAAGCTCACGCTGGCGACCAAGCCGAAGGCGACTGGTCCTGTCGGGATCAACCTGAAGGTGGGCTCGTTGAAGCTGACCTTGCGGGCGGCTGGGTAGGCTCGGGGCATGCTGCGCCTTTATGACACACGTCACCGGCAGGTCGAGCCGATCCTGCCGGTGGGGGCGCGGGCGCTGCGCATGTACACCTGTGGGCCGACGGTCTACCGGTATGCCCATCTGGGCAACCTGCGCTCGTACCTGTTCGCGGATCTGATCCGGCGGGTGGTGGAGCGGCAGGGGGTGCGGGCGATGGTGTGCCAGAACATCACTGACGTGGGTCATCTGGCCGATGACGCGGAGATCGATCCCCTGGGCGAGGACAAGGTTCTCGCCCAGGCGCGGGCCGAGGGGCGGTCGGCGCTGGAGATCGCGCGGTTCTACGAGGACGCGTTCCGGCGGGACACGGGGGACCTCAACCTGCGCGTGCCCGAGCACACGCCGCGCGCCACCGAGACCATCGACCTGATGATCGAGTTGATCGCCAAGCTCATCGAGAAGGGCCACGCTTACGAGGGCCCCGATGGCTCGGTGTTCTTCTCCGCCGAATCTTTCGCGTCGTATGGCGAGATTTCCGGAAATCGTCTTGACGCGTTGCGCCCTGGGCACCGGGTCGACGGCGTGGACAGCCGCAAACGATTCCACGCCGACTGGGCGCTCTGGAAGCACGCCCACCGCGACCTGACCTGGGACACGCCCTGGGGCCGCGGTTTCCCCGGCTGGCACATCGAATGCTCCGCGATGTCGCTGGCGTTCCTGGGTGAGCACGTGGATGTGCACACCGGCGGCATCGACCTACGTTTCCCTCATCACGAGGACGAACGCGCCCAATCCGACTCTGCGGTCGGCCATGAGGTCGTACGGCACTGGGCGCACGGCGAGCACCTCCTCTTCGACGGCCGCAAAATGGCCAAATCCACCGGAAACGTGGTCCTGCTCAGCGACGTGACCGACGCGGGCCTGGATCCGCTCGCCGTCCGCCTGGCGCTCATGGAACACCGCTACCGCCAGCAGATGAACCTCACCTGGGACACCCTCCACGCCGCCGACCGCACCCTGAAACGCTGGCGCCAGAAAGTCGCCGAATGGGCCGAATCCCCCAGCAGACCCATCGCGACCGACTCCTCCACCGCGATCCAGTCAGCCTTCAACGACGACCTCGACACGCCTCTCGCCCTCCGCCTCCTCCGCGACCTCGAACGCGACCCAGCCATCCCTCCCGGCTCGAAGTTCGAGACCTTCCTCCACTTCGACCACCTCCTCGGCCTCGACCTCTCCTCCGAAATCGGCAGGGTCCCCGTGCTCCCTCCAGGCGCGGCCGAACTGATGGCCCAACGCTCCCGCGCCCGTGACGCCCTCGATTGGCCAGAATCCGACCGCCTCCGCGACGCCCTCGCCGAACTCGGCGTCAAGGTAGCCGACACCCCCGAAGGCCAAACCTGGACCCGGTAGGGTTCCCACCCACCCAGCCCTAATCAGAGTTATCGGGTTTGCCTTCGGGCAGACTTGGTGCCAGGTAGCCGCCGGTGGGTGAGCACTCCCCAACCCCGGGCCCTTCGGAGCCCTGAACAAAGATCGTGCCCCCTCCGGTCGGCCGGGAGAGTTGATCGCTGCTGGGATGTCGTGCCCACCCCTGTTCGCCGGGGGTGTGAGTACTCGTTGATTAGGTCGCCGATGGTTCTCCCGCGGGCTGCTTGGCCCGGGTTTTGGCCCGGACCGATGTCGTCGAGGGCTGGAGGAAGCGGTGCGGCTGTTCGCGGGCGATGACTGGGCTGAAGATCATCACGATGTCGAGCTGATGGACGAGTCGGGCCGGGTGCTGGCCCGGGCACGGCTGCCGGAGGGGATGGAGGGAATGGCGCGGCTGCACGCGCTGATCGGGGAACAGATCAGCGGGCGGGCCGGGGATCAGGACGGCGGGCCGGGACAGGAGGCCGGCGAAGCGGTGGAGGTGGTGGTCGGGATCGAGACCGACCGGGGACCGTGGGTGGAGGCGCTGATCGCGGCCGGATACACGGTGCTGGCGGTCAATCCGCTGCAGTCGGCCCGCTACCGGGACCGGTTACGCGTGTCGAGGGCCAAGAGCGACGCCGCCGACGCGCACGTGCTGGCCGACATGGTCCGCACCGACGCCCACCAACTGCGGCCGGTCGCCGCCGACAGCCCCCGCGCGGAGGCGATCAAGGTGGTGGCGCGGGCGCACAAGAGGCTGATCTGGGAACGCACCCGCCACGCCCAAAGGCTGCGGCACGCGCTGCGCGACTACTTCCCCGCCGCCTTGGTGGCCTTCGATGACCTGACCGCTCCCGACGTGCTGGAACTGCTCGCGGCAGCGCCGGAACCGGATGCGGCGGCGAAGCTGACCATGGGAAGGATCAGCGCGGCGCTGAAACGGGCCCGCCGCCGCAACGTCGGCGCCAAAGCGACGGCGATCCAGCAGGCGCTGCGCACCCCCCAGCTGGGCCGGCCGACGGTGGTGAGCGCCGCCTACGCCGCCACCGTCGCCTCCCAGGCCGCCATCCTCACCGTCGTGAACGAGCAGATCACCATGCTTGCCGAGCAGGTGGAGCAGCATTTTGGGCAGCACCCGGCCGCTAAGATCATCTGCTCCCAGCCCGGTCTGGGAATGATCCTGGGCGCCCGGGTGCTCGCCGAGTTCGGCGACGCCCAAGGCCGCTACGCCACGGCCAAAGCCCGCCGCAACTACGCCGCCACCTCCCCGATCACCCGCGCCTCAGGCAAGAAACGGGTGGTGATGGCCCGGCACGTGCACAACGACCGCCTCATCGACGCCCTGCACGCCCAGGCCTTCGCCGCCCTGACCGCCTCCCCCGGCGCCCGCGCTTACTACGACCAGGCCAAAGCCCGCGACATCGGCCACCACGCCGCACTCCGCCACCTGGCCAACAAACTCGTCGCCATCCTGCACGGCTGCCTGAAAACCGGAACCCTCTACAACGAGAAAACCGCCTGGCCACACCACAACCACGCCACCGCTTGACATCTAACGCCCTGGGATGTCTTTGT
>NZ_BLAF01000068.1 GCF_009687885.1 Acrocarpospora pleiomorpha
AAGCGGAAGCCAATCTGGGGTTCTCCCATCCGCCTATGCCTTTGGTCTGTCCGGGCTTCGACCGACCCCGGCTGTTGCGCTGGTTCGCGTGGGCGACCACGGTGCTGGCGGGGCCGGGCGGAGCCCGGGGGGAAACAAAGGGAGGGTGGGTGGGAGATCCACCGGACCTTTAAGCGCGTTCTCTCGGCAACGGTCGGTGTTGGCGGGGCTTGCCGCCAGGGCCGCCCGATTGGCCGATCAATTTGGTGAGCTCGGTCTCTTCGACGAGGCCGAGTTCGCCCGCATGCTTTCGATTCGCGCGCTGCTGGCCGCGGGTCGTACTGCGGAGTCCCAGCGGGTGGTGTGGTCGCGTGACAACCGGAAGGTCTCGCTCGAAGTCCGGCTGATGCGGCATCTGACCGCGGCCGAGTTGGCTCGGGCCGATGGCCGGAGTGGGCAGGTTATGGCCGAATTGCGCGCGGGACTGTCGCTGGTGGACTCGCGTCGGGCCCGCATGGGCAGCCTGGACATGCGGACCGGAGCGGCAGGGCTTGGCCTCGATCTCGCTCGCGCCGGATTGGCCGCCGCGCTCGAACGCGGATCGCCGAGGATGGTGTTCGACTGGTCGGAACGTTGCCGCGCCCAGGCGTTCCGGCACCGCCCTGTCCGCCCGCCGCACGATGAGGCCAGCGCCGAGGCGCTCGCCGAGCTGCGCCAGCTCAGCCAGTGGATCAGGACCAACCCGGCACAGGCCAGGCAGGAGCCACGGCTGCGTGAACGCTGCCTGGAGCTGGAGCGATTGTTGCGCGAGAAGGTCTGGCAGTCGCCGGGGGAGCGGGAGGGCAACGCGCTCTCCTCCTCGCGCGCGGTGACCGACGAACTGGCCGCCGCCAACCTGGCCATGCTCAGCCTGCTGAACGTGGGCGGCCAACTGCTCGGCCTGGTGGTCCGCGATCACCGGATCAGCCTGCACCCGCTCGGCGACTACGCACCCATGGCCGAGGCGGCCCGCAAGCTGTCCGCCGACCTGAGTGCGCTGGCCGGACGGAACCGTCCCGCCCGCATCAGGGAGGTGATCGCCGCTTCGGCCCGCCGCCAACGCGCCATTCTGGGAGGCACACTCCTCGCACCTCTCTTGCCTGCGCTACACGGCACCAACCGCGCAGGTGGCACTAACCACACAGCTGGCGCTAACCGCGCTGACGGCACTAACCGCGTAGATGGCGCTAACCGCGCAGACAGCACCAACCGCGTAGATGGCACTATCCGCGAAGGTGGCGTCAGCGGTGTAGGAGGCGCCAATGGTGCGAGTAGAGCGAATCGTGCGAGCGGGATCGTGATTGTGCCTACTGGCGCACTTTCGGGAGTGCCGTGGTCCTTGTGCGATGAGTTGTCCGGCCTGCCGATCGTGGTGGCGCCATCCGCGCTCGCCTGGATGACCGCGCAGCGCAATCGTCGTGCCCCGGCTCCCGGTGGGGGTCCGGTTCTGGTCGCCGGTCCCGACCTGGACTACGCCGAGGCCGAGATCCGGACGGTCGCCGCGATCCATCAGGGCAGCCGTGAACTGGTCGGTGAGAAAGCCACCGTCGAAGACACCCTGGCCGCGCTGAACGGTGCCCAGCTTGTTCATCTCGCCGCGCACGGCCATCACGAACGCGAGAATGTGTTGTTCTCCCGGCTGGACCTCCGGGACGGGCCGCTTATGGCCTACGACCTGCAACGTCTGGAGCTCGCCCCCCGCCATGTGGTGCTCTCCGCCTGTGACCTGGGCCAATCTGTCGTCCGCTCGGGTGATGAGATCCTCGGCTTCACCGCCGCCCTGCTCTACCTCGGCACCCCAACCGTGATCTCCAGCGTCACCCCGATCCCGGACGACGTGGCCGCGCACGTCATGACCGCCTACCACCGCGAGATCGCCCGGGGAGCCGAGCCCGCGGCGGCATTGGCCATCGCGTGCGAAGGTCAGGAGTCCGCCAGCTTCCTCTGCTTCGGTTCAGGCTGAGAACGGGGCGCCAGGTTGCTCGCCGTTATCCAGCGCCGTCCACATGGGCGCTGGTTCTCGCCGCACCGGCGCCCAATGAGCCCGAGACTTACGCGCGACTCCCAGTGTGCCGCCCGGGCTTGGCCCACTTCGGCTGAAACTTTAGCAAGATTGGTGAAAGTTTCGAGCGGTGAGGTCTGTAAACGCAGGTCGGTGGCGTGTGCTCGGTCGGTCGATTGCTTGGGGTCAGGGGGACTGGTTACGTTTCGGGCCTCCTGTCGAAAGGCTCATGATGGCCAGACGCTTTCCGATTTTTCCTGTCTTGTTGTCGTTGACGGCGCTGTTGGGGGCGATCGGGGTCTCCGTGGCCATGCCCGCCAACGCGGCCGTCGTCGGCGGGTTCGATTTCGATCGGGCCCAGGTGTCCGTCACCGGGCTCCAGGTGCCGTGGGGGATGGCCTTCCTCCCGGACGGAAGCGCCCTCGTGTCCGAACGCAACACCGGGCGGATCATGCAGGTCCGTCCTGGTCAGACGCCGACCGCGGTGGCCACCATCAGCGGGGTGTCGGCGTCGGGCGAGAGCGGCCTGCTCGGGATCGCGGTCTCCCCGAACTATGCCACCGACCAGTGGGTCTACGCCTACTTCACCACCAGCACCGACAACCGCCTGGTACGGCTCCGCCTCAGCGCCCCCACCACCCAGAACGTGCTCTTCTCCGGGGTGCCCCGCAACACCATCCACGACGGCGGCCGGATCGCGTTCGGCCCGGACGGCATGCTCTACGTCTCCACCGGCGACGCCGCCACCACCGCCAACGCCCAGAACCTCAACTCCCCGGCCGGGAAGATCCTCCGGATGACCCCGGACGGCGGCATCCCCGCCAGCGGCAACCCGTTCGCGAACTCCCGCGTCTACAGCTACGGCCACCGCAACGTCCAGGGCCTGGCCTGGGACTCCCAGGGCCGCATGTACGCCTCCGAGTTCGGCCAGAACAACCTCGACGAGATCAACCAGATCGTGGCGGGCGGCAACTACGGCTGGCCGACCTGCGAGGGCTCGTGCAACAACCCGTCGTTCCGTAACCCGATCATCTCCTGGACCACGGCCGAGGCGTCCCCGAGTGGCCTGGCGTACGCCAACAACACGCTGTTCGCCGCCGCCCTGCGCGGCACCCGGCTGTGGACGGTCACCCTGAACGGCTCCGGCGGCGCGGCCTCCGCGCTCGCCCAGCTCCAGAACGCCTACGGCCGGCTGCGCGCGGTCGCCGTCGGCCCCGACGGCTGGCTCTGGGTCGCGACCAGCAACCGGGACGGCCGCGGCACCCCGGTGGCGGCCGACGACCGGATCATCCGGATCCCCCCGGCCGGCGTCTCCCCGTCACCCTCGCCGAGCGTGAGCCCGCCGGTCGACACGATCCCGCCGACCACCCCGGGCGCGCCCACCGCGTTCAACGTCACCAACTCGGCGGCCACGCTCAACTGGCCGGTCTCCACCGACAGCGGCGGCAGCGGCCTGGCGGGCTACAACGTCTACCGGGAGCAGGGCGCGACCGACCCGCTGCTGGCGCAGACCACGAGCAACTCCTCGACGCTCACCGGCCTGACCGCCAACACCCAGTACCAGGTCTACGTCCGAGCCCGGGACGGCGCGGGCAACCTGTCCGGCAACTCGCCGACGGTCACCTTCACCACCACGGGCGGGACCACCACCGGCGGCTGCTCGGCGGCCGGCACGGTGCAGACCCAGTGGGGCAACGGCTACGTCATCCAGCCGCTGACCGTCACCAACACCGGAACCACCGGGATCAACGGCTGGACGGTCACGTTCACGCTCCCGGCCGGGCACACCGTCACCGGGTCGTGGAACACCACGCTCACCGTCAGCGGGCAGACCGTGACCGCCCGCAACGTCGGCCACAACGGCACCATCGCGGCCGGCGGCAACGTCCAGTTCGGCTTCCAGGTCAGCCGCCCCAACGGCAACACCGCGACGCCGTCCGGCTACACCTGCACCTCTCCCTGATTCGGGGCGCCCTTGTCCGGTACGGCTCCCCCCTTGAGGGAGGGTGCGGGAGCCGTACCGGCTGGGGTTATCAACTGGCGGTGAGGAGTTCCACCGCCGCCTGCGCGTTGGCGCGGGCCGCGCCGTAAGTCGCGATGTAGGCGGCGGCGTCGGGACGCCAGATCGGCAGGCCCATCTCGACCACGATCGTGTCCGGCCGTGCCGCCAGCAGCCCGCTGATCAGCGCCTGGCTCTCCGGGTAGCGGTGCGCGTCCTTGACCACCACGATCAGGGACCGGCCGACGGCGGCGGCGAGCAGCGCGCCGGGGCTGGCGTCCGCGGGTTTCACCCGGACGATCTCCGCCTCGGGCAGCCAGGGCGCGACCCCCCACGGCACGTCGCCGACCGCGATGGTGGGCGGCGTGTCCACCTCCACCACGTACGGATCGACCAGCGGCGCGGCCGAGCCGGTCAGGCGGACCGCGCGGCGGGCCGCGTCCAGGCCGACCACGTTGTCGTCGGCGGAGTCCTGGACCAGCGCGAACCAGTCCCGCATGCGGTCCACCCGGGCGGCGGCCTGCTCCAGCCGCGCCACCGGCAGCACCCCGTCGCGAACCGCTTCGACGATCGCCGCGAGCACCCCGCGGATGTCGTCGTAGGTCGGCACAGGACCCAGGCAGAGCAGGTCGGATCCGGCCAGCAGCGACCGCACGGCGCCGCCGCCGAGGCCGACGCTCTTGGTGATCGCGTGCATGTCCAGGGCGTCGGTGATCACCACCCCGTCGTAGCCGAGCTCGCCGCGCAGCAGCCCGGTCAGCGCGGCCCGGCTGAGCGTGGCGGGAGCGTTCCCGGTCAGGTACGGCACCGACACGTGCGCCGTCATGATCGACCGGGCCCCGGCCTCGATGGCGGCCCGGAACGGGACCAGTTCCCGCTCCCAGAGCAGCTCGGGCGCGGCGTCCACCAGCGGGATCTCCAGATGCGAGTCCTCCCGGGTGGCCCCGTGCCCGGGGAAGTGTTTCACGCAGGCGGCCACCCCGAGCGACTGCAGCCCGCGCACGGCCGCGACCGTGTGCCGGGCCACCAGCTCGGCCCCGGCCCCGAACGACCGGGTGCCGATCACCGGGTTGTCGTCGGCCGTGTTCACGTCCGCGACCGGCCCCATGTCCAGGTTGACCCCGCACCTGGCCAGGTCGGCCGCGATCGACCGGTAGACCCGCTCGGTCAGCTCCACGTCGTCCACGGCGCCCAGCGCCGCGTTGCCCGGGTAGGGGCTGCCCGTGTGGTAGGCGAGCCGGGTGACGTCACCCCCTTCCTCGTCCAGCGAGACGATCGGCCGCGCGGCGCCGCCGAGCTGCCGGGTCAGGGCCGCCAGCTGGGCGGCGTCCTCGACGTTGAAACCGAACAGGGTGACGCCGCCGAGCCCGTCCTCCAGGTCCCGGAGGACCCAGTCGGGCGCGGTGGTGCCGGGGAAGGAGGCGAGCAGCGACGCGGCCGCGAGACGCCGCAGCCCCCGATCGCCGATGCTCGCGCTGTTTGCAGGCATGGCTGTCTCATGCTCCTTGGATGGATGGGATGCCGGGTACGGCCGCCGCCTCGTGAGCGGCGGCCGTACCGGCTCAGGGGATCAGCCCTTGACGGCGCCCGCGACGAGGCCGGAGACCATGCGCCGCTGCACCAGCAGGAAGAAGATGACGACCGGGATCGTCATCAGGGTGGAGCTGGCCATGATGGCGCCCCAGTCCGTGCCGCGCTGCCCGAAGAAGTACTGCAGGGCGACGGGCATGGTGTAGCCCGACGAGTCGGACATCAGAATCAACGCGAAGATCAGTTCGTTCCACGCGGTGATGAAGGAGAAGATGCTGGTCGCCACCAGTCCAGGCGCCACCAGCGGGAAGAGCACCTTCCAGAAGGTGGTCATCCGGGAGGCGCCGTCGATCCAGGCCGCCTCCTCCAGCGACTTGGGCACCGCGGCGACGAACGTGCGCAGCATCCAGATGCCGAACGGCAGGGTCAGGCCGACGTTGACCACGATCAGGCCGAGCAGCTGGTCGTACAGGCCGAGGCGCTTGACGCTGAGGAACAGCGGGATGAGCAGCGCTTCGGCGGGGATCATCTGGGCCATCAGCAGCGCGATCAGGAAGCTGGTGCGGCCCTTGAACCGGAACCTGGCCACGGCGGTGGCGGCCAGCAGCGCGAACATCGAGCCGACCAGCACGGTGCCGAGGGCCACGATGGCGCTGTTGCGCAGGTAGAGCCAGATCGAGTTGCCCGCCACACCTTCGGTGAGCACCTTTGTCAGGTGGTCGAACGTGAAATGGGTGGGGAACGGGACGAACTCGGTGGTGAAGATCTGATCGTTGTCCTTGAACGAGGTCGCGATCATCCAGTACACGGGGAACACCGCGAACAGGAACACCAGGGTCGCCGTGGTGTTGAGCACGATCTTGTTCAGGCGCTTGCGGCGGAGCGGGTTCACTGGATCTCCTCCGACTTCACCATCTGCCGGATGTAGAAGGCGGTGACGACGAGCAGGATCACCGTCAGCACCACCGCGATGGCCGCGCCGCTGCCCATCTTCGGCGGGCTGCGGAACGCCTCGGCGAAGGAGTACATGGACAGGTTGAAGGCCTCCCGGTTGGTCGGGCCTCCGATCAGCACGTAGAGCTGGCTGAAGACCTTGAAGTCCCAGATGATCGACAGGATCGTGAGGACCGCGAAGACCGGCTTGAGCAGCGGGAAGGTGATCTTCCAGAAGGTCCGCCAGGGCCCGGATCCGTCGACCGTGGCGGCCTCGTAGAGCTCGGCCGGGATGCCCTTCAGACCGGCCAGCACGGAGACCGCGATGAACGGGAAGGACGCCCACAACACGGTCAGGATGAGCACCAGGTAGACCGTGATCGAGTCGTTCAGCCAGGGTTCGCCGGTCCAGTCGGCCCGGCCGAACAGCATGGTGGAGAGCCAGTCGGGGAGCAGGTTCAGCGCCCAGTTGATGATTCCGGCCTCGGCGTCGAACAGCCAGCGCCAGATGACGCCCTGCGCGACCGGGGGGACGGCCCACGCCGACATGATGCCGATGATGACGAAGGTGGACATCCGCTTGCTGAGCTTGTTCAGCAGCACGCCCACGGCGGTGCCGAGGATCAGCGTGAGGGACACGGTGATCACGGCGAAAGCGACGGTGTTTCGGAGCGACGACCAGAAGATGTCGTTATCAAAGATCTTGGTGTAGTTCTCCCAGCCCAGCCATTCCGCCGGCCGCTTCCCGCTGATCTGCGGCAGTCCCACCTTCTGGAAGGACATGACGACGACCTGGATCATCGGGTAGAGCAGCAGACCGGCGATCACCAGGATGCCCGGGATCAGCAGCACGTAGGGGATGGCCTTGGGTGGGAGTCCACTCGCCTTTGTGGGGCGGTGGGACCTTCTGCGACGCCGCTCCGGGGCGGAGGAGGTGCCTCCGCCCCGGGCGATCGTTGACGCGTTCGTCATGTCGCTACTGGTTCAGGATCTCTTCGAGTTCCTTGTTGGCCGCGGCGAGCGCCTCATCGGCCGTGGCCTTGCCCTCGATGACCGAGCGGGCCGCGTTCTGCAGGACGGCCTTGGTCTCGTTGGCCTCGGTCCAGTTGGGGTCGGCCGGGAACGCCTTGGCCTTGGCGAAGGCCGCCGCGAAGGGGGCCTGCACCGGGTCGCTGGCCAGCGAGGCCAGGGTGTCCGGGTAGACCGGGAGCAGGCCGCCGTCCTTGGCGTAGCGGTCGGCCCACTGCTTGCTGGTGGCGAGCTTCACGAACTCGGTCGCCAGCTCCTTGTTCTGGGCGTTGCCCCAGACGGCGATGTCGTTGCCGCCGAAGAACGCCGGGGCCTCGCCGCCGGCCTTGGCGGGCAGCGGGAAGAAGGCCAGCTGGTCGGCCTTCACCTTGCCCTTGCTGTCGGTCTCGATGCCCGGGATGTCCCACGACGCGGTCAGGTACATGCCGACCTTGTCGTTGGCGAAGCGGGTCCGGATGTCCACCGTGTTCTGGGTCAGCCGGGCCTTACCGGACAGGCCCTCGGTGACCAGGTTGGTGTAGGTGGCGAAACCGGCCTTGAAGGTCGGGTCGGCCAGCTTGCCCACCCACTTGTCGCCTTCCTTGACCGCGTACTCGCCGCCCTCGGACCAGGCCAGCGCGCCGAGCAGGTGGTTGGCGTCGGAGCCGCCGTTGAAGGCGAAGCCGTCGACGTCCTTGCCCTTCTCGGCCTGGATCTTCTTGGCCGCCGCGATGACGTCGTCCCAGGTCTTCGGCACCTCGATCTTGAGCTCGTCGAACCAGTCCTTGCGGTAGAGCACGGCGCGGGTGCCCGCGCCCCAGGGCAGCGCGTAGACCTCGCCGTCGATGGTCTCCAGGCCGAGCAGGTTCTTGGGGATCTGCGCCTGCTCGCCCGCGCCGACTACGGCGGTGATCGGCTCGAGCGCCTCCTGGCTCTGCCACAGCGGCACCTGGTCGTTGCCGATCTCGGTCACGTCAGGGCCGGCGCCGCCCGCCGCCGCGGCGGTGAACTTGTCGTTCACCTGCGGCCACGGGATCCACTCCAGCTTGACGTCGGCGCCCGTCTGCGTCTTGAACTCCTTGATCAGGTCGTCCATGTACGCCTGCGACGGCGGGTTGGTGTCGCCGAGCCGCCACATCGTCAGGGTCTGTCCGGCGAACTTGGGCCCGGTCGCGGTGGGCGCGGCGGCGGCCGAGGGCTCGGTGCTGGCGGGGTCAGTGCCACCACAAGCGGCGACACCCAGTGCTAGCGCGGCGGTAATGCCCGCGATCTTCACGATCTTCACGTTGGGTTCTCCCTTCCCGGCTTCACGTCGAGGTGTGGGGTGGTCGGCGAACCGCGCACCTCGGGGTTCCCGACGGTCGGCGTCTGTGGCATCCCGGGGCTTGATCGCTTGCCTACGGGATGACTGCCGCTAAACTAACAAGAAACTTTCTTAAAAGAAACCTGTGTTAGCGGATCGTGACGAGAGACGAGAGGGGAGGCGGCCAGTGTCCCAACGACCGGGAACGCCCAGGCTGCTACGCCAGATCAATGACAGAGCGGCCCTGGAGCTCCTCCTCTCCCAAGGCCCGCTCACCCGGGCTGAGCTGGGGGAACTCACCGGGCTTTCCAAGGTCACCTCTGGCCAGCTGCTGTCCAGGCTGGAGGATCGCGGGCTGGTGCGGACCGCCGGGGAACGGGCCGGCGGGCGTGGTCCCAACGCCGCTCTGTACACGGTCAATCCGTCCAGCGCGTACGTGGCCGGGCTCGAGGTGCTGCCGGACCGGGTGACCGCCGGGGTGGCCGACATCACCGGGCAGACCGTGGCCGAGGTGACGGTCGACCCGACCGAGGCCGCCGATCCCGTCAAGATCGTGCACAGCGCGGTGCAGCGGGCCTGCGCGACGGCGGACGTGGCGATCTCGCAGCTGCGCTCGTTCGTGATAGGGACCCGGGGCGTGGTGGATCCACGCAGCGGGGATGTGCGGTACTCGTTCGACCTGCCCGCCTGGCACATGGGCGTGCTGGCCGGGCTGCGGACCAGCCTCGGGCAGCCGGTGCGGATCGAGAACGACGTCAACCTGGCCGCCCTGGCCGAGCAGGCGTATGGCGCGGCGGCCGGGCAGGACGACTTCGTGATCCTGTGGGCGGGGGTCGGGCAGGGGCTCGGGGTCATGCTCGGCGGGCGGCTGCATCGGGGGATCACCGGGGGCGCGGGGGAGATCGGGTGGCTGCCGGTGCCGGGGGAGCCGCTGCCGCTGAACGTGACCGAGCCGCAGTCGGGGTCCTTCCAGCGGCTGGTCGGCGGGCACGCGCTGTCCGGGCTCGCGGCCACGCACGGGATCGACGGCCCGGCGTTCTTGCCGACGGCCGCGCCGCCCGGGTTCGACGTCGCCCATCTGGTCCGTACGGCTGTCGCCACCGGCCAGGACGACTTCCTGACCGAGCTGGCCGGGAGGCTGGCGGTCGGAGTGGCGGCGGTGGCGGTGGTGCTGGATCCGGGGCTGATCGTGTTGAGCGGGGATGTGGGGCGGGCGGGGGGTCCGGCGCTGGCGGCGCTGGTGGAGGAGGCGGTGGCCCGGGTCTGTCCCAGCAGGCCGAGGGTGGCGGTGACCGAGGTGGAAGGGAATCCGGTGTTGCGGGGGGCGTTGCTGGCCGCTCTGGACCAGGCGAGGGAGCAGGTCTTCTCCGATACCGTCTAGCGTTATGGATGATGTTGTGCTGATCTCCGATCCTCGGGTGGCAGGGGTTACGGTCGAGGAGTGCGGGGAGGTGTTGAGCGATGTGCGGGGGCGGCTGCGGGTGGATGACCGGCTGGCCGATCCCGCGGGGGCGTTCGCGTTGTTACGTGAGGGTCTGGTGACCCGGCTGGAGGCGGCGGAGCGGTCGCTTCCGGCGGGGTATCACGTGGTGGTCGTGGAGGGATACCGTCCGGCGGCGCTGCAACGGATGTACTTCACGGACTACCTCAACGACTTACGGGCGAAATTTCCGGAAAAATCGGAAGATGAGTTGTTTGTGGCGGCCAGTCGGTACGTGTCGCCGATTGAGGTGGCTCCGCATACCGCCGGGGCCGCCGTGGATTTAACGCTTTGTGATGATTTAGGCGTCGAGTACGACATGGGGACGCAGGTCAACGCCACCCCGGAGGAGAGCGCGGGCGCGTGTTACACGGCGGCGCCCGGCATCTCCGGGGAAGCGCGGCGGAACAGGAAGATCCTGATCGCCGCGCTCGAGGGGGCGGGCCTGGTGAACTATCCGACCGAGTGGTGGCACTGGTCATATGGGGATCGGTACTGGGCGATGGTCCGGCATGCCCGGGCCGCCCTTTACGGGCCGGTCGAGTCGCCCCTTCCCGCCTGACGCCAGCGCAGGTGACCGGCCGGATCCACGGTGATCAGGTGACCGGCGTGGGCGGTGAGGGTTAGCGCTCCGGGCGCGTGGCCGAACGGGGACCATTCGGTTTCGCGGTCGGTGAAGGGCAGGCGCGCGTGGATTCGGCCGCGGCTGTCGAGAGCGTACAGGCGGCCGTTCATGCCGCTCATCGAGATCGCTCCGGCGGCGGGCCCGATGTCGCGCCACCCGGGTGAGCCGGCCTCGGCGAACGGCAGCGCCCAGAGGCGGTCGGCCGCGGTCGCGGCGAAGAACGTGCCGTCGGAGACCGCCAGGGCGATCGTGCCCTCCGGCGTCCGGGTCACGTCGGTCCAGAGACTCGTGCGGGTGCGGAGCACACCGTCGGGCGTCACGCCGTAGAGGTTGGTGCCCAGCCCGCCGACGGCCTCGCGGGGGGAGTCCAGGCAGCTCACATCCCCTGCCCAGCCGATCGGCTGCCAGGGCAGGTTCTGGGCGCACAGTTCGCGGTGCATGAGCACGCCGTCGGCGGTCACGCCGTACAGGACGGACCCGGCGGCGGCCAGCGCGCGGATGTCGGCGGCGGGGCCGATCACCTCCCAGCCCGGCTCGGCCGGACGGGACAGCCGGTCGATCACGTTGCGGGTGATCCGCTCCACCATCGGATCGTGGATCGTGTTCCCCCAGTTCACCGAGGCGGCGTTGAACACCGTGCCGAGGCCGCTGGTGAACACGCCCATGGTCGCCCAGCCGCCCTGCCCGCCGACACTCCAGTGGCGCAGGTCCGCCGTGGCCAGCACCACGAACGACGGAGGCGTGCCATCCCGGCAGGTCGCCCTCGGCACGCCCATGACCTCGGCGAACTCGGCCGCGTCGGTCTCGTAGCCGAGCGCGCCCAGGCCGAACTTGTCGCCGTCGGTGAGTTCCGTCCCCGCGAAGACCCAGTGGTCGGCGAAGCGCGCGGTGTACGACTCCTCCCGCATCAGCCGCATGTACGGCCCCCAGGTGCCCGCCCCCGCCCGGAAACTGGTCCCGGTCAGCGTGTTCTCCGGGCGCAGCACCGGCGCGTTCGACCACTCGACGGTGGTCAGCCGGGGATCCTCGACCGGATCGGTGGCCGCGTCGCGGTAGCAGACCATCTCGCGGCCCTCCATCCTGATCTGCCACCAGCAGGTGTTGCCGGACAGGAACGCGATGTTGCCGCCCCGCCGGACATACTCCTCGCAGGCGTCCCGCATGCCCGCCGTCCAGTACTCGTCGTGCCCGTTGACGATCAGCAGCCGGTAGCGGGACAGCAGCTCGAGCGACAGGTCGAAGCCGGAGCAGTATTCGACCTGGTATCCGGCCGGGCCGAGCCAGCGCAGCAGCCCGTCCTCCCAGCGCTCCGGCGGCGGGCCGCCACCCGGCCGGTCGAAGGTGACCCTGGCCGCCCGGTCGGGCTGCTCGGTCCAGTAGATGCTCTCCCCTGGCACCCCACCCCGGTTGTACGCCTGCCACGTCGCGAACGGGATCGACACCAGGATCGGCGCGACCGGCTCCGCCTGCCGCACCACGAAATACACCTCGTCGTCCTGCTCGTGCGGTGTTCCCGGAAGATCTCCCGTGGCACGGGGCACCAGCACGTCCGGTTCCGGATCCCCTTCGGTGAACCGGGCGCGATACAGCGAACTCGGCCAATCCTCCGGAATGTCCAGAACCCACGAGGGCCCTTCGACCCGCGCCGTCAGCATCAGGCGATCATTGGTCGCGTCGTGCACGGCCACCCCGGCCGGACCCTCGAAGCGGAACTCCAGGCGCTCGCCCTGCGCGCGGGACATCGCCGTCGCGTACGCCGCGATCACCGCAGCGCCGCCTCGACCAGCAGATCCTCCAGGCCCCGCAGGAAACGTTCCATGTCGGAACGCGCCAGCCAGCGCGTGTCGGCCGTCACCGACACGTCCATCGTCCCGCTCACATGCACGCAGAACCGGCAGTTCAGCTGATCCTGGCTCATCGGCCAGGTCAGCGAGGTCTCCCCGAGCGCCCGCCGGATCAGCACGTCATCCCGATAGACCGCGTGATCGGCGAACCGCATGTCATTGAAACAGCAGTACGGATGCACCGGCGTCCCCCGATCCTCGCTCACCTCCGCCAGCACCCGGGCCCGGTCGGCGGGATCGTGATACGCGCTCCGATACGCACGCAACGCCGCCGGCCTGGCCAGCGCCAGCAACTCGTCGAACCTGACCTTCTCCACGTCCAGCACGAACAGCCCCTCCTGCGCCATCGTGCTGACCGCGCCCCGGGTGTCGGCCCTGAACCGGTTGCTCACGATCGGCAACATCGCCACCGTGTCATGCCCGGTCGTCTGCGCCACCAGCGCCGTCACCGCCGTCAGCAGCACGTTCGAGGTGCTCGTCCCGTGCTTGACCGCGATCCGCTGCGCGGCCAGGTCGATCGCCGGAGAGCGCAGCGAAGCCCGCCAGATCGGCGGATCCTCCCCGGCCTCCGACGGCACCTGGAACATGGTAGGCGGGATCCGGCGATGCTCCCGCTCCCAGTGCGCCGCCGCCTCGGCCGCCACCCGGCGGCCGTCCCGCGACCGCTGCCAGCGGGCGATGTCCAGCGGCTGCGGCGGCCGGGACCCGCGCGGCTCCCCCCTGAGCAGGAGCAGGCGCAGGTCCCTGACGGCCTCTTCGGCGCCAAGGCCGTCCGCCGCGAGATGGCAGAACACCATCACGATGTGGGTGACGTCCGGCCCCGAGGTCACCAGCCCGGCCCGCAGCGGCCACTCGCGCGCGTAGTCGTAGGCGGGGGCGGTCAGCTCGGCCAGCAGCTCGTCGGGGTCGTCCCCGAGGGCGACCGGGAACTCGCCGGCGGCGTGCAGGCGCTGGTGGCCGTCCTCGACCAGGGTGCGCAGGGATTCGTGCCGTTCCACCAGCCTGGCCAGCGCCCAGCATGCGCCGTCGACCGAGGCGGGGCGGGCGCCGAGCCGGATCACCCGGCCGAAGTTGAAATAGTGGTCGTCGGGGACGGTCCGCTGGATCGCCTCCCAGATCGCCCGCTGGCCCCAGGTGAGCGGCGCGTCACCGCTCCGTTCGCCCGCGAAGGGCACGCTCGTCATCGGGCGGCCAGCCAGTCCGCCAGACCCCCCACGCTGTCCAGGAACGACACGTCCGCGCCCAGGTCGATCTCCACGTCGTACTCCCGCTCGACCGCGTCGATCAGCCGCATCTGGGCGAGCGAGGTCACCCCCAGGTAGGACAGCGGCACCGACGCGGCGAGCACCTCGGCCGGGGTGAGCTGGCCGTCACACGACTCCGACACGAGCTGCGCCAGTCTTTCCTTCATTGCTTACCTTTCGTTCCAGGCCCACGAGATCGTCGGGGGTAGCGTCGGGCACCTCGTCGTCGAACCGCGCGAGCGTGCGGGTGGCCATCGCGCCCGCCGCGACGATCGCGATGAACGCGCCGAAGACCAGGTACATGACCCCGATGTCGCCCAGCAGCCGGGTGCCGAGCGGGGCGATCACGCCGACGCCGATCGGGATCGTCGACCACGCCACCATCTGGTTGAGCGCGAACACCCGGCCGTGGAACCGTTGCGGGACCTTGGTCTGGATGATCGTCGCGTATACGCCGTTGACGAGGGCGAGGCCGAAGGAGACGCAGAACGCGCCGATCCCGATCACCGGGAGCGCGTCGGTCAGGCCGACCAGCACGCAGGATACGGCGATGAGCAGGGTGGTCAGGAGCATGCCGCGCATCCGGCGCCGGGCGGGGCCGCCCCACAGGCCCATGGTCAGGCCGCCCGCGACCGCGCCCGCTCCGGCCGCCAGGGCGATGGCGCCCGCGTCGGCGAGGGTGCCGAACTCCAGGACCAGCGGGGAGTACATCAGGAAGACCGGGGAGAGGCCGAGCGAGAGCAGCGCGAAGAAGATCACCATGGCGCGGAAGCTGCGGTTGCCGATCGACATGCGGAAACCCTCGGCGATCTCGCGGCCGACCGGTTCGCGGCGGCGGTGCGCCATCGTGGCCGGGAAGGCGATCAGGGCGAGCACGACCAGGGTGGCGAGATGGCCGGCGACGTCGATGATGAGGATGCCCTGCAGGCCGACGACCGACATCAGGCCGACCGCCGCGAGCGGGGCGATGAACTGGGCCACGCCGAGGGTCATCTGGGCGACGCCGTTGGCGTGGCCGAGGTAACGCTTGGGGACGAGTTGCGGGACGGCCGAGGTGAAGGCCAGGCGCTGGCAGGTGAGGGCGATGGAGAGGGCGGGGAGCAGGGCGTAGAGGTGCCAGACCTGGAAGGCGGAGGTCCAGATGAGGACGGCGGTGGCGGCTTGTACGGCGAGGGCGGCGGTGTTGCCGGCGATCATGATGGTGCGGCGGCTCGAGCGGTCCACGAGGGCGCCGGCGAGGGGGGCGACGAGGATGCCGGGGATGACGGCGAGGACTTGCAGGATGGCGAGCTGGGTCATCGAGCGGTTCTGGAGGTAGACCCAGAGGGGGAGGGCGAACTCGGTCAGCGTCGAACCGACCAGGCAGATCATCTGGCCTAGGGCGACGGCGAGGAATCGGCGAATCGTCGGTTCGGGACTCTTTGACGCTCTGCCGCTGGTCGCTGTTCTGGTGGTCGTTCTGTCGTGGGTCGCTCTGCCGCCGGTCGCTGTGTCGTGGGTCGTTCTGTTTCCGTTCGGGGGATTGGCGGTCATGTTCTTGCCGCGCGGATGATCCCCTGCCACGACGGTGGTGGCTTTGACGAGGGTCCTGCTGGAAGCCTGGGCAGCCGTGTGTGGACCTGTGTGGTCGATCGTGGGATCGGCTGTTTGGTTGGTCGTTTGGTCAGCCGCGTCGTCGTCCGTAGGGGCGGGCCGGGTGACGATCGCGGCCAGTTCTTGGGGGCGATATTTCAGGAAATAGTGGCCGCCTTCGTCGAGGACGACGAGGTGGGTGCTGTCGGTGATGAAGCCCCACTCGCGGTAGCGCTCTTCGTAGTAGTCGGTCGCCGGGTCGTACTCGCCGACGACGGAGATGATCGGGGCGCTGAGCTTGCGGACGTTCGCGTCGATGAGGCCGGTGAAGTAGTCCTCGGCCGCGCGGGCGTCGTGGCGCATGTTGCGGATGACGAACGCCTTCTGCTCGTCGTCGAGGCCGGAGAGGTCGGCGCCGAGCGCGGTCAGCCAGGTGAGCTGGTTGCGGTCGCTGCGCAGGCGTTCGAGGCGGGTGAGCTTGGCCCAGCGGCCCATCAAGCCCTTGGTCGGGCGGGCGAACGGGAAGATTCCGCCCAGGTAGATGGCGTCGATCGGGCGGCCTCGCGCTTCCAGCTGCCGGGCGATCTCGATGGTGAGCGCGCCGCCGACGCCGCAGTGGCCGTACAGAGCGAGCGGGCCTGTGACGGTCGAGATGATCTCCTCCGCGCACCGCTCGGCCACCTCCGCGAGCGGCCGCGGCTCCTCGACCAGCCCAAGATCATGCCCGGGTACGGCTACCGAATACAGCGCCCATCCATCGGGGAGCGCGTCGGCGAGCGGCTGGTAGACGACCGCACTCCCACCGCCGTAGGGCACACAGACGAGGTTCCGCACACCTGTTTGCGGTCCGCCTGGTTGCCGTGCCCCTGCCTTCGGTGCGCCGGCATCCGGTATGCGGGCTTTCGGCGTGTGGGCCTTCGGTGCGCTGGCTCCTGGCGTGCGGGGTTCTAGCGCGCCGAGGGCTTGTCCGCCCGATCCGCGTTCGCCCGATCCGTGTCCGGCTGGTCCGTGTCCGGCTGGTCCCCGTTCACCAGGTTTCGGGGAGGCTGTTTTCGTCAGCCGGTATAGCAACCCTCGGGAGACCGGGGCAGACCTGGCCAATGCGGCAAGTTCGCGGACGGTTGGATGCTGGAACAGGTCCATCAAGCCGACCGGGTTGCCGTTCTCGGGGAGTTCGCGGCGTAGCCGGGCGATGATCCGGGTCGCCAGCAGGGAATGGCCGCCCAGGTCGAAGAAGTCGTCCAGCACGCCCACCCGCTGGAGTCCGAGCGCTTCGCACCAGGCCGCGGCGATGATCTCCTCGATCTCGTCGGCGGGCGGCTCGAACGGGACGTCCTGGTCTGGACGGGTGTCCTCGGGGGCCGGGAGCGCGGCCCGATCGACCTTGCCATGGCCTTTGAGTGGAAGTTCATCGAGCCAGACATAGCGGGTGGGGATCATGTATTCCGGCAGCCGGAGTCCCAGCACCCGGCGCAGCTCGCCCACACTGGGACGCTCCGAGCCCGCTTCCGCGACGAGATAGGCGACAAGCTCCCCGTCGCGCGCGTCCACGACACCATGCGCGATGGCCGGAATCCGCCGGAGGTTCTCGTCGATCTCCCCAAGCTCCACCCGGTAGCCCCGGATCTTCACCTGAAGATCGCTACGACCAAGAAACTCGAGATCCCCGGAGGGCAACCAGCGTGCGAGGTCACCGGTCCGATATATCCGGCCATACGGCGAGGAGACGAACTTCTCCGCCGTCAGATCGGGACGACCGAGGTACTCCCGCGCCAGCCGATCCCCACCGATGCAGAGCTCACCCGCCACCCCGATCGGCGCCGGCCTGCCATGCCGATCCAGCACGAACAGCTTCGCGTGCCCGAGCGGCTGCCCGATCGGCGTGATCGGCCCGGTCGGCTCCTCATCCGCTGAGATCCGGTACGTGGCGACCCCGACCGTGGCCTCGGTCGGGCCATAGTGATTGACCACCGGCCCATGCCTGGCCAGTTCCCGCGTCCACTCCCAGCTCGATCCTTCCCCACCCAGGATCAGCAGCCGCCGCGGCAACAGGCTCCGCACATCAGCCACATCAGCGGCAAGCGCCGCCAAATGCGACGGAGTCATCTTCAGGTAGTCGATCCCACCCATATGCTCAGCCAACTCGGGCCCAGAGATCCTGGACGGAAGCAGCCGCAGCGTCCCACCCGTCATCAAGGACAGGTAGAACACCGTCATCCCAAAGTCGAACGCGAGCGACTGCAACAGCGCGAAACTCGCCCCTTCCCCGACCCCGAACCGCTCCCGCACATCAGCCAGGTAATTCATCACCTGCCGGTGCTGAACCGCGACCCCCTTCGGCCTCCCGGTCGACCCCGAGGTGTAAATCACATAAGCGAGATCGTCCGGACCCGCGACCGCGGGAACTTCGGGATGCCGGCGAGGGTTTGCCTTTGCTCTCCCGTCGGAGCCTTCGATCGAACTCTCCCCAGGACCGGCCTTTGTGCGATCGCTGGAGCCCCTGGGCGTGGGTTCGTGGGTGGCCGGTGTGCTTCCGCTGGAAGTTTCGGGGGCGAGTTCTACGCGACCTGCCTTTGTGTGATGGCTGGGGCTCTTGGGCGTGGGTTCGTGGGTGGCCGGTGTGCTTCCGCTGGAAGTTTCGGGGGCGAGTTCTACGCGACCTGCCTTTGTGTGATGGCTGGGGCTCTTGGGCGTGGGTTCGTGGGTGGCCGGTGTGCTTCCGCTGGAAGTTTCGGGGGCGAGTTCTACGCGACCTGCCTTTGTGTGATGGCTGGGGCTCTCGGGCGTGAGTTCGCGGGGATATGCCTGTGCGCTTCCATCCGGTCTTGCGGTGAAGAGCTTGCTGGAACTTGTCGTTCGGATGCCGTTCGAACCTTGGGCCGCGTGTTCGTCGGGGTTTGCTGTTCTCGTGAGTAACGCCGGTCCCGCATCCGTGATCAGGACTTGGGCGCCTGAATCCGCCAGCATGTACGCTCGGCGGTCTTCTGGCTGGTCCGGGTCGAGGGGTACGTACGCGCCGCCCGCCTTCATGACCGCGACGATCGACACCGCGATATCGATCGACTGCTCCTGGCAGATGGCCACGCGCACGTCGGGTCCTACGCCGAGCGCGCGCAACTCTTTGGCCAGAGCGTTTGCCTTGGTGTTCAGGTCGGCGTAGGTGAGGGACGCGTTGCCGTACCGGATGGCGGGGGTTTTCGGGACGCGGCGGGCGGTTGTTTCGATGAGTTCGGCCAGGGTTTCCGCTGGGCCGGTCGGGGGAGTGGAGGGTGCTGTGCTCCAGCTGGTCAGGAGGGCGGTTTCATCGTCGGCGACGAGGGCGAGCTCGGATATCGGCTGGTCCGGGTCGGCGGCGATCGCGTGGAGCAGGGTTTCGAAGTTGGCGGCGAAGCGTTCGATGGTGGGGCGGTCGAACAGGTCGGTGCTGTAGACGAAGAATGCGTCGCCGGTGGGGCTGATCTCCAGGGAAAGGTCGAATTTCGCCTGGTGGAAGCCGGGGTCGTAAGGCTCGGCAATGATTCCGGGGAGGGCGAGCCCGGGATTGTGCTCGTTCCGGAAGCTGAACTGGGTCTGGAAGACGGGGGTTCGGCTGAGGTCGCGGGTGACGCCGAGTTCGGTGACAAGGCGGTCGAATGGGGTGTCGGCGTGAACGAACGCGTCGATCGCCGTGCGGCGAGTTCGTTTCAGCAATTCACGGAAACTCGGGTCGCCGGAGAGGTCGGCGCGGAGGACGACCGTGTTGAGGAAGAAGCCGATAAGTGGTTCGACGTCCTCGGTATCGCGGGCGGAGACGGGGGTGCCGACGCAGAAGTCCTCGGCCCCGCTGTAGCGGGACAGTTGCGTCTGGAAAGCGCTCAGGAGCAGCATGAACAGGGTCACCCGCTCGCGCCTGGCAAGCTGGGTGACCTCGGTGATCAGGGCTGCGGGCAGGCGATGGGCGACGCAATCGCCGCGGGAGGCCCGGATTCTTGGGCGCGGCCTGTCCGTGGGGAGATCGAGGGTGGGGGCGTTGGCCAGGCGCTCGCGCCAGTACGCGGTGTCGATCGGGCGGTCGTGCTGGTGCCTGGCGTGGTCGGCGTACTGGAGGGGGAGGGCGGGGAGTTCGCCGCCCGCGTACAGGGTGGAGATCTCGTCGAGGAGCAGGCCCAGCGACCAGCCATCCCCGGCGATGTGATGCAGAACGATGACGAGGATGTGTTCCTCGGGATTTATCGCGATAAGAGCGGCCCGTAGGACGGGACCGGTGGCGAGGTCGAACGGCTGGTTGCTCAGCTCGCTCACCATCGTCCGCGCGTGCTCCTGGCTCGTGGCGGCGCGGCGTTCGAGGCCGGGCAGGGTGTCGCCGACGAGTTGCACCGGCCGGCCGTCGATCGCCGGATAGCTGGTGCGCAGGATGTCGTGACGTCGGACCACCTCGGCGAGCGCGCGGTCCAGCGCGTCCGGGTCGAGTGGGCCGAGCAGGCGCTCGGTCACGCAGATGTTGTACGACGCGTCGTCGGGGTTCAGCTCGTGCAGGAACCAGAGACGCTCCTGGCCAAGCGAGAGCGGTATCGCCGTGACGGCAAACATCGTTCCTCAAGTGATCGGACGAATGCAGCACGAAGTGCCGAGCGTAGACAGGCTCGGTCTGTTAACTGGAAAGATTCTTTGCAATTAGCTGACGGCGTCAGTCTGGCACGGAGCCGCGCTGGCCACAACCCCATCAATCCCTTTGCTGGTCGGGGCTGCCGATGGCGCTCCCCCTTGTGGCTGGGACATTTCCCATGCCAGACTGGCCGCGTCGCTAACTGGAAAGATTGTTTTCAGTAAGGCCATTTTGGGAACGTTCTCTAATGGTCTTGAAGGCATTCATCCGATCATTAAGGATCTTTGATGACGCTTCCGGAGCTGCTGGCGGCGCGGGCCGTCGCCGACCCCGATGGCGTTGCCATGATCGTGGACGGGGTCGGGGAGCTGGCGTACCGGGATTGGGACGCGCGGGCGAACGCGGTCGCGAACCGGCTGATCGGCCAGGGGATCACTGGCGGGGATCGGGTTGGGCTGGTCTTCCCCGCTTCGGGGTGGATTGAGTACGCGGTCGCGTTCCTGGGGGTGCTTCGGGCCGGGGCGGTCGCGGTGCCGCTGTCGGACCGGCTTCCGGCGGCAGAGATCGGACAACTGTCGGCGCACTGTTCGATGGCGGCGATTGTGCGGGATGCGGCGGGGTCGGATGTGACGCCGCCTCCGGTGGTGGTGCGAGCGGGTGATCCGGCGCAGATTCTCTACACCTCGGGGACGACCGGGGCGGCCAAAGGGGTCACGGCCACACATGCCAACCTCGCGTACGGATTGCGGGCGGAGCCGCGTTACCGGGCGTTTCGCCACTCCAAGCATTTGGTCCACGCGTTTCCGATCGGGACGAACGCGGGGCAGATGATGCTGGTGAACGCGCTGGGGGCACATCCGGCGGTGGTGACGTTGCCACGGTTCACCCCCGGCCGGTTCGCCGGATTAATCCGGAAATATCGGGCGGGGACGGTGTTCGTCGTGCCGGCTATGGCGATCGAGCTGATCAATGCCGGGGTCGAGCCGCTGGAGAGCGTGCTGCTGCTGGGGTCGGCCGCGGCGCCGTTGCCGTCGGCGGTGGCGTCGGAGCTCGGCGGGCTGTTCCCGCAGGCGATGATCACGAACTACTACACCTCCACGGAGGCCGCGCCCGCGCAGACGATCATGCTGTTCGATCCGGAGCGGCCCGGGTCGGTCGGGCGGCCGGCCGCCGGGGGCGGAGTGCGGGTCACCGCGGCGGACGGGTCGCCGGTGGGGGTCGGCGAGACCGGCGAGGTGTGGATGCGGTCGCCGGCTGCGCCGCGCGCGTACTTCGGCGATCCCAGGTCCGGAGTGTTCCGGGATGGGTGGGTACGGATGGGGGATCTGGGCTATCTCGACGACGAGGGGTACCTCTACCTGGTCGATCGGGAAAGTGATGTGGTGAAGTCGGGGGCGTACAAGATCTCGACTTTGAAGATCGAGGAGGCGCTGCACGCGCATCCGCTGGTGAAGGAGGCGGCGGCTTTCGGAGTGCCGCATCCGGTGCTGGGGACGGTCGTGGTCGCGGCGCTGGTGGTTCGGGATGCGGTCGCGCCTGAGGAGGTGCGGGCGTTTCTGGGGGAGCGGCTGGCCGGGCATGAGGTGCCCGCGCGGTTGCTGACGCTGGAGACGCTGCCGCGCAATCGGGGCGGCAAGGTGGATAAACGTGCTTTGCGGGCGCTTTCATGAGTGAGGCGTCGTTCGCGCAGGTGGGGATGTGGATCACCGAGCGGATGGGGCGGGCTCGGTCGGCCTATCACATGCCCGTGCTTATCAGGATGGATGGTGCGCTGGACGCGAGCGCGCTGATCCAGGCGTGTGAGGCGGTCATCCGGCGGCACCCGGTGCTGTCCAGCGCGATCGTCGAGGATGACGGGCTACCGGTGGAGGTGCGGGGGGCACGACCGAAGGTTCGGGTCACGACATCTGGCGATCTGGACGCGTTGGTGTTGGAAGAGACGCTTCGTCCGTTCGATGTGGAGCGGGGGCCGCTGGCGCGATTCACGCTGGTACGGCTGGCGCCTGAGCGGCATGTGCTGGTTTTCGTGGCGCATCATCTGGTTTTCGACGGGGAGTCGAAGGATGTGCTGGTGCGGGATCTGGCGGCGTTCTACAACGGGCGCACGCTGCCGCGGTTGACGGAGACGTATGCGGGGTTCGCGGCGGATGAGCGGGTTCGGGTGGCGGGTGACCTCGCGGAGGCCCGCGAATTCTGGGGGGCCCGGTGGCGCGAGCCGGACGATGTGATCATCCCAGGACTACCGGAACAGCGTTTGTCCGAGGCGCGTTCGCCCGAGGCGAGCTTGTCCGGGCCGCTTTCGTCCGGGCGTCCTTCGCCGGAGCCGCGTCATGCTGGCGCGGAGGCGCAACAAAATCAAGGGTGGGTGCTTGGGACATCTACCCCAAGTCGCCTCGCGAGCGAAGGCACGGCGTCTAATCCGCGGATTTCCGGGCAACGGCGCGGGGCTGCCTTCGCGAAGGCGTACAAATTCCGCGTGGAGCTTCCTGAAATTTCGGATATTTCGCGGTTTGAGTTGTTTTTGGCTTCTGTGCAGGCGTTGCTGTTCTCGTATGGGAATAGCGAGCCGGTTTGTGCGATTGATGTGTCTACCCGGACTTCCTCGGTTCGGGAGAATATTGGGTTGTTCGTCAACGAGTTGCCCGTTGCCTCTCGGCCTTCTCCTGATATGTCCGTCGTTGAGCTGGCGCGCTGGCTCCGTGCAGAATTGCGGGAGATTTATAGGTTTCGTGCGGTGCCGGTTGCTCGTGCCGTACGCGGGCTAAGGCCGCGAACGGCGCTTGCGGCTGTATCGGTGAGTTACCGGAAACGGCGCGACGAACCCGATTTTGCCGACCTTCGGACCAGTGTGGATTGGGCTGTTTTTAATCACGCCGTCCGCAGTCTTCTGCACTTTCAGGCCGTCGACACTTCTGACGGCCTCTTCGTGATCATGCAATATGGCTCAGATTCCGGCTCTCCCGACGAGACCCCGGAAATCGCTCAAATAGCGGAGGACCTTCTCACCATCATGAAAAATCCGGATAACTCCGTCTCCCTTGACCTCCGGAGTGACTCCGAGGTCACCCCCGACGCCACCGACCTCGCCGGCGCCATCCGCGAAATCTGGCAGGAAGTCCTCGGCATCGACCAGATCGGCGACGACGAGGACCTTTTCGACCTGGGCGGACACTCTCTCACCATCACCCAGATCATCGCCCGCATGCGCAAACGCCTCGGCATCGAGGTCGCCCTCGACGTCTTCTTCGACACTCCCACGATCGCCGGCGTGGTCGACTCCATCCACGCCTCCGAACCCGCGGTCAGCACGACGTGACCCTCGCCCCCATGCCCGGCATGTCCCAAACCATCCCGGCCACCGAATCACCGCCAGCCACCGCAGGCCGAGCCAGCCTGGACACCGAGCCACGGCCAGCCACCACAGGCCGAGCCAGCCTGGACACTGAGTCACCGCCAGCCGCCACGGACCGAGCCAACCTGGATACCGACTCACACGAGGCTGCTGTCACCCGAGCCGATCTGGAGTTGTTGCTCCTGATCCGGCATTTCGAGCTGGCCCTCCTCGACCTGTTCGCCCGCGGCGAGCTGAACGGCACCACGCACACCTGCCTCGGCCAGGAATACGTGCCGGTCGCCCTCACCCCGCTGCTCCAGCCCGACGACTACGTTTTCAGCAATCATCGCGGTCACGGCCACTATCTCGCCCGATACCAGGACCCAGAAGGTCTGCTCGCCGAGATCATGGGCCGCGAGGGCGCGATCTGCTCCGGGGTCGGCGGCAGCCAGCACATCCTTCGCGACCGCTACCTGTCCACCGGCGTACAAGGAGAAAGCCTGCCCGTCGCGGCGGGCGCCGCGCTGCACCTGCGCGGCACCGGCGCCCTGGCCTGCGTCTACATCGGTGACGGCACCTGGGGCGAGGGCTCGGTCTACGAAGCGCTCAACCTGGCGTCGCTGTGGAACCTCCCCCTGCTGGTGATCGTCGAGAACAACGGCATCGCCCAGTCCACCCCCACCACCCGCCAGCTCGCGGGCACGATCCGCGACCGCGCGCACGCCTTCGGCATCCGCCACCACGGCGTCACCTCGATCGACCTCACCGAGATCCGATCCCAGATCGCCGCGCTCATCGCGTCGGTACGCACCGATTCGCGCCCGCTGGTCATCGAGTTCGCCACCCACCGCCTCGGCCCGCACAGCAAGGGCGACGACACCCGCTCCCCTGACCAGGTACGCCAGCTTCCCGACTGGTATCGCCGCGTCGAGCCCACTCCGCTTTTCGCCCAGGCCGATCAAGCCGCGCGAACCCGAATCGCGGCAATCGTCGGAGAGGTCTCGGCCCGCCCGCTGTCCCGGTGGTCCGCGTGCGGGTAGCGGAGAACCTGAACGCCGCCCTCGGCGACCTGCTCGAACACGACCCGAAGGCGTACCTGATCGGCGAGGACGTCCTGGACCCCTACGGCGGTGCCTTCAAGATCACCCGCGGCCTGTCCACCCGCTACCCCGGCCGTGTCCTCGGCACCCCCATCAGCGAATCCGGCCTCACCGGCCTGGCCGCCGGCCTCGCCCTCTGCGGCGACACCGCCATCGTCGAGATCATGTTCAGCGACTTCGCCGCCCTCGCCTTCGACCAGATCATCAACTTCGCCGCCAAATCCGTCTCCATGTACGGCTCGCGCGTGCCGATGCGCCTGATCGTGCGCTGCCCCACCGGCGGCGGACGCGGCTACGGCCCCACCCACAGCCAGAGCCTGCAGAAACATTTCATCGGCGTGCCCGGCCTCGCCGTATACGAGATGTCGGCATTACACGACAATCACGCGGTTCTCGCGGCGATGGTGGCCTCCGCCCAGCCCTGCGTGTTCTTCGAGGACAAGGTCCTGTACACGCGCCGCATGCACGCCCTCGACCCCCTCTTCAACCAGGACATCCTCCACGATGTCGCCCGCGTCTTCATCGACGACCCGGCCACCTCCGACTGCGTGATCATCGCCCCCGGCGGCGTCGCCGACCGGGCGCTGGCCGCGATGCGACAGGTCTTCCTGGACCGCGAAGTGACCTGCTGCCTGCTGGTCCCCTCTCGCCTCTACCCGTTCGACGTCGAACCCCTGCTTCCTGCACTCCAGAACGCGAAAGCCATTCTCGTCGCGGAAGAAAGCACCGCGGGCGGCACCTGGGGCGCGGAAATCGCCCATCAAATTCACCAGCGCCTCTGGAAAACCCTTCCCCGGCCGGTGACCCTGGTCCACTCCGCTGACAGCGTCATCCCCACCGCCGCCCACCTGGAGCAACAAGTCCTCCTCCAGGAATCCACCATTCACACCGCCATCATGGAGGCCCTCCATGCCTGAAATCAGGGTCCCCAAACTCAACAACAACGACACGTCGTACATCGTGGTCGAATGGCTCGTCGAAACCGGCCAGCACGTAAAAGCCGGAGACCCAATCGCCGTCCTCGAAACCTCCAAAGCCGCCGACGAAATAACCACAGAAACCGACGGCTACGTCTGGCCATCAATACCCCTAAACGCCGACTGCACACCGGGCCAACTCCTAGCCCATCTAACAACCACCCCCGAATCACCCCAACCCGCCACAGCCGCAAATCCTCCACCATCCACGCCGCCCTTAGCCGCCAAATCATCTGCCTCCACGGCTGATGTCAGAATGGGGCTGTCCGCAGACTCGTCTGCCTCGCTTTCCGTATTCGCATCCCCGCCCGTGTCGCCTTCGGCTATTGAATCGTCTGCGTCGCATGCCGGCATTGGACCGTCCGTGCCTTCCGTAGACGCGTCAACGTCGCTCTCCATCTCGGCTGGCGCTTCGACGGCTCATGGCGGAATCGCATCGGCATCTTCGTCGGCCGCTCCTCGTTCGGCCGGTTCCCCTTCGGCTACGCAGCCGCCCTTGATCACGGTTCCCGCGCAGGCGCTCCTCGACGAGTTGGGGATTCCCGTGGAGCGGGTCTATTCCCTTGGGCTCAGCGTGATCAGACGTGCAGATGTCGAGCGCCTTGCCGCCGAGAACGTGCCCACCGCCACCTACGAGCTACCCAAAGTGCAACGGGCCGTGGCCAAAGCCGTCCAGTTGTCTCATGCGACGATTCCCGCCGCCTACACCGTGATGGCGATGGATCTGGACGACACACTCGACCTCGCCGCCCGGCTGACCCGTGAGGTGCGTCGCCCCGTCGGATTAGCCGAACTCTTCGTGCTGGCGGTCGCCCGGCTTCACGCCACGTTCCCGATGTTCTTCGCCACCCTCGCCGACGACAGAACCGCACGCCTGTCCGAAGCCCCCAATATCGGCGTCACCGTCGACACCGGCGAGGGCCTCTACGTTCCGGTGATCCATAACGCGGCCGACCGCACGCTGAAGGAGGTCGCGACCCGTCTGATGGAATTCCGCCTGGCCTCGACGACCGGCGACTTCCGCGAATCCGACCTCGCCAACGGCAACATCGCGGTCACTCTCCACCACGACGCCGACGTCTCCCTGGCGATCCCGTTCATCTTCCCCGGCCACGCCTGCGCCCTAGCGATCACCGCTCCCCAACCCGTCCTCACCCTCAACGACGACACCCTGACCACCAAAAAGGTCGCCAACATCGGCCTCGCCTACGACCACCGCCTGATCAACGGCCGCGAAGCCGCCCTCTTCCTCCGCGCCCTGAAAGACACCATCCACGAACCGTTCCCAATCAGTGAGCAGGAGTGAGTCTTGGACCCACGCCCCGGGCACTGCGCGGATCCCGAACGGTTTTGGGTGCGCTGGTCGCCCGCGTTCCTTGCGTGTTCCCTGTCCGGGCACGTGCATCGTGTGCACGCTCCGTGACGGGGCGGCGGGTTTCCTCATTCCCTCGGCCGTCCCGATTGGCCTGGACGGTCCGATGCCCACGACGATCGCTCTGGTCGTCATGGGGCGGTGCCGTCCGTCGCCGGATCGGATGCCCGAGGGCGCGTCGTCCGATGCCGCATCGTGCCGGGTGGTGGTGCGGCGGGGCGCGGCCATGGGCTTCTGCCAGTGCTGCGCGACCCACTGCGTGGTGTAGGCCGGTCGCCGCTGGACGAGCGTATTTCGCACGGATGCTTGAGGAACGCGCGCCGCGGCTACATCCCCGCTAGTCCCCGGCCATCACGGTAAAGGTGAACCCGGCGCTCGTCGGACGGCGCAGCGGAATGTCAGGTGCTGTCATGGTGGGGGAAGCCCCCTTCTCCTTCCTCGCGCCGGCCGTCGGCGGCAGGCTCCCGATGGCGCTAAGGACGACCGCGGCGCGGTAGGTGATCGCGTGCTTGTCGTAGCGAGCCGCGAGCCCTCCATCAGGGACCACGCCAACACCTGCACAGACGAGGTCACTTGGTCGTCATGTCCGAACAGGGCTCATGGATCGCGTTCGGCCTGCACAAACAACGCCCCGCCGCCAAGCAACCTCCAGTCCCCCTCACTCGCCGCGCACCGAGTGCGGTGCCGATGATTCGAATCGCTTCCGTGGCCTGCGCTCGCTAGGCATGGTCCACTACTCCGTGGTATCGTATAGTGGTACTCGGTACTACGAAGTACCAGGAGACCGAAGAGGACCCACGATGGACGACCTGACGGAGATGCTGAAGGGCACGCTTGAGGGCTGCGTGCTTGAAATCATCGGCAGCGAGGAGACCTACGGGTACGCCATCACGCGTCGGCTGAACGAACTCGGCTTCGCCGACGTCGTCGAGGGGACTGTTTACACCATCCTGCTGCGGTTGGAGAAGAACGGACTCGTCCAGGCGACGAAACGACCGTCCGGGCTGGGCCCGCCGCGCAAGTTCTATGCGCTCAACGACGCGGGGCGCGAAGAACTCGCAACGTTCTGGGCTAAATGGGAGTACATCACATCACGGATCGACAAGCTCAAGGAGGGCGGGAGATGAACTTCTGGGAGACCATGACAGGCAGCGATCTCACCAGGGAATGGAAGGCGTTCGAAACCCGGGCCGAGGCATTGCCGGCCGACTACCGGGCGGCGTGGGAGGAGATCAAGGGTCATCTTTCTCTCTACTCGGACTTCACAGGTCGAAACCTGATGCCGATTCTCGACAATGCTCTGGGGCTGCTCGAAGAGACAGCGTCCGATGGGCGGAGCATTCACGAGGTGCTGGGTGACGACATCGAGGGCTTCTGCGCGGCGCTGGCCGGCGGAGAAGGGGCCCGGAGCTTTCACGACCGGTGGCGCGAGCAGTTGAACAGGAACGTGGCAAGGAAATTGGGCCGGCTAGGAGGCTGACGTGGGCATCCAAGACATCATCGAGGGCAAGAAGCAGTGGCGGGCGCACATGGCGCGGGTCAAGGCGCTCCCGCCGGACTATCAGATCGTCTACAAGGAGATTCAGAGGTACTTCTTCAAGGTTGGACCGATCGACTTGCTTGACGGGTCCCTGCTCTCAGGGATCGTCGATTTCTTCGGGGAAGGCGTCGCGGCCGGCAAGGGAGTCCTGGAACTCATCGGCAACGACGTCGCTGCCTTCTGCGACGACCTGGTCAAGGACTCGCGCACCTACGCGGACATCTATCAGGAGTCCATCAGAGGGGAACCCGGCACAGCCGAGAAGTAACACCCGTCGACTCGGCCCTATACCGCTTGATCAGCGCCAGCGCCTGGATCATCGGCGCATGTACGGTGTTGGTCGACCGAACTCCAGCGCCTCGATGATCTGAATCAAGCCCGTGCGGTATAGGAGGTCTTGAACACGCGCTGCTTGTGCTGCCGGTACGAAGATCCCTTGGCCTTTACTCGTGCAGCAGCGTCACCAGAGTCTTATAGCCGCCGCGCACTCACCTACGAAATCAGCCGAGCGAGCGAGCCGAAGCGGCGCTACCAGTAGCCCTGGAGACACTCACCGGGCCGACTGAGGACGACGGCGCCATCGGCCATCCAAGGCGGTTTCCCGCCACCTCTCACACGGCGATCAATGCGCTGCAGCGGTACCCGCAGTCCTTCAGGCCGCCGGACAAGGCGGACAGCCTGCCAGCGACGCCGGAAGATCTCGCCGACCTGGTCGAGCAGAGAGCGGCGGACGGAACTCCCATCCGCGAAGCCGCCGGGCAGGGCTGGCCGGAATTCGCCGAGGCATTCCTAGCGAACCATCCGCCGGGACAGCGGATCAGCCGCGAGCGAGAACGGCTGACCAACGCCATCGATCGCGCCACGGGCGACAAGCCGTGACCAAACAGAGAACGGATATCTGAATGACAGCCAATAGGGTCCGAGGGCCTGTGATCCACGTGCAGGGCCTGCAGAAGTCGTACAAAGAGCTGCAGGTGCTGCGCGGCGTGGACTTCGACGTGGCGCGGGGCAGCATCTTCGCCCTGCTCGGCTCCAACGGGGCGGGCAAGACCACGGTCGTGAAAATCCTGTCCACGCTGCTCAAGGTTGACGCGGGCACGGCCAGCGTCAACGGCTTCGGCATCGCCACGCAACCAGCGAACGTACGGGAATCGATCAGCCTGACGGGGCAGTTCGCGGCCGTCGATGAGATTCTCAGCGGGCGGGAGAACCTGGTGCTGGTTGCCCGGCTGCGGCACCTCAAGGATCCGGGCAAGATCGCCGATGACCTGCTGAAGCGTTTCTCGCTGACGGATGCGGGCGCGCGGAAGGTGTCGACGTATTCGGGTGGCATGCGCCGCCGCCTCGACATCGCGATGAGCCTCATCGGCAATCCGCCGGTCATCTTCCTCGACGAACCGACCACCGGACTGGACCCCCAGGCGCGCATCGAGGTGTGGCAGGCCGTCAAGGAACTCGCCCACCACGGTACGACGGTGCTGCTCACGACGCAGTATCTGGACGAGGCCGAACACCTCGCCGACCGGATCGCGATCCTGCACCAGGGCCGGATCATCGTCAACGGCACCCTGGCCGAGCTCAAGCGACTGCTCCCGCCGGCCAAGGTCGAATACGTCGAAAAGCAGCCGACTCTCGAGGACGTCTTCCTCGCCCTCATCGGTGACAACGGCAAGAACGGCCATGACCGCAATGTTGGTACGAACGCGTAAGGAACCACGATGACCAAGCATTTCTTCGGCGACACCGCCGTCCTGCTGGGACGATCCCTGCGCCACATCGCGCGCAGCCCGGACACCATCATCACCACCGCGATCATGCCGATCGCCATGATGCTGATGTTCGTCTACGTGTTCGGCGGCGCGATCGACACAGGGTCGGAGTCGTATGTGAACTACCTGCTGCCCGGCATCCTGCTCATCACCGTTGCCTCGGGCATCGCCTACACCGCGTTCCGGCTCTTCACCGACATGAAGAGCGGCATCTTCGAGCGCTTCCAGTCCATGCCGACCGCACGCTCGTCCGTACTGTGGGCGCACGTGCTGACCTCGCTAATCGCCAATCTGATCTCGCTCGTGGTCGTCGTGCTCGTCGCCCTGCTGATGGGCTTCCGCTCGGCGGCGGGAGTGCCGGCATGGCTCGCGGTGGCCGGCATCCTGATCCTGTTCACCCTGGCATTGACGTGGCTGGCCGTCATCCCCGGCCTCACCGCGAAGAGCGTGGACGGCGCGAGCGCGTTCTCCTACCCGCTCATCTTCCTGCCGTTCCTCAGCTCGGCCTTCGTGCCCACCGACACCATGCCCGGCCCGGTGCGCGCCTTCGCCGAGCACCAGCCGGTGACCTCCATCGTCGACGCCCTCCGCAACCTGTTCACCCAGCAGCCGGTCGGCACCGGCATCTGGATCGCCCTCGCCTGGTGTGTCGGCATCCTCATCGTCGCGTTCGCCTTCGCCATGAACACCTACCGCCGCAGGACCGCCTAGGTAGGTTCGCTAGCCCCACCGGGATGAAACGGGGAATTCCCAGGACTTGCGGTGCTCACCCGCGAATACGCAGCCCACGAGGCGTGGGATGGAACCCCGCTGCCTCCAGGGCGGCCCCCAGCGGTGACGATGTGATCGCGGTCCCATCCGCTCGCTCAACGGTCAGCTTGCCCAGCGCCCCTTCTCGTACGGCGGTCGCCAACGCGGTCACCGCCGGGCGAAGGTCGTCCTCCGCCCCGAACGAGAGCAGCGTCTTCCCCCCACGCTCCACATAGAGGATGAGCCGCCCGTCGACCAAGACCACCAGCGACCCCGCCTTGCGCCCCGGGCGATGCGTGACGTCCTCGGCCCGATCGGGCCACGGCAAAGCGGCTCCGTAAGGATTGGCCGGATCAGCGGCCGCCAGCACGACCGTGCGCCGAGGCGGTCGACCATGCGCCGTCACCCCGGCCTGCCACAGCGAATCGAGCGGCGACCCACCCTGGCTCGCCGCCTCGGCTTCCGCGGCGCCTGACGGCGCCATGGCCCGCATGCGATCGACGGCCCCCGGACTGGCGAACTGCGCTCCGCCCAGACCTTCGACGAAGTAGCCGCGACGGCATCGCCCGCTCTCCTCGAACGCCCGAAGCACCTGATAGACGGCCGAGAATCCGCCGGGCAGACGCTCAGAGGTGACGCCGCCCCTGGTCAGCACGCCATGCCGCTCAAGCAGCACCTCGGCCTGCGCGTGGACGCGCTGGGTGCCGTCCCCGGCGGGCTCCGGCAGCAACCACCACCGGCCGCCAACCGTCGGCGGCCCCGTACGCGTCGGCAGGACCGCGCGCCGTCGCCGGGTCGCCGCCGGTCGATGCGCGGGCCTGCCCGTGCCCAGCGTCGCCCGCAACGGCGCGAGCGTGTCCCCGGTCACCCGCCCCGACCAGACGAGATCCCACAACACCGCCGCCAGTGTCTGATCATCCGGCACCGCCCCCGCGCCGGGCGTCACCCGATTCGAAAGATCACGGAAGAAGAGTGCCCCACCTCCGCTGAGAACCTCCAGCACAAGGTCGTGCAACGGCGTCATGGTGATCTCGGCAGGCTCCGGCATGAGCAGCGGAGCCGTATCCGCGAAATACAGCGAAACCCACCCGTCCCCACCCGGCAACGACCCCTGTCCGGCCCAGATGACATCACCCGAAGCCGTCAGCTCGTCCAGCAAAGCCGGCGAATACCCCGGAACCCGCCCCGGCAGCACCAACGTCTCCAACGCCGAAGCCGGAACCGCCGCCCCTTGCAGCCGCTCGATCGCATTCACCAGAGCGTCCATCGCCTGCATCGGGCTCCGGCCGCCCTGGAACCCCCGATTCTCCGACCCGCCAGACGCCGACGCCATCCGGCCGGGGCCATACTGAGCCCCCGAGCCGTCGTACGTCCGCATCGGGCTGCCGTCGCCACCGAGGTCGTCTCGATTCGCCGACCTCCCATAGGCGCGGGTGGCTCCCCGGCCGTCCCTGGAAATCTCCGAATTCTCCGAGGCGTCGAACAATTGTGTGCTGACGCCATGCCATTGCGGCAGGAAGGCGGCCAGCACCTCGGGCGGAACCGGTTCCACTTCCTTGCGGAGCCGGGCCAGCGATCTGCGCCGGAGCAGGCGGAGCACGCCGGAGTCGCACCACTCCTCACCGCGACCCCCGGGCCGGAACTCGCCGCTCACCACACGTCCGGACGCCGCCAGCCGCCGCAGGGCGTCGTTCACGACGGCGATGCCCACGCCGAAGCGGGCGGCAGCCGTACCGGCCTCGAAGGGTCCTCGGGTGCGGGCGTGCCGGGCGACGAGGTCGCCGATCGGGTCGGGGGCGGAGGATCGTTCGCCGCGGAGGGTCGCGTCGGGCGGATCCAGGAACTCCAGCGGCACGCCGACCGGGAGCGGCGCGCCGAGCGCGTCCCGCAGCCGCCAGGCGTCCTCGATCGCGGCCCACTGCTCCTGGCCCGCGACCCGCACCCTGATCACCCGTCGTGCCCGTTCCAGCTCGGCCAGCCACCGGGGGTCGCCCTCGCGGATGGACACGTCCTCGGTCAGCAGCGGACCGTGCGACCGGAGCAGATCGGCCAGATCCTCCGCGTCCCGCAGCGGCCGGTCGAGCCGGGCCAGCTCGCGTTCCGACTCCGCGATCACGTCAGGATCGAGCAGCTCCCGCAGATCCGCCTGGCCCAGCAGCTCGGCGAGCAACGACGTGTCCAGCGCGAGCGCCTGCGCCCGTCTTTCGGCCAGCGGCGCATCCCCTTCGTACATGAACGCGCCGATGTAGTTGAACAGCAGCGACGCCGCGAACGGCGACGCCTGACCGGTCTCCACCTCGACCACTCTGACCCGCCGCGCCGAGATGTCCCGCATCAGCTGGACCAGCCCGGGCACGTCGAACACGTCCTGCAGGCATTCGCGCATGGTCTCCAGCACGACCGGGAAACTCGCGTACTTGCTGGCCGCGCCCAGCAGCTGGGCCGCCCGCTGCCGCTGCTGCCACAACGGGCTCCGCTTCCCCGGCATACGGCGAGGCAACAGCAGCGCCCGCCCCGCGCACTCCCGGAACCGGGACGAGAACAGCGCGGAACCGCCCAGCTCCTCCACGACGATCTGCTCGATCTCCTCCGCGTCGAACGCCGCGAGATCCGAGGGCGCGTCGTCCAGCGTGTCCGGCACCCGCAGCACGATCCCGTCGTCGGAGTGCACGGCCTGCACGCCCACCCCGTATCGTTCGCGCAGCCGCCGCCCGATCGCGAGCGCCCACGGCGCGTGCACCCGTGCCCCGTACGGCGAGTGGATCACCACTCGCCAGTCGCCCAGCTCGTCGTGGAACCGCTCCACCAGCAGCGTACGATCATCCGGCACGTAGCCGGTGGCGTCGCGTTGTTCCTTCAGATACGCGAGCAGGTTCGCGGAGGCGAAGGCGTCCAGCCCGGCGGCCTGGACCCGCTGGTCGGCCGCCCCGCCGCCCGCCGACAGTTCGCGGACGAACGCGCCGATCGCCCGGCCCAGCTCGGCGGGCCGGCCAAGCGTGTCACCGTGCCAGAAGGGCAACTTCCCCGGCAGCCCAGGAGCGGGCGAGACCAGCACCCGATCCGCTGTGATCTCCTCGATCCGCCACGAGGTCGCCCCCAGCACGAAGACGTCCCCCACGCGGGACTCGTAGACCATCTCCTCGTCGAGTTCCCCGACCCGGCTGGACTTCTCCCCGACCAGGAACACCCCGAACAGCCCACGATCGGGAATCGTCCCGCCATTCGTGACCGCAAGCCGTTGCGCCCCCGGCCGCCCCTGCAACGTGCCCGTCACCCGATCCCACACCAGCCGGGGCCGCAGTTCGGCGAACTCCTCGCTGGGATAACGCCCCGCCAGCATGTCCAGCGTCGCCTCCAGCGCCGACCTGGGCAGAGTCGCGTACGGCGCTGCTCTCTTCACCAGTTCTTCGAGCTCGTCGACCGTCCACTCGTCCACGGACGTCATGGCGACGATCTGCTGAGCGAGCACATCGAGCGGATTGCGCGGATACCGCATCTCCTCGATCTGCCCGCTCTTCATCCGCTCGGCCACTACCGCCGTCTGAACCAGATCCCCCCGATACTTCGGGAAAATCACCCCCCGCGACACGGCCCCCACCTGGTGCCCCGCCCGCCCGATCCGCTGCAGCCCACTGGCCACACTCGGCGGCGCCGCCACACACGCCACCAGATCGACCGCCCCCATGTCGATCCCCAGCTCAAGGCTCGACGTGGCCACCACAGCCGGCAACCGCCCCGACTTCAGCGCCTCCTCGATCTGCGACCGCTCTTCCTTGGAAACCGACCCATGATGCGCCCGCACCACCTCAGGCACCGCCCCCTTGGACGCCCCCGCCTGCGCCATCATCGCCGCCGGCGTCCGCAACGACCCAGCGGGCCCCCCTTCCCGCCCCCGAGCCAACACCTGCTCAAACCCCGAAGCCCAATGCACAGGCTCCCGCTCGACGGGCGCTATGTCGGTTTCATCGTCATGCGCCTGGTCAGCCGCATGCTCCCGCTGGCCGAATATCTCGCCGGTGGGGTCGTCGGGTTCGTGGTCAGACGTTTGCTTGGCCCAGTGAGCGGGCTTCTGTTGGTCGAGCGTCTCGCTGGTGGGGCCGTCGGGCGTGCGGCCAGACGCTTGCTCACCCCCATGAACAGATTCCCCCTCGACGGATCCTTCGTCGGCGAGATCGCTAGGCATATGGCCAAACGATTGCCCGGCCTCGGTCTCCTCCGGGTATGAGCCCGTCTCACCTCCTGCGGCGAGGGATGTTCGGAAGGTCCGGCGTTCCCAGGCCAGTTCGTTGAGGCGGGTGCAGAGGCGTTCGGAGAGGCGGCGGGAGTTGGCGAAGATGATCGTCGAGTGGTGGGACTCGATGAGGTCGAGGAGGTGTTCCTCGACGTGGGGCCAGATGCTGCGCTGGGCGGGTTCTCCGTGGGCGTCTGAGGGCATGCCGGAGACTTCGGTCATGTCTTCGACGGGGACGACGACGTCGATTTCGAGGACTTTGTCGGAAGGGGGTTGCACGATCGTGGCCGGGCGGGAGCCGCCGAGGAAGGCGGCCACCTCGCTGACCGGGCGCACCGTCGCGGAGAGGCCGATTCGCTGGGCGGGGCGGGGGAGCAGGGCGTCCAGGCGCTCCAGGCTGAGGGCCAGATGGGCGCCTCGCTTGGTGGGCGCCACCGCGTGCACCTCGTCGATGATCACCGTCTCGACGCCGCGCAGGGCTTCGCGGGCCTGCGAGGTCAGGATCAGGAACAGGGATTCCGGCGTGGTGATCAGGATGTCGGCCGGGTTAGCGGCGAAACGGCGCCGATCCTCGGCCGAGGTGTCCCCAGACCGAATAGCGACGGATATATCCGGCACCGGAAGTCCCAGCCGCCTCGCCGTCTGCTTGATCCCGGTCAGCGGCGCCCGCAGGTTCCGCTCAACGTCCACCGCCAGCGCCTTCAACGGCGACACGTAGAGGACCCGGCAGAGTCGTTTGGGCTTGGCTTCACGCTTGCCCCGCCGACCCGCCCCGGGACCTGAGCGACCCGATCCAGGACCTGGCCTGCCGGATCCAGCAGCTGGGTGGCCTGATCCGGCACCTAGTTGGCTCGGTTCGTGACCGTGCCGGTTTTTGCCGTGCTTATCTTTGCTGGGCTGGTCATCGCCCTGTCGGGCTGGTTCTGTTCCAGAATCCTTTGCTTCGCCCGGGTTTGCAGAGGTGTCGACGGAGCTTACGGGTGACATTTGCCCGGCGGCGAGCCGATCGAGGGACCAGAGGAAGGCCGCGAGGGTCTTGCCGGAGCCGGTGGGGGCCACGACGAGGGTGTTGTCGCCGCGGGTGATCGAAGTCCACGCGCCTTCCTGGGCGGCGGTGGGTACGGCGAATGCTCCGGCGAACCATTCCCTGGTCACCGGGTCGAAGCACTCCAGCGCGCTGCCGCTCATCAAATCTCCTTGAGCGTCGGAACCTCTGGCTTCGACCGTGGCGAGGAAGTCAACTCAACCCCGGCCGCCGGTCTGCCCCCCATCATGCATGCCAGCACCGACACAATCCCGCGACGCCCGCCTTGATCCTTCTGTCATCGTATTACCGATATGTTCCGTTTTGTCCCAGCAAAGAAGGGGCCGACGCCAGCCTGTTCAGGGCACGCCAGTGGACCGCAGATGGAGGAGATTGTGGGCTGCCGTGACGGATTGATCGCCCTTTTCGGGGGACAATCACCTGAACTATGGACATTGACTATGCGGCCATCGAGTCAACACGTGAAGGAATCCGCGACCGCTACCTCCAGGAGCGGCGGCCGCCCAGCAGCGCACGTGGCCTCCACCACTTCGCCCTGCTCTCCTCCAACGTCGAACGTACGATCCAGTTCTACCAGGAACTGCTGGAGTTCCCGCTAACCGAGATCTTCGAGAACCGGGACTACAAGGGCTCCAACCACTTCTTCTTCGACATCGGCAACGGCAACCTGCTGGCCTTCTTCGACTTCCCCGGCCTCGACCTCGGCCCGTACCAGGAGGTTCTCGGCGGCCTGCACCACATCGCGATCTCCGTCGACCCCGTCAACTGGGAACGGTTGCGGGGCAAACTGGAGGCGGCAGGCGTACCACACGTCCTGGAAAGCGGCGCCTCGATCTACTTCCGCGACCCCGACGGAGCCCGCCTGGAACTCCTCGCCGACCCCCTCGGCGAAATGTACGGCTCCCGCGTCCTCTAACCCCTCGTCGGGTTCGACCTTCAGCGGCGGGAAGCGCGGCGGGTGCGGGGGACTCCTTCGCGGGGGACCGGGGCGTTGGCGGCGTGTCGTTCCGCGCGTTCGGCCTTCTGGTCGATGACGGCCTGGCGGATCAGGTTCCGCAGGCGCTTCTTCCTGGCCTTGCGCGCGTGCCGGATCGCGGGGGTGAGCTTGGGCATGGGGGCCTCCCAGTGCTTGCGCCTCGGCGTGTCCCCCGGTCGCGCCCGTTCCGTCGTGGATTCTTCCTATCCCAGTCGCGGCCATACTTGAACCCATGCGCCTCACTGAATTCTGGGAACGGATGAACACCCACTTCGGCGCGGGGTATGCGGAATCGTGGGCCCGTGACTACGTCATCGCCGACCTGGGCGGCCGGACGGTGGAGCAGGCCCTGGCCGACGGCGTGGGCGCCAAACAGATCTGGCGAGCCGTCTGCCAGGCCGTGGACGTGGACACCCGCCTGCGCTGACATACCCCTCCTCACCGAGGCACGCGGCGGATCAGGACTCGGCCAGCAGTTTCTTGACCGAGTCGGCGGTGAGGTCGAGGTCCTCGGCGCTCTCCTGGCCGTCGGGCGACCAGAGGAAGAGCCAGCCGTCCTTCGCGGGCGTGGCGAAGACGATCGTCTGCCTGCCGGTGTGCGGATGCCAGACCCAGAGGACGGGGTCGTCGCCCCCCAGCATGCGGCTCACGAGTCCGCGCTCCGGTAACTGCTCGGCCAGCGCCTCCAGATGGGTACGGCGTTGCCGGGCGTACGCGCTGGTGCTCGCCACGTCGCCACCTAGGGGTTCGCAGTTCCTCGGCCGCGCGAACGGCCCGTTTCCTCAAGGATCGCTGCAGGTCAGTGGCATGGCAACAGCTCAGACAGAATGCCCGGGAATGTGACTCTGAGGTTGGGGTGGCCAATGGCATTCGTGGGTGTTTGCGCAGCCCCGGCGGAGCGCATCTCGCGTTCCGGGTGAGATCGAACAGTCGTTCGGCTATATTTGACCTGCCGCCTTGGTACGTCGCCTCTTCCGTGAGGCCCGGAAAATGTCGGCGGCACCCCGTAGCTTTCCGGTGACCGAGAAAACCACGACCCTCACAGGGGGCACCCCAATGGCAATCAACGACCGCGAGAAGGCCCTTGAGACCGCCCTCGCCCAGATCGAGCGGCAGTTCGGCAAGGGCTCCGTCATGCGCCTCGGCGATGATGCCCGAGCCCCCATCGAAGTGATCCCGACCGGGGCGATCGCGCTGGACGTCGCGCTCGGCATCGGCGGCTTCCCCCGCGGCCGGATCGTCGAGGTCTACGGCCCGGAATCCTCGGGTAAGACCACGGTCGCCCTGCACGCGGTGGCCAACGCCCAGCGCGGGGGCGGCATCGCCGCCTTCATCGACGCGGAGCACGCGCTCGACCCGGAATACGCCAAGAAGCTCGGCGTCGACGTGGACGCGCTCCTGGTCTCCCAGCCGGACACCGGCGAGCAGGCACTGGAGATCGCCGACATGCTGATCCGCTCCGGCGCGGTCGACATCATCGTCATCGACTCGGTGGCCGCCCTGGTCCCGAAGGCCGAAATCGAGGGCGAGATGGGCGACAGCCACGTCGGCCTCCAGGCCCGCCTGATGTCCCAGGCCCTGCGCAAGGTCGCCGGCGCCCTCAACAACACCGGCACCACCGCCATCTTCATCAACCAGCTCCGCGAGAAGATCGGCGTCATGTTCGGCTGCTTCTCGTACGGGACGCGGGTGACGCTGGCCGACGGCACGCAGGAGAAGATCGGCAAGATCGTCAACCAGCGTCTGGACGTCGAAGTCCTGTCCTACGACCCGGAAACCGACCGGGTGGTGCCCCGCCGCATCGCCAACTGGTTCGACAACGGCAACGCGGAGCGTTTCCTGCAGTTCACCGTCGCCAAATCCGGTGGCAACGGCAAGGCGCAGTTCGCGGCCACGGAGAACCACCTGGTCCGCACCCCCGGCGGCTGGGCCGAAGCCGGCGAGCTCATCGCCGGTGACCGTGTCATGATCTCGGAAACCCATCGGCTCAGCGATTCGCAGTGGCAGGTGATTCTCGGCTCGGTCATGGGGGACGGCAACCTCTCGCCCAACCGCCGGGGCCGGTCCGGCGTTCGGTTCCGGATGGGTCATGGGGCCGAGCAGGAGGCGTATCTCGACTGGAAGTGCTCCCTTCTGGGCAACGTCGGCCATTCGAAGAGCACCAACGCGACGGGGGCGGTGTTCGCTGATTTCACCCCCCTCCCCGAACTCGACGAGCTTCGCCAGGTGGTCTACTTCGGCGACGGCAAGAAGCACCTGACGTGGGAGTTCCTCAAGGCGCTCACCCCGCTCGCCCTCGCTGTGTGGTACATGGACGACGGCGGGTTCACGGTTCGCTCCAAGGGTCTTCAGACGCGCACCGAAGGCGGTTCCGGGCGGATCGAGATCTGCGTCGAGGCCATGAGCGAGGGGTCGCGGGATCGGCTGGCCGACTACCTGCGCGACACTCATGGGCTCGACGTCGAGCTCCGGCACGCGGGCGCGCGTCAGGTCGCGGTGCTCCAGTTCAGCACCGAGTCCTCGGCGAAGTTCCAGCAACTGGTCGCCCCCTACGTGCATCCGTCGATGGCCTACAAGCTGCTGCCCCGCTTCCAGGGCCGGTTCGCGGTCGAGCCGCGGTTCGCCGAACCGGAGAACCGGCTGGTCCCGGCCGCGATTCTCGATGTGCACGTCAAGCCGGAGACGCGTTCGATGAAGAAGTTCGACCTTGAGGTCGAGGGCACGCACAACTACTTCGTCGACGGGGTCATGGTTCACAACAGCCCGGAGACCACGACGGGCGGCAAGGCGCTGAAGTTCTACGCGTCGGTCCGTCTCGACGTCCGCCGGATCGAAACCCTCAAGGACGGCACCGAGCCGGTCGGCAACCGCACCCGCGTGAAGGTCGTCAAGAACAAGATGGCCCCACCCTTCCGCGTCGCCGACTTCGACATTTTGTACGGCTTCGGCATCTCCCGCGAAGGCGGCCTGATCGACATGGGCGTCGAACACGGCTTCGTCCGCAAGGCCGGCGCCTGGTACACCTACGAAGGCGACCAGCTCGGTCAGGGCAAGGAGAACGCCCGCAACTTCCTCAAGAACAACCCCGACATCGCCAACGAGATCGAAAAGAAGATCAAGGAAAAACTCGGCGTCGGCCCCCGCATCGACACCCCGCCCGCTCCTCCCACCACCCCCGCCCCCACAACCACCTCCACAGCCCGCACCAAGTCCACCCCCAAGCCCGGCGACGTCTAAACCACCTCACGACCCTCAGCGCCAGCGCCCATATCTAAGGGCTAACCGTGGTCCTCCCACCCACCCCCCTTGTAGGGCGCTGGCGCTCGGTCCCTCGTGTAATGGATCACGTCTCGATGTAGGCCTTAGAACCGCTGACCTGATCACCATGGCCACAGAAGCGACAGGCCGCTGGCTGGAAAGCGACCGAGATTCACGACCCGTCCACACTTGACTACTCGGCGACTCCCACCCCACACCAAACAGAATGCCGCCGGAGCCCGGCCGCTCGGCGGCTGCGCCGCCGCCAACTCGCGGCTGCGGCAGCCCGCTCGTGGCGCCGGTGCGGCGAGAACCACCACCAGCGTTAACGGCGCCGGATAACGGTGAGCAACCCGGCAACCTGCTCATTGTGTTAGGTGCTCTTACACAGGAGAGCTTTAGCACTGATGTCGAGTTTAAGTGGAGGTGGATTCCGGGAAGGGGATTCTCTCGCTTGTGCTCTCTTTGGGGTGGGCGCTTGACCTTGCCAGAGGCGATGGACCAGGTCCATGACGATGGCCACATGCGCAGGCGCGGGCTGGCCGTTGGTGCACGCCGAGGGTCAGCGCCGTCTGGTCGGCGCTGGGCTTTCCACCCTGGAGTTGGTGTGGCGACATGGCCTGGAATTTGGCGTTTTATGCGCGCGCGTATAAGTCGAATATCAAAGTTTATACTGAGCGGAAGTTAGTTTTGGGGGCGGGTGCCATGGGTGGGTCCGGTGCTCAAGGTGTTGAGGCTCAAGGTGTCAAAGCGGCTGAATCCAGTGCGCTCCGGAATGTGGCGTTTGACCTTGATGCATATGTGCGGCGTATTCGGAGCGGATCTTGCTTCGTCTGTGCCGTGGTCGAGGGCAAGCCTGGATACGACCTTGAGCAGATCGTGTACGAGGACGAGCAGCACATTGCCTTCTTGGATCGTTACCCAACGATGCCCGGCAAGGTGCTGGTCGCTCCGAAGACTCATGTCGAGCACGTGGTGCGTGATTTGGATGAAGACGCATATCTGCGGTTGATGACGATCGTTCGTCGAATTGCTCTCGCTGTTGAACAAGTTGTCCCGTCCGAACGCACCTACCTGCTCACGCTAGGCAGTCAGCAGGGCAATTCGCATCTCCACTGGCATATCGTCGCGTTGCCGCCTGAAACTCCGTATGAGCAGCAGCAATATCACGCCCTGATGACCGAGAACGGCGTAATCCCCTGGACGCTTGAACAGGCGGTCACCCTCGCCCATCAGCTCCGGACAGCCCTGGCCAGGCGGCGATGATGGACCATTGGGAGGATTCGGACGGCGGGACTTCCAACCGCAGGACACCGGGGCGCGAATCATCCGCGCGCGAATCGTCCGAGCGCGGGTCGTCCGCGCGCGAATCGTCCGCGCGCGGGTCTTCCGCGGGCGAGTCTTCCGAGCGTGGGTCTTCTAACCGCAGGACGTCGAGGCGTGGATCGGCCGAGCGTGAATCGTCGGAGGGTGGGTGGTTCGGGGGCGGGCCTTCTGAGCGTGGGTCTTCTAGCCGCAGGACGTCGAGGCGTGAGTCGTTCGAGCCTGAGTCGTTCGCGGGTGAATCGTCGGAGGGCGGGTCTTCCGCGGGCGGGTCTTCTAACCGCAGGAGGTCGAGGCGGGAATCGGCCGAGCGTGAGTCTTCGGGGCGTGGGTCTCGCGAGCGCCGAGATGAAGGTAGTCCGGAGGCCAAGGCGCGAGCTGTTTGTCTGCGGCTGCTGACGTTGGCGCCCAGGACTCGGGCGCAGTTGGCGGAGGCGTTGCGTAAGCGGGAGGTGCCTGAGGACGTGGCCGAGGCGGTTCTGGAACGGTTCTCGGAAGTTGGGCTGATCGATGATGAGGCATTCGCCGCCGCATGGGTGAGTTCGCGGCACACAGGACGAGGTCTCGCCAGGAGGGCTCTGGCTCAAGAGCTGCGTCATCGGGGAGTGCCCGAGGACACGGTGAAGGACGCCGTGCAGCAGCTCGACCCAGACGAGGAAGTGGAAACCGCCCGGCGCTTAGTGGCTCGAAAGCTCCCCGGCACCAGGAACGCCGACCCCCAGGCGCGAACGCGCAAACTGGTCGGCATGCTGGCCCGCAAGGGCTACTCACCCGCCCTGGCCTTCCGCATCGTCCGCGAGGCACTCGAACAAGAAGGCATCACCGACCCCGACAGCACTCAAGACGACGACATCCTGCAAGCCGAGATCCACGACGACGAAATCTAGAGAGACCGTAGCGACCGCATGGCGGATGCATCAATGGCTTGGTGATCATCAAGCGGTGTGCAACCGGAGGGCTCTATCAATGGGGAACGGAGAGTGTCACTCCGGTAAGAGCGCCTTCGAAGGAAGATGCCATGAGCCGCCTGACCGCATACATGATCGTCTTGTACCGGAACATGACCCGCCCGACCCGCTACATCGTCACGAGCGTCATCGCCGTGCTCGTCGTCGGCGTCGCGATCGCCGGAATCACCAGAACCTGGAACACATACGTCGTGTACATGCTGGTAGTGGCTGGGACGATCACCATCCTTCAAATTCTTCGCGCAGGCCCACCCGACAAGGAACCCGATTCCGAGCAGTGACACCGTATTTACGCCGAACGCCCTGAAGCGGATCGACGGGTCCAGCGACCTGCCAAAGATGGATGCCCGGCCTCTCCCGTGGCCCCCGCCGTGATCGTCGACCTCGTCACGGACTGCTTCGACCCGTGCCTCGATGCGTTCCCGAGTTGCCGGTGAGGCGGCCGTGCAGCTCTTCAGGTAGTGGGCGGGGTGGTTGCAGATCTGCTTGAGCCCGGTCAGGAGCTTCCCCGCCAGGCCGCGCCTGGCCATACCGTCGGCGTCGGCGATCTGCGCCATACCCTCGCGGACGGCGGCCGCGTAGCGCGGGACTTGGAGACGAGAGCACTCCCGGTCTCCCCGGCGCTGGCGGTCCGGGGTGAGGGCGCGCCTTGGACTTCGCGGCGCCTGGTGGTCTGCGGCAAGGGCACGCCTCGGTCTCTCCGGCGCTGGCGGGTCTGAGACGAGGGCCTGCACGTACTTCCGCGCGGGGCGCTGCCAGCCGGGCCACCGCGTCCGCGACTGCTCGCAGCATGTACTTCCGCGCGCGGGCGCGGCCACGGCTTGGCCGGGCAGATCGGCGATGCCGGGCAGATCGACGACGCCGAGGAGGCGAGACGACGCCGAGGAGTGCGCCGGACGACCGTGCGAGAGCCTTGATCTTGTCATGGGGCATGTCCTCGGCTCGTGATCAACGAAGAGCGGCCCACGCCCGGCTCCCCCGGTGCTAGTGGTCTGGGTGGCTTGCGGATGGGTGGCCATCTTGACAGAGGCGGTGACATCAATGATCTCGAAGGCCGTCCCTCAGCGACCGCGACCGGCTTCAGGTCGGGTGGGGACTGGAGGGTGGGGTGGCGTTGGTAGGGGGTGAAGGTTGAGGGTGAGGTGGTTGGGGGAGGTTTGGGGTGAGGTGTATGGGGTGTTAGGGGTTGGGGTTTTCGGGGGAGGGCTGTGGGTTGGGGACTGGGGCTCCAGAGGTTGTGGGTTGTCGAGATGATCGAGGAAAAGTCGCTTGACAGAGCGTCTTTGCTTGCTCGTTACCTCTCTGACGCTTAATCTCGACCGCAGTGAGGAGTTACTCCGCGCAGCGCGGATTGCCATAACGGTGAGTTACGGACCCTGACCGCTCTTGGGTGCGATATTTGCCCTGGTGACGCCAGTGTGACGCCACCAGGCGTTGCCGTGCTGTGCGTGTGACCCCTTTACCGGCTGACGCTAGGAGGGGTGGGCGCGCAATGGATATGACGATCGTGATCGTGCTGGCAGTGGCGGTGCTGCTGGCGGCGTTCGTAGCGATTGCCGCCCTCCTGGTTCTGTTGCTGCGCCGTACCGCTCCGAAGGAGACCGGGCCGACAGCCGAGCAGATCGCTCAGTTGAAGGCGGAGTTGACTGAGAAGGAGCTGGAGCAGGCGCGGCGGGACGCCGATGAGATCCGGGTGCGGGCTGAGAGCGACGCAGGGGAGATCATCCGCAAGTCTGAGGCGCTGGTGGAGAACGCGGCGCTGATGCGGCGGGAGGTCGAGGAGGAGTCGCGGATCCTCAAGAACGAGTTGAAGGAGCTGCGCGCCGATCTGGAGCGCAGGGAGAACCGGCTGGGGGAGCGGGAGCAGCGGCTCGACGAGGAGGCGCGGCGGCAGGCCGAGCGGGCCAGGCAGCTGGCGGAGACCGAGACCGAGCTGGCCGATCGGCGGGTTGAGCTGGATCAGGTGGCGGAGAAGCGGCGGCAGATCCTGGAGCGGGTCGCGGGGCTGACAGCCGAGCAGGCCAAGAACGAGCTGGTCAAGGAGATCGAGAACCAGGCCAAGCGGGAGGCCGCGCTGATCGTCCGGGAGATCGAGAGCGATGCCCGGAAGGAGGGGGAGAAGCGGGCCTGCAAGATCGTGACGCTGGCGGTGCAGCGGGTGGCGACCGAGCAGACGGCCGAGTCCGTGGTGAGTGTGCTGCACTTGCCGGGGGATGAGATGAAGGGCCGGATCATCGGGCGCGAAGGGCGGAATATCCGGGCGTTCGAGTCGACCACCGGGGTCAATCTGATCATCGATGACACGCCGGAGGCGGTGCTGTTGTCGTGTTTCGATCCCGTTCGCAGGGAGACCGCCAGGTTGACCCTGGAGAAGCTGGTGCTCGACGGGCGGATTCATCCGCAGCGCATCGAGGAGGCCTACGAGCGCAGCAAGGCCGAAGTGCAGGATCTTTGTGTACGCGCGGGGGAGGATGCCCTGGTCGAGCTGGGCATCACCGACATGCACCCCGAACTGGTCACCTTGCTCGGCCAGCTCCGCTACCGCACGTCGTACGGCCAGAACGTGTTGAAGCATCTCATCGAGTCGGCGCACATCGCCGGGATCATGGCCTCGGAGCTGCGGCTCGACCGTGATCTCGTCAAGCGCTGCGCGCTGCTGCACGACATCGGCAAGGCGCTCACCCACGAGGTCGAGGGCAGCCACGCCCTGATCGGCGCCGAGATCGCCCGCCGGTATGGCGAGCACGAGGACGTCGTGCACGCCATCGAGGCCCACCACAACGAGGTCGAGGTCCGCACCGTCGAAGCCGTCCTCACCCAGGCCGCCGACGCCATCAGCGGCAGCCGCCCCGGCGCCCGCCGCGAATCCCTTGAGGCCTACGTCAAGCGCCTGGAGCGCCTGGAGGAGATCGCCCAGTCCTACGAGGGCGTCGACAAGGTCTTCGCCATGCAGGCCGGCCGCGAAATCCGCGTCATGGTGCGTCCCGACAACGTCGACGACATCCAGGCCCAGGTGATCGCCCGCGACGTCGCCAAGCAGGTCGAAGAGGAACTCACCTACCCGGGCCAGATCCGCATCACGGTCGTCCGCGAATCCCGGGCCACCGAATTCGCCCGCTGATCCCACTCAGTTTTCTGGGCGGAAGAGTTGTTCGTAGAAGGCCAGTTCGGCTGCCAGGGCCGCGGTCTTGCTTTCCAGGCGGCGGAAGCCGTGGCTTTCGCCCTCGAAGGACAGGTACGTGCAGGGGACGCCACGATCGGTCAGGGCGGTGGCGAAGGCTTCGGCTTGGGCGGGGGGAACCACCGGGTCGGCCAGGCCCTGCATGAGGAGCATGGGGCAGGAGACCTCGCCGGCCCGGGAGAGGGGTTCCCGGGAGGAGTACAGGGATTCCGGGCCGACCAGCCATTCGACGTAGCGGGATTCGAAGTCGTGCGTGGCGGCGACCAAGGGCGCCAGGGCGCTGACACCGGCGATGGAGACGCCGCCGCAGAAAACGGTGGAGGCGGCGCAGGCGGCCATCACGGTCCAGCCTCCCGCGCTCGCCCCCCGCACCGCGATCCGAGCCGGGTCGGCGAGACCTTCGGCCGCGAGCCACTGGGCCGCCGCGACCGTGTCCTCCACGTCCACCACGCCCCACTGCCCGCGCAGCCGCTCACGATAGGCACGCCCGTATCCGGTCGAACCCCCGTAGTTGACCTCAAGAACGCCGATCCCCCGCGTGGTGAAGAACGCCTTCTCCAGGCTCAACTCGGTCGTGGCATGCCCAGTCGGACCCCCATGGACGAAAACCACATAAGGCGCAGCGACGAACGAGGGCTCGGCCGACGGGTCTGCGGCGGGTGAGCCTGAATCCAGCGAGTTCGCCGATGGGGAGAGGGCGGGCGGAGGTGGCTTGTGCTGTTGGTGGAAGGGCGGATAGAGGTAGGCGTGGACGCGGCGGCCGAAGCTGCCTTCTATCTCGACCGAGCGCGGTATGGGCAGGTAGGCGATGTCGGGCAGTTCGGGGATGTCACGGCGCAAACCCTCGACGCGCCCGGTGACGGTGTCGACGCGAACCACCGAGCGAGGCACGTCGGCGCCATAGGCGATGCCCACCAGAGTGGTCCCGTCCGCACTCAGGGCGGGCCGCCAGCCCGAATACGGGACGTCGAGGTCGGCGAGAGATCCGGTCTCCGGATCCAGGATGCCCAGGCGCAGGTCCCCCTGCCCGTGCAGGACCGCGAGCCGGCCGTCCCCCAGCACGAGGTACGGCAACCCGCCCAACTCCCACAACGGCCACGCGAACTCCTCCTCAGCCGGATACAACGCCTGCGAAGAAGTCCCGAAGATCCCGATCTGATAGAGGTTCCACCACCCCGACCAATCAGAGATCAGATAAAGGTTCCGGTTATCCCGCCACTGCGGCGCGAGCACGGACTCGCTCATCCCGCCCTTGACCGTCCACGAACTGCCGTCCTCAAGCCGCGTGATCCGCAACTCGGTCCCCGTCCACGGCAACCGCGGATGATTCCAGCAGATATAAGCGAGATGCTCCCCGTCGGGCGACAAAGCCGGAGAAGCATAGAAATCGCTGCCGGTGACCACCTCCGTCACCTCACCCGCCAAGGTCACCGAAGCAAGCGCCCGATCCACCTTCCCGTCAAGATGCCGCTCCCGCACGCACCAGATCACCCCGGCGGCGAACAGCAGATCGCCGTACCGATGCTCGGAAGCCGCCGTCAACGCCCGCGGCGTACCCCCGTCGGTCAGGTAGAGCCGCTGATCGGAATGGTTGACGAAGACCACGCCCACGCCGGGCACGACCACGTAGGACCGCCCGCCGTACTCGTGCACCCGCGACCGCGCGTCCCACGGGGCGGCGATGAGCTCGCGGCGGGTTCCGTCGGCGGCGCGGTGGACGATGGTGCGGCGGCCCGCTTCGGCCGGCCGGTCCTCCTCCCACCAGACCTCCTCGCCGAGCACGGTGGGGAAGCCGAGGCGCAGCCCTGACCTGGCCACGTCGGCGGTGGAGATCGGCGGTCGCTCGGGGGACATGACTGGCATCCTGCCGGAAAAGCGGGGCCGAGTGTGGCCGGTTATCCCTTTTCGAGGACGGGCGGCGACAGGTACCTCGTGGCCAGCAGCCCCAGGTAGTCGATCACCGCCCGATGCCATGACCCGTCCTCGTACATCGTCCGCAGAGCCTCCTCCACGTCGTCCCGCAACCCGATCGCGTTCGGCGCGAGGCGAATGCCGTACCGCACCTCGGCGAGATCGCGGCCGAGGAAGCGGAAGCGGCCGGGATACTGCGCGGAGATGCCGGCCAGGACGGGGGCGTCGGCGATGATCGCGTCGATGCGCCGGTCGGCGAGGAGCGGGCCGCAGGCGGCGGGCACGTTCGCCTCGGCGACGAAGACGTTCTGCCAGGCGGTGCCGAAGCGTTCGACCAGCGGCGCGACGTCGGCGCGGGTCCCGCAGACCCGCGACGATCGCAGGGCCCGCAGCGTGCGCAGCTCCTGCGTGCGGACCAGCAGGTCCTTGGTGGTCACCAGGTACGGCCCGGCGTAGCGTCCGCCGACCGTGCCGAGGCTGAGATCGGCCTCGCCGGCGTCGAAGGTGTAGCGGATCTGGTCGTCCCGGTATCCGAGTTCGCGCGCCACGTAGTGCGCCACCGCGATGTCGAACCCGGCCCAGCCGCCCCCGGGCAGCTTGTCCACCAGCCCGGGCTGCCCCGCCCGCACCCCGATCACGAGGCTGCCGCTGCCCCCACACGCGGTGAGGAAAACGGCCGCCATACCCAGAACAACGACGCGCCACACCCGATCAGGATCAGATCAGGCGCGCGCTACGCCCCGCAATGACACGTCAAACCTTGACCACCCCACGTCTACAACGTCGCCGGGGCTGTCACGGAATCGGGTGGCGCGACCGGTTTCGCGGTGGTCTTGCGGCTGCGCCGGCTGCGCTTCTCCAGCCACGTCGCCACCTGCCCGACCGCCACGTTGATCAGGATGTAGATGAGCGCCATCACGATCACCGACGGGATCAGGTTGCGGAAGTTGGAGGGCAGGATGCGCGCCCCGGCGTTCAGCAGGTCCTCGTAGGCGACGATGAAGCCCAGCGCGGTGTCCTTGAGCAGCACCACGAGCTGGCTCACGATGGCCGGCATCATCGCGGTGACCGCCTGCGGCAGCAGGATCAGCCGCATCGCCTGGCTCTTGCGCAGCCCGACCGCGAGGGCGGCCTCGGTCTGCCCGCGCGGCAGCGACGAGATGCCCGCCCGGACGATCTCGGCGAGCACCGAGCCGTTGTACATGACCAGGCCGAAGACGACGGCGCTGAAGGAGGTGACGGTGAGGCCGAAGACGGCGCTGCCGCCGTACTGGGCGAAGAAGATCATGATGAGCAGCGGGATGGCCCGGAAGAACTCGACGATCGCCCCGGCCGGGATGCGGATCCAGACGTGCTCGGACAGCCGGGCCATGCCGAACACGAACCCGAACGGCACGGCGATCAACGCCGCCGTCGCCGCCGCGCTGAGCGTGTTCCACAGTCCGGGCAGGATCAGATTGACCCAGACATCCGCCCGCAGGAACGGCTCCCACAACGCCGCATCAAACTGGCCTTTTTCGTCAAATTTCCGATATCCCAGGTAGGCCAGCACGACCAGCAGCACCGCGAACAGCACCGTGAGCACCAGGTTGCGCCGCCGCCCGCGCGGCCCCGGGGCGTCGTAGAGAACACTCGCCCTCATCGTGCCACCGCCAGTCGTCTGGCCAGCCAGCCGAACAGCAGCCCGACCGGCAAGGTGAGCACCAGGAACCCGAGCGCGAACCCGAGGAAGATCGGAACCACCGCCTCCTGATGCCGCTCGAACAGGGATTTCATGGTGAGCGAGGCCTCCGCGACGCCGATCGCGGCGGCGATCGTGGTGTTCTTGATCAGCGCGATCAGCACGCTGCCCAGCGGCGCGATCACCGCGCGGAAGGCCTGCGGGAGCACGATGTGCCAAAGGTTCTGGAGGAAGGTCAGCCCGAGCGCACGGGCGGCCTCCGCCTGCCCGATCGGGACGGTGTTGATTCCCGATCTGATGGCCTCGCAGACGAAGGCCGCCGTGTAGAGCGACAGGCCGATGATGGACAGCCAGAGGTAGTTGACGGACAGGCTCTCGGCGAACGAGACGTCCAGCACCAGCCCGAGTCCGAGCCCGCAGAACACGATCACCAGGGTGAGCGGCGTGTTCCGCAGGGCGTTGACATAGGTGGCGGCCACGGTGCGGAGCACGCCCAGCGGGCTCACCCGCATCGCGGCCAGCACCGTGCCCAGCACCAGGGCGGCCACGGCGGTGGCCAGCGTGAGCCGTACGGTCAGCCAGAACGCGCCCAGAATGACCGGCAGCTCGTCGAAGAGAGCGGACACCGCCTACCTACCTACCTCCGCTACCGGCGTTCGATCAGTACCGCTCCAGCGCCGGAGGCGAGGCGAAGAACTGGCCGAACTCGCCGAAGTTGGCGTCGACGTACTTCTTCCAGGAGCCGTCCTTGAACATCTTGTCGATGGCGTTGTTGATCTTGTCGCGGGTTTCCTTGTCGTCCTTCTTCAGGCCGATGCCGTACTTCTCCTCGGAGAAGGGCTGGCCGACGAGGCGGAACTTGCCGGGCGACTGGGCGGCGAAGCCGGCCAGGATGGTGGCGTCGGTGGAGATCGCGTCCACCTGGCTCTGCTCGAGCAGCGGCAGGCAGGCGCCGTAGCCCTGCTGCTCGGTCAGGTACTGGCCCTTCCACGGCTCGCCGAACTTCTCCACCAGCCGGGCGGGCGAGGAGGAACCCTGCGCGCCGCAGACCTTCTTGGTGGCGAGCGAGTCGACGTTGGCGATCCCGGTGTCCCCGGCCCGGGTCAGGATGTCCTGCCCGGTGATCAGGTACGGCCCCGCGAAGGAGATCACTTCCTTCCGGGCATCGGTGATCGAGTAGGTGGCGACCACGATGTCGACCTGGCCCTGCTGGATGAACGGCTCGCGGTTCGCGGAGACGGTCTCCTTGAACTCGATCTGGTCGTCGCTGTAGCCCAGTTCCTTGGCGACATACTTGGCCACATCCACGTCGAAGCCCTTGACTGAGCCGTCCGGCTGCTTCAGGCCGAGCCCGGGCTGGTCGAACTTGACGCCGATCACAAACTTGTCGTCGCCACTGCAGGCGGCAAGACTCGTGGCCAATGCCGCTGCGGCCAAAAGAACGGCTCCGAGTCGGCGGACTCGCATAACTGCCACCTCTTCCAATTCACTGAGCCGGGTCTCGGCTCGGGGGAATGTGCGATTCAGTGCGTGAGGATCTTGCTGAGGAAGTCCCGGGCACGGTCGGTGCTGGGATTGGTGAAGAACTCGTCGGGGGCGGCCTGCTCGATGATCTGGCCGTCGGACATGAACACCACGCGGTTGGCGGCCCGGCGGGCGAAGCCCATCTCGTGGGTGACCACCAGCATGGTCATCCCGTCCCTGGCCAGGGAGATCATGACGTCCAGCACCTCCTGGACCATCTCGGGGTCCAGCGCGGAGGTGGGCTCGTCGAACAGGATCATCTTCGGGTCCATGGCCAGCGCCCGGGCGATGGCCACCCGCTGCTGCTGGCCGCCGGAGAGCTGCGCGGGGTACTTGGCCGCCTGGGAGGCGATCCCGACCCGCTCGAGGAGCTCCATGCCGCGCTGTTCGGCCTGAGCGCGGGCGATCTTGCGGACCTTGGTCGGGCCGAGGGTGACGTTCTCCAGGATGGTCTTGTGGGCGAAGAGGTTGAACTGCTGGAACACCATGCCGACCTCGGAGCGGAGCCGGGCCAGCGCCCGGCCCTCGACCGCGAGGGAATGTCCGTCGAAGGTGATGGACCCGGAGTCGATCGTCTCCAGGCGGTTGATGACGCGGCAGAGCGTCGATTTGCCGCCACCGGACGGGCCGATGACCACGACCACCTCGCCACGCGTGACGTCCAAGTCGATGTCTCTCAGCACGTGCAGCGCGCCGAAGTGCTTGTTTACCTTCTCCAGACTGACAAGTGAAGTCGATCTGTCGGCTTCCGTCATGGTCAACAAAAGTAAGGGGGTCTTCATAACCAAGTCACTAACCAGCCGGTACCGATCCCATCACGGCTTTTCCCGGAATCTTCCTGGTCGGTGGCCCATGCCGCCCAGGACAGGCGCCCGATTCAGTGGCGGCATGAGTGATTCCTTCCGTCGCCACGCCGCCGCCGGGTCGTTGGTGGCCTGGCCCGTCCTGCTCTTCCTCGCCTTCCTCACCTCGCCTCCGGGGACCGACCACAACCCCGCGATCTTCCTGGCTCACGCGACGAAGGTGCAGGTCAGCGCCGTGCTCTTCCTGTGGGCCGCGGCCGCGATGATCCCCGGCATGCTGGCCCTGGCCGGGCTGCTGCGGGAGCGCGCGCCCCGGCTGGCCAACCTGGGCGCGGCCGTCGGCATGATCGGTTCCGCCGCCGCGGTGAGCCTGTTTATGACCGACTTCTACGACCTGGCGCTCGCCCAGACCCTGCCCGCCGACCAGGCGGTGGCGGTCACCGCCGCCGCGGGCGACCTGGCGGGGTTCGTCTACGCGATCCTGCTTCCGGCGTTCCTGTCGCATGTGGGGGCGCTGATCCTGACGATCTCGCTGGCCGCGACCCGGATCGGGCCGTGGTGGCTGCCGGTTCTGGTGGTCGCCGGGATCGCCATCCCGTTCCTCACCGTCACGCAGCCGCCCGCCGTGCAGTCCACCGGGGCGCTGTGCCAGCTCGTCGCGTACGGCTGGGCGGCGTGGCGGGTGCTCAGAACCCCGATTCCCGGGCGCGGCTGACCGCGCTGACCCGATCGCCCACATGCAGCTTGGCGAAGATGTTGGAGACGTGGTTGCGCACGGTCTTGTGGGTCAGCGCCAGCCGCTCCGCGATCTGCGGGTTGGTGAGATGCGAGGTCATCAGCCCCAGGATCTCCCGCTCCCGGGGCGTGAGCTGGGGCAGGCTCTGCTCGCGCCTGGCCAGCCCGGAGAAGTAGCCGATCAGGCGGTTCGCGATGGCCGGGCCGAACACCGCGTCTCCGGCGGCCACGGCCCGGATCGCCCGGGACAGCTCCACCCGGCGGGCGCCCTTGACGACATAGCCTCGGGCGCCCGCGCGCAACGCCGCGAACACCGACTCGTCGTCGTCGGACATGCTCAGGATCAGCACCCGGATATGCGGGTTGTCGCGCAGGATGCGTTCGGTGGCGGCCACGCCGCCCATGCCCGGCATGGTCAGGTCCATCAGCACGACATCCGGCTGGAGCTGGTTGATCAGCGCCAGCGCCTGCTCGCCGTTGGCGACCTGATCGACCACCTTGATGCCGTCCAGCGGCGAGAGCAACGCCACCAGTCCCGCCCGGAACGCCGGATGGTCGTCAACGAGCAGGATGTTGATGGGTTCCATGGTTTCCGTTCATTGAGTTTCAGTGTTTCTCAGTGATCCGTCCATTACTGGGCGGAGGTCCCCGTCCGATCTGGGCGGTGCCCGGTGCGGGGTAGACGTTTCGCAGCCACCGGCCCCGGCAGGCGGGGTCTTATGGTCGGCTCCACGTCCGTTTGTCGTCTCCGGGCCACTCCCGGCGACGGTGTGCTTCACCAGGGAAGCCAGATTGAGCGCCGCGTTCACGTCCCGGTCCAGGACCAGGCCGCAGCAGGTGCAGGTGTAGGTGCGTTCGGAGAGGGCGAGTTTGGCTTTCACCGCGCCGCACCCGGAACACGTTTTGCTGGAGGCGAACCAGCGGCCGGCCACCACCAACCGGCCGCCGCCCCACTCGGTCTTGTAGGCGAGTTGGCGGCGGATTTCGCCGAATCCGGCGTCGGAGATCGCGCGGGCCAGCCGCCGGTTCCGCACCATCCCGGCGATGTTGAGGTCTTCGACCACGACCGTGCCGTACTCGCCCGCCAGCGTCGTGGTGAGCTTGTGGATGGCATCGCGGCGCAGCGCGGCCACCCGGTAGTGGACCCGGTTACGGGAGGCATTGGCCTTTCGCCACCGGCCGGACGGCTGCTGCCCGCTGCGCCGGTCTGGGCCTTGTTTGCGGGAGACCGCCCGGGACAGGCGGCGCAGCTTGCGTGAGGCGGCGGCCAGGTGCCGGGGGTTGTCGACGGGTGGGCGGCCGTCGGAGTAGACGGCCAGGGTCTTGACGCCCAAGTCCACCCCGACCACCGCCTCTGGTCGTGAGGGCGTGGTGGTGGCGCGTTCGACCTGCACGGAGAAGGACACCAGCCACCGTCCGGCTTCCAACCGGACGGTGGCCGAGCGGATGCGTGCGGTGCCCGCCTCGATCCGGCGGGCCAGTTTACGTGTGGACTCGTGGGTTTTGATCCGCCCGAGCACCGGCAGCATCACGTGGGTGCGGCCATGCAGGCGGACCGCCCCGGTGGTGAACCGCACCGACATGGCCTTCCCGCGTTTGGACCGGAATCGGGGGAAGCCCACCTTCGGGCCTTTACGGGTGCCTTTGCGGGACTCGTTCCAGTTCGTCAACGCGGTGGCCAGCCGGTCCAGGCCGCAGGCGTAGGCCTCTTTGGAGTTCTCCGCCCACCACGGCGCGACCTGCTGCTTGGCACCGTTCCAGGCTTTACGCAGCGAGAACATCGACCACGACAGCGACGGGGTCAGCTGGGCGTCGGGGATGCCGTAGGAGCGTTCGGCCTCCCGCTGGGCCAGATTGGCCTTCACCCGCGCCAGGCCCCAGTTGAAGGCCAGGCGGGCGGCGCCGCAGTGGGAGCGGAGCAGACGTTCCTGGCGCGGGGTGGGGTCCAGGGCGTATCGGTAGGCGTGGACTGCCTGCATCAACTCTCCCCGGCCATGGCAAACCTATGTATACCCATGGTGAACAAGTGGCTACAGTTTACCAGGGTGATCGTGATTGACTGCCATCTGAGCAGCGAAACAAGGGTGCGCCTAGTCTGGGGATCACCTGACGCATCCTCGACAACCGGTCCAAACGATCCGAGGTTCCCGCAATCCGTCAAGGTGAGCCTCGCCTTTCTCTGGCCTGCCGGCCAATTCCACACCTGGCGAACCAATCACCCCGCCAGACCCAGGAAACCGAAACCGGACTGATGAACGCTGACGAACCGCGCAGCAGTTCGTACCCTCTGGCCGGGAGTATCGCGAGCACGCGTGTGCCGCCCTCCCGGCGTGGTTCGATCGTGCGCCATCCGCCCAGCTCGGCGGCACGGTTGCGCATCGACAGCGGCCGACTCTGGTTTGCCTTCCAGCCCGCAGCCGTTGTCGCACACCTCGAGGCTAAGCGTCTCGTCGATGGCGGACAGGCGCAACCAGGCCCGCGACACGCGTGGCCAGCGCCTCGACCGCGATGTGATAGGCCGCGATCTCGGTCGCGCTCGCCCGGGCGGGGCCAGGACCAGACCTGCTCGTTCTGGTAGGTCAACGGGACCACGATGCGGCCGGGGGAGCGGGTCGCCGTCGTTCTCGCTGAGGTTGATCGCCGCATACGGGAGTTACGCTCGCGGGAGCGCCTAGGCTTGTGGGTTGAGATGACTGCCACGACTCAGGAGAGCACCAGGACGTACGAGGTACGGACCTATGGGTGCCAGATGAACGTTCACGACTCCGAGCGCCTGTCCGGGCTGCTGGAGGACGCGGGATACGTGCGCGCCCGCGAGGGGCAGCCCGCGGATGTCGTCGTGTTCAACACCTGTGCGGTGCGGGAGAACGCCGACAACCGGCTCTACGGGAACCTCGGGCATCTGCGGCCCCGCAAGCTCAGCAATCCGGGCATGCAGATCGCGGTCGGCGGGTGTCTGGCGCAGAAGGATCAGGGCGAGATCGTGCGGCGGGCGCCGTGGGTGGACGTCGTGTTCGGCACGCACAACATCGGGTCGCTGCCGGTGCTGCTGGAGCGGGCCCGGATCGCCGAAGAGGCCCAGGTCGAGATCAAGGAATCCCTGGAGACGTTCCCGTCGACGCTGCCGACCAAGCGCGAGTCGGCTTATGCGGCGTGGGTGGCCATTTCGGTCGGGTGCAACAACACCTGCACGTTCTGCATCGTGCCCGCGTTGCGGGGCAAGGAGAAGGATCGCCGTCCCGGTGACATCCTCAGCGAGATCCGCACCCTGGTCGATCAGGGCGTGCTGGAGATCACCCTGCTCGGGCAGAACGTCAACACCTACGGCGTCGAGTTCGGCGACCGTCTCGCCTTCGGCAAGCTCCTGCGCTCCTGCGGGTCGGTCGACGGGCTCGAGCGGGTCCGGTTCACCTCGCCGCATCCCGCCGCGTTCACCGACGATGTCATCGCCGCCATGGCGGAGACGCCGAATGTCATGCATCAGCTGCACATGCCGTTGCAGTCCGGGTCCGACCGGATCCTGAAGGCGATGCGCCGTTCCTACCGGGCTGAGCGCTATCTCGGCATCATCGAACGTGTGCGCGCCGCCATGCCCGACGCCGCCATCTCCACCGACATCATCGTCGGCTTCCCCGGCGAGACCGAGGACGACTTCCAGGGCACCCTCGACGTCGTCCGCGCCGCCCGCTTCGCCAACGCCTTCACCTTCCAGTATTCGATCCGGCCCGGCACGCCCGCCGCGACCATGCCCGACCAGATCCCCAAGGCCGTCGTCCAGGAGCGGTACGAGCGACTGGTCGCCCTTCAGGAAGAGATCGCCTGGGCGGAGAACAAGGTGCAGGTCGGCAAGGTCCTGGAAGTCCTCATCGCCGAGGGCGAAGGCCGCAAGGACGGCGCCACCCACCGCCTCTCCGGCCGCGCCCCCGACAACCGCCTCGTCCACCTGGCTCCCGCCGACGCCCGGCCCGGGGACATGGTCACCGTCGAGGTCACGTACGCGGCGCCGCATCACCTGGTCGCTGACAAAGTCCTTTCGGTGCGCCGCACTCGCGCGGGCGACGCCTGGCTAGCCCGCCAATCCCAGCCCTCGGCCCCGGCCGCGGTGAACCTCGGCATGCCCAGCATCGGCCGCCCCGCCGCCACGACCGAACCCCTCGCCTGCTCGTAACCGGACTCCTGCGAGGCTATGCCGCAGCAGGAGGGTGACTGCGAGCGCCTCCACCCACAGCCCCAGGCTGTGCTGCCGAGCAGCCCGGCAAGGTCCCAGACCGGGAAGCTCTCGCTGACGCCGGTCTCGAGCCCGCTGACGCGGCGCGGGCGGCTTACCTGTTGGTTCGGTTCGGGCGCCCTGGAGATCGCGGATGTCGACGAGCCTGGCTCGCTGCCGCCGGAACGGATAGCCGGTCGGCGCAGCGCTTTTGCCGTGATATCAGCGGACCGCTACCCCGCTGTCCGCCGCGGCTGCCCGCACCATAGCTGGATAAATATCTGTACCTCTGAGGGCTGCACCGGCTGCTTGACGGAATCACCACCGTTGCTGACCGGTGATGTCGTGCAGGACCTCGTAGCAATAGTCGCGGCGGATGTCGTGGAAGGTGGCGCAAGGGTCGGGGATTCTTGTGGTCGGTTTGTTTGGTTTTGGTTTTGTTGCCCGGGTTGTTGAGGGTGAGAGGGGCCTGAGGGGTGGGCTGATCTTGCTTTTGGTGGGGTTTGGGGCGGGTGG
>NZ_BLAF01000069.1 GCF_009687885.1 Acrocarpospora pleiomorpha
GATCCACGGCAACCCCCGCCCCCGTCACAGCGCCCAGACACTACCCTGGGCACGTGGGCGTGTTCGATGATCTTGTAGGCCAAGAGCAGGCTGCCGTCGTCCTGAGACAGGCCGCCTCAGCCGCGGCCGAGGTGCTCGCCGGAGGCCGAGGGGCCGGCATGACCCACGCCTGGCTGTTCACCGGCCCGCCAGGCTCAGGCAGATCCGCCGCCGCCAAGGCCTTCGCGGCCGCACTACTCTGCCCCCACCAGGGCTGCGGCCACTGCGACTCCTGCCACCAGGTCGAGGTCGGCTCCCACCCCGACCTCGAGTCCGTACGCCCCCAAGGCCTCTCCTACAGCGTTAAACAAACCAGGGAACTGATCCTGAGGGCAGCAGGCCGAGCCACCCTCGGCGGCTGGCGCATCGTCCTGTTCGAAGACGCCGACCGCGCCACCGAACAAGCCGCCAACGCCCTACTCAAAGCCATCGAAGAACCCCCGCCCCGCACCGTCTGGCTCCTCTGCGCCCCCGCCGCCGACGACATGATCATCACCATCCGCTCCCGCTGCCGAGTGGTAACCCTGCGCACCCCCTCCACCCAAGCCGTCACCCACGTCCTGACAACCCGCGACAACGTCCCCCACCCCATCGCCGAATCAGCCGCCCGCGCCTCCCAGGGCCACCTCGCCCGCGCCCGCCGCCTCGCCCTCGACGAATCGGTACGGCAACGCCGCGACGCCGTACTCTCCCTCCCCAAAAACCTCACCGGCGTAGGCGAATGCATCACCGCCGCCGAACGCCTGGTCAAAACGGCCGACGAGGACGCCGCAGCCGCGACCACCGAACTCAACGAAACCGAGATCTCCGAACTCCGCGCCCTCTACGGCGAAGGATCCTCCGGCAAAGGCCTCAACAAAGGCCTGATCCGCGGCGGCGCCGGCGCGTTGAAGGAATTGGAGAACGCACAGAAATCCCGCGCCACCAGAATCAAACGCGAATCACTCGACCTCGCCCTCCTTGACCTGATGGCGCTCTATCGCGACGTCCTCGCCGTGCAGTTCGGCGCCCAGGTCGAACTCGCCAACGAGGACCGACGGTCAGACCTCAACGTTCTCGCCCGGGCAGGCACCCCGGAAGACACCCTGCGGCGGGTGGACGCGATCATGCTGTGCCGGGAACGCCTGGCCGCCAACGTCAATCCGCAGATGGCGGTGGAAGCGATGACCCTCTCCCTCAGAAACCCCCGAGGATAAACAAGCAACCTCGGCCCGGTTTCCGCGTCTCTGGAACATGCAGGCCGAAATCATGGACCTCCACAAACCCCCCGGGGAGCACGATGAGGCGATCACCGGGCTCTACGCCGAGCACGCGGTCGGCCTGGCGCGGCTCGCCCTGCTCATGGTCGGGGACCGGGAGAGCGCCGAAGACGTGGTGCAGGATGCGTTTCTCGGCCTGCACCGGCGGTTTCGCCATCTCAAGGATCCGGATAAGGCGCTGGTTTATCTGCGCAGTGCCGTACTGAACAATTCCAGGTCGGTGTTGCGGCGTCGGCGGCTGCCGTCGATGTTCGCCGGGACGTACGAGCCGCCGGTCTGGTCGGCCGAGTCGGCGGCGCTGCTCGGGGCCGAGCGCCGCGAGGTCATGGCCGCCCTGCACCGGCTGCCCGCGCGGCAGCGCGAATCCCTCCTGCTGCGCTACTACGCGGAGCTGTCGGAGGAGGAGACCGCCCAGGTCATGGGGGTCAGCCGGGGCACCGTCAAGTCCACCACGTCCCGGGCGCTGGACGCGCTCGGACGGCTGCTGGGAGAACGCTCGTGAACGACATCATCGACCGGCTGCGCGACGCGACTCGGGCGACCGGGGGGACCATTGACAGCGTCCGTCCGCTGGAGTTGGGCGCAAGCCGTACCAGAACCTGGTTCGTGCCGGTCGCGGCGGCCACCGCGGTGACGGCGGCGATCGCGGGCGGCAGCATGTTCGTCGCCGGCGGCGGGCTCAACGCGGCCGCTTCGGCGCCGGCGCCGCCGAAGTTCCTCGTCGACGCGCGGGACGGCATCGTCGTCAGAACGGTCGACGGCGGCGTCGAAACCGATCGCTATGACGATCTGGGGAAAGAGGAATGGTTCACCAGCGTTCAGGCCGCTCAGGACAATCGACTCTTCTACGTAGCCAGCTCCAAATACATGTGCGGATCCAACCTCTATCGGCTGCTGCTGGATGAGAACGGCAAAATCCTCGAGTTCGGTACGGCTCCGAGCACGCCGCCCGAAGGGAACAGGGTGAGCGGGCTGGCGGTGAGCGGGGACGGGACGAAGCTGGCGTACGCGCTGCAACCGTGCGCCCCGGGGCAGGTCGCCGGCCTCGTGATCGCGGATACAGCGACGGGGGAGAGCCGGACATGGAAGTCGCCGGACGGGTTTGGCGTGACAGATCTGTCCATGAGCGCCGATGGCAGGCATGTCGCCTTCCGACCGGGACCTCCGGCGGGGATGGCTATTGCCGAACCGCCCGTGGTTGTGGCGACACCTGTGCCTAGTTCGAGCATCGTGCCGCTTCCGAGCGGTTCGGCGCTGCCCTTCCCTGAACCGGCGGTCACGCTCACCCCCGTCCCGGGAGAGGCCGGGATTACCGTTTTCCCCCCGACGACCCCGCCGGATGCCACGGCCACGATCACGGTCATCCCCACGCCGCCCCTGCCAGACGCCTCGATCATCCCCACGCTGCCCCCGCCAGACGCCTCGATCACGGCATTTCCCGCCCCGGCTATTACGGTCACCGTTACCCCCACGCCGATGGAAGAGGGCAACCGGGAGAGCAGCAGCCTCCCTCCGACGGCGCTGCCGACACCCAAGCCGATCACGCCCTATCCGACCGATGGGCAGGTATACATGGGCACGCCATCGGGGATGTCGTCGTGCCGGTTTGTCACCCTGCCACGCACATCCGCGCAGTGGATGTGCTCGGAACCCGGGAACATCAGAGTCCTGGACACCGACGCGCCTGGCGACAATTTGGACAAAGCGCGCACGGTATCCCTGCCCGACTCCTACGAAGGTCTCTCCGGCGGGCTGTTCGGCGTCCAGCTGTCCCCGGACGGCAGCCGCCTGCTCGGAATGATGGGATTCAACGCGGTTGAGGTGGTGGACGGCACGGTTAGGCGGAAGGAAAGCATCTCAGGAATCGTCGCCTTCAGCGCCGAGGACGGGCATGCCGAGGAGGTCCTCTACCGGACCACGCAGACAGTCTTCGCGCAGCTCCTGGACCTGGACGGAACGGGTGAGAACCTGCTCGTCCAGCAGGGCGCCAAGATCGGAGCGGTCACCGAGGGCGCGTACCGTCCGCTGACCACGGGCGAAGCCGCCCCTGTCGGCCTGTTCGCCGGGGAACTCGCATGGTGATCGGACTCCACGTATGGTGGCCGTGAGGCGTACCAGATAGAGGAGGCCGGCTCGTTGGGCATGATGATGGCCGTGAGCTTCACCCGATATGGGCGGCTCTACTACCTGGATCCGGGCGACCACAGCCCGAAGGTCGGCGACAAGGTGCTGGTGCCGACCGACGCCGGCAACGAGGTCGCCGAATGCATCTGGGCGCCCCAATGGGTGAGCGAGGACGTCGGCGGGCTGCCGGTCTGCGCCGGGATGGCCGGAGACGAGCATCTCAGCCGCGACGAGAGCAACCGCCGCCGCCGCGCCGAGGCCAGAAGCGTGTCCAAGCGCCTGATCAAACGCCATGAACTGCCAATGAAGGTGATCGGCGTCGATTATGTGGACGAGGAGAATGTCTACACCGTCTACTTTTCGGCGCCGCACCGGGTGGATTTCCGGGCACTTGTCCGCGATCTCGCGCGTAACCTGCGTGCCCGGGTCGAACTCCGTCAAATCGGCCCGCGGGACGAAGCACGCCTGCAGGGCGGAATCGGCCCGTGCGGGCGCGATCTGTGCTGCGCCACGTTCCTGAAAGACTTCGAACCCGTTTCCGTACGGATGGCGAAGGATCAGGACCTTCCGGTGAATCCGCTACGGATTGCCGGGGCTTGCGGGCGATTGATGTGCTGCCTGAAATACGAGCACCCGTTGTACGGGGAGTTCCGGGCGACCGCACCCCGGACCGGACTCGCGGTCGACACGCCCGAAGGGCCCGGGGTGGTCGTCGGACATAACGTGCCGTCGGATTCGGTGATCGTTCGGTTGAACGACGGCGGAAGGCGGTGCGCGTGCTCGAAGGCGAGCGTGTGCGCGCCGCGTCAGGCGTACGAGGCGGAGTATGCGGAGCCTGTGGATGACGCGGCCGAGGACTGAGTGACCTGTGGATGACGGGGGCGAGTACTGAGCGGGGCTGGGTAGTGTTCTGAGGGTGAAGCGTCCCCTCATGGTTCTGGCTCTGGTCGCTCTGGTGGGCTCCGGGTGCAGCGGTGGAGAGACACCGCGGGCGTCGACGGCGCCCAGCTCCGGCCTGGCGGATTTCTACACCCAGCAGCCGGACTGGGAGGACTGCGACGACGATTTCGAGTGCGCGCTCGTCATGGTGCCGCTCGATTATGACGACCCCGGCGGCGAGCGCATCGAGATCAGCGCCATCCGACTGGCGGCCACAGGCGACCGTATCGGGTCATTGCTCGTCAATCCCGGCGGCCCAGGCGGATCCGGCATCGAATACGCCAGAGCGGCCCGAAGCCAAGTGAGCGAGGACGTGCGAGCCCGCTTCGACATCGTCGGCTTCGACCCTCGCGGAGTGGGCGAATCCACCGCCGTGCGGTGCATGAGCGGCGGCGACCTCGACGCGTACATGAGCATCGACATGAGCCCCGACTCCGCCGCCGAAATCGCCAAAATAGAAGAAGGCTCCCGTGCCTTCGCCACCAAATGCCAGGAAAAGTCCGCAAAACTCCTCCCCCATGTGGGTACGGCAGACGCCGCCCGCGACATGGACGTCCTCCGCGCCGTCCTCGGCGACGAAGGCCTGACCTTCCTCGGCAAGTCCTACGGCACCTACCTCGGCGCGACATATGCCGACTTGTTCCCCAAGCGGGTCCGCGCCCTCGTCCTCGACGGCGCCGTCGATCCCGCCGTATCCGCCATCGAAATGAGCGAAGTCCAGTCCAAAGGCTTTGAAGTCGCCCTCACCGCCTTCATCAAGGACTGCCTCAAAGCCACCGGCTGCCCCTTCACCAGCACCACCGTCCAGGGCGCCCTCAACGAGATCACCGCCCTACTCCAGCGCGCCGACCAGCAACCCCTCCGCAACACCCTCAACGACGGCCGCAAAATCAACGACACCTGGCTGGCCTACGGCATCGCCACCCCCCTCTACGACCGCAAATCCTGGGAAGTCTTCCGCGAAGCCCTGAAACTCGCCTTCCAGGGCGACGGCACCTACCTCCTCCGCTTCGCCGACCTCCTCCTCGGCCGCCGCGAAGACGGCACCTACACCAACCAGTCAGAAGCCAACAAAGCCGTCAACTGCATAGACCACGCCTTCCCCTCCAGCACCCCCACCTACCAGCGGGCCGCCGCCAAAGCCGCCAAACTGGCCCCCCGCTTCGGCGAGTTCATCATGTGGGACTCCCTCACCTGCGCCTACTGGCCGGTCAAGGGCCCCGACCCCGACCGCAAACTCACCGCCCCCGGCGCGCCCCCCATCGTCGTCGTCGGCACGCTACGAGACCCCGCCACGCCGTACGAATGGGCCGAAGGCCTGGCCACCCAACTCACCTCCGGCGTCCTCCTCACCTACGACGGCGACGGCCACACCGCCTACATGTCCGGCTCCACCTGCATCGACGCCGCCATAGACAACTACTTGATCAACCTCGCACCCCCCGCCGCAGGCACCCGCTGCTAACCCAGGCGCGACAACCACTCCAAACCCTGTAGACTCGACCTCGCTGTCCACAGCACCGCCGCCTTAGCTCAGTCGGCCAGAGCGACGCACTCGTAATGCGTAGGTCTGGGGTTCGATTCCCCAAGGCGGCTCCACTCATAACCAGGGCGTCTTCCCTACTGGGAGACGCCCTGCATCGTTTCCGTCGCATTCTCCGTTGCAGTTTGGCCCTGGCGTTGACAGCCAAGTTAGACAGCCTACGCAGTGCAAGATGGTGCCAGGAGGAATGTCGAGCCGGTCGCACACGACACCAGCCGGAATACGCCAGCCGCTGTTCTGATTCGGCCCATCGCTGGCTCGCTCTCAGCCGATCGAGACTCTTGTGCGGAAGAGACGCACTAAACCTGTGGCGGCGGGTAGCGGTGGATCTCCGCTCGGTGTCCCGTCGATCCGGCGAACTTGGCATCGTCGGTGAGCAGTGGCAGTTTGAGCAGTTCGGCTAGGGCCACGTACATGCCGTCATAGGCGGTGAGGTTGTTCCGCAGTTCCAGCGCGCGCGGTTGGAGAGGCAGCATCGGATGGCGGACGATCTTGAGTTGGGCGTAGCGCTCCAGCATGATTTGAGCGCGCCCCTCGGAGATGCGTACCTCCGGTTTGTTGGTGATCACGTGGCCGCGCACCACGGCAGCGATCTCGACATCGATCAGGGCCGGGGCGTGTACCTTGCGGGCCAGCCGCTGACGGAGGAGATCGTCGCCCTTCACGTTCGCCAGGAGACGGAACACGATCGAGGCGTCTACGACCAAGCTCACCGGCGCCCCTCGCGCATCGTCTCGCGTACAAAGTCGGGATCGTACGGCACCGGTTCATCGGCGGCGATCTTGGCCATCACCTCGTCCAATGCCGGGGTTGCTGCCTCCTCGTTCAGGAGGTCACGCACATAGGCCGTCAACGACTTGCCTTCTCGCTCGGCCCGCGCCTTCAACGTCCGCTCTGTTGCCTCGGGGACGTCCCGGATCTGAATAATTCCCATGCAACCACTTTAGCATGCAGCTTGCATGCATCATGGTCGGAAGTGATCTGGCGGATGAGAACTTTCTCCACGTCTTTAAGCGGCCCGCCTGCGGCGTGCCACGCGCTCGGCGGTCGCGTGCCGCGCTGCGGCTCTTCGGCCGGTCGCGGCCCGCCCCACCCACGCGCTCACGTCCACTGAGCTGGACAACTCCATGACCGGCAGAAACTCTCGGCAGCCCGGTGAACTGTCTGTAAGGCTGCCGCCCCGCTTCCGGCGCTGAGTCCTGCGCTCAGGGTTGGGTTGCCTCTGAATAAGTCGGGTGCCGCCGTATATGCCAGGCAGACTGCGCGTGGACGGCGGTCCAGAGCGAACCGGAGCCACAACCGGCGCGGTTCGTTCGCCGTGAAACAGGCGATCAGGCGACGCTCTATGGACCGATTCACTGATTATGGGCAATCGCCCGAGTTTCGCGCAACGATGATCCATCATTAAGGCATGAGCAACAAGCGGCGGGCACTGGCCTGGGCCAGCGGAGCGGTGTTTGTCCTGATCAGCACTGTGGTGGGGGTGCTGCTGTTCAAGGGGGGGCTTGAGGACGCCGACAAGTGGTCGAGTGTCATCGGCATGACCGTAACGGTGCTGATCGGCGTGCCGCTGTCGCTCTATCAAACGGTCCTTGCTCGACGCGCTCTGATGTCTAGCACACCAACGGCCGGTACTCACATCGCCGCACGCGGAAACCGCTCGATCGCCGGGCAGAACATCGGATTCGCCTCAACGGGAGACGGATCCTTTCTTGTCCATGAAACGACATCATCGGCACCTAGTCCCGCGCCTCAGGACGATCTCGCGCAAAGGTCAGACTCTGCAGTGTCCGATCCCCCCGCTCATGTACAAATCGAAGCGAGTGGTGAGCGCTCGATCGCTGCGCAGAACATCGGATCCGCCTCCACTGGTGACGCCCTTCCGACTTCTACGGCGGGTTGAACGTATGGCCGACCAGATTTCCTCCTTCGACGGGATCATCCGTGCTGTGGGTGACCGCTCGATTGCTGGCCAGAGCATCGGGGCAGCGACAGCCGGGGACCATTCACCGATTATCAATCTGGAGTGGGACACGCTGAAGGCCCCATCTCAGGTGAAGTTGGCCGGTAAAATGAAGAACCTGCCGCAAGCGCCCTCGGCGGTGTTTGTCGGAAGGGAAGACGTCCTTGCCGTAATGACGGAGACGCTTACTGGTACGTCCGTTCAGATGGCTATCGGCCAGGTGATCCACGGCATGGGAGGTATCGGCAAGAGCGAAGTGGCACGTCAGTACATCGCGAGGCATTCGCAGCGGTATCAGTTGGTGTGGTGGATCACCGCAACCAGCGACGAGGAGATCAAAGCTGATCTTGCATCGCTCGCTGAGCGCGTGCATCCACCGTTGCCGGAGGCTCTGGCGCTGTCGACGGCCCTCGGCGTCGAACAGGCGGCTCATTGGGCACTGAGCTGGTTGCAGGCTCATGACGACTGGCTGCTCGTGCTCGATAACGTCGAAGACCCCAAGCACGTGAGCAAGCTCCTGGCCCAGCTTCGCAACGGGCACATCGTCATTACCACCCGGCGTCTAGTGGCCTGGCCGGCCGAAGTCACCCGGTTGCCGCTGGACCTTTTGGCCAAGGACGCTGCCACTGAGCTGATCGCCTTAACCAGCGAACGCACCATTGATCCGCGTGAGCGATCAGCGTTCGAGGTGATCGCTGCAGAACTGGGCTATCTGCCGCTGGCCTTGGAACAAGCCGGTGCCTATATCCGCGAGTCACGGATCAGCCCGGAAGAGTACCTGTCCCTTCTGGCTGGATATCCCGCGCACATGTACGCCGCGTCTTCTGAAGGTGGCGATGCCGAGCGTACTATTGCCCGGCTCTGGCGCACGCATTTGGACGCTATCCGCGAGCGCAATGCTTATGCGGTGCGCCTGCTTCAGGTGCTAGCTTGCTACGCTCCCAACGATATCCCTCGTAGCATCCTGGGAGCTGACAGTGACAGACTCGTGGTGTTGGACGCGCTACGACTACTGTCTTTCTACAGCCTCATCACTTTGGATAAGGAAACTGTTTCCGTCCATCGACTTATACAGGCTGTGGTATCAGCCGAGGACGAGACCCGATCAGCTATCGAGGAGGATTCTGCTCCGGAACTTGCTTTGGCTTGGCTGGCCGATGCATGGTTAATCTCTACAGAGCAACCTCCCTCAGATAGGGTCGCGCGGCGGCGGATGCTGAGTCCTCATGTGGAGAGTTTGATCCGTCATTATCCGGTCACTGCTGAGTTTCGAGAGAATGCTGGCATATTTCATGCAGCTGCTGCTCACGAGCGAGACGACGGCAACTATATTCGCGCCCATAGGCTGATTTCATGTGCGTTATCTATTAGTGCTGCTGCGCTTGGTGGCGAGGATCCAAGAACGCTAGAAGAGCGAAATAATTTGGCATTGCTCTTGGGTCGCTTGGGGCGATGGAAGGAGTCCAAGGACGAACATCAGGTGGTGTTGCAGATCCAAGAGAAAGTATTAGGTAAAATGCATCGGACAACGCTTACCAGTCGATCTAACCTCGCAGTCGTGTTGGGAGATCTGGGTCAACTGGAGGAGGCTGAGGCTGAAAATCGAGCGGTGTTGCAGGCCCGAGTTCAAGTGTTGGGTGAGGGGCATCCAGAAACGCATATTAGTCGAAACAATCTAGCGCACATACTGGAGCGCAAAGGGGATCTGGAAGAGGCGGAATCGGAGTACTATTTAGCATGGCTGGCCATGGTGAGTATACGGGGTGAGGAACACCCGGAAACGTTGATCAGTCGAAATAATCGAGCGAGTGCACTTTGGCGTATGGGGCGGGTCGAGGAGGCTGAGAATGAAAGCCGTGCAGTATGGGAGGTGTCACGAAGAGTTCTGGGTGATGAACATCCGGTAACATTGGCGAGCCGTAATAGTAGGGTTGTTCTCCTGTTGGAGATGGGGCGAGCTGAGGAGGCCGAGAAAGAAGGCTATGCATTGTGGGAGGTTTTGCGAAGGGCTCGGGGTGATGAGCATCCAGAGACATTAACTGTCCGAAGCAACAGGGCAAGCGCGCTGTTTGAGATGGGGAGAACGGAAGAAGCTGAGAAAGAAGGGAGATTGGTGCGCGATGCAATGGTGCGGGTGCTGGGTGAGACTCATCCGCTGACATTGATGAGCCAGGGGAATTTAGAGCATTATGAGCGTAGCATAAAACTGTTAGCATCCACAAATATCCGCAAATCATTTGGCAATCTCGAGGCGAATTCTCTCTGCCCCTGTGGATCCAATAAGAAGCGAAAGCGCTGTTGCTGCGAGAGCTCGTAAGACGCTGATTTGGTGATGGGCTACCTGTAACGGACGTCGATTAGCCGAGCGCGGGATGTTCGCCTCCCTGCTCTCCTCCTGTGGTTTCTCCGCAGGCCGGAGCCAGTGCGAATGTGGAAATAGTAGTGGTCTTGAAAACCGTTTAGACCGGTTGGCTGGTCTTATGGATTTAATCCAACGCTCTCTGTCCGGCCTTTTTTTGATGCCGCTTGTCGAGTGATTTCTAGCACCATTAATTCCCCGTAGGAGATAGGTGCTAATTCACTCAGTAATTTGTTCCTGAGCCTTGGCCCTCGCCCCTCCGGCCATGTGTTCGGCAGCTAGCCCGACGATCTTGCTCTTGAACTCCGGTGTGAAGGAGCGTCGTGGACGTCTCTTCTTGCCTCTGCTGTCCATCATGGACACCCTTCCGGCGACGAACCCCGGATCAAAGCCCAGGTCGACCACGCGGAGCCCCATCGACACTGGCAAGACACGCTACATCTGCGTCGTCATGAACGACCGAAGGATGAATGCGTCTAAAGGTCTTCGGGAGTCTTGCCACTGTCGAGCCAGATCTCGCTCGGGACGATGCCGCCGCCCCTACCTGCGATGCGCGACCACGCAAGTTCGCTGCCGATCTGGCCGAGGCGATGCTCACAGCGCGGAGTGCTGTGGCGAAACTGCGAGGTTCATCTGCGAGACCAGCTGCGACCAGTGGATGAGAGTCGAGTTCGATCTCAAGGTCATCGGCCAGCCGCTCAGCGAGAGGACTTCGGTACGCTTCAGACAGATGGGCATCTGCAGTCAGTACGTGGAGACGCCCGGGGCGTGCCACCTTGACCAGACTCCAGATATCGAACTGGATCGGGTCAGGGTTGACTGTAGCGAAGGAATTGATGATGTCGTCGAACTCGGGACGCTCCATCAGCGCCATCGTGAGTCTCAGCAGTTCGAACCGCTGCCATGCCTCGTCGAGCGGGTCGGCGCCGATTGCAAGCGCTTCACGGAGGATCGGAACGAGCAGTCGATACAAACGGATTGAATCGCCAAAGGCGTCATCGGCTCGCAGTGCAGCGACAAGTGATTCCCGTTCGTCCTTGTAGGGATTGATCCGGCTGGTACAAAATATTCGGTACAGTAAGTCGTATCGACGGGCTGAAACGGCAGCGACCCCGGCCGCGTAGAACAGGGCCGTACCGGCCAACGTCCGTACAGCTAGAAGCTTGGTCAGCCCACCGCCCTTGGCCTGTGTAGCGAACCGCTCCAATTCATCCAGCCACCAGGCGTCCGTGCGATCGCTACCCCAGTAAGCCAGGGTCGCCACTAGTCCGCAGGAGATCTTGCTCGCCTCCTCAACGCGTCCCACGATTGCTTCATATCCGCCATAGGGATTGTCAGAGTGATAGTTCGGTAGGTGGAAGTCATCGTGTTCTTCCAGGCGGGCGAACTCCCTGCGCACAGTGTCATGGAGTCCTATGGCGACTCGTCCGCCCGACAGTTCGCGTTTGGCGGTCTCCACCGCCACTGACAGTGTCAGCGGATGGCGGGTGTTCCGTACCTTCAACGTGTCGACCGCGTCAGCGAGCCATCCGAACCCGGTGTCGGCATCGGCTGGAATCAGCACACCCTTCTTCAAGACTCTCAGTTCTGCAGCCTGGTCCGTCACTGCCCCGGGTTCGATCCACGCCAAGGTGTACCGCGTGGAGTAATGGGTGGTGATGGCTTCTCGTAGCGCAGGATCGTACTGGGAGGACCAACCAGCGATGATCAGACCATAGTCCTCAAGGATGCGGTGCAACAGCTTCAGCGTGCTGGGGTTGTAAGTCTCGAGTTCGGTAGTGGTGTTGAGCATCGATGTCGGGTTGAGGTAGTCGCCGTGCAGGTGAACTACACAGCTGTCCAGCGTGTGCAGCGGCGCCATGCCGATGACGTCGGCTGGCGTTGCCACGACGGTTGGTTCGATGCCTTCTTCGCGAAGCGCCTGCTCGATGAGGCGGTCGAAGTTCAAGGTCACGATGACCTTGACCACACCCCTCCGTACGAGGCGTGCAATCGCTCGATGCGCAGCGGTCGGCTGTCTGCGTCCCGCCTCTACATCCTCAGCCGAAGGCACGAAGTATCCCCGGAGCAGACGCTGACGCTCCAACTGACTTGGCGCGAGCTTCTCCAGCAGAGTCTCATACCGCGGCTGCTCGCCATATCGAGCCTCGTACCACTGGAGAGGATCACCATCATCGGCACCCACCATCTCGGCCAGGCGGTCGGTCAGATCCGTGAGTACACCCCAAGCGGTGGGAATCCCGCTTGGAGCGGAGACGCCGGCACCGAGGAGGAGCGCATACGCTCCTGGGCTTGAATGCAGGGAGAACGCCAGTGTTAGCAGCGTGTCTTCGTCATGCGTGGATCCCATCATGGCTGCGACACTACCGCCCGAGAGGTCGGTCTTACTCACTATGAGAACATCTCTACATAACGTTTTCGGCGTGGGTTCGCGTGCTAACGCCTCGAGTCGCCGGGGTCGCCCATGCTGGAAGTACTCGGGCCGATCTTGCTAATGCGACTGCTAACAACGATCCTGGACGGCTCTCTCATGAGTAGCCCCTGACCAGGGATTTCCAGGTCAGGGGCTCTTTGTCTATCACGACAATCTCGTGATCTTGCTAGCACCATTGCTAACAGGCGTCCGTGATGGCCTTCGCGAAGATGTCGGCGCATGACGTTTCGGCCCGATGCCGGCGTGCTCGTGACGGCCCGCTCCATCGGCCCCAAGCAGATCATCAAGGTAGAGGATTCCGGCTTCTGCCCTGCCCGCTCCCGCATCACGGTTGAGGGCTGGGCGTTAACAGTGTCAGTGCGTCGGGAGTGACGGAGCGAACAAGGGAACTTAACGTAAGGCCGTGTCGATCTCATGGCTTGAGAAGTTGCGTGCGTGGCGTCGGGCCAAGATCGCGGAGCTCGACGCGAACTCGTATGGGCGGCCTCCCAAACGTCCAGACACCTCCCGAGCGGTTCTCGGGATCATCCTCGCGGCAGCGGTGATCGTCTGGCTTCCGTGGGCCTACATCTCCCTGATCCCCCGCGACGATTGGACCTTGCTGCTCGCAGATGGCCGACCCCGACCGCCGCACCCGGGCGAAGATCCCGCCCGAGACGGCGTTCCAGACCAAGCCGCAACTACTGCGGGCGATGATCGAACGCGCACTCGCCGCCGCCGTGCCCTTCAGATGGGTCGCTGCCGACGAGGCCTACGGTGACAACGGGCCACTGCACCACTTCCTGGAAACCACGCAGATCGGCTACGTCCTGGCGGTCTCACGGGACCACCAGATCACCACCGAGGCGGGCAAGGTCCGCGCCGATGTCATGGCCACGCAGATCCCCGGCCAGGGCTGGCAACGACTGTCATGCGGAGCCGGCTCCAAGGGCGTGCGGTGGTATGACTGGGCGCTGGTCGCCACCTCCAGCCCCGATCACCGGCTGCTGATCCGCCGCTCGATCAGCGCACCCGGCCAGCTGGCGTTCTACCTGACCTACAGCCCGCACAACCCGCACAACCCGGATCACGTGCCGCTGCGCGAACTGGTCCGCGTGGCCGGGATCAGATGGACCGTGGAAGAGGCGTTCCAGGCGGCCAAGAACGAGGCCGCGCTGGATCACTACCAGGTGCGGCTCTACCAGGCGTGGTACCGCCACAGCACCCTGGCCATGCTCGCCCTGGCCTTCCTGGCCGTCACCCGCGCGGCCCATCTCCCGCCCAGCGATCCACCCGATCGCCTCACCCCAGCGGACTCGGACAGACCGCATCCCCAGCCCACACCGGATCCACCCGCGACAATCCGTCACGATCAGACGATCGTGACCTCGGCAAATGAAATCCGCCGCCTGTTCGCTCTACTGACCCGGCCACCTATCGATCTCGCACATATCCGGCACTGGTTCCGCTGGCGGCTACGCCATCAATCCCGTGCCCGACGATGCCACTACCAGCAACGACAACTCAGATGATCACTAAATGAGGCTGCCCTACTAGCAGGTCATACAGGGGCCACAGATCGACTACCACACGCCGTTCCTGGGTTGTGAACCCTGTACGTCGGTGCTGCTGAGGTCAGGTGCTGGATGTCCCAAAGGTTTCGATCACGCAGCGTGCTGCTCCGCTGCGCTCGATTCTGGCGTCACTGGTGATCAGCGGAACGCCGAAGCTCTCGGCGAGGGCCACATAGTGTGCGTCGTAGACGGAGAGGTTGTTCGACAGCTCGCGTACGCGCTGCCACAGGACCAGCGTTGGGTGAAGGTCGAGATTGAGGGCCTGGTAGTCGGTGATCGCCTTCAGCGCCTCCTTTTCCGTGATCTTCGGCTTTCCCCCTCGCTGGCCGCGGGCCAACCCGAAGGCGGCCGAGGTGATCTCGTAGTCCAGCAGGCCCGGCGCTGCGAGAGTATCGGCGCGGCCCACCCGCTCACGGATCGCGGTGCCGGTCTTGCCGTGGTCGAGGAGGACATGCATAAGGCTGGAGCAGTCAATGACGATCAACGTCGGTTCCGCCCGTCCTCGATGGCGTCGAGGATGTCGGTCGTACTGAGCTCGGTGCGGGTTTCACGCTCCAGGCGTGCGGCCATCTCCGCGAGGGTGGGCTTGGCGGCTTCCCGGGAGAGAAGGTCCAGGGCGTACGCCTGGAGCGACTTGCCTGCCTGTGCGGCGCGGACCTTCAGGGCGTTGACTGTGTCATCCGGGACATCCCGGATCGTGATCGCGGTCATGCCTTCATTTTAGCAGCAATGCAGGCGATATGCAGTCCTCGTGGGGCCTCCTCCGCGTCGCGAGTCCTGCCACCGGGGTGGGCGCCAAGGTAGAGCTGCCTCGCGGTCGCTACGCGAGCCTTCATGGCCACCCCTCCAGCTTGGGATCGAACAACGCTGATCTACCTGACGTTGGGGACCGCGTTCGGCACCCCCGGAGGTGGTTGCCGCCGGGCGGGTGCTGCCGGACCAGCTTGGCGATGTGCCGGACAAACATGTCCGTACACCTCTGGGTACCGCAGGTGGAGTTGCTGCCCACGTCGATGTGGTCGTACACGACGGTGGCAGCGCACTAAACTCGGCGAGCTCGCGGTCGGCGCCCCTCCATACAGCACACGCTCGCGCCGATCTTGCTAACGGGCCTGCTAACAACAACGCCAGACGATCACGGACGGTGGGAGACAAGTATCGGTCCAGATGCGGTGCTGACCTGGGCGGGAAGATGCGTGTGGACGCCCGTGAACGGTCCGATCACTCCTCGTAATGCGTGGGTCTGGGGTTCGATTCCCCAAGGCGGCTCCCGTTTACCAGGGCGTTCTCTCTTCAGAGAGCGCCCTGACACGTCTCTGGTTGCAGTTGCGGTTGCACTTCCGAGCCGGGGCTTCCGCAAGATGATGGACGTGTTACCGATCCGCTGATGAGTTTTGGCGAACGAGTTGATCAGTCGCTCGTCAGTGCCATTCGCCAGCTGTTGAACTGAGATCGGAGGAGGTGGATCTCGGTCTCCGTCAGGCCATAGGCCAGGAATTCACTATCTGGGTAGAGATCCAGCGCGGACAACATCTGAGCGAAGACGGTGCGGTCGAAGCCGAGGTCGCGGGATGCGGCGAGCTGCAGCAGGCGTTCGCGAGTGAACCTGCCGCTGGACAGGAATGCGTTGATATCGATGAAGTCGCGGACTTCGGCCCGGGTGAACAGGGCTTCGACCTTGCCTCCCGCGACGTCGTCGAGGTGGATGACGGGGCCGATGTCCATGGTGACCGGTGGGTGCGAGCGGAGGTCGGCGGCCAGTTCCACCTTGCTGGCTCGGTCTGTTGCGTGGTCGGAAACGGTGAGCCTGACGAACTGCGGGCTGTCGATGTCCACCTTGACTGCCAGGCCGTGTTCGGCATAGGCGTCACAGATCTTTCTAACGCCCTCCGCGAAGTCGTCGCGAACACTGGATGTGAACAGATCAATGTCCTCGCTGGGGCGCTGAAGTATGCCGTACGCCTGTACGGCATAGCCGCCGGCCAAGGCGAAACCATGGTCAGCTGCTGCCGCCAGAGCCACGCGGGCCAGACGTTGGTGGAAGTCGTCCATCAGGCCGCTTGACGTTGGAGTTCGGGGAAGCGGTCGAGCCACATCGCACGGACCCGCGGAGGCAGGATCAACTCATGCCAGAGCTTGCGCAGAAGCGACGCGTTGAGGAAGCGACGCAAGTCGTCAGGTGTGGCACTTTCCCGGATCACCCGCATGTACAGCAAGCGTGCGTCGGCGATCTGGTCGAGGTTGTAGAGCCGCTTAGGCCCCCAGTCGAGATGCTTGGGCAGCGTTATGGTGCCTGTGACGGGTCCGTTGAGCTCTTCCAGCGTCACAGGGACGACGTAAGGGCGGAGTGCTCCGTATCCCTTGGCATCCATGCCTACCAGTGTGGCCGATGCAAGGCCGATCGTCAGGTCGATCTTGCTAACACGGTTGCTAACAACAGCTTTGGACATCGTTGACATCGCTGCGCTTGGAATCCGCCGCAATGGCTCGAGACGACCTACACCAGCGGTGGCGGGTAGCGGTGGATCTCCGCTCGGTGTCCCGTCGATCCGGCGAACTTGGCATCGTCGGTGAGCAGTGGCAGTTTGAGCAGTTCGGCTAGGGCCACGTACATGCCGTCATAGGCGGTGAGGTTGTTCCGCAGTTCCAGCGCGCGCGGTTGGAGAGGCAGCATCGGATGGCGGACGATCTTGAGTTGGGCGTAGCGCTCCAGCATGATTTGAGCGCGCCCCTCGGAGATGCGTACCTCCGGTTTGTTGGTGATCACGTGGCCGCGCACCACGGCAGCGATCTCGACATCGATCAGGGCCGGGGCGTGTACCTTGCGGGCCAGCCGCTGACGGAGGAGATCGTCGCCCTTCACGTTCGCCAGGAGACGGAACACGATCGAGGCGTCTACGACCAAGCTCACCGGCGCCCCTCGCGCATCGTCTCGCGTACAAAGTCGGGATCGTACGGCACCGGTTCATCGGCGGCGATCTTGGCCATCACCTCGTCCAATGCCGGGGTTGCTGCCTCCTCGTTCAGGAGGTCACGCACATAGGCCGTCAACGACTTGCCTTCTCGCTCAGCCCGCGCCTTCAACGTCCGCTCTGTTGCCTCGGGGACGTCCCGGATCTGAATAATTCCCATGCAACCACTTTAGCATGCAGTCTGCATGCGTCATGCTCCGGAGTCCTCTGACGGATGAGAACCTCTCCACGTCTTCAAAGCGCCGACGCTTCGCGCCGTCGCGACCGTCGCCCACGGCGGGCGGGAAAGCGGTCGGGCATGCGGCCTTTCGGCCGGTCCCAGCCCGCGCCCACCCGGCGCGGACAACGGCCCGTCAGGCGTCGAGATCGATCGCCTGACCGGTGAGAAGAGCGACTACCACCGCCGCACCGAGCAGCCCTAACGATCGCCCGAGGTGGCTTGCCGGCGTGGATGGGCCATCAGACCAGGTCGCCGCCAATCTCGGTATCGATCTGCTGGCCATGACGCGGCAGATGGAGTCCGCCCAGCCGGCCGAACTCATCGAGCTGCAACGCAACATGGCTGCTCTGTCCGCAATCTACGCCAACGTCCTCATCCATCTGGCCGACCATGGCGGCACCGTCCGCTGGTGGCGTACGGCCCGACAGGCAGCGGACGCATCCGGAGACTGCTCAATGAGCCTACTCATCCGGGCAGAGGAAGCAGGCCACGGCCTCTACGGGCAAAGAGCACCCGAAGCGGTGCTTCGTCTTGTCAAGTCGGCTCAGCAACTCGCCGGCGGTCCGAGAATGGACCTGTTGCAGCACGAGACCAAAGCGCTAAGCCTGGTAGGCCGCCACAAGGAAGCCTTGACGGCTATACGCCTTCTCCACGATCTTGCGGGAACAAAGATGGATCCGATCGGCTTCTGGACGCCAGAACAGATCCATTTCGCCGCATCGTGGGTCTACGCCGCAGGGGACGAAACCCGCGCTGACATGGAAAGAAGCGCCGTTCTCGATCGAACAAGAAGCCATACATACCGCTCGAATTGGCCCTACACGGAGCCATGTGCACGGTTGCCAATGGCGGCATCGCCGAGGGCGCACGGAAGGCATCGACGGGAAGGCCGCAGCTGGCCGCCCGTCCTGGTGGCTGGAAGAGGCCTTCCGCGGCCACTGCGCCGGAGTCAGGCGACCAGACGGAAGCGCTGGTTGCGGGTACCCGGGGCGAAGCAGTCCCAGGTCTGCATGTACGCGCCATTGGCCGTGGACGCGCCGGTCACGTCCAGGCAGCGCTGGCCCACGTCAGCCTTGATGCGGTACGCGCCCATGCCAGCGTCCCAGGTCAGCCACCACTTCTGGTTGTACCCACCGGAGCAGGTCCACTGCTGCACTACGGCCCCGTTGCCCGAGTTGCCATCGCGCAGGTCGAGGCAGGCGCCGCTGTGCGCCGACACGATCGTGTACAGCTCGCCGCTGACGTGGCCCGCGCTCCGGATGTACCACTTCTGCTGCGAGTTGCCGCTGCACGTCCACTGCTGGATCCGGGCGCCGTTGGCCCGGGACCCGTTGACGATGTCCAGACACTTGCCGCTGTTCAGCGGCCGGAGCTCGTACTTGATCTCGGCCGCGCTTGCCGGTGTGGAGGCGGCGAAGATGGCGACGACGGTCACAGAGCTGATGAGGCGTTTCATCGAGGTCCCTCACTGTCCTTCGAATGGGCACTGGTGCCGATTTCCATATCCCTCGGGCTGAGTCTCGGACATGTCGGTATACGTGGGGTATAGGCCCTGCTAAGAACGCGCTTTGGCGCTGCGACGGCGGCCACCTGTGCCGTGGTGCGGTTGCCCGGCCCTTTCCGACAGAGATCATCGCGGCATGCCAGACGCTATTACCGCCGGAATGCTGAAGGCGACTCCTCGTAGACGACTGAAGGGTTGGAGAGGCTCTGCGCGAGGCTGTGATCAAATCAGGACACTTTGGCTATGCACCAGAAATTTCCGGGTCAGGGCTCTTTGTTTGTCAGGACAAATCCGCGATCTTGCTAACACCCTTGCTAACAAGCGTCCGCGATGGCCTTCGCGAAGATTTCGGCGCATGACGTTTCGGCCTGGCGGATGACGTGGGCGTACACGCGCAAGGGTGATCGCCGGGTCGGCGTGGCCGAGGCGGGCCGCGACGATGTGCACGGAGACGCCCGCGAGGAAACTGGTAGAGAGCATTGTTCTAGCTCTGCGAGTACCTCAGCGCTCCGTGCGGGCCGTAGCGGCTCCTGCCCTCGTCTAGGACACCTTGAACAGATCACCGATCAGTTCGGGATCCGGGCCAAGGTCCAGCGCTGGTCCTCCCGCCATCCGTGCGCCTCCCGTCCCTGCTCCAGCGCGGTATCCAGTGCCTTGAGCTGCCGGTCGGTCAGCTTGTACCTCTCCCGCCCGGCCCTTTGGACGCCAGCGCGTCCGTCCCGCTCTCGTCGAACGCGCGGTGGCAGCGGTTGGCCGACATCCGGCTCACCCGGAATTGCTCGGCGACCTGCCGATCGCTCGCCCCCACCGCGAACATCTCCCCGGCCGCGAACCGGACCTGCTCCCGGCGAGCCCGCGCCTGCGCGCTCAACCCCGCCGCTGTCGGGATATCTCATACTTCCGGTGTGAACCACGACCAGCCGAGTGTCATCAAGCCGTGACGATACAAATAAATAGCGTCAGCCTTTGAAACTCTCTAAACGGGCATGGCCCCTTGTGTTTAGTCATGTAGTCGAAGATTCGCGGCCAACAGTGAAAATCAGGATTAGGTCGAGGTCAAGCGTCTAGACGAGCGCAGAAATCGACTCGCATGATGGGAGGGAACGAGAGGCTAGGAAGGAGGAAGTAGAGACCTTCACAGCTCGCTTTGCCTTCATGAGATCGGCTCTCTCGAGCCATTCCCAGGCGCTATGTCCTCGGCTGGATCACCTTGGCCGAGATGGCGCCGGAAGGAGACGAAGATGCGCGGAAAACGTCTACTCTTCGCCAGTCCGCTGATCGCCGCTCTGGCGTTCGGGACGGTCGACATCGCACAAGCCTCGGCCGCTCCGACCTCGGCAAGCGCTGGCAACAGTCACCTCACGACGACCTCGAAGATGGCACCGCCCACGTGCAAGCAGAACTTCAAGGGCGACGCCAGGAAGACGTGCGCGAGCGGCTTCAACGACGGATTCACGGCAGGGAAAGCCTCGTGCAAGCCTGGCTTGCGCGCGTTGGAGCCCGCGCTTGAGGATGCGATTTACCTCCATGGCTACAACGCCGGGTTTGATGCGGGTAAGGCCAGGTGCTAGCCACTGCGGAGTCGCAGCCATACATGGCGTGCACCATCCCGTAAAGGGTCTCAAGCCTTCCAAGGTGGGCCTGTCCGGCCTACAGGCCGGACAGGCCCACCTCCCATTGAGCTATCCGCCCGACCAAACCGATCGTGCTGTCAGAGTAGGCAATCCTTGCGCCAATTGCTTCTGCGTCAGATTGCGGCCCACGCGAAGCCTGCGCAGTTCGAAACCGAGTAGCGCTGGCTCGTCAGTACTCCTGCTTCAGAACAGCGGCGCGAATCTCACAGCGACACGGAGTCTGCCATCCGACTATCCGTTGATGCCCACGGTCCTAGAAGACGCGGAGCGAGCAGACGGACGATTCATGGAGTGCCTGAGCCGTGCCAGGATCCACCGGAACCTGCGGGGCGGAGCTAGCCGCGATGTTTTTTCGCTAGGTCGGCGAACAACGTGACCGTGCGGACTTGGTCCTCGGGAAGCCCGACCGGGAAGATGATCAGCTCGGTCGCTCCGGCGTCGGCGAAATGGCGTACCGCCTGCTCGGCGGCCGCTTCGTCACCGGCGATCAAGGTGTCTGCCGGGCCCGTGGAGCCCTGCCGCTCGAGCAAGGCGCTGAAAGTGGGCAGCGTCGCGGCCTGGCGGAAGTCCGTGTTGACGCGTTCACGTGCTCCGTCCACATCGGAGGTCACGGACGCGAGTAGTCCGACGACGATGCGCGGTGCCGCTCGCCCCGCCGCCGCGGTCGTGACGGCCGGAACCACGGCCTCGGCGAGGAATCGGGGTGTCGTCCACATCGTGAGGGCGCCGTCGGCCAGTTCACCCGCGAGAGCCAGCATGCGAGGTCCGTTCGCGGCGAGTAGGAGGGAGGGCGGAGCCACGCCCGGTGCGGCGACACCGCCGGCCGCAGTGACCACTTGGCCGCGGAACTCCACGTCCTCGCCTCGCAGGACGGGGTTGAGCACGTCCAGGATCTCGCGCGTGTGCCGCACGGGCGGCTGCCACGTCAGTCCGTACCGGCTCTCGACGACCGGTGCGTGGCTCGGGCCGATGCCGAGCGTCAGCCGCCCGCCTGTGGCGGCGTGCGTGGTCAGCGCTTGGGCGGCGAGGGCGAAGGGGATGCCGCGGGTAGGTTCCCATGACAGACGTGGCCACCTGGATGTTCGGTGCGCGGTTGCCCAGTGCGGCGAACACGGTCAGCGGATCCCATCCGCCGTGCTCGCCCAGCCAGAAGCGCGAGAAGCCGTCCGCCGCCGCGCGTTCGATCTCGGTCAGAAGTCGCGGGATGGGCGCGGCGCCGTAGTTCGACAGGCCGATTTCCATGCGCTCAGCTCCCTGGTTGCGGGGGTGAGTCCGGCAGGGCCTCGGGGTTCCAGACCACAAGTCCTCCAAGCAATGTGGTAGTTATACTTCCGTTTTCCAACGTAGCGAGAAAGTGGGAGTATTGCTACCGTTTCTTTGGGAGGTACGTCACTGATGCGCTCGCCACGCAAGGACCAGATCCGGAACCGTCAGCGCCTCGTGACCGCCGCGCGTGAGGCGTTCGGCGAGCAGGGCCCCGGCATCTCACTCGAAGAAGTCGCGCGGCGCGCGGGGGTCGGGCCGACGACGCTGTACCGGCACTTTCCGGGCAAGGAGGAACTCCTTGAAGCGGTGCTGGACGACCTGGTCGAGGCGGTACGGGAGAACGCGGAACGGGTCGCCCAGATCGGGGACCCATGGCAGGCGTTCCGGGCGGTGTTCACCCGAAGCTGTGACATGTCCGAGCAGGAGGTGGCCACCTTCGCCCGGCTGGCCAACGCCGGCGGTCGCGCTGGCGAGCACGCTCAGCGCCTCATCGAGAGTGTGGTCGGGCCGGCCACATCGCGGTTGCGGGAGATCGGCGGACTGCGTCCTGGCATCACCGTCCAGGACATCGCCGTGTTCGTCCGCATGACGCTCACCACGGACAGCCCGGAGAGCCGGGTGAAGGCGATCGACACCATCCTCGACGGCCTCATGCGGGACCCGCGCGTTGGCCGGCTCTTATGAATTCGGTACGGCCAGGCCGGCCCGGATCACGGGATAGACCCGGCGCATCAACTCGCCGTCGCCGCGGAAGCGGCGCATCGCCTGCAGGCCGACGATCAGGGTCTTGATGTCGGCGGCGTCAAGGTCGGGCCGTACGGTGCCCGCGCGCTGGGCCTGGGCGAGGATCTCGGCCACCATCCCCATGAACTCGTGCTCGGCGTCAGGCAGGGCCTCCGCCAGGTCGAAGCCAACCCCCGCGAACGCGTCGGTCAGTCCGAGGTCGCTCGCGCCCTGCTCGGCCATCTGGATCAGGAACGCGTACAGTCCTTCGCCCGGGTCGGCTGCCGCCTGGGCGCGGGACCGCTCGACGACCTGGCGCATCCGGTCGGCCACGATCGCCTGGAACAGCGATTCCTTGGTCGGGAAGTGCCGGTACACGGTTCCCGCGCCCACGCCTGCCCGGCGGGCGATCTCGTCGATCGGGACCGTGGCCCCCTCCTCGGCGAAGGTCTCGTAGGCGACTTTCAGCACGCGTGCCCGGTTGCGGGCGGCGTCCGCGCGCAGCGGGCGGGAATTCTCGGTCAACGAGCCTCCTAGACAAACGGGGCGTGCGTTCCGGTAATGTCTCCATAACCGGAACGTGCGCCCCGATTATATCTGGAGGGACTTATGTCCAGACAGCGCTGGACCAGCGACGATGTACCCAGCCAGCATGGCCGTGTCGCGGTGGTCACCGGAGGCAACACCGGCATCGGCTTCGAGACGGCCAAGGTGCTCGCCGCACGGGGGGCATCCGTGGTGCTGGCCGTACGGGACGTCGACAAGGGCAAGCAGGCCGCGGCCCGGATCGCCGATGCCTACGCGGACGCCGACGTGGCGGTGCTGCACCTCGACCTGGCCTCGCTGGCCTCGGTCCGCGCGGCCGCCGCCGAACTGCGGGACACGCGGGCCGGCATCGACCTGCCGATCAATAACGCCGGCGTGATGTACACGCCGCACATGACCACCGTGGACGGCTTCGAGCTGCAGTTCGGGACCAACCACCTGGGACATTTCGCCCTCACCGGGCTGCTGCTCGACAAGATGCTGCGCGTCCCCCGCTCTCGCGTCGTCACCGTCAGCAGCGCGGGGCACCGGCAGGGCGGACCGATCGACTTTGACGACCTCGACTGGAAAACCAGCACGTACAGCCGGGTCGCCGCGTACGGGCACTCCAAACTGGCCAACCTGATGTTCACCTACGAACTCCAGCGCAGGCTCGCGGGCAAGAGCGAGACCGTCGCCGTCGCCGCGCACCCGGGGGGATCCGACACGGGAGGGTCCAGAACGTCGGTCTCGCTGCAGCCTGTGTACTTCCGCGCGCTGTTCGCCCTGGTCCGGCCATTGCTGATTCAGCCTGCCGAGATGGGGGCGCTGCCCCTGCTACGAGCAGCCACGGACCCGGACGTACAGGGCGGTCAGTACTATGGCCCTGCCGGTTTCCAGGAGAGCAAGGGGCTTCCCAAGGTCGTCAAGTCAAGCGCGCGATCGTACGACGTGGCGGCTCAGCGTCGGCTATGGACGATCTCGGAGGATCTGACCGGCGTCACCTTCCCGGTCCGATGACCCTTGCGCGAAAGAGACGGCCTACACCAGCGGTGGCGGGTAGCGGTGGATCTCCGCTCGGTGGCCCGTCGATCCGGCGAACTTGGCATCGTCGGTGAGTAGCGGCAGTTCGAGCAGTTCGGCCAGGGCCACGTACATGCCGTCTAGCATGCAGTTTGGTCTGGAGTGTTCGGTCATCGGCGATGGCCCGAGCGGCTAGGACTCGTACAGGTCCGTCTCGCTCAGGACCGGGCTGCCGTCGTCGGAGCGTCTCAGGCGGGCCGCGGAACCGAACATGGGTCCGCGAGCGCGCTGGATCCCAGCGAACCGTCCAAACCCGAGCGGCTTGGGCACGTCGTCGTAGACGGCCTCCATGCCACCCTTGACCGAGTACGTCTCGTGCCAGAAACCGGTGCCGCCCGAGTCCCGCAGGAAGCCCAACCACCAGTCCCGATGCGGCTCGGACCGGGCGAAGGCGAGCAGCGACGGCAGGTCCCGCCAGTACTGGCGCATGCCCATGTTCATCGGGAAGAACGAGTAGTACACGGGCTCGTGCAGCAACAGCCCGTCCGGCTTGCCCGCGACCGACTCACTGATTTTCCGGCCGAAGCTGAAGAAGGTCCGGATCCCGTACAGACGATTCACCCGCATGCCGAGGTACAGGACCATGAGGTCTGGGTAGGCGGACAGATCGACGGTCTGCCGGTTTACGCGAGTTGGCATCCAACGCTCCTTATGGCTCCGGTCACGCATGGGCAGCCTTAACGTACGAATGCGAACTTGACTAGCACTGAACGAAAACCCGAGAGTAGTGAACGGCGACTTCCCTGTCGGCAGGGAAGATCGTGATTCTCTGGCTCGCCTCAGCGGACTACGGTCGTGAGCGTGATCGAACACGATGCCCTCAGTGTTACCCGCGAGGCCTACGACGCTGCTGCCCCCATGTACGCGCAGCTGTTCCGCGACGATCTGCGTGACAGGCCTTTGGACCGCGCGATTTTGAGTGCCTTCGCCGAGGTCGTACGTGCGAGTGGGGACGGTCAGGTCGCAGATCTGGGGTGTGGGCCTGGCCATATCACCGCTTACCTGGATGAGCTGGGGCTGGCGGCGTTTGGCGTTGATGCCTCTCCTGCGATGATCAAGTTAGCTCGACAGGCTTACCCGGGCCTGCGGTTCGACGTGGGCTCGATGGCCGCGTTGAACATCGCTGACGGCGTGCTGGGCGGCGTACTCTCACGTTGGTCCATCATCCACACTCCGCCGCAGGAACTCCCCGTCATCGTGGCGGAGTTCCACCGTGTGCTGGCACCTGGCGGCCACCTTCTGGTCGGCTTTTCGGCCAGCGATGATCCGTCTCACTCTTCGCAGGTCTTCGATCACGCAGTCGCGCCGGCCTATCGGTGGTCGCCGGATCACCTCGCCGCGATGTTGCGTACGGCCGGTTTGGCCGAGGTAGCCCGGATGGTTCGCGAGCCTCAGCCCACCGACCGGCGGCAGTTCCAGGCGATTCACCTGCTCGCTCGCAAATCCGAGGCAGGGTCTGCCCAGTCGAACGCATGACCGCATCCAGCCTGCCGGACGGGTAACCGTTGGTCGACGGCGGGCTGGCGACTCGCTCACAGGGATAACGGTCGGTGATTTTCACAGCCGTCGGACGCGCAGCACGCAGGTCAGCATCGGGAGGGTGAACTCGCCGTCGGCGGTCTCAGGTCGGCTCGCGAGGTAGGCGCGGACCTGACCGAGCGTAGCTTCTCGTTCCTGTTCGGGCATGACCAGCATCCCCGCTCTCGTCGCGAGGGTCTCGACGAGTGAGTCGGCGGTGCGGCGCTGCCCGTGCGGGAACGCCGCCTGCTCCGGCGAGCCGAACCGGGCGGCCACGCCTGCCTTGGGAAGGTGCATGTCCGCCGTCTCGGCGTGCCAGCTGGTGGGCGTGTCGCGTGGGCCGATGGCTGCGCTCCCGCCGACCCGCGCGAGCCCGGCAACCCAGTCGACCCGGTCGTCGAGGACGTTCCACAGGCCGGCCAGGATGCCGCCGGGTGCGAGGACCCTGGCTATCTCGGGTCCCGCGACGGCCATGTCGAACCAGTGCATGGCGTTGCCGGCCAGCACCGCATCGACGGACGCGTCCGGCAGCGGTATCGCCTCGGCACTACCTGGCAGGGCGCGGACATCCGCCAGCGCGCGGTGCAGCTCGGCCAGCATCGCCGGGTCGGGCTCGACCGCGACGACGTCGACGCCCATCGCGACCAGCGTCGCGGTCAGCTTGCCGGTGCCGGCACCGAGGTCGAGCACCCGCAGCCCGGGCGCGGGCTCAAGCGCCCAGCGCACCGCGGCCTGCGCGTAGTCCGGGCGGTGCTCGGCGTAAGCGGACGCCGCTGCACCGAACGACGAGCTGAGAACTAGCTGGTCATCCTGTTCCACGCGATCACCTTATGCGTGCCGCTCGTCCTGAGTGCCGGGGTGAGCTCACTCCTGGTCTCTTTTCGGCGGGCAGGCTCCGGAATGGGAGGAGGCCCGGCCATAGGTGGTTCCGTGGCCGCGTTGCTCTCGGTCAGGCTCGACCAGCGCATCGGGTGAGCGCGTCCAGGATCCGGACGCGCTGCCCGCCCGCATGGTCGGCGGCCCCGCCCCAGCCTGACGGACAGGGTTCCCAAAATCACGGACGAATACCGGCCGATCGGGCACGCGCGGGCGCTCCGGGAGGTGAACTGGTGTTCGCAATGTCCGCGATCGAAACGGAGCAATCATGATCAGAAAGCTCGTCGCGACGACCGCCGCATTACTGGCAGGTGCGACGCTGTTCGTCACCCCGGCGTCGGCCGGGGCCGCCGCGTTCGACCCGAACCCCACCATCGGAGGCAACGGCCAGGCCGTTCCGGCGCCGCACTACGCGACGGGAGCACGTGGAGTCAGCGCACCCTCCTACCTGCCGAGCTGCCCGTTCCAGCGGGTCTGCATCGCGGTCCTCGACTACCAGGACGCCAACATCAACACCTGGAAGATCTACGACCTGTACCAGTGCGGCGACTACTCGTTCTACGACTGGCACGCCCGCGGCTGGATCCGCAACAACCAGTCGGGCGGCGCGGTGGCGGTCCGGCTGAACTCCACATGGAGCGTTCTCAGCCCGACCCACCCGGTGGACAACCGCTGGCTGGACGTGAACTGGGAGCCCGCCTACCACTTCCGCCCTTGTTGATCCAAGTCCTTCGCCGTGCCCGATAGGCGGCGACGTGCATCCGGTTCCCGCATGTACGGCTGTCGCAGTACACGCGGGACCGGTTGCGCGACTGGTCCGTAGCGGGGCCCGCTACACCCTCAGGTTTTCACTGGTCAGCAAGGGTGCCTCTCGAAAGAAGGGCACCCTTGCTGCATTCTGAGGGACTATCGCTCTGGTCACGTAAAGTCCATTGCTTCGGCGCCGCCGAGGAGCACCGGGCGGATCTGTTTCCGGTAGAGCGCCTCGTGACCGCGGTTCCGCTGTGACCGACGAGCCGGGCCTCGGCTCCAAGATCAAGCCCATCCTTTTCGGTGGACCTCGTGCCGTGCCCGTGCGTCCATGCCCGCCGCGTCGTCGTGAACCAGGCGACCCCGGCACGCGCCAGACGGTCGCGCACCCGCGCCCACTCCGGCGGACCCGCGCCCTCCTCGCCGTACCGGGCGTCGTGCTCCGCCACCGGATCCGTCACTGGATCAGCCATGCCGACCGGCCCTAGTGATGAGTTGTCGCGCCCGTACCCGTCACACCTACGACGGGACACGACGAGGCGGAAGGATGACGTGATGAGTGCGGACACGCGGCTGGAGGAACTGGGCGTGAGCGGTCTGGGTGAGGTCGACGAGCCGGCGTTTTCGGGGCTGGCGGAGCGGCACCGGCGGGAGCTGCACGTGCACTGCTACCGGATGCTCGGGTCGTTCGAGGACGCCGAGGACACCGTGCAGGAGACGTTCCTGCGTGCCTGGCGGCGGCGGGAGACCTTCGAGGGGCGGTCGACGTTCCGGGCCTGGCTGTACCGGATCGCCACCAACGCCTGCCTGGACCTGCTCGCCAAGTGCCGCCCGGAGCCGGCGACCGGCGGCGAGGTGCTGTGGCTGCAGCCCTACCCGGACCGGCTGCTCGACGAGCTGCCCGCCGGCGACGCCGACGAGCCGGAGACCCTCGCCCTCGCGCGGGAGACGATCGAGCTGGCGTACCTGGTCGCGGTCCAGCACCTCGCGCCACGCCCGCGGGCCGTGCTGATCCTGCGGGACGTGCTCGGCTGGCCGGCCAAGGACGTCGCGGAGCTCCTCGGGGACTCCGTCAACTCCGTGAACAGCGCGCTGCAGCGGGCCCGCGCCGGCATGCGGGAGCACCTGCCCGCCGAGCGGCAGGACTGGACCGGCGGGGAAGAGGACGCCGGGACGCGCGAGCTGGTGCGCCGCTATACCGACGCCAGCGTGGCCACCGACATCGACGGGCTCGCCGCACTGCTGCGGGACGACGTCCGCTGCTCGATGCCGCCCACGCCGGGCCTGTACGTCGGCCGCGAGACGGTGGTGAACGACTGGGTCGAGAGCGGCTTCTTGGACCTGAAGCACCTGCGCACCGTTCTCACCTCCGTGAACCGGCAGCCCGCCGTCGCCTTCTACCTCTGGCGGAAGCGGGAGGGCGCGTACCTGCCGCTGACGATCGACGTCCTGCGCGTCACCGGCGGGGCGATCACCGAGATCGTCACGTTCCACGACGACCAGTTCCCGCGGCTTGGACTGCCGGAGCGCCTGCCGGCGGACGGCACGGAGTAGTCCCGGTGTGGACGCTCGTGTTGCGCGGCGGCGCGCGTGTCCCGGTGGTTGCGGCGCAGTGGTGCGACGCGTTCGGCGTCGTCACCCACGGGCGGGTGCAACTGGAGTTGCGCGACGGCGAGCCCGGGCCGGTCCTCGGACGCGACGCCGGGTTCTGGCTCCGCGGCACCGGCGTCCGCGCCCTGCGCAACCCCGGCCGTCGCACGGCGAGGGTGCGCATCCTCACCCCCAGGGCCAGGACCGTCACACACCCCGTACGCCAGCCACCGAACAATGGAGTAACGACATGAACAGCATGAATGACACCGGGGTCGTCGCAGGCCCGGCATCGGGCCAGACCAGCCACCCCCATCGACTCCGCAAGCTCGCCGGCACCGGCTTCATCGCCACGCTCGCAGCGATGGCGGCCACCACCCTCGCCGCTGCGCTTGCCCAGGCCGTTGGCGTCGACTTCGAGATCCCCGATGGTGGCGAGACGATCCCGTTGCCCGGGTTCGCCGTGGTGACCGGCTTCTTCTCGGTCGTGGGCATCGTCATTGCCGTGGCTCTTCTTCGTTGGAGCGCTCGCCCCGCCGAGCGATTCGTGTGGACGGCAGTGTCGCTGACCGCGATCTCGTTGGTCCCGCCCTTCCTCTCCGGGGCGAACACCGCCACCACCATCGCCCTCCTCGGGCTACACCTCGTCCCTGCGACGGTGATGATCCCCACCCTGGCGCGGAGCCTCCGCACCCGGACCGATTGACGATCCCGCAACAGGACAACGCGCGGCGCAAGGGGCGTGCGCAAGCGCACTAACGCGCCTCCCACGTGGATTCGGCTCCTGCGCGGCGGCTTGAGCCGGGATCTGACCCTCTCTCGGGTCGACGTCAGGCTCAAGCCGCGCCAGGACGCGCTCGCAGCCGAGCCCTGACACCTACGCCCGCGGGAGGCTGCCACGCTCCTACCTGATCGCAATCACCTGCTGTTGATCATGGCGCCCAGGAATCGCATGTCGAGCATGTCCTGAGAGAAGGGAAATCCGGTGATCTTTCTTGCCAGAGCGAAGGAACGTGGGAATTCCGTACCAAGGTCTGGGTCATCCACATCCACATCCAGGTCTAGGTCCAGGTCGGGATCCAGATCAGGGTCCAGCCCGACTTCGCGCATCATGTCGACCAATCGGTCCGGATCACTGCCCGCGCGTGCATCGGGACCCAGCAGGTCGAACCATGTGACCAATTCGCCGTCAGCCGCGTAGACGAAGAAGTCCGAGGCATGGATATTGCGGTTGATCGACACGACCTCAGTCGCCTGAGAAAGTCGCATCAGCAGGTGACGATCAACGGCGATCGATGCCCACCAGAGCTGGATGAGCACTGTCCAGCCGTCCATCTCCAGTGTGCCTACGTAACTGGTGCGCATGTCGTTGGAGTCGACGCACTTCATCGTCCGTTCCTGTAGCTCTTCGAAGGTCGCTTCTTCGATCCCCCCGACCTCCGCTCCGAGACGAGTCAGCGCCTCGACCGGGGAGAGGGATCGAACGAAGGAGACGCAGGAGACGTCGGAGAACGGCCCGAACTCCGAAAGCCAGCCGAACTCCTCGTGCAGGTCTGTCACTGTGACTCCATTGATCGGTTGCGCGTCATGATGCCAGTCGTCACCGACAAGGATGGTGCCGCTCATGAGGGTGCTGACAGCGTTCGTCCGGTGGGCCTGAACCCTCGAGTTGGGCGTTCAAGGTCGACGCGCACATGGAGGTGTGGGCGGCCGGGGTCACCTACGAACGTTCCCGGGCCGTCCGCATGGTCGAGAGCGAGGGGGCGGCCGACGTCTACGAGCTGCTCTACGACGCCGACCGGCCCGGGTTCGAGTTGGCCGCCTGGCGGGTGAACGGCCACGGCGAGTCGGTACGGAACCGGGCGGACCCGGAACGGCGCAGCGTTAGTGGTACGAGTAGATGTTGGGCTCCGGGTCGTTCTCCTGGAGTTCCCGGCGGTTGCCCTCCGGGCCCCACAGTGACTTGTACGACTGGATGTTGTTCTGGTGAGCCTTCGCGTGCTGGTTGAAGATGACCCAGTTCACCGGCTGGAAGTAGGAACCGGTCTCGTCCGGCGTCGTGAGGGAGCCGGTGTAGCGGTAGGTGACGCGGCTGTCGGGCAGCATGGCCCCGAGGTCGACGCCGTAGACGCTCCTGGACTCGCCGAGAGCGGGGGGCGACTTGATCAGGCGGTCGTGCTGGGACAGGCCTTGGAAGGTCCTGGCGTCGATGAGGACTGAGAAGACCACGTAGCCCTTCGGCTCGGTCGCCCGCTCGTGGACGAAGTGGGCCTCGAGGGGAGCGAACGGCTGGCCGGCGAACTTGTGCTCGGCGTGGCCGTGGAAGTGCACGTTGTTCAGGTTGTACCGCTGGCCGCCGTAGGTGATGTACGGCTGGGAGCCCCCGGTGCCGATGATGAACCTGACGTCGTCGTGCTCGCTCACCTCGTCCAGCGGAGGTTTGTCCTGGAAGAGGAGCGTCCCGCCGACCCTGTCCGGGTAGTGGATGGCGAACGCGGACTGGGTGCCCGGGCATGCCACCGAACGGTCGATCTCGACAGGACTCTGGACCGCGCTGTCCGTGCCGGTGCCCTGGCACGGCTTGACCTGAGCCTGTACGGGAGTGGAAAGGGAAATGAACGGGAGGGAAAAAACGGCAGCCACCGCAATGGGCGCAAGACGGTTCCGCACCAGTCGCCTTTCGTACGAGGGGACGTCGAAGATGTCGTCTACGGAGAACCAAGGGGGCGATGTCCGCATTAGGGACGACATAAAGGCATTGGCGAGGATAGTCGAAAAAAGTGAACTTACACTCTGTTTTTTCTGTGGCCAAAACGACCAGAAGTAAACAATCGATTACTTGATGTCGAGACACCGCGCCCGGAGCCTGGTCGTCAGCCGCCATGGCGAGATCGCCGGATACACCGTGGTCAACGACATGAGCTCGCGCACCACATGCCAAGGTCTGCCTCGGCGGGTGCGCGGTTGCCCGGCCATCCGCCCGGCGTGGGAGGTGGCCGAGCGAGGGCGTCTACCCCGACGGGTGGGTCTGGCGACCGGCACGTGCCTGGTCCCGGAGTTGCCCTTCACCCTCCGCGAGGGCGACGAGATCACCGATCTCCATCTCCGAGGTCGGTACGCTCACCAGCACGGTCGTGGCGACCGCGACCAAGGCCCACCGCCCCCGCCGCCGCCTTCGTCGACTACTCCTCGATCAAGCCGCCCGACAACTTCTGGGAACTTCGCGGGACATGGGAGCAACTCCGAGTCCCGTCCCCGCCATCGGCGCCTTCGCCACGGTTCTGCTGTTCCAGCAGCGTGGCGAGCGCCTGCCCCGTACCCCGATCATGATGAGTACACATGATCGCTGATGAGCCGGGCCGCGCCCACGACACCAGCGATGTCCTCCAGCTCCGACAGGACAATGGGCAGGTTCCCGGTGGCCAGCGGCAACGACCGCCGGTAGACGACGCTCCGGATCTCAGCCAGCAGGACGTGGCCCAGCCGGGCCACCCCGCCCGCGATGATCACGAGCCCGGGGTTGAAGAAGCTGACGAGCCCGGCGAGCACCTGGCCGACCCGGCGGCCGCCGTCCCTTATCAGCTTGATGGCCACCGGGTCGCCCTGGGCGGCGGCGATGGCGACGTCCTCGGCGGTCAGTGATCCGGCGGCGGCAAGCCGTTCCGCCAGGTAGGGAGACGCCTCGCTACGCGCGGCCGACTCCGCCTGGGTGGCCAGCGCGGAACCGCCGAAATAGGCCTCCAGGCAGCCGGTGTTGCCGCACGGGCACACCGGGCCGTTCTCGTCGACCCCGATGTGGCCGATGTCGCCGGCGCTGCCGGACACCCCGCGATAGATCTTGCCGTCGACCACGATGCCGCAGCCGACGCCGGTGCCGATCTTGACGAGCAGGAAGTCGTTGACCTGGCGGGCCACCCCGGCATGCAGCTCCCCGAGCGCCATGATGTTGACGTCGTTGTCGAGCATCGCGGGGCAGCCGAGCTCCTGGCTGATCGTCTCGCGCAGCGGATAGCGGTTCCAGCCCGGCATGATCGGCGGCACGACCGGCACGCCCTCGGCGAAGCTCACCGGCCCGGGGACGCCGATGCCGGCCCCGATGAGCTGCGTGTAGAGCCCCTGTTCTCGGAGTTTCCCGACGAGGTCGAGCACCCGGTCGAGCACCGGGGCCGGGCCGGTTCTTATGTCACACGGCTCGCTCACGTGCCCGAGCACGTTGAGTTCGCCGTCGGTGATGGCCACGTCGACCGAGGTCGCGCCGATGTCGATGGCCGCGAACCGGGTGGTGCTCGACAACCTGACGCGGCCGGAACGGCGTCCGCCCCGTGACTCGGCGAGGCCGTCGGGTTCGACCAGGCCCAGGTCGACCAGGCGGTCAAGGGAGGCGTTGAGCTTCGAGCGCGACATCCGCCAGTTGGAGGCGCCGTAGGACTGGCCGGACGGTGCGGCGGCGTCGGAGGTGAGGTCGTTGAGTTCGGCTCGCGACCGGGGCCCGTCCCGCAGGAGGCGCAGCAGGGCTGCCTGGTGCGGGTTCTCCGGCCGGTTGGTCTTCACGTGGGGACGGTATCTCGCTTCCGCCATAACCGGGAAGAGGAACTTTTGTCCAAATCGACAAAAGTTATGTTGAGTTAGTCGTAACATCTAGACACCTCTCCTGAAACAATTTAACCTTCGATCGCTAGTGAAGCCCGGATGGCCCAAAGGGCGCGGGGGTGCGATGCGACCACAACACCGGCTCCTGCGGCCCGCGTGCCGGAGTCGCCGGCACCGGCTTCCTCGCCAGCGACCACGCCTTCGCCGAGGCGTCATGACGGCCGAATCGCCATTACCCCCTAGCCCCGGAGGTCGCCCGTACCCGAGGAGATAGGCCGGGCCGGAAGGTCGGTGCGCAGACCGACCTGTCGGTCTCGCCCGCTCGCCATCCGATGGAGGCCAGGAGGCGCCGACCGGAAGCCGAATCCACCGTCACGGCGAGCAGGCCCCTGCCAGCAGGGTCGATGGGACGGACGCCGACCGACCCACCGGCCCCCTGCCGGCCGGGTTACGCATGGTTCAAACATCCGTAATACCGGACACCCCCCACTGGCTCCGGAAGGAAATGATGAATCCTCGCCGCTGGTGGCTGACCGCCGCCGCCTTACTGCTCGTCTCGACAGGCGTTACCGCCACCGCCGCCCAGGCCCACCCCATCAACGCGACCGACTTCCAGCAGGTCACCCTCGCCAAGGGGGTGGCCGAGACGGGCGAGCCGATGTCGCTCGCGGTGCTGCCCGACCGGTCGGTCCTGCACACCGCGCGCAACGGGACGCTGCGGCGGACCGACGCCGCCGGAAACACCTCCGTCGTCGCCACGCTCTCCGTCTACACGCACGACGAAGAGGGACTCCAGGGCGTCGCGGTCGACCCCGACTTCGCGACCAACCGGTTCATCTACCTCTACTACGCGCCACCGCTGAACACCCCGGCGGGCGACGCGCCCGCCACCGGCACCGCCGCCACCTGGACCACGTGGACCGGTGTGAATCGCCTGTCCCGGTTCACCCTCAACGCCGACTTCACCGTCAACATGGCCAGCCAGGTCAACGTCCTGGACGTACCCGCCAACCGGGGCATCTGTTGCCACGTCGGCGGTGACATGGACTTCGACGCGGCCGGCAACCTCTACCTGTCGACCGGCGACGACACCAACCCGTTCGAGTCGGCCGGCTACTCGCCGATCGACGAGCGGACCGACCGCAACCCGGCCTACGACGCGCAGCGCAGCGCGGGCAACACCAACGACCTGCGCGGCAAGGTCCTGCGGATCAAGGTGAACGCCAACGGGACCTACTCCATCCCGGCTGGCAACCTGTTCGCGCCGGGCACCGCCAACACTCGCCCCGAGATCTACGCGATGGGCTTCCGTAACCCGTTCCGGATCAGCGTCGACAAGGCCACGGGCATCGTCTACGTCGGCGACTACGGCCCCGACGCGGGTACCACCAGCTCGACCAGGGGCCCGTCGGGCCAGGTCGAGTTCAACCGCGTCACCAGTCCTGGCAACTACGGCTGGCCGTACTGCACCGGGACGAACACCACGACCGAGACGTACAACGAATGGAACTTCGCCACCAACGCGACCGGTCCGAAGTACAACTGCGCGGGCACCCCGACGAACAACTCCTTCCGCAACACCGGCCAGCAGACGCTGCCCCAGCCGCGCGCGGCCTGGATCCGATACGGCGGCGACGCCGGTACGCCTGCCGCGTTCGGCGGCGGTAGCGAGTCGCCGATGGGCGGCCCGGTCTACCGCTACAACGCCGCGAACACCTCGGCGACGAAGTTCCCGCAGTCGTTCGACGGCCAGTTCTTCGCCGCCGAGTTCGGCCGTGGCTGGATCAAGCCCATCCACCTGAACGCCGACGGTTCCCCGGGCACGATCGACACGTTCCCGTGGAACGGCAAGCAGGTCATGGACTCGGCCTTCGGCCCCGACGGCGCGCTCTACGTGCTCGACTACGGCACCGGCTACTTCAACGGCGACGCCAACAGCGCTCTCTACCGGTACGACTACGTCGCCGGCGGCAACCGCGCTCCGACAGCCGTGGCCGGCGCCAACCGGACATCGGGCACGGCCCCGCTGGCCGTGACGTTCTCCTCGGCGGGCAGCAGCGACCCCGAAGGCGGTGCCCTCACCTACTCGTGGGCCTTCGGCGACGGCACGACGTCGACAGCGGCGAACCCGACCAAGACGTACACCGCAAACGGCACCTACACGGCCACGCTGACCGTGCGCGACCCGCAGGGCGCGACCGGAACCGCGAACGTCGTCATCAGCGTCGGCAACACCGCCCCGACGGTGACGATCAACCTGCCGTCCTCCGGCCAGCTCGTCTCGTTCGGCGACAGCGTGCCGTGGAGCGTCACCGTCACCGACCCCGAGGACGGCACGATCACCTGCTCCCGGGTGACGATGGCTTACGTGCTCGGCCACGACCAGCACGCCCACCAGATCACCTCGCAGACCGGCTGCTCCGGCACGATCACCGTCCCGGTCGACGGTGAGCACGACGACGCGGCCAACATCTTCCCGATCTTCGACGCGTCCTACACCGACAACGGCGGCCTGAACGTGCACGCGCAGAACATCCTGCAGCCGCGCAAGCGCCAGGCCGAGCACTTCAAGACGTCGTCGGGAGTGTCGCTGATCACGAAGACCACCGCCGAGGGCGGCCGGACCGTCGGCGACATCCACAACGGCGACTGGATCCAGTTCGACCCGTACAACCTGAACAACGCGACGTCGTTCACCGCCCGGGTCTCCTCGGCCGGTACGGGCGGCACCCTCCAGTTCCGCACCGGCTCGGCCACCGGCCCGGTCATCGGCCAGGCGACCGTCGCCCCGACCGGCGGCTGGGAGACGTTCGCCAACGTCACCGGCACGATCACCGGCGCTCCCGCCGGGACCACCTCGCTCTACGTGACATTCGCCGGTACGGGCACCGGTGCCCTCTTCGACGTCGACAGCTTCACCTTCACGACCGGCTCCGCGCCGGGCGGCAACGGCCGCATCACCGGCCTGGGCGGCAAGTGCCTGGACGTGCGCGGCGCCGCCACCGCCGACGGCACCCAGATCCAGATCTACACGTGCAACAACACGGCGGCGCAGACGTGGACCCGGACCGGACAGACCTTCCGGGCCCTCGGCAAATGCCTGGACGTGTCCGGCGGCAGCGTCGCCGACGGTGCGAAGATCCAGCTCTACACGTGCAACGGCACCGCCGCCCAGAACTGGACCGCCAACGCCGACGGCACGATCCGCAACGCCGGATCAGCCAAATGTCTCGACGTGACGGGCGGCAACACCGCCGACAGCACCCCTGTGCAGCAGATGACCTGCACAGTCGCCGCGAACCAGAAGTGGACCCTTTCCTGACCCTCCCTGGAGGATCCATGCGCAGACTCCTCACCGGCGCGGGGGCGATAGCCCTCGCCGCCTGTGCCCTGACCGCGTCCCCGGCCGACGCCGCCGACGCCCCCTACGATGTGCTCGTCTTCTCCAAGACCGCCGGCTTCCGGCACGACTCCATCCCGACGGGCATCCAGGCGATCCGCGACCTCGGCGCGGCCAACAGCTTCACCGTGACCGCGACCGAGGACGCGGGCGTCTTCACCACCGCGAACCTCGCCCAGTACGAGACGGTCGTGTTCCTGAGCACGACCGGAGACGTGCTGAACGCGGCCCAGCAGACGGCCTTCGAGAGCTACATCCGAGGTGGCGGCGGCTACGTGGGCGTGCACGCCGCGGCCGACACCGAATACGCCTGGCCGTTCTACGGCCAGCTCGCCGGGGCCTGGTTCGCCAGCCACCCGGCGATCCAGCAGGTGGCGTCCCGGACCGAGAACCGGGCCCACCCCGCCACCGCGCACCTGCCGCAGACGTGGACCCGGACCGACGAGCTGTACAACTACCAGACCAACCCGCGCTCGACGGCGCGCGTCCTGGCGACGCTCGACGAGTCGACGTACACGGGTGGGTCGATGGGGGTTGATCACCCCATCACCTGGTGTAAAACGATCGACAACGGGCGGTCGTTCTACACCGGGTTCGGGCACACCCAGTCGACGTACGCGGAGGCGCCTTTCCGGAGCCAGCTGCTTGGCGGCATCCGGTACGCCGCCAAACGGGCCGACGCCGACTGCCGTCCCGAGACGGGGTACACCACCCTGTACAACGGGTCCACCACCGGGTGGTCGCAGTCCGGGCCTGGAAGTTTCTCCAATACCGACGCGACCCTGTCTTCTGTCGGGGGGATGGGGCTGCTCTGGTACAACACCAAGCAGTACACGTCGTACTCGCTGAAGGCCGACTGGCGCTTGACCGGCGACAGCAACTCGGGCATCTTCGTGGGGTTCCCCAACCCCGGGGGTGACCCCAACGTGGCCGTCAATCAGGGGTACGAGGTCCAGATCGACGCCACCGACGCCGCTGATCGGACCACCGGGTCGATCTACTCGTTCAAGTCGGCGGACATCGCCGCTCGTGACGCGGCGCTCAACCCGCCTGGGGAGTGGAACACCTACGAGCTCCTCGTCGAGGGACAGCGGCTTCGGGTCTACCTCAACGGGGTGTTGATCAACGACTTCACCAACACCGACCCGAACCGGAATCTCGACGGATACATCGGGCTGCAGAACCACGGCAGCGCCGACCAGGCTTCGTTCCGGAACGTGCGGATCAAGGAGCAGGGGACCCCGACCGGGGACGTGACGGTCCAGGCCGAGTCGTTCACCTCAGTGAACGGGGCCGAGGCCTTCACGAAGGCCGGGGCCAACAACGGGCAGACCCTCGGGTACATCGATCCCGGTGACTGGGCGGGATACAACAACGTCAACGTCGGCGGCGCCACCTCATTCCGGGCGCGGGTCGTGTCCGGCGGGGCCGGCGGCCAGATCCAGGTCCGCACCGGCTCCCAGACCGGGCCGATCCTGGGTACGGTCGCGGTGCCCAACACCGGCGGGTGGACCACCTTCGCCAACGTGACCACCACCCTCACCGGCGTTCCCGTCGGCAGCGCCAACCTGTTCCTGACCTTCACGGGGACCGGCACCGGCTTGTTCGACGTGGACGACTACACGCTGGTCAAGTCAGGTACGCCGCCTCCATCGACTAACCTCGCCCTCAACAAGCCGGCCACGGCGTCGAGCGTGGAGTCGGCGCAATACCCGGCCTCGGCAGCCGTCGACTCCTCGACCACTACCCGGTGGTCGAGCGGCTTCTCCGACCCGCAGTGGATCCAGGTGGACCTGGGCGGGACGTACACGGTCAACCGGGTACGGCTGGTCTGGGAGGCGGCCTACGGGTCGGCCTACCAGATTCAGACCTCTCCCAACGGGACGACCTGGACCACCGTCCGGTCCGTGACCGGCGGAAACGGCGGTGAGGACGACAACACGGGGCTGAACAACTCGGCCCGGTACGTCCGCATCAACGGGACCGCCCGAGGGACCGCGTGGGGGTACTCGCTGTTCACCTTTGAGGTTTATGGCAGCTAGGAACGTCGGTAGAGCCCACTGCGGTGATCGCAGTGGGTCTTTACTGCGTACGGCGATCAGAGCTCCTTTTCATCACCGTTGACGAGGCGCCGGCCCTTCCCTGCGGAGCAAAGGGTTAGGGTTCGGCCGTCTCGTGGCCCATCTGCCATGTGGGCCCCGATTATGGGCGATGTTGCAGGTCAGCACGCCTGCGTTGCCCTCGGAGTTGCTAACATCGTAACTTAATATAAGTTACATATTTGTCAATATTTGGCAACTGGACAGCCTGAAATCCCGCCAAAATAATCGTCTCAAAGCGACATTCGTCGAAGAGAGGAAGAAATTGGTGGCACGTTTTTCGCGGGTCTTCATGATTGCTCTGATGACGGTCGCCGCGCTCGCGGTGCCGGTCGCTCCGGCGTACGCTACGTACGGATCCAACATGACGGTGAGCATCGATGTGTGGGGGCAAGGCGTCAAGCTGTCCGGGGCGTACGGAACGATCGCGTTCGACGACGGCAACACCAAGTACCGCTACTCGATCGCGATGTGCTGGCAGTCCAGCTACACCCGGCCCAATCTGTACGCGTCCGTCAACGGCGGCGCGCGAACTTCGTTGTACGTGGGCGGCGGCACCCCGGTGACGATCCCCCAGTGCCTGTACACGGCCTCCCTCATCAGCGGCGAGGTGACACCCGGCGGCACTGTCAGCAACGTGACGCTCACCGTGGACGGGGTGCGTTTCAATCCCCCAAACAGCACGTACCACACCAATTCCGCGTTCTACGACAACCCGTTCAACTGAGAGCTTTCTCGCACGTCGGCCCCTGAAGGCCTCGCCGGTCGCCCGGCGGGGCCTCCGCCGTCCCCGGCAGCAAGCGGTCATAGCGGGACACGGCCCGACAGGTCGGCTCTCTTAGCGGCTCACAACTGGATCACAAGGGCCGGTCGCGATGCTGGGTTGCTGTTGGCGAACGGTATCGCGAGAGGCAATTGCGATGAGACGAAAGATGGGCGTGTTCGCGGTCGGGGTTCTGACCGGAACGGTGTTCGGCGTTTGCGGCGTGGCGGTGGCCGCCGGAACGACCGAGCAACCGACTCAGATATACGCGTGCGTGGGCGCGGACGGAGGGGTCCGGGCAATGTCCACCGCCCAGCCCAGCCCGGGACCCACTCCGGTCCCCTCTCTGTGCCTCGCGGATGAGCAGAAGATCGTCTGGAACCAAGTCGGTCCCGCTGGTCCTACCGGTCCCGCTGGTCCTACCGGTCCTGCAGGTCCGCGGGGCGAGGCAGGTCTGACCGGTCCCGCCGGTCCGCGGGGGGAGGCAGGTCCGACCGGGCCTGCAGGTCTGCGGGGCGAGGCAGGTCCGACGGGGCCTGCCGGACAGCCGGGAGGTCTCGCCGAAATCCAGCAGGTCGGCGGAATGGTGGAGATCATGGCCGGGCGGGGGGCGTCGGTCGGGGCCACCTGTCCCGCAGGCAAGATCGCTCTGAACGGGTCGTTTCAGGCCAGCAGCGCGACCCAACTCGACTACCCCAACCTCAAGGTGGCGCGCATGGGGGTGGGGATCGGCTCGGACTCGAGATCCTGGAGCATGTACGCGGTGAATTCGGGGACGGTCACCGCCACAGTCGATGTCCTCGTCACCTGCGTGCCAGGCGGAGCGGAGACTTCTTAACCCCCATCGGGTGAAGATCGATGACCGGGCGCACCCATGCCCGCCGCGACGGCACGGATCCGCTGCCGAGGAACGACGCGTCGTTATTTCGCGTTGAGCGAGCGTGTGGAATCGACGCCCGGCATCGATGAAGATCCACGGGACACGCCCAAGTAATACAATCATGATCTTGTTTGGCCGGAGCCGGCGTTTCCAGTAGTGGCTGCGTCGCGTGCTTGGTGAGCCTGGCGGTGGTGTGACCATGCCGGCGCATGGCGGAGGGCGTGCTCGATCGAAGGGCGGACGATGCTGGTCGGGCGTGCCAGGAGACATGGTTGAGCGCGCCAGCGCGCGCCCTGACCGCTTGATGGTCGGCGACCAGGGACTGACAAAACAGGCAGCCCGCTATCGATGACACGCCATCTCAGAGGGTCGCGCGAAAGAGCTGACCCTGGAGCAGATCGGGGCGGCATTGGATGTCACCCCGGGGCGAATCCACCAGAGGAGCAAGGGTCCAACTGTTGTACCCGAGCTCGTTGCCCACCGTACGTGTGCAGCGCGCCTCGCCAACGGAGCCAAGCTACTCCCCACGCATGATGGGTGAACCCTTCCTGACCAGGCCCGGTTCCCCGTGCCCGCAGGGGTGTTTCCAATCCCGGAGCTACCCCCGTAGATTGATTGATGACGATCCGGGAAAACGAACGTTTTCCCGGAGGGCTCCCCGCGCACGTGGGGTAAACCGGCCCGGTATGTCGTCACGGCACGATTGCTCCCCGCGTCCGTGGGGGGTGAGCCCACGCCCGTGGGGATGGAGGTGAACGCATTGATGAGCGCGCACGCTGGCCACGAGACCCCCGAGCCCCGGGTACCCCGGACCGCCGACGGGATCGCCGCCGCGCTCTCCGGCAGTCGACGCATGGAGTTCTACCGCCAGCTCGGCACCGCCCCCATGGGTCAGGTGGAAGCTGTCCTGCGCCGGTGGTGGGCCGAAGCCATGCTCGATTCCGACCCGGCCGTCAAAGACGTGGAGAGGGAACTCCGGCAGGGGCGCGCCCGCGCGGGCACCCCCATCGAGGACGTCTTCCCCGACTGGAACGACCACGTGGCAAGGGCGCGAGCCCGCCGAGAATGAGCTACCGCGCCGAACTTCACCCCTTCGCCCTGGGCCAAATGAATGGACTCCCGTTCGAGGCCGTCCACGCCTTGGCCGCCAGAACAGCCGAACTGATCGACGCGCCCTGGGACGCGGTCCCGGTCTACCCCGACGACCCCTCGTTCCGCCGGACCTCTTTCGGCGACTTCGGGGTCATGGCCTTCCGCGTGGACGAGGACGCCGAGCTCATCACGATCTATAGCGTGGTCTGGGCAGGGTGAGGCCACCGGTACGCTGACCAGCAAAGAAGCTCCGCTACGCGCGGATCCAGTTACCGCATCCTTCGCTCTTGAAGCCCCCACCGCTGTAGATCCTCACCCGGGCTTCACGGGGAGCGTTCGTGATGAAGTCGTTCGCATTGATCGCGCGATCCTGGGCTCGAATCTCTGGTGCCCGCCCAGATGACAGACGACCCGGGCAGGTGATGAACCGATACGGGTCAGGATGGGGGCGAGGAAGTCTGGAAGGGAGCCAGCAGGACCGGTCTGAGCTGCCGGAGAAACTCGATCGCATCCGCCCTGCGATCCCTGCCAGGCGCCTCTTTGTAGATCTCGATGGTGAGCAGACGCGTGCCAAGGAAAGTCTGCGCGAATATGCCAATGACCTGGTCGTCGTGACTGTCTCTGATGGAGCCGCTGACGCCTTTGCCGATATCAGCGGGAATGGACGGCAACCCCTCCTTGAGACGACTGCTCACCTGCTGCTCCGCCGTATTTGTCACCGGTTCCTGAAGGTCGACGGCTAACAGCAGGTCGCCTTCGCTGACGTCATCGAGCTTCTCGTGGACCTCGCACTCCGGGAATGGCTGACCGTGGACCAGTTGCCCATCAAAACGTAGATTCTCTACACCGGTAGAGAGCCGCACGGCCTGCTCTGCCAGCAATTCGCACCCCGCGCCCCTGACGACAACGTCCCCCAAAGGCCGGTTGTCCGCCTGCTGGGTGCATGCGGCCACCAGCATCACCACAAGCCCGAATGCCCATCCGCGTCTATGGACGCTCGTAGTATTTCTCGACGTCCTTGGACCCACCGGCTATGACCCCCTCAAGGTCGAATACGGTGTCCACCTTGCCCTTGAGCTTGGCGGCTTGGCGGTGCCTGGGGGTCGGGTCGTACCGCGCTGCACGGGTGGAGCAGGATCGAGGTCGCGCTGATCGTGAACGAGGGTGGTGGCGGCACCCAGGCTCCCCACGTGCCCAGCCAACCAGTACGGGTTCCAGCTCGCGTCCCCAGTCGGTCATTCATAGATCCAGCAGACGGCTGGGCTCGTCAGCCTGTGCCGACGGATCACGCCGTGGTCGGACAGCTTGCGCAGTCGGTCGGTGAGCAGGTTCGAGCTGGAGGCTAACCGCCAACAGGTTCCGTCGGCGTGCGTTTAGCAACCTGCGTTGACTAATCGAGAATTAGTCAACTAGGGTTGCTTATGGCTGTCCGGGTGGGACGAGGCATGAAGTCTGTCGTCTCTTGGTCTGCGCTGCTATGCGCATGGGCGGCCGCATCTCATTCCGCTTGCGAGGTCGTGCCGTCATGCGCGGATTCGGCCCAACCCGAACGAAGGACAGCTTTGTGCGTACAAGAATGGCCTTACTCATCGTCGGGGCGATGGTGGCGGGGAACGCCGCGGTGAGCCCGGCGGTTGCGGCGGACCGGGGCAAGGTTCAGAGGGTGCTGGGCAAGGCCGTGACGGAAGGTGATGTTCCCGGCATACTCGCCGAGATTCGCGATCACCATCGGCGGTGGTTCGGGTCGGCGGGCGTGGCTGACACCGCGATCGGCAGCAAGCGTAGGGCGTCGCATCGGTTTCGCATCGGCAGCGCTACCAAGGCGTTTGTGGCCACCGTGATGCTGCAACTGGTAGCCGAACGCAAGGTGGGTCTGGACGACACCGTGGAGAAGTGGCTGCCTGGTCTGGTCCACGGCAACGGGCACGATGGCGCTGCCGTCACCATTCGGCAGTTGCTCAACCACACCAGTGGGATCTTCGACTATCTCCGGGACCAGGGGGCGGTCAACCAGTACCCGAACCCGAGTCCCCAGCAGCTCGTACAGATCGCTATGACCCATCCAGCCTCCTTCCAGCCGGGCGCGAGCTGGGAGTACTCCCAGACCAATTACGCCCTGGTCGGCCTGATCATCGAGCGGGCCAGCGGCGGCGCGCTGGCCGATGAGATTGCCCGGCGGATCGCCAGGCCGCTCGGTCTGGCCGGGACCTACCTGCCGGGGGGCGCCGATACGAAGATCCTTGGACCCCACTCGCGGCACTACACCAGGCTCTACCAGACCGGCCCGGACGCGCCGACTTACGACGTGACCGAGCTGAACACCTCGCCGTTCTGGGCGGCGGGCGGCATGATCTCCACAGCCGGGGACCTCAACCGCTTCTTCGGCGCGCTCCTAGGCGGCCGCCTTCTCCCGCCCGCACAGCAACGCGAGATGTTCACCATGGTCCCCACCAAGGACTGGCTCCCCGACACCACGTACGGCCTCGGCGTCTCCACGGTGAAATTGCCGTGCGGCACGACGGTCTGGGGCATGGGGGGAGCCATCTACGGCTCATGGTCGTACGCCTACGGCAGCCGCGACGGCAAGCACCTGGTCGCGACCAACGTCAACGGCGACTGGGCCAGCGGCCGATGGAAGGACCCGATCGGCATCTTCAACGACGTCCTCCAAGCGGAATTCTGCTCAGATGATCACCGCTGAGCGCCGCCACGGCCTCTGGCCATCACAGGGGGATGCGGACGGTTTCCGCCCAGGAGGGTGGCTCAGGAGGATCGGAGCCGATCAGCGCTGCGATGAGGCGGCAGGAGGCGGGCTCATCGGGCCAGGGGGTGTGGCCGTCGGTGAGGACGATCACCACGTTAGGGCGGTCGGAGAGGGCGGCGGTGATGCCGACGCGCATGTCGGTGCCGCCGCCGCCCGCGAGCGTGACCTGCTCGACCGCGGTCACCCGGGAGACGGCGTGCACGTCGGCGTCGCAGGCCAGCACCGAGACCCGGTTCCCCCGTACGCCGACCTCGCGCAGCACGCCGGTCACCTCGGCCAGGGCCGACGCCAGCTCGGGTTCGCCCATCGAACCCGAGGTGTCGACCACGATCGCCACCCGGGGCAGCGGGCGGCGCAGGCTGGGCAGGACGACGCCGCGGAGTGCCTGCGCGCGGCGGGACGGGCGCCGGTAGGTGTAGTCGATCGCGCCCCCGGCCCAGGCCACCGCCTCGCGTACGGCTCCGGCCAGCATCCGCCGCCAGTCCACGGTGGGTTCGAGCACCTGCTCGGCCCAGCGTTGCCAGCCTTCCGGCAGCACGCCACGTCCCCGCAGATGGGCACGCATGGCTTCGGCGGTGTGGCGGCGAAGGGCCTCCGCCTCGACCGGGCCGATCCTGGCGGGGCCGTCGGCGGCGTCCCAGGGCGAGGGGTGCCCGTGGGCGCCGGAACCGCAGTCGAGGGTGTGCGACTGCGGCGGCAGCTGGGGGACGTACTCCTCGAACAGCCGCCCCGGGGGGAGGCCGAACATGCGGGGCTCCAGCCGGGTGGACGGCAGGGGTAGGCGGTCGGCGATGAGGTCGTCGTTGATCTCGCAGTCCTGGGCGATGTTGACCCGGAGCCGGTCCCGCTGGTCGGCGGCGGGCAGGCGGTCGGCGCGGGCGTGGTGGTCGCGCAGCAGGTGGGCGACCTCGTGGATCCAGACGGCGGCGAGTTCGGGGACGGGGGTGGCGGCCACGAACTCGGGCGAGACGTAGCAGCGCCAGTGGGGGTCCACGCCCATCGTGGGGATGGCGGAGCTGGGGACGATCGACAGCGCGTACAGGGCGGTGGCGAAGTAGGGCCGGTCGGTCGCCGCGCGGTAGCGGGCGGCGAGGAGTTTGACCCGGTCCATGGTCAGAGCGCGCCGGACAGCTGGAGCAGGTCCAGGAAGGCGTCGATGCCGGCGGGCACGGGCCAGTCGAGGTTCCGCATCGCCGCCAGGTCCATGGCGGCGCGGGCGGCCACGTCGGGCACGCCCGCCGCCACGGCCTTGGCCAGCACCGCCCACCCGGCCTCCCAGCGCCGCTGCGTCAGCTCGCCCTGGACGGCGGCCACGATGGCGGTGAGGAAGGCGAGCTGCCGATCGCCGCGTTCTGGCAGCGCGAAGGCGTCCGGGTCGGCGAGCACGTGGTCGGGGTCGGGCAGGTCGAGTTCCTCCAGGTAGGACATCATCTCGATGCCCGCGCCGTCGCCGACCGCGCCGACCACCGCCGACGCCAGCGCTTCACGCTCGACTCCGGCCGCGTACCCGGTCGCGAGCAGCCTCAACGCCATCTCCCACGTACGCGGCGACGGCCAGGCCCCGCCCCGGCCCTCCGCGTCGGCGGGCAGATGGTGCACCAGGCCGGGCCGCGCGGTCAGGAACCCGGACACCGCGCCACGGGCCCGCGCGACCGCGCTGGAGATCTTCGCGGGGTCCACGTACGGGATGGACACCGTCGGCCAGGTGCCCGCCATGCCGCGGGCGACCGTCCGGGGGTCGTGCGTCCAGCGCAGGTGGACGAACCGGTTGGCCAGCGGCGGGCTGAGATGCCAGCCGTCGGCGGCGCTGGACGGAGGGTTGGCGGCGGCCACGATCCGCACCGGCTCCGGCAGGGTCAGGCTGCCGACCCGGCGCTCCAGCACGACGCGCAGCAGGGCGGCCTGGACGGCGGGCGGCGCGGACGACAGCTCGTCGAAGAAGACCAGGCCCTTCCCGGCCCGGTGCACCCGGACCGCCCAGTCGGGCGGCGCCATCGGCACGCCCGTCGCGGCGGGGTCGTCGCCGACGATCGGCAGGCCGGCGAAGTCGGACGGCTCGTGCACGCTGGCGATGACCGTCTCCAACGGCAGGTCCAGTCCCGCCGCCAGCTGTTCCATGCCCGCCGACTTGCCGATGCCCGGCTCGCCCCACAGCAGCACCGGCAGGTTCGCCGAGACGGCCAGGGCCAGCGCCTCCAGCTGCGCGCTGGGCGCATGTTCGGTACGGAAGGCGCGCAGCCGCCGGTTGAGCTCGTCGGCCGCCGCCAGCCGGGTGGCGATGTCGTTCACCAGTCCTCATCCTCGCTGTAGCCGAGGCCGACGTCCGGATGCTCGCGGTCGAGTTCCGCCAGCAGGAAGTCCAGGTCGGCGCGTTTACGGCGGCGGATCAGGTCCGCCAGCGACCAGCCGTCGTAGTCGACCACGTCGATCCGCGCCCCGGCGGCGCGCAGGTCCCGTACCAGCGCCGCCGACCCGCCGTCGCCGACGGCGACGTGCAGCGGCGTACGTTTGTGGTGGTCCTGGGCCTCGACGTCCAATCCCGCCGCCAGCAGCCGGGGCAGCAGCCGCTCGTGGTCGAGCAGGTGGAGCATGTGCAGCAGGGTGCGCTGCCTGCCGTCCCGTACGCGGGGGTCCACCCCGGAGTCGAGGAGCCGGAGTACACCAGGGGTGTCGCCGTGCTGAACCCGCAGGAAGAGCTCCCGCCGCTGGAAACGCAGCGCCTTCGGCAGCCGCCCGATCCCGGACGTCCACGTCTGCCGCACGGCGAAGCATCCCGCCACGGCCCCGCCCAGCGCCCGCATGGCACGCTCGCGTCGTTGCTCCTCCTCGCTGTGCGGGAGCAGGAGCGTCCCGTCGCCGGAGCGCACCTCGTGCCATTCGCCCCCGCACCGGACGCGGACGGGGGACAGCGGCTCGGGGTGGGGCCGCCCGCCGTCGACGTCGGGCCGCTCGGGGAAGAGGGCCTCCCGGATCAGCGGATGCAGGCCCTCGGGGGCCAGCCGCCCGGCGCGCAACAGGTCGAGGTCGGGCAGGCGGCGCCAGTACGCCTCCGGCAGTTCGGCGGACTCCTTCTTGTCCCGGTTGGCGAACACCCGGACCCGCAGGCTGCCCGCCTTGGGTTCGAGCAGCATCGTGTACGGGTGGCACAGAATACGGAATCGGTCACCGGCGCCCTGCTCGGCCAGCAGCCGGACCTCCGGTTCGAGCCGGGTCAAGGCCAGCGGGAGCAGAGCCAGGGCTCCGAGCGGATCACCCGCCGAGGAGCCCCAGGCACGGGACGGCGGGACGATCTCCACATTCAGACCGGCCGCCGCGAGGGCCGCCTCGAAGTCGCCTCGATCCTGTAGCGAGGTCACCCACTCGGTGTGGGCGGCCGGATCCTCGCGACCGGCCGTCGGCGGACCGGCCGTCGCGCGCGGCCTGCCGTCGGCCTCGAAGAACGGCGCGCGATCTCCGCCCCCGCAGCGTTCCCGCAGGTCAGCCGTGCGCCGTAGGTCCCACAGGTGCCGTGCCGCCGACCAGTCGGCATGGGTCGGCCAGAACGACTCCTCCTCCTCGGAAGGGGCCGGGCCGAACCGCAGGACAAGCCGCTGTGGCCCTTCGATCATCCGGGGCGTGGTCACGCGGAGGATCGCCGAACGCCCATATCGGGCGAGGATCACCTGGTGACCGACACCGATCGTGGTGCGCCCGCTTCCTGTCCGGGGCAGATGCCAGCGCAACAGGTCCGGCGCGAAATGGCGGAGGTCCTCCGCGAGCGTGGCTGCGGTCGACCGGCCATAGGCGTTCTCGACCTCGGCCAAGTCGAAGGCGACATCCACGTTGGCGGCCGAGCAGGCGCCTCGCCAATCCCCGGCAAGACGTCGCTCGGTGGCCTGCTCGATCATCCATGGGGGAACCGCGTAGCGGCGGACCCGTTGCCAGAGCGCCGCCTCGTTGATGGTCATCGGTAGAGGCTTCCGATCGCCAGCAGGTCGGGGTGGCCGGGGGTGGCGGGGCGCAGGCGGGCGGGGAAGGAGCGTTTGACCTTGCGGGGGACGCCGGGGCCGAGACCGACGTACTCCAGCGGGGTGTCGGCGGGCAGGGCGGCCAGGAGGGATTTCGCGCCCCGGCCGGTGAGGCCGGTGTGGCGGAGTTCCAGGCGGCGGAGGGGGCTGCCGGGGAGGGCGGCGGCGAGGGTGGTCGCGCCGCGGTCGCCGGTGGTGTTGGAGGGGGCGCCGAGGCTGCGTTCCGAGGGCGGGCGTCCCAGGTCGAGGGACTCGATGCCGGTCAGGGCGTCGGCCAGGGACTGGGCGCCGCGGGGGCCGATGCCGTTGCCGCCCAGGCCCAGCCGTACCGGGCGGGAAGGGCCGGTGGCGGCGGCCAGGGTGGCGGTGCCGTCGTCGCCCAGGTGGTTGGCGGGGAGGTAGAGCTCGCGGATGCCCGCGTCGCGGAGCAGGGCGGCCAGGAGGGGGGCCGCGTCGGGGGCGAGGCCGTTTCCGCCGAGGAAGAGGCGTTCGAGGGGGATAGGGCGGCTGGTCAGGGCGGTGAGTAGCAGGCGCAGGGATTCGATGGTCAGGCCGGTGTTGACCAGGTCGAGGGTGCGGAGGGCGGTGTTGCGGGTGAGCATCGCGGCCAGGGCGCGTACGCCGTCCTCGCCGACCGGGTTCCGTTTGAGCCACAGGGCCTGGACGGTGTCGTCGCCGGTGAGGCGGTCGGCCAGAGCCCGCGCGCCGTCGGGGCCGATGCGGTTGCAGCCCAGGTACAGGGTGCGGAGGCGGTGGCCGGGGGAGAGCACGTCCGCGATCGCCCGGGCGCCCGCGTCGCCGATGGCGTTGGTGCCCAGCAGCAGGTGGGACGCGTGCGGGGACGTGGTCGCCACGGGCAGCAGCCGGGTGACGCCGGCCGCGCCGAGGCCCTGCTTGCACAGGTCGACGCGGCCGTCGGGGCGGAGCGCGCCGAGCGGGAACAGCTCGTCGGCCTCGACGGGGGCCGGGTCGGCCAGCCGGGCCAGCATCGGTTCCAGGCCCGCCGGGTCGGCCGGCGGGATGCCGGGATGCTCGATCGCCGGGCAGCGTACGGGCGTCGGGTTCACGTTCACCACTCCACCGGTCGGAAGTCTTTCAGGAAATATCCGGACATAGGTTGGCCGCTGACGCCTCGGATGATCGGGTCGTACACGCGGGCTGCCCCGTCGATCACGTCGAGCGGCGGGCGGAAACCGGCCGTGCGCCGCGCCGCCTTCGCCGGATGCGGCCGTTCGTCGGTCACCCAGCCGGTGTCCACGCTGTTCATGTGGATCCCGGCGGCCGCGTAGTCGGCGGCGGCTGTCCGGGTGAGCATGTTCAACGAGGCTTTCGCCATGTTCGTGTGCGGATGGCGTACGGTCTTGTTCTCGCGGGAGAAGCTGCCTTCCATCGCGGACACCTGCACCACGTACCGATCCGGGTACGGCGAGGACTCCAGCAGGCCGCGCAGCCGCGAGGTGAGCAGGAACGGCGCGAACACGTTCACCAGCTGGACCTCCAGCCACTCGGCCGGGTCGACCTCGTGCAGCCGCAGGCTCCAGCTGTTGCGTTCGCGCAGGTCGAGCGGCTCTCCCGTCTCGTCGACCAGGCCCGCGGGGAAGAGCGAGTCCAGTTCCGCGACCGAGGCGGCGTCCGCGGGAAGCGTGGCCAGGGCGGCGGTCTCCGCCGTGCCGCTGACGCTGACCCGCGCGGCGGCGCCCTCCAGGGGGAGGCGCTCGGCGGAGCGTACCTCGCGGTAGTAGGCGGGCGGCCGGCGGATCGTCTGGGCCGCGTTGTTGACGAGGATGTCGAGATGGTCGAACCGCCGGTGCACGGCCGCCAGCAGACCGGCGACCCCGGGCAGGTCGAGCAGGTCGACGCCGTGCACGTGCAGCCGGTCGATCCAGTCGGCGTGGTCCGGCACGGCCGCGAACCTCCGCACGGCGTCGCCGGGGAACCGGGTGGTGACGAGGACCTCGGCGCCGTCGCGGAGCATCTTCAGCGCCACCTGGAAGCCGATCTTCACCCGCCCGCCGGTGACCACAGCACGCCGTCCCCGCAGGTCGCAGCGGGCATGCCGGCGGGCGAGGTTCTCCTCCGCGCAGTCCGGGCAGAGCAGGTGATAGACCGAATGCGCCTGCCCGTAGAAGACCTTGCAGACATAACACCGGCGCGTCCCGGCCAGCGCCCGCAGGCTCCCCGGCCCGCCGGTCTCCGGCGCCGGCTCGGGATTCTGCTGACGGTGGCGTTCGGCGGTGGCCAGAACCGCGTCGTCCCGCCGCCTCCGGTCCGCGTGCCGTGCCGCCTTACGCGCCTTCTTGCCCGCACGGTAGACCTGCGCGGCCGCCTCGCGTACGGTCTCCCAGCGCGGATCGCCGGGATCGGCCGCGCCCGCCTCCGCCAGCACCCGCAGGCAGGTCTCCACCTCAGGGGGGACGATCTCCACCGCCTCAGAAGCCATACGTCCCCCTCCGACAAGGTGGCACGGCTGGCCGGATTCGAACCGGCGTCCTCCAGATTGCAGCTCGGGCGCGACGACCTCTGCGCTACAGCCGTGCCGCCCGAAAGGCTAGCGCACCTTAACGACGTTCCGGATCTTGTTCAGGTATGCCGCGAACGCCCTTCCTCGTACGCGGGTCGTCGAGGGAATGTACGGCGGTTGTGATTGGTTCCAAGGCGCAGTATTTGAAATTTCAACCAGAAGGGATCGTTATGCCTGCCATCACCGCTGACACCCTGATGCTGCCACGCGTCGCCGTACCGGATCTGGCCGTCGTCGGAGCGCGACCTGTGCGGTCGGTGGCGACCGCGCCCAGCGGGTTCGAGGGGGAGGGGTTCCCCGTGCGGCGCGCGTTCGCCGGGGTGCCGCAATCCGTGCTGGATCCGTTCATCCACATGGACCAGATGGGTGAGGTCGAGTACGCGCCGGGGGAGCCCAAGGGCACGTCGTGGCATCCGCATCGCGGGTTCGAGACCGTTACCTACATCATCGACGGGATCTTCGAGCACCAGGACTCCAGCGGAGGGGGCGGCACGATCACCGACGGTGACACGCAGTGGATGACCGCCGGGTCGGGGCTGCTGCACATCGAAAGGCCGCCGGAGCATCTGGTGGTCTCGGGTGGGCTTTTCCATGGCATCCAGCTGTGGGTCAACCTGCCCCGCGCGCACAAGTTCCACCTGCCCCGATACCAGGACATCCGGGGGCGCGAGGCGGCGCTGCTGGCTTCGGCCGACGGTGGCACGCTGCTGCGGGTGATCGCCGGTGAGTTGGACGGGCACGCCGGTCCGGGTGTCACGTTCACCCCGATCACGATGGTGCACGCGACCGTCAGCCCCGGCGCCCGGCTGGACCTGCCATGGAACCCCGGCTTCAACGCCCTCGCCTACGTGCTGGCCGGGCAGGGCTCCGTGGGCCCCGAGCGACGGCCGGTCCGCAAGGGTCAGCTCGCCGTCTTCGGCGCGGGTGGGTCGCTGACCCTCGCCGCGGACACCGCTCAGCCCCAGGCCGAACCCAACCTGGAGGTGCTGCTGCTCGGTGGGCAGCCGATCCGCGAGCCGGTCGTTCACTATGGTCCGTTCGTGATGAACACCCGCGCCGAGATCATCCAGGCGATGGAGGACTATCAGGCGGGCCGCCTGGGCGTCGTCCCCGCCGAGCGGGTCCCGCACACCGACGGGCCTCTCCCCGGAAAGGAGTGACATGCTGATCGAGAAGCTGGCCGAGGAGTACGAGCGCGGGCGGTTGTTCTTCGGTCTGAAGGACTACATCGGGGCCGCGCGCATCTTGGCGGAGGTCGTGGCTGAGGCTCCCGACGACCTGGCGGCCCGGCTGCTGCTGGCCCGTGCCTACTACCACTCGGCTCAGCTCGGCCGGGCCGAGTCCGAACTCCGTCTGATCCTGGAGCGCGACCCGGTCGAGGAGTACGCCTACCTGCTGCTCGGCCGGACCTTGGAGCGGCAGAGCAGGCCGGAGGACGCTGCGCCGTACCTGCGGCTTCACGCGGCGATGACCGGGGCGGCCTGACTTGTCAACTGGCATATCGGGCTGGCGGCACCTGCCGCTGGCCCTCCCCGGACGAACACCAGACATGTCCCCTGAGGCCATGGATGCCCGAGCCGCTCGCTAGGAAATTCGGGATCGGCGGCTGCGCGAGGCATGCGCAGCCGCCCGGTGGCCTCGAACTCCCCGATCGCGGCGAAATCGTGCGGAGATGTCTACCAGCGGTTCGCGAGTTGGGGAGCGATCAGTTCGTCGTAAACGTGGTGTACGGCGCTGAGCGCTTCGTCCGACAGCGGTGGGAGGCTCGCTGCGGCCGCGTTGTCCTGGGCCTGCTTCGGGTTGCGGGCGCCGGGGATGACCACGCTTACTCCGGGTTGGTCGATGATCCAGCGGAGCGCGAACTGGGCCATGGTGGCATCGGCGGGGACCAGTGGTGCCAGCTGGCGTACCGCCGCCAGGCCGGTGGTGAAGTCGACGCCGGAGAAGGTCTCTCCGACATCGAACGCCTCGCCGTGTCTGTTGTAGTTGCGGTGGTCGTTTTCGGGGAACTCGGTGTGCTCGTCGTACCTGCCGGATAGCAGACCGCTCGCGAGAGGTACTCGCGCGATGATGCCCACACCGGCCTTCTGCGCTGCGGGCAGTACGTCCTCCAGTGGGGCGAGTCTCAGCATGTTCAGGATGATCTGCACGCTGGCCACACCGGGCCGGGCGATCGCGGCCAGGGCTTCCGCCCGTGTCTCCACGCTGACCCCGTAGGCGGCGATGCGTTCTTCCTCGACGAGGGTGTCGAGGGCGTCGAAGACTTCGTCGGTGGAGTGCACGATCGTGGGTGGGCAGTGCAGTTGGACCAGGTCGAGGGTGTCAACGCCCAGGTTGGCCCGCGAGCGGTCGGTCCACGCGCGGAAGTTGTCCAGCGTGTACACCTCCGGACGTTGCGGCACCCGGCGGCCCATCTTCGTGGCGACCGTAAGTCCCTCGGCGGATCGCGACTTGAGGAAGGTGCCGATCACCTGCTCGCTGCGCCCATCGCCGTACACGTCGGCGGTGTCGAAGAAGGTCACACCACTGTCGACGGCCGCGTCGAGTACGGCGAGCGCCGTGTCCTCGTCCACCTCACCCCAGTCGGCACCGAGTTGCCACGTGCCGAGCCCGATCACGGACACATCCTGGTTCATTCTGGCGATCGTTCGCTGTTCCACCGTATTCCTCCGCAGTGAGAGCTGTGCGTTACAAGGATCGGGGCAGGGCTCGGTCGGCGTCCAACTCGGTGATCCGACTCACCCCGCGGATCGCACGTCGAAGGCTGTTGAGCTGCCCGGGCGGGTCGAGCCCTGTTCCCCAACCGCAGCCTGGTCCGCGTACCTGAGTGCACCACCAGCACAACGCTCTCGCCGAAAAGACAGCCCGTTCACGCTCTCGGCATCCCGCACCCCCAGGACCTGGCCATCGGAAACGCCAGCCAACCCGGAAGCTCCGGAAACATCCTGGAAAGTGATCCTTGACACACATGAAACAAGGATGCAACCTTTGCACTCTGAGTTCAATCAGTACAAAGGAACGGGAGCCGGCGCGTGTTTGGACTTATCAAGTGTGGGCGGGCCGGCAGAGCGCGCTCGGCTTCGACGATCTCGGCTGTCCTGACAGCCATGGCGCTCACCGCATGCTCGGCGGGCACGCAGGAAGTCACCACCAAGGACGATGCCGGCACCGGTGCGGCGACCAACGTCGGCGTCACCGACTCCGCCGTGACCATCGCCTACATCGGCGATCTGTCCGGCCCGGACGCCGCCGTCGAGCTGACCTACTACGAGGGGATCAAGCTGGCCATCGACCGGGCCAACGCGAGCGGCGGCGTCAACGGCCGCACGATCGATCTCAAGGCCGGCGACACCCGCTTCGACACGGCTCAAGCGGTGACGCTCTTCAAGAAGTACACCAGCGAGCAGCCCTCCCTGGCCCTGCTGGGCATCAACGTCTCCTCGATGTTCGAGGCGCTGACCACGCGCATCTCCGCCGAGAAGGTGCCGGTCATCGGACCGACCGGCGTCACCAAGGTGACGCTCGCCAACCCGTACATCTACAACGCCCAGGCAGACCTGCCGACCAGCGCGGAGGCGATCACCAAGTTCATGTCCCGGCAGCTTGGCGCCAAAGCCAAGGTGGGCGTCGCCCGCATCAGCACCGCCTCCGGCGACGAGTGGTTCGACCTGTTCCAGAAGGAAGCACCGAAGATCGAGGCTGAAGTCACCGGTCAGCAGAAGATCGAACCGGCGGCGGTGGAGGCCGCAGCTCAGGTCGCCCAGTTCAAGCGGGACGGGGTCGACGCTGTCACGCTCCACGCCGGCAGCGGCGGCGCGATCGCCCTGCTGAAGTCGATGCAGACGGGCGGGCTGAACGTCCCGGTCTTCTCGACCTTCGGCGCCAGCGGGCCGACCCTGTGGAAGAGCGCCGGCACGCTGGCCGCGAGCACGTACGCGTTCGACGCCTTCGCCCCGCCGGACAGTGACGTGGCCGGACGCGCGGACCTGGAGTCCGCGATGCGGGCGGCGGGCAGCTGGGACAAGTTCCAGCAGGACAAGAACTACGCCGAGGGCTGGGTGATCGGCAATGTCGTGGTGGAGTCGCTGAAGCGGGCCGGAAAGGACCTCACCCGGGCGTCCTTCATCGAGGCGCTGCGCTCTCCGCAGGGATTCCAGACCGGCGGTTACAGCGCCGATGTGAACTGGAGCAAGAAGAACGGACTGGCTGACGCGTCGGCGGTGAAGGCGTTCACCTTCGACCCGGCCGCGCAGCGAATCGTCGAAGTGACGAGCCCTTGAGCGCGTCCGCGCTGGGAGTAGAACGATGACTGATTTCCTCAACGCCGTCTGGAGCGGTTCCGGTTTCGGCTCGCTGTACGGACTCGTGGCGCTGGGCCTGGTCGTGATCTTCAAGAGCACCGGAATCCTGAACTTCTCGGGTGGTGCCTTGATGGCCGTGGGTGGCGTCGTCGCGGCGGGCCTCGGCGCCCAGGGGTTCTGGGTCGCCGCCGGAATCGCCGTCGTGGCGGTCGCGGGGGTGGGAGCGGTGGCGAACCTCACGGTGATGCGGCCGCTCCTGGGGCGCGGGCTGTTTCCCGGTGTCATGGTGACCATCGGGTTGGCCAGCGTCATCGAAGGCACCAGCGGCATCCTCTTCGGACGCCAGCCGCGCTTCCTGCCGGATCCGATCGGAGTCGCGACGTTCGATCTCCCCTTCGGGACGTCGATGTCCAGCACGCTGGCGGTCGCCCTCGGGTTGTCGGCCGGGGCGACCGTGCTGCTGGCGATCGCGTTCAAACGGACCTCGGTCGGGCTCCAGCTTCGGGCCGCGGCCGTGCGCCCGGAGGTGGCGTCGATGTTCGGGGCGAACCCCGGTCGGATCTTCACGTACGCGTGGGCGGTCGCCGGTGGGCTGGCCGCGCTGGCCGGTGCGCTGCTCGCATCGCTGACCGTCGCGGACATCTCCATCGCGACATTCGCTCTGCGCGCTTTCGCGGCCATGATCGTGGGCGGGGTCGACAGTCTGGGTGGGGCGTTCCTGGGCGGCATCCTGGTGGGCGTCACCGAGATGCTGGCCGGGACATACCTCGGCGATGATTTCCGGCTGCCCTCGACCATGGTCGTGCTCATGGTGTTCCTGATGGTCCGACCCCAGGGACTGTTCGGCACCCCGGAGGTGGTCCGGCCATGATTCAGTCCATCGAGTCCCCGGCTCGGGCGGCTGTGCGGCCAGCGGTCCTTGCGGTGCTGGCTGTCGCGATCGTCGTCGCGCTGCCGCTGGTGGTCTCGCCGTACTGGACGACGGTCGCGACGAACGCGGTGCTCGCGTTCGCGATCGCGGCGCCGCTCAATCTGCTCACCGGTAACGCGGGCCAGTTCTCGCTGGGTAACGCGGCGTTCCTGGTCGTCGGCGCGTACACGGGCGCGTTCGTCACCTTCACGTTCGACGTCGAGCTCCCGGTCGCCATGCTGGTGGCGGCGGCGGCCGGCGCCCTGGTCGGGTTCATCGTCGGGCTCCCGTCGCTTCGCCTGCGCGGCGCCTATCTCCTCATGTCGACCCTGGCGGCGCACTACATCCTGGTGTTCGCGGCCCTGAAGTTCCAGACGAGCCAGTTCGGCGCCGCCGGGGCGATCTTTCCGCCGCTGCGCATGCTCGGCGTGGACCTCAGCGGTGATCGGTCGATGTACTTCGTCATCGCGGCGTTCGCGGCGCTGATCGGATTGATCATCACCAATATCATGCGGAGCGGCCACGGCCGGGCGATCGAGGCGGTGAAGGCCCGGGACGTGGCCGCCGCGGCCTGCGGAATCTCGGTGGCGCGCACGAAGTTGTGGGTGTGGTCGCTGTCTTCGGCCATGATCGCGGCCGCGGGGGTGCTGCAGGCGTACTACCTTGGCTCGGCCAGCGTGGAGTTCTACACGCTCAACCTGGCGATCACGTACGTCGCGATGATCCTCGTGGGTGGGCTCGGCAGCCTCGGGGGTTCGTTCCTCGGCGCGTGTTTCGTGACGCTCGTGCCGGTGGTCGTGAACCATCTCTCGGAGGCGTACGGCGGCGGGGGCGTTCTCGCGCATCCGCATGAGCTGCAGACGGTCATCTACGGGCTCATCATCATCGCCTTCGTCCTCCTCAAACCCGACGGGCTGATCGGTTTCGTCCGATCGGCGACGCGCCGGCTACGGAATGGCAGGTGACGTGGTGTTCCTTTCGGTTCGCGATCTTGATGTCGCCTACGCCAGCGGAGCCCACGCCCTGCGGGGCGTGTCCATCGAGGTGGGCGCGGGCGAACGGGTCGGAATCGTCGGAGCCAACGGCGCGGGCAAGACCACGGTGGCCCGTGCCGTGACGGGCCTTTCGGCTGTCTTCAGAGCCACCGTCCGCCAGGGCAGGATCTCGGTCGCCGACAGGGACACGACGCGGTGGCCGGCGTGGCGGGTGCTCGGCGCGGGGGTGGTCACCATTCCCGAGGGCCGTGGCGTGATCAGCAACATGACGGTTGAGGACAATCTGCGGCTCGTGCTCGCGGCGCTACCCCGTTCGCGTCGCCCCGCCGTCACCGAGGCCTACGAGATGTATCCGGTGCTCGGCGAGCGTCGCCGCTCCATGGCGGGACTGCTGTCCGGCGGCGAGCAGCAGATGCTGGCCGTCGCCCGCGCGCTCCTGGTCAGACCCCGCCTGATCGTCGCCGACGAGCTGTCCCTGGGACTCGCGCCGCGAATCGTCACGGAGATCCTCGACGGGTTGGCGGCGCGCGCGGCGAACGAGGGGACCGCCGTGCTTCTGATCGAGCAGGCGGTCGTGATGTCCCTGCGGTTCGTGGAGCGCGCGTACGTTCTCGACCAGGGCACGGTCGTCGCCCAGGGGACCAGCGACGAGCTACGGCAGGCCGGTGACACGACAGCCCGATACCTCGGGGTCGCGGACCTGAGCCGATCGGAGGAACTGCTGTGAACGGTGAACTCGTGATCGACCGGCTCGGTCTGCGCTTCGGCGGAGTGGTCGCGCTGCGAGAAGTCTCCATCCGGCATCATCCGGACGAGGTGCTCGGCATCATCGGCCCCAACGGCGCCGGCAAGACCAGCCTGATCAACGCGGTCACCGGCATCTACCCGCCCAGCTCGGGTTCGGTCTCCTACCGGGGAACGCCGCTGACCGGCCGGTCGCCGGAGTCGATCGTGGCCACCGGGATCGCCAGGACATTCCAGCACAACCAGCTCTGCGGCGACCTGACCGTACGCGAGAACGTGCTGCTCGGATGCCACCCTAGGCTCGGGTACGGGATGGGCAAGGCCGCCCTGGGGATCGGACCGGCACGGCGGGCCGAACGCCGGCTGCGCGGCGAGGTGGAGCCGCTGCTCGACCTGCTGAATCTCGCGGATGTCGCGGCTCAGCAGGCCGGCTCGCTGCCCTACGGCCTGCAGAAGAGGGTCGAGATGGCACGGGCGCTGGCCTTGCGCCCGACCACGCTGCTGCTCGACGAACCGGCCGCCGGGACCAGCGACGAGGACCGCGCCGCCCTCGTACGGATCATCAAGCACCTGCGCGAGGAAGGCTCGTGCTCGGTCGTGCTCATCGAGCATGACGTGGGCCTGGTGATGGAGGTCAGCGATCGCGTCGCCGTCCTCGACTGGGGCGAGTGCATCATGGTCGACACCCCGGAGGTGGTCGCGGCCGACGCCCGTGTCCTGGCCGCCTACCTCGGTGTCGACGACACCCCGAGAGACCTGGCGCCTTCCGAATAGACATCGACGACCGCTGGAGGTTCCATGTCCGACTCCTCCGTATTCCTCGACCGCACCCTGACCGGCATGCTGCGCAAGCAGGCGGAGGCGGCGCCCGAGAAGGTGGCCCTGACGATCGTCGGCGAGGATCTCACCTACGCCGACCTGGTCCGTCGATCCGACGCCATGGCCCGCGGCCTGCAGCAGCTTGGTGTCGGGCACGGCTCCGTGGTCGCCGTACTGGCGGAGAACTGTGCCGACCAGGTGGTCATCCAGTTCGCGACGGCCCGGCTGCGGGCCATCGAGGTGATGATCAACACCGCGTACAAGGGGACGTTCCTGTCGCACCAGCTCCGGGTGAGCGGCGCCGAGGTGATCGTGGTCGATGACGCGCTGGTGCCGACCGTGCTGGAGATACTCGGCGAGGTGCCCTCGCTCCGCCACCTCGTGGTGCGGGGTCACCAGACGCCCGGCGTTCCCGGGGTAACGGTGAGCACCATCGCCGAGCTCCGTGACTGCGACGACGGGCCGCTGTCTCTTGTGGATCCCCAGTGGACCGACCCGTCGACGATCACCTTCACGTCCGGGACGACCGGCCCTTCCAAGGGCGCCACGATGACCCAGAACTACCTGTGCAACTTCGCGGAGATCGAAGCGCAGATCTGGTACCGAGGTCCCGAGGACACCTTCTATTCCTGTGGGCCGCTGTTCCACCTCGCGGCGAAGGGCATCGCCGTGCTGGGCGCGATGCGACGCGGAGTGCGCTGCGTTCAGGACGAGCGCCTGAGCGTTTCCGGGTTCTGGCGGCGGATCAGGGAGGAGAACTGCAATGCGACCCTCATGCTCGGTTCCGTGGCGATGCTGCTGTGGACCCGGGAGCCGTCCGACGACGAGGGCATCGACACCGTCGTGGGCGTGCCCGCGCCGCCTCCTTCGCTGCAACCGGCGATGGAGGCACGCTGGAAATGCTCGTTCGAGAGCGTGTACGGCCTGAGCGAGGCGGCCCCGCTCTCGCGCACCGGCCCGGACATCCCGTTGCGGCCGGGATCGTCGGGAAAGATCGTGCGGGAGTACTTCGACGTACGCATCTTCGACGACAACGACTTCGAGCTCCCGCGGGGTGAGATCGGCGAGGTGGTCGTCCGGCCGATGCAGCCCCACTCGATCTTCGAGGGCTACTACGGCGAACCCGAGGCGACGGCCCTCAAGTTCAGAAACCTGTGGTTCCACACCGGTGACCTGGGCCGCATCGACGAGGACGACTACTTCTACTTCGAGGACCGCAAGGACGACTACCTGCGGCGGCGCGGCGAGAACATCTCGTCGTACGAAGTGGAGACCGCGATCATCCGCCACCCCGCGGTGTCGCAGGTCGGCGTGGTGGGCGTGCGGAGCGAGATGGCCGAGCAGGAGGTCAAGGCCAGCGTCGTGCTGCGGGACGGGGCGAGCCTCGGCTACGAGGAGTTCATCGAGCACTGCGTCGCGACCATGCCGTACTTCGCCGTCCCGCGGTATGTGGAGTTCGTCGCGGAACTGCCGTTCACGCCCAGCGGCAAGATGCAGAAGGAGAAGATCCGGGCGACGGGCACGGCCGGTTGCTGGGATCGGGAGCAGGCGGGGATCCGCCTCAGCGGGAAATCCCGGCAGGGTTCGGTGATCGCATGACCGGGCCCCTGGCGGGACTGCGCGTCGTCGAGATTGGGTCGATCGGACCCGGACCGTTCTGCGCCATGATGCTCGCCGACATGGGCGCCGAGGTGATCCGCGTCGACCGCCTGGATAGCGGGGGACCGGTCGGGCCGGGCAGCGACCATGCGCACGAGTTGATGAACCGTGGCCGGCGTTCGGCCGGCGTCGACCTGAAGCACCCGCGTGGGCCCGGTGTCGTGCTGCGCCTCGTCGAGCAGGCCGACGTGTTGATTGAGGGCTTTCGCCCGGGGGTGGCCGAACGTCTGGGTATCGGACCGGAGGTGTGCCTCGCCCGCAATCCGCGGCTTGTGTATGGCCGGATGACCGGCTACGGGCAGGACGGTCCCGGCGCGGAAGCGGTCGGTCATGACCTCAACTACATCGCCGCCAACGGCGTGCTCAGCCTGATCGGCCGACACGGGCAGCCGCCGACGCCGCCGCTGAACCTTGTCGGCGATATCGGCGGAGGCGGCCTCATCCTGGCGTTCGGCCTGCTGGCCGCGCTGTTCGAAAGAACAGTGTCCGGTCGGGGTCAGGTCGTCGACGCGGCCATGGTCGACGGGGCCGCCGTACTGGCGACGCCGTTCTTCGGCTGGGTGCAGACAGGCGAATGGTCGCTCGATCGAGGGACCAACATGATCGACAGTGGCGCGCCCTACTACGAGGTGTACGAGACCGCCGACGGTCGCTGGCTCAGCGTCGCCGCCGTGGAGCCGCGCTTCTACGCCGCCCTGCTGGCGTTGTTCGAACTCGACGCCGCGGACCTGCCTGACCGGGACGATCCAGCGACCTGGCCGGCGCTGAAGGAAATCTTCGCCGCCGTCGTCCGGAGCCGCACGCGCGAGGAGTGGGGTTCTCTGGCCGCCGGTCTGGACGCGTGTGTGGCCCCCGTACTGGGCCCTGAGGAGGTGGAGGCGGACGAGCACCTCAGTGCTCGGGGCACCTTCGTCCGCAAAGATGGCGTTCTGCAGCCTGCCCCCGCGCCCCGGTTCAGCCGTACCCAGGCCCGGTTGACCCGGCCGCCCGCGCGGCCCGGCGAGCACACCGCCGAGGCGCTGGCGGACTGGGGGTTCTCCGCCGCCGACGTCGCGGATCTTCAGGCAGACAAGGTCATCGGGAGCGGCCAATGAGTACCTTCGATGGTTTCGACCTCTACGACCCCGGCTACCTCGCCGACCCCGAGTCGATCTGGAGGCCGATGCGGGACCGCTGCCCGGTGGCCCACACCGACAGTCGCGGCGGCGCGTGGATGCTCTCGCGGCACCGGGACATCTGCGCAGTCGCCCTCGACCCCGAGACCTTCTCGTCCCGGGCGGGCGAGGTCACCGGGCCGGTGCCGACGCCCGGGCGGGAACTGAAGATCCCACCTGTCAGCTCCGACCCGCCGGACCACGCACGCGACCGCAAACTGCTGATGCCGCTGTTCAGCAAGGAGGCGGTCGCCGGGCTCGAACCGCTGACCCGGCGCACGGCGCGCGAATTGGTGGCGTCGATCGTGGGCACGGTCAGGACCGGCCAGCCGGTCGACGCGGTCGAGGAGTACGCGCGCGTGATCCCCGTCGTGGTGACCACGAAGATGCTCGACCTGCCCGCGGCCGACGAGGCGCTGTTCCGGCAGTGGACGCTCCGGATGCTCAAGGACGGCGCGCAAGATTACGCGATCAGGGCTGAGGCCGTCCGAGCCATCCAGAACTACTTCAGGGAACGGCTGCGGTCCCCAGGTGGGGGAGTCATGGGCCACCTGCTCCGCAAGCGGGCCGAGGGCGAGCCCCTGAGCGACGAGCGGATCGTCGGCATGTGCTTCCTCATGCTCATCGCCGGGATCGACACCACGTGGAGCGCCCTCGGTTCGGCGTTGTGGCACCTGGCCACCAACGTCGAGCATCGACGCCTCCTGGCGCGCGAGCCCGAGCTCATCCCCAACGCCGTCGAGGAGTTCCTGCGCGTGTACGCCCCCGTCACCATCGGCAGGGTCGTCACCAGGGACGCCACGCTCGCGGGCCGCACCCTCCGCACCGGCGAGCGGGTGGTGCTGCCGTGGGCCGCGGCCAACCTGGACCCCGCGGTCCACCCGGCGTCGAGCGAGGTGCACATCACGGCAGAACGCCCGCGTCACCTCGCGTTCGGGCTGGGCATCCACCGATGCCTGGGCGCCCAGCTCGCCCAGATGGAACTGCGCGTCGCGCTCGAGGAGTGGCTCACCCGGATCCCGGACTTCGAGCTGGCGTCCCGCGAGGTGTCCTGGAGCGGCGGCAACACCCGCGGGCCGGAGTCGCTTCTGGTCCGGATCCCGCCGGCCGTGCGATGAGCGGGGTGCGCGAGCACTACAACCTGTGGCTCGGCCGGCACCAGCCGCCCGGTACGGAGGATCCCGACTTCATCCGCATGGCCGACGCGGTCCGCAGGTTGCAGGACCAGTTCACCGCCTCGCGCCCGCCACCGGCGCTGGCGGCCCACGCGGCTGACACCATCGAGGACCTGGTCGCCGCGCTCGCGCGGTACCAGGTCGGGGAGCCCGACCAGGTGGCCGGCCGCCAGTTCGCCGCGGTCGGGCGCGGCCAGACGTTCGTGCCGCCGGTGGAGATCGACTCGTTCGACGGGGACTCCGTCACGGCCCGGGTATCCTTCGGGCGGTTCTACCTGGGGAGCAACGGCGCGGTACACGGCGGGGCGATCTCGCTGCTGTTCGACGACCTGCTCGGCCAGGTGGCCAACGCGCCGGGGAAACCGCGATCCCGGACGGCGTCGCTCAGCGTGGACTACCGGCGCGTCATCCCCCTCGAGACCGAGCTGACCGTCACCGCGCACACGAGCAGGGTCGACGGGCGCAAGGTGTTCGTCAGCGGAGCCCTGAGATCTGACGGCCATCTTCTCGCCGAGGCGGTGGGCCTGTTCGTACGCCTGCTGGCCGACCAACAGTGACCGTTGACACATCTAAATTCACAATGCAAAGCTGCACCCACAGTACAAAGAAGGAAGTGATGCCCGATGGACGGCGATGTGCTGTGGACGCCGCCGGCGAACGCCAGGCAGCGGACCAGGATGGGTCAGCTGATGGAGCACGTAGCCGAGCGCTACGGCGTCGACCTGGACACCTACGACGCCTTCTGGCAATGGTCGGTGGACAACGTCGGGACCTTCTACGCCGAGCTGGCCGAGTTCGCCGGGGTCCGGTTCGACACGCCTCCCGAGACCGTGCTCACGACGCTCCGGGTCCCCGACGCGGAATGGTTCGTCGGGGCCACCCTGAACTACGCCGAGCACGTGTTCCGCGGCATGCCGGCGGGCACGGTCATCCGCGCCGTGTCGGAGACGCGCGGCAACCATGACGTGACCGCCGACGAGCTGCGCGCCATGGTCGGGCGCATCCGCCGGGGCCTGGTCGAGATGGGGGTGGGCAAGGGGGACAGGGTCGCCGGCTACCTGCCGCACATCCCGGAGACGATCGCCGCCTTCCTCGCCGTGGCCAGCCTGGGCGCGATCTGGTCGGTGTGCCCGCCGGAGTTCGGCGTGAACAGCGTCGTGGACCGGCTCAGCCAGGTGGCGCCGAAGGTCGTCATCGCGGTCGACGGCTATCGCTTCGGCGGTAAGGACTTCGACCGCGGCGACCTGGTGCGCGAGATCCTGGCCGCGCTGCCGAGCGTGGAGAGCGTGGTGTGGCTGCCGTACCTGAGACCCGACCGGCGGCCGGAAGGCATCAGGACGTGGGACGACGTCTTCGCCGAGCCCGGTGAGGTCGAGTTCGAGAGCGTCCCCTTCGACCACCCGCTGTACGTGCTGTTCACCTCCGGCACGACAGGCCTGCCCAAGGCGGTCCCCCACTCGCACGGCGGTCCGTTGCTGGAGCACCACAAGTGGCTGGGCCTGCACGCCGACGTCGGCCCCGGTGACCGGTTCTTCTGGTTCTCTACCACGGGCTGGGTGGTGTGGAACATCAGCATCTCCGCGCTGACGGCCGGCGCGTCCATCGTCGTGATGGACGGCAGCCCGACCCATGGCGGGCTCGACAAGCAGTGGCGGATGATCGGCGACCTCGGCATCACCCACTTCGGAGCCTCGACGGCGTTCGTGCTGGCCTGCAAGGAAGCGGGCATGGCGCCGGGCAAGGACTTCGACCTCGCGCCGATGCGGGTCGCGCTGATCGGCGGATCACCGTTCCCGCCCGAGGGCTGGGAATGGTTCTACCGCGAGGTCCGGGACGACATCCTGGTGGGCTGCTCCAGCGGAGGCACCGACGTGGCGGGGACGTTCATCGGGGGCTCCCCGCTGGTTCCGGTCCGGTCCGGGCGTCAGGCCTGCGTGTACCTCGGCGTACGCGTCGAGGCGTGGAATGAGGCGGGCAAACCCGTCATCGGCGTGCCCGGCGAGCTCGTCGTGACGACACCGCTGCCGTCGATGCCCAAGGCGCTGTGGGGGGACGACGGGGCGACCCGGCTGCGGGAAACCTACTACCAGAACTTCCCGGACGTCTGGGACCAGCAGGATTGGGCGATCTTCTACGAGGACGGCTCGTGCGCGGTGATCGGCCGGTCCGACGCCACCCTGAACAGGGCCGGTGTACGGCTCGGCCCGTCCGAGTACTACGCCGCGCTCGAGCCGATGCCGGAGATCTTCGAGAGCGTCGTGGTGCACGTCCAGACGGGCTCCAGCAAGGACGGCGAGCTCATGCTCTTCCTCGTCCTCGCGGACGGAGTCCGGCTCGACGACTCCCTGGCGGACCGGATCAGGGCCGAGCTGGCCAGGCGACTGTCGCCGCGGCACGTGCCCGACGTCATCCAGGCCGTCGCGGACCTGCCGAAGACCCTCACGGGCAAGCGCCTGGAGGTCCCCATCCGCCGGATCCTGGAAGGCGCCGATCCGGACACCGTGACCAGCCGTGGCACGCTGGCGAACCCCGAGGCGCTCGGCCCGTTCGTGGAACTCGCCAGGCGGCGGGCCACCGCGAAGACGTCCGGGTAAACCGGTGGACCAACTCGGGTTCGAGCCCTTGACCCCGGTGGCTTTCATCCGGCGCTCGATGCACGTGCACGGCGAGAACATCGCGGTCGTCGACGGCGACCGCACCTTCACCTACGAGCAGTTCGGGGCGCGCAGCCTCGCGCTGACCGGCGTGCTCGCGGCGTACGGCGTGCGGCCGGGCGATCGGGTGGCCGCGCTGTGCACCAACAGCCACGTGATGCTCGAACTGCACAACGCCGTCCCGATGCGCGGCGCCGTGCTCGTGCCGCTGAACATCCGGCTCGCCGTGGACGAGCTGGCGTACATCGTCGAGCATTCCGGAGCGACCCTGCTGGTCACCACGGACGAACTGGTCGCCGCCGCGCGAGAGGTGTGCGAGCGGACCGGCACCCGGCTGCTCGTCGCCGGCGAGACGTACGAATCCGCCGTGGCCAGTGCCGCGCCGGCGACCGTGGACGTCGACGACGAGCGGGCCCTGCTCGCCATCAACTACACCAGCGGCACGACCGGACGGCCCAAGGGCGTGATGTACCACCACCGCGGCGCGTACCTGCAGGCGCTGGCGATGGCGTTCCACGCGGGGCTCACCTCGGACAGCCGGTACCTGTGGACGCTGCCGATGTTCCACTGCAACGGGTGGTGCTTCACCTGGGCGGTCACGGCGGCGGGCGGCACGCACGTCTGCCTGCGTGCCGTGGATCCGGCGGTGATCTGGCGCCGGTTGCGCGGCGACGGCATCACCCACCTGAGCGGGGCGCCCGCGGTGCTGCGGCTCATCTCCGACGCCGACGGAGCGGCCGGGCCTCGGCTCGCGGCGACGGTCCGCGTCGGCACCGGAGGCGCGCCTCCCTCTCCGGCGCTGCTGCGGCGGTTCGAGGCGCTGAACATGTCGGTGCAGCATCTCTACGGTCTCACCGAGACCTTCGGGCCCATCGTGGTGAACGACTGGCAGAGCCGGTGGGACGCGGGCTCCCCGGAGACGGTGGCCAGGCTGAAGGCGCGGCAGGGCGTGGGCAACGTGATCGCCACGCCCGTCCGTGTCGTCGACGCCGAGGGACGGGACGTGCCGGCCGACGCCCGGACCTCGGGTGAGATCGCCGTGCGCGGCAACAACGTCATGCTCGGCTACTACCGGGACGCGGAGGCGACCGCCGCGGCGGTCCCGGACGGCTGGTTCCGGACCGGAGACCTCGCGGTGCGCCATCCCGACGGGTACATCGAGATCACCGACCGCCGCAAGGACGTGATCATCTCGGGCGGCGAGAACATCGCCTCCGTCGAGGTCGAGCGGGTTCTCGACGGCCATCCGGCGGTGCTCGAAAGCGCGGTCGTGGGGGTGCCGGACGAGCGCTGGGGCGAGGTGCCGGTCGCCTACGTGAGCGTCCGTCCGGGGTCTGCGGTGTCAGCCGAAGAGCTGGTGGCCTTCGTGCGTACGCACCTGGCCGGGTTCAAGGTTCCGAAGGCCTTCGTCTTCGGCGAGATCCCCAAGACCTCGACCGGAAAAACACAGAAGCACCTCCTCCGAGGGCAAGCCCGCGACAAGGATTTGCACTGACAGTGTAAGTATTGTACTGTGAGCAAATGGGAATTGGGCAGGGAAGGGGTGGCCGCGTGCGACTGGAGGGGAGCGCCCTGGTCGAGCTGCTGGCTCGGCCGGCCAGCGTCGCCGTGGTGGGCGCGTCAGCCGACCCGCAGCGGTTGTCCGGTCGGCCGCTGGACTACCTCAAGCGACTCGGGTACGCAGGACGGCTCTACGCCGTCAACGCGCGGGCCGACCTCCCCGAGGTCACCACGGTGCGGACCCTGCTCGATCTCGAGCCTGGCTCGGTCGACGTCGCCCTGGTGGCCCTGCCCGCGCAGGGAGTGGTCGCCGCGCTGCGCCAGGCCGAGGAGATCGGCGTCAAGGCTGCGGTCGTCATCGCCAGCGGCTTCGAGGACCGCGACGGGCCGGCTCGCCGGGACCTGGACCGCCTGGCCGCCACGAGCACGCTGCGGATCATCGGCCCCAACTGCGTCGGGACCGTGGGGGTCGCCGCGTCGGCGTATCTGACCTTCTCCAGCGTGCTGCTGCAGGACCTGCCGCGGCCCGGCAGGGTCGGACTGGTCACCCAGAGCGGCGCCCTCGGGAACAGCCTTCTGCAGAGCCTGATCCGCCGGCACGTGGGATTGAACCAGTGGTTCAGCACGGGTGACGAGACCGGCACCGGCGCCATCGAGCTCGCCACCGGGCTGCTGGAGCTGCAGGACGTGGACGCCGTCGGCATGTTCCTGGAGGGCGTGACCGACCGGCAATGGCTCGGCCGGCTCGAGTCCGCGCTCCGCTCGACGGGCAAACCGCTGTTCGTGCTCAAGGCGGCCCACAGCGAGAGCGGGCGGATGGCGGCGGCCGGGCACACCGGTCGCGTCGTCGGATCGGCGGACGCGTCGGAGGCCATCCTCGCGCATGCGGGCGTCCGGCAGGTCGCCAGCCTCGCCGAGCTGGCCGACGCGCTCGTGGTGGCCGGGGTGAATCCCGGACTGCCGCGCACGGAGCGCCCGTCGGTGTCCTTGGTGTCGGTATCCGGCGCCGCCGGTGTGATCGGCGCCGACCTGGTCGCTCAGGACCCTCGGCTGCGCATGGCCGAGGTCGCGGGCGAGAACCTTACGTTAGACGCGCGGTTGCACCCCCAGAACCCGCTCGACGTGCCGTTCATCAATGAGACCGGGGTCTTCACCGACGCCGTCACGACGATGAGCACGAGCCGGTCGGTGGACATCGTGGTCGGCGTGGAAACCTCACTCGCGCACGACCGAGAGGAACTCGTCGCGAAGGTGGTCGCCGCCCCGCCCGCCGCGCCCGTCGTCCTGACCTCGCTGTCCGAGGACGACACCATGCCCGCGCACCTGACCGAGGCGCTTCGCGGCGCGGGCATCGCCTACCTGCCGACGGTCGACCGGGCGGTGCGCGCGATCGCGCTGTGCGCCGCCGAGAGCACCGAGCCGGAAAGCGGCCATTCGACTTCAGCGGACCTTCGCGGGATCGAGTGGGTGGCCGATTGCCTCCCCGACGACCTGCCCTGGGTTCGCTGGCGCCTGCTCGCCGATGAACCGGCGCCAGAACCTCCCTACGTCGTCAAGGCCGCGGGCAGGACGATCCTGCACCGCACGGAGCTGGGGGCCGTGCGCGTCGTGCGGACAGCCGACGAGGCAGCCGAGGCTGTCGACGCGGTCCTGGCGGTGTGCCGCCAGTACGGCGACGCCGTGATGGTGCAGGACTTCGCGCCGGACGGCTTCGAAGTCATGGTCTCCGTGGCCGACGATCCGGAGTTCGGCCCGGTGGCCTTCATCCGTCCCGGCGGGACGCTGGCCGAGCTGATGTCCGGCCAGGCGGTGATCTGGAGCGGCTGGCCGGAGCGGCGCCGCCTCGAGGTGCTGCGCGGCTCCCGGATCGGTGAGCTGCTGGAGTCCTACCGCGGCGGAAAGCGCTACGACGTCGAGGAACTGTCCCGCGTGGTGTCCCAGGCGCTCACCGCGGTCGCGGGCGACCTGGAGTTCCTCGAGCTCAACCCGGTCATCGTGCACGAGGCCGGGGTCAGTCTCGTGGACGCGGCCGGCCGGCCTCGCCCCAACAGCCCAGAAGGAGCGGCATCGGCATGACAGCGGTCAACTTCGACCTGATCTCGGACATCACGGAGGCGGAGATCGCGCGGGTCACCTCGCTCGAGGGAACGCCGATCAGGATCGAGCAGTGGAACCACGAGGCGTCCTGGGATTCGGTACGGCACTACGCCTGGGGTCTCGGCGACGACAACCCGCTCTATTGCGACCCCGCGTACGCCGAGGCGACGCCGTACGGAACGCTGATCGCGCCCCCGACGTTCCCCTTCACCGCCTTCGACGGCGCCATCGGAGCGGGGCTGCCCGGCGTCCAGCCGGTGTACGCGGGCACCGACTGGACGTTCCACCGGCGGCTCAGGCGAGGCGATCGCATCGTCGCGTCCGCCACCCTCGGCCCGGTCGTCCGCCGGTCCGGGCGCAACGCGGCCGATATGGTCATCCAGTCGGCGCTCTGCCGCTACGAGAACCAGGACGGCGAGCTGATCGCCGAGTCCGTCGCGCGCACGTTCCGAGTCCCCCGCCGCGCCGCGACCGACGGGCTGTCGTTCGAGCCCCGCGACGAGGCGGTGTGGTCCGACGCCGAACTCGACGCGATCCGGTCGGAGGCGGTGTCGGAATACCGGCGAGGGCCCGAGGATCTCAGTGGCGTGGCGGTGGGCGACGAGGTGCCCGCCGTCGTCAAGGGGCCCATCGGACGCATCGACATGACGGCGTACTACGCCGGATGTCCGGGCAGCCCTGGCTACAAGTCCGTCGAGATAGCCTGGAAGTACCGCGAATGGGCGCGCACCGACCCGCAGCGGCTGCCGTCCAACTACGACCCGTCGTACTTCTGGGAGCGGGTGCTCCCGAGCATCGGCCACCAGGACGCCACCGCCGCCCGCGAGCTCGGCATGCCGGGGGCCTACAACAACGGTCCGCAACGGGTCGGCTGGTTCGCCCACTGCGTGTCGAACTGGATGGGCGACGGCGCGTTCCTGGCCGGCTTGAACGTCAGGCTCACCCACCCGGAGATCTTCGGCGACGTGGTCCGCATCAGCGGTACGGTCACCGAAGTGGCCGGGGAACGCTACACCCTGGACCTGACGGCGACCAACCATCTCGGCGAACGGACCGCGTCCGCGACCGCCGTGGTCGTCGCCGACGACTACGGCCGGGCGTGAACCGATCCGGAAGGACGACCATGAAGGCGCTGCGCGTGACCCGGGGCGAGGCGGGTGCCCACCTCGCCGAGGTTCCCGTCCCCGTGCCGCAGGACGACGAGGTCCTCATCCAGGTCACCGCGGCCGGGCTCTGCGGCACCGACGTGCAGGCCGCGTTCCGCCCGGAGGCCCGGCTGATCACCAGGCCGGAGCTGACCCTGGGGCACGAGCCCGCGGGCCGGATCGTCGCCCTGGGCCGGGCGGTGCGCGGCTGGGCGACCGGTGACCGGGTGGCCGTCTCCTCGATCGTCATCTGCGGACGCTGCCACCTGTGCTCCCAGGGGATGAGCGAGATCTGCGCGCGCGGCTCGATCATCGGCCTGAACCACGACGGCGCGGTCGCCGAATACATGACCGCCCCGGCCGTCAACCTGGTCCGTCTGCCCGACGCGGTGACCGACGAGGTGGGCGCCATCCTGACCGACGCGATACCGACGCCGTTCCACGCGCTGTACCAGCGTGGGCGGCTGCAGCCCGGGGAGACCGTCGCCGTCTTCGGCGTCGGCGGGCTCGGCCAGCACGCCGTGCAACTGGCGAAGGCGTTCGGCGCGGCTCGGATCATCGCCGTCGACATCAGAGCCGAGCAGCTCGAGCACGCTCTGTCGCTGGGGGCCGACCATGCCTTCCGCGCCGACGACGAGAAGCTCGGCGACCTGATACGGGAGGCCAACGGTGGCCGCGGCGTCGACCTGGCGGGCGTCTTCGTCGGCTCGTCGGCGGCGATCGCCGCGGCGTTCCGCTCGGTGGGCAAGGGGGGTCGCATGGTCGTCGTCGGGCTCACCGACGACAACCTCGTCCTGCCGCCCTCGGCGGCCTTGGCCCGCCGGGAGATTTCGATCATCGGCTCGGGCGGATTCCGGCTCGACACGATCGAGCAGCTCGTGGCGCTGGTGGCGGCCGGTCGGCTGGATTTCTCCCGCTCCGTCTCGAACGTGCTAGAACTCGACGAGGCGGAATCGGCCCTCGACCTGCTCCGGGGTCACCACGGCTCGGTCCGGCGGGTGGTCGTGGCGCCGAAGGGGGAATGATGACTGACCGGTCCAGCGGCACGACCGCTGGCGCGATCAAGGCGGGCATCGAGAGGTTCCGCCTCGCCGACCGTCCGGACGTGGCGGTGCTGTACCCCGATGTGTGCTTCGCCTCGATCGAGGCGGTGGGTGAGGTGACGATCTCCCTGCTGGTCGACTCCGTGCTGACCGGCTGGCGTCCCGAGGCGCAGCTGACCACACCTGGATCGGCGCCCTTTCCGATCGCGTCGCTGGTGGTGTCGCGTGACTCCGCCGCGCGTTTCCACCCGGAGCTGAGCAACCGCGACCCGGTTGAGATCCAGGTGTGGGCGGACGGCCGGGTCACGGTCGAGGTCGAGTTCCAGGGATCCGACGTGACGATGGTCGGGGAGCAGTGGCGGTCCACCGCGCGCGACGTGCTCGCGGAGTGGGCCCGGGAATCCGGCGCCGAGCTGCTGTCGGTCTTCAACGACCGGTCCAGGTCCCTGCCCGATGTGTGGAACGCCACGTTCGCCGTACCCACTGCGGATCGGACCGTTCGCGACCTCGTCGAGCTGGGGACGCGCGCGCTGCGCACGGCCGAGCTGTCGATGACCGGGTGGGGTGCGGAACAGGACATCCGGCGGCTGCTCGCCGACGGCGATGCCCATGCGGTGCTCGGCTGGCCGCCCTCCGCCGTCCTCGAACTGCGGGCGGCCCTGCCCAAGGGCTCCGGCGAACTCGACTTCGCGGCCGACGTGTGCGCCTTCGCCAACGGGGTCCGAGGCGGGACGATCATCGTGGGCGTGGCCCGCGAGCCGGCCCGGCTGACCCCCGTCCACGGCGACGAGGGCCTCGTCCGGCGCATCATCGAGGAGCGGGTCTTCCCGGTCCCGGAACGGCTGTCCGTGCACCAGGTCGCAAACATCCTGGTCGTCCGCGTCCCTCCGCAGGACCGGCTGATCCGTCCCTTCCTGCTCCGCGTCGCCAGCGGGGGCCTGGAGGCTTTCGCGGTCGTCGAGCGGTACGGCGTCGAGACCCGGGCACGGAGCGCGGCGGCGATGCACACCGCTCTCGCGGTCGGCGCCGCGGCCCTGCTGCCGAGAACGGACGGTTAGAACGTCGGCGGCGTGATCACCCAGATCGCGACGAGGTCCTCGTCACCGACGCTCTCCCAGGAATGCGGGCGGGTGCTGGGGAAGTAGATCGCGTCACGGGGGTTGAGCACCCACTCGTTGCTGCCGACCATGAACTTCATGGCGCCCGAGATGACGACACCGCATTCCTCGCCCTCGTGGACGTGCGGATGCCCGCCGCTGCCCTGCCCCGGCGCCGCCTCGACCCAGATGATCTCCATGCTCTTCTGCAGGTTGGGCGAGAGCAGCTCGTTGGCGATCTGCGTGCCGGGATACACGATGCGTCGTCGTTCCCCGGCCCGGAGCACCGCGACCTCGTCGTCGGTGGTGGGCGGCTGGCCGGCTTTGGGGAAGGAGTTCTCCAGCAGTTCACCCACGCTGAAGCCGAGCGCGCTGACCAGGGACTTGAGGCTGGACAGGGTGGGGTTGGCGACACCGCGTTCGACCTGGCTGACGAAGCTGGTGGAGACCCCGGCCCGTTCGGCGAGCTGGGACAGGCTCATCCGCTGAGCCTGACGCCGCTCCCGGATGAGGCCGCCGAGCGCGACGGCGTCAAGGCTGTCGTCTCCCTCTTTCATGGCGGCGACGCTATCGTATGGGCGGCCGTTCGAACGCCGCGTCACCGAGCGCGCAGGGGGTGTGCTACGACTGGCCATCTCAGGCTCCGTACGCGATCGGGCCTGGCACCGAGGGCGTCAGGCGTCCGGCAAGGTGTTCGGCCAGCCGGCTCATCGGCTGGCCGGCGGCGAGGGAACGGCGACCCTGCACGGCGACCTGCGGCCAGTTGACCGTGAGCACGCCACCCAGTTCGTCGTCATCCCGCGCCCAGAGGACCGCGAACCGGTCCCCGTCTTGCACCAGATGGTGGGCGCCGGTCCCCGGAGTCCCGGCGATCTGGATCTTCCAGTCGTGCTGGTTGCTCCAGACGTAGTCGAGCGACAGGTGTTCGCGGGGTGATTCCTGGTTCAGGATGTTGTGGGCCACGACTCCCGCCTGCTCTACCGCGCTGGTCCAGTGTTCCGACCGCAGGAGAAGCTTACGCGCGGGATGCCACCAACGCGCCGTGTCGCCTACCGCGTAGACGTCTGTCGCGTTCTGGGCCCTGCCCCCGGCGTCGCAGACGACGCCCGAGTCGACGGCCAGTCCCGAGCCGGTCAGCCACTCGGTGTTGAGTTCGGTGCCGAGACCGGCCACGGCCACGTCGGCGGCGATCTCGGTGCCGTCGCCGAGGCGGGCGCGGAACCGTCCACCGCGCTCCGCGATCTCATCGAGAGTGGCCCCGAAGTGCGTGTTGACCCCGTGGCGCCGGTGCAGATCGGCGAACAGCGCACCGATCTCGGCGCCGAAGTGCCGCGCCATCGGCACCTCGGCGATGTCGATCAGGTGCACCTCGAGCCCCAGGCCTCGCGCGGCGGAGGCGACCTCGGCTCCGATGAATCCGGCCCCGATCACCAGGACCGAGCGGGCGCGCCGGAGGGCGGTCCGCAGATTCACCGCGTCCTCCCAGCACCGCACGTCCAGCACCCCGGGCCACGGCGAGGTTCTGGCACGCGCGCCCGTGGCCACCACGAGTGCCTCCTGGTAGCCGAGCGATCTCCCGTCGGAGAGACCGACTTCGCGCTCGGTCACGTCGAGGCTGGTCGCCGCCACGCCGAGGGCGAGCTCCAGCCGGAGGTTCTCCGCCTCCTCGGCCGTCAGCAGCGACGGGAAGACCGGTTCGTCCGCCAGCAGCACATCCTTGGACAGCGGTGGCCGGTCGTAGGGGAGGTGCCGTTCCCGGTCCACGATCGTGATGCTCCCGGCGTACCCGCCGGCGCGCAGCCGCTGGGCGGTGCGGACGCCGGCGACGGAGCCGCCGACGATCAGGACGCCGGTCACCTGCTCTCCAGCTGGAGCGCGGAGACCGGGCAGCTGGAGACGGCCAGCTCGACCCGCTGGAGGTCGGCCGCGGCGACATCCAGGCGGATCAGGCGCACGACGCCGTCCTCGGTGAGTTCGCAGTAGTCGTCGGCCTCGAAGACGCAGTTGCCGTAGCCCTCGCACAGCTCGAGGTCGACGTTGAGTCGGGTCACCCGTGCTCCCCTCTAATGATCATGCACTACGAGTGCTGATGGATTGAATTGCAAGTGTAATCTGTGTCACTATCCATGCCTGTTTAGCTCTGTGACGGGCGAGTTTGACCTTGACACCCTCAGCACACGAGTGAAAGCATACACCATGAGTGTAAACGATCAACGCCGTTCCACGGCGGGAAGGGAGCGTTCGTGACGACCGAGACCGAGTCACCGAACCGCCGTTCTCCCCGGCAGCGCCACTCCAAGGCGGTCGACGTGGCGCGCCGCGGCCTCTCCCTGGTGATGAACCACTCGAACGAGCAGGCCGACGCGATCTACGAGCAGCCCGCGAGCCGGTACGTCGACCTGGACCGGTTCGAAGCGGAGAAGCGGGTGCTGTTCCGCGAGCGGCCGGTCTTCGCCGGGCTCAGCGTGGAACTGCCGACCCCGGGGGCGTACAAGACCCTCGACCTGCCCGGCTGCCCGCTCGTCATCGCCCGCCAGGCGGACGGCTCGCTGCGCGCCTTCATCAACGCCTGCCTGCACCGCGGCGCCAACGTCGCGTACGACGCCGGGTCGGCGCGGACCTTCGTCTGCAAGTTCCACGGCTGGGCCTACAACCTGGACGGCACGCTGCGCAAGGTACGCGGCGGGGACAACTTCGGGCAGCTCGACCCCGCCTGTAACGGGCTCGCGCAGGTCGCGGTGGCCGAGAAGTACGGGCTGATCTTCGTGCGCGGGACGCGCCTGGCCGACGCCCCGGAGCCGATCGACGTCGACGAGGTGCTGTGCGGGCTCGGACCGCAGTTCGCTGAGTGGGGCCTGGAAATGGACCTGGCCGCGCCGGCCATCCACCCGCCGGTCGTCACCGCGTCGAACTGGAAGCTGGCCGTCGACGGCTACCTGGAGCCGTACCACTTCGCCTCGCTGCACAAGACGACCGTCGCCAAGTACAACAACTCCAACCAGGCCACCGTCGACCTCTACGGGCCCCACGTCATGAGCGGCTTCCTCGGCCGCAGGATCAGTGAGCTGGCCGAGGTCGACGAGGGCGAGTGGCCCCTGATGCGCCACGTGCAGCTCATCTACTTCCTGTTCCCCAACGTCATCCTGTCGGTCATGCAGGACCACGTGGAGTATTCGCTGATCCTGCCCGGCCGGTCGGTCGCGGAGAACGTGATGCATCACAACTACTTCGCCTACACCGACTGGGCCAACGCGGACGTGCACCACAAGCGGTTCCACAACACGCAGTGGATCCTCACCGCCGAAGACATCCCGATGGCCGAGGAGTGCCACCGCAACATCGCCCAGGGCGCCATCGACAAGTTCTACTTCGGCCGCAACGAGCCCGCGCTGCAGCACTTCCACAAGACCATCGAGACGGAGTTGGCCACCCCCCAGCACTGACCGGCCCGACCACTCCGCCCAAGGGAGATCTACGTGTCACAGCACCCCATCCCAGCGCCCCTGCAGTACGCCGACAAGCTGCACTTCGGGCCGACGACCAACGACACCCACGAGGGCATCGACACCAACCGGATGCGCGAGCAGCGTGCCGCCCGGATGCGGGCGATCATGCGCGCGGCGAACATCCCGGCGCTGCTCGTGACGGGCGCGGAAAACGTCCGGTACCTCTGCGGTTTCTTCTGGTCGGAGTTCCAGCTCCAGGCAGGCTACGCGCTGTTCTTCGTGGATCACCCTCCGGTGGTCTTCGCCCCGGCGGGCTCCTATCACCAGATGCCGGACCAGGCCCCGTGGATCCCCGAGTGGCGGATCGCGCGCACCTGGCTGGAGGGGCCGGTCCCGGAGTCGGCCGCCGAGGCCGAGGCCAAGCTGTTCGCCGACGGGATCGCCGCGGAGCTCAACGAGCGCGGCCTCGGCCGGGAACCGCTGGCCGTCAGCGAGTTCGGCGAGCGGGCGGTGTCCGCCCTGATCAACATGGGCATCGAAGTACGTCCCGGGCTGCCGCTGCTCATGGAGAGCGCCCGCGTCAAGACGCCCGACGAGATCAACTGCCTCAAGATGATCGCCTCCATCAGCTCCTCCGGCTTCCATCGGGCGCTGGAGACCCTCCGGCCGGGCGTCCTGCAGAGCACGGTCGCCAAGGAGGTCAAGCGCGCCGTCGAGGACGCCGGCGCCGAGTTCGGGGCGTCGAAGGTGATGGCCGGCCCGCTGGCGTTCGAGCGCGGCATCAGCAGCAGCGACCGGCGCATCGAGTACGGCGACCTGGCCTACGTGCTCACCTGCGGCAGCTCCTACCTCGGCTACACGGCGTGCCTCTACCGGCAGTACATCGTCGGCCGCCGCCCGACCGCCGAGGAGTCCGGCTGGTACGACACGCTGCGGGACCGGCTCGACTCGGTGATCGGCGAGCTGCGCCCCGGAGCCAGCACGGCCGACGCCGCCAGGCACTTCGCGCCCGCGAGCAAGTGGGGTTACCCGGACGAGGCGGAACTGCTCACCGTCGAGTTCGGGCACGGCATCGGCCTGGTGAACGCCGGATCGCGTTTCGTGCACTACAACCCGCCGATCATCAACCGGCAGTGGTCCTTCGAACACCCGGAGGAGATCGAGCCCGGCATGGTGATCGCGGTCGAGGGGATCGAGGGCGTGCACCGCAAGAACGGCGTACGCCTCGAGACGATGGTCGTGATCACCGAAACCGGGCCGGAGGCGATCGACTTCTACCCGCGTCACGAGATCCTGGCCGCCAGTGTCATCTGAAACGATGACGGCCGCCCGCGCGTGGTCCGAGCCGGGTGCCGAGCTGGTGGCACCCGGGGTGCACCGGATACCGCTGCCGCTGCCGGACGAGCTCGCGGCGGTTAACGTCTACGCGCTGGAGCGCCCGGACGGGCTGACGCTGATCGACGCGGGTCAGGCGCTCCGGCGCGCACGCGACGACCTGAAGGACGCGCTGTCGTCCCTCGGGTACGCCCTCGGCGACGTACGCGAGTTCCTCATCACCCACGCCCACCGCGACCACTACACCCTCGGTCCCCTGGTGCGCCGCGACCACGGTTCGCGGGTGCGCATCGGGATCCGCGAGGCTCCCGCGCTCGCGGCGGTCGGCAATCCGGACTGGCCCGCGTACGTTTCCCAGCTGGCGCTGCTGCGTGCCAACGGCGCGGAGGCCCTCGCCGACGAGATCGGCTCGGATGCCAGGGCCCAGGGGCTCGCCGCCCATCAGTGGGAAGCCCCCGACTCGTGGATCGTCGACGACGAGATCATCGAGGTCGGCGAACGACGGCTGCACGCCATCCCGACCCCCGGCCACACCCAGGGCCACCTTGTCTTCCATGACGAGCATGCGGGTCTGCTCTTCGCCGGTGACCACGTGCTCCCGCACATCACCCCGTCCATCGGCTTGGAGCCAGTCCCCGGGCGATCGCCGCTGCGCGACTTCCTCGGGGCGCTGCGCCGGGTGCGGCGGCTCCCGGACGCGCTGCTGCTGCCGGCGCACGGCCAGGTCGCGCCTTCCTCCCATGCCCGCGTCGAGGAGCTGCTGCGCCATCATGACGACCGCCTCCGCGACACGCTGGCGGCCGTGCGCGCGGGATGTACGACCGGGTTCGCGGTCGCGTCCAAGCTCTCCTGGACCCGGCGGCGGGCCGACCTCGACGAGCTGCCGGTCTTCCATCGGATGCTCGCGGTCGTGGAGACGTCCGCACATCTGGAGCTTCTCGTCGAACAGAACCTGCTCACGCAGACCTTCGACAGTGGCGTCACAGGTTATGCGGCCGTCTCCGGGGAGGCTGAGCAGTGAGCCTCCTCGACGGGATGCGGATCCTGGACCTGTCGACCTTCTCGCCGGTTCGATTCGGCACCACCGTGCTGGCCGATCTCGGCGCCGACGTCATCCAGATCGACCGGCCGCGCTCCTCCTACCCTGACGACGTGCCGATGCTCACCTCCATCGAGCATCCGCGCTGGCTCTGGCACAGCCGCAACAAGCGGAGCATCGGCCTGAACCTCAAGCACGACGGGGCACGACAGGTGCTCCTCCACCTCGTCGCGGACGCCGATGTCCTCATCGAGGGCTTCGCGCCCGGCACGGCCGCGCGCCTCGGCCTCGACTACGGTTCGCTGAGCACCGTGAAGAAAGACCTGGTCTACGCCTCCGTGACCGGCTTCGGCCAGACCGGTCCGTACGCCGGTCTCGGTGGCCACGAGATGAACTACCAGGCGATGGGCGGGGTCACCGCGGCCATGGCCGCCGCCCACCGGGGCGACCCGGCGATCCTCCCGTTCCCCTTGAGCGACTCCGTCGCGAGCCTGTACGCGGCTGTCGCGGTGCTCGCCGCCGTCCACCGTCGGGACCGCACGGGCCTCGGCGCCTGCGTGGACATCTCGATCCAGGATGCGGTGGTCTCGCTCTTCGGCTACGACGCGCAGTACTTCTGGCAGCAGGGCATCACCGACCCGTCGGAGATCGAGGAGCTGGGCGGCTCCCCGGCGAACGGCGCCTACGCCACCGCGGACGGCAAGGCGGTCGTCCTGGGCGCGGTGGAGCCCTCGGTGTGGAAGCGGTTCTGCGCGGCGGTTGGGCAGCCGGATCTCGAAACGGCGCTGCCCGAGGAGCCCGAACGGGTGCGGCGCGAGCTGGTGGCGATCTTCGGCCGACGGTCGCGTGCCGAGTGGCAAACGCTCGGCGACCAGGGCGGGCTGGGCCTCACGCCGGTGCTCTCGCTGACCGACCTGCTGACCGATCCGCATATCGACCATCGTGGCCTGGTCAACGAGGTGGAGCACCCGACGCTTGGCTTGGTGCGGCAGCTCGCGACGCCGATCAACGTGGACGGTGGAATGCCGCCCTCGCGGTGGTTCGAGGTCCCGGGTGGGCATACCCGGGTTCTCCTGGAGGAACTCGGCATCGACGAGTCCGTGCGAACCGCTCTCTACGAAGCCGAGGCGGTGTTCGACGCCGAGCAGCCGTAGTACCCGTAGTACCGCAGAGCCACCCGGGAGATGCGCTCCCCAGCGGGACGCCGACCATGAGGTGTGATCCGTAAGTTCCGGTGCCGTCAGCATGAGAATCCGGCCCGGAAGGACCCCTCCCCGTGGCGTCCCGCCTCCGCAGCATCCTGCTCTCCACGCTCGTCACCGCCTCCCTGTCCGGGCCGGTGTCGGGCGCGGCCCGGCCCTCGGCCGTCCCAGCGCCTGCACCCGCCGCATTCCCCCCATTTCGGGCCCTCGCCGATCGGTACACCGCCAGCCGCGACGGAATCCGGGCGGCCGAGCGCATGGCCGCCGCCCACGGCCATCAGTGGCGGGCCGCGATGCTGCGCGCCATGGCCGATCCGGCGCGGCAGTTCCTCTCCTTCGACGGCCGCGACGGCGGCCGCGCCGTAGAGGTCTTCGGCGACCTGTCCCAGGCCGAGCGCATCGCCGTGCTGGTCCCCGGCTCCGATACCAACCTCGACAAGTACGGACTCCTGCGCGGCGGTTCGATGCGACTGCGGCAGGCGCTCGGCGACCGGTCCGCGGTCATCGCCTGGCTCGGATACGCGACGCCGAGCACGGTGAGCGCCGACGCGCTGACCACCGGCCGCGCTGTCCAGGCCGCCCCTGACCTCCGTGCTTTCGTGCGGGAGCTGCGCTCGGCCAAGCCCGCCGCCCGCATCTCCGTCGTGTGCCACTCCTACGGCACGGTGGTCTGCGGGCAGGCCGCGCCCGGGCTGGACGTCACCGACATCGTCCTGTACGGCAGCCCGGGCGTCGGCGTCGACAACGCCGCCGCGCTGCACACCCGGGCCACCATCTGGGCCGGCCGGAGCACCGGCGACTGGGTCGCCGGCGTGCCGCACCTTCGGCTGCCCTTCGTCGGATTTGGGACCGACCCGGTCTCGCCCGAGTTCGGCGCCCAGGTCTTCGCGGCGGGCGACGGCGGCCACAGTGACTACCTGAGACCCGGCGTGGCCCTGGAGAACATCGCTCGGATCGTCTCCGGACAGGCCGATCGTGCGTGACATCATCCGGCGGATCGACGCCGCGACCCCGCCCGAGCGTGATCGCCCGACCGACGCGTTGCGAGCCCTCGCCATCCTCGGCGTGCTGCTCGGTCACTGGCTGGTGACCGCCCTGGTCGCCGACAGCGGCACGCTGCACACCGCCAGCCCGCTCCGGTCTATGCCCCAGCTTGCCCCGGTCTCGTGGCTCTTCCAGACGCTTGCGCTCTTCTTCCTGGTGGGCGGGCTGGTGGGCGCGAAAAGTCATGCGTCCACCGTCGGGACGTATGGGCAGTGGCTCGGCGTCCGGGTCGTTCGGTTGTCCAGGCCGGTGGCCGCCGTGCTGGCGGTGTGGACAGTGGCGGCGGTCGTGATGCTCGCGGCCGGTGCCGACCAGGGGACCGTGCGCACACTGGTCAAACTGGTGTGGTCCCCGCTGTGGTTCCTGCTCGTCTTCGCGGCGCTGACGGCGGCGACCCCGCTGGTCGCCCGCCTGCACCCGCTGTGCCCGCTCGCCGCCGTCGCGCTCGTGGACCTCGTCAGGTACGGCCTGGGCGGCCCCGCCTGGGTCGGCTGGATCAATGTGGTGGCTGGCTGGTTGGTGCCGTACTGCCTGGGCGCGGCCTGGGCCCGAGGCCGACTGCGGAGCCGTATGACCGGATGGGTGTTGCTGTTGGGTGGCGCAGCTGCCACCGGCGGGCTGGTTCGGTGGGTCGGTTACCCGGCTGCCATGGTCGGGGTGCCCGGCGCCAGGATCTCCAACCTCAACCCGCCCACTCTCGCGGCCGTCGCCTTCGGGCTCGCCCAGTGCGGGGCGGCCCTGCTGCTGCTTGGCCCGCTGAGGCGGGTGCTGCGCCGTCCTGCGGCCTGGGCTGCGGTGGCTCTGGTGAACCTGTCCGCGATGACGATCTTTCTCTGGCACCAGACCGCCATGATCGCGGTGACCGCGATCGCCCTGGCCGCAGGCGGGGCGCTGCCAGGTCTGCACACTGTCCCAGACGGCTCGGGCTGGGTGCTCGCCCGGCTGGCCTGGCTACCGGTGTTCGCGGCGGCGCTGCTGGTGTGCTGGGCCGCATTTCGTGGCTACGAGCAGAGACCGCCAGGAAGGCGCGGCAGCGTCCCCACACCGGCTGGGGTGCGTGGTTAGGGTGGACCTTCGCTACCAAGGGGCAATGGAGGACAAAGGGGACGTGCGGGGAGGGTCGATGGGGACACTGCCGGCGGTGCCGCGTACCCTGCGCGCGGACCTGTGGACGATGGCCGCCGATCCGCTGCCGCGCATGAACGGGCCACGCTGGCTGGCCCGGCTGCCGCACGTCCTGGTCGTGGTGCTCGCGATGCTCATGGTCTACGGCTCGGGTCAGGATCCGATGATCCGGGTGCTCGCCATGCTTCTAGCGGCGGCGCTCGTCGTCGCGATGTTCCGCCCGATTCCGGCCTGGTGGGCATCGACCGTCATCATGGTCATCGGCGCGCCGATCGTGGACCACCCTCCCGCATCCTGGGACGTTCCGGGGCACGGAGGGATGTCGTTCCCCTGGTCCATTTACTTGATCGCATTGCAGGCCGGGGTGCTGTTCCTGCTGGCCCTGCGGGTCCGTCCCCGGGTGGTGGCCGAGACGTTTGGGATCACCATCCTGGCGGGGCTGGCCTGCGTGCACTTCATCAACCCGAGCATCGGCCCTGGCGAAGTCGTGCTGGCCATTCCCGTCGTCGTGACCGTGCTGGCGGTTGGCGCCCTGATGGGAATCGGCGTCGTGCTGCGGGGCGAGCGCGTGGCCCGCACCCGGCTGTTCAGACAGCAGCAGCTCACAGCCGCGGAGCGGGCCAGACGCACCGTGCTCGAGGAGCGCAACCGGATCGCCCGCGAGTTGCATGACGTGGTCGCCCACCACATGTCGATGATCTCCATCCAGGCGCAGGTCGCCCCGCACCTGGTGAAAGACCCGCCGGAGGAGCTCAAGGAGAACCTCGCGGGCATCCGCCAGAACGCCGTCGAAGCACTGACGGAACTGCGGCGGGTCCTGGGCGTGCTGCGGTCGCCGGACGCGCCGCCGGACGCGCCGCAACCCACCCTCGACCGGTTGGCGGAACTGGCCGGTAGTGTGCGCGGCGCCGGTCTCATCCTCACCATCGAAACCATGGGCGAGCCGCGCCCGCTGTCGCCGGGCGTCGAGTTGTCGGCGTTCCGCATCATCCAGGAGGCTTTGTCCAATGCGATGCGGCACGCTCCCGGCGCGGCGGTACACGTGAAGATCGGCTACCGGACCGACGCGCTCGCCATCCAGATCACCAACGCCGAGCCCGACCGGCCTCCATCGCCCTCCGCGGGTCCCGGGCACGGGCTGCTGGGCATGCGCGAGCGCACAGTCATGCTGGGTGGCGAACTGACGGCCGGCCGCACCCCGGACGGCGGTTACGAGGTGACCGCGACGCTGCCCGCGAAGGACACCCCATGACGACCATCCGCGTGCTGATCGCCGACGACCAGATGATGGTCCGCCAGGGCTTCACGGTGCTGCTCAACGCCGAACCCGGCATCGAGGTCATTGGCCAGGCCGTGGACGGCCTCGACGCCGTCGCGAAGGTCGCCGAACTCGCTCCGGACGTCGTCCTGATGGACATCCGGATGCCCGAGCTCGGCGGCATCGAGGCGACCCGCCGCATCACCGGGGCCGTCGGCGCGGCCGTCAAGGTCCTCGTCCTGACCACCTTCGACATCGACGAGTACGTGTACGAGGCGCTGCGCGCGGGCGCGTCCGGGTTCCTGCTGAAGGACGCGTCGGCCGCCGAACTCGCGCACGCCGTGCGGGTGGTGGCGGCGGGCGACGCGCTTCTGTCCCCGAACCTCACCAAGCGGCTCATCGCCGAGTTCTCCCGGGTGGCCGGCGCTCCGCGCGTCCCGCTCAAGGACCGTGCCGGTGACCTGACCGAACGCGAAACCGAGGTCCTCTCCCTGATCGCTCAGGGCCTGTCGAACGCGGAGATCGCCCAGCGTCTGGTGGTCGCGGAACAGACCGTCAAATCTCATGTGGGCCGGATCCTGGTCAAGCTCGGCCTGCGGGATCGGACCCAGGCCGCGGTCTACGCGTACGAGACGGGACTGGTGCGTCCGGCCGGGTACTGATCCGCAGGGATAGCTTGACGGCTCCCGGTCGAACGTGCGATCCTGAGGCGGGATCGAGGTTGACTATTAGTGTATTATTGGACATTGGTTTGCATTTTGGCTTATGCTGCCTTTCCACGCTGTCCCTCGACGTCCCCATTTCCCGGTAGCCATGTGGCGTCGTCTGGCGTGCGTGTAGTCAGTCCGTGATCCCTCGGAAGGACATCCGTTGGCAGCCTCGCGCAACGCTTCCGCCATGCCCGCCGGTCCCCGTCGCGTCTCTTTCGCACGATTCCAGGAACCGCTCGACGTTCCCGACCTCCTCGCCCCGCAGACCGAGTCCTTCGACTGGCTGCTCGGTAACGAGAAGTGGAAGGCTCGGGTCGAGGCGGCTCGCCAGGCCGTTCCCGCCCAGTCGGGCCTCGAAGAGATTTTTGAGGAGATCAGTCCCATCGAGGACTTCTCCGGAACCATGTCCCTGTCGTTCCGGGATCACCGGTTCGAGCCGCCCAAGCACTCGGTCGACGAGTGCAAGGACAAGGACATGACCTACTCCGCGCCGATGTTCGTGACCGCGGAGTTCATCAACAACACCACCGGTGAGATCAAGAGCCAGACGGTGTTCATGGGCGACTTCCCGCTCATGACCGGCAAGGGCACCTTCATCGTCAACGGCACCGAACGCGTGGTCGTCTCCCAGCTGGTCCGCGCGCCGGGCGCCTACTTCGACCGCACCGCCGACAAGACCTCCGACAAGGACCTGTACGGCTGTCGGGTGATCCCGTCCCGCGGCGCCTGGCTCGAGTTCGAGATCGACAAGCGCGACAGCGTCGGCGTCCGCATCGACCGCAAGCGCAAGCAGGCCGTCACGGTCCTGCTCAAGGCGCTCGGCTGGACGACCGACCAGATCCTCGAGCGTTTCGGTCAGTACGAGTCGATGCGCGCCACCCTGGAGAAGGATCACACCTCCGGCCAGGACGACGCGCTGCTGGACATCTACCGCAAGCTGCGCCCGGGCGAGCCTCCGACCAAGGAGTCCGCGCAGACGCTGCTGGAGAACCTGTACTTCAACCCCAAGCGGTACGACCTGGCCAAGGTCGGCCGATACAAGATCAATAAGAAGCTGGGAGTGGACTCTGAGATCACTCAGGGCACGCTCACCGAGGACGACATCGTCGCCGCCATCGAGTACATCGTCCGGTTGCACGCCGGCGAGACGGCGATGCCCGGCGCCACCGGTGAGGTCGTCGTCGAGACCGATGACATCGACCACTTCGGCAACCGGCGCGCGCGGAGCGTGGGCGAGCTCATCCAGAATCAGGTGCGGATTGGCCTGGCCCGGATGGAGCGTGTCGTCCGGGAGCGCATGACCACCCAGGACGTCGAGGCGATCACGCCGCAGACCCTGATCAACATTCGCCCGGTGGTGGCGTCGATGAGGGAGTTCTTCGGCACCTCGCAGCTGTCGCAGTTCATGGACCAGACCAACCCGCTGGCCGGTCTGACCCACCGGCGCCGCCTGTCGGCGCTGGGCCCCGGCGGTCTGTCCCGGGAGCGGGCCGGGATGGAGGTCCGTGACGTGCACCCGTCCCACTACGGCCGGATGTGCCCGATCGAGACGCCGGAGGGCCCCAACATCGGCCTGATGGGCTACCTGGCCTCCTTCGGCCGGATCAACTCCTTCGGTTTCATCGAGACGCCCTACCGCAAAGTGGTGGACGGCAAGGTCACCGACCAGATCGACCACCTCACCGCCGATGAGGAGGACCGCTTCGTCAAAGCGCAGGCGAACACGAGGCTCAATCCCGACGGCTCGTTCGTGGAAGCCCGCGTCCTGGTCCGCACCAGGGGCGGCGACACCGAACTGGTCAGGGCCGAGGAGGTCCACTACATGGATGTGTCGCCGCGCCAGATGGTGTCGGTGGCGACCGCGATGATCCCGTTCCTGGAGCACGACGACGCCAACCGCGCGCTGATGGGGGCCAACATGCAGCGCCAGTCGGTGCCCCTGCTCAAGAGCGAGGCTCCGCTGGTCGGCACCGGCATGGAGTACCGCGCGGCGTCAGACGGCGGCGACGTCATCACCGCGGCGAAGGCGGGCGTGGTGGAGGAGGTCTCGGCCGACTACATCACGGTGATGAACGACGACGGAACCCACATCACCTACCGGGTGGCCAAGTTCAAGCGGTCCAACCAGGGCACCTGCTTCAACCAGAAGCCGATCGTGGCCGAGGGCGACCGGGTCGAGGTCAACCAGGTCATCGCCGACGGGCCGTGCACCGACACCGGGGAGATGGCGCTCGGCAAGAACCTGCTCGTGGCGTTCATGCCATGGGAGGGCCACAACTACGAAGACGCGATCATCCTCTCCCAGCGGCTGGTCCAGGACGACGTCCTGTCCTCGATCCACATCGAGGAGCACGAGGTCGACGCCCGCGACACCAAGCTGGGCCCCGAGGAGATCACCCGGGACATCCCGAACGTCTCCGAGGAGGTCCTGGCCGACCTGGACGAGCGCGGCATCATCCGCATCGGCGCCGAGGTCGTCACCGGCGACATCCTGGTCGGCAAGGTCACGCCCAAGGGTGAGACCGAGCTGACCCCGGAGGAGCGGCTGCTGCGCGCGATCTTCGGGGAGAAGGCGCGTGAGGTGCGCGACACCTCGCTGAAGGTGCCGCACGGCGAGTCGGGCAAGGTCATCGGGGTGCGTGTGTTCAGCCGTGAGGAGGGCGATGAGCTTCCTCCGGGTGTGAACGAGCTGGTCCGGGTGTATGTGGCGCAGAAGCGCAAGATCACCGACGGTGACAAGCTGGCGGGCCGGCACGGCAACAAGGGCGTCATCTCCAAGATCCTGCCGGTGGAGGACATGCCGTTCCTGGAGGACGGCACCGCGGTCGACATCGTGCTCAACCCGCTGGGCGTGCCCGGCCGGATGAACGTCGGCCAGGTTCTGGAGACCCATCTAGGGTGGATCGCCGCCCGAGGATGGGACATTTCGGGTGTCGACGAGGCGTGGGCCGAGCGGCTGCGTGACAAGGGCTTCGCCCATGTCGAGCCGCGCACCAACGTGGCCACCCCGGTGTTCGACGGCGCCGGCGAGGAAGAGATCATTGGCCTCCTCGACAACACCCTGGTCAACCGCGATGGCGACCGGATGGTCCAGCGGAGCGGCAAGGCCAGGCTCTTCGACGGCCGGTCAGGCGAACCGTTCCCCTATCCGATCGCCGTCGGTTACATCTACATCCTGAAGCTGCTGCACCTGGTCGATGACAAGATCCACGCCCGGTCGACTGGTCCGTACTCGATGATCACTCAGCAGCCGCTGGGTGGTAAGGCGCAGTTCGGCGGGCAGCGGTTCGGTGAGATGGAGGTGTGGGCGCTGGAGGCCTACGGCGCCGCCTACGCGCTGCAGGAGCTGCTGACCATCAAGTCCGACGACGTGCTGGGCCGCGTGAAGGTCTACGAGGCCATCGTCAAGGGCGAGAACATCCCCGAGCCGGGCATCCCGGAGTCCTTCAAGGTCCTCATCAAGGAAATGCAGTCGCTGTGCCTGAACGTCGAGGTGCTCTCCAGCGACGGCATGTCCATCGAGATGCGCGACACCGACGAGGACGTCTTCCGCGCCGCGGAGGAGCTCGGTATCGATCTGTCCCGGCGCGAGCCGAGCAGCGTAGAAGAAATCTGATTCCGATGCTGGGCGCCCACGTCCCGTCCGGGCGTGGGCAGCCTGACCAGTTGAGGTTGCGTGCTCGTTCTCGCGACGGGATCTTGTGGGGTAGCAGATTCCCCTCAGGAGACGACATGTTGCCTCTACATATGCGCCGCCAGGAATTCCACCCCGATCCCGAGCTGGCCGCCGCCCGCGAGCAACCCGGCCTGCAGCGTGTTCCCACGCCCTATGGCCCGCAGGCCTGGCTGGTTACCCGCTACGACGACGTACGCACTGTGCTCAGGAACGCCGAACTGTTCAGCTACGCCCACGGCATCAACCTGCCGCCCATGAGCGAAGAGCAGGCCAAACGACTCCGCGCGGGCGCGCTGCTGCTGATGGACCCACCTGACCACACCCGGTTACGCCGCATGCTGACCCCCGAGTTCACGATGCGCCGCATCCGCCGCCTGGAACCCCGGGTCCGCGAGATCGTCGCCGACCATCTGGACACGATGGAACATACCGGCGCGCCGGCCGATCTCATCTCCCAGTTCGCCACCCCGATTCCGTCGCTGGTCATCTGCGAACTGCTCGGGGTGCCGTACGAGGACCGGGACGCCTTCCAGGCGCGTACCAGCGCGATCCTGGACTTCAACCGCCCGCCCGAGGAGCGCGGGAAGGCGCAGATGGCGTCCGCCGCCTACATGGCCGAGCTGGTCGGGCGGGCCCGGGTCGAGCCGGGCGAGGACCTGATCGGCATGCTGGTCCGCGAGCACGGCGATGACCTGTCGACCGACGAGCTGGTCGGCATCGGCGGGTTGCTGCTGGTGGCCGGGCACGAGACGACGGCCAGCATGATCGGCCTGGGCACGCTGGCGTTGCTGCGCCACCCTGAGCAGCTCGACCTGTTCCGCAAGGACCCGGACAAGGTCGACGGCATGGTCGAGGAACTGCTGCGCTGGCTGACGATCATCCACGCGGGCGCCACCAAAGTGGCCACGGCCGACACCGAGATCGCCGGAGTGCCGATCGCGAAGGGCGACGTCGTGGTGGTCTCCCTCCCGGCCGCCAACCGCGACCCCGCGCTGACCGAGGACCCAGACCGTTTCGACATCGAACGCCCCGACCTGGCCCACGTCGCGTTCGGCTACGGCGCACACCACTGCATCGGGGCCCCACTGGCCCGGATGGAGATGCGCATCGCGTTCCCCGCCCTGTTCGAGCGTTTCCCAGGCCTGCGCGAAGCCGGCGAGCCGGAGTTCCGCTCATTCAACGTCGTATACGGCCTGTCGGCGTTCCCCGTCGCCTGGTGATCCGCGGTCACATGGGCGCCGGTAGAAGCCGGCGCCCGGTGACTGTCAAAGGGGTTAACGGAATTGTGCTCAATCGTGGTCACGTCATCGTGACGCTGACGGGGAGGGTCCAGCCCTGGCGGCAGAGTTTGCGGGCCGGGAACTTCTGGTCGCAGCCGTGTACCCAGAATGTGATCTTGAGGCCCTTGGCTACGTTGACGGCGTACCTTCCTGAGGTGCCGCCTGGCATCGGCGTTCCCAGGACAGTGCCGCCGTTGGAGAGTTCACCCGACACCTGGAAGTACTCGTAGTGGAACGGGTCGGTCGGTCCCCAGCGGAAGACGGCCTGGTTGTTCTTCTGGAACGCGGCGACGATCATGCGCTCGCCTTGTTTGGGGCTCCAGGCGATCTGTCCGTGTTCGAAGCGTTGCTTGCGTCCGGTCATGTTGGCCGGCGTGTACTCCTCGACGGTCGCGCAGCCGAACCAGCTGTCGGCTCCGCCAAGGGCGCGCCAGTAGTCGCCGATCAGCCCGTACGGCTGGATCGCGCAGGTGCCGGCAGCCGCAGGCTGTGCGGTGACGCCGACGCTCAGGAGAGCGGCTGCGGCTATTCCGGTGGCGGCGACGGTGCGGCGGATCTTCGTTGTCATGATTCCTCCTTGATTCCTCCTCGACAGTAGGAAGAATCCGGCCGGCGGGGATCATGGCTGGCCAGGCGAAACGGTAGGGACAGCCCTAGTCGCAACCGAGGGTTCAGCCTCCTCGAACACCTAATCAGGTGGCGGTGAGGCCGTCTGATTCGCGAAGCTTGCGGGCGTGCAGGCCACGTTGACCGTTACCCCGGCGCAGCTTCCTGAGGTGCTGCTGCATGTCGCCGTCGTGCGTCCGGTCTTCCTGTGGGGTGCTCCGGGCATCGGGAAGAGCTCCCTCGTCCGGTCGTTCGCCGACTCCCTCGGGCTCGACTGCGTCACGCTGCTCGGCACCCAGCTCGCGCCGGAGGACCTCATCGGCGTGCCGCAGATCGTCGGCGACCGGAGCAGGTTCGCCCCGCCGGAGGCGATCGCCAGGCATGAGCCGTACTGCCTGTTTCTCGACGAGCTCAACGCGTCCTCTCCCGAGGTGCAGAAGGCCTTCTACTCGCTGATCCTCGACCGGCGCATCGGCACTTACGAGTTGCCCGCGGGGTCGGTGGTGATCGGGGCGGGCAACCGGGCCACGGACAACGCGCTTGCCCGGCCGATGGCGTCTGCCCTGATCAACCGAATGATCCACATTCATCTGCGGGTGGCGGTGGACGACTGGCTGAGCTGGGCGGCCGGCAGCGGCATCCACCCCTGGATCGTCGACTACCTCGTGCAGCGTCCCGATCACCTCTGGAGCGCCCCGCCGAAGACGGAGGAGCCGTTCTCCACGCCCAGAGGCTGGCACATGCTGTCGGACGCCATGCACTCCTACGGCGACAGGCTCGACGACGACACCCTGGCGGTCCTTGCCTTCGGCACGCTCTCGACCACGCACGCCTCGGGTTTTCGCGCGTACGTCAAGACCGTGCGGCACGCGTACGACCTGGAGACCGTCCTCAAGGGTGAGGCGGGCTGGCCGCGCGGCGCGGAGGAGCGCGACCTGCTCTACTTCCTGTCCGAGACCTTCCGCGTCCGCCTGGTGAAGGGGCTGCCGCAGTCGAAGGAGCACGCCTCGCCGGCCGGGCGCCAGCTGGCGTTCCGGGCGAAGACGCTGCTCACGGAACTCGCGGAGATCTCGCTCGAATGCGCGCAGCTGGTGATCGCCACCGACGACGACGGCGCACCGGTCCTGCCCTCGTGGTTCCTGGTCGAGGTGAGTCGCGACCTGCCGCGCCTGGCCGCCGCGAGGAGCTGACATGAGTGGGAAGAAGAAGCAGAAGGTCGATCCGTGGCGCGAGGCCGTACGCAAGGGCTGGGAGCAGGTTCGGTCCCAGCCACTGTTCCGGCCGCTCGTCGGATACCTGTACCCGGCCGAGGACGGAGAACTGCCCAACGACCGGTGGGCCTACATCGAGCCGAAAGGCACCGTTTACCACCATCCCCAGCGGCGGGCCGAGGCGGACGAATGGGCCTGGGTGTTCGCGCACTGCCTGCTGCACGCCGGGTTCGGCCATCTCGACCCGGGCACCGCCGAGCCGGAAGACCTCCAGCGCTCGGAGGAATCGTGGTGTTCCCCGCGCCCCGCGTACCTCGCCGCCTGCTGCCTCGCCGTGGACAGGTTCCTCGCCACGGTCAAGGTCGGACGCCCGCCTGAGCCGCTGCTGGAGTTCCCCGCGGAGGACGAGAGGACGCTGGCCCGCTTGTGGGGGCGCACCAGAGTCCCCGTCGAGTTCGGAGTGCCCGCCGCCCCCGACTTCTTCGTCGGTACGGCAGAGGTGGCCAAGTTCCAGAACCACCAGCGGTCGTTCGCGATCGGGATCTCCGCCGCGGCCACCCAAGCGATCGAGGCGGCCGGGGGCAGCACAATCCGGGGCACGGCCAAGAAGCCCTGGGATGTGGCGCTCGGCTGGTTCGTCTCGTCGTACCCTCTGCTGGGCGCCCTCGCCGCAGGCATGACGATCGTCGCGGACACCGACCTCGCCCGGGGATGGGACATCTCGGTAGCCGCCGTCAACGCTCAGGCCGCGGAGATCTACATCAACCCGTTGATCTCTATGAGAACCGCCGAATGGCGTTTCGTGTTGGCTCACGAGATGCTGCACGCCGCGCTTCGCCATGGAGAGCGTGCGGGATGGCGGGAGCCGTACCTCTGGAACATCGCGTGCGACTACGTCGTCAACGGCTGGCTGGTCGAGATGGGCGTGGGCGAGATGCCGGAAGGCCTGCTGTACGACCCGGAGTTGCGGGGGCTCTCCTGCGAGGCGGTCTACGACCGAATCACCGGTGACCTGCGGCGACTGCGAAAGCTTGCGACCCTGGGCGGCCGGGGACGTGGCGACATCCTCGGGCAGCCACTGCCGCGCCCCGGCGCCGCCGGCCGCTACGTGGACCTGGACGAGTACTACCGGAACGCGCTCGCCTCCGGCTTGATCTACCACCGCGGCAGCGGCCGGGGCGATGTGCCCTCAGGCCTCGAACAGGAGATCCGCGCTCTCGACCAACCCCCGCTGCCATGGGACGCCGCACTGGCCGGATGGTTCGACGAACACGTCCCCACGGTCGAGAAACGCCGCTCCTACGCCCGAGCCTCCCGCCGCCAGTCGGCCACCCCCGACATCCCCCGCCCCGGCTGGCTACGCCCAGAGGAACTCGTCCGGCAGGCCACCTTCGGCGTCGTCCTCGACACCTCCGGATCGATGAACGTCCGCCTGCTCGGCAAGGCCCTCGGCGCGATCGCCTCCTACGCCGTGGCCAGGGATGTCCCCCGAGCCCGCGTCGTGTTCTGCGACGCGGCCGCGTACGACGCGGGATACCTCCCAGTCGAGGAGATCGCAGGCAAGGTACGCGTCCGCGGCCGAGGCGGCACAATCCTGCAACCCGGCGTCAACCTCCTCGAACGCGCCGACGACTTCCCCCAGCACGGCCCGATCCTCCTCATCACCGACGGCTGGTGCGACGTCGTAAGAATCCGCCGCGAACACGCATTCCTAATCCCCACCGGCGCATCCCTCCCGTTCCGCCCCCGAGGCCCGGTCTTCCGCATGACGTGACCGGCGTCAGCTGATCCAACGCGCTGGCTGTCCGTTCAGGCGGGAGATGGTGTCGAAGTCGGCGTCCGCATGCAGCACGGTGAGCTTGTGATGTCGAGCCGTTACCGCAATGAGCAGATCGACAGGAAAGGCGCATTGGTGCCACCCCCTGTTGGCGAGTTCGCGCTGCAGGCGGCTGGTCTCGTCCCACGCTGATTCAGGGATGACGTAATACGGAAAGGTTTCCTGGAGCAGGCTGTCGGCTTCGTAGAAGGCTGGTCGGCCGCCGACCGCCCGAAGGTACTCCTGCCTGACTGGCTCACTGATGCCAACAAGCCCGGCGGAAACTGTTTGGTCCCATTCCGGACCGACCTGACCGCGGTAGAAGCGGACCAAGGCGCTGGTATCAATGAGATAGAGCTCTGTCACGCCGTCGCCTGATGCGCGCTGGCACCCTTCTCGATGACTGAGAAGTCGATCTCTCCCTCGGCCACCATCTCACGCATGCGAGCTATGGCCGCTGCCCGTCTGCGCCGGTCGACGATCTCTCGTAGGGCGGCGTTGACGGTGTCCTTCTTGGAAGACGTGCCGAGCAGCTTCGCGGCCTCAGCCAGGGCCTCGTCGTCGAGATCGATCAGGGTCTTGGTCATGGAAGCCTCCCCGCTCATATATATGAATCCAGATTAGTATATCAGGAGGGGATGGCCAGCCGTAGCCCTCTTTCGTGGTCGACGGAAAGGAAAGCGCCCGCCCCTCTGCAGGGCGGGCGCTTGTTTGTGGGGTTACTCGTCTACTACGGGGCTGCCGGGGAGGCAGCGGGTGGGGAGGGGGTCGATGTTGCAGCCGGTGAGGATGCGGATGATTTGGGGGTCGTGGTCGCTGGCCTGGTCGGAGAATTCGGCGTTGATGTGGACGACGCCGTAGGAGTAGCCCTTGATGGCGGGGCTGATGAGGATGTGGTCGAGGACCTGGGAGTTGCCGTCGAAGATGTAGCTGTAGCGCTCGTCGGCGGGGAGGGTGTCGATCAGGGTCTTGAGGAGCGTGCCGTTCCCCGTGACGGTCTGGAGGACGGGGCTGAACTGGTAGTCGTTCAGGTCGCCCAGGACGACGACGCGGGCGGCGCCGCCGCTCTTGGTGGCGAGGTCCTGGACGAAGTCGCGGACCTCGGTGGCCTGCTTGAGGCGCTGGACTTCGCTGCCGCGGACCGGCGGCTGGACGGCCGCGCTCAGTGGGAAGTCGCCGCCCTTGGAGTTGAAGTGGTTGGCGACGACGAACAGCTGCTTGTCGCCGTCGTAGAGGAACTCGCCGACGAGCGGCTTACGGCTGGAGGCCCAGGCGTCGCTGCCCGGGTTGATCCGGCCGGGGGAGACCGACAGGGAGACCTGGTTGCTGGTCGGCCGCTCGCGGACGACGGAGACGGCCGTGTTGGCGTCGCCGCCGGCGCGGTCGACGAACGTCACGCGCGCGGGGTTGAACAGGAACACCTGGCGGATGTTGCCGCCGGGCTCACCGCCGTCGGTGCCGTCGTTCGGGTCGACGGAGCGCCAGTCGTACAGCGGGCCGCCCGCGGTCTGGATCGCCGCGATGAACTTCGCGACGGTCTCGTTGGCCGCGACGACGCCGTTGTTGGTGGCGCCGTTGTTGTCCTGGATCTCCTCCAGGGCGAGGACGTCGGGCTTGCCGAGGTTGTTGACGACCGCTTCGGCCAGCCGCGCGAACTTGGCGTCCGGGTTGGTGGCGGCGAGGTTCTCGACGTTGTACGTCGCGACGGACAGGTCGCCCTGCTTCTTCGGCGGGAGCACCTTCTGGCGCTTGAGGCCGCCCTCGGTGATCGCGCCGAGCTGGGTGGCCTGCACGACGTACCCACCGAAGGACTGGTAGTCCACCGGTCCGGTGGTGCCGGCGGCCAGGGTGGAGCCGACGTTGGCGGCGGGCGCGCCGTTCAGCGCGAGGATCATCAGCCGGCCGCTGTTCTGGTCGTCGTAGCCGGTGTAGACCGAACCACCGCGCGGGGTCGGGTTCTGGCCCGGCTTGAGCGTCACCCACAGCTCGTTGAACTCGGTGTTGACCGGGCTGATCAGGCGGGTGTCCTGGTTGACGGTGACCCGCATGCCCTCGTGGGTCTCGAGCCAGTCCAGCACGTACGAGGACGGCTCCAGCGGCTGGGCTTCGAGGGCGCCGCTCTTGGTGTACGCGTCGGGGAAGGCGACCGGGACGGCCGCGGGCAGCGCGTTACCGCTGGTGAGCTTGACGGTGTTGATCGTGCCGCCGAGCTCGGTGAGGGCCTGCGCACCGGCGGCCGGGCGGAACTCGGTGACGCGGCCGGAGACCAGGACCGAGTCCCCGATGACGACCGTCGGCGACGTCGTGCCCATGAAGACGAACAGACCCTCGCTGGTCAGGGGGTCGGCGTCGGCGCCCGGGTCCTGGAACCAGAAACCGCGCGCGTTGCCCGTCGTCCGGACGGCCGTGACGATGCCCGGGACGTTCGTGACGTTCTGTCCGACGATCGGGGAGATCCGGCCCGCGCCCTGGATGTCGTGGATGCGGACGCTGCCGGGGGTCGGGTCGACGGGGCCGCCCGGGTCGTCGGCGGTGACCGTGGTGCCGGCCGAGTTGGTGGCCTTCGGCACGCCGGCGGTGAAGTCGACGGAATTGTTGTCGGTGTCGATCATCGCGCCGCTGCGGGCGTTGGCCGTGGTGTTCGTGAGGCCGGGCGCGGCGAGCGTCTCGACGTTGGCGGTCGCGCCGTAGCCGACCAGGTCCTTGACGTTCGGGGCGGTCGAGCAGGAGATGCCGCAGCCCACGAGTGGGATCTGGGCGGTGACCAGGGCGACGACGCCGGAGGTGGCCGACATCGGGATCGAGCCGGTGGCGTCGGGGGTGGGCAGTGAGAGCGTTCCACCAGCGCCCGCGGCCTGCTGGATCAGGTACCTGCCGTGCGCGGGGATGCTGCCGCTCAGGTTGGTCATCTGGAAGACGGAACCGGCGGCCGAGGCGTACTGAATGCTCCAACCGGACACGTTGATCGGGTTGCCGGTGAGGTTGGCCAGCTCGATGAAGTCGTTCTTGATGGTCGCTCCGGAGTTGCCGCCACCGCCGTACACGGCGGAGATGACGACGTCGGAGGAGAGGGCGTTCGCGGTGCTGGGCAGTGCTGCCATGGTTGCCGCGACCGCCAGTGGCAGGCTCGCTGCGGCGATCAGCCGACGTAATCTGGGGGTTGCCACAGGCCTTTGCTCCTAGATTGATGGGATCTACCCAGGAGCATGGTGGTATGTGTGTTCGGTTGAAAAGTATCGTTATCGACTATTTGCCTATATGCCGGAGGTGTTCATTGGTTCGTTCCATAGACGTGTCCCTACTGGTGGGCCAGTCGTGATGTGTGACGATCTACGGCGGCATCGCATGGCGGACGATCTTGCCCGGGTCGGCCGTGGAAGAGGCAAACGGCGGATGTCGCGTCTCGCAGGTATCTGATTACTCTCTGTTACGATCGGCGGGTCGTACACGGAGGGGGTAACGGTGAGGGCATGGGCAAGAGTGGCTGTGATCGTCGCAGCTGGATGGGGAGCGGTGCTGGGCGCTTCCGCCGCCTGGGCTGATCCCCCGCCCGATGCGCGCTCCGAACTCGCCCGTCTCGTCGGGACCGATCTTGGCGGCCTGGTCAGCGCGCTGCCTTCCCTGCTGTGCGGCAATCGCCTGATCAGCTACAACTCCCCGACGTCCAACTCTCCGGTGAAGTGCGTCAACGGGCCGGAGAACAGCGGCAACTCCACCGACAGTGGCAACTACACCAGCCTCGGCAACCCGGTGAACAGCGGGAACTTCTCCAACACCAACGGGTCCACGGGGAGTAGCAACTCCTCCAAGAGCGGCAACACGGCCAACGGCCGTCAGGAGATCATCAGGCGGGTCGCGCGATGATGATCGTGATGTACGCCGCAGCCCTGGCCTTTGCCCCGATCGCCGCCCCGATGACGGGATGCGATCAGAGTGGCTGTGCCAGCACCAACAACAGCCGTGACACCATCAACACGGGCAACAGCAAGAACAGCGGCAATTACCGCAGCGCGAACAGCGTCAACAGCGGCAACTTCAGCACCGCCAACGGTTCCACCACCAGCGGCAATTCCTCCCTCAGCTCGAACAACGCCGACGGCCCTCAGCGCATCGTCATCGCCAAACGCATCGCCAAATGCGCCGTCAAGCGGAGATGCTGACCGGCTCGCCGGTCAGATGGAGGCTGCCGCCGTCTCCACACCATCCAGAAGGATGGCCAGACCGCCCGTGAACGCGTCTGTGGCCAGGTCTTCCCAGTTCCCTGGTGCCGGCTGCCTCGCCAGCCCGGCCGAATAAGGGAATCGCTCGGCGAAGTCGGGGACGAGTTGCCGCATGAGATCGCCGCGGAGCGTCCACCATTCCTGGTCGGGGGTTCCGGTGGTCGTGGCGGCCGATCTCGTTTCCGTGATCGACTGCGCCGAACCCCGTACCAGGCTGAACAGGGAACTGACGATCGCCCGGACGGGCAGTCCGGTCCGATCGAGAATGCGCAGGAGGGATTCCAGGACGGCCTGTTCGTGCGGTCCGAGCACCGGGCGTGCGTGGGACACCTGCAGGAGCCAGGGGTGGCGCAGGTAGCAGGCCAGCAAATCGTGAGCCCAGCACTCGGTTTCGGCGCGCCAGCCGCTGGACGGATCCACCGGCGTGGCCAGGTTCGCGTGCGCCTGGTCGTACATCAGGTCGATGAGTTCGCGTTTGGTCGGCACATAGGTGTAAAGCGACATCGCGGTACGGCCCAGCCGTTCCCCCACCGCGCGCATCGACCACCCGTCCAACCCTGACTCGTCCGCCACCGCGATCGCCGCGTCCACGATCGCGTCCACCGTCAGGGCGGGCTTCGGGCCTCGGGTCGTCCGGCCGGGATCGGCCGTCGACGCGCGCCACAGCAGGGCCATCGTGCGCTGTGGATCACCCTGACCTGCGTAAACAACCAAGGGGTGAAACTCCTTACGGCATAAGGTATTGTGCGTCTGAGCGGAAACAGTTTACGGCATAAGGAGATAGCATGGCGGTCGTGACACTGCCCGGCGGATCGAGCATCGAGGTCGAGGTGCACGGTGACGGGCCGAACCTCCTGCTTCCGGTGAACCCCAAGCCCGCCGAGGAAGGCCCGGCGGCCCAGGCGATGCGCGACTGGGGCGGGGACCCGGCGCTCGGGCATTCTCTCGTCACCGGATTGCGGGATGATTTCCGCGTCGTCGCCTTCGATTACGAGGCACACGTCATCGCCAACCCGAAAACGCTCACGCCGGACGCCGTCGTAAGTGATCTGCTCGCCGTCGCCGACGCGGTGGACGCCGATGTCTTCGGCTATTACGGGTATTCGTGGCTGGCTCTGATCGGCATGCAACTGGCTATCCGTACGAGTCGTTGCGCGGCCCTGGTCATGGGGGGATATCCGCCGGTCGGCGGGCCGTACGAGGAAATGCTGAGTGTTACCAGGGCAACCCATCGGCTGGCCGTCGAAGCGCTGGATGCGCCGCCCGCGGGGCCCGCGACGGCGGGGGATTGGGATACCGTCTCGATTTCGCTGACGCCTGAGCAGGCCCTGCAGTTCGTCACCCTCTACGAGGAACTCCAGCATTTCGACGACCTGGCCGCTCAGGAGGGGCTCAGCTGTCCGAGGCTGTGCTTCGCCGGTTCCGCCGATGTCATCGAGTATGCCCCGAAGTGGGGAGGTGTCCGGGTGGATATCGGGGGGTCGATAGTTGATCGGCGGGCCGAACTCGAAAAGCTCGGCTGGGATGTGCGGGTGCTCGACGGTCTCGACCACATGCAGGCTATGCAGGCCAATCAGGCACTGCCGATCATCCGCCCCTGGCTCACGGCGAAGCTTCTCTAGCCGTGAAATCTCGTAATTTGTGAACCGATTACCCGGTTTGAGATGACCGCAGCGGATGGTAATCGGTGAGCAAGAATTCAATAGCCACGCGATGAGGTTCTGTTTTACACTTAGCTGCCCGCGCGTTTACGTCTGACAATGATCGCCTGGTGTAAGCCTATGCGAGAACTTCTCAGCACAGACTCAAGGCCAGTCGCCAAGCGCCTCGGGCAGACGGTCCTCCTCATGGTGGCGGGTCTGGTGTTCGCCCAGTCCGCAGGGGTCGGTGACGTCACCACGTCGCAGTTCTACCTGTATACGGTGATCGGACTGCTGGCGATCGGTCTCTACTCCAGCGCCTCCGGCATTCCCCGGGAAGCCGTGCGGGACCTCCGCATCGTGTTAATCGCCGTAACCCTGGGAGTGCTGGTCAAGGCGGCGCTCATCGCGGCAGTGATGTTCATTGTCATAAGGGAGCCCATCGCCCTCGTTCTCGGCATCGCCGTCGCCCAGATCGATCCGCTTTCCGTCGCCGCGATGATTGGCAATTCGCGGATGTCGCCGCGGGCGAAGAACGTCCTGCTCGTCTGGGCTTCCTTCGATGACCCGATCACGGCCTTGCTGGTGGTTTACCTGTCGGCGCTGGCGCTGCGGTGGGAGAACGTGGGCGGATCCATCCTTGATGGACCCGGCGATTTCTGGTCGTACCTGCTCAATCTGGGGGCCAATCTGGCCTTCGCCGCCGTTTGCCTGGGTATTTGGGTCGCGGTTCGCCGCTCGAAAGTGCGCCCGGCGCAGGTTCTCGAAGTGGTGGTCCTGCTCCTGCTCCTGGCGTTCGCAGTGCGTTTCTCCCTGCTGCTGGGGGTCGCCCTGCTCGGCCTGTTCTATCGGCCGGCGCCCCGGCTCGCCGATATCGCCACCAAGGGCGCGTACATGCTGGCGACCTTCGCTTTAGGCATGCTGCTCGTCGCCGGAGTGGCGTGGGTGAACGGTTTGGCGCTGGGCGTCGCCGCATTCGGCGCCCAGATGCTCGTGGCGTACCTGATAACGCGAGGTATGCCGCGGGCGGACCGCGGTTATCTCATTCTGAGCCAGCAGAACGGGATCACGGCGATCGTGCTCGCGCTCACCTTGCAGCCGAGTTTCCCGGAAACGGTGGCCATCGTCGCGCCGGCGATTCTGATCGTCAATGTGATCCACATCGTCACCACGGAGTTCTGGACACGCCATCTGGGGGCTCCCGTGCCCGCTCCACGGGAGCCGGTCGATAGTCACAGTTGAGCGATTCTGTCCTTGAACAGGGTCGTCGCGATCGCGGCGCGGTGTGGTTCGCCCCGGAGGAACGCCTGGGCGAAGTGTTTGGCCTGCTCGTAGGAGACCCGGCCCGGCATCGGCGGCTCGTCGGGGTCGACGTCCACGTCGATCAGGGCGGGGCCGTCGTAGGCGAAGGCCTCCGTCATCGCCGAGGGCAGGTCGCCGGCCTTGGTGACCTTTGCGCCGTAGCCGCCGCAGGCGCGGGCCCAGGCGGAGTAGTCGGTGGGCGGTTCCGGGTAGCGGACGCCGTGTTCGGGGTAGCCGAGCACCATCTGCTCCCAGAGGATCTGGCCGAGCGAATTGTTGTTGTTGATCACCACCTTGATGGGAAGTCCCTGCTGGGCGGCGGTCAGGAACTCGCCCATGAGCATGGCGAAACCACCGTCCCCGACGTAGGCGATGACCTGCCGGTCGGGGTACGCGTGCCGCATCGCGAGCGCGTAGGGAAGCCCCGGAGCCATGGAGGCGAGGTTGCCCGACAGGTAGAAGCCGCGATCGCCGCGAATGGTCCAGTAGCGGGCCGCCCAGGTGGCGATCGTGCCGCTGTCGCAGGTCAGGATCGCGTCCTCGGCGGCCAGCTCGTCGATGACCGACACGACATACTGCGGCGCGATCGGGTCACGATCCGGGCTGGCCAGAGCGGCCATATCCGACCGCCAGGCCTCCATCTTCTCCTGATATTTCCTGAGATGGGTGCGGTCGGAGCGTGGCGTCAGCAGCGGCAGCAGCGCCATCAGCCCTTCCCGCGCGTCGCCGACCAGCGGCACGTCCGTCGGCACCCGCGTGCCCGCCCGCGCCGGATCCGCCTCCAGCTGCACGAACCGCGCCTTTCCCGGCTCCGGCAGATGCTTGGTGTACGGGAAGTTGGTCCCCACCAGGAACAGCACATCGACGTCGTCCACCAGATCCGCCGTCGGCCTGGTGCCCAGCAGCCCGATCCCTCCGGTGGTGTACGGAGAATCGTCGGGGATGACCGCCTTTCCGGGCAGAGTCTTGATCACTGGGCAGGCCAGCGTCTCGGCAACCGCGAGGACTTCGGCTCGTGCGTGCAGGGCACCCGCCCCCACCAGGAGCGCGGGGCGTTTGGCGGCGTTGAGCGCGTCGGCTGCCCGGACGAGATCTTCCTCGCGGGGGCGGCCCGGGGCCGACAGGTAGATCGGCGCGGTCTGCGGTGGGCGGGCGGGCACGACGTGCTGCCAGGGGTCGGCGTCCGCGTCGGCCACCTGGATGTCGTTCGGGATCGTCAGGTGCGCGACCCCACGCCGGGCGTACGCCGTTCTGATCGCCAGGTCCACCAGCGTGGGCAGCTGGGTCGGGTTGGTGATCATCATGTTGTACTCGGCGACGTCCTCGAACAGGCGGTCGAGATTGACTTCCTGCTGGTAGTTGGTGCCGAGTACGGAGGTTTCCTGCATGCCGGTGATCGCGAGCACCGGGGCGTGGTCGAGTTTGGCGTCGTAGAGCCCGTTGAGCAGGTGGATTCCGCCGGGTCCCGAGGTGGCCAGGCAGACGCCGAGCCGGCCGGTCGCCTTGGCGTATCCGGTGGCCATGAAAGCGGCCGCCTCTTCGTGATGTACCAGCACGAACCGGACGCGATCGCGATGGCGGCGCAACCCTTCCATGATCCCGTTGATGCCGTCGCCGGGGATCCCGAAGATCGTGTCGACTCCCCAGTCGGCCAGGCGTTCGACTAGCGCTTCTGAAGTCATTTGTCCCATGAGTCCGCCGTTTCCCCATCGGGCCAGCTCATACGACCTATCTGGATAAATCCCCGCAAAGTGGGGCAAATTCCTCGGTTCTTGCTGGTGTTATCTGCGTCGTTGGAGGCGCAACGCGGACAGGGCGCACAACACGCCCGTGGCGGCGCAGGTCCACCAAAGGGCTCATCTGTCGTAGAGGAACGCGCCCACCAGGGTGGGTGGCTGTCGGCAATCAGGGGTCTGGCGGCGGGCTGGTAGACGTCGGCGCTCGCGGGGGTCGGGCCAGCGCTTGCATTCGTTTCAGAGGGTGCGATCGAAGCGGACGCGTGTGGTGCCGGGGCCGTCGTGGTTCTCGTAAGGGGCGCTGACCGTGAAGCCCATCGAGGTGTGGAAGGCGATCGAACGGTGATTCTGCGGTGAAGTGATCGCTTGTACGACCGTTCGGGCGTCGGCTCGGGCCAGGTCGAAGAAACGCGTGTAAAGCTCCCGTGCCAGGCCCTTCGCCCGAAAATCTGGATCAACGGCTACGTAATGGATGTAGGCGACCGTCGGCTGCGACGGCGAGAGAAATCCCACGAGAAATCCGACAAGTCTGTCGTTGACCTCGGCGACCAGGCTGCTCCGGAAGAAATGATCCAAGAAGAGCCGGGACAGTCCGGCCGTCATGGGCCGCCCCCACCAGTCATCGACAACCGTGACGATCCTGTCGTAATCAGCTGGTACGGCCTGACGTACCCCAACGTCGTACATGCCCCCCAGCATGCACCCGCGGGCACCGCCCCGGAACACGCGTCCGGATGGCGAGGAAGATGCGATATTTCGTGCGAAGGTGATCAAGCTGTGGATATCGTCCACCGCATGAAGGGCCGGTTATGACGCAGGAGACGATCGCGCGCTGGGCTGCGCTTCCTCGCCTGGCCGCGGTTGTGCTCGTCACGGTTCCGGTCTGGTTTGATCGTTTCTCGGCGCTGATCGCCGGGCGACTTCCACTGACGATCGCCCGCCTCGCGACCAGAGAGATGATCGGCTGGTCGCTCGGCACGGCAGCCGCAGCCTGGTGGACGATCCCCTACCTCGTGGCCGCTGATCGCCGCCGCCGTCCTCATCCGGCTTCCCGCGTATTCCTGTCCTGACGAAAATTGGGATGCCCGCTCGGGAAAATGGAAGGTACCCTGCGCGAGGACCTGGGAGGGGAATTGTCGTGGGACACGTCGAGGTTGGGCACCTGACCTATGTGCTGCCGGATGGCCGGCCTTTGTTGGATGACGTGTCGTTCCGGATCGGGGAAGGCGTCAAAGCGGCCCTGGTCGGGCCGAACGGCGCCGGGAAGACGACCTTGATGCGGCTGATCTCGGGGGATGTGCAGCCGGTCGAGGGGTCGGTGGCGAGTTCTGGCGGGCTCGGCGTGATGCGGCAGTTCATCGGCAGCATCCGGGACGGGCGGTCGGTGCACGACCTGCTGCTTTCGGTGGCGCCGACCCGGGTGCGGGAGGCGGCCGAGAAGCTGCACGCGATCGAGCTGCTCATGATGGAACGCGACGACGAGAAAACCCAGATGCGGTACGCGCAAGCGATCACCGACTATTCCGACGCCGGTGGTTACGACATCGAGGTGTTGTGGGACACCTGCACGATGGCCGCGATGGGCACGCCGTACGACAATGTGAAATATCGGGAAGTGAACACCCTGTCCGGGGGTGAGCAGAAACGTCTGGTGTTGGAGGCCCTGCTGCGAGGCCCCGACCAGACCCTCCTACTGGACGAGCCGGACAACTACCTGGACGTTCCCGGCAAACTCTGGCTCGAACAAGCCCTCAGGGAAACCCCCAAAACCGTCCTCCTCGTCTCCCACGACCGCCAACTCCTCGCCAACGCCGCCGACCGCATCGTCACCGTCGAATCCGGAAATATCTGGGTTCATGGCGGTGGATTCGCCACGTACGCCGAAGCCCGCAAAGATCGAAACGAACGCCTCGACGAGTTGCGCCGCCGCTGGGACGAGGAGCATGCCAAGCTGAAGCGCCTGGTCGCCATGCTCAAACAGAAGGCGACCTACAACGACGGCATGTCCAGCGCCTACCACGCCGCCCAGACGAGGCTGCGCAAGTTCGAAGAGGCGGGCCCGCCGGAACTCGCCCCCAAGGATCAGCTGATCAACATGCGGCTCCGCGGCGGGCGAACCGGCAAGCGCGCGGTGATCTGCGAAAACGTCGAGCTCACCGGCCTGATGAAACCTTTCGATCTTGAAGTCTGGTACGGCGAGCGGGTCGCCGTACTCGGCTCGAACGGATCGGGAAAATCCCACTTCCTCCGCTTGCTCGCCGGGGAGACCATCCGCCACACCGGCGCGGCCCGGCTCGGCGCGCGGGTCGTCCCCGGCCACTTCGCCCAGACGCATACCCGCCCCGAACTCGCCAAACGCACCCCGTGCGAGATCGTCATGACCGAGCACGCCCGGCTCAAGAACGAGGCCATGAAGATCCTCGCGCGCTACGAGCTGGCCGGAATGATCGCCGATCAGCGATTCGAGACCCTGTCCGGCGGCCAGCAGGCCCGCCTGCAGATCCTCCTGCTCGAGCTCTCCGGCGCGACGTTACTGCTGCTCGACGAGCCGACCGACAACCTTGACCTGGCCAGCGCCGAAGCTCTGCAGGAAGGCCTGAACGCGTTCGACGGCACCGTCCTGGCGGTCACCCACGACCGCTGGTTCGCTGCCGACTTCGACCGGTTCCTGGTTTTCGGCGCCGACGGCCGGGTGTACGAATCACCCGAACCGGTCTGGGACGAAGGCCGCGTTCAACGCGTCCGTTAAAGCTTTCGTCCGTGACGCGCGTGTCCGCCGGACTACCCCGGCGGTCACGCGTTATCACAGCTGAGTGACGCAGCGTATGACAGCACTCATCCTGACCGCCCTGATGGTGCTGGCGGGATGCGGGCAAGACGACTCGAACAAGCCCAGGCAACTCGCCCCGCTCGCACTGAAGGAGCAGGCCTCCTCGGTGGTCAAGGCCAGCGGCGGGTACGTGGTGAACTGGGCGGCCGTTCTCGGCAACCCCAACCGCTGGCATTTCGGTGAGAACACCGTAGCCACGATCAGCGCCCAGGACGCGACCGGCAAGGAGATCGTCCGGATGGAGCAGCCGCTGGACGCAGTCCCTCCGGCGGGCACCCTGGCCTTCACCGGCGAAGCCCTGGCCGCCGCCAAACCGGTCTCCGTGAAGATCAACTACCGGCCGGCGGCGTGGCATCAGGCGGCCCGGATCCCGTCCGCGTTCAAGCCGTTCCCGGTGAGCAAGGTGGCCACCGAGAAGCTCGGGACAGGGTCGTACCTGATCACCGGATACGTCACCGACCCGTTCCAGAAACCCGCGTCGAGCCTGGTGGTGACCGCTTTGCTGCGGGACGCGGCGGGCAAACTGATCGGCGGGGGGACGGCGTTCGTGGACGACGTGCGGTCCAACACCAACCGGCGTTTCATCATCACCGTGGAGAGCGTGAGCGAGGGCGGGGAGGCCAAGTCGACGGAGGTCGTCGCCCGGACGTGGGGGGCCACGGCGAAGCCGTACGAGGATCTGGCGATGGGCGGCGCGAAACCGGTGCACACCGCGAAGCCGCAGACCGAGCCCTTCATCAAGGATCGCGGCGTTCAGGCCATGGTCGAGAAACGGCCGTGAGCCTACCGGAACCCAGATCCCCTCGCTGGATCTTGAAATCCCAATCGGGTTACGGTACAGGCATGACCACCCCCCGGATCGTCCTGTTCGGCGCCACCGGCTTCACCGGGCGGCTCACCGCCGAAGCCCTGCTGGCGCGCGGCGCCCGGCCTTTGCTGGCCGGGCGCGATCCGGCCCGGTTGTCCGCCCTCGCGGCTTCCCTCCCGATCGAACTGCCGACCGCGGTCGCCGACGTGAGCCGCCCCGACTCGGTCCGCAGGATCGTCGAATCCGGCGACGTCCTCATCTCCACCGTCGGCCCGTTCACCCGCTGGGGCGAACCGGCCATTCAGGCCGTCACCGAAGCCGGCGCCATCTACCTGGACTCAACCGGCGAACCCTCCTTCATCAAGCGCGTCTTCCAGCGCTACGGCCCACCCGCCGCCGCCCGCGGCGCCACCCTGATCACCGCATTCGGGTACGACTACGTGCCTGGCAATCTCGCCGCCGCCCTGGCCCTCCGCAAAGCGGGCACCGAAGCGACGCGGGTGGACATCGGCTACTTCGTCCGAGGCAACCTCGCCCGCCGCGCCAGCGCCGGAACCCGCGCCTCCGCGCTCGGCATGATCCTTGAGCCGATGTACGGCTATCGCGACGGGCGTATCCTTCGCGAACACGGCCGAACTCGTCTTTTCACCGTGGGCGGCCGTAAACGCCATGGCATCTCTCTTGGGGCGAGCGAGCACTTCGCGCTCCCGCGCGCGTATCCCAGGCTTCGGGAAGTCAACGTCTATCTCGGCTGGTTGGGTGGCCTCACCCGGGCCGCTGGAGTTTTCGCCCGCGCGACGCCCGTCATCGCATCCTTCCCTGGTGCTCGGCGCGTCACCGAAGCCATGGCTGACCGCGTCATTCGCTCGGGACCTCGAACCTCGTCTTCTGCGGATCCCGCTGTTTCCTCGCAAACCATCGCGGAGACGTACTCATCTGACGGCCGTTTGCTCACCACCGTGCAGCTCAACGGCGGCGACCCCTACGACTTCACGGCCCGCATCCTGGCCTGGGCCGCCACCACCGCCCTCATCGACGGAGTCGGCGGCACCGGCGCCCTGGGCCCCGTAGACGCCTTCGGCCTCAACGCACTCTCCGAAGGTTGCGCGGGCGCCGGCCTCCATATCGCCACAAGCTGACCCGCTCGCTCGATGCGGCGAATCTCGGGCAAGGTGCATCTCTTCGCCGCAGCTCGACATGAGGTTCGACCGTGTGAGAAGGGATGACCATGGTTGGCAGGCCGGTCGCTGTTTTCGGTGGTGGATACATCGGTCTGGTCACCGGTGCCGGTCTCGCCGAGCTCGGCCACCGGGTCGTGGTTCGGGATATCAACCCGGAAAAGATCGAGCTGCTCCAATCCGGCGACATACCGATCTATGAGCCGGGGCTGAGCGAGATGATCGCCCGGAACAAGGAGCGCCTGACCTTCACCCTGGATGCCCAGCACGCGCTGGCCGACGCCGAGATCGTGTACGTATGCGTGGACACGCCACCGTCGGCGTCCGGCGACGCGGACCTCTCCAGGGTCTGGGCGGTCGTGAAATCGCTGGCAGGCGCCTTCCACCTGCGAGCAGTGGTGATGAAGTCGACCGTGCCGGTGGGCACCGGCACTCGCGTGCGGGCCGCGATGGACGCGGGCGGTCTCGCCCACGTGGGGTACGCCTCGAACCCGGAGTTCACCGCTGAAGGCACCGCGGTACATGATTTCCTCCATCCGGACCGGATCGTCATCGGCGCCTTCGACGAGCAGACCGCCCGCCTGATCCAGGAACTCCACCACGGCGTGGACGGACCGGTCGTCGTGATGGACGTGCTGTCCGCCGAGATGGTGAAGCTCGCCTCGAACGCCCTGCTCGCCACGAAGATCAGCTTCATCAACGAGGTCGCCACTCTGTGCGAGAAAACCGGCGCCGACGTCGAGCACGTCGCCCGCGCCGTCGGCCTGGATCACCGCCTCGGCCACCACTTCCTGCGCCCCGGCATCGGCTGGGGCGGCTCCTGCTTCCCCAAGGACTCCGAGGCGCTGCGGCAACTGGCCAGCAACACCGGCTATCACTTGCAGCTGCTGTCGGCGGTGATCGAAGTCAACAACCTGCAGAAGCGGCGAGCCATCCAGAAGCTGAAGGACGAGCTCGGCACGCTGGCAGGCGCGCGGGTGGCGCTGCTGGGGCTGACCTTCAAACCCGGGACTGACGACATGCGGGAGGCGCCGAGCACGGTGCTGGCCGCCCGGCTGCTGGCGGAGGGCGCCGAGGTGCGCTGCTGGGACCCGATGGGTCGTCCGGGCGCCGCGGAGCCCTGGCTTTCGACGAGCCGCCACGCGACGCCTGAACTGGCGGTCGAGGGCGCGGACGCGGCGATCGTGGTGACGGAGTGGCCGCAGCTCAAGGAGGTGGACTGGGCGCGAGCGGCCTCGGTGATGCGACGGCCGGTGCTGTTCGACGGGCGAAACCTGCTGGACCCGGTCGGCATGCGCACACTTGGCTTCACGTACATCAGCGTTGGTCGCCCCTAGCGGGGGAACCACGAGCTCTTTACTGGGTCACCATGGCTCACGGGCCTCGGCGATTCACAGCTTCCCCCCGTCTCTGGGCACCTCACTAGCCCCCGGTCACGGCACCGTCCGGATGCCGCTTCATCCGAGCGACCACGGGGATGACGGGGACGGGCGGAGCCCGAGGTAAAGAAAAGGGCTGGGTGGGTGGGAGAATCCCGGCAATCTCAGCGAATTTGACGACCAAGGTGTGACCGCAGCCTTGGAGAACGCGGCTTCGCGTGACTGCGAACGTTCCTCCAGCACACCATCTCGGCTCGGCCGAATCGGGTTTTGTGTCCGGCTAATCGGTTAATTCTTGTGGTGGTGTTATGAATGCTGGACAGCCGGGTATTTCGTCTCGCGGGCGATACCCGGTTTGTCGTGCTGGCATTTCTGGAAATTTCTGTGGATGGGGGATGGTCTGGATGGGGGCGCATCGGCGGAGTGCGGTGGCCGTACGGTCGATTGGGCAGGTGGGTCCGGCGAGGGTGGACCGGCGGGCCGTGGTCTGGGCGACCAGGCTGGGCTTCGGGTCGTTGCCGCTGCTGTTCCTGGTGGGTGTGGGGGTTATTCCGGCGTTGATCGCGCTTTCGCTGCGGGCGAGGGCGCTGGCCGACATGAGGGAACAGCATGTCTCGGGCACGGATTGGGGGATGGTCCACGCCGCGATGGTCTGCGCGGTGGTGACCTTGATTCTGGCGGGGATCGCCGTGGCCGTCGCCGGGATGGTGTTGCTTTTCTGACCGGTCGGCTAACGATATTGGGCGATTTGGTTGGATAAATGAGGCGCAAGCCGTACTGAATCGAAGGTATGGCATTCGTGGGAATCGCTGGAACTGCTAGTTACTAATCCATTACCTTCGGTTACATGAATGATCGAGTCCTGGTCGAAGCGCTGCGTGACCGCGATCCAGGCGCCCTCGCCGCGCTCTACGATTCGCACGCGGAGAGCATCTATCGATTCTGCTGGGCCATGCTGGGCAGTGCAGACGGGGCCCAGGTGGCGTTGCGGGACACGCTGATCGCCGCCGAGGCCCGCATCGAGTCGCTGGCCGATCCGGAGCAGCTGCAGGCCTGGCTGTTCGCGCTCGCGCGGGGGGAGTGCGCGCGCCGCCGGATGCCGGGGTTCGTGATCACTGATGACACCGATCCGGCGGGGGTGGCCGTCCCGGCGTCCGGCGAGGCCGACGACGACCTGCGGGTCACCGCCTGGAAGGCCACCCAGGCACTGTCGGTCGACGATCGCGAAGTCCTGGAACTCAGCACCCGCCACGGCCTGTCCGGCCCCGACCTCGCCGCCGCTCTCGGCCGTCCGGTACGGCAGGCGGAGTCCTTGCGCGAAGCCGCCACCGAACGCCTGCGAGACGCCGTCACCGCCGAGGTCCTCGCGGGCAAAGGCCCGCACGACTGCGCCAAACGCGCCAAGATCCTCGAAGGCCATACCGGGGATCTCACCACCGAGACACGCGATCAGCTGATCCGGCACATCACCCGCTGCGACACCTGCAAACCACACCGCGACCGCCAGATCGCCGCCGCGAAGGTCTTCGCCCTGCTGCCGTCCGCCACCCTGCCGGACACCCTCCGCGTCCGCGTGATGAGCTGCTTCATCGACCCCGAACTCGTCCCATACCGCACCTACGTGGCCCGACGCGTCGGCACCCTCGACCCCAACGGATTCCCGATCACCGACGAGACGCCAGCCCGCCGCTGGCCACTGATCGCCCTCG
>NZ_BLAF01000070.1:0-55031 GCF_009687885.1 Acrocarpospora pleiomorpha
CGGGCTCCGCCCGCCCCCGCCAACGCCGTGGCACCCACCAACGATTGCCACGCACCGCAGACGCCCAGGACCACGCCCTACCAAGGACACGCACCCTCCTCCGGACCACGCCCTACCAAGGGCGCCCGTACTCCCAGGGCCACGCTCCACCAGCGGCTGAGCCGATCTGCGGCTGCGCTAGGCCGGCGAAGCCAGGCCAGCGCATGAGGCTGAGCGCCAGCGACCCAAAGGGCGGGTGGGTGGGGAAAAAAGCAGAACGTTTATTCCAGTTCGGATTTGTAGGCCAGGAACTCCTGCTCCAAGGCGTCGTTCTCCTCCTGCCAGCGGCGGCGGCGCGAAGCCTCCTCTTCCTCGGTGATGGATTCGGGGAGCCATTGATCGTAGTCCGGCTCGCCTGGCGCGATCTCGACGTACGCGTTGCCGATCAGGCGCCCGTCATCGCTGGTCAACGACTGCGGCACGCGCAGTGTCCCGTCAGCGAGCCGGATCACGAACATTGCTAGACCACCTAGATTCCGTAGCGCCTGTTGAAGAAGAGCATGACGTTCAATGCGGTCCGGGTGTTTCCGCCGAGCATGTCCACCAGGGCGGGACGCTGCCGCGACGCGATGGCCGCGAACGCGTCGGCGAAGAACTCCTTACGACCGAGCGTGCCTGGTTGTTTGTGGAAGGCCGAGGCGAGTAACGGTCGGCATTCCTCGTAGAGTGCGGCGAACTCTGGTGAGTCCGAAACCCACTCTCCCGGACGGGCGTCCACATCGTCCAGCGCATGCCCGACTTCGTGCATCATCACATCGGGTGTCGGAGATGGCCGATCCCCCACAACGATCTTGCGATCGCCGTACGCGCCGGCGCAGATGTCCCACGTCGCCCGCCCCGACGGCAACGGCGCACCCCGCAGGTACCCCATGTCGTCAAGATCCGGCACCCCTCCCCGTCCGATGTAGATCCCGTCAAGACCGTCGGCCAGCAGATCCTTGAGCCGGTCGGGTAACCGCGCCAGGCTGTCCACCGCCCGTACGGCGTCCGGCGACGGCGGCCCGTCCTGACCGTCCCACTGGCGGTACATGACACGTTCCAGCGCCCCGCAGTGCCGCCTCCCATCCCTCGTGTCCGGCCGGTCGGGCCGATGCGGCGTGGCCCTGGCCGGCTGGTCGTCCAACTCGAAGTCGCGCCAGGTGTACTGCGGCCGATCCACCACGGGGGCGGTCACCGCCATCCTGCGCTCAACATGCATCTCTGGGTGCATCTCAGGCCGCTGTTCAGCGGTCTCCACCCCACGGTAAGGCGACGCATAGGTGGCCCCCACCTGGCCCCGCTGCCACCACCGAGTCCCTCGCCGGTGACGGCCTCTATCGCCCTGCTGCGCCATCGCACCTCTCTCTTTGTCGGGAAGGTGCTTGTACCGAACTACCGTACGATGTCGTTTCGCGAGAGTCATCCCTAATGATGTACGGCTATCGCGATGAAAACACGATCACCTGCTCACATCGTTTACCGTGTGGGCATGGCGAACGTGATAGTCGGTCTGGCGTTACTGGCCTTCTGGCTCTACTGCCTCTTCGACGTGATCACGACCCCGGCCGAATACATTCGGGGCCTGCCGAAAGGCGTGTGGGTGCTCATTACGGCCGTGCCGGCCATTGGTGGTGTGCTCTGGTTGCTGGCGGGGCGGCCACCGCTGGCGCCTGCCGTACCGGATGAGCAGGCCGAGGAGCCGCCCCCGGCTCCGCGCGGGCCCGACGATGACCCGGAGTTCTTGCGGAACCTGGAGCGGCGGCTCAGAGACGATGACTAGTTGACGACGATTAGTTCACGTCGGCGTAGGAGTGCAGGCCGCCGAAGAAGATGTTCACGCCGACCAGGTTGAACAGCAGGCAGCCGAAGGCCACCAGGGAGACGATCAGGGCGGCCTTGCCCTTCCAGCCGGCGGTGGCCCGGGCGTGCAGGTAGGCCGCGTACGCCACCCAGGTGATGAACGCCCAGACCTCTTTGGGGTCCCAGTTCCAGTAGCGTCCCCACGCCTTGTCGGCCCAGAGCGCGCCGGAGATGACGGCGAACGTCCAGATCGGGAAGCCGATCACGATCACCCGGTGCGCGATCCGCTCCAGGTCCGCGAGAGCGGGCAGCCGGGACTGGCCCGCGCCCCGGAACAGGTAGAGGGCGGCGGCCACCCCGCCCACGGTGAACAGCCCGCTGGCGGCGATGGCGGCGCTCACGTGAATGGCCACCCAGTACGAGTCCAGCGCCGGAACCACTGGACCGGCCTGCGTGTACAGCACCCGGACGCTGAACCCGAGCCCGATCGCGGCGATCACGCTCACGAACGCGCCCAGGAACCGGACGGGGTAACGCAGCTGCATGAACAGGTACACGGTCACGGCGGCGAGGATCATCGCCACCACGAACTCGTACATGTTGCCCCACGGCCACCGTTCGACCGCGAGCCCCCGGGTCAGCGTGGCGGTCACGTTGGCGGCCCAGCCGACCCAGGTCAAGCCGACCGCGATCCGCCCGGCGCGCATCGCCCAAGCAATGGGCTCAGCTTCCTGAGTCTCGGTCACCGTGCTGCCGTCGGCGGCGACGAGTTCTCTGACCTGTGCCGGTCGGGTGGCGAAGGCCAGCTCAAGGGCGTACCCGACCATCGCGGCCAGGTAGAGCAGGATGGCGGCCAGGATGAGCTGGTCGCTCAGGGTGGCCAGTGTGTCAGCGGTCATCCGAGACTCCTGAACGGGGGTTGAGCGAGGCGACGATCTCGGCGAACTCGTCGGTGAAATTCGACCCCTCGGTGCGGGACAATCCTCCCACCGTGACCCTTCCGTCCGTCATCCGGACCCAGACCCGGCGGCGGCGGATGGTCAGCGAGAGCACCAGGCCGAGCACGGCGGCGATGGAGGCCACCAGCGCGGGCATCCGCCCGGGGTCGTACGTGGTCTGCAAGGAGATCCACTCCTTGACGCCGGTGAACTCGATCTTCCCGGCGCCGCCCGGCAGGTCGAGGGCCTCGCCGACGGCCAGCGGGCGCGGCTGCACGGTCATCGTGCCCAGCGGTTTGAGGTTCTTGTGCGCGCTCAGGTCGTAGACCGACTGCGGCTCGCCTGAGTCCAGCCCGAGGTCGCCCGCGAACGGCCAGACCTGCACGGTCGGGTTGGCGGCCCCGGGGAAGACCGAGATCCACTCCTCCCCGACCGGAAGCGTGGACGGCAGGAACCGCCCCAGGAAGGCCAGCTGCTGCGGCCGCGCGTCCGGCACCTTGATGACGCACTCGGATTCGTACGTCGAGGTGTTGGAGGTCAGGCACGGCACCGGCCCTTCGTACGCGACCTGCCCCTTCCCGTCGGTCACCTTGAAGACGGGCGCGTAGCCGTGGCCGATCAGGTAGGTCAGCGTGCCGTTGACGTCCAGCGGCTCGTTGACGCGCAGGTCGACCACCCGATCCGCCGCGCCGGGGGCGTCCTTGACGCTCAACGTGGCGGAGAAAGTGAGCGGCTGGCCCACCTTCTCGTGCCCTGGCCCGATATAGGTGGCCTGGAAGTCGGTGAGCTTGAACGAGAACGGTTCCAGCGACTCGGCCGAGACGGATGCACCGGGGACATAACGGTCATAGGCCGCGACGGTGTTGGCGAAGCCGTCGCCTTCGACCACCAGAACGTTGCCCTTGTAGCCGTACAGCCCGCCGGCGCCGACCGCGATCAGCAAGACCAGCAGCGCGACGTGGAATACCAGGTTGCCGGTCTCCCGGAGGTGGCCCTTCTCGGCCGCCACCCAGTCAGGGCCGGTTTCGACCCGGAAGCGGCGCTTCCTGAGCGTGGCCGCGGCTTCGGCGATCGTGAGGTCCGCCGTGAACTCGTCGTGGTGCGGCAGGCGGAGCAGGTTGCGCGGCGCGGCCGGGGGTTTGCGGCGGATCTCCTTGAGGTGGGCCAGCGTGCGCGGCAGCACGCAGCCGACCAGCGACAGGAACAGCAGCAGGTAGATGGCCGCGAACCAGGGCGAGCGGAACACGTCGAACAGCCAGAACCGGTCCAGCCATTCGGCCTTGACCGGGTCGTTCGCGTAGTAGCGGGCCACCAGGCTGGCATCGACGTTGCGTTGCGGGAAGACCGAGCCGGGCACCGAGGCGAGCGCGAACAGGAACAGCAGGATGAGCGCGGTCCGCATCGAGGTGAGCGTGCGCCACCCCCACCGCAGCCAGCCGATCACGCCCAGGCCGACCGGCTTGGCGATCTGCTTCTCTTCGGTCAGTGTCATCAGATCACCGGCTCGAATCCGCCCACCCAGCCCTGCAGGCCCGCGATGAGCTCACCCCACAGGCCGGTGACGAGCAGCAGCCCCACGGCCACCAGCATCGCGCCGCCGACCCGGGTGATGAGTTGGGAATGGCGGCGAACCGCCCGGAAGGTGTGCAACGCCCTGCGGTAGGCGAGCCCGGCGACGATGAACGGCAGGCCCAGGCCGAGGGCGTACCCAAAGGCCAGGAGCGCGCCACGGGCGGCGCTGCCCTGGTCGACGGAGAGGGTGAGCACGACGGCCAGGGTGGGGCCGATGCACGGCGTCCAGCCGAGGCCGAAGACGACGCCGAGCAGCGGCGCGCCCGCCAGCCCGGCGGCGGGGAGCTTGTGGAAGCGGAAGTCGCGCTGCAACCCGGGGATGAGGCCGAGAAACGCGACCCCGAGCACGATCGTGAGCGCGCCGAGCACTTTCGTGATGACCTGGGCGTTGCCGAGCAGCGCCGCGCCGAGACCGCCGAAGAGCGCGCCGCCCAGCACGAAGACCAGGGCGAATCCGAGCACGAAAAGCCCGCTGCCGAGCACGAGCGTGCGCCGGCGCGGGTCGGCGCTCATGCCCGTGACGTACGACAGGTAGCCCGGCACCAGCGGCAGCACGCACGGCGAGAGGAACGAGACGAGACCGGCCAGCAGCGCGATCGGCAGGGCGATCAGCAGCGAACCGGAGGCGACCGTCTCAGCGAGGTTCACTGTTGACCTTGGTGACGGCGTCGAGCAGCGCCTGGTACTTGACCCCGCCGAGGGCCCGCGCGGCGATCTTGCCGTTCCTGTCGATGATCAGCGTGGACGGAATCGCGGCAGGCGGCACGGTCCCTTGGAACCCGAGCAGCACCTGCCCCTGCTGGTCGTGAATGCTCGGATAGCCCGGCTCCATGGCCCGGTCATAGGCGAGCGCCGCCGTCTTCTGATCCTTGAAGTTCACCCCGAGAAACTCCACACCCCCCGATTTGGTACGGGCGGCGACATCTTTCAGGATCGGCCCCTCAGCCCGGCAGGGCGCACACCAGGACGCCCAGAAGTTGAGCACAACGACCTTGCCCTTGGCCAACCCCGCAGTCGAACCATCCAGCGACTGACCTTCAACCACGGGCGCGTCCTTGCGCTCCCCCGGTTGAAAGATCTGGATTTTTCCGTCACCGGGGATAAACCGCGTATCTCCGGACTCCGGCTGCCCCGAACTCTGCGAACCCGCACAGCCCGCCAACACAAGGACGGCGAGCACGAAGACGAGAGGTTTGATGGGCATCGGAGAACGATCTCCTAGTACTACGGCCAGTAGAGCAAAATTACTCTACTGCGTTATGCCCGCGCCTCCGGCACGGGGGCTCGGGCGCCTTCAGCCTGCGTCTTCCCTCGTCACTCCGGCCACTCCGCGACCTGCGTTCCTCAGTCCAGACACAGGCGCGCCCTCACGGGGATAGCTCGGCCTAAGCTCCGGCCAGGGGATTGCTCTTGAGCAGGATCGCAGCCGGTTCCGTATAGCCGACCGTGACCAGCCGGTCGTCCTCGAAGGTGAAGCTCGTCAAGCTGGCCAGCGAACACTGGCGCCGCCGCGGATCATGCCAGAGCCGCCGATTCTCCGCCGCCAACCGGATGATCCAGATCGGCAGCTGATGGCTGACCATCAGGATCTCGTGCCCGCGCACCGCCGACTTCGCGGAGTCGATGACGGACTTCATCCGGGCCACCACATCCAGATACGCCTCCCCCCAGGAAGGCCGCCTCGGATCCCTGATGTGCCAGAAGTTGCGCGGATCCTTGAACACCGCGCCCGCCAGCCGCTTGCCCTCGAAGACGTTCGTCGCCTCGGTCAACCGATCGTCCAGGGTGACCGCGAGCCCGCCCAGGGCCTCCGCGGACGGCGCGGCCGTCTCCTGGGCGCGCTCCATCGGCGAACTCCAGATCGCCACGATGTCCCGCCCCGCGATGGACTTGGCCACCATGTCGGCCATCGCCCGGCCATTGTCCGACAGATGATATCCCGGCAGTCTGCCGTAGAGGACGCCCGCGGGGTTATACACCTCACCGTGGCGCAGCAGATGAACAACGGTGGTCTCAGTCATGGTGGCGCCAGCCTACTGCGCTATTAATTAGAAAGTCGTGATCTGGACAGCCGCGGCGGTGAGTCGCGTGGTCGGCGGCTATGCGGCTGTCTATGGGACGGGTTTCTGGTTAATAACCGGCGTGCTCAGACTCGCCGCGCCCGGCTCAAGCGCCAGCGGAGCACATGCGGTGCGCAGCGCCTCCACGGCTGCCCGGATCGCGGGACGGCGGGCCGCGTCGGTTCGCCACAGCGCATAAACGCGGCGAATCGGGCGGGGAAGGATCGGGACCATCCGCACCTCGTCGGGCACCGCGCCCCGGCCCAGGCGCGGGATGAGCGCGTAGCCGTGCCCGGCCGCGACCATGGCCACCTGCGACGGATACTCATCGGCGTAGCACACCACCTGGGGCTCCTTCTCCGACGACCGGATCAGGAACATCAGGAAATCGTGGCAGACCGTCCCCGGCGAGGAGATGATCCACTGATCGCCGGGCAGGTCCGCCAGGGCCACCTCACGCTGGTCGGCCAGCGGATGATCGGCCGGCACCGCGACATCGGCCACATCTTCGAGCAGCGCGGCCCGGGACAGACCGTCCGGAATGGCTATCGGCCGGTTGACCCAGTCCTGCACCACGGCCAGGTCGATCTCGCCCCGGGTGACCTCGCGCACCATGCGGTCCGGCTCGCGCTCGAAGACGAGCAGGTCCAGGTCCGGGTGCCGATCCTTGAGCAGGGTCAGCGCGTTCGGCATGATGCCGCGCGCGGCGGTCGCGAAAGCCGCCATGGACAGCTTCCCGACGACCGCGCCACGCAGCGCCTCGAAGTCCGCCTCGGCGGTCTCCACCAGCGCGAGGATCTTCTCGGCATGGTCGGCCAGCAGCCCGGCGGCGTCGGTCAGCTTGACCCCGCGCCCGTTCCGCTCGACCAGCACGGCACCGGTCTCCCGCTCCAACTTGGCGAGCTGCTGGGAGATGGCGGACGGGGTCACCATCAACGCTTCCGCCGCCGCGCCCACCGAACCGTAGGTCGCGACCGCGTGCAGAGCCTTCAACCGGTGCAAGTCCAACATGTAGCTAGTCTAAACCATGCACCTAAGAAAATCTCGCTTGTGCTCAACTGTTAAGCACCAGAAAATGAAGACATGAGAATCCTAAACAACATCTTCACGAAGACCAACCGCCCCGCCGAGCTCTCCTACCTGGAGACCCTGGCCCGTCAGGCCCGCCAGTCCCGCTCCAAGAAGCTGAGTCGATCAACCTGAAGCTGCTGCTCTTGCGGCAGCCGGTAGGGCTTCGGCGATCCGGGTCAATGCGTCGTCGTCGTGCGAGGCGGAAAGGAACCACGCCTCGTACGCGGACGGCGGCAGGTAAACGCCCTGATCCAACATCGAGTGGAAGAACGCCGTGTAGGCCGCCGTGTTCTGGGTCTTCGCCGACGCGAAGTCCGTCACCGGCTGATCGGTGAAGAAAATGGAGAAGAGGTTCCCGGCGCGCTGGAGCCGATGCGGCACCCCCGCTGCGGCCAGCGCGTCCGAGGCCGCGCGGCCGATGATCAGGGCCGAGGCGTCGACCCGGTCGTAGACGTCGTCATCGCAGGCGTTCAGCGTGGCCAGTCCGGCGGCGCACGCGAGCGGGTTCCCCGACAGCGTGCCCGCCTGGTAGACCGGCCCCTCCGGAGCGAGGTACGCCATCACGTCGGCCCGGCCGCCGAAGGCCGCCGCCGGGAGGCCGCCGCCCATCACCTTGCCGAAGGTCATCAGGTCGGCGTCCACGGGGTCGAGGCCGTACCAGCCGGACGCGCTTACCCGGAAGCCGGTCAGCACCTCGTCCACGATGAGCAGCGCGCCATGCGCGGTGCACAGCTCGCGCAGCCGCCGGTTGAAGCCGTCCAGCGGCGGGACGACACCCATGTTCGCCGGGCACGCCTCAGTGATCACGCACGCGATCTCACCGGCCGCGAACGCCTCCTCCACCGCCTCCAGATCGTTGTACGGCAACACGATCGTGTCCGCCGCCGACGCGCCCGTCACCCCCGGCGTGTCCGGCAGGCCGAAGGTGACGACACCGGACCCCGCCGAGGCCAGCAGCGCGTCCACGTGCCCGTGGTAGCACCCGGCGAACTTGATGATTTTCGATCGGCCGGTGAAGCCGCGCGCGAGCCGTACCGCACTCATGGTGGCCTCGGTGCCGGAGCTGACCAGCCGCACCTTTTCCACGGCCGGGCTCATCCGGTTGACGATCTCCTCGGCAAGCAGCACCTCGCCCTCGGTGGCGGTGCCGTAGGAGAGGCCGTGGGCGAGCGCGTCCGAGACGGCCTGCACCACGGCGGGATGCCGGTGGCCGAGGATCATCGGCCCCCACGAGCAGACCAGGTCCACATACTGGTTGCCGTCCACATCCGTGAGGTACGGCCCCTGACCGGAGGCCATGAACCTCGGTGTCCCGCCCACCGCCCCGAAGGCGCGGACCGGGGAGTTCACCCCGCCGGGCACGAGCTCCTTGGCCCGGGCGAACAGTTTCGCGGATTGCTGGGTAAATTCCACGCCCACGAGATTAGTCGGCAATCAGGTCGAGCACGCGAAGGGGATCGGGCAGCGGACGCCCGTCCGGCGGGCGCAGCCAGGTCACCACCGAGCCGCCGGGAAGCGTCGACGGCGGCGCGAGCACGTAGCTGTCGCGGCAGTGCCAGCGCAGCCCCGGCGAGGAGTCGATCGTCTCGGGCCCGTAGTCGAGGTGGCAGGACCACCACTCGTCCTCATCGTCGGGCGCACCTCGCGTAGCCACATAAAAAAGAACCCGGTCACCGTTAGCGGAGACCGGGCCAGTGGCGAAACCGGCGGCGTCCATGGCCGCCAGCGCGGTGATCCCCGCGGCGGCGGGGACGTCGAACACGTCGAATACCCGGCCGGTGGGCAGGATCACGTTCGCCTCGGGGTTCTGCCCCCACCAGCGGGTGAGCTGGGCGGTGTCCAGCGTGGCCTGCATCTGCCAGGCGGGCGACAGCGGATGCGTGCCGGGATCGGGACAGCCGACCCGATCGCACGAGCAGGCGCGCCCGCCCTCGCGGAGCGGGTGCGCCCCCATACAGCTGGCCCAGCCGAGCGCGGCATAGTGCAGCACCGAGGTGATGGGGCGCGGCGTCCGGTGCGCGCGCCGCCTCGATCTCCGAGCCAGCGGTACCCCCACCATGGCGCTCCCTCCCCGACGGAAAACAGCCACCACGGGGGTGGCTGGTGTTGCACCCGATAATGCCTGTTACAAGATGACCTTCGCAGGGCGACCCCCGGATATGGCCCGGTTAGGCCAAACGGCGCGCGATTTCCGTGGCCCAGTAGGTGAGGATGAGATCAGCACCGGCCCGCCGAATGGCGATCAGCGACTCCATGATCACTCGATCCCGGTCGATCCAGCCGTTCGCGGCGGCGGCCTCCACCATCGCGTACTCCCCGCTCACCTGGTAGGCGGCCACGGGCACGTCCACCATGTCGCGGACCTGCCGCAGGATGTCCAGGTAGGCCAGCGCGGGCTTCACCATGACCGCGTCCGCGCCCTCGTCCAGGTCCAGCCGGATCTCCCGCAGCGACTCCCCGATCGGCCCGGCCGGATCCTGCTGGTACGCGTTCCGGTCGCCGAACTGCGGCGCGCACTCGGCCGCCTCCCGGAACGGGCCGTAGAACCCGGACGCGAACTTCGCCGAGTAGGCCAGGATCGGAATCTCCGCGAAGCCATCCGCGTCCAGCGCCGTCCGGATGGCCGCGACCTGGCCGTCCATCATGCCGCTCGGCGCGATCACCTGCGCGCCCGCCCGCGCCTGCGCGACGGCGGCGGCGGCGTAACGCTCCAGCGTGGCGTCGTTGTCGACCTCGCCGGTCGCGGTGAGCAGCCCGCAGTGGCCATGATCGGTGTATTCATCCAGGCAGGTGTCCGCGATCAGCACCAGCGCGTCGCCCACCTCCGCAGCCAGGTCGGCCAGGGCGAGCTGCACGATGCCGTCCGGGTCGTCGGCGGCCGAACCCCGGCCGTCCTTGTGCAGCGGGATGCCGAACAGGATGAGCCCGCCGACACCCGCCTCGGCGGCCTCGTGCGCGGCCTTGCGGAGCGAGTCGCGCGTGTGCTGCATCACGCCGGGCATCGACCCGACCGGGTTCGGCTCGGCGATGCCCTCCTTGACGAAGAGCGGCAGGATCAGCTCGGCCGGATGCAGCCGGGTCCCGGCCACCATGCGGCGCAGCGGCGCGGTCCGGCGCAACCGGCGCGGCCTAGCGACCGGAAACTCAGCGGTCATTCCCTCACCCCAAGCTATTTGGCCCGACGACGGGCACCCCTTCGCGTCTGTGACGGACGACGCGGAATCTCACCGGCGGAGACAGCCGCCTGGCGCTGCTTCGCACCGTACTCCGCCAGCGCCGCCGCGAGGGCGAAAGCCGAAGGTTTGTCGGCCATCACGTCCACCCGCAGCCCGAACTCCTCCGCCGTTCTGGCGGTCTGCGGGCCGATGACCGCGATAACGGTGACATTGTGCGGTTTCCCGGCGATCCCCACCAGATTCCGCACAGTCGAAGAAGACGTGAAAAGTACAGCGTCGAACCCGCCGCTCTTGATCGCTTCCCGGATCGGCGCGGGCGGCGGCGCGGCCCGGACCGTGCGGTAGGCGGTCACGTCGTCGCACTCCCAGCCAAGCTCGGTCAGCCCCGCCACCAGTGTCTCGGTGGCGATGTCGGCGCGCGGCAGCAGCACCCGGTTGATCGGGTCCAGCATCGAGTCGTACGGCGGCCACTCGGCCAGCAAACCTTCCGAGGACTGCTCGCCGGTCGGCATCAGATCCGGCCGGACCCCGAACTCGACCAGGGCCCGCGCGGTGGCGTCGCCCACGGCGGCCACCTTCAGCCCGGCGAAGGCGCGCGCGTCCAGGCCGTATTCCTCGAACTTCTCGCGGACCGCCTTGACGGCGTTGGCGCTGGTGAAGGCCACCCACTCGTAGCGTCCGGTGACCAGGCCCTTGATGGCGCGGTCCATCTGCTGCGGCGTCCGCGGGGGTTCCACCGAGATGGTGGGCACCTCCTCGGGCACCGCGCCGTACGAGCGGAGCTGCTCGGACAGCCCGGCCGCCTGCTCCTTGGTGCGCGGCACCAGCACCCGCCAGCCGAACAGCGCCCGGGTCTCGAACCAGGAGAGCTTGTCCCGCTGGCCGACCGCGTCGCCGACCACGATGACCGCAGGCTCGGTCATCCCGGCGTGCTTCAGGTCGTGGCCGAGCCGCCCGAGCGAGGACACCACGGTGTACTGCTCGGTGGTGGTGCCGTCGCTGGTCACCGCGACCGGCGTGTGGTCGGATTTGCCGCCGGCGATGAGCGCCTTGGCGATCGGGACCGCCTCGGCCAGCCCGTTGTAGATCACCAGAGTGCCCTGGCAGGCGGCGTGCGGTCCCCATTCGGTGACCTGCGTGGCGTCCACGATCCGGAACTCCGGCCCCGACGAGGCGGCCGGGATGCCGGCATAGGTGAGCACCGCGGTCGCGGGCGGCACGCCGGGCACGATCTCGAACTCCACCTCGGCCTTGGCGCAGGCCGCGACCTCCTCGGCGACCGAGGAGAACAGCGAAGGATCGCCGGGGCAGACCCGGACGATCCGCTTGCCCGCCTTGGCCGCGGCGACGAAGCCCTCGGCGGCGGTCATGACGATCACGTTGGGGGGGCAGTGGCGTAGCAGCGCGCCGTACGCCTCCTGGTCCAGCACGACGACATCGGCGCGCGACAGCAGGTCGGCTCCGCGAAGCGTGAGCAGGTTCTCGTCGCCGGGCCCAGCTCCGACAAATGCCACGAATCCAGACTCGGTATTGCTCAATGGGACCCCATCAACGTGCCGGCCCCTTGCGCGATCATGGCGGCCGCGAGCTCGCGCCCGAGGTCCATGGCTGCCGTCCGGGGTCCGGAGGCGGACTTGCGGACCGCTCGCGCGCCGTCGATCGCGACGACGGTGGCGGTCAAATTCAACGTGTGCCCGTCATCTGCCGCATACGCGCCCACCGGCGCGGAGCAGCCCGCCTCCAGGGCGGCCAGCACCGCCCGCTCGGCGGTGACGGCGGCCCTGGTCCTGGCGTCGTCGAGCACGGACAGCAGCTCGACCAGGTCGGGGCGCCCGGTCAGGCACTCCACCGCGAGCGCGCCCTGCCCGGGGGCGGGCAACATCTCGTCGGTGTCGAACAGCTGGGCGATCTCGCCGTCGCGGCCCAGGCGGGTGAGCCCGGCGGCGGCCAGCACCACCCCGTCCAGCTCGCCGGCGGCGACCTTGCCGATCCGGGTGTCGGCGTTGCCGCGAATCGGCACATACTCCAGGTCGGCGCGGAGCGCGCGCAGCTGGGCGATCCGGCGCGGCGAGCCGGTGCCGACCCTGGCCCCTGGCGCCAGGTCGGCCAGCTTGACCGCGCCCACCAGGGCGTCCCTGGGGTCGTCGCGGAGCGGAATGGCCGCGATGGTGATCTGCGGGTCGGCGGCGGTGGGCAGATCCTTGAGCGAGTGCACGGCGAAGTCGATGTCGCCCTCGATCAGGTGGGTGCGCAGCTCGCTGACGAACACGCCGGTGCCGCCGAGCTGGCTGAGCTGCGCCTTGCTCACGTCGCCCAAGGTAGTGATGCCGACGAGTTCGACCGCCCGGCCGGTGAGCGCGGTCAGCCGGTCCGCCACCTGCTGCGACTGCGTGGTCGCCATCAGGCTCTTGCGGGTGCCCAGCCTCAGCTTCACTGTTCGAGCTCCATCCTGGATACGGCGCCTGGCGCCTTCGGGTCCAGATTGAACAGTTCGCGGAGCGCCTCGGCATAATGATCGCCTGCCGGGGACGCCGCGAGCTGCTTGACACGCACAGTCGGCTCATGGAGGAGTTTGTCCACCACGCGCCTGACCATGTGCGCGACCTCGTCTTTCAGCTTGCCATCGAGTTCGGGTACTCGCGCCGTCAACCGGCCCATCTCGGCCTCGACCACGGCCGCCGCCCGGCTGCGCAGCGCGATCACCGTCGGCGTGACCCGGGCCGCGCGGGTCTGGTCCAGGTAGGCGGCGACCTCCTCGGCCACGATCCCCCGGACCGCGTCGATCTCGGCCCCGCGCCCGCCGTCGCCGCCGATCCCGGCCTGCTGCATGGAGTCCAGGTCGACCAGGGTGACGCCGGGGAACGTGCGCACGCCCGGGTCCACGTCGTGCGGCAGCGCCAGGTCCAGCAGGAACAGCGGCCGGCTCCGGCCCGCCATCGCCGCCAGCACCATATCCGTGGTGATCGCGCGATTGCCCGCCCCCACGCAGGAGACCACCAGGTCGGCCTGGGCCATCTCGGCGGGGACGCCGGTGAGTTCGACCGCCCGGCCGCCGACCGTCTCGGCGAGCCGTACGGCGCGCTCGTAGGTGCGGTTGGCGATGACGATGTTGGTGACGCCCGCGCGGGCCAGGGTGGCGGCGGACAGGGCGCTCATCGAGCCCGCGCCGACGACCAGGGCGCGGCGGCCCGCGATCGGGCCGAGCACCCGCCCGGCCAGGTCCAGGCCGACGCCGACCAGGGAGGCGCCCGCGCGGTCGATGCCGGTCTCGCTGTGCGCGCGCTTGCCCGCCCGCAGCGCGTGCTGGACCAGCTCGTTCAGCGTCGGGCCGACGCTGCCCTCGTGCTGGGCGGTCCGCAGCGCCGTTCTGATCTGGCCGAGGATCTGGCCCTCGCCGACGACCATGGAGTCCAGGCCGCAGGCGACCGAGAACAGGTGGTGGACCGCGCGCTCCTCGTAGTGCACGTAGAGGTGCCGGGTCAGCTGCTCCTGCGGGACGCCGGAGTGGGTGGCCAGCAGGTCGGTCAGCGCGGTGACCCCGCCGTGGAACTTGTCCACGTCGGCGTAAAGCTCGACCCGGTTGCAGGTGGAGACGACCATGGCCTCCGACACGTGCGCGTCCTGGCGCACGTCGTGCAGCAGCTTCAGCAGCGCGTCACCCGAGACGGTCACACACTCCAGCAGAGCCACCGGAGCGGTCCGGTGGCTGAGCCCGACGATGAGCATGGTCATCCGGCCTCCCCGGCCCAGTCCTCGGCCATCATGGGCCCCCCACTCACCTTGCGCTGCTCATGAAACGCGAGGATCTGCAGTTCAATGGATAGATCGACCTTACGGACATCGACACCGTCTGGCACCGTGAGCACGACGGGGGCGAAATTCAAGATACTCGTGACACCGGCGGCGATGACCCGGTCGCAGACCTGCTGCGCCGCCGTCGCGGGTGTGGCGATCACCACGATCGACACGCCGCGCTTGCGGATGACGGCCTCCAGGCCGTCGGAATGTTCCACCGTCAGGCCCGCGATGTGGTCCCCGACCACGGCGGGGTCGGCGTCCAGCAGCCCGGCCACCCGGAATCCCCTGGACACGAAGCCGCCGTAGTTGGCCAGCGCCCGACCCAGGTTTCCGACGCCCACGATGGCCACCGCCCAGTCCTGGGTGAGGCCGAGCTCGCGGGAGATCTGGTAGATCAGGTACTGCACGTCGTAGCCGACGCCGCGGGTGCCGTACGACCCCAGGTGGGAGAGGTCCTTGCGGAGTTTGGCGGAGTTCACGCCCGCGGCCAGGGCCAGATCCTCCGAGCTCACGGTCGCGGTGCCACGCTCGGCCAGGCCGTTCAGGGCACGCAGGTAGAGCGGCAGCCGCGCGACGGTCGCGTCGGGGATGCCACGCTCACGAGCTTGCGGAATACGGCGGATCACTAGCCGGAGCTCCCGGGGGGAATGAGACGGACGTTGAGAACAAACCCCAGGTTAGTGCCTTTGTGAAGCCATGCACAAAGTCGAGGCTTATCCGTCCGTGCTCAACAACTGTGCCAGCCGGAGGGGCCGGTCTCCAATTCGCCCCCCGTACTGTGGAACGCATGGCTCATTCGATCACCCTGTACGGCAAGCCAGGCTGCCACCTCTGCGCGGACGCCCGCGAGATCATCGCCCGGGTGGCCGGGGAGCTGGGCGTGCCGTGGGAGGAACATGACATCACCGCCTCCGCCGAGGACCTGGAGAAATACGGCGAGATGATCCCGGTGACGCTGATCGACGGGGTGCAGCACGACTTCTGGCGGGTCGACGAAGCGCGGCTGCGCGCGGCACTCGCCTAGATCCGGAACGCCGAGGGCAGCGGCACCACCTTCGCCGCGTTCACGCTCAGTTCGATGACATTGGTCGCCAGGACCAGCACCTGGCGTTCGGTGGCGAACCGTTCCATGTGCGGCTGCCGCTGGTGTTCGGAGAAGGCCACCTCGTCCCGGTAGAGCTCGTAGACGATGCGCTGCAGCGGCGCCGACTTAACGCCGTGGCAGACGAAGACCAGCGTGTCCGGCTCGGCCGCCTGGACCGCTTCGACGGTCTCCTCGGCCAGCTTGTCGAACGCCTCGCCGGAGCCGTCCAGGAGGGTGAAGACCGTCAGCAGGCCGTAGATGTTCGGGGCCGGCTTGGCGGTCGCGCCGATCGAGGCCGCGCCCGCGTAGACGACGCCGGTGGCCGGCATGTTGTATTCGGGGACGGCGGGCTGGGGGACGGGCATGCCGTACTCGGGGGTGCCGCCGCCGAAGCGGTCGGCGGGCATCATCGTGCCCGTCATCGGGCCGCCGAACGCGTCGGGGCCGCTGGGGCCGACCGGGGCGCCGAAGCCGCCGGTCTGCATCCTGGCCGCGTAGTCGACCTCGCCGGTCTCGCCGGCGCGGTATTCGGCCACCAGGTCGCCGAGGCCGGAGCGCAGCGGCGGGAGCTCCGGTTCGGGTTCCGGGGCACGCCGGCGGCCGTAGTCCTGCCAGTCCTGCTGGGGCGGAGGAGGCGGGGGTGGTGCGGGTTCGTCCTCCTCGTCCTCGTACGGAGCGAGCGGCCGGGCCACCGCGTACCAGATCGCGCCGGACAGGCCGCCCAGCAGGACGGCCACGAACGGGCCGGGCACGGGGAACAGGAACGCGCCCACCACGGCCATGCCGGTCGGGGCCAGCACCACGGTGGCGTTCATGTTGTCGGCGTCGTAGTCGTCCCCGCCACGCCAGCGCACCACCGCCACCATCAGCGAGATGAACAGGATCAGCAGCACGACGACGTGCACGACGCGCAGCAGCTGCTCCGGCCAGAGGTCCCAGAACGTGTTCCCGATCGGCAGCTCTTTCCCGAAGTCGTCCGGATTCGCGACCGGGTCGATCAGCATGATGACGCCGCCGACGAGGGTGAGACCCACGCCGAGCGCCCACCCGGAGAACTGGGCCGAACGTTTCTCCGCCAGCAGCTGGATCAGCCCGATGGCCAGCCAGAGCGGCGCCAGCAGCGCCCCGCCGATCTGGTAGATCCGGAACGTGAGCGGCGCGAAGCCGAGCAGGTGCCCGACCCCGATCGCGCCGAGGGCCAGGCAGAGCGAGAAGGTCGTGATGCTCCAGGCGGTCAGCCACCCGGACGCCTCCTCCCGCAACCGCCCGATCAGCGCGCCCGTGGTGATGGCGGCCAGCAGGGCTCCGGCGAAGGCAATGACAGCAACTAGAACTTCCATGGTGTCCTTATTATGGCCACGCCTCCGGCGCGGCGGGCTTGACCTACGGCGCGGAGGTTGCCCATAGGCGCTTCACCCCTGTGCCAAACCGGATCTCCAGCACGATGGACATAAGCCGCGTTGATTTCTAGAGTGTGCAAGCACGCCGACTTCCCCTTCCCCGCATGGGATATCCGGATGCCGAACACGTGGCCGTTCGCCGGGATCGCTCCTCCGGCTTCCGCTGGAGCGGTGCAGACCGCGCCCATCGAGCCAAGCACGATCACGCTCTCGCCGGAACACGACGAGATGCGCACGCTGGTCCTGCGCGCCAAGACCGGCGACACCGAGGCGTTCGGCATGCTTTACGACCGTTACGTGGAGCTTGTCTACCGCTACGTTTTCTTCCGGGTCGGCTCGCATCCTTTAGCCGAGGACCTGACCAGCGACACCTTCCTGCGCGCGCTGCGCGGCATCGCCGACTTCACCTGGCAGGGCCGGGACTTCGGCGCGTGGCTCGTGACGATCGCCCGGAACCTGGTGACCGATCATTTCAAATCAGGCCGAAACCGCTTAGAAGTCTCCACGGCCGAGGTCCTCGACACCCCGCTCGACGGGCCGCACATCCCGGAGAACGCCGTCGTCACCAATATGGTGAACGAGCACGTGATGCGCGCCGTCCAGCAACTCGGCCCGGAGCAGCAGGAATGCGTCATCCTCCGCTTCCTGTACGGCATGTCGCTGGCCGAGACCGCGCTCGTGATGGGCAAGAAAGCCGGGGCGATCAAGGCGTTGCAGTTCCGTGCCATCAAGGCGCTGGCCCGGGCGCTGCCCAAGGATCTCGGTTAAGACACGTGCCGTAACCTAGGCCGCCTGCGCGTCGTTGGGCAGGAGGCAGGGCGGGGATCATCCGGGTTGTCCGGGGGCTGACGAAACGCGGGAGCGTTCATGGGGTGGTGGCGTCGGTGGCGCGCCGGTCGCTTCTCGGCCGACGTGGTGTCCCGCCTCGGCGGCTTCGGCCACCTGCTGGGCAGCGGGCCGCGGGCCGAGTTCCGCGCCCGGCTGCGGGACGAACTGCTCAGAACCCACCAGAGCGAGCGTGTTCCCGCCGGGCAGCCGCCGCACGACCGCCCGTCGATTCCGGCCGTGCCGGGCTGGATGCGGATGCGGCCGTGGGCCGGGCTGAGCGCGATGATCGTGGCCACGGTGGTCACGGCCATGGTGACCTACTCGACCGTCCCCGGTGACCTGCTCTACCCGCTCAAGCGGGCGGCCGAGTCGACCCTGCTGACGCTGACCACCAGCGACGCCGAGTTGGCCGACCGGCAGATGACGGCGGCCAAGGCGCGGGCCGGGGAGGCGGCGGCGCTCTTACAGGCGGCCACGCCCAACCGCCAGGAGTTACTCAAAGAGACCTTGCAGGACATGGACACCACCACCCGGGCAGCCCTCAAGCGGGTCAAGCCACGCGCCAAAGCAGACGCCCGAGCCCAGGCGAAGGTACGGACGTTCGCGCGCGAGCAGCGCAATCGCGTCGAGGTCATGCTTCCCAAGCTGGACGAGGAGAACCGGGAGCGGGCCAGCGAGTATCTGGTCTTCATCGACGGATACACGGTCGGCGGCTACTAGCCCCACGCTGCGGATGTCCAGATCACGACTTTCCCATCAATACTGAACCGTCATACGCCGCTAACAGTGCGTACCCGATCTCGTCCGTCTCGGCGGTTAAGCTGATGGGCTATGAAGCGGCTACTGAGACGGCAGGACCCGGCGGAGATCGCGGCCGAAGCGGCGGGCGCGATGGCACCCGCGGCGGCCCCGCCCGTCGAACCTGACCTCACGGCGGCGGCGTTCTTCGACGTGGACAACACGATGATCCGTGGCGCGTCGATCTACCATTTCGCCCGGGGGCTGGCCTCCCGTGGCCTGTTCACCACCCAGGATCTGGTGCGTTTCGCGCTCGGGCAGGCGATGTTCCGGGTCAGGGGGAACGAGAATCCGGAGCACGTGGCCAAGGCCAAGGAGATGGCCCTCGCCTTCGTCGCGGGCCTCAAGGTGGAGGAAGTGGTCCGGCTCGGCGAGGAGATCTACGACGAGGTGATGGCCGACCGCATCTGGTCGGGCGCCCGCGCCCTCGCCCAGGCCCACCTGGACGCCGGCCAGCGGGTCTGGCTGGTCACCGCCACCCCCGTGGAGCTGGCCCAGGTGATCGCCCGTCGCCTCGGCCTCACCGGCGCCCTCGGCACGGTCGCGGAAACCGACTCCGGCGCCTACACCGGCCGCCTCGTCGGCGACCTCCTGCACGGCCCCGCCAAAGCCGACGCCGTCCGCGCCCTGGCCCGCCAGGAAGGCCTCGACCTGACCCGCTGCTCCGCCTACAGCGACTCCGCCAACGACCTCCCCATGCTCTCCATCGTCGGCCACCCCTACGCCATCAACCCCGACTCAGAACTCCGCGACCACGCCAAAGCCCAGGGCTGGGCCATCAAAGACTTCCGCACCGGCCGCAAAGCCACCATGATCGGCCTCCCCGTAGCCGCCGCCGCAGGCGCGGTAGCAGGCGGCGTCGCCGCCGGAATAGCCCTCCGCAAGCACTACAGAACTCACTAGAACGCGGAGCCTCGGCGGTCGCGTAGGGCGTCTAGCTGGTGTTGGAGGGTTTCGCGTACCTGGTCGGTGAGGTTGAAGACGGTCATGGGGTCGTCGGCGTCGCCGGGGGTGGTTTTGATGGGTTCGCCGAACTCGATCATCCATTTGGAGGGGAGGGGGATCAGGCCGAAGGCTCCCAGCCAGGGGAAGAAGGGGGTTATCGGCAGGTAGGGGAGGCCGAGCATGCGGGCGAGCAAGGTGAAGTCGCCGATCTTCGGGTAGATCTCCTCGGCGCCGACGATCGCGCAGGGGACGATGGGGACGCCGGCGCGCATGGCGGTGGAGACGAAGCCGCCGCGGCCGAAGCGTTGCAGGCGGTAGCGGTGGGTGAAGGGTTTGCCGACGCCTTTGAAGCCTTCCGGGAAGACGCCGACGAGTTCGCCCTTGCGGAGCAGGCGGTCGGCGTCTTCGGGGCAGGCGAGGGTGTGGCCGCACTTCCTGGACAGGTGGCTCAGGGTCGGCAGGCGGTAGACGAGGTCGGCGGCCAGGAGCCGGACGGCGCGGTGGGCTTCGTCGTGGAGGCAGACCTGGAGCATGAGCGCGTCCAGGGGAAGGGTGCCGGAGTGGTTGGCGACGATGAGGGCACCGTCGGCGGGCAGGTGTTCGAGGCCGGAGGTCTCCACCCGGAACCAGTGCCGGTAGAGCGGGCGAAGCAGCTCCAGCAGGACGGTGTCGGTGAGTTCGGGGTCGTAGCCGAACTCGTCCACCTCGTAGTCGCCCGAAACCCGCCGCCGGACGAACGCGAGCAGATCCTTCACCGGACCAGACCCGCGAGCGCGTCCACCACGGCGAGCGGCAGGTTACCGGTCAGCCCACGGGAGCGCAGGAAGTCGGCGTAGGCCGCAGCCGTGTCATAGCCGAAGGTCCAGCCGAGCTCGGCGACCAGGCGGGAGGAGTCCACCGCCCGCCCGTGACTCATCAGCGCCACCTGCTCGGGCGAGTAGTCCACCTGCTCGAGCCCCCGGGCCAGCTCGCCGAGGAGCCGGAACGCGGGACCGGGCAGCGGCAGCGTGGGCCGCCCCGCCCGCCGCACGCACTGCGACAGCAGCAGCACCCCGTCCCCGGCCGCGTTGAACGTGCCGGGATGATCCTCGGTGGCGGTTCTGCGCAGCACCTCGACCGCGTCGTCCTCGTGGATGAACTGCAGCCGGGGATCGAAGCCGAGCACGGTCGGCAGCACCGGCTGGGTGAAGAACCGGGTCAGCGGCGAATCCACCCCCGGACCCATCAGGTTGGCGAATCGCAAGGTCGTCACGGCCACATCCGGACGCCGCCGGGCGAACCCGCGCACGAAGCCTTCCACCTCGACGGTGTCCTTGCCGTACCCGGACGTGGGCGGCTCGGCGGGCTCGCTGCTCTCGGTGAAGACGGCCGGATCCAGCGGCGAGGAGCCGTACACGACCGTGCTGGAACGCACCACGACCCGGCGCACCGTGTCCGACCGCTGGCAGGCGGCCAGCAGCTGCAGGGTGCCGATGACGTTGTGCTCTTTCATGGCCGACCGGCTCAGGGCGGGTCCGCTGAGCAGGCTCATGTGCACCACAGTGTCGATGTCGCACGCGGCGATCACCCGGGTGATATCCGGGCTGCGCAGATCGACATGGACGAATTCCAGCCAATCACGGAGTTGGGCGCCGCCATCCCGCTCAGGCGACGTCGGCGGCACCGTATCGACTCCGATGACCCGGATGCCCGGGTCGGCTGCGAGCACGGCGGCCACACGGGCGCCGACGTGTCGGCCGACCCCAGTGACCAGCACGGTGTGGGTCATTGCCGCCTCGCAGGATGGTGCACGGTCGCTCGCCCATATCTGACCACGGGCGAGCGGCTCCGTCGGTTACTTCTTGTTTCTGCGCTGGATGCGCGTCTTCTTCAGCAGCTTGCGGTGCTTCTTCTTCGCCATGCGCTTACGACGCTTCTTGATGACAGAGCCCACGGGACCCCCAGGAGTCGGTTGCCGAGCCGGTGCGCGCTCGCACACCGGCTCAACAGACTACCGGCGATCGACCGTCGATCGCTCCCCCGGGGGGATCCCATTGAGCCACTAATGAACCATCGCCTGGTGAGCGTTGGTTCCGCCGCCTGGTTACTTCATCCAGCCTCGATGAAAGCATCCCTCAGATAGTCGTGGACCGCCTGTTCGGGCACTCTGAAGGATCGGCCTACCCTGATGGCCGGCAACTCACCCGAGTGCACGAGCCGGTACACCGTCATCTTGGACACCCGCATGACCGTGGCCACTTCAGCCACCGTCAGGAACTTCACCTCGCTGAGAGGTCTTTCGCCTGCACCCATCGGACGCCTCTTCCGCACGTGTTTACGGGTTATCCCCACTGGTGCCATTGCTCACGCACGTGTACTGCCGTCAGCGTAAGTCGCGACCCCGAGAAGGCAAACCCCCCATTTCATCAGTCCCCGGGGGCTCGCGCGGCCGAAACCGGGAAAATCGCTGGCCAGCAGCCGGACCGTGCCCCTCGCCAAGATCTTGGAACGGACCAACTTCTCTCACATTAGAGTCGCCCAGGCCCACAAAAAAGTTGGCAACCGGTCGACACACTGGTGCAAAAGCGGGCGCGAAATACCCCAAAAGGGAGGTCCTAAAGCCCAGCGGTGATCCAAGCCAGCAGGTAGCGGGTCAACGGACCGTAATATCTGGGGAGCACATTGTCATCAAGCGGCACAGTCACCGCGATTTTCCCCTCTGCCTCGCCTACGAAGAGGCCGGGGTCGTTACTGTCCGCGAAGGCCACCGTCTCAATTCCGGCCTCGCCGGCCGCCCCGGCCCAGCCGTGGTCGGCGATCACGAAGTCCGGCCGATCCTCGGCCAGCATCGCCTGCATCGGGGCGGCGTCGTGGGTGTGCACCAGCGCGCCGCCGTCGTCCAGCAGGGCGACGTCCTCGATGTACCTGATCCGCCTGCGGCGGCCGTACGAGCCGGGCTGGTACATCCAGCCCTCGGCCGGGGTGACCAGGGTGGCGCCGTGCGCGGCGAGAAACCGGGCCAGGGCCAGGTGGATGACCATGATGCCGGTGGGGTGCCCGGTGGCCAGGGTGAACCGGCTGTCCGGCCGGCTGAGGGCGGCCGCGATGCGGTCGCCCATCGCCTCGATGGCGGCGACCGTGCGCTCGGGGTCGATGGTGTCCTGGCCGTAGCGGTGTTCCGGGTCGGCGATCACCCCGGCCGACTTGGCCATCAGCGCCAGCACGTCCCGGTAGCTCCAGGTGCTCTCGAAGGTGAGCCCGAGCAGGTAGTGCGGGTCCCCGACGGCCAGCGAGCGGTAATGGTCGAGATTGTTGTCCCGGGGCGTCGCCACGTCCCCGGCGACTCGGGTGTGGACGAGCTGTTCGATCAGTTCGTCGCGCGTGGGGGCATTCGTCATGGCATCGGGTCCAGACCGTGGAGGGGGAAGACCGCGTTCCGGGTGGCCATGATGGCGCGGTCGATGGGGTCCGCCGGGTCGAAACCCTGAGCGATATCACGATATTCCGGATTTCGGCCGTCGGTCATCGTGAGCGGCGGGACCTCACCGGTCCGCTGCCGCACGAACGCGCGCCACTCGTCCGGCGTCCGCGTCTCGGGGTCCACCGGCACTCCGGCGGCCTCGGCGATCAGATGGGTCCAGGCCCGGGGCACCACCTGGACCAGCTCGTAGCCACCGCCCCCGGTCGCCACCCACCGCCCGCCGGCCGTCTCGTGCGCCAGCTTGTGCAGCTCCTGGTACGCCGTGCGCTGCCCGTCCAGGCTCAGCATCAGATTGGCCAGCGGATCCAGCGCATGGCTGTCGCACCCCTGCTGGCTCACCAGGATCTGCGCGTCGAACTCCCGCAGCAGCGGCGGCACCACCGCGTGAAAGGCCCGCAGCCACCCCTGATCGCCACAGCCCGCCGGCAGCGCCACGTTCACCGCGGTGCCCGCGATGCCGGTCTCCTCCGGATATCCGGTGCCCGGAAAGAGGGTGCGCGGCGACTCGTGCAGGCTGATCGTCAGCACCCGGGGGTCGTCGTAGAACATCGCCTGCACCCCGTCACCGTGGTGCACGTCCACGTCCACGTACGCGACCTTCGACGCCCCCTGCTCCAGCAGCCACGCGATCGCGAGCCCGGGATCGTTGTAGACGCAGAAGCCGCTCGCGTTCGCGGGCATCGCATGATGCAGCCCGCCCGCCACGTTGATCGCGTGCTCCGCCTCCCCCGCCCAGACCGCCCTGGCGGCGGCCAGCGTGGCCCCGGCGACGAGCGCGGAGGCCTCGTGCACGCCCGCGAAGGCGGGATTGTCCGACGTGCCGAGCCCGGCGTTCAGGTCGGGCCTGCCGGTCTTGGAGACCCGCTTGACCGCGTCGATGTAATGCCGCTCGTGCACCAGGCCGAGCTCGTCGTCCGCGGCGGGAGCGCATCCGACCAGCTCCACCGCGTCCAGCACGCCGAGCTCGCGGGCCAGCGCCATGGTGAGCTCGACCCGGACCGGCGCGAGCGGATGCCGTGGCCCGAAGTCGTACGACGTCAGCGCGTCATCCCAAACCACCCGCACCGCGTCGCTCATGCCATGAAATTACCGCATCAGCTCATTCGGCCCGCAGCGCCACCACCGGATCGAGCTTGCCGGCCCGCCGCGCCGGAGCCACCCCGAAGAACACCCCGACCCCGACCGACACGCCGAACGCCAGCGAGATCGACCACCAGGTGATCGCGGCCGGGACCGGCGAGAGCGCCGCGATCAGCAGCGCCCCGCCGACCCCGAGCAGGATGCCGATCACCCCGCCGATGGTGGTCAGCAGCACGGCCTCGATCAGGAACTGGCCCAGGATGTCGCGCTGCCGCGCCCCCAGCGCCTTGCGCAGCCCGATCTCCTTGGTCCGCTCGCGCACGCTGACCAGCATGATGTTGGAGACGCCGACCCCGCCGACCAGCAGCGAGATGCCCGCGATGGCGGCCAGCACGCCGGTCAGCATGCCGAGCACGGTGCCGATGGTGCCCAGCAGCTGGGTCTGGGTGACGGCCGAGAACTTCTCGCCCGGGTAACGCTGGACCAGCGCGTCCACCACCTTGCGCTGGAGCGGCTCGATCTCGTCGGGTCCGGACGCTCCGACCGCGATGCCGTTGATCCTGGCCACTCCGATCAGGCGCTGCGCGGTGGTGACCGGGACGTGCACCTCCTGGTCGCGGGCCACTCCGAAGGTCGCGCCGACCTTCTCGTAGACGCCGATGACCCGGAACCGCACCCCGGAGATGGTGGCCTGGCGGCCGACCGGGTCCACGTCGCCGAACAGCCGGGCGGCGACCTCGGAGCCGAGGATCACCACCCGGCGGCGGGTGTCCACGTCGGTCTCGGTGAGGTATCTGCCGCGCCGCAGCGGCCGGTCGAAGATGTTGGGCAGGAACTGGTCGGTGCCGAGCACGGTCACGAACGCCTCGTCCCGGCCGACCCTGATCGTCTCGCCGGACTGCACGGAGACGGTCACCCGGGATTCGTCGCCGACGACCCGGCGCACGTAGGCGACGTCGGTGAGGTCGAGGCGGCTCTGGGTGGGGGCGGCGGCGAAGTTCAGCTGGCCGGGCACGACCAGGATGATGTTGCTGCCGAGCCCGGCGATCTCCTGTTCGATGGCGTTCTTGGCGCCGGTGCCGATGGCGACCAGGACCACCACGGCGGCCACGCCGATGATCACGCCCAGCATGGTCAGCCCGCTGCGGAGCCGGTTGACGCGCAGGGCTTCCAGCGCCATCCGCAGCGCTTCCGCGGTTCTCACGACGCTCCCGAGTCGAGCTCGATGACGCCGTCCCTGACGTGGATCTGGCGGCGGGCCCGGCCCGCGACCTCGGGTTCGTGGGTGACCAGGATGACGGCCACACCGCTGTCGGCGTTGAGGCGTTGCAGCAGGTTCATCACCTCGGCGCCGTTGCGGGAGTCCAGGTTGCCGGTCGGCTCGTCGGCGAGCACCACCTTGGGGTCGCCGACGAGGGCGCGGGCGATGGCGACCCGCTGCTGCTCGCCGCCGGACATCTGGGCGGGGCGGTGGGCGAGCCGGTGCGCCAGGCCGACCGCTTCCAGGGCGGCCTTGGCTCGGCTCCGGCGTTCGGCGCGGGGCACGCCGCGGTAGACGAGCGGGAGGGCCACGTTGTCCAGGGCCGAGGTTCTGGCCAGCAGGTGGAAGGACTGGAAGACGAAGCCGATGGTCTGGTTGCGTAACTCGGCCAGTTCGGTGTCGTTGAGCGTGGCGACGTCGACGCCGCCCACGCGGAGGGTGCCGGAGGTGGGGCGGTCCAGGCAGCCGAGCAGGTGCATGAGGGTGGATTTGCCGGAACCGGACGGGCCGATGATGGCGGCGAACTCGCCGGGGCCGACGGTCAGGTCGACGCCTCTGAGCGCCTCCACCGAGACGCCTTCCAGCTGGTAGGAGCGGGTCAGGGCGACCGCCTCGAAGGCCGGGGTCACCCGAGCTCCTGTCCTTCGCGTACGGTGTCGGCGCCCTTGACCACGATCCGGTCGCCGACCTGGAGGCCGGTGAGGATCTCCACCATGGTGTCGCCCTGGGCGCCGAGCTTGACGGTTCTGCGCTGGGCTTTGCCGTCGCGTACCAGCCAGACCATGCTCTCCCGGCCGCTGGAGACGATCGCGGAGGCGGGCACGGCGACCGTGTCAGGGGAGTCGCGGACGGTGAGGCGGATGACGGCGCTCATGCCGGGTTTGGGGGCGGGGGCTTCGCTGCCGTCGTCGTACAGGCCGTCGCCGAGGGAGAGGCGGACCGGGTAGCTGACGCCGCCGGTGGCGCCCTCCTTCGGGGTGACGCCGACGCCGGTGACGCGGGCGGCGTAGCTGGCGCCGGGGACGGCGTCGAACTCGACGGTGGCCTCGGTGCCGTCCGTGACGAGCAGGACGTCGGTCTCGTCCACGTCGGCGGCGAGGCTGAGTTTGGAAATATCGGTGATTGTCACGATCGCGTCGCCGGTGGCGACGGGGACGCCGGTGGCGATCACGCCCGCTGATCGGCCGGTGGAGCCGCTGGAGGGCAGGGCCATGCCCGCGGGCAACAGCGCGCTGAGATCAGGCTGAGCTCCGCTGGAACCGGCTCCGCCGAGGGTGACCACGCCGCCGAAGGGGGCTTTGATGGTCAGCGCGTCCACGGTGGACTTGGCCGTCTTCACGGCCGCTTTGGTCTGGGTTCTGGACGCGGCCTGCAGGGAGCTCATCGACTCGGTCAGGCCACCGAGACCCGCGCCGAGCTGCCCGGTCACCTGGGAGAGGCTCCGGTTGACCGAGGTGTTGAGGCCGTTCACGAGCTCGCCTAGGGCGTCGTGCTGGGCTTCCGCGGCGTCCAGGGCGCTGAGCAGCTGCTCCCGGATCACGCGGTCCTCGATCTTCTTGGCGGAGGTACGGGCCTTCGCGAAGTTGCGCCGTACCTTCGCGTCGAGCTTGCCGGAGAGCTGCAGCTTCGGCAGCTGGATCGACGGCGCGGCCCCGCCCGAGGAGACGCTCTTGGCCGCCTGGGCGTCGGCCTTGCGCGCCTGGTCCAGCTGGTCTCGGGCCTGCTTGGAGGTGATCTTGGCCAGGATCTGGCCCTTCTTCACCGTGTCGCCGTCGCTCACGTAGAGCTTGCCGACCGTGCCGGCGGCCGGGGAGGTGAGCGTGGCGGTCGCCCGCGCGCCGACGGTTCCCGGAGCCTCCACGACCTCGCTCACCGACGCCCTGGTCACCTGCGCGATCTGGACGTTCGGGGGCTCGTCGCCGGTGCACCCGGTGAGCAGGAAGGTCAGGATGAGAAGCGGGGGGATGCCGCGACGAATCGTCACTCGACCCATCGTAATGTGATGCTTACTCGGCCTTTGTGACAGCTCTCAGGTTTCGTACGGCAGGGGTCGCGAGCAGCACGACAATGCCCAGCAGCCCCGTCGCGCAGCCGAACAGCAGCACGGTGTCGGCGCCCACCCGCGCCCCCACCGCCGGAGCCAGCGACTGCCCGATCGGAATGCTCAGCACCGAACCCGCCACCTCGTAGGCGGTGACCCGGTTGAGCACCTCCCCCGGCACCTGCGTCTGCACGCTGGTCGCCCACATCACCGACCAGAACGCCCAGGCCGCCCCGGCCAGGATCATCGCCGAGACGATGTACGGCAACGGCAGCCGCAACGCGATGACCAGCGGCATCGCCATGAACGCGATCATCGCGACGGCCCCGGAGAACAGCGGCCTGGACGGGCGGTACCGCATGGCGATCAGGCCGCCGAGGATGCTGCCGACCCCTTCACCGGTGACCCCGATCACGAACGCGCTCTCGCCGAGGCTCTTGGTGACCAGTTCCGCGCCCAGGGGCCAGCTCGGGCCGAACAGCGTGATGCCGTACACCGACCAGACCAGGATCACCGACCACATCCAGGTGCGGGAGCGGAACTCGCGCCAGCCCGCACGCAGGTCCTTGATCAGTTTGCTGCCGGTGACGGGCGCCAGGCGCACGCGCAGGGCGAGCAGGCAGACCGCACTGATCGCGAAGGTGCCGGCGTTCACCGCGTACACGACCCCGGCGCCGCCGAGCAGCACGATCACACCCGCCAAGCCGGGGCCGACCAGGCGGGCGACGGCGTCGGCCACCCGCAGGATCGCGTTGGCCCGCTGCGGGTCGTCGGCGATCTGCGGGATCATGCTGTTCACGCCGGGCTGGAACAGGGCGGCGCCGACGCCGCTGAGCGCGGACATGACGATCAGCAGCCAGAGCGCAGGGCGTCCGGCGAAGAACGCGAACGCGATGACGAGGTGGGTGACGACCCGCAGCAGGTCGGCGCCGATCATCATCTTCCTGGCGGTGAACCAGTCGGCGAACACGCCACCGAACAGGACGAGCCCGCCGAAGGCGGCCATCCACGCGGCGAGCACGACGCCCACGCCGACCGGGCCGTAGAGCCGTAAAACGCCCAGCGTCACCGCGATGGGCAACATCGCGTCGCCCATGAGCGCGACCGACCGGGCCACGAAATAGAGAGAAAAATCCCGCGACCACAGCGCACGACGCGCTACGACGACCGTCACCCCGACCCGCCCCGTACTATAGGAAAGATTCTTTATGATTCCCTACATCGGGGCAGCTTGGCTAGCTGATTACCCGGAGGCGAGCTGGCGGCTGCGGTCCCTGGCCGCCTCGATGGCGTCCAGGAACGCGGCCCGCACCCGGTGCCGCTCCAGCTCGGCGATCGCCGAAATCGTGGTGCCGCCCGGGGAGGTGACGGCCTCGCGCAGGATCACCGGATGCTCCCCGGAATCCCTGAGCATGATCGCCGCACCCACGATCGACTGGGTCACCATGTCGAGCGCGGCCGCCCGCGGCATCCCGAGCAGGATGCCCGCGTCCACCATCGCCTCGACCAGATAGAAAAAGTAGGCCGGCCCGCTGCCGGACAGCGCGGTCGCCGCGTCCTGCTGGGACTCCGGGATGCGCAGCACCTTGCCCACCGGGCTCAGCAGCGCCTCGGCCTGCTTCATGTGCTCCTCGGCCGCGTGCGCGCCCGCCGAGATCACGCTCATCGCCTCGTCCACCAGCACCGGCGTGTTGGACATCACCCGGACCACCGGGACGGACGCGCCCAGGCGGGACTCCACGAACGCGGTGGTGATGCCCGCCGCCACTGAGATGACCAGCCGATCGGCGGGCACGTACGGGGCGATCTCGGCGAGCAGGGTGGCCATGTCCTGCGGTTTGACCGCCAGGATCAGGGTGTCCGCGGTCTTGGCGGCTTCGGCGTTGCTGACCACGCGCACGCCGTAACGCTCCCGCAGGGCCTCGCCGCGGTCCCGGCGGCGGGCGGTGGCCATGATCTCGTTTGGCCGCCGCCCGGCACGGACGAGACCGGACAGCAGGGCCTCGCCCATCTTTCCGGTTCCGAGAATCGCGATCATGCCGTACACCTCGCACTTAGGGGACGGCCGCAGTTTACGGCGTCCTGCGGCGCAGGGTGGCCGCGCCCAGGCCGAGCGCGAGCAGGATCGATCCGACGACCACGATCACGTCGCGCCAGAAGTCGCCGTTCAGGTCCGCGCCCATGACCGCCAGTTTCATGGCCTCGATCGCGTACGACATGGGGAGCACGTTGGAGATCCACTCCAGCACGGTGGCCATCTGGTCGCGCGGGACCAGGATCCCGCCGAGCAGGATCTGCGGGATCATGACCACCGGCATGAACTGCACGGCCTGGAACTCGGTCCGGGCGAACGCGCTGCACAGCAGGCCGAGCGCGGTGCCCAGCAGCGCGTTGAGCAGCGCCACCAGGATCAGCGGCCAGAGCGCCCCGGCCAGCTCCATGCCCAGCCAGGTGAGCGAGACCGTCAGCGCCAGCGCCACCTGCAGGCAGGCCATGACGCCGAACGCCAGGCCGTAGCCGAGCAGCAGGTCGAGCTGCCCGAGCGGGGAGGCCATCAGCCGTTCCAGCGTGCCCGACGTGCGCTCCCGGAGGGTGCCGATGGAGGTGACCAGGAACATCACCAGGAACGGGAACACGCACAGCAGCACGGGCGCCCAGGCCGCGAACGACCGCTCGTCGTCCATCACGTAGTAGAGCAGCACGATGACCAGCGTCGGCACCAGCACCATCAGCGCCACCGTGCGGCGGTCGTTGCGGAGCTGGCTCATGATCCGGCGGGCGGTGGCCAGGGTGATCGTCGCGTTCATGCCGCCAGCCTCTCCTCGATCAGGCGCAGGAACGCCTGTTCCAGATCCGTCGTCCTGGTCCGGTCGCGCAGAGCCTCCGGGCTGTCGTCGGCGAGGATCTCCCCGTCGCGGAGGATGAGCAGCCGCTGGCAGCGGGCCGCCTCGTCCATCACGTGGCTGGACACGACCAGGGTGACGCCCCGGTCGGCCAGGCCCTGGAACAGCGTCCACAGCTCCTTGCGGAGCACCGGGTCGAGGCCGACGGTCGGCTCGTCCAGGAGCAGCAGCTCCGGGCTGCCGAGCAGGGAGACCGCCAGGCTGGCCCGGCTGAGCTGCCCGCCGGACAGCGTGCCGCCGAGCTGGCGGCGCTGTTCGGTGAGACCGACCTCGTCCAGCACCCGGTCCACGTCGCTCCTGGGCGCGCCGAGCACGGCGGCGAAGTAGCGCAGGTTCTCCTGCACGGACAGGTCCCGATATATGGCGGGATTTTGGGTCGAGTAGCCGATCGTGCGGCGCAGGTTCGGGCTGCCGGCGGGCTCGCCGAGCACGGTGACCTCGCCCCCGGCGACGACCTGCACGCCGACGATGGACCGGATCAGCGTCGTCTTGCCACAGCCGCTCGGGCCGAGCAGGCCGGTGACCTGGCCTCGCGGCACCTCGAACGAAACCCTGTGCAGCACCTCTTTGCCGCCCCGGGTGACCCGCAGATCCCGTACGGAGATCGCAGGCTGAGCTAAATTCATCATGCGGTGAATTTAACTCCGGGCCATACCAGAGTCAATGGTTTTATGAACCCGCGCCGGGACTCGGCCGTCATAGGGACATGAGACGGATCTGGCTGATCGCGCTCCTGCTTACGGCGGTCGCGTGTGGAGAGGGGACCTCTGTGACCACTGGCCAACCGGTCAACCCGGAACAGCCGGTCAGCACGCCGGCGAGTTCGGGCGTCCCGACCACCGGCCCTTCCATGGCCGTCGCCGTGGGGAACACCATCAACCCCCGCAAGATCCCGTGGACCGAGGTCAAGCCCGTGGCCGACGGCCTGGAGATCTTCTGGTGGTCGGGCGTGGAACCCTGCAACAGCCTTGACCGTGTGGACGTGACGTATTCCGCCACCAAGGTGACGGTCACGCTGTGGGAAGGCACCACCGACAAGGACGCGATCTGCATCGAGATCGCCATCGAGAAGAAGACGATCGTCAAGCTCTCCGAACCGGTCGGCGACCGGAAGATCGTGGACGGTGCGAAATGACCATTCGACGGGCAGCTGTGGCCCTCGCCGCGGCGCTCACGCTGAGCGTGGGCGCGGGGGCTCTCCCGGCCCAGGCCGTGGCGGCCGATCCCATCGTGAAGCCGCAGCGGGGGACGATCAACCCGCACAAGGTCAAGTGGACGTCGGCGAAGCCGTACAAGAAGGGCAAGTACCTCAAGGTGACCTGGTGGTCCGGGCCGCAGCAGTGCTACGCGCTGGACCACGTCAAGGTCAAGGAGACGCGTAAGAAGGTCACCGTCACCCTGTATGAGGGCTCGGTGAAGGACAACGGCTTCTGCATCGCGATCGCGGTCAAGAAGACCACCCTGGTCAAGCTCAAGGCTCCGCTGGGCAAGCGCAAGGTGGTCGACGGCGCGAAGTGACGTTGGGGACGGCCCGCGCTGATACCGGCGCGGGCCGTCGGCATGTGCGGGTTTGGGAACTTTTCGCGCAGCTCAAGGGTTGAGCGCATTAGACTCAAGCTGTTTGACAGCCCCGCGCTTGACAAGGGCGGGAAGCCCATCCCAATATTGAGTCTGTCTGACTCAACTTTGACTACAAGGACGTACTCATGGCACGTGCGGTAGGTATCGACCTGGGGACGACCAACTCCGTCGTCTCGATCCTTGAGGGCGGTGAGCCCACCGTCATCGCGAACGCCCAAGGCTCGCGGACCACGCCGTCCGTGGTGGCCTTCGCCAAGAACGGTGAAGTGCTGGTCGGCGAGGTGGCCAAACGCCAGGCCGTGACCAACGTCGACCGGACCATCCGGTCGGTCAAGCGCGAGATCGGCACCAACTGGTCGGTCGAGATCGACGGCAAGAAGTTCACGCCCCAGCAGATCAGCGCCTTCGTGCTGCAGAAGCTCAAGCAGGACGCGGAGGCCTACCTGGGCGAGAAGATCACCGACGCGGTGATCACCGTCCCGGCCTACTTCAACGACGCGCAGCGCCAGGCCACCAAGGAAGCCGGCACCATCGCGGGCCTCAACGTCCTGCGCATCATCAACGAGCCTACCTCGGCCGCTCTGGCCTACGGGCTCGACAAGGACCAGGACCAGACCATCCTCGTCTTCGACCTCGGCGGCGGCACCTTCGACGTGTCCCTGCTGGACGTCGGCTCCGAGGACGGGCACGGCTTCGTCGAGGTCAAGGCCACCTCGGGTGACAACCACCTGGGCGGCGACGACTGGGACCAGCGGGTCGTGGACGAGCTGGTGACCCGGTTCAAGAACGCGCACGGCGTGGACCTGTCCAAGGACAAGATGGCCACCCAGCGCCTCCGCGAGGCGGCCGAGAAGGCCAAGATCGAGCTGTCCTCGCAGACCGAGACCTCGATCAACCTGCCCTACATCACCGCCTCGGCCGAGGGTCCGCTGCACCTTGAGGAGAAGCTGACCCGCGCCGAGTTCCAGCGCATCACCGCCGACCTGCTCGAGCGCTGCAAGGGCCCGTTCCACCAGGTCATCAAGGACGCGGGGATCAAGGTCGCCGACATCGCCCACGTGGTGCTGGTCGGCGGTTCCACCCGGATGCCGGCCGTCAGCGACCTGGTCAAGGAGCTGACCGGCGGCAAGGAGCCCAACAAGGGCGTCAACCCGGACGAGGTCGTCGCGATCGGCGCCGCGCTCCAGGCCGGCGTGCTCAAGGGCGAGGTCAAGGACGTCCTGCTGCTGGACGTGACCCCGCTGTCGCTGGGCATCGAGACCAAGGGCGGCATCTTCACCAAGATCATCGAGCGGAACACCACGATCCCGACCAAGCGCTCGGAGGTGTTCACCACCGCCGAGGACAACCAGCCGTCCGTGCAGATCCAGGTCTACCAGGGCGAGCGCGAGATCGCGGCGTACAACAAGAAGCTGGCCACCTTCGAGCTGACCGGCATCGCCCCGGCGCCGCGCGGCATCCCGCAGATCGAGGTCACCTTCGACATCGACGCCAACGGCATCGTCAACGTCGGCGCCAAGGACCTGGGCACCGGCAAGGAGCAGACGATGACCATCACCGGCGGCTCCGCGCTGGCCAAGGACGACATCGACCGCATGATGCGGGAGGCGGAGTCCTACGCCGAGGAGGACAAGAACCGCCGGGAGGAGGCCGAGGTCCGCAACAACGCCGACTCGCTGGCCTACCAGACCGACAAGTTCCTCCGGGAGAACGACGACAAGGTCCCGGCCGACATCAAGACCGAGGTCAACGACGCGCTGGCTGAGCTGAAGAAGACCCTGGAGGGCACCGACACGCCCGCCATCCGGGCCGCCGCGGAGAAGCTGGCCACGGTCAGCCAGAAGATGGGCTCGGCGATCTACGCCCAGTCCGCCGCCGCGTCCGGCGCCGAGGGCGGCAACCCGGGGGGCAACCCCGGCGGTGAGCAGCAGCAGGCCAAGGCCGACGAGGATGTCGTGGACGCCGAGATCGTCGACGACGAACCGAAGCGGGAGGGCGGCGCCAAGTGACACCGCGCGAGAACGGTTCCGAGCAGGAGCCGGTGATCCGCGACAACCGGAAGATCGACCCGGAGACCCTGGAGGCGCGGGAGGCCGCGCCCGAGGAGACCTCCCCCGCCGACACCGCCGCGCTCGGCGGGGTGGCCGCGGAGATGCTCGCGGAACGCACGGCCGACCTGCAGCGGCTGCAGGCCGAATACGCCAACTATCGCAAGCGTGTCGAGCGGGACAGGACCCTCGTCCGGGAGCACGCGGTGGCCAGCGCGCTGACCGAGCTGCTGCCGGTGCTCGACGACATCGGCCGGGCCCGCGACCACGGCGAGCTCACCGGCGGTTTCGCCAAGGTGAGCGAGTCGCTGGAGGCGGCCGTCGGCAAGCTGGGCCTGACCACCTTCGGCGTGAAGGGCGACCCGTTCGACCCGACCGTGCACGAGGCGCTGATCCACAGCTACTCCCCCGAGGTGACCGAGCCGACCTGCGTGGAGATCCTCCAGCCGGGATACCGGATCGGCGAGCGGATCCTGCGCCCCGCGCGGGTGGCCGTGGCCGAACCGGAGGACGGCGGCGAGGTCACCATCCCGCCGGCCGCCGCGGACGTGCCGGCGGACGAGGTCGTCACCGGTGGAGACCTGCTCGACGACGAGCCGGAAAAAGACTGAAAATCCCCCGGGAGCCCCCTCCCGCACGCCGGGAGGGGACCCGATCACATATGCGGCAGCACAACCGGAGGAAGCGGTAGATGAGCACCAAGGACTACCTGGAGAAGGACTACTACGCCGTCCTTGGTGTGCCCAAGACCGCGACCCCCGACGACATCAAGAAGGCCTACCGCAAGCTCGCCCGGCAGTATCACCCGGACGCGAACAAGGGCAACACCGAGACCGAGGAGAAGTTCAAGGAGGTCTCCGAGGCCTACGACGTGCTGTCCGACACCAAACGCCGCAAGGAGTATGACGAGGCCCGCACGCTGTTCGGCTCCGGCCTGGGCGGCTTCGCCCGCAACCAGGGCGGCGGCCGGGGCGGCTTCGACTTCGGCGACCTGTTCGGGGGCAGCGGCCAGCAGGGCGCGGGGGACCGCATCGGCGACCTGTTCGGCGGCATCTTCAACCGGAGCGGCAGCCAGCGCCCCAGCTCGGCCGGCCGGGCCAGGCGCGGCCAGGACATCGAGTCCGAGGTGACGCTGTCGTTCGCCGAGGCGGTGGACGGCGCGACCGTCTCGCTCCGGCTGACCAGCTCCTCGGCCTGCGCGGCCTGCGCGGGCACGGGGGCCAAGGCGGGCACCACGCCGCGGGTCTGCCCGACCTGCGAGGGCACCGGGGCGGCCAGCCGCAACCTGGGCAACTTCGCCTTCTCCGAGCCGTGCCGCGACTGCCGCGGCCGGGGCCTGCTGGTGGACGACCCGTGCCCGGTCTGCGACGGCAGCGGGCGGGGCAAGAGCACCAGGAACATCCAGGCCCGGGTGCCCGCCGGGGTGAGCGACGGCCAGCGGATCAAGCTCAAGGCCAAGGGCGCGCCCGGCGAGAACGGCGGCCCCGCCGGAGACCTCTACGTGGTGGTGCACGTGCAGCCGCACCCGGTGTTCGGCCGCAGCGGCGAGAACCTGACCGTGTCGGTCCCGGTGACGTTCCCGGAGGCCGCGCTGGGCGCCGAGATCAAGGTCCCGACACTGCGCGGCATGCCGGTCACGCTCCGCATCCCGGAGAGCACGCCGAACGGCCGCACCTTCCGGGTCCGCGGCCGCGGCGCGGCCCGCAAGGACGGCACCAAGGGCGACCTGCTCGTCTCCGTCCAGGTCACCGTGCCGGAACACCTGAACGACAAGGCCAGGGCCGCGCTGGAGGAGTTCCGCGACGCGACCGAGGGTGTGGACCTACGCGAGGAACTGATCAAGCAGGCCAGAAGCGAGTAGCCGATGGACGCCAATTTCTTCGACCTGTCCGATGAAACGCCCGTCTACGTGATCTCCGTGGCGGCCCAGCTGTCGGGCCTGCACCCGCAGACGCTCCGGCAGTATGACCGCCTCGGGCTGGTCAGCCCCGGCCGCACGGCCGGGCGTGGCCGCCTCTACTCGACCCGGGACATCATCCTGCTGCGCGAGGTGCAGCGCCTCTCCCAGGAGGAGGGCATCAACCTCGCCGGGATCAAGCGGATCCTGGAGCTCGAAACCGAGAACCTCCGCCAGCGGGACGAGCTGTCCCGCCTGCGCAGCGAGCTCACGATGATCAGGGCGCTGATCCGCTACCAGCTTCCCCCCGCCTAACTTCTCTCTTTTCTTGTACTGGGGGCCACGAAAATGGACTACAAGCTCACACAGAAGAGTCAGGAAGCCCTCGCGGGGGCGATGCGCCGTGCGGCGGCGGAAGGAAATCCCGAAATTTCGCCCGCGCACTTGCTGACCACGTTACTGGCGCAGACCGGGGGCACGGCCGTGCCGCTGCTGGAGGCTGTGGGCGCGGACTGGAAGGTGTTGCGCACCCAGGCCGAGCACCTGCTGGCCGGGCTGCCGAAGGCGCAGGGGGCGACGGTCAGCGCGCCCGCCACCTCGCGGCAGCTGCTGACCGTGCTCAACACCGCGGCGCAGCGGGCCAAGCGGCTGGAGGACGACTACGTCTCGACCGAGCACCTGCTGGTCGGCCTGGCCACCGACGGCGGCCCGATCGCCGACCTGCTGAAGGCCCAGGGCGCGACGGCGAACGCGCTGCTCGACGCGTTCGAGAAGGTGCGCGGCCACGCCCGGGTGACCAGCGAGACCCCTGAGGACACCTACCAGGCCCTGGAGAAGTACGGCGTCGACCTGACCGAGCGGGCCAGGAACGGCAAGCTCGACCCGGTGATCGGCCGGGACGCCGAGATCCGCCGGGTGGTGCAGGTGCTCAGCCGCCGTACCAAGAACAACCCGGTGCTGATCGGCGAGCCGGGGGTGGGCAAGACCGCCGTGGTGGAGGGCCTGGCCCAGCGGATGGTCGCGGGTGACGTGCCGGAGAGCCTGCGCAACAAGCGCCTGGTCTCGCTGGACCTGGGCGCGATGGTGGCGGGCGCCAAATACCGGGGCGAGTTCGAGGAGCGGCTCAAGGCCGTGCTGAACGAGATCAAGGAGAGCGACGGGCAGATCGTCACGTTCATCGACGAGCTGCACACCATGGTCGGGGCAGGCGCGGCCGAGGGCGCGATGGACGCGGGCAACATGCTCAAGCCGATGCTGGCCCGCGGCGAGCTGCGCATGATCGGCGCGACCACCCTGGACGAATACCGCGAGCGCATCGAGAAGGATCCGGCGCTGGAGCGGCGGTTCCAGCAGGTCTACGTGGGCGAGCCGAGCGCGGAGGACACGATCGCCATCCTGCGCGGGCTGAAGGGCCGTTATGAGGCCCACCACCAGGTGCAGATCTCCGATGGCGCGCTGGTCGCCGCCGCCACCCTCTCCGACCGCTACATCACTGCGCGCTTCCTGCCGGACAAGGCCATCGACCTGGTGGACGAGGCGGCCAGCCGGCTGCGCATGGAGATCGACTCCCGGCCGGTCGAGATCGACGCGCTGCAGCGCGTGGTGGACCGGATGAAGATGGAGGAGCTGGCTCTCGCCAAGGAGACCGACGAGGCCAGCCTGCAGCGCCTGGAGAAGTTGCGCGAGGAGCTGGCCAACCGGCAGGAGGACCTGAACGGCCTGGTCGGGCGGTGGGAGCAGGAGAAGGCCGGGCTCAACCGGGTCGGCGACCTGAAGAAGCAGCTGGACGACAGCCGCAGCACGGCCGAGCGGGCCCAGCGTGACGGCAAGTTCGAGGAAGCCGCCCGGCTCATGTACGGCGAGGTGCCCCGCCTGGAGAAGGAGCTGGCCGAGGCCACCCACGCGGCGCAGCGCGAGCAGACCATGGTCAAGGAGGAGGTCGGCCCCGACGACATCGCCGAGGTCATCTCCGCCTGGACCGGCATCCCCGCCGGACGGCTGCTGGAAGGCGAAACCGCCAAGCTGCTCCGGATGGAAGAGGAACTGGGCAAACGCCTGATCGGCCAGCGCGCCGCCGTCCAGGCCGTCTCCGACGCGGTACGGCGCGCCAGAGCGGGCGTCTCCGACCCCGACCGGCCGACCGGCTCGTTCCTGTTCCTCGGCCCGACCGGCGTCGGCAAGACCGAGCTGGCCAAGGCGCTGGCCGACTTCCTGTTCGACGACGAGCGGGCGATGACCCGCATCGACATGAGCGAATACAGCGAGAAGCACAGCGTGGCCCGGCTGGTCGGGGCGCCGCCCGGATATGTCGGGTATGAGGAGGGCGGGCAGCTGACCGAGGCGGTGCGGCGGCGGCCGTACACGGTGGTGCTGCTGGATGAGGTGGAGAAGGCGCATCCGGAGGTGTTCGACATCCTGCTGCAGGTGCTCGACGACGGGCGGCTGACCGACGGGCAGGGGCGCACGGTCGACTTCCGGAACACCATCCTCATCCTGACCTCGAACATCGGGTCGCAGTTCCTGGTGGATCCGAAGCTGGAGAACGGGGCCAAGCGGGAGGCCGTGATGGCGGCCGTGCGGACCGCGTTCAAGCCGGAGTTCCTGAACCGGCTCGACGACGTGATCCTGTTCGACGCGCTCGGCTCCGAGGAGCTGTCCCAGATCGTGGACCTGCAGGTGGAGCACCTGGCCCGGCGGCTGTCCGCCCGGCGGCTCACGCTGACGGTGACCGCGGCCGCGCGGGACTGGCTCTCGCTGACCGGCTACGACCCGATGTACGGCGCGCGCCCGCTCCGGCGGCTGGTGCAGTCGGCCATCGGCGACCAGCTGGCCAAGGAGCTGCTGGCCGGGCAGGTCAGGGACGGCGAGGAGGTCGTCGTCGATCTGGACGAAGGCGCCGACAGCCTCGTGGTCCGACCCGCCGAACAACCAAGCACTGCCGCGTAAGGTTCTTGCCACGCTTGAGGCAAGGCGGCCTCTCCCCCTGGGACTGCGGGCTACGTTCGGCGCTTGTCGGACTACCGTAAGCGAACAGGGGGACATGCGTGTCACGCAACATCGGGCGGTGCGGTGCCGTGCTGGCGGCGGTCACCGTCGTGGGAGTCGCCTGGGCCGGCCAAGCCCAGGCTCAGGTTCGGGTTCATCCGGGGGCGGCCGACCGCTGCGCCCGGTCGGCTGTGGTCGGGCTAGCGAACAAGGTCGCCAACAAGGTCACGGCGACGACCGGAGCCGTGGCCGGGCGGAACGGCCGGGCCGCCGTCGGCACGGCGCTGGTGGCCGTGGGCCGCACCGGCGTGTTCACCGTGCTGCCGTGCGGCGTGGATCCGCGTTCGCGGGCAAGCTACCGGCTGGCCGCCATCGCCGGGCTGCCGGGCCTGTCGGCGGCGTCGGGGGTGCTCAGCGTGGCCGACGCGGCGGGCGTGGCGGCCGGTTCCGGCCGGGCCGCGCTGCCGGGACTGGCGGATCTTCCGGACGTGCCGGGGCTGCGGGATGCGAGCTCGCTGGTCACACTGCCCGAGCTGCCGGGCGTGCCGCCGCTCCCGGGGACGCCGAAGTCGCCCGCGCCCAATCTGGTGCTCGCCAAGACCATGACCGGCGAGCTGAGCGGGATGGCCGCCGGGATCCCGGCCACGTCCGGGCTGCCGGAGGCTCCCGCGGTTCCGGCGGTGCCCGCCGTACCCGACGACGAGCTGCTGCCCGCGGCGTCGCTGCTGCCGAAGGCCCTGCCGGACGCGCCCGGCACGGTCACCAAGATCGCCAAGAGCCTGCTGGGCGACACCCTGGTTCCCTGAGCCGGGGACCACGAGAAGGGGCCGCGCACCCGCGCGGCCCCTTCTCTCGCGTCAGCGGGAGACGTCGAGCAGGGCGTCGAGGTCGTCCTCGGGGAGGCCCAGGTCGATGCGGATCCGGTAGCGGGTGCGGAGCAGGGCCTCGCGGAGCAGGCCGGGCGGGCAGGCGTCCACGCCGTCGGTGGCCCATTCGTGCGCGCCGTTCAGGTCACCGTACGCGGCGAGGGTCTCTGCGATGGTGAGGGCGGTCGCGGGAGTCCAGCCGGCCCTTCTGATGGTGGCGATCATGTCGACCGCCTCATCGGGGCGTTCCAGTTCGAAAAGGGTGTCGGCGATGCCCGCGCGCGGGTCCACCGGCGCCTCACCGCCGTCGTCCGCCGCCTGCTGGAACCGGTCGAGGGCGGCCGCCGGTTGGCCCGACTGCCGCCACTCCTCCGCCGCCAGAACGAGGATCGCCGCCCTCGACACCTCGCCCGTCTCGTACGACTGGGCGAGCACGTCCAGCTGACGGGCGAGGGCACCGTGGTCGTCGAGAAGGAGTGCCTGTTCGAGCAGACGATCAAGCTGCTCCCGCGTCACATGTGCCACAAGGATGAGGCTATCTAGAGAGGGGGGTCTTTGACTGGACAACGGCAGGCATTCGTCTGTCCACGATTGGTCCAGGATCAGTTCAGCCGCGTCTGCTGGTGAGCCGGACGGGCATATTTCCCTCGCCTGAGGTGCGTCGAGGGCGAGGGGGCTGCGGTGGCGAAATCCAAGCAGACGACCTTCACGCTCCTGTGTGCGGCCGTGCTGTCCGTGGCACTGCCGGGGTTCGCGGGGTACGCGTCCGCAAAGTTCGAGGCCTATGACCAGACAAAGAGGGAACTGGCCAGGTTGCGCGCCCAGCTCGACGAGCCCACCATCCAGGGGCGGAAGATCCAGGGACCGAGAATTCAGGGGCCGGGTGTGGCGGAACCCACGAACTCCCCGGAACCATCCGATCCCGCCATTGCCGGATATTTCATGGGCGTTCCTGGAGTTGGCGGGAGAGATAGCTGCGGATCAGCTCTTTGGCCTGAGCGATGATCTCGGGGGCGCCGTTCGGGTCGCGGCGGAACGCGAGCTTGAGCACCGCGTCCCCGGCTTCCACGGCGACCAGGACCGCCAGGTCGATGCGTTCGCTGTCGGCCATGCCGTACTCCTTGAGGAGCATGCCGCGCAGGCGTCCGGCGATCACCGTGTTGTTGTCGGAGACCGAGTCGAGCAGGTTGAGGTCGACCGCGTCGCTGAAGTGCAGGGAGCGGAAGCCGGGCACGGTTCGGTGCATGTCGACGTACTCGTCGATGATGGTGTCGACCGCGCCCCACCATCCGTCGAAATCTTCTGACATGAACCGGCGGCCGACCCGGGACACGAACAGCTCCACGTTGCGCCGGGTCAGGGCCTGGCTGATCGCGCGTTTGTCGGGGAAGAACTGGTAGACCGAGCCGATCGCGACCCCGGCGCGTTCGGCGATGCGCGTGGTCGACAACGAGTCGTAGCCGAATTCGTCCAGGAGTGAGGCGCAGGCGTCGAGCATGCGTTCGACGCGTCGCGCGCTGCGGCGCTGCGTGGGCCGACGGCGTAACGAGGAGGTTTCCAGGTCGTCGAAGTCGTCAAGTGGCTGGCTGGACACGCCTCCATTTTTACCCGTTCTTCCCAGCACGGGTCAGGTCTTACCGGCTAGTTCCGCATTTTGCGTCGGTTACAACCCCGGGAATCGCCCGTTGCGGAACAGGTCCACGAAAAGCTGGTGGTCCTGGCGGGCTCGCGCGCCGTAGGCGTGGGCGAAATCCACGAGCATCGCGACGAAGCCGTCGTGGTCTCCGTTGACCGCGCCCGCGATCGCCTCCTCGGTGGAGAAGTCGACCAGGTCGTGGCTGGACTCGTCGTCGGCGACCGAGTGCATGCGCGCGACCGCTCGCCCGAGATCGCGCACCACCGACGACAGGTCGCCCGGCTCGTTGACGTCGCTCCAGTCCAGATCCGCCGAGTACGGCGACACCTCCGCGACCAGCTGCCCCACCCCGTTGAGCACCGTGTAGCCGAGCCACGGATCGGCGTAGGCCTGCAACGCCCGCTGCGACTCCGCCGTGCGATGCCCCTGATGCTGGAAATATCTGTGCACCTTCTCGTCGGTGATGTAGCGCGCCACCGCCGGGACCTGCGCCTGCTTCATGTACAGGATCACGTCGTTCTCCAGCGCCTGCGTGTGCCCTTCGAGCAGCAGGTTGTAGGACGGCAGCCCCGCCGACCCGATCCCGATGCCCTTGCGCAGCGCCACATCCTTGATCACGTGCTCGACCGGGTTGAGCGGCGCGGGCAACGTGCCCAGATAGTCCTGGAACGCCTCGATCACCGTGCCCCGGGTGATCGCGTCCACCGGCAGCCGGCTCTCGGTGAGCGTGAACCGGCGCTCGAAGTCGTCGATCGTGGTCTCCTGGTCGAGCATCGACACCCGAGTGTTCAGCCGCGCGGTCTGCAGCACCCGGTGCAGCACCCCGGCGGTGGTGTCCAGCGTGAGCGACCCGATCGCGTCGTCCCCGCCGTGCGCGATCCCGAGCAGTTCCCCCAGGTAGGAATGCGCGAAGTCCCCCACCAACCTGCTGATCACCTCATCGGAGAGCGCCTTGGCATACCCGATCAAGGCGACACTCGCCACGAACCTCTTCAAATCCCACGTGTACGGCCCGACATACGCCTCGTCGAAGTCGTTGACGTTGAACACCAGCACCCCGGAGGCGTTCATGTACGTGCCGAAGTTCTCGGCATGCAGGTCGCCGTGGATCCAGACGCGGCGGGTGAGATCGTCGAGATAGGAGTCGTCGGCCAGTTCCGTGGACAGATCCGCGTAGAACAGGCACGCGCTGCCGCGATAGAACGCGAACGGCGTCGCCGCCATCTTGCGGAACTTCCGCTGGAAAGCCGCCGGTTCCCGGGCGATCGAGTCCCCGAACTCGGCCAGGAGAACGTCGAGAATGTACTGAGACCGCTGCGTCATGAGTGGACGTTAATGCCGTGGCCGCGTCTTGCACCATGACAGGTCGGGGAAATTCTGGTGACTCCAGCTAGGACGGTTTCGCTGTCAGGCCCGTACAGGACCGCAGAGCCCGCCAATTGGCGGTCGCCTGCTTGCCCGCGGACCCGGTGACCGGCACGGGCACGCCGCCGTTGATCCGCGCGGGAGTCCACTGGTCTTTCAGCACCCGGCGGCCGTTGATGGTCAGGGTGAGCACCCCGGTCTGCCCGGTTTCCGGCCCCCAGTTGTAGAAGACGAAGTTGCCGAGCCCGTAGCTGACGTAGCTCTTGTCGAGGTAGCCGGCGCCCAGCAGGATGTGCGCGTGCCCGCCCACGATCACGTCGGCGCCCGCCTCGACCAGCTTCGGCGCCAGCGCGCGCTGCGCGTCGTTGGGGCATTTCTGCAGTTCGGTCCCCCAGTGCAGGTGCACGATCACGGTGTCGGAGTTCTTGCGCGCGTTCCGGACCGCCTGTAAGAGCCGCCCCTCCTCCTTCGCCGACGCGAGACCGCCCTTCGTGCTGGTGGCCGTCCAGGCCGAGATGAACTCGGCGTCCAGCACCTGCGTCGCCCCGATGATCGCGACCCGGTTCCCGTTCACCGTGGTCCGCCACGGCCGGTACGCCTCCGCCGCGTTCTTCCCGATCCCCACGATCGGATACTTGGTGCGCTTGATCGCCGCCAGCGAATCCTGCAGCCCGGTGTCCATGTAGTCCATGCCGTGGTTGTTCGCCATCGAGGCGACATCCACCCCGGCCGCCTTCAGCGCCGTGAACGCGCTGGGCGGTGCCCGGAACGTGTACTGCTTGCCGGGCGCGGGCGTGCCACCCGTGGTCACCGCCGTCTCCAGGTTGACCATGGCCAGGTCGGCCCGCCTGAGCACCTTCGCGATCGGCCCAAGCGCGGTCCGCGGATTGGCGTTGAGCCGGGTCCGCAGCACCCCCTCGAAGTGCACGTCCCCCCCGAACGCGATCGTGTACGGCTGGCGCGTCGGTTTCGGCGGCACCGTGGCCGTGGCCTCGGGCTCATCCACCGACTCGGAGACCGGCTCCCCCTCGGCCGCACTGCATCCGATCGCAAGCACGGCAAAGACGAGGACGGCCACCAAATTGCTCTTCACGCACCTGAGCATGCCATCTCGGACGGTCTCCCAGGCAGTTCCCCACGCCACGCTGGAACTATTCCTTTACTTGAACAACTCAGCTTAGTGTCCGTGACTCCATGGCGACGCGAAAGGCCTGCGCCCCCTCCGGGAGGACGCGGGCCTTTCATACGAAAGGGCCCTCACGGGCCCTTACAGGTCAAACTCCCCATCCTTGATCCCGGCGGCTAGAGCCCGCCAGTCTTCCACAGAAACGATCAGAGCCACCCCGCTCAAATCGTTGCTGTCCCTGATCCCCACGTGCCTGAGACCCAGCCGGGCCACCTCAAGGCAGTTCCCATTAGAGCTGTGGCGGCTCTTACGCCAGTCGGCCTTGGACAGGTCGAAATCCAGCACTGCCCACCCCTTTTCGTCGAATCTACTATAAGGATGAAGGCACGCGTGCAATCCCTCAAGACTATAAACCTGGTCCAACCACCATCAAACGCCGTTTTGACCATGTTTCGCCCAAGTCGGCGAGCATTGCGATCCGATGATCGTCGCTGGCTCCTTACGCGCTAACATCGTGTGGTTCAAGAATGATCTAGCAGTCAGACATTTCGGACAAATCGGATTCACTCCCCAGGTGCGGCCTGGGGCATGCGGAAGACGGCTCCGGTGTTGGCGCACTGGGGCCGTTTTGCTACAGATCGAACTCGGCGCCCTTCACGCCCCGGACGAACGCATCCCACTCACTCGGAGTGAAGACGAGGGCGTGACCGTGTGGGTCCTTGCTGTCGCGGACGCCGATATTCCCGCCGTCAAGGCGGGCGACCTCCACGCAGTTGCCGTTCGTGCTGAACGAACTCTTCTGCCAGACTCCAATGCTGTTACTCATTTGGGCGATCTATCCATATCCGCGCGGCCGGCATACCTCAGGTCTGCCATTGCACTATTGCTTCCTGAATTAGACGCCGCGAATCCGACTCGTCTCGTGCTCCCTTCGCCAGATGCTCGAAGGCCCGCTCATAAGAAAAGACAGCTTCCACACCTTCGATGAAACGTCCACCTGTGAGGTCTTCCAGATAGACGATGTCAGGGAAGTCGCGGAACGTGAAATGGACGAAAGGTCCGGTGGTCATCGGCACTTGCGTCGCCTCGGGAGTGATTCGAATCTCCACATTATCCCTGGTAGCGATGTCATCCAGGTACTGAAGCTGATTCCGCATGATGGCCCCGTCTCCGACGGGGCGGTGGAGCACCGGCTCGTCGATAATCACCTGCAGGGTCAGGGGCTCCGGAGCGAACAGGTGCGTTCGCTGGCGCCGCATTCGCGCTTCGACCCTGCTATGCGACCAGATCGGGGGAATCTGGTTGATCGGCTGGACGAGGTGCCCCAGAAGCGCCCGTGCGTACTCCTCGGTTTGGAGCAGACCGGGCACCACATGGGGTTCCCAGTTTCGCATCACAGTGGCTTCCGCTTCAAAACCAATGTAGGCGACATAGCCCTGGTCGAGGGCAGCGCTCTCTTTCTCCCACCAGCCTTTTTGAGCGGCGGTCAGGCGGAGTTTCTGCACATTCCCAAATACGCCGTCACCGACCTCGTACAGGTTGAGCAAGGTCGTGACGTCACTCTCCGTGGGGAGTGTCTTAGCAGTTTCGATACGGCTGAGCTTCGCGGCTGACCAGCCCACCCGCTTCGCCGCGTCTTCACCGTTGAGGTCGGTGGCCTCACGAAGTCGGCGTAGCTCCTGCGCGAGGCGTCGGCGCCGGGGGTTGGGCGCATCGACCTCTGCCATCCCAACCACCGTCCCCTACAACTCGCGCGCTGGGCTGGACGGCCCCTATCGGAGGGACCTCCCCTATCGTATGCAAATTGCACAAGCCATTGCACGCATTCGAAGGTTTTTCTTGCGTCACGTCTTGCAGACAATTCTCTTCTGAGCGACCATCAAGACAGGAAGGTACATCGAAGATCACCAGGCCAGCCGATGATCGTCCGGCGTACGGCTACGCAATCCGGCAAAGGCGCCGTTCCCCAACCCCGTAGATGTCCTTGCGACGAAGCAAGGAAAAGGCCGGGTCGAAGGCTGCCACCGACGACCCGGCCTGAGAGCTCCAGTCGAAGCCACCGAGAAGGAGTCTCCTATGCACTTCCACGGTACCAATGCCCTCTTGCTATGCAAGGCCCAGCTCATACTGCTTCTTGACGGTGCGGACCGGCGGCTCTGCGCGGACCAGGACCGTTGGGCCTACGAGCTGGAATGGACCATAACGCGGGCCGGCTTCGGCGCCCGGCAGTACCGCGATCCCCGCTTCGACCTCGTGCAGGAGGTAGAAGCGGCCGGCCGAATGGCCCTGATGAGCTGAGCCGTTTCCGCGCCTCCCCGCTGGAAAGGGTTCAGAAGGGCGCCTTGGCGGTCCGCGGGGGCGTCAGGGCGCCGGGAAGCCCCGGAACAGAGCTATATTCGGTTCTGGGGCTTCCGCCATTCCCTTCAGGAGTGCACATGAGCGTCGTGTATCGAACCTGTCCGCTCTGCGAGGCCGTGTGCGGCCTGAAGATCACCCTCGACGATGCCGGACATGTCACCGATGTGCGCGGCGACCGGGAGGACCCCTTCAGCCGGGGATTCATCTGTCCCAAAGGCGCCTCGCTCGGCCGCCTCGACGAGGACCCCGACCGCCTGCGCGCCCCGCTCGTCCGGGACGGCGACCAGTGGCGCGAGGTCTCCTGGCCGGAGGCGTTCGCCGCCGTCGAACGCGGCCTGGCCGCCGTGCCCGGCCCGGCGAGGGCCATCTACCTGGGCAACCCGAGCGCGCACACGATGGCCGGCGCGCTGTACGGCTCGGCGGTCGCCCGTAGCCTCGGCACCCGCGCCGTCTTCTCCGCCAGCACCGCCGACCAGATGCCCAAGCACGTCTCCTGCGGCCTGATGTTCGGCAACCCGCTGGCCATCCCGGTGCCCGACCTGGACCGCACCGCCTATCTGCTCATGCTGGGCGCCAACCCGCTGGAGTCCAACGGCTCGCTCTGCACCGCGCCCGACTTCCCCGGCCGCCTGAAGGCGATCAGGAAGCGGGGCGGGCGTCTGGTCGTGGTCGACCCGCGCCGGACCCGCACCGCCGACCTGGCCGACGAGCATGTCTTCGTGCTGCCCGGCACGGATGCGTACCTGCTGGCGGGGATCGCCCACACGCTGTTCGCCGAGGGTCTGGTCACGGTGGACACGCCGGTCAACGGCCTGGCCGAGGTGGAGGCCGCGCTCCGCGACTTCCCCGCCGAGATCGCCGCGCGGGCGTGCGGGGTGCCCGCCGCCGTGATCGTACGGCTGGCGCGTGAGCTTGCCGCCGCTCCGAGCGCCGCCGTGTACGCCCGCCTTGGCACCTGTACGGCCGAGTTCGGGACGATCACCCAGTGGCTGGTGGACGTGCTCAACGTGCTGACCGGCAACCTGGATCGGCCTGGTGGGGCCATGTTCGCTCGGCCGGCTACCGAAAAGGCCGGGCGGCGCAAGCCGTACCGGACGGGGCGGTGGCACAGCAGGGTGCGCGGGCTGCCGGAGGCCAACGGCGAGTTGCCGGTGGCGACGCTGGCCGATGAGATCGAGACGCCGGGTGAGGGGCAGGTCAGGGCGCTTATCACGATCGCCGGGAATCCAGTGCTTTCGGCGCCCAATGGGGCTCGGCTGGATCGGGCGTTCCGGGGGCTCGAGTTCATGGTGAGCGTGGATCCGTATCTGAACGAGACCACTCGGCACGCGCATGTGATCCTGCCGCCGCCGCGGATGCTCAACTCTGGGCATTTCGACTTCGCGTTGCTGGGGTTCGCGGTGCGCAACTATGTCAGGTATTCGCCTGCGGCGCTGCCCCTGGACGGCGCGCCGCCGGAGACCGAGATCCTGGCCCGGCTGGCGATGATCGCGTCCGGGCAGGGGGCGGACGCGGATCCGGCGCTGCTGGACGAGCTCATCCTGGACGGTTTGCTCGGTCAGTCCCCGGAACGGCGCGCCGCGCTGGACGGCTCGTCGGGGGCCGAACTGCGGCTGGACGCGATGCTGCGGCTGGGCCCGTATGGCGAGTGGTCCGGGGGTGGTGACCTGTCCTTGCGCAAGCTGCGCGAGCATCCGCACGGGATCGATCTCGGCCCGCTGGAGCCCCGGCTTCCGGGCAACCTGGCGACGGCTTCCGGCATGATCGAGCTGGCCCCGGAGGGGATCATGGCCGATCTGGTACGGCTCCGCGCGCGGCTTTCTGCGGAAATACCGGAATTTTTGCTGATTGGGCGGCGGCATTTGCGGTCCAACAACAGCTGGCTGCACAACGTGGGACCGCTGGTGGGCGGGAGCAATCAGTGCACGTTGCAGATCAATCCGGCGGATGTGGCACGGCTGGGGCTTGGGCGGGAGGCGGTGGTGCGGTCGGCGAAGGGCGAGCTGACCGTGCCGCTGGAGCCGACTGACACGATCATGCCAGGGGTGGTGAGCCTGCCGCACGGCTGGGGGCACGAGGGCAGCGCGCAGGCGGTCGCGGCCAAGAACGCGGGGGTGAGCGTAAACGTGCTCACCGACGAGGATGTGATCGACCCGCTGTCCGGCAATGCCGTGTTCAACGGGGTTCCGGTGAGTTTGGCCATACGATGATCTTGCCAACTCGGCCGCTAAGGGTGATCACGTCCGATTAGGCTTGCGCAGGTGACCACCGCGCATCACGAGGACCGCCTGTCGGGCCAGATCCAGTTCATTCTGGAGATCGACAAGCTGAAACGCGTCCTGCGGCGCAACCTGCTCATCGACGGCTCCCGGCGGGAGAACGACGCCGAGCATTCCTGGCATCTCGGGATGCTGGCGTTGGTCATGGCCGAGCATGCCGAGCCTGGGGTGAATCTGGACCGGGTGGTACGGATGCTGCTCGTGCACGACATCGTGGAGATCGACGCCGGGGACACGTTCATCTACGACGTGGTGGCGGTGGAGGCGCAGGAGGCGGCCGAGCGGGCGGCGGCGGATCGCATCTTCGGGCTGCTGCCTGGTGATCAGGCCACCGAGTTCCGGGCGTTGTGGGATGAGTTCGAGGCGCGCGAGACCCCGGAGGCGCGGTTCGCGAAGGCGCTCGATCGGCTGGCTCCGATCATGGCCAATCATCACAATGAGGGCGGCACCTGGGCGTTGTACAAGGTGACGGCGCGGCAGGTTCGGGAGAAGGTCGCGATCATCTCGGATGGGTCGGCGACGCTGGGAGCGTTCGCGGTGGACCTGGTGGAGACATCTGTGGCGCGGGGACACCTGGCGCCCTGACACCCGGGACATCCCACACTTCGACGCCTGGGGCCGTTCGCGGTGGAGTTCGTGGAGACATCTGTGACGCAGGGACGCCTGGTGCCCTGACGCCCGGGATATCTCGCACTTCGACGCCTGGACCCGGGGGGCAACTGACGTGGGCATCTCTCGCCCTGGCTCCGGGGTCTGGCGGCCCGGATGTTCGCCTTGCGGAGGCGGGGGTAGGTCGGTCAGGGGGTGAAATCGATGGATAAATCGACCGAACCGCGCCGGGCAAACCGTCTCATCGCTCCGCCTGGGGAGGCCTTGGACCGGTTGGAGCACAGTAGTCGGCTTGATCCGCCGATACGGGCGCTGGCGAAAGCCGTACGAGCCAGGATCCGGCCGGGGCGTTTGCGGGACATTCTGCACGGAGTGCCGATCGGGCATCCGCTTCATCCGTCGCTGGCCACGTTCACGCTGGGGTCCCTGGCGGGGACCGCCGTGCTCGACCTGACCTCGGCTGATCCACGGGCGGCGCGCGTGCTTCTGGCGACGGGGCTGGCGGCCGCGCTGCCGACGGCGGCGGCCGGGATCACCGACTGGTCGTCGCTGCATCGGGAACAGCAGCGGGTCGGCTTCGTCCACGCGGTGGCCAATGTGACCGCTCTCAGCCTCTACACCACCTCGCTCCTCATGCGCCTCACCGGCCGTGCCCGAACCGGCCGGACCCTGTCCTTTCTGGGTTTCGGGGCCGCGAGCCTGGCGGGATATCTCGGCGGGCACCTGGCGCATCGCCAAGCCGCCGGAGCCAATCACGCCGAATCGGTCACCCATCTGGTCCCGACCGGCTGGCACGACCTGTGCGCCCTCCGCGAGCTCCCCAACGGCCGCCCTGTCATGCGCCGCCTCGGCTACATCGACCTTTTCGTCCTCCGCCTGGGCGAAACGGTCGCCATTCTCGCCGACGGCTGCTCTCACCTGGCCGGCCCGCTCCACCAGGGCCGCATCGCCGTCGACAACGGCACCCCCTGCGTCATCTGCCCCTGGCACGGCAGCGTCTTCCGCCTCACCGACGGCTCCGTGGTCCACGGGCCCGCCACCGCTCCCCAACCCTCCCTGCAAACCCGCCTGAGCGAGGATGGCATAGTCCAGGTCTGTGTCTAACAGGCGTACGCGGCGGCTACCGGCAACCCCTGGCCTCAGCCGCGTTCGGTCTTCCACCATCCACGGACATGACCGCGACCACGAAACGGACACAAGCCTCGTTCCAACCCACCGCCTTCGACGGCCGTAACCACGGACCCGAAGACAGCGACAGAGCCACGTCCCGACCCACCACCTTCCACGGCCGCAACCACGGACCCGAAGACAGCGACGAAGCCACGTCCCGACCCACCACCTTCCACGGCCGCAACCACGGACCCGAAGACAGCGACAGAGCCACGTCCCGACCCACCACCTTCCACGGCCGTAACCACGGCCCCGAGGACGGTGACGGAGCCGCGTTCCGGCATACACCACCATCTGTAGTCATGGCTTGGGATGGGGGCGGGCAAGGCCGGCTCTTGGGGTGCTGCCACTCTGAGCTGAGCGCTTTTGGCGCCGGTACGGCGAGAACCGGGGTCGGAGGTGAACGGCGCCGGAATACGGCGCGTAACTGAACGACTCGCCATGTTGAGGAGATCTTGGTGACACCGCTGGAAGCGGTCGCGGTTTTTGCGGCTGGGGTTGGGGCCGGGGGGATCAATGCCGTGGTCGGGTCAGGGTCGTTGATTACGTTTCCGACGTTGCTGGCGGTGGGGTATCCGCCGGTTGTGGCGAATGTGTCCAACAACATTGGGCTGGTTCCGGGCGGGATTACCAGCGTGCTCGGGTATCGGGCCGAGTTGCAGGGGCAGTTGGAGCGGTTGCTGCGGTTGGGCGCCGGGTCGGTGATGGGGGCGCTGGTCGGGGGGTTGCTGCTGCTGTGGTTGCCGGAGCAGGCGTTCAAGGTGATCGTGCCGGTGTTGATCGCGGTGGCGTGTGTGATGGTGGTGGCGCAGCCGAAACTCAATGTGTGGCTGGCTGAGCGGCGGCCGCTCGCGCATCCACATGGAGGGCCGTGGTTGTGGCTGGGAGTGTTCGGGGCTGGGGTGTATGGGGGATATTTCGGGGCAGCGCAGGGGGTTGTGCTGATCGGGCTGCTGGGCGTTTTCCTCGATGAGAGCTTGCAGCGGGTCAACGCGGCCAAGAATCTGCTCTCCCTGCTGGTCAACGCATCGGCGGCAGTGCTGTTCGTGGTGATCGCTGAGGTCGACTGGACGGCGGTGGCCTTGATCGCGGTTGGGTCCGCGCTCGGCGGATTCATCGGTGCCCGCGTCGGCCGGAAACTCCCCGCTCCCCTCCTGCGCGCCGTGATCGTCATCGTCGGCGTCACGGCCATCGTCAAACTCCTGACAGCCTGAAAAATGCGTACAAATGCTCGAATGTGGGTATGACTAAGGCGTGAAAGGGGATCGAGTAGAAATCGTCATCGACGCCGGAGGCACCCCGCGCACCTACGAGGTCGTCGCGACCAAAGCCGGCCGCCGCGTCGAGGTAACCACCGGCCGCAGCATCGTCGAAGTAAGCGAAGTAACCCGAAACGGCACCCCCGTCCGCACCGCCCGCTTCATGTCCAACCGCATCCTCGCCCTGGTCGAGCACCCGGTAGACGGCACCCCTGCCGCTTAAGCCGGAAAGCCGGTTGCTCGCCGTTATCCGGCGCCGTTCACGCCCAAGCCAGTTTCTCGCCGTACCGGCGCCAAGGCTGGCCGGACGGCTCGGCCCTCCGTCAGGGACGAATTCGCTGGCGACGCTGGCCCGGGCTTCCCCCGTCCACCTCAACCCGTGGGATGTGGACCTGGCCGACTCGACCGTCCGTCACGACCCTGAGGAATGCGGACGAGTTCGGCGGGTCCGCCTCAATCCCGTAGGGATGCGGGCCTGGCCGACTCGACCATCCGTCACGACCCTGAGGAATGCGGACGAGTTCGGCGGGTCCGCCTCAATCCCGTAGGGATGCGGGCCTGGCCGACTCGACCATCCGTCACGACCCCTGAGGAATGCGGACGAGTTCGGCGGCGACGCTGGCCCGGGCTTCCTCCGTCCACCTCACGGGATGTGGGCTGGCCAGCTCGGCCGTCCGTTACTGCCCCTGAGGGGAGGCAGGGCCGGAGGGTCGGCCGATTTCGCCGTCGCGTGGGGGTTCGACCGCTTCTCTTGGGGGGCTGAAGAGGCCGCCCAGGTTTTCGAGGGCGCGGCCCATTTCGGAGGGGACGATCCAGAGTTTGTTGGCGTCGCCCTTGGCGATTTCGGGGAGGGTTTTGAGGTACTGGTAGGCGAGGAGGCGGTCGTCGGGGGCGCCCTCGTGGATGGCTTTGAAGACCATGGCGATGGCGTCGGCTTCGCCCTTGGCGCGCATGGCCTTGGCTTCGGCTTCGGCCTGGGCGCGGAGGACGGCGGCTTCGGCTTCGCCGCGGGCCTTGAGGACCGCGGCTTCGCGTTCGCCCTGCGCGGTGAGGATGGCGGACTGCTTGTTGCCTTCCGCGGTGAGGATGGCGGCGCGTTTGTCGCGATCGGCGCGCATCTGCTTCTCCATCGAATCCTGGATGGAGGCAGGCGGATCGATCGCCTTGAGCTCGACCCGGTTGACGCGGATGCCCCATTTGCCGGTCGCGTCGTCCAGCACCCCGCGCAGCTCGGTGTTGATCTCCTCGCGCGAGGTGAGCGTCCGCTCCAGATCCATCCCGCCGACCACGTTCCGCAGCGTCGTCACGGTCAGCTGCTCCACCGCGACAATGAAGCTCGCGATCTCGTACGTGGCCGCTTTCGGGTCGGTGACCTGGAAATAGATGACCGTGTCGATGGAGACGACCAGGTTGTCCGAGGTGATCACCGGCTGCGGGGGAAACGTCACCACCTGCTCGCGGAGATCGACCTCAACCTTGATCCGGTCGATGAACGGCACCACGATGTTGAGACCCGCGTTGAGGGTCCGGTGGTAGCGACCGAAACGCTCCACGATCCTGGAGGTGGCCTGCGGCACGATTCTGATCGTTCTGGCCAGGGCAAATCCCGCGACACCGACCACGATCAGGGCGGCGATGAGCTCAACCATGCTCTCACTCCAGTCTTTGACCCCGGCTGGAATGCTATTTGGTTTTGCCCATACGCGTGGATTAAGACCACATATCAGAACGACTCGGCCGCCTGCGTCCGTACCGAGGAAACGCGAGACGAGCGAAGACACGGGCTCCGGGGGACGAGAAAGGCGTCGCCCACGGTGACGCGGTCGGCTGCATCACCTCGTCGTTGCGGAGGAGGGCGGCGGCTTAACGGAGCGGCCGAGCCATTGCTATCAGTACGGGCGCGCGTACCACCGGCCGTTATCACCGCGATCGAGGCTGAGCGGCACCCCGAACGTCTTGGACAGGTTGTCGGAGTTCATCACCTGCTCCAGCGGCCCCTGCGCGACCACCGATCCATGCCGCAGCAGCATCACGTGGGTGAACCCGGCCGGCACCTCCTCGACGTGGTGCGTGACCAGCACCATGGTCGGCGACTTCGCGTCCAGGGCCAGCGCGGACAGCCGCCGTACCAGATCTTCCCGGGCGGCCACGTCAAGCCCGGCGGCCGGCTCGTCCAGCAGTAGCAACTCCGGGTCGGGCATGAGGGCCCGAGCGATCTGTACGCGTTTGCGCTCGCCCTCGGACAACGTGCCGAACCGCCGCCGGATCAGGTGCGCGCAGCCGAGTTGATCGATTAATTCGACCGCGCGGGTCACGTCGTTGGAGTCGTACTCCTCGTTCCAGCGCCCGAGAATCGCGTACGACGCGGTGATGACCAGGTCGATGACCTTCTCCTCGGGCGGCACCCGTTCGGCCAGCGCCGAGCTGGCCAACCCGATTCTGGGCCGCAGCTCGAAGACGTCGGTCTGGCCGAGGCGCTCGCCGAGGATCTCCACCGAACCCTCGGTGGGGAACAACAACGCGGCGGCGACCTGCAACAACGTGGTTTTTCCCGCGCCGTTGGGACCGATCACCACCCAACGTTCGTCCTCGCGCACGGTCCATTCGATGCCGCCCAAGAGCGTCGCGCCGTCCCTCCGGACGGCCACGTCCTGCAGCCGAAGCACCTGACCGCCCACGACAGTCCCCCTCCCGTTCGAACACGCTCAGACAAAACCTAACGGAGGACGAGCGCATATCGTGGATCGGGTGCGCACCGATTCACCGATCTCCGCCACCCTTGTCGCCTGGGGCAACGCCTGGCTGACCGGGCACGTCGGTCTTGACGAGGCCGTGGACCGGGTGGAACGCGCCGCGGGCCCGCAGCTCGTGGCCGTGCCCGTGGACGCCGCATCCACCACCGAGGCGGCCGGTTCGCCGCTGCCCGCCGAGGTTTCCGCGTCCGCCGCCGAGCTGGCCGACGTGCCGTTGCGCGGCTTCCTGGCGGACCTGCGCGGCGAAGGATTGACCTCGTTCCGGCTGGCGCTGCCCGCGCCCGGGGATCCGCTGGGGCTGACCGGGCCGCCCGCGTTCACCCGCTCGGCGGTGGCGGCCGAGCAGGCGGCGATCGCCGTACTGGCCGGGAAGCGGCTCGGCCTGGTGCCCGCCGAGGACCGCCGCGGTTCGTCCTATTCCGGGGTACGGTGGGCGACCATGCCCGCCGCGACCACCGACGCCGACGTGCCCCAACTGGCGGAAGCCGAACGCGCCCTGACCCTCACCATGCGCTCCGCAACCGACGCCCTGATCGGCGTAGACGGCCCCACCCAAGGCTTCCCGTCCCTAGACAGCGCCGACGAGGCCCTCGCCCCCGGCTACCCCGGCCGCGCCCACCGCCTGGGCGCCTTGGCCGCCCGCCTCGCCCTCGCCCTCCGCCTCGCCGACGAACGCGGCCTCACCTCCAGCCAACTCACCACCCGCAACGAGGCCCTCCGCGACCTCGACCGCGCAGTACGCCGAGCAAGAATCGCCGCCCACCATGCAATCGTGGAACTCAGAACGCCTTAGGGCATCCACCAGAACGAGCTGGTCACCGGGTGGCTCACCGCTTCCCTGCGGGCCCTGCCCGCCCCTGGTACCC
>NZ_BLAF01000070.1:55386-58116 GCF_009687885.1 Acrocarpospora pleiomorpha
CCCGCCTGGTCCGTGGGCCCCTTGGTTGCCGTGGGACTCCCACCCGCCCACCCTTCTTTGCGGGCTCTGCCCGCCCCCTGCGCTCCGCGCGCCCCGCGCCTTCGCCCTTAATTGCCGGGGCGCCTCCCCGCCCCCTTACTTGCGGGCTCCGCCTGCCCCCGGCGTCCGCCTGCCTTGGCGTTCTAGGGCCTGTGTCGAAAGTGGATCTTGGGTGTGAGATGATCTTGATTCGTGGCGCGTGGAGATCTGACGGACGAGCAATAGGCCGTGCTGGAGCTGCTGTTGCCAAAGGGCAAGAAGCCCGGCCGGCCACCGATATGGACCCGGCGGCAGCTGATCGACGGCATACGGTTCCGGGTTATCCCGTGGCGGGACATGCCCGCCGAGTACGGGCCGTGGGGCCGGGCGTACGACCTGTTCCGCCGCTGGCAGCGCAACGGCAACTGGCAGCGCATCTTCACCGAACGCCAGGCCCGGGCCGATGCCAAGAACCTGATCACCTGGGACCTCAACGTCGACTCCACCGTCTGCCGGGCCCACCAGCACGCCGCCGGAGCGAGGAAAAGGGGGACCTGCAGAAGGAGCCGCCCGGCGGTGTCGCAGTCGAGCCCGACAACCACGGCCTCGGGCGCTCGCGCGGCGGCCTGACCACCAAGCTGCACCTCGCCATCGAGCAGGGGCAAAAGCCCATGTCCATCGTGATCACCGCCGGGCAGCGCGGGGACTCCCCGCAGTTCGAGGTTGTCCTGGGCCGCATCAGGGTGCCCCGGCTGGGGTCCGGCAGACCGCGCACCCGGCCGAGGCGGGTGCGCGCTAATAAGGCGTACGCCTCCCGGAAGAACCGCGCCTACCTGCGCAGACGTGGCATTCGCTGCACCATCCCGGACAAGGCCGACCAGGCCCGCAACCGAAGGAAACGCGGCTCCCGCGGCGGCCGTCCGCCGAAGTTCGACCCGGAGGACTACAAGGCTCGGCACGCGGTCGAGTGCGGCATCAATCGCCTCAAAAGGCACCGTGCCGTGGCCACGAGGTACGACAAGCTCGCGGTCCGCTACGAGGCAACCGTACTGGTAACGGCCATCAACGAGTGGCTGTGACCAGCACATCTGACGCTATGCCCTCTCCGAGGCGGCCAGCAGCTGATGAACCGCTCGCCCAAGCCTGAGCGCTACGGCGTCTGACGGGGGATACCTGTCAACGCCGGTGACGTCAGGAAGACGTCAGGCAGAAGGGGTGGCCAGCCGGATCCAGGAGTACCCGCCAGCGTCCGTCGCCGGGCTGATGGTCCGGTTTGGCCGCGCCGAGTTCCAGGGCCAGCTCTTCCATCGCATCGAGGTCGTCAGCGCGGAAATCCAGGTGGAACTGTTGTGGCACGTCCTGACCCGGCCACTGCGGAGCCCGGTATCCGTCAACCCTCTGGAATCCCAGATCACAGCCGGAGTCGTCCGTCAGAGCGACGAACTCGTCCGTACTGAAGAGTTCGCGCATCCCGGTCAGTGCACCGTAGAAGTCCGCCAGCGTCTGCGGGTCGGCACAGTCCAGAGTCACCCCTCGCAGTACAGCGCCTGGCACCATTCGCTCCTTCGCGTCCGCGCGTCTGTCTCCGTGAGCCGCCGCTGCACGCGATCACCGGCCACAGCCACACCGTACTCGCCACATCCACCGCTGAAGTAGCGGTTTACCCCTGCCTCAGAGCAACGGGTGGCTGTGACCGGCGCTTTCGATACAGGCCCTAGAAGCCCACTGAAGATCTTGCGTTTTGGCCTCGTTCCTTCCGGGATGAGGCCAAAGTGATTGATGTGCAGGGTGAGTGGGCCGGAGAGTTGGTCGGGCCGGATGTGTGGCAGACCTGCCGGGAGTTGATCCCGGCGGGGAGCGTGTTCGCGTTCCTGGCCGAGCATCGCCAGGCGCTGTTTCCCGTGGAGATGTTCGCGGATATGTATCCCTCGCGCAACGGGCGTCCGAGCATGCCGCCGCAGGTCCTGGCGGCTGCGGTGGTGTTGCAGACACTGCACGGGCTGCCGGACGTCGACACCGTCCAGGCATTGCGGTGTGACCTGCGGTGGAAGGCCGCCTGCGGGCTGGGGCTATATGACACCGCGTTCGATCCGTCGCTGCTGACCTACTTCCGGCGGCGGCTGGCCCGCTCCCGCCGGCCCGATCGCCTGTTTGAGGCCGTCGGTGCGGTGGTCGCCGCGACGGGGGTGCTCAAGGGCAGGCAGCGGCGGGCGCTGGATTCGGCGGTGCTGGATGACGCGGTGGCCACCCAGGACACCGTCACCCAGTTGATCGCCGCGATCCGCCGCGTGATCCGTCACGTGCCCGGTGCCGTCCAGGTCGCTGCCGCATCCTGCACCGCCCATGATTACGCCGATCCGGGCAAGCCGCGGATCGCCTGGGATGACGGGCAGGCCCGGGCCGCGCTGGTGGACGCCCTGGTCACCGATGCCATCCGCCTGCTGGCCAGCCTGCCCGAGCAGCCTTTGGACGAGCAGGCTGCCGGCGCGGTGGGCCTGCTGGCCCCGGTCGCCGGCCAGGATGTGGAACCGGCCGGGGACTGCGACGGTCGCGACGGGCGCTGGCGCATCGCCCGGCGCACCGTCCCCGACCGGGTGATCTCCACCGTCGATCCCGAATCGCGGCATGTGCACAAAACCCGTACTCACCACCAGGACGGCTTCAAGGCCCACGTGGCGGTCGAACCCGAGACCGGACTGTTCACCGCCGTGG
>NZ_BLAF01000071.1 GCF_009687885.1 Acrocarpospora pleiomorpha
CGCTGAGCGATCTGGGGCGGTTGGATGAGGCCGAGACTGAGCACCGGGCTGTGCTGGAGTTGCGCCGTCGGGTTCTGGGTGAGGAGCACCCCGACACGCTGGCCAGCCGGAACAACCTGGCGATCGTGCTGAGCAACCTGGGCGGGTTAGAGGAAGAGCCGTCATCACCGTAAAGGTGTGACCGCTGGACATGATGCGTGCAGTGATCATGAGAGTGATGAAGGCGGTCCCCCGGCCGTGATCCGGACATGTATAACGACCCGTCATGCCTGGAGTCCCAGCTATAGCCACAAGGCATAATTCCGCCGTCCGGGTACCCACATATCGGGGGCCCTCACGAACTTTCCGGTCGCTGACGACGCCCGTCTCTTTGGAAACCTCGCGTCGGCACTTTGCTCGGTCCTCGAGAAGGACAGTCCTATCGGCCTCATGGAGGGGCCCACTCACCTCGGCGATGATGGACGGGCAGTCGCGCTCCGCGGGTCCCCCGATTGGAGGCGAGTCGCTATTCCCGATGGTGGTCATGTCGCTGTGGTCGATCTCAACACGGCGGGTGTGAGGGCGACGCGGGACTAGGAGTCGACGCCTGGGCGCGGACAGTGGTCGGCCTACGTATCCCCTCCGGCTTGGGAACGTCGCCTGGGATCCTGAACCCGCCCTGACCAGCGCAGTGGCCGGGTTGGAGAGGAATGCCCATGTAACTTTCATCGAGTCCGATAGCATCTTAGTTTGTTTAATTGACATACATAAGTGGGCTTGTTTAGCGTGGCTTGTGGTTGGTTCGGTCCGGGTTTTCTGACCGGAAGGGACCTGGGAGCGCCATCCCCACCGGGCGGAGGCACGCGTTGTGGCCCGCCCGGTGGATCCTTTCTCGGGTGCCGTCAGCAGGGGTTACGCCGCCTTGGGGAGCACGCCGCGATGGCGGAGTTCGGGGAGGACGCCCTCGCCGAACCAGTAGGCCTCTTCCAGGTGGGGGTAGCCGGACAGGACGAACTCCTCGATGCCGAGGGCGGCGTACTCCTCGATCAGGTCGGCGACCTCGGCGTGGCTGCCGACCAGGGCGGTGCCGGCGCCGCCGCGTACCAGGCCGACGCCCGCCCACAGGCCGGGATGGACCTCGAGGTCTCTGGCCGTTCCGCCCTGGAATCCGGCGTGCAGGGCCAGCATGCGCTGCTGGCCCACCGACGCGCTCTGTCCGAGCAGTTTCCTGGCCTTGGCGATGTCCTCGGGCGGGATTCGGTCCAGCAGGCGCCCCGCCTCGGCCCAGGCCTCGGCCGAGGAGTCCCGCGTGATCACGTGCAACCGGATCCCGAACCGCAGCGTACGCCCCTGCTCGGCGGCCAGCCCGCGAACCCAGGCCACCTTCTCGGCCACGGCGGCGGGCGTCTCGCCCCAGGTCAGGTAGACGTCCACGTGCTTGGCCGCGACCGTCCCCGCCGCCGCGGAGGAACCGCCGAAATACAGCTCGGGCAGCGGTTCCGGCCGCTCGGCCACGGTGGCGTCCTCGACGTCGTAGTAGTCGCCGGTGAAGTCGTACCCGCCGTTCCAGGCGCCCTTGACGATGGCGAGGAACTCGTCGGTCCTGGCGTATCGTTCGTCCTTGCCGAGGTGGTCGCCGAAGCGGCGTTGCTCGACGTCCTCGCCGCCGGTGACGATGTTGAGCAGCAGGCGCCCTCCGGAGATCCGCTGGTATGTGGCGGCCATCTGGGCCGCGAGCGTCGGGGAGAGCAGGCCGGGCCGGAAGGCGACCAGGAACTTGAGCCTGGTCGTCACCTGGGTGAGGGCCGCGGTGACCAGCCAGGCGTCCTCGCAGTAGGTGCCGGTTGGGGTGAGCACCGCCTCGAAGCCGAGCTGCTCGGCCGAGCGGGCGATCTGCCCGAGATAGTCGATCGTGGGCGGCCGGTATTCGGACCGGCCGTGCACGCGGGACAGGCCGTGCCCGCCGCCGACGATCGAGCGGCCGTCGCCCGTGGTGGGCAGGAACCAGTGGAATCGCGGCGCGCTCACTGGGCGCTCACCACATCGTTGAAGCGCTGGTCGACGAAGTCGGCGAACTTCAGGCTGCCCGGGATCAGGCCTTCCGCGCTGAACGCGTCGGCCATCTGCTGCTCGGAGGTCACCACGGCGTCGTCGATCACGATCGGGGTGGCCACCGCGTTGTCCACGGCCGCGTCGGCGACCTCCTGCGGCAGGCCGGTCTCGGCCGCCCACACCTTCGCCCACTCGGCTTTGTGGTTCACCGACCAGGCGCGCGCCTTGGCCAGCCGGGTCAGGAAGTCGCGCAGCGCGGCCTCCTTGCCGTCCACCGCGGACGGGGCGGCCACCTGGAAGTTGAGCCCGTTGACATAGCCTTCGCCGTCCACGAGCAGCCGGGCCTTGTGCTGGATGGAGGCCTGGGAGGTGAAGGGGTCCCAGATCGCCCAGGCGTCGACCGTGCCACCGGAGAACGCGGCCAGCGCGTCGGCGGGCTGGAGATACTGAGGCAGGATGTCGGCGAAGGTCAGGCCTTCCTTCTTCAGGACCGACAGCAGGTGGTAGTGGGCGGAGCTGCCCTTGGCGACCGCGACCTTCTTGCCCTTGAGCTGGGCGGGCGCGGTGATCGGCGAGGCGTCGGGCACCACGATGGCGGCGGCGGCCACATTCTGCCGGTACGCGGCGACCACCTTGATCTTGGACCCCGCGGCGGCGGCGAACACCGGCGGCGTGTTGCCGACCCCGCCCACGTCGACCGCGCCCGCGTTGACGGCCTCCAGCAGCGGCGGCCCGGAGGTGAACTGGGACCAGGTGATCGTGTAGTCGGTGCCTTCCAGCAGGCCCGCGGCCTTCAGGAGCGCCTGCGAGCCCGCCTTCTGGTCGCCGACGCGGAGCGTGACCTTCGCGGGCTTGCCGGTCGTGGCGGGGTCCTCGGAGCCGCAGGCCGTACCGGCGGCGGTGAGGAGGAGGACGGCGAGGAGCCGGCGGGCGGTGCTGATCATGACCTTCCTTCGGGTGCGACGCCGAGCGCGGTCAGCAGGTCGGCGCGGAGGGTGATGAGCTCGGGGTTGTCCCGGTGCCGGGGCCGGGGGGCCGTCACCGGCGAGTCGTGGGCGATGCGGCCCTCGTCGAGCACGAGCACGCGGTCGGCCAGCAGCAGGGCCTCGTCGACGTCGTGGGTGACCAGCAGGACGGCGGGCCGGTGCCGGGTCCACAGCTCCACGACGAGCTGGTGGATGGTGATGCGGGTGAGCGCGTCCAGCGCGCTGAACGGCTCGTCGAGCAGGAGCAGGTCCGGCTCCCTGACGAGGGCGCGGGCCAGGCTGGCGCGCTGGGCCTCGCCGCCGGAGAGGGTGAGCGGCCAGGCCTGCGCCCGTTCGGTCAGGCCGACTTCGGCGAGCGCGGCGTGCGCCCGCTCGGCTGGCCCGTCCAAGCCGAGGGTGATGTTAGCCAGGACACGTTTCCACGGCACGAGCCGGGGTTCCTGGAACGCCACCGCGACCGAGTCGGTGACCGTGAGCTCCCCGCTGACCTCGCGGTCGAGGCCCGCCAGGGCGCGCAGCAGGGTGGACTTGCCCGAGCCGCTGCGGCCGAGCAGGGCGATGAACTCGCCGGAGCCGATCTCCAGGTCGAGCGCGTCGAGCACGACCCGCTCGCCGAACGCCCGGGTCAGCTCCCGTACGGAGGCCACCGCCTTCACCCCAGGAAGCCGCGCCGCCATGACAGGGCCCTCCTCTCCAGCAGCCGGACGAGGGCGTCGGTGGCCAGGCCGAGCGCGCTGTAGACGAGCAGCCCGACCACGATCACGTCGGTGCGCAGGAACTCCCGGGCGTCGTTGATCATGTATCCGAGCCCGGCGGTGGCGTTGACCTGCTCGGCCACGATGAGCGCCAGCCAGGCCACGCCCAGGCTCTGCCGCAACCCGACGAGCGTCTGGGGGAGCGCGCCCGGCAGCACGATGTGCCGGATCAGCGCGGCTCGCCCGAGTTTCAGGGTGTGGGCGACCTCGGCGAGCTTGCCGTCCACGCCGCGGATGCCGGCGAAGGTGTTCAGGTAGAGCGGGAAGGACACGGCCAGGGCGACCAGCAGGACCTTCGGGGTCTCGCCGATCCCGAACCAGAGGATGAACAGCGGGATGAGCCCGAAGAACGGCAGCGCCCGCAACATCTGCATGAGCGGGTCGACCGCGTTCTCGCCCGGCCGGCTCAGCCCGGCGACCAGGGCCAGCAGGATCCCGGCCGCCGCGCCCGCCGCGAACCCGAGCAGCACGCGCTGCAGCGACACGCCGACGGCCGTCGGCAGGACCCCGGACTGGACCAGGTCGGCGGCGGTGGCGGCGATGGTGGCGGGAGCCGCCAGCAGCCGCGGCGGCAATAATCCGGTGCTGCTGGCGACCTGCCAGATCACGATGACCGCGACCGGGCTGAGCCAGCGTTGCCAGGCTTTCCCGGACGTCCGGGACGGCCGAGGCCGGGAACGCGGCCTGGCGTCGGCCGGGGCCTCCAGTTCGATGACGGACATAGGCGAACCTCACAAGCGCGGGGCACTGTCGCTTCAGGGTTACCTATATTTCCTACCAAGTCAATCGGGTAATCTCCAGGCCGGTCACCCAGCCGGAGATGATCTCTCAGCGCCCGTTGCCTTCGGTCAGACGGAGCTGGTCCTCCCAGCGCTCACCCGGCGCGGGCGAGGACGCGCAGATGGTGTAGTGATGCGGGGCGATGGCGGACATGCGCCCCGGAAGGGCGGCCAGGCAGGCGCTGTGCAGCTCCTCCGGCGTGGTGTTCGCCGTCGTGTACGCCACGAGCCGCGCCCCCAGTACCTCATCGGGCACCGCCACGACCTCCGAGCCCGGCGGAAGCAGCCGGCGCACCTCCGCCAGATCGGTCCAGCAATTGTCGGACCTGACCCAGTTGTGGTCGCGGGGGAGCGGCGTGACGGCGAGTTCGGCGAGCGGGACGTCCCGGGTGGCCGCGTCGATGAGCAGGCGGGCCATGCCCTCGCCGACGGCTTGCGAGTCCGCGCGAGGGATGACACGCGGATCGGCCCAGAGCGTGACGTCGAACTCGCCCTCGAGCCGGTTGACCCACAGGGACAGCCGGGTCGGCAGCGTCGCCTCCGGCAGCCAGGTCGAATGCACGCCGTCGTCGGCACGGCTCACACGCCCGCCCTGGCCGGGCACGCTCATGTCGTTGAAGACGACATCCCTGGCGAAGAACACGCCACGGTCGCGCTGCACGGTCTCCATGACGCGGATCAGGGCGGCGGCGTCGAACCTGCTGTTCTGGTACGCGGCGAGCGTGACCGTCCGCACCCCCCGCAGCACGCCGTCGAACGTTCCGGCGCTGAGATCCACGGGGACCAGGGCATCCTGGGCCAGCGGCCCCACGTACTCGCGGAGGTCCGGGCGGAACCTGTTCGCCGAGATGGACAGGACGGGCACCACGGAAGCGCCGCCGCGCAGGCCGAGGAGCGTGGCCAAGGCCGCGAGGGTGGCCGCCGACGCGCTCACGCCGGTGCGCGCGGTGATCCGGCGCAGGGCGCGGGCGGCGGCGGCCGAGCGTACGCGCAGGCGGGGGAGCAGCCATTCGGTGCCGGTGTCGTCCACGGAGACCGTCAGGGTGGAGCGGGGGATGCAGCGCAGGTGGCCTTCCCAGTAGCGCAGCGCGGCCTCGGCGCGGCGCAGGCTGGCCGGGCTGCGCTCGCTCGCGGCCACGTCCAGCGGCTGCGGGGCGGTCACCGGGGGGAGGGGTTTGCCCAGGATGAGGGCGTCCCATTCGGCCAGCAGCACCGCCAGGCCAGCCGCGTCCACGACGCTGTGGGTGGTCACCAGGACGACCTGGTGGGGGACACCGCCGCAAGTGACGGCCGCGACTCGGAACGGCACCTCGGAATCCAGGGCGAACCGCGTTCCCTGGAGTTCGCGGGCGAGCTCCTCGGCGGTCTCCTCCGGGGTGGCGGAGTCGCGGACCGGGATGGCCAGCTCGCCGGTGGCGAGCACGTGCTGGGTGTCGTCGTGGACGAGGGTGCGCAGCGACTCGTGCCGGGACATCAGCTGGCCGGCCGCCTCGGCCAGCGCGGCCAGCGTCGTCTCCGGCGGGAGGGGGCGTACGGCGCGGTAGTTCATGTGCTCGGGCGGGTCGGTGAGCACGCAGCGGACCATGTTCGCCTGGCCCATCGTCAGCGGTCCTGTGCGCGCCTCCGCCGCGCGGAAACGGGCGATGATCATGGGTCGCTCCTCACAGATCGGGCCAGCAGCGCCGCCTCCTCGTCGGAGAGCTCCTCCAGCTCCTCGACCAGCAGCGTCTCCACGGCCTCCGCCAGGGCGGCAACCGTGGAACCGTCGAACATGGTGCGAATCGGCACGTCCACCCCGGTGATCGACCGGATCCGCGCGATGACCCGCGCCGCAAGCAGCGAATGCCCGCCAATGGCGAAGAAATCATCCAAAGCGCCGACTTCGCCGACGCCGAGCACCTCGCCGTACACCTCGGCGACCAGCTGCTCCGCGTCCGTCCGCGGCGGCACGCTCGCGGCCTGGGTTTCGATCTCCGGGTACGGCAACGCCCGCCGATCCACTTTCCCGTGCCGGGTCAGCGGCAACTCGTCCAGCCATACCCACACAGAAGGGACCATGTAGGCGGGCAGCGCCTCCGCGGCGAACGCCGTCAGCTCGGCTCGGGTGACGCCGTCGGCGACGACGTACCCGGCCAGCCGGTCTTCGGTGGCGGTCACCGCGACCTGCCGCACCCGGGGGTGGGCGAGCAGCCGGGCCTCCACCTCACCCGGCTCGACCCGGAACCCCCGGACCTTGACCTGCTCGTCGATCCGCCCGAGGAACTCCAGCTGCCCGTCGGGCCGCCACCGGGCGCGGTCCCCCGAGCGGTAGAACCGGGCCCCCTGCTCGCCCCAGGCGATGAACCGCTCGGCGGTCAGCTCGGGACGCCGCAGATATCCCCGCGCCACTCCGGCTCCGCCGATGCACAACTCCCCAGGAGCCCCTGGCGGCACCGGCACTCCTGACCGATCGAGCACCACAACCCGCGTCTCCGCGATGGGCCTACCAATCGGCGGCCGGGATTGATCATCGGCGGGAATCAGGTCGGCCGCCGTGGCGATGATGGTGGCCTCGGTCGGCCCATACGTGTTGACGACCCGGATCCGCTCCCCGAACCGTGAACGCCACCGGTCGACAGCCGCCGCCTGAACTTCCTCACCACCCAGAATGACCAGCCGAAGCCCCTCCGGCCACGCGATCTCGTCGATCTGCCCCACCAGATGGTGCCAGTACGCCGTCGGCAGATCGAGAACCGTCACCCCCTGCCCGTTCGGCGTGGCAAGAACATCCGGGAGCGTGACTGCCCCATCCGGCAGGAGCTCCAGCGTGGCCCCCGCAGCGAGCGCCGGATAGATCTCCTCAGCGTGCGTGTCAAAACTCAAGGCAGCGAACTGCACGATCCGATCACCCGGACGAATGCCATACGCGGTTACCATCCACGCGACCCGAGCCGCCAGAGCGGTGTGCTCGATGAGAACACCCTTGGGAACCCCCGTGGAGCCCGAGGTATAGAGCACGCAGGCTACGCCATCGGCGGCCGTCACGGTGGCTTCGGAACGCATGAAGGCGATTCGCTCAGCCGGAAGGGCCGGATCGATCGGAAGATAGGCGGTACCAGACCTCCACGCACCCAGCAACGCCGCGATCCCTTCCGGCGACCGCTCCAGCGACACCTCCCAGATCCCCGCGTCCTCCCCGCCACTGGCAACCGCCCCGATTCCGCCGGGACGTTGGACGTTCCCGCCCTTGCCCACGTCTTCCCCGCCACGGATGACCGCCCCGGTTTCGCCCGTGCGTTGGACGTTCCCACCCCTCCCCGCGACTTCACTGGCGACTGCTCCAGTTTCGCCCGGACGTTGGACGTTCCCAGCCTTGCCCGCGACTTCCTCACCCCTGGCGACGGCCCTGGCTCCGCCCGGATCTTGGGCGTTCCCGCCCTTGCCCGCGACTTCGCCGCCACTGGCATTTTCGGCGGTGCCGCCGTTGCCCGGATATAGGGTGCCTTCGCTGCTAGGCCTTGAGACGGTTTTCTCGATCATCTCGCCGAGTTCGCGGTACGTGACTTGGCGATCGCCGCAGCTGATGGCGACCAGATCCGGATATTTCTGGATCGAGTTGGTGATCAGGTCGAGGACGGGTCGTGGCGCCGGGAGGTGAGGGCCTTCGGAGACTGTCGTGAGGAACGTTTCGTCGGCTCCGGTGAGTAGGGGGAGGGCCGAGAGGGGTTGGGATGGATCGGTTGTGATGGACAGGAGGAGGCGTTCGAGGCGGGCCGCCATCGCTTCGATCGTCGCCGCGTCGAACAGCGCCGTGTCGTACTCCAGTTGTACGAGTAGTTCGGTGCCTTCGTCGTGCCAGGCCTCAAGCATCAGGTCGAATTTGGCCTGTGCGTGCCCGCCTGGGAAGCCCTCGACGGTCAGCCCGGCGAACGGACGGGGGTCCCGGCCGGAGTCCTCGGTGTGCAGGATCGCCATGGTCTGGAACACCGGCGTGCGCGTCAGGTCGCGTTCGAGCTTGAGTGTGCTGACCAGTTCCTCGAACGGGATGCCCTGATGTGCGAAGGCGTCCAGCACGCTTGTCCGGGTCGCGGTCAGCAGGTCGGTGAACGCCGGATCGCCGGACAGGTCGCCGCGCAGGACCAGGATGTCGGTGAGGTAGCCGACCACGGATTCGAGTTCGAGCGTGTCTCGTCCCGCGTTGGAGGTGCCGACGAGGATGTCGTCCCGGCCGCTGTGCCGGGCCAGCAGCACCTGGTAGGCCGCCAGCAACGTCATGAACAACGTCGCACCGTGCCGGCGGCCCATCGCGGTCAGCGCGGCCGCGTCCCCGGCGCTGAGCCGGAAGTCCACGGTGGCTCCCCGCCCGGCGCTGCCGACGCTTCGCGGGCGGTCCGTGGGCAGGTCGAGCGGCGTGGGATCGGCCAGCCGGTCCCGCCAGTACTCCAGCAGCCCCGCCGTATCCCGCCCCCGCTGCCAGGCGGCGACGTCCCCGAACTGCAACGGCACCTCGGGCAGCGAACGCCCGGAATAGGCGTCCGCGAGCTCGTCCAGCATCAGATTGAGCGACCAGCCGTCCCCGAGGATGTGATGCGCCACCAGGCAAAGCACATGATCGTCAGCACTCTGCCGGATCAGCGTCACCCGTATCGGCGGCCGCTCATCCAGCGCGAACGGCGCGTTCACCCGCTCGGCTACGGCCTGTGCCACGTCGACATCGGCCAACGGCCCCACCGGGAGGCTCTCAGGCGGGTCGGTCGCCTGCATCGCGCCCGCGCCGGTCAAATACTCCACCGGAAAGGGGCCTGGCGGGCCGATCACCGTGATGGGCACGCCGTCGGCGTCGGGGAAGTGGGTGCGCAGGCTTTCGTGGCGTCCGGCCACCGCGCTGAACGCGTTCCGGAGGGCGTCCACGTCGAGCGGGCCGCGCAGGCGGCGGACCACCCACATGTTGAACGCGGCGTCCGTCTCGGGATACAGCCGGTTCAGGAACCAGAGGCGCTCCTGACCGCTCGACAGCGGCGGCGTCACCCCGGCCGGCCTCGGCACCGGCCCCGCATGATCCGGTACGCCGGGAGCTTCCAGCAATTCCGCCAGCGCGGCGGCGGTCGGCCGCGTGAACACCTCCCGGACCGGAACCCGGATCGGCAACCGCGCGATCACCATCGTGGCCAGCAGCGAGTGCCCGCCAAGCGCGAAGAAGTCGTCATATGCCCCGATCTCGCCCGCGTCCCGCCCGAGCACCTCCGCGAACACCGAGACGACCAGCCGCTCAGCGTCCGTCCGGGGCGGCGTGCGATCCGTCCGCGCGGCGGGGGCGTGCCCGGGCAGCGCGCCCCGGTCCACCTTCCCGTTGGGCGTCATCGGCATCTCGTCGAGCACGATGACCTGCCGGGGAACCATGTAACCGGGCAGCAGCCGCGCGGCATGCGCGCGAACATCGTCGGCGATGGAAATGACGGCCCGCGAGCGAATCACGCCTGCTCCGGATCCCCTCATACGTTCACGAACGTCGCCATGCGCAGTGGACTCGCTCGAATGCCCGCGAGCGTCGCCGTCCGCGCCGGATCCGCTCATACGGTCGTGAACGTCGCCATGCGCAGTGGACTCGCTCGTGTGGTCATGAACGGCGCTGTCCGCGGTGGACTTGCTCGAATGTTCGCGAGCGTCGCCGTCCGCGCTGGATCCGCTCATACGGTCGTGGACGTCGCCATGCGCAGTGGACTCGCTCGTGTGGTCATGAACGGCGCTGTTCGCATTGGACTTGCTCGAATGTTCGCGAGCGTCGCCGTCTGCGCCGGATCCGCTCGAACGGTCGTGAACGTCGGCGGTGGGCACGATGAACGCGATCAAGGTGTCGTCGTGGACGGTCGCGACCGCTTGCTGTACCCCTGGATGGGAGTCCAGGACGGATTCGATTTCGCCGAGTTCGATGCGGTGGCCGCGGAGTTTGATCTGGTTGTCGGTGCGGCCGAGGAACTCGATTGTGCCGTCGGGGCGCCAGCGGGCCAGGTCGCCGGTGCGGTAGAGGCGAGAGCCCGCGGGGCCGTACGGGGAGGGGACGAACTTTTCGGCGGTGAGGGCGGCTCTGCCGAGGTAGCCGGTGGTGACGCCGTGGCCGCCGAGGACGAGTTCGCCGGGGACGCCGATGGGGGACAGGCCGGATCGGCTGAGGATGTAGGCCCTGGTGTTGGTGATTGGGTGGCCGATGGTGATGTCGGAGGAGTCGACGTCCCAGGTTGAGGAGTAGATCGTGGTCTCGGTCGGGCCGTAACCGTTGATTAGGCGGGTGGTGCGGGCGCGCAACGCGAGGGCGAGTTGGGGTGATAGTGGCTCCCCTGCGGTGATTCCGGTTATTTCCTGGAAATCGCCGGTCAGGAGGATGCGCCACCCGGACGGGGTCGCCTGCACGTGGGTGGCGCCGCTCCGGCGGATCAGGTCGGCCGCCGCCATCCCGTCGCGGGCATGGTCGGCGGAGGCCATCACCACCCGGCCGCCGGTGATCAGCGGCAGGAACAGCTCGACCGCCGAGATATCGAACGCCGTCGACGTCAGCGCCAGCCAGGCGTGCTCCGGCGTCGACCCGATCAGCTCCCGCATCGCGAGCAGGAGGTTGGCGAGCGCCCCATGCGGCACGACCACGCCCTTGGGCCGCCCGGTCGACCCGGAGGTGTACAGCACATAAGCGGTGTCATCGGGACGCGGCAGCCACCCGGGCACCGGCTCCCCGATATCACCGAGATCGTCGTCGGTCAGCACCAGCACGGCCCCGGAATCCCGCAGCACGTAATCCACCCGGGCCTGCGGATACTCCGGATCCACCGGCAGATACGCCGCCCCCGCCAGGGTCACCCCGAGAAACGCGACCAGGATCCCCGGCCCTCGCGAGACCTGAACCGCGACCAGCGACCCCCGCCCGACGCCCTTGTCCCGCAACCGCGCCGCCAGCCCGGCAGCACGCCCCACTAAATCCGCATATTTCATCTCATCGACGGCAACCGCGTCCGGGGTCGCCGCAGCCTGAGCCAGGACCAGATCGGCCAGCGTGACCGGCGGAACCTCCGCGAACGACCCCCTGCTCAGCAGCCAGTCCCGTTCCCCCGCGGGCACCATCTCCAGCTCGTGTACGCGCGTCTCCGGCGCCCCCACGATCGACTCCACCAGCACCTGAAACCGCTCCGCCAGCAGCAGCGCGGTCGCCTCCGCGAACACGTCCGCGCTGTAGATGAGCGACCCCACCAGCCCCCGGTTCGACGGCCACAGATCCAGCGACAGATCGGTGCGCGCCGCCATCCACCCCGGCGTGAACGGCGTCGCGTCCGTCCCCGGCACGGGACCCGCCGACGCCTCCCCGGTGACCTGCGTGTGCAGCGCGAACATCGTCTGGAACAGCGGAGTCCGGCTCAGATCGCGCTCGACCTCCAGCGCTCCCAGCAGCCGTTCCAGCGGCACGTCCGCGTGGCTGATCGCCTCGATCACCGTCCGCCGGGTGCGTTTGACCGCCTCCAGGAAACTCGGATTCCCGCTCAGATCCGTCCGCAGCACCAGCGTCCCGGACAGATGCCCGATGAGCGGCTCCAGCTCGGTCCGATCCCGCCGCGCCACCGGCGAGCCCACGCAGAAGTCCTCCTGCCCGCTGTGCCGGGCCAGCAGCACCTGGTAGGCCGTCAGCCACACCATGAACGGCGTGCAACGATGCCGCCGCGCCAGCTCCGCGACCCCCGCCACCAGCTCGGGCGCGACCACGAACTCGACCTCGCCGCCGTCCCCGGTCCGCTGCGGCGGCCGGGGACGGTCGGCGGGAAGCTCCAGCACGGGCGTCCCGGCCAGCGCCTGCGCCCAGCGCCCGAGCTCGGCGGGGCCGTTGGCGCGTTCCGCGCGGGCGTGCTCGGCATACTGCAGGGGCAGCGGAGGCAGCGGCGGGCGTCCGGCGTAGTAGTGGGCGATCTCGTCGCTGAGCAGGGCCGTCGACACGCCGTCGGCGATGATGTGGTGCAGCGTGATCGCGAGGATGTGGTCGTCGGACTCCAGCCGTACCAGGGTGACCCGGAGCGGGGGAGCGGCGGAGAGGTCGAACGGCGCGTTGGCGGCGGCGGAGACGATCTGGCGGGCCTCGTCCAGGTTCGCGGCGTCCCTGACGGTGATCGTGATCGGCTCGGGCGGGCAGAGGATCGCGACCGGCGTGCCGTCGATCTCCTCGAAGCGGGTGCGCAGGGATTCCTGGCGGGCGGCCACCGCCGTGAAGGCCGCGGCCAGGCGTTCGAGGTCGATCGGGCCGCGCAGCCGGTCGGCGTGACAGGTGTTGTAGGAGTGGTCCTCAGGGTCGAGCCGATGCAGGAACCAGAGCCGTTCCTGCCCGTACGAGAGCGGCTGTGCCAACGGAGACCGCCAAACTGGAAAGTTTATTACTGGAAAGTTTGCTTACAGATCTGAGGACGGCGTCAGTGAACCACGCTGCATGCGAGCGCGACAAGCCCTAGTTTTAGCGCCTTGCCGGTGGTTTATGGACCGTGTCACACTGTCGATCATCCGCAAACTGTAAAGACTCTTTCCGGTAAGTATCTTTACAGATCTCTGTCAGTCGGAGGATGTCGTGAGCACACTGTCGGCCGACAAGAGGGCCCTGCTCGCCCAGCGGCTACGCCGCCGCGAGGAGACCCGCGCCATTCCGCCGCGCGACCCCTCGGCCGGACTTGTGCTCTCGCCGGCCCAGGAGCGGCTCTGGTTCCTGGAGCAGTACCGGCCGGGCACCACCACCTACACCGTTCCGCTGACCGTCAGGATCGAAGGCGAACTCGACGGAGTCGAGGCGGCGCTCGGCGAGATCGTCCAGCGCCACGAGGCGCTGCGCACCCGCTTCACGGCGACCGAGGACGGCATCCCGGTCGTGACCGTCGACCCCGGCGCGCGCGCCGAATTCCGGCAGGCCGACGCCGGTTCACCGGCCGAAGCCCGCCTCCTGATCGAAACCGAACTCGCCCGGACCTTCGACCTCGCCACGGGCCCGCTCCTGCGAGCCCTGCTGGTACGGCTGGCGCCCCGCGACCACGTCCTCCTCCTCGCGGCCCACCACCTGGTGACCGACGGCATCTCCTTCGACGTGATCCTTTCGGAGCTCCTGGCGCTGTGCCGGGGCGAGACGCCCGCGCCGCCCCCGGTTCAGTACGGCGACTACGCCCACTGGCAGCGTGACCGTGACCTCGGCAGGGAAACCGCGTACTGGCGGGACCGGCTCGAAGGCGTCCCGGTTCTGGAACTGCCCACGGACCGGCCCAGACCAGCCGAGATGGGCCACGCGGGAGCGGTGTTCGACTTCCCGGTAGAGGTGCCGCTCGGGTCGCTGGCCGTCGGCGGGGCGACCCCCTACATGATCCTTCTGGCCGCCTATCAGGTGCTGCTCGGCCGGTATTCGGGGCAGAGCGACTTCGCCGTCGCCACGCCGGTGGCCGGTCGCAGCCTGCCCGAGCTGGATCGGGTCGTCGGCATGTTCGTCAACACGCTGGCGATGCGGGCCGATCTGTCCGGGGATCCGCCGTTCAGCGAGTTCCTGGCGCGGACCCGGTCGCTCGCCCTGGACGCGTACGCCCATCAGGATCTGCCCTTCGACCGGCTCGTGAGCGAGCTCAACGTCGAGCGGGATGTCAGCAGGTCGCCGATCGCGCAGGTGACGCTGGCGCTGCAGAACTTCAGGACCGGGCTGGACCAGCATGGGCTGCGGTTGAGCGCGTTTCCGGTGGAGCCCGGGATCAGCCGGTTCGACCTGTCGCTGTACCTGTACGAGACCGGCGATGGGTATGTGGGTCAGTTCGCCTACAACACGGATCTGTTCGACCAGGCGACCATCGCGCGGATGTCCCGACATTTCACGAATCTGCTGCGGGAGATCGTGGCCGATCCGAATCGGCGGCTGTCCGAACTGGCCCTACTGGATTCGGAGGAACGCGCCCAGGTCCTGAGGTTCGCCACCTCGGCCTCCGTGTCTGGCCTGGCCTCCGGCTCCATTGCCGACTCCGCGTCGGCTTCTGCGATCCCCAGCGGGCAACCGGCGATCGCCGCCCTTCTTCATGAGGTCGTGTCGGGGCCGCCGGCGCGGGTCGCGGTAACGTGCGGCGACCATTCCCTGACATATGCGGAATTGGCCGAGCGTTCCGACGCGCTCGCTGGACGATTGTGCGAGCTCGGCGCGGGTGCCGACACCCGGATCGGGATATGTCTGGAACAGTCCGTTGAGGTGGCCGTCGCCGTGCTCGCTGTGCTCAAAGCGGGTGCGGCCTACGTGCCCCTCGACCCGGCTCAGCCCGCCAGCCGCCTCGCGTACATGATCGAGGACGCGGGAATCCGGATCGCGATCACCACCGCGCAGCTCCCCGTCGATCACTCAATCCCCCCGGACGCCGTCATTTCGGGCTCGACGTCCCCGGACGTCACGACGGTCGGCGACCCAGGTCAGATTCCGCGGGACGCCGATGGTTCGGGTTCTGCGGGCCCCGGCGACCTCGCGTATGTGATCTACACCTCCGGCACGACCGGCCGTCCCAAAGGGGTCGCCGTCCAGCACCGCCAGGTCCTCGAATACCTCGCGGGAGTGCGCGAGCGCCTGGCCGTCGAGCCCGGGGGGAGTTACGCCCTCCTGCAATCCCTCTCCTTCGACTTCGGCATCACGATCTTCTACCTGTCGCTGATGACCGGTGGCACCCTCCACCTGCTCAACCCCCGCCTGCCCGCCACCGAACTGGCGGAGACCCTGCGCCGGACCGACTACCTGAAGATCACCCCAAGCCACCTGGCGTCCCTGCTCCAGGAGGCCGACGTCCTCCCGCGCAAACTCCTCATCCTCGGCGGCGAAGCCTCCCAGGCCGACTGGGCTGCCTCCCTCGTCCGCCCGGGCCTTCGCGTCGTCAACCACTACGGCCCCACCGAAGCCACCGTCGGCGTCACCACCCACGACGTCGGCACCGCCACCGGCCTGCTCCCGATCGGACGGCCACTCCCGGGCACTCGCGCGTACATCCTGGACGAACGCGGCGAACCCACCCCCATCGGCGTGGTCGGCGAGATCCACCTCGGCGGCGACCGCCTGGCCCGCGGCTACCTCGGCCGCCCGGCGCTCACCGCCGAGAAGTTCATCCCCGACCCGTACGGCGAACCTGGCTCCCGCATGTACCGCACCGGCGACCTCGGCCGCTGGCTACCCTCCGGCGAACTGCAATTCCTCGGCCGCCGCGACCTCCAGGTCAAGGTACGCGGCTACCGCGTCGAACTCCCCGAGATCGAATCCGTCCTCACCCGCCACGACGCCGTCGCCCAGGCCGTCGTGGACTTCCGCCGCGACCGCCTCGCCGCCTACCTCGTCGGAAAGTCCACCGGGGAACAACCGTCGTTACGCGGCTACCTGGCCGAGCGCCTCCCCGACTACATGATCCCCGCCCGCTACGTCTGGCTCGACGAGCTCCCCCTGAAGTCCCACGGCAAGGTCGACCGGGACCGCCTGCCCGAGCCCTCCGACGAACGATCCGCCGAGGAGGTCTACGTCCCCCCGGCCACCCCGCTCGAACAGGCCATCGCCGACGTCTGGGCGAAAGTCCTCGAACTCGACCGGGTCGGCGCGGAAGACGACTTCTTCGCGCTCGGCGGGCACTCCCTGCTCGCCGCCCAGGTCGTCGCCCGGCTCCGGAAGGTCACCGACCGCCCGGTCACCATCATGGACATCTTCCGCCACCGGACCGTACGCGCGCTCGCCTCCCGCGCCGACGACGACGGCCCGCGCCGCTTCCTGCACCGGCTCACCCCCGCCCGCCCGGCCACCCGCACCCTCGTCTGCGTCCCCTACGGCGGCGGCAGCGCGGCCATCTACCAGCCGCTGGCCGACGCGATGCCCCCCGAATGGTCCCTGCACTCGGTAGCCGTACCCGGGCAGGAATGGGGTCTGGACGAGGAGACCCGGCCGATCGCCGAGATCGCCGACGCCTGCGTCCAGGAGATCCTCACCACCGTCCAGGGCCCGCTCTCCCTGTACGGCCACTGCGGCCTCGGCGTCATGCTCGTCGTCGAGATCGCCCGCCGCCTCGAAGCCGAGGGCAGAACCGTCGACGCCGTCCACGTCGGCGGCATCTTCCCCTTCGCCCGCCCCTCCTCGATGGCCACCCCGCTCCGCGACCTGGGCGAACGCCTGCGCAGCGACCGCGTCTGGGCCAACGCCCTGATCGCCGCCGGACTCGACATCGAGGAACTCGACGACGACCAGCTCAAGGCCATCATCCGCAACCGCCGCGAGGGCACCCGCGAAGCGGAGACGTACTTCACCCGGCTGTACGCCAGCGAGACCACGGCGGACCGTCTCACCGCCCCCATCATCTCGGTCGTCGGCGAACGCGACCCGGCCACCGAGTTCTACCAGGAGCGCTACCGCGAATGGCACCACCTCACGGACGCCGCCGCCCTGGTCGTCCTGGACGAGGCGGGCCACTTCTTCCTCAAGCACCGCGCGGCGGAACTGGCTGAGATCGTCACGGGCACGCAGGACGCGATCGCCGCAGGCCGTACCGAACGGATAGAACGCTCGCCAGACCGCTCCTGGTGGCTGCACGGAACATCCACGCCGGGCGACGTGCCCGCGCCCGCCACCCGCCCCAGCCTGAAACGCTTCGGCGCGGTCGCCGCCGGCCAGCTCGTCTCCATCGTCGGGTCCGCGCTCACCGAGTTCGCCATCCCGCTCTGGATCTACGTCACCACCGGCTCCCTGGTCAGCTTCGCCCTGTTCTCCGTCATCGCCCTCGTCCCCGGCATGCTGGTCGCCCCCCTCGCCGGAGTGATCGCCGACCGGTATGACCGCCGCCGCGTCATGCTCGCCGGAGACGCGGGCGCGGGCGGCACCCAGCTCGCCCTCGGCCTGCTGCTCTGGACCGGCAACCTGCAGACCTGGCACGTCTACCCGCTGCTCGCGCTGCTCTCGGTGGCCCTCACCTTCCAGCGACTCGCGTACGGCGCGGCGATCCCGCAGCTCGTGCCCAAGCGATACCTCGGCCACGCCAACGGCATCGTGCAGATGGTCACCGGCACCGCCCAGCTGATCGTCCCGCTGATCGCCGTCGGCCTGATGGCCGCGATCGGCCTGGAGGGCATCCTGATCCTGGACGTGGTCAGCTACGCGTTCGCGTTCACCTCGGTGCTGCTGATCCGGTTCCCGAAGACGATGGGCTTCCGCCGCCGCGAACCCCTGCTCACCGAGATGGCCGAAGGTTTCCGCTACACCTGGGGCAACCGCAACTTCCGCGCCATGCTGCTCTTCTTCGCCGGTCTCAACGTGTTCCTGTCCCCGCTGTTCCTGCTGCTCAGCCCGCTCGTACTGGCCTTCGCCACGCTCACCGACGTGGGCAGGGTGTCCTTCGCGGGAGGCGCGGGGGTCCTGCTCGGCGGCCTGGCCATGACCGTCTGGGGCGGCCCGCGCCGCCACCGCCTGCGCGGCGTGCTCCTGGCCACCCTGGTGCTGGCCGTGTTCTGCCTGGTCACCGGCGTACGGCAGGACCTGCTCGTGATCGCGGCCGGGGCGTTCGGCATGTCGCTCGCGCTCACCCTGGTCAACGGGATCTACGCCACGATCATCCAGGTCAAGGTCCCGATGCGGTTCCACGGCCGGGTCATCGCGCTCAACACGCTCATCGCCTGGTCCACCCTGCCGTTCGCGTTCGGCCTCGTCGCCCCCTACGGAAGCGCTCTGTTCGAGCCGCTCCTGGCCGAAGGCGGCCCGCTCGCCGGAACCGTCGGCGCGGTGATCGGCGTCGGCGAGGGCCGCGGCATCGGCTTCATGTACGTGGTGTTCGCGCTGGCCATCGCGCTGATCGCGGTCATCGCGCTGCGCGTGCGGCGGCTGGCCCGCTTCGACGCGGACGTCCCGGACGCGCCCCCCGACGACCTCCTCGGCCTCCAGACCGTCGAACGCCGCCGCGCGGAAGCCACCGAACGCCAAACCGTGTGACGTTATCGGGCACGCCGGGCGCCGGGGAACGGTAGCCGGATGACGAAGCGCACGCCGGTGGGTTCTGACTCGACGTTGAGCGTTCCGCCGTGCGCCTCCACGACCTCGCGAGAGATGGCCAGGCCGAGCCCGGTGCCGCCCTTGTCCCGGCTGCGGGCCGTGTCCAGCCGGGTGAACCGTTCGAAGATCCGCACCTGGTCGGCGGCCGAGATCGGCTCGCCGTCGTTCCAGACGGTCAGCTCCGCCTGATCGCCGACGCGCCGCACGTCCACGCTCACCTCCGTGGCCGCGTGCCGGTCGGCGTTGCTCAGCAGCTCGTTGATCGCGCGCGCCAGCTGCGACACCACGGCCTCGACCCGGACGCCCGGCTCCAGGTTCAGCTTGGCCACCACCCGCGCGGGCCGGACCGCGACATGGGAGGCGACCAGGTTGGCCAGATCCACCGCCTCTCGCGTCGTCGTCTGGATCGCGCCGATCCTGGCCAGGAAGAGCAGGTCGGTGACGATCGCCTCGAGCCGGTCGGTGTCCCGCAGCGCCGCCTCGATCGCGTCCGCCATGTCGTCCGGATGCAGCCGCCCGCTCTCCAGCTGCGCCCGGATCCCCGCGATCGGCGTGCGCAGCTCATGCGAGGCGTCGGCGGCGAACTGCCGCTGCTTCACCACGGCCTGCTCCATCCGGTCCAGCGCCCGGTTCGCGGTCCTGGCCAGCCTGGCGATCTCGTCCTCGCTCTCCGGCTCCGGCACCCGGCGGCTCAGATCGTTCTCGGTGAGCTCGGCCAGCTCGGCCCGGATGTCCTCCACCGGCCGCAGCGCCCGCCCCGCGATCCGCCAGGCCACCCAGCCGATGAACACGATGAACAGGACCAGCTGGACCGCGATCACCGTGGCCAGGATGCGGCTGCGGACGATGAGCGGGGTCTGCTTTCCCGCGTACACGACCGGGGAGTTCGGCGCCGGAGTGGCCCGGACCGCGGTCACGTGCACGCACCGCCCGTCCGGCAGCGGGCAGGATATCAGCTCCCTGATCCGGTCGTAGGGCCCCGGCCAGACCGGGCTCAACGCGGGCAGATCCCGGGCGGCGTTACTGGTCGCCAGGATGCGCCCGCCGGGCGCGACCACCTGGATCATGTCCACCCCGTCCTGCGGCGGGATCGGGTTGATGACCACCTCCCCATTGCGGATCCGCGTCGCCACCTGCGAGGCCACCTCCTTCGCGTCCTCCCAGATGTTCGTGGCGACCCATTGCCGGGTGATCACGTCGGTCGCCACTCCCACGGGGATGAGAGTGATCGCCGCAACCGCTATCGCGCCAAGTGTCAGACGCCCGCGTATAGACCGGATCCGCGACCAGGGGAGGGACATCCCCCGAGGTTACTGACGAGCCCCTCAACAGCTGTCCGCGACAACCTCAAGCGACGCCCAAGTCCCGCCCCGAACGGAGCGCGGAAGCGGCGGAACGTCACCTCGGGTTGGTCATCTGAAGGCGGCAATGTTGCGGACCGCCCATTCGGCGAACGTGCAAGGCGTGCGGCCGAGGACTCGCTCGACGTCGGGGCTGATCCGCTGCTCGGCGGGGGTGGGCTCGCCGATGATGGCGAGGGTGGTCTCGACCACGGGTTCGGGCATGAACCGCAGCATCTGCGCGCGGGCCTCGTCGCGGGTCTGCTCGATGAACCGGATCGACTCTCCGATGGCCTCGCCGATCTCCTCGGCTCGTTGCCGGGGCGTGATGAGGGCGGGCCCGGTCAATTCGTAGACCTGCCCGGCGTGACCGTCCTCGCGCAGGGCCGCGGCGGCGACCTCGCCGATGTCGGCCGGGTCGATCAACGGCAGCCCGGTATCGCCGAACGGTGCGGCGGCCGTGCGCTGCGCGCGGATCGTCTCGGCCCACGCGAAGGTGTTGGAGGCGAAGCCACCAGGACGCAGGATCGTCCAGTCCATGCCCGACTGCCGGATGGCGTCCTCAATGGACCGTCCCCCGGCCCCATGGGAGGACGACTGCGGTCGAGTCGCGACTCCCTGGGAGGACAGCAGGACGACCCGTCGAACCCCGCCGGCTTTCGCGGCATCGAGGATGCCCTGCGGGCTCAGCAGGTGCGCACCGGCACCGCCATCGTGGAGGAAGACCGCGTCAGCGCCGTCGAAAACGGGCCGAAGGCTCTCCGTGGCGGCCAGGTCTGCCTGCCGGTGCCGGACACCCTCCGGCACTGCCCCGCCCGAGACCCCTCGGGACACCGCCGTCACCTGCTCACCGGCTGCCGCGAGTGCCCGCACGAGCGGTCGGCCAACGTTGCCGGTGGCTCCCGTCACTACGATCATGAACTTCTCCCATGGATTGCGATCACTCATGCCAGGGGTCTTCCCCCGGCTCAGTTAGTTGACTAACTTAGTAGCAACATAGCAGCCGAACCTCGGCTGTCTATAGTTAGTTAGGTGACCGACTTGAAGAAGAGCGATCGGGCTCCGGTAGTCACGAAGCGGGGCAAGCAGGAGCGCCTGACCGCCGCCGCCGTGAAAATGCTGCATGAGCAGGGCGTTGAGAAGACAACGCTCGCCGACATCGCACGGGCGGCCGACGTCCCCGTAGGCAACATCTACTACTACTTCAAGACCAAGGACGACCTCATCGAGGCGGCCATCGGCGCGCACGCGCAGGGCCTCCAAGCAATGATCGCTTCACTCGACGAGCTCCCCACTCCGCAGGACCGGCTGAAAACGCTCATCGGCGGCTGGGTGCGGCAACGCGACCTCGCCGCCCGGTTCGGCTGCCCCACCGGCACCCTCTGCTCCGAACTCGACAAACGCGCCGACGGTCTCGACCGCACCGCGGCCAAGGTCATGCAGGGCCTGATCGACTGGAGCGAGCAACAGTTCCGCTCGATGGGCCGAAGCGACTCCCGCGACCTCGCGGTCGCCCTGATCGCCGCCTACCAGGGAATCTCGCTGCTCACCAACACCTTCCGCGACCCCGAGCTCATGACCCGCGAAGGCGACCGCTTGGAACGCTGGATCGACTCACTCGGCCAGCCGTCAGGAGATCCCGACGACCTTAGGCAGTGATGGCGGGAAGTCGTCGTCGAGGGCTGGCCCGACCAGTCGCTGATTCGCGGGGCCAAGCTTGCGGGTTACCGTCAGTCAGAATGTATTCTGACTTACGATGGTGGCATGAGCGCTAGCCATGCCGACGCTGTGACGTTCTCAGACCTGTCAAGGAACCCCCGAGCGGTTGCCGAACGTGCCGCCAGCGTGGGCAGAGTGCGGGTCACTCACCGCGATGCCCCGGACTTCTACCTGACGGCCGCCGACCGTGAAGATCAGCGGGACCAGACCCTGGCCACGGCGTCCCGCCTGTTCCTCGCCTTGATCAAACACGATCCGACCGCCCGTGCGCTCGTCATCGCCATGCCCGAAGTCTTTCCGTGGGTACGCCACCTCACCCCTGATGAGCTGCGTTCCTTCACCCTCGAACTGGTCGAGGCGCTCTCTGACGCCGCGGAACTGGAAGTCGATGCCACCACGCAGGAGGTCATCGCAGGCTGGCGGGCAACCGCCCGGATCAAGGCCGATCCATCGCAGTACGCCAAGGCGCGCAAAGCCACAAAGGGAGATTTCGGACCCGTAGAGGTCTCCGCATGAGCCCCTAGAGGGGAGACCGGGTTACCGTCCCGTCTCCGGATGATCAATGGGATATCCGGTTCGGCACCAGCGACGCGGTCAAGGGCTGGGAGGAACTGTGCCGCCACGCCCTAGCCAATACCCGCCGCTGTTTCGAGACGCTGCGCACGGATCCACGCTCGCGAGGGGATCATGAACGACAACATCGGCTGCGCGGCGACCTTGCGATCCATCGCCACAATGGCCAGGATCTGAACAAGCGAGGGGCGTCGCTTTCCGGCGGGCGCCCTTCGCCCCGTGAGCTCCACGCCGCGCCCGGAGAATGCTTCCACGGCTCCCTGACGCCCGCCTGCGATCATGATTGTGTCAGTGGTTCCATCGGATGTCTTCGGGGGAGACATGATCCGCAAGCTCATCGTGATCGCCATGCTCGGGGCCGGATTGTCGGCCATGCCATCGTGGGCGGCCGCCGACGCGGTCCGCTCGCATACGCAAGACCCCTGCCCGCCGGACCCGGCGGCCAAATGCCCAGGCGTGTGCCCGCCCGGGCACCTATGCGTGCCGTCGCCCAAGCAGTGCATCACCACGCCGTGCCCGCAGTTCGAGTGCGTGCTGCTTCTCCGCGGTACGCACGAGGGGATGACCCCGGTACCGGCCGTCCTGCGCGTGGTGGCGGCAGTCGCCTAGAAGCGACCTGGACTCGCACGGATCGGCTCAGGCCCGCCGCGCCCGCGCTCTGGGCTCCCTTCCGGCGAGGGAAACCTCTCGGCCCAGGCGTCGGTCCGCGTAGCGGACCGTATTTCACACCGAGAACCCCGGAAAGCGGGGCTCTCTCGTGCTCGGTGAGCTCATGGCTTCGGCAGTTTCTTCGCGACCGCGGTCGCGAGCGCCTCGGCGGTGTCGCATAGCGCTTTGTTCGGCTGGGGTCCGTCCACGGTCACCATGACCACCTCGATGGTGGGCTCGCCGACGGCGTCCGTGTAACTGCGGTGCTCCATATGTACGACGCAGGTGCGGTCCTCCGGCGCCACATAGCTACGCCTGCCGCCGAGGCGTGTCGGCTGCCCGTTGTCCGTCAGGTCGTCGTCCTGGCTGAACTCGAGGTCGACCCCGGCGTTGGCCGTGGTGCTCCTCCACTCGCATCCCCAGTTGGCGAAGTCGCGCTCCGGGTCATGCGCGCTGATGCCGGGAATCACGCTGAGCGCGGCGTCGTCCAGCAGCGCGCAGGCGTCGATATTGGCCAGCGAATTCGCGGGGAAAGGCACCGGCCGCTCCGGCACCGGACCGCGGTTGAGCACCGTCACCGCGTGGTCGGTGGCGACCTGGGCGAGCGCGCACGGGTCGGGCGCCGGGGACTCGAGCTGCTTCGCCCGGATCAAGACCTGGTTACCGTCGGCGAGCAGGAGGTTTTGGGCGCATTCTTTCGCACGGCTCTGCGGCTCGCCGACGGCCACGTGGCCCTCCTGCGTTCGCCTCACGGAACCCGGCCCTATGAGCTTGCTGACGAAGTTGAGGTTGACGTGGGCGACCGCGTGGCCGCTGTCCTTCTTGCTCACCAGGACGTCACACCTATCGAACTCTCCGTAGTTCGTGTCAATCCTGGTGTCGCCGAAGCGGGCGAGTACCTTCGCGTCGAGCATCGAGCAGGGGTCGGCCTTGCGGACGTCGCCCACGACGGCCGGCTGCGTCGCGTTCGACGGCTTCGCGCGGTCCCCGTCGACGACATCCGGGTCCCGCCAGTCGAAGGGGCCGAGGACCGCCACGGTCACTGCCACGACCACCACCGCGATTCCCGCCGCGACTGCGGCGATGATCACACGGCGGCGGTGGCGCGGCCGGTCGGGCCGGGTCTCGTCATCCGGGGGCGCTGCTGGGATCGGTGGCTGCCCGCGTAGGGCGCGGATCAGTTCTTCCAGGCGGCTGTCACGATCAGGGCCGTCGGCACCGCTCAGGTCGATGGAGAAACGATTGCGCGCGAAGTCCGGCAGGGTCACAGCCTCGATCACTACGGGGATCAGGCGCTGGCCGTTCTCGACGGAGCGGCGAATCAGGGTGGCGTATGTCTCCCGGACCCAGCGATCGCGGAGAGCGGCCTTGCTGAAGACGAGGATGCCGTGGGCCGCGTTCTGGATCGCGTTCTCGATCACGTCGACCTTGAGCTCGCCCGGGGAACGCAGTGACTCTTCGTACGAAACGGTCAGGGCCTCCTGGCGGAGGCGCTCAGCGACCCAGCGGACCCATTCGATGTCGTCGGGGGCGTGTGAGATGAACGCGTCGGTCACGAAGGGTTCCGGAGAGCTTTGGCGAGCTCTTTGACGCGAATGTCGTAGACCGGTGGGGTGACCGACCGCAGGTCGGTGAAGTAACGGGCGCGGGCGAACTCGGGGACGTCGTCAAGCCGCACGTTTCCGGTGAGGACCGGGGCGAATCGTGTGCCGTTCTCGATGGCACGTCGCATCAGGACGGCGTATTCGTTGGCCACCCACGTGCTGGTCAGCGAGGCGGGACTGTAAACGACCAGGCCGTGCATCGAATCCCGCAGAGCCTTGTCCACTTTGTGGACGAGCACGTCGGTGGGGCCCAGGAACAACGTGTCCATCGCGACCCGGACGCCGTGGCTGCCGAGTGCGACGGCCAGTTTCTCGACTTCGTCGGCGTCCCTATGGCAGTAGGAAATGAACACGTCAAAGGCGTCGCGCCCATGGTGTGGCGCGGTGGAAACGGTCATTTGTGACTTTCCAGAAGGTCAATGGCGAGTCTGCAGCCAGGCAAAGTACGAGGCCACAATGCCAGCCAAAGTTCCCGCCAGCGTGATGGCCAGTTCCGCCACATCTATGCCGTTAGGCTAGCGCCTGGAGCGATTCCATGGCCGCCAGTCGTGAGAAGTGGTCAACATTCGCACCCGCTTACGCCGGAGATCATATGAGCCGGACCACGGCAGGAAAAGGTGAGCCTTGGTCGTGTGAATCATGCGCTGCGGATTCATGGGCAGGCGTTGAGCGACGCGCGGCGCCAACCGCCGCGAATACGAACAGCGTGGGCCCCTGCCTCATCAGGCAGGGGCCTCTTGTTGTGTCAGTTCAGGTAGGGGCCGGTCGCGCCGACCTTGCCTACTGTGGAGTTCAGTACGTAAGCCCGGAGGTTGCCCTTGCCGGACAGGGGGATGGTCAGGGAGCCGGTGGTGACCGTTTTCGCGTCGCCGGTGACGGTGTCGGTGTAGGTGCCGTTGGGGATGCCGGTGAAGGTGGCGGGGCCGGAGATCGTGACCAGGGCGAAGCTGTCGGTGGAGCCTTGGGTGAAGCGGCGTTTGAAGGCTATTTGGCCGGAGACGCCCTGGGTGGAGTACTGGCCTTTCTGGAGGGCGGGGACGGCGCGGCGGATCTGGTTGAGGCGTTGTACGTGTTTGGCCAAGGGCTGGGAGAGGGTGGTCGCTACCGGGCCGGAGGCGGCGGAGACGACGCCGAAGTCGGTGGTGGTGAGGGTGCCGGCGATTTTGTCGCCGTAGTAGGCGCGGCCCGTGGTGGCGAGAGGGCAGGTGGGGCCGCAGTCGATGGGCTTGCCTGCCTGGAATTCGATTTCTGAGCCGTAGTAGAGGGTGGGGATGCCGCGGAAGGTCCACATCAGGGACATGTTCTCGGCCCAGGCGTCGGTGCCGCCCGCGTAGCGGACCGTGGACTTGTTGGGGCCGTAGTCGTGGGAGTCGACGTAGACGGTGTTGTAAGTGGCGTCGTTGTAGCTGTCGTCGGAGTCGCGGCCGTTGGTGAAGGCGTTGGCGGCCTCGCCGAAGTTCATGTGCATGCGCATGTCGATGACGTTCATGCCGGAGAACTTGGAGTGGTCGGGGGCGTGGTAGGTGTTGCCGTTCAGGAAGGCGTTGTCGCTGGTGGGCTGGCCTGCGGGGCCTAGGAGGTTCTCGTAGTCGTACTGCTCGATGGCGGCTTTGACGTCGTCGGGGTCGTAGGTGCGGCGTTCCTTCCAGGTGAAGAACTGGGCGGAGTGGTTGACGGAGCCGCGGTTCCATTTGTCGTGGACGAAGGCGGCCACCTCGCCGAAGACGTAGAAGTCGGCGGCTTTCTCGGGGCCGAACCTCTCGGTGGCGTGCTGGCGCAGGGCGGGGAGGAAGCGGCGGTTCCAGGTGTTGCGCGGGACGTGGACGGCGGTGTCGACGCGGAAGCCGTCCACGCCCATGTCGATGAACTTGTTGTAGACGTCGATCAGGTAGTTCTGGACGGCGGGGCTTTCGGTGTTGAAGTCGGCCAGGTCGTCGTGGAGCCAGCAGCTGCGGGCGTCCTCGCCCTCCCAGTTGCCGATCCAGCACTGGTGGTAGTACTGGGCGGGGAACATGCCGGAGGTGGGGCTGGGCCACTGGCAGTTGTAGATGCGGAAACCTTCTGGGCTGGTGTACTGCGTGGGCAGGCCCCAGTTCTGGCAGGTGTTGCCGGGCGGAACGGTGGTCGACCACTGGTCCCCGTTGTACGGCCTGCCCTTGGCCATGGCGTTCTGGGCGGTGGTCAGGGTGGGGTCGTCGCCTTGGTGCTCGACCATGGGGTCGTATTCGCGGCCGGGGACCGTGGGCTGGTAGAGCCAGCTCCACTGGCTGTCGCGCACGCCGTACACGGTGGGGGTGAACAGGCCCTTCGCGCCCCAGCGTGAGCTGTGGTTGTAGACGACGTCCTGGTAGATCTTGATGCCCTTGGCGTGGGCCTGGTTGATCAGGTCCTGGTAGGTCGCCCCGGGGGATTCGAGGCGGGTGTCGATCCGGTGGAAGTCGTACCCGTGGTAGCCGTGGAAGTCGTAGTCGGAGCGGTTGAGCACGACCGGGGTGATCCAGATCGCGGAGAAGCCGAGGGCTTTGATGTAGTCGAGCTTGTCGATCAGGCCCTTGAAGTCGCCGCGGAACATGGGGTCGTTGTTGGCGGCGTTGCCGGAGCGGGTGTGCTGGCTGCCGCCCCTGTTGTTGGCCGGGTCGCCGTCGTTGAATCGGGCGGTCATGACGAAATAGATGGAGTCTTCGCGGGGGTCGCCGCCGAGAGGCGTACCCGACGGCTGTGGCGAAGGCGACGGGGAGGGCGACGGGGAAGGCGAGGGAGAGGGAGAGGGAGAGGGAGAGGGAGAGGGAGAAGCGCAGGGGTTGGGGGCTGAGGGGGTGAGGACGCCGTTTCGGATGGTTGTGCGGCCGGTGCCGACGGTGTAGTTGGCGCCGTTGTTGTTGTCCCAGGTTCCTGAGCCGTTGTTGAAGGTGACCTGGAAGGTCGTGGCGGTGCCTAGGTCGATGGTGCGCTGCAGCCAGCCGGTGCAGGCGGTTTGCATCGGTACGCCGGGGACGGCCGTCCAAGTGCCACCGATGCCGTAGTGGATGTTGGCCGTGGTCCAGCCGGTCTGGTAGAACACCTCGGCCGTGTTCCCGGGACCGGTCGCGCAGGGGTCGCCGGAGCCGATCACCCGGTTCGCCACGGTCACGTTCCCCGTGCCGAGGGTGTAGTTGGCGCCGTTGTTGTTGTCCCAGGTTCCTGAGCCGTTGTTGAACGTGACTTGGAAAGTCGTGGCGGTCCCGAGATCGATGACCCGTTTGACCCACCCGGCGCAGGCGGTCTGCATCGGTACGCCGGGGACGGTGGTCCAGGTGCCGCCGATGCCGTAGTGGATGTTGGTCGTGGTCCAGCCGGTCTGGTAGAAGACGGTCGCGCTGGTGGCGGCCCGCGCCGAGCCGGCATGGAGCAGGGTGATCACGAGGGAGAGGAACGCGAGCAGGACGAAATGAACACGTTTCATGGGGTTGTCCTCAGGTCAGGTGAGGGCCTGCCCCGGGCCAGGTCAGGATGCCCGGGACAGGAGCGTGCGTATCAGCCGAAGGTCAGCGCCAGGTGTCGGTGCGCGTCACGGTCGAGCCGGACGGGGTGGTGAAGGTGCGGTTGGCGCCGCTTTCCCAGGTCACCGTGCCGTCGCTGTTCTTCTTGAGGTACTTGTACTCGACCGCGGTGCTCGCGGGCAGGGTGAGCGTGGCCGACCAGGTGGGGTAGGCCGTCGCCGAGAGCGGGATCGCGTTGGCCGGGTTCCACGCGCCGAGCGCGCTCAGGTTGCCGACCAGGAACACGTTCTGCCCCCACGTCGTGGTGGCGGTGGCGCTGAAGGTGGCGGACACGGATCCATTGGACTCGCACGGGTTGCCGGCTGTCACCGTCCCGCCGCTGACCCGGCTGACGCCGGCGCCGATGGTGTAGTCGTTTCCGCCGTTGTTGTCCCAGGTCCCCGAGCCGTTGTTGAACGCGGCCTTCAGGCTGGTCGCCGCTGCGAGGTTGATGGTCTTCTTCTTCCATCCGGTGCAGGCGGTCTCATCCATGGCGACGCCCGGTACGGCCGTCCAGGACCCGCCCGACGGCTGATAGTGGATGTTCGCCGTGGTCCACGAGGTGCCGTAGTAGATGGTAGCGGTGTTGCCGCCGGTAGGAGTGGGGGAGGGGGTAGCCGAGGTGCCCACTCGTATGGCGATTGCGGATTTGGCGGGCACGTTCACGCTCGCCGTCCCGTCCCCGGCCACGGTCACCGTGCCCGTTCCGGCCACATTCGGGTACGTCCCGGCGGGCAGCCCTGTCGTGAACGTCCGGCTGAGCGCGGCCCCCGAATTGTTGATCGCCACCCAGCCCTTGTCGCCCCGGCTGAACGCGATGACATTGTCGCCGTTGTCCCACCAGTTGCCGACCGAGGTGCCCTCGACCGCCCGGTAGAAGCCCACCATGCCGGACATCTGCCGATGGAAGCACGTCCACTGGCCGTTGCCGCAGTCGGTGTCGGTGACGAAGCCGCTGCCGTTGTGCGGCGGCCCCGCCTCACTGTTCGACCAGGTGAACCCGGAGAACACCCGGGGCAGGCCGTAGGGCCAGCTCAGCAGGAAGACGTTGGCGAGCCGATAGGTGTCGCCGTAGGTGTAGTTGAGCGTGGAGCCGTTGCGTTCGGTGTCGTGGTTGTCGATGAACGTGACGGCCTTGTCGCTGGGCACCGACAGGCCCCAGCTCGCCCCGAACGTGGACAGCCACCTGATCTGCCCGGTGAACTGCTCCTTCATCTTGCGGCCGTACACGAACTCGTGCACGTCGCCGATGCCCGTGTACTGGCTGGGCTGGATCGGCTCGCCCGCGCCGTAGATCACCTCCTGATGGATGTACGGCGACCCGGTCAGCTTCGCCTTGATGGCCGCCAGGTCGGCGGGGTTGATGTGTTTCGCCCCGTCGATCCGGAAACCGTCCACGCCGAGCGCGGTCAGCCGGTTGAGGTAACCCGCGATCTGGTCGCGCACGTACTCCGAGCCGGTGTTGAGGTCCGACAGGCTGACCAGCTCGCAGTTCTGCACCCGCCAGGCGTCGTTGGTGTAGTCGGAGCCGTTGATCACGCACGGGGTGTGGAAGTCGGCCGCGGAGTAGAGGCCGGGGTAGTCGTACTTGCTGAAGGAGTAACCGCCGTAGCTGGTCGCGCCCTGGCCGGTCATGTGGTTGATGACCGCGTCGGCGTGCACCTTGACCCCGGCCGCGTGGCAGGCGTCCACCATCGCCCTGAACTGGGCTTCGGTGCCGAACTTGCTGGTCAGGGTGTAGCGGGCGGGCTGGTAGATGTCCCACCAGACGGCGCCGCCGCGGGACATGGAGTCGCTGGGCGGGGAGACCTGGACGGCGCCGTACCCGGCGGGGCCGAGCACGTCGGTGCACTCGCGTGCCACCGAGTTCCAGTTCCAGCTCCAGAGCTTGACGATCGGGCCGTAGCCGGCGGGAGCGGCCTCGGCGCGCGGGATGATCACGATCATGGCCGCAATCAGGCTTGATGCGATCGCGATCAGGGTTTTGTATCGTCTCATCGGGGCCTTCTTCTTGCGTGGAGGGATACCCGTCTCGGGTCCGGGTGGTTACGACACCCGGACCCGATTTTTCGTTTAGACCGGTTGCACGAACACCGCCACCGTCCGGGCGGGGACCGTGAACGTGCCGGTCGTCCCGTCGAAGGCCGACTGCCTGACGATCGCGTCGCCGGAGGCGGCCTGGACGGGGTGGAGCGTGACCGTGGCCCCGGCGAGCGCGGCAACGGTCTGCTGCCTGGCCTGCGAGGTCGCGTTGAAGACGACGGTGATCGACTTCCAGCGCGGGTCGACGCCGGCGGCGTCCAGGCGCATCGTGATGACACCCGGGGTCGCCGCGGCGGGGAACGTCAGCCGGTTCTGGATCTCGGCCAGGGAGCCGAGCGCGAACGCCGGCGACGAGGAGCGGATCTTCAGGAGCTCGCCGAACCTGGCCCGCGAGGCGTTGATCGCCGCGCAGTCCGCCTTGAGCGCCGGATCGGCCAGCAGCGGCTTGGCGTACGGCCATTTGGCCTCGTTGTCGGCCTTGGGCGGCAGCCCGGCGCCGAAGCCGTTGCCCTGGGCGCAGTCCCACAGCAGCCGGTTGAACCAGTCACCGGAGTCGTAGGAGTTGCGGTCCAGCGACTTGGAGCGCAGCCGCTCGGTGCCCGCGTGCAGGAACGCGGTGCCCTGCGACAACATCACGGTGGCCAGCGAGAGCGACTGCATCCTGACCCGGTCGGCCATCGGCGTGTCCGGGGGCAGCTTGTAGGCGAGCGCGTCGTAGAGGGTCTCGTTGTCGTGCGCGTCCACGTAGGTGACCGTGTCGCGCGGGGCGGCGGCGTACCCGGCGGGGGAGCCGTTGTAGGAGACCTCCGAGCCCTTCTTCCCGGAGGGCAGCACGTAGTCTTTCAGGTTGCCGGTGAGGCCGACCATGATCAGCTCTTCGGCGTTGGTCAGCTGCGGGCCCGGCGAATCGGCCAGGCCGGAACCGAAGCCGCGGATGCCGGGGTCGGCGTCGAAAGGCCCGCCGCCCCGTACGGCGTCCCGCAGCCGGTCGCTGAACGTCCCGATCCCCGTCCCGGCCAGGTTGCCCTGGGTGGCCTGGACGAAGCGGGCGTCGTTGGCGACCTCCCCGAAGTTCCAGCCCTCGCCGTACAGGAGGATGGAGCGGCCGTCCACGCCGTCTCTGGCGAGGGTCAGCGCGTCCAGGGCCTGCCGGACGGCGAGCATGTTGGCCTTCGGGTGGTGGCCCATCAGGTCGAACCGGAACCCGTCCACCTTGTACGCCTTCGCCCAGGTGACCACCGAGTCCACGACGAGCTTGCCCATCATGGCGTGCTCGGGCGCGGTGTTGGCGCAGCAGGTGGAGTTGGCCACCGTGCCGTCCTCAAGGAGCCGCTGGTAATAACCGGGCACGATCCGGTCGAGCACGCTGCCCTCGGCCTGCCCGGCGGCGTGGGTGTGGTTGTAGACCACGTCCATGACCACCCGGAGTCCGGCCTTGTTGAGGCCCTGCACCATGCCCCGGAACTCCTTGATCCGCCCGGACCCCTCAGGATCGGTGGCGTAGGAGCCCTCCGGCACGGTGTAGTGCAGCGGGTCGTACCCCCAGTTGAAGGAGTCCCTGGCGGCGGTCGCGGTGACGCAGGCCTGCTGCTGTTCGGAGTCGGCGGGCATGGCCGCGAGGTCGCACGCCGGTTCGGTCCGGTCGGCCTTGCGCTCGGGCACGGTCGCGAAGTCGAACACGGGCAGCAGGTGCACGTGGGTGAGGCCGTCGGCGGCGAGCTTCCTGAGCTCCTTCATGCCGGAGCCGTCCCCGGTGAACGCCTTGTAGGTGCCGCGCTCGGCTGCCGGGACTGAGGTGTCCGAGGCGGAGAAGTCGCGGACGTGGAGTTCGTAGACGGACGCCTTGTCCTGCCGGACCGCGGCGGGTTTGGCGAGGTGGTCCCAGCCGGACGGTTTGACCGTCGAGCCGTCCAGGCGGACCAGCTGGCTGCGCTTGCCGTCGGTGGAGACCGACAGGCTGTAGGGGTCGGTCACCTCGTTGGTGACCAGCGTCCCGCCCGCGACGACGGTGACCAGGTAGGTGTAGTAGCGGCCGTACCAGGTGGGCAGGCCGGTGACCGACCAGACGCCGGTCGTGTCGTCGCGCCGCATCGGCACGGTCTGGCTCTGGAGTTTGAGCTCGACCTTCTGCGCGGTCGGCGCCCACACCGACAACTTCGGCAGCACGCCGCCGGTCGGGCCCAGGTCGCCGGCGGCGGCCGGGGCGTAGACGTCGTCCAGAATGCCCGGGATCTGCACGCCGGTCGCGGTCAGCAGGCCGCCGGACGGATCCCGCTCGATCGCCACCAGCTGGGCTCGCAGCGCGGCCCTGACCAGGTCGGCGTCCCTGGGGTCCACGGTGAGCGCGCCGTACTCCTTCAGGTGCGGCCACTTGGCCTTCTGCGCGTCGGTCAGTGCGCCCGGCGTGAGCCGGATCAGGTGGATGTCGCCGGTCAGGTCACCTTTCTGGTCGTCGTAGGCGATGTCCGCCTTCGGGGAGTACGCGAGGGCGTATCTCGACGAAGCGGACGTCTTGCCCTTCCAAGCCACCGTCGTCCGGTCGAGCCAGTGCGCGGTGGACTTGGTCAGGTCGGCGTCCGCGCCGGTGCCCGGCGGCTGCGGCAGCACGAAGCCCTCCTTCTGCGACAGCTTCCAGACCTCGTTGCCGTTGACCGTCAGATCGACGGCCTGGTCGGCGGGCTGGTCCTTCTCGTCGCCCTTGTGCAGGATCCAGCCGACCGATTTCGCGTCCGGCTTGAGCGGCACCCGGAAGAAGGGGCCGAACTGGTCCGTACCCGCCGGTTGGATCGGGTTACCCCAGTCGACCGTGCCCTCGATGTCGCCCCAGGCGTGCAGGCCCCAGCCGGTGTACGTCTTGTCGGGGCGGTTGTAGTGCAGGATGAGGGTGTTCTGGGCGGCGGCCAGGGTTGGGTGCAGGATGGCCGAGCCCGCGTTCACGTACGCGTCGGACTGCGTCGCCGCGACGAACGCGCGGTCGCCGCCGTCCTTCTCGTCGCCCTTGTGGATGATGAAGTTGAGCGGGGGAGCCGTGTCCTTCAGCGGGACCTTCCAGAACGCGCCGTAGGCGTCCACGCCGTCCGGCATGCGCGGCGAGGTCCAGTCGGTGGGCTCGCTGACGGCGTCGCCCCACAGGTGCAGGCCCCAGCCGTCGTAGCTCGCGTCCGGGCGGTTGTAGTGGATCGTGGCGTAGCCCTGGGCCGCGGCGCGGGAGCCGTACACGTCGGGTTTGCCCTGAACCAGCCAGACCTCGCCGGTCTGCTGCGGGTTGACCAGGCGGTCGCCGCCGTCCTTCTCGTCGCCCTTGTGGGTGATCAGGCCGACGCTGGACGCGCCGGGCTTGAGCTTGATCCAGGCGAACCGGCCGAACGAGTCCTCGCCTTCCAGCGCGACCGGGGAACCCCACTCGACGACCTGGTCGATGTCGCCCCACGCGTGCAGGCCCCACCCGTCGTAACCGTCACGCTGGTAGTGCACGACCAGGTAGTCGCGCTTGACCGTGCCGCCGCCGGGCGTCTGCGGCTCCGGCGCGACCGTCGCGGACGCGCTCGCCGAGGCGACCCGCCCCGCCGAGTCCTTCACGACCGCCTTGTACGCGACGGTGGTCCCCGCCGCGATCCCGCTCAGGTCATGAAATATCCGGAAGGTACGGCCATTGGGGGCGTCGTCGGTGCCGAGCACCTTCCACTGGCCGTTGCCGATCTTGGCGGCGAAGGTCACCTGGTCGAAGCCGGTGCCCGGCACGTCCGCCGTGACCGGCACCCGGCCGTCCTCGGCGGTGCCCCTGATCTCCGTGCCGGGCAGCGTGATCGACACCGCCGGAGCGGCGGCGGGGACGCCCAGCTTCGCGTTGGCCTTCAGGACCACCGCGCCCAGCGCCGGGACGTTCACCGCGACCTTGGCGTCCGCGCCGGAGGTCACCGCGCCGGTCCCGCCGTAGACGGTGGTGAATCCCGCGTTCGCGGTATAAGTGGGGACCTGGACCGTGGCCGCCGTCGTGGCGCTGTTCACCGCGACCACGTACTCGACCTGCTCCTTGGCCCCGATCCGGGAGAACGCGTACACGTTGCCCTCGGCCAGCCGCTGGACCTGCGCGCCGTCCGCCAGCGCCGGATGCTGATCCCGGAGCTTCGCCAGCGCCGCGATCGACTGGTACAGCGGATGCGTCGTGACGAAGTTGTCGGCCGCGTGCGTCGCGGCCGTGCCGATCAGGTCGTCGTCCAGGTAGTCGGCCGTCCGGGAGGCGAACATCGGCGCCCGCGCGTCCTTGTCGCCGCCCGCGCCGGTGAAGCCCTGCTCGTCGCCGTAGTAGACGACCGGCTGGCCCCGGGTGAGATACATCAGCCGGTGCGCGAGCGTGTCCCTGGCCAGCAGCTCCGAGTCCGGAGCGCCCGGTTTGTCGGCCTTGATGAACGACCCGATCCGGCCCATGTCGTGGTTGCCCAGGAACGTCGGCAGGGACGCCGAATTGGAGTCCGCGTCGAGGTAGTAGTCGTCGGCCGCGTACAGGCCCGCGAGCCCCGACGCGGGCGCGCCGCTCGCGAACGAGCGCGCGTTCTCCTGGAAGGCGAAGTCCAGCGTCGCGTCCATGCCGCCCTTGGTGGTGAACCGCGACGCGTACGCCACGTCGCTGCTGAACACCTCGCCGAACATGAAGAACTTCTCGTTGCCCAGCTTGGCCGCGTAGCCGTGCAGCGCCGGGGTGAACCGCTGCCAGAACTCCATGTTCACGTGCTTGGCGGTGTCGATCCGGAAACCGTCGACGCCCGCGTCCTTCACCCACGTCTGGTAGATGTCGATCATGCCCTTGACCACCTCGGGACGCTCGGTCCACAGGTCGTCCAGGCCGAAGAAGTCGCCGTACTCGGAGTTCTCGCCGGTGAAGGTGGAGTCGCCCCGGTTGTGGTACATCAGCGGGTCGTTCAGCCAGGCCGGGACCTTCGAGTTCGCGGTCACCACCGGCGTGTACGGGAACGACTCCGCGTTCACCTTCGGGAAGGTGTCCTTCAGCGCGTACGCGCGGTCGTCGAAGGCGGTGCCGTCGGTCGCCACGTACGGGTAGGGGCCCTTGCCGCGGTAGGAGTAGGTCTTCTCCTGGTTGTCGATGATGTCGGCGGTGTGGTTGGTGATGATGTCGAAGAAGACCTTCATGCCCCGCTTGTGCGCCTCCTTGACCAGGCGCTTCATGTCGGCGTTGGAGCCGAGGTGCGGGTCGATCCGGGTGAAGTCGGTGATCCAGTAGCCGTGGTATCCGGCGCTCACGTCGTTCCCGCTGCCCTGGACCGGGCGGTTCTTGAACGAGGGCGTCAGCCAGATCGCGGTGCTGCCCAGGCCCTTCACGTAGTCCAGCTTGCCGATCAGGCCCGCCAGGTCGCCGCCCTGGTAGAAGCCCTTGTCGGCGGGGTCGAAGCCGGTCTTCAGCCGGTCGCCGGTCAGGCCGCCGCGGTCGTTGCCGGGGTCGCCGTTGGCGAAACGGTCGGTCATCGCGAAGTAGAGCCGCTCCCGGGACAGATCGGCGCGGAGCGCGTCCCCGGCGAGCTGGGCGTCACCCGGCTGCGCGGAACGGCTGACCGCCGACACCACCGGATCGGCTAAGTGCAATAATCCGGATAAACCGGATAAAGCGGCAGATGAGGGGACCGCGAGGGACACGGGGGTGACCGTGGCGAGCAACGCCGTCGCGACGACGGCGGCCGCCCGGCGAAGCCGCGCGGATGTCGCGGGCCGTGGGGGGTGCATCGGGGGTGCCTCCACGGGAATCTTGTTTCTGGGGTGTTGCCCGGAAGTTACTCAAGCTGCCGCCCGGATGCAATCCTTTGCTGAAATTTCATGCAAGAACGACAGATTTCGGGAATCGGGGAGAAGTGGGCGGCGGGCGGCCCGGAACAGCCGTACGAACCGGACCTCGCACGCATAACCGCTTTATGCTGGACATCTCCCCGGAACGTCGCCGAAACGTGCCTGCGGCACTGTGGAGCCCACACCGCGTGGCGGATTTAACTAGAAAGTCGTGATCTGGACAGCCGCAGCGGTGAACCGCCTGGTCGGCGGCCATGCGGCTGTCTATGGGACGGGTTTCTGGTTAACAGAAGGAGAGGTGATCGAGGTGCTGTTGCGGCTACGGGTGTCGCTGCCGGATCGGCCCGGCGTGCTGGGTCAGGTGGCTCGCGCGTTCGGCGTGATGGGCGCGGACATTCTCCAGGTCACCGTGCTGGAGCGGGAGGCCGGGCGGGCGGTCGACGACTTCACCGTCTCCTGGTCGGCGATCTTCAGCGCCGCCGAGCTGAGCGAGCGCATCTCGGTCGTGCCGGGCGTGCGGGTCGAGGCGGCCTGGCCGACCAGGGAACTGCCCGGCGCCAACCCCGACTACGACCTGCTCGGCCACATCGCGAGCGATCCCAGCCGTGCGGTGATCACCCTGGTCGACGCGGTGCCCGACCTGGTCAGCGCGGAATGGGCGGTCGCGCTCGACGCGGCCACCGGCGCGGTGATGCACGGCAGCTCGCAGGCCCCCGAGGTGGTGCCCGCCGCGAAGTTCACCACGATCCGGCCGACCGCGCACACCGAGGGCGCGCTGCACCTGGCCAGCGTGCCGGTCGAGGACGTGCACCTGGTGGTGGCCCGCCGGGAGGGACCGGCCTTCCACAAGGCCGAACTGGACCGCGTCGCCCGGCTGGTCGACGTGGTCTCCGTGCTGGCGCACGCCGGCGCGCAGCGGGCCTGACTGCGCCTGACTACCTGCGCGGCGGGTCGATCCTGGCGCCCGACTGCGTGAACAGCATCAGGCGGGAGACGTCCACGGCGACCCGGGCGTGCTCGCCGGCCTTCCAGAAGGGGCGCGAGCCGAGCCGTACGATCAGGTCGGCCCGGCGGTGCGAGCCGCTGCCGAGCGCGGCGGCGGTCGCCGACTGCACGGACTCGCCCTGCGCGAACTCCTGCTCGGCCGGGCCGAGCAGGCGGCGCATCATCGACCGCGCCTTCCCGACGCCGTTCCCGTGGCCGTTGGCGTATCCGTTGCGGATCCGCGGATCCGGCGGCTCCGGTACGGCCACCGCCGGGATGCCCGCCTCCACGTACGCCAGCCACTCGTGCCCGTGGTACTCCAGGGTCCGCACCCGGCCCATGAACGAGGGGCCGTCCACCTTCTCCGGCATCGGCGCGAGCGCGTCAGGACGGATGCCGACGATGATCTGGCTGCCCGTGTGTTGTGACACGGCGTAAGCGCGTGGATCGGTCCAGGGCATCGTGATCTGGTGCGTACCGAAGTCGAGGAGTATGAACTGGTTCTGTGGTGTACGCACCGTAGCCGCCAGCAGGTTGAGCTGCTGGGAGCTGAGGAAGGCCGCGGTGAACGCGGTGGCCGGGTCGTTGTAGACCTGGGCGGGGGTGCCGATGTCCTGCAGCACGCCCCGGTTCATGATGGCGATCCGGTCGGCCAGCGTGAGCGCCTCGACCTGATCGTGCGTGACGTAGATGGTGGTGACGCCGAGGGCGCGCACCAGGGACGAGATCTCCATGCGTAACTCGGTGCGCATGCCCGCGTCCAGGTTGGACAGCGGCTCGTCCATCAGGAACAGGGACGGCTGGCGCACGATCGCCCGGCCCATCGCGACCCGCTGGCGCTGGCCACCGGAGAGCGTTCCAGGCCGCCGGTCCAAAGTCTCGTCGATGTGCAGGGCCTTCGACAGCTCGATGACCCGTTCCTTGACCACGGCCGGGTCCGCCTTGGCGATCTCCAGCGGGAAGGAGAGGTTGCCGCGGACCGTGCGGTGCGGGTAGAGGGCGCCGTTCTGGAACACCATCGCCACGTCCCGGTCCCGGGGGGCCAGATGGTTGGCGATCTTGCCGCCGAGCCAGAGGTCGCCGCCGGTGATCTCCTCCAGACCGGCGATCATGCGCAGCAGGGTGGATTTGCCGCATCCGGAAGGGCCGAGCAGGACCAGGAGTTCACCGTCATCGGCACGCAGATTCATCCGGTCGACCGCGAGGTACCCACCCGGGTACACCTTGGTCACGTTGTCGAGGACGACCGTGCTCATGCCTGCTCCTCGCCTGGCGGCACGGATGTGCTCGTGCACTGTACGCGGGCCGTCATACCTCGCGAGCGGCGCTCGATCATGGAAACTCGTTCCTCCCGGGCGCGCAGTGCCCGGATCCCGCCATGTCAGTTGTGATTGATGAGGTAGTACATCGTGTCGGCACGGTCCATGTCCATACATGCCATGAAAAATGGGGAACGTGCCGGTTACTGCGGTGTTGCTGGGTCTTGACACATCCCTATTTGCCTTTACTGACAACGAATACCGGAGCGCCAAAATGGCGAAATATCGTCCAATCATGGGACGTTCCCAGGTCACAGTGTCGCATCGACGGGTTGGCAGGGTTTGCGGCAACTTTCTGTAAGGTCTTTCATGTTGATGAGATGACCTTCGCGACAATCGGGGACCCCAAGATGAGCGCACTCTCGCCTGACGTCCTGCCCGCCGAGCCGGTCCCGGCGACCCGCTGGTGGCGCGACGCCGTGATCTACCAGGTGTACGTGCGAAGCTTCGCCGACGGCAACGGCGACGGGATCGGCGACCTGCTCGGCGTCCGCAGCCGGCTGCGCTACCTGGCCGACCTGGGCGTCGACGCGATCTGGCTGACGCCGTTCTACCCGTCCCCGATGGCCGACTTCGGCTACGACGTGGCCGACTACCGGGGCGTCGACCCCGTGTTCGGCTCGCTGGAGGACGCCAGGGCGCTGATCGAGGACGCGCACGCGCTCGGGCTGCGGATCATCGTGGACGTGGTGCCCAACCACACCTCCGACCGGCACGCCTGGTTCGAGGCCGCCGTACAGGCCGGGCCCGGGTCGCCGGAACGCGAGCGCTACATCTTCCGCGACGGCGACGCGCCCCCCAACGACTGGGAGTCGATCTTCGGCGGCCCCGCCTGGACCCAGCTGCCGGACGGGCAGTGGTATCTGCACCTGTTCGCCCCGCAGCAGCCCGACCTCAACTGGGCGCACCCCGAGGTGCACGCCGAGTTCGCCGACGTGCTGCGGTTCTGGCTCGACCTGGGCGTGGACGGGTTCCGGATCGACGTCGCGCACGGCATGGTCAAGGCCGAGGGGCTGCCCGACGTGGGCTACTCGGGGCAGGCGCGGATGGTCGGCACCCAGGTCGTGCCGTACTTCGACCAGGACGGCGTGCACGAGATCCACCGCTCCTGGCGGCGCATCCTGGACGGCTACCCGGGCGAGCGCATCGGCGTCGCCGAGGCCTGGGCGCCCACCCCGCAGCGCCTGGCCAACTACGTCCGCCCCGACGAGCTGCACCAGGCGTTCAACTTCCACTTCCTCAACACCCCCTGGGACGCCGAGCGGTTCCGGCACGTGATCGAGGTGTCACTGGAGACGGTCGCGCTGGTCGGCGCCCCCGCCACCTGGGTGCTCTCCAACCACGACGTCAAACGCCACGTCACCCGCTACGGCGGCGGCGCCGCCGGCCTGGCCCGCGCCAAGGCCGCCGCCCTGCTGATGCTGGCGCTGCCCGGCTCCAGCTACGTCTACCAGGGCGAGGAGCTCGGCCTGCCGGAGGTGCTCGACCTGCCCGAGGAGGTGCTGTGCGACCCGCAGCGGCTGCGCGACGCCGAGAGCGGCCGGGACGGCTGCCGGGTCCCGCTCCCGTGGAGCGCCACCGGCGAGCCGCCGTTCGGCTTCTCCCCGCCCGGCATCACCGAGACCTGGCTCCCGGTCCCGCCCGCCTGGCGTGACCTGGCCGTGGAGACCCAGCTCGACGACCCGGACTCGATCCTCAACCTGTACACGCGGGCGCTGGCCATCAGGAAGGCCCACCCGTCGCTCGGCGACGGCGCCCTCACCTGGCGCCCGTCCCCGGACGGCGTGCTCGCCTTCGATCGCGGCCCCGCGTTCCGGTGCCTGATGAACCTCACCGCTGACTGGATTGAGGTGGATCGTCCGGGCGAGTCACTGCTTGCGAGCTCTAATCCATCAATTTCCGGCAATGTTGTACGGCTCGCTCCCGATTCGGCCACATGGTGGGCCGTGGAGAATGTCTAAAGTAACGGTCATGAACAACGCGCGGCTCTCCGACATCGCGGCCCAGGCAGGCGTCAGCGAAGCCACGGTAAGCCGTGTGCTCAACGGCAAGGCGGGGGTCTCGGCCGCCACCCGCCAGGCCGTGCTCACCGCGCTCGACCTGATGGGCTACGAGCGCCCCCAGCGGCTGCGGCAGCGCAGCAACGGCCTGATCGGCCTGGTCACCCCCGAACTGGACAACCCGATCTTCCCGGCCTTCGCCCAGGCCATCGAGAAGGCGCTCACCCAGCACGGGTACACGCCGATCCTGTGCACCCAGCTGCCCGGCGGCGCCCCCGAGGACGAGTTCACCGAGATGCTCATCGACCGGGGCGTCAGCGGCATCGTCTTCGTCTCCGGGCTGCACGCCGACACCACGGCCCGGATGGATCGTTACACCCGGCTGACCGACCGGGGCCTGCCGATCGTGCTGGTGGACGGCTACAACGAGAACATCCAGGCGCCGTTCATCTCGCCGGACGACCGGCTGGCCACCCGGCTGGCCGTGCAGCACCTGGTCGACCTCGGCCACGAGCGCATCGGCCTGGCCCTGGGGCAGCGCCGGTTCGTGCCGGTGATCAGGAAGATCGAGGGTTTCCGGCAGACCATGGGGCAGCTGCTCGGCGTCACCGACACCGCCGACCTGATCCAGCACTCGCTGTTCACCGTGGAGGGCGGCCAGGCCGCCGCCGGTGCGCTGATCGACCGCGGCTGCACCGGGCTGTTCTGCGCCAGCGACCTGATGGCCCTCGGCGCGGTCCGGGCCGCCAGGGAACGCGGCCTGTCGGTGCCCGGCGACGTCTCGGTGGTCGGCTTCGACGACTCGCCGCTGATCCCGTTCACCGACCCGCCGCTGACCACCGTGCGCAAGCCGATCGGCTCGATGGCCTCGGCCGCCGTGGAGACCCTGCTGGAGGTGATCGGCGGCACCCCCGCCAAGAACCTGGAGCTGGTCTTCCAGCCGGAGCTGGTCGTGCGCGGCTCCACCGGTTCCGGGCCGCTGGTCAACCGCTGACCCCGGCGGCCGGGAGCAGCATGATGCCCCGGTTGTACCAGCCCTCGACGCCGCTCTTGTAGACCTGGGGGGTGTCGTAGCGGAACCACTTCAGGGCGTAGCCCGGGGTGAGGGCGTAGACGACGCCGTCCAGGGACGTCACGTCCAGGTCCCCGATCCAGCCCTGGCCGTTGGGGCCGTACGCGTCGCCCTGCCAGGTGTAGCCGCCGAGCGCGCTGTTGAGATGCCGGAACCAGCGCAGGTCGCCCTTGGCGTCGATGGCGAAGACCACGCCCTGCCCGGTGGCGATCAGGCGGTCGTAGCCGCGCATGCCGTGCTTCACCAGCGCGCACGTGCCGTTGTCGGCCCAGGTGCCCGCCCCGAGATGCCGGTACCAGCACACCCCGCCGTCCTCGCGAAGGCCGTAGAAGACGTCGTACGCCCCCGTGAAGCTCTTGAACGAGGGAAGCCCGATCTTGATGAGCCTGCCGTCGCCCGCGTCCATCCGCCCGGACAGATAATCGAAGAGGAACATGCGCCCTTCGAAGTCGACCGCGTAGAGCGTGCCCGGATTTCCGGCGATAAGCCAGACGAAACGCTGCCAGCCTTCGCCCACTTCAATGCCGGGCGGGTCGGACCATCGTTTTTCGCCCCGCTCGAATCCGAGATGCTGGAAACGGCGGAGGATTCCGTCCCGGTCGACGGCGAAGATCGTGCCGTTGCCGGTGTAGACGATCTTGCGCTCGTTCTGGAACAGCTCGGGTGTGGGCGCCTGCGCGTCCGAGTACGCCAGGAAGGCGGGGATTCCGGCCAGCAGGGGAGCCAGCACCGCGCCGCAGACCCAGAGGATGATCTTCTGTCTGCCCGATTCCGAGGGCGCGCTGGAATTCGGGCGGACGCGGCGTTTCCTGCGATTCTGAACTGACATTCCCGCCTCGCTAGAGGGTGACTTCCGGAGTCAATCAAAGCCGAATGTCATCCACCACGCGGGCCTGAAAAGCAATTATTGATAATTGTGGAGCTTGTTGTGGAATGCCCGGAATATATGGAGAGGGCCCGTGACTTTCCCGGTTGGGAGTCACGGGCCCGTTACCCATGATCGTGTTTCCGGGTTTCGGACACGAGCATGGCCGTCGGCCCAGCCGAGGGAGGATGGCATGGGCCGACGAGGTCAGGAGTGTTATGGGAGTTGTAAGGCGGCGGCTTCCCCGGCGAGCTTCTCGATCCGGGCATAGTCGCCGGTCGCGAGCGCGTCGGCCGGGGTCAGCCAAGTGCCGCCGACGCATCCTACGTTAGGAAGGGCGAGATAGTCGCACGCGGTCTCCCTCCTGATCCCCCCGGTGGGGCAGAACCGCACCCCCGGGAGCGGCCCGCCCAGCGCCTTCAGGTACGGCACACCCCCCGCCGCCTCGGCCGGGAAGAACTTCATCTCCCGCAAACCGCGCTCGTACAGGCCGAGCACCTCCGAGGCGGTGGCCACGCCCGGCAGGAACGGCACGCCGCTCGCGCCCGTCGTGTCGATCAGCGCGTCGATCAGCGACGGCGTCGATCCGGGGGAGACCAGGAACCGGGAACCCGCCGCCACCGCCTTGGCGGCGTCGCCGGGGACCAGGATCGTGCCCGCGCCGATCACCGCGTCCGGAACCTCGGCGGCGATCCGCCTGATCGACTCCAGCGCGGCCGGAGTCCGCAGCGTCACCTCGATCACCGGCAGGCCGCCCGCCACCAGCGCGCGCGCCAGCGGCACCGCGGTCTCCACGTCCTCGATCACCACTACTGGGATGACCGGGGCGATATCCAGAATGCTCATACCAGCTCCACGCTGCCCGCCCGCTGCGCCAGCCACGCCGTCGCGCCGGTCAGCGCGGGCTGCTCGGCCACGATCAACGAGGTCGCGATCGGGCTCAGATAGTCCACCAGCCCAGGGCTGGTCTGCTCGAACCTGGTCCGGAACTCGCTGTCCCTGACCCGCGTCACGATCCTGGGCAGCACGCCGCCGCCCAGGTAGACCCCGCCGCGCGCGCCCATCGTCAGCGCGACGTTCCCGGCGAACCCGCCCAGCAGGGCCAGGAACACCTCGATCGTCTCCACCGACAGCGCGTCGTCGGCCGCCACGATCTCCGACGCCGTCTTGCGCCCCGCGCCGATCCCCCGGACCAGCGAGAGCCCCCGGTAGAGGCGGGGCAGCCCGGACCCGGACAGCAGGTGCTCGGCGTCCACATACGGCAGGCCGTCCGCGCGCAGCGCCCGGACGATCTCGAACTCCAGGTCGGTGACGCACGGGATGGACACGTGCCCGCCCTCGCCCGGCACCGGCACCCAGCCGGAGCCGGCCGGGACCAGACCGGCCACGCCGAGGCCCGTGCCCGGGCCGAGCACGGCCTTGACCATGCCCGCCGTCGGGGCGGGCCCGCCGAGCGGGGTGAGGTCGTCGCCCGCCAGGTGCGGCAGCGAGACCGCGAGAGCCTCGAAGTCGTTCAGCAGTTCCACATGCGGGATGGCCAGTTCCTGGACGGAACCGCTCCAGGACGCGTTGGTGAGGCGATAGGTGTCTCCTTTCACCGGTCCGGCGATCGCCAGGCACGCGGCCCCCGGCCGAACTCCGCCCGCATGGTCTGCGAGATAGGCGGCTACGGCATCGGCTAGGCCTTGTCGCTCGGCGACGTTCAGGACGGCCACCGATTCCGGCTGCGAGCCGGACTGGGTGACGATTCCGAAACGTGCGTTGGTGCCGCCGATGTCGGCGACGAGCCAGGGGTAGCTCACTTAGAACCCTCCGAAGATGCTGGCACCGCGTTCCGCGGGTCCAACCGTACGACGGAAGGCCGCAAAAAGCTCGCGCCCGGTTCCAACCCATTTGTCGGCCGGGGGCGGGAAGCCCGCCGGCGTGCGTCCCGACAGGTCGGTCAGCACGTCAAGCGTGCCGGCGACCGAGTCGAGACGGATGGGATCGCCGTCACGCAGCAGCGCGAGGGCGCCACCGTCCGCGGCCTCGGGGGAGAGGTGGATCGCGGCCGGGACCTTGCCCGACGCGCCGGACATCCGGCCGTCGGTGACGATCGCCACCTGCTGTCCCCGGTCCAGCAGGACGGCCAGCGGCGGCGTGAGCTTGTGCAGTTCGGGCATGCCGTTCGCGCTCGGCCCCTGATACCGGACGACGGCCACGAAATCCTGCCCGTCCAGCTCGCCCCGCTCGAACGCGCCGAGGAGGTCGCGCTGGTCGTCGAACACCTTCGCGGGGGCTTCGATGACGAGGTGCTCCGGCTTGACCGCCGAGACCTTGCTCACCGCGCGCCCCAGATTGCCCGAGATCATATGAATTCCCCCGTCGAGGGAGAAAGGTTCACTCGCCGGGCGAAGCACGTCCAGATCGCCGCTACCGCCGTTCCGCTCGGTCCAGACGACCTCCAGGTCCTTCAACTCGGGGACGTTCAGGTACGACCGCAGCCCCCGGCCCGCGACCGTGAGCACGTCCTCCCAGAGCAGCCCCGCCTCCAGCAGCGTGCCGATGAACACCGGCATGCCCCCCGCGGCCTGGAAGTGGTTCACGTCGGCCTGGCCGTTCGGGTACATCCGCGCCACCGACGGGACGACCTTCGACAGGTCGGCCATGTCATCCCAGGTGAGCTCGATCCCGGCGGCCGCCGCCATCGCGACCAGGTGCATCGTGTGGTTGGTGGAACCGCCGGAGGCCAGCAGCGCGACCACCGCGTTCACGATCGCCCGCTCGTCCACGACATGCCCGATCGGCGTGTACTCGCCGCCGTGCGCGGTCAGCTCCACGATCCGCCGCCCCGCGGCCTGGGTGAGCGCCTGCCGCAGCTCCGTACGCGGATTGACGAACGTCGCGCCCGGCAGGTGCAGCCCCATGACCTCGATCAGCAGCTGGTTGGAGTTGGCCGTGCCGTAGAACGTGCAGGTCCCGGGGGAGTGGTAGGACTCGGCCTCCGCGTCCAGCATCTCGTCCCTGGAGATCCGGCCCTCGGCGAACCGCTGCCGGGCCCGCGCCTTGACCTTGTTCGGCAGGCCCGAGGTCATCGGCCCCGCGGGCACGAACATCGCGGGCAGGTGCCCGAACCGCAGCGCCCCGATGAACAGCCCCGGCACGATCTTGTCGCACACCCCGAGCAGCAGCGCCGCGTCGAACATGTCATGCGACAGCGCGACCGCCGTGGACATCGCGATCAGGTCCCGGCTGTAGAGCGACAGCTCCATCCCCGCCCGCCCCTGCGTGACCCCGTCACACATGGCCGGCACCCCGCCCGCCACCTGCGCCACCCCGCCCGCCGCCCGCACCGCGTGCTTCAACTCCCGCGGATAGGTCTCGTACGGCTGATGCGCCGACAGCATGTCGTTGTACGACGTCACGATCGCCACACCCGGCCGGACGGCGGCGCGTAACGCGGGCTTGTCCCCCTCGGCCGCCGCGAAGCCGTGCGCGAGGTTGGCGCACGCGAGCCGTCCCCGGGCCGGGCCCTCGGCGCGCAGCTCGGCGGCGGCCTGGTCCACGCGGGCCAGGTACGCGGCGCGGCTCGCGCGGCCACGGCTCCTGATCCGCTCGGTGACCTCGTGGACGATCGGGTGCATCGGGGGCTCCTGACTCATGTGACACGAGGGACATTAGCGCGAAGTTATGTGCTCTTTCAAGCCGAGTTTTGTAACTCCGAATAGAAAAGTCGTTGAACTTTGGTTCGTTCGTGTGCTTAGCTTCGGCGTGATGTCACGTCTAGCCACGACCGGCGAGGTCCTTCAGCTCATCCGGACCGGAGAGGCGGTGACCCGCGCCGACCTCGGCAGGGTGACCGGCCTGTCCCGGCCCGCCGTGGTGCACCGGGTGACCGAACTGCTCCAGCGCGGCCTCGTCGTGGAGGACGCGGAAGGCCCGTCCACGGGGGGCCGCCCGCCCGTGCGGCTGCGGTTCAACACGGCCGGGGGGTTCGTGCCGGTGGCGTCGCTGGGCGCGAGCCGTACCCAGATCGCGGTCTGCGACCTGTCCGGCGCCATCCTGGACCGCACCGAGGTGGTCATCGACGTCGAGGAAGGCCCCGGCGTCGTGCTCCCGCTCGTCATGGACACCTGGGACAAGCTGCTCTACGGCCGCGCCCCGGTCGTCGGCGTCGGCCTCGGCGTGCCCGCCACCGTCGAGTTCGCCGCCGGGCGCACCGAATCGGCCCGCGTGATGGCCAGCTGGACCGGCGTCGAGATCCCGCCCCTGATCGCCGCCCGCTTCCCCGTCCCCGTCCTGGTCGACAACGACGTCAACGTGATCGCCATGGGCGAGCACCGCGCCGCCTACGCCGCCGAACTCGGCGACCTGCTGTTCGTGAAGGTCTCCACCCGCATCGGCGCCGGCGTCATCTCCAGCGGCTCCATTCTGCGCGGCGCCCTCGGCGCGGCCGGCGAGATCGGCCACATCCCCGTCCGCGACGGCGGCGGCGTGCTCTGCCGCTGCGGCAACACCGACTGCGTCGACTCCCTGGCCAGCGGCACCGCCATCCTCCGCGACCTGCGCGCCAAAGGCCGCGACGTCCACACCCTCGCCGACGTCACCGCCCTCGTCCGCGCCGGCGACGCCGAGACCATGGCCGTCGTCCGCCAGGCCGGCCGCCACCTCGGCGAGGTCATCTCCGGCGCCGTCAACCTCCTCAACCCCGCTGTCGTCGTTCTAGGCGGCGACGTCGCCGAAATGTTCCAGCCCCTCGTCTCCGGCGTCCGCGAAGTCGTCTACCGCCGCTCCACCCAACTGGCCACCCGCACCCTCCGCATCGAACGCACCCGCCTCGGCCCCGCCGCCGGCCTCACCGGCTCCGCCCTCCTGGTCACCGACCACATCCTGTCCCCAGAGGCCATCTAGGGTTCGCCGCCGGGCGGACCCAGGACTCAGCCGCGCCCAGCCGGCCACGCCGAGGGGTCCGCCGAGGGCTCGCCGGGGAGGCCGGGTCCGAGCAGCCGGCCGAGCGCCTTGTCGAGGGCGTCGCGGATCTCCTCGGAGGCACACGCGAAGGCGCCCGGGGCGGGAGCTACCTCCGATGACGGCACCGGGACACAGGTGAGCCCGGATCGGTCATCGAGGGCGAGGTGCTCCTCGTGGGCCAGCGCCACGCTCGCGTAGGCGGCCACGCGCCCATCCAGCACCGCGGCGGCCGCCTCGTCGTAGGTGTCGAACTCGACGAGATCAGCGGGAGCGACTCCGTGCCGCAGCGCGTGATCCCGCTGCACCTGCCCCGACAGCACCGCCACCATGAACTCTCCCTCCGCGAGCGCGGCGTAGCCGGAGATGTACCGATGGGAGTCGCTCACGAGCAGTCCGTCACGAAGTGACCAAACGGGGCGTGTGAAGAATGCCCGCCGCTCCCGCTCGGGCGTGATGAACATGCCCGTCGTCACGTCCCACCGGTCGTCCTCGAGTCCGGGGAGCATCTCGCCGAACGTGGCATGGACCGGTTCGAAGGGATGCCCGAGCACGGCGAACGCCGCGCGGGCGAGCGCCACATCGCACCCGGCCAGGACACCGTCAGTCTCGTAGTTGAACGGTCGTTCGTCGATCCATGCGAATCTCATGTCCGGATTCCTGTCACTCGACCCGGAGTCGCCACGATCGGGGCGCTCTCGGCTCCGCTGGTATCGCGTCCGCCGCCGTCGCGGAAGCGCTCGACCGACAGGCGAGTCGCGTCGTAGCTCGTGATCGCTCCGTCGGCGACCTGCTCGGCCACGACCCGCCCAAGCTCGGGCGCCTGCATGATTCCGTGTCCGGAGAGGCCACACAGGTTGATCCAGGTCGGGGCCGACGGCTCCGGGCCAAGGATCGCGTCATGGTCGGGGGTGTTCTCGTAAGGGCCGGCCCAACTGGCCGACCTGTCGAGGGGAAGATCGAGGAGGAATGGGAAGCGGTCGGCGGCAAGGGTCATGACTCCTTCCAGCCATTCCCAGTCCAGTTGGGTGTTGAATCCGCCGGGTTCGTCTGGTCGGGGTGCCCCGAACAGCAGGCGGCTTCCCTCGGAGCGGACCCAGAGACTCCTCCCGCAGTCGATGGTGAGGGGAACGAGCTTGTCCACCGTGCCGGCGGCGGTCGCGTAGACATTGTGCCGGACAGGGACGACCGGGAGCTCGAAGCCCGCGAGCGCACCGACCTCGCCGGCCCAACCGCCCGCGGTATTCACCACGTATTCACCGCTGACGGCCCGATCAGCCGCACCCACGAGCCAGGAGCCGTCAGGCTGGGCCTCGATCCGGTCGACCGGGAAGCGGTAGATCACCTTGGCCGCCCGCCGCTTCGCCAATTCGAGCAGGGCACCGGTCGCGCCGTGGGGATCCAGCTGCCCGTCTGTCGGGCACCATGTCGCACCGGCGATGCCGCCGGACTCGAATGACGAGATCGCTTGCGCCTCCTCCGGCGTGAGCACCTCGACTGGCACTCCGAAGGACCGCTGCGTCTCGACCGCCTCAAGCTGCCGTGCCCACGTGTCCTCGGGGAAGAGAAGGAGGTAGCCGTTGGGCAGGTAGCCCACGTCGAACCCGTAGGTCTTCTCGAAGTCGCGCCACCGCTGGATGCTTCGCCAGGAGAGTTCGATGTTGAGCGGGTCGGCCCATTGGGCACGGACGGAGGCGAGGGAAAGCCCGGTGGATCCCTCGGCGTAGCCGGTTCTCGCCTCCACCACCGCGACCCGCAGGCCGCGTTCGGCGAGGTGGAACGCGCTGCTGGCGCCAAGCACCCCGGCACCGATCACGACGACGTCGTACTTCTGCCGCGTCATGGGAATCCTCCGGAAACAGATGCGACGACCCGTCCAAGCTGCGCCCAGTGATCCCCGCTCAAGAAGCTTGTCTCTCACATAGTGATAATGTGACGCCTATGACTTCCAGCGGTGTCCAGTCTGTCCGTCGAGTCGCCGAGGTGCTCCAGGTGCTCTCGGAAGGCCGCCGTCCGATGTCGGTGTCCGGCATCGCCCGCCATGTCGAACTGCCGGTCAGCACGACATACCGGCTCGTCGCCTCCTTGGAGTCGGCGGGGATGGTCCAGCGGCTGCCCGATGGGAACATCGGGCTGGGCGTCGCCACGCTCGACCTGGCCAACGCGGCACGACGGCACACCGAGGTGGGAATCCTGTGGGCGATCCGGCCCACGATGCAGTGGCTGGTCCAGCAGACCCACGAGACGGTGCTTCTCATGATGCCGGCCGGGTCGCAGGCCGTCTGCGTGGAGCAGGTGTACAGTTTCCACCCCGTGCGCCTCAGCTACGAGGTGGGCCGCGCCATGCCGCTGTACGCCGGCGCTTCCAACAAGGTGATTCTCGCCTTCCTCGACCGGCGGCGCCGCGAGAGCATCGTGGCCGACGCCGACGGCAAGGCGCTCATCGCGGGCGGCACCGTGTCCCGAGACGCGCTCGAACGCGAACTGGAAGACATTCGCGCGGCGGGCTACTGCGTGACCGACGGCGAGATCAACCCCGGCACGACGGGCCTGGCCGTGCCACTCACCCACAAGAAGCGGGTGCTCGCGAGCCTCACCGTGGCGGGCCCCAGTGAGCGCATCCGGACGCGGATCACGCCGTACCTGGGTCTCCTCCAACAGGCCGCGACCCGGCTTGACGGCTCCTGGGGCTGACCTCCTCCAGCGACTGCGCGCACACGTTCTCATTCTCACTATGCGATAGACGCGCTACGTGATCCCCGGTGGCCCGGCGCACGATCGAGAGCATGACCCCTCGCGCCACATGTGACCTGGCAATCCTCGGGGGGACCGTATATCTCCCCAACGGTCCTCAGCTCGCCGACGTCGGTGTTCGAGACGGCGCCATCAGCGTGGTCGCGACACCCGGAACGCTGACCGCGGCGACGAAGACGATCAACGCCAAGGGACTGCACGTTCTGCCCGGCCTGTGGCACACGCACTGCCACTTCCGCGACCCGGGCTACCCGGAGAAGGAGGACTTCGAGTCCGGCACGCGAGCCGCGGCCGCCGGCGGCATCACCTTCTGCATCGACCAGCCCAACACCAGCCCGCCGCCGACCACGCTGGAGACCTTCGAGCGGAAGCGCGACATCGCGGCCCGCAAGGCCCACGTCGACTTCGGCATCAACGGCGGTGGCCTGATCCCTGACCAGGTCTCGCTCCTGGCCAAGGCAGGCGCGATCTCGGTCAAGGCGTTCAACACCCGCCACCCCAAGGATGCCTACCCCTACATCCCCGAACTGGGTGTCACCGACCGCGGTGTGCTCTACGAGCTCTACGAAGCCGCGGCGGACGCCGGCGTGGTCATGTCCGTTCACCACGACGACTCGGCCTGGACCAAGCGCATGGTCTTCCGCGACTACATCGACAAGAGCAAGATCGACAACCGGTCCTACAGGGAGGCCTACGAGAAGGGCTACATGTACGGCCACGGCATGGTCGCCGGTCTCGCGTCCTCGCTCTACTACGCGCACCTGGCCGGCGCCCGGCTCTACGTGCTGCACCTGGGCGTCATGCCGGTCGGCGCGTACGACCTGATCAAGTTCGCCAAGCGGGAGTGGGGCCAGCGGGTCTACGCCGAGCTCGAGGCGGGCGCCATGCTCATGAACCGCGCGCAGGCCGAGAAGATGGGCCCCTTCAGCTACTACTGGGCGCACAGCCCCGAGCGGGCCTGGCAGTCGCTCGACGAGGACGTCGCGGACGTGCTCGTCCTTGAGCACGCGCCGCACACCCGCGAAGAGGTCGAGCCCGGCTGGGAGGACAGCTTCTCCGTGCCCCTCGGCGTCACCGGAGTCCAGGAATTCGTTCCGCTCATGCTCACGCAGGTCAATGCCGGGCGCCTCACCCTGGAGCGGCTCGCTCGGTTCAGCTCCGAGCAGCCCGCAAAGATCTTCGGCCAGTACCCGAAGAAGGGCGCCATCCTGCCCGGCTCCGACGCCGACTTCACGATCGTGGATCTGAACCAGGAGAACGTCCTCGCTGACGAGGACATGCACTCCAAGGTCGGCTTCACCTCGTGGGCGGGCATGCCGACCAAGGGCGCCCCCGTCTACACGCTCGTGCGCGGAGAGATCGTCATGGACCACGGCGAGGTCAGGTCCTCGCCGGGGTTCGGCCGGTTCACCCCCGGCTCCGCCGCTAGTGGCGGTTGGGGCACATGAGGGAGGCGAGGGCGTGTTCGAGTTCGTCGGGGGAGGTGATGGGGGTGGGCCAGGGGAGGCGGAGGAGGTGGTCGGGGGCGGTGCGGATGGTGGTGCCGTAGCGGTCCAGTTCCCAGATCCAGGCGTTGGGGACGGGGGTGCCGAGGAGGGCGGTCATGGCGTGGACGAGTTGGGGGCGGTGGGAGGAGTTGACGTGGTGGAGGATGCGTTCGGCGGCGTCTAGGAGGGGGTCGGGGGCGGCGGTGAAGTAGTCCTCGGCGTCCAGGACGCCGGATTCCTGGCCGGTGAGGTAGACGACTTGGGCGGCGTCGACGCGGAGGAGGCGGGGGCCGCGGGATTCGATGGCGGCGAAGAGGTCCTCGTCGGGGCAGCGTTCGGAGATGGCGATCGCGGTGTCGCGGATCTGCTCGGGGGGCACGGGCTGGGCCCAGCCGCGGACTTTGAGCATGCCGCGGGCGCGGTCCACGCCGTCGATGGCGCGGGTGGCGACCAGGTCGACGGTGACGACGATCTCGTCCGTCAGGTCGTACAGGAGTTCGGCGGGCTTGACCAGGAGGACCGGGCGGCCTTGGGCGTCGACGCCGCCGCGGACGGCGGCGGCGGGGAGGGCCGAGCCCGCGACGGAGACGTGGGTGGGGGCGGCGCCGGCGGCGAGGCTGCGGACGCGCTCGGGGATGGGCGGTGCCGTGACCGGGTGCTGCATGACGCTCCTTCTGGCGATGGGCTAAGGTTAGTCTTACCTAAGTAAGGCTTACCTAACCACAAAGGAGCGAGCGTGCGCTACACGGGTCCGAAGGTGCGGCTGTCCCGGCGGGCGGGGGTCCCGCTGACGCGGAAGGCGGTGAAGTACTTCGAGCAGCGGCCGTACCCGCCCGGGGAGCACGGGCGCAAGACCAACCGGCGGAGCGCGGGGGACTACGGGGTGCGGCTGCTGGAGAAGCAGAAGCTGCGCTGGTACTACGACGTCTCGGAGCGGCAGCTGCGGCGGTACTGGGATCTCGCGCTGCGCCGTCCCGGCCGGTCGGGGGAGGAGCTGGTGTCGATCCTGGAGACCCGGCTGGCGTCGGTGGTGCTGCGCGCGGGCCTCGCGCCGTCGATCTACGCGGCCCGGCAGTACGTCAACCACGGTCACATCACCGTGGACGGGAAGAAGGTCGACATCCCCAGCTACCTGGTCAAGCCGGGACAGGTGATCGGCGTCCGGGCCAAGTCCCGGGCGACGCAGCCGTTCGTGGCCGCGGCCGAGGGCTTGTACGCCGATGACCGGATCGCGCCGTATCTATCGGTGGACCACAAGAACCTGACCGCCACCCTGCTGAGCCGTCCCCTTCGGGAGCAGATCGTGGTCCCGGTGGACGAGCAGCTGGTCGTCGAGCACTACTCCCGCTGAGCCGGGAGCCCGCCGCCGATCTCCGCCTGCGCGGGTGCGGACCGGCGGCGGGCTTCCTCATCCCTCGGCCTCGGACAGGTAACGCGCGAGTTGCTCGTGCACCGACCGCGCGCCGCGCCGGTTGTCGATCTCCAGGTACGGCACGGCAGGCGGTTCGTCCACTCTTATCGCGTCCAGGAACGCCGGAAAATTCGCGAGTTTTCCGGTGTCTCTGGGCGAGGCCCGGGCGATCAGGCGTTCGCGCAGGGTCTCCGCGTCGGAGCGTACCCAGAGGAGATGGACGGGAGAGCCGCCCAGGTCCTTCACCCAGAGCCGCCAGCGTTCGGCGTCGTGCACCTGACCGGTGAAGGGCCCGCTGAGCAGGACGGGGCAGCCGTGTGAGCGGATCTCCCGCGCGGTCGCCGTCAGGCCCTGGTATTCGTGGCGTTTGATGTGCTCGTCATACCAGGGACCCTCGCGTTCGCCCGGCGGGCGGTCGTGGGAGGCCAGGGTGGCCGCGACGAAGTCGCCGTAGAGGGTGTCCTTGTCCAGGAGCGCCGGGACCGGGCGCAGGCGGGACAGCAGGGCCGCGCACACGGTCGACTTGCCGGAGCCGGGCGGGCCCGAGACCACCCAGACGGTCAACGCGGCGGGCCGAACGGCTCGATCCGGGGGTCCGACCAGGGGCCCTCGAAGTCGTGCCCTTCGTCGGCGAGCTTGGCGGCGGCCTCCGGCGTGACCCGCATGCCGTAGCTGCCTTTGTCCGGATCCAGTGGGATCAGGCCGTAGCCGAGGTCGACGTCCTGCTTGGTCAGGCCGAGCTTGCGGAGCGCGAGGTCCATCGTCGCTCCCCGCGTGAGCCGTACGGTGATGAGAACCATGGCGTCATGCCGCTCTGTCCGCCCTGCTGCGCAGGGCTCCGATGATTCCGGCCACGTCCACGATGCCGTAGCCGTAGTCATAGTCATACCCGAGCTCGCCGCGATCATCGGCGCTGCGGCGGAGCAGTGTGCGGAGCTGGCCGGGGGACAGGCGGGCGGCGGGCCACTGGGTGCGGATCGCGGCGACTAGACCGGCCGCGACGGGGCAGGCGGCGGAGGTGCCGGAGTCCGGGGACTCCTCGCCGAACGCGCGAGATCCGGCGAAGTGGGTGTATGCGCAAATATCCGGTTTGCGTTCGGTCAGCCGCCCAGGCCCCTGGGAGGAGTAGCCGACGCGTTCCCCGGTGATGTCCACGCCGCCGACGGACAGGACCTTCGGGTGCGAGTTGGCGCCCGAGATCGGCCGGTCGGGGTAGGCGCAGCGGCCGTCCGGGCAGTCCCGGCCGCAGTTCCCGGCCGCGAACAGCAGATCTGCACCGGCTTCGGCGAGGCTGCCCACGATCAGATTGAACGGGTGCGCGGGGTTGTCGGAGTAGTTACCGGGATGTCCGGGCGTGAAATCCCAGCGCGGCGAGAACGAGCCCCAGCTGTTCGTGACCACCAGCGAGCGGGTCGCGGCGGGCTGCGCGTCCAGGACGGTACGCAGATGCGCGAACGCCGCCACCGCGTCGGAGAGCAGCCCGTCCAGCGCGGAACCGCCGGGACGCTCCGACAGCAGCACCGGGATGTCGATCAGCGACGCCTGCGGGGCGGCGATCAGCGCGTCGAACGCGCACATCGAGCCGTGGTCGACCGCGAACTCGCCGGGACCGCCCGCCACGCCGGGCGGAGTCCAGCTGCGCTCCTGGTCGATGGTCAGGCCCCGCCCGAGCCGCCGCGCCACATGGGCGGCGTTGATGCCCGTGTCGGTGACGGCCAGCGTGACCCCGGACCCGTCCAGCCCCTCGGCGATCAGCTCGCTCACCCGCAGCAGCCGCCCGACGTCCTGCCAGTCCCCGACCGGCGGATTGCCCCCGCACGTGAGCGAGGTCTCGATGACCGGATCGGCGTAGACGGCCACCACGTCGCGGCGGCCGGGCAGCAGCGACATGCGGATGTTCACCTCGTCGTCGGACACCTCGCCGCGCAGCACCACCGAGGCGTCGTCCGGCGCCATCGAATAGACGAGGGGCTGGTTCAACGACAGCGGGTCGCCGCTGGGCGAGGCGGGCACGGGACGGGGCACCGCCACCGGGGTGAAGGAGTGGTCCAGCACGACGCCTGGCAGGCCGTCGGACACGTCGGAGGTGGTGGCGACCATGGTCGGGTCGGCCACGGCGGCGACGAGGTCGGGGGAGGGGCGGAGCTGGATCAGAACACGCATGCGTCACTCCGGAGCAGGGGGTTGCCGGACTTGACCACCCTCGTACATCGCCCGCGACCGCGTCCACCCGCATAAAGACCGTCATACACGCCCTGACCGGGCGATACGTCACGAAAATCCAAGGGGCGAGTTGGCCCCCGGGATTGTCACGGCCGCTGTCCTGGGGGAACCACGGGGATGACGGGGGCAGGCGGAGCCCGAGGGAAGGGC
>NZ_BLAF01000072.1 GCF_009687885.1 Acrocarpospora pleiomorpha
GCGCAAGGCGGTCCGCGCCGCCCACGGCGACGGCGACCTGGCCGCCGCCGCCCGGGCGGCGCTGCGCGAGGTGGCCGCCGGGCTGGCCATGGGCCTGGCCGCGGTGACCGCGGTGCTGGACCCCGAGATCGTGGTGCTCTCCGGCGGCATGCTGCTGGCCGGCGGCGAGGCCCTGCGTGACCTCGTCGAGCACGAGCTGCACGCGCTCTGCATCCCGCGGCCCCCGCTGCGGCTGTCCAGCGTCGAGGGCAACCCCGTCCTGGCGGGCGCCCTCGACCTCGCCCTCCACACCGTCCGCGACGAGGTTTTCAGTTCCACCATCGCCTAGCTCCACCTCTCTCCCAGGAGGCCCCCGTGCATCAATCCGTGCATCGAATCGTCCTCGCCGTGGCCGCGCTGGCCGTCTCCACCGCCTGTACGGCGGGCAACGACGCCCCCGCGCTCGGCTCCCAGCCCCGGCCGTCCGGATCGGCGTCCCTCCCGGCGGCCACCATCGAACTGTGGCACGGCTTCTTGGCCGACTCGGAGGTGAAGGCGTTCACCGACGCCGTCGCCGGGTTCAACAAGAAGTTCCCGCAGATCACCGTGAAGATGGTCAAGGGCGTACAGGACGAGCACATCACCCAGGCGGTGCGCGGCGGCAACGCGCCGGACGTGGCGGCCTCCTTCACCACCGACAACGTGGCGCAGTGGTGCCGCAGCGGGGTGTTCCAGGACCTGACCCAGGTGATCGAGCAGGACGGCATCGATCTGTCGGTGCTGCCGGACGCGGCCCGCGCCTACACCGAGTTCGAGGGCAAGCGGTGCACGATGCCGCTGCTGGCCGACGCCTACGGCCTCTACTACAACAAGCCCCTGATGAAGGGCAACGCGCCGCCCAGGACGCTGTCGGAGCTGACCAGGCTGGCCAAGGAGCTGACGGTCAGGGACCCGGACGGCAAGATCAAGGTGGCCGGGTTCATCCCGAGCACCCTGTACTACGAGAACTCGCTGTCCCACCTCGGCCCGATGGTCGGCGGCACCTGGTACAACCCGGACGGCACCTCCGCGATCGGCTCCGACCCCGCCTGGAAGCAGCTGCTGACCTGGCAGAAGGAGCTCATCGACTGGTACGGGTACAAGAACCTGGAGACCTTCCGCAAGGGCCTGGGCGACGAGTGGGGCGCCGAGCACCCGTTCTTCCAGGGCAAGGTCGCCATGATCCTGGACGGCGAGTGGCGGAACGCGATGATCGCCGCCGACCCGGACGCCAAATCGATGGAGTACGGCACCGCCCCGCTCCCGGTCGCCGACGACAAGCCCGGCCTGTACGGCTCCGGTTTCGTCGCGGGCACCGTGATCGGCGTGCCCAAGGGCGCCAAGAACCCGCAGGCCGCCTGGGAGCTGGTGAAGTACCTGACCACCGACACCGACGGCCTGGTCACCCTCTCCAACGCGCTGCGCAACGTGCCGACCACCAAGGCGGCCATGGACTCACCCGCGCTGGCCAAGGACGCCAACTTCGCCACCTTCCTGGAGATCTTCGCGCACCCGAAGACGACCACCCTGCCCTCCAACGTCAACAGCGTCTTCAACCAGGAGGCGTTCACCAGCTTCGTGGCCGAATGGGAAGCGGGCCGGGTCAAGGACCTGGACGCCGGCCTGGCCAAGGTCGACAAGGAGATCGACGACAAGCTGAAGCTGTCCGGGGGCTGAGCAAGATGACCCTCACCCGCACGGCGCCGCCCTGGCGGCGCCGTGAGGGCCTGCGCGCCCTCCTCTGGTTGTCGCCGTGGCTGGCCGGTTTCGCGGTGTTCTTCCTCTATCCGCTGCTGGCCACGGTCTACTTCTCCTTCCACCGCTACGACCTGTTCACGCTGGAGTTCATCGGCCTGGACAACTACCGCTACCTGTTCCACGACCCGCGCGCCGGGATCGCGATCAGGAACACGCTCTGGCTGGTGGCCTTCATGGTCCCGGTCCAGCTGGTCTTCGCGCTGGGGCTGGCCCAGCTGGTGACCCGGCTGAAGGCGGGCTCGGGGTTCTTCCGCACCGTCTTCTACCTGCCCTCGCTGGTGCCGCTGGTGGCCGGGACGGTCTCCTTCGTCTTCCTGCTCAACCCCTCGACCGGGCCGCTCAACCAGGCGCTGCGCGTGCTCGGGATCTCGGGCCCCGACTGGTTCGGCGACCCGGCCTGGGCCAAGCCGAGCCTGACGCTGCTGGGCATGTGGGGGATCGGCAACGTCATGGTGATCTTCCTGGCCGCCCTGCTGGACGTGCCCCGGCACCTGTACGAGGCGGCCGAGATCGACGGCGCGGGCGCGTGGCGGCGCTTCCGCAGTATCACGCTGCCGATGATCTCGCCGGTGCTGATGTTCTCCGCCGTCACCGGGGTGATCTACGCCCTGCAGTACTTCACCCAGGCGATGATCGCCGCCCGGGTGGCCTCCGGCACCACCGACTCCCCTGGAACCACCTTCGTGCCCGGATACCCGGAGATGTCGACCCTCACCCTCCCGCAGTGGCTCTTCCACGCGGGCTTCCGGGACTTCTCCATGGGCTACGCCTGCGTGCTCGCGCTGGTGCTGCTGGCCGCGTCCATGGTGTTCACGCTGGTCCTGCTGCGCCGCTTCCGCGGCCTGGACGAGGAAGCGGGCCTGCGGTGAGCGCCGCGCGCCGCCGCCGGGCGCTGTACTGGATCGCCACCCACGCGCTGGCCCTGGCGCTGGCGGCGATGTTCCTCGCCCCGCTGCTGTTCGTGGGCCTGACCGCGCTGATGACCGACCAGCAGGCGCTGACCAGCCAGCTCTGGCCGCGCAGCTGGAACTGGGACAACTTCGCCGAGGTGTTCGCCCGCTCGCCGCTGCTGCGCTGGGTCGGCAACACCATGCTGTACGCGACGCTCGGCACCGCCGCCATGCTGCTGTCCTCCGTCCCGGTGGCGTACGCGCTGGCCAGGTTCCGCTTTCCCGGGCGGCGGCTGGCCTTCCTGCTGGTGATCACGATGATGATGCTGCCGCCGCAGGTGATCGCCGTGCCGGTCTACCTGATCTGGGCCAGGGCCGGGCTGACCGGCACGCTGTGGCCGCTGATCCTGCCGATGCTGCTCGGCGACGCGTTCTCGATCTTCCTGCTCCGGCAGTTCCTGCTGACCATCCCCAAGGAGTACATCGAGGCGGCCCGGGTGGACGGCTGCTCGGACCTGCGCACGCTGCTGCGGGTGATCCTGCCGATGGCCCGCCCGGCGATCGCCGCGGTGGCCCTGTTCCAGTTCTTCTACTGCTGGAACGACTACTACGGGCCGCTGCTGTACGCCTCGACAAATCTGGATAATTGGACCTTGTCCCTCGGACTGGCATCATTCAAGGCGCTGCACAGCGTGCAGTGGAATCTCACCATGGCGGCCACCCTGCTGGTCATGGCACCGGTCATCATCGTGTTCTTCCTCGCCCAGCGGGTCTTCATCGAGGGCGTTACTTTGACAGGAGTGAAGGGTTGAAACTCGCCGTTGTCGGGGGCGGCTCGACGTACACGCCGGAGCTGATCGACGGGTTCGCGCGGCTGCGCGGCGAGCTGCCGATCAGCGAGGTCGCGCTGGTCGATCCGGACGAGGGCAGGCTGGCGCTGATCGCCGGGATGTCCCGGCGCATGCTGGCCAGGGCCGGGCATCCCGCCCGGGTCACCACGTGGACGGATGTCGCGGCGGGTGTGGCCGGGGCCGGGGCGGTGCTGCTGCAGCTGCGGATCGGCGGGCAGGCCGCCAGGAACGTGGACGAGACACTGCCGCTGGAGTGCGGCTGCGTCGGGCAGGAGACGACCGGCGCGGGCGGCCTGGCCAAGGCGCTGCGCACGGTTCCCGTCGTGCTGGACATCGCCGCCACGGTGCGGGAGCACGCGCCGGACGCGTGGATCGTCGACTTCACCAACCCGGTCGGGATCGTCACCAAGGCGCTGCTGGACGAGGGGCACCGGGCGATCGGGCTGTGCAACGTGGCCATCGGGTTCCAGCGCCGGTTCGCGCAGCGGCTCGGGGTGGATCCGTCGCGGATCTCACTCGGGCATGTCGGGCTGAACCATCTGACCTGGGAGCGGAGCGTCCTGCTTGACGGCGTGGACGTGCTGCCCCGGCTGATCGAGGAGCACGGCGACGGGATCGCTACCGAGATCGGGCTGCCCGCCTGGGTGGTGCGCCATCTCGGCGTGGTGCCCTCCTATTACCTGCGTTTCTTCTACGAGCACGACGCCGTGGTGGCCGAGCAGAAGTCCAAGCCGTCCAGGGCGGCCGAGGTCAAGGCCATGGAGGACGCGCTGCTGGAGATCTACGCCGATCCGGCCGCCGACACCAAGCCGGAGCTGCTGAACCGGCGGGGCGGTGCGTACTACTCCGAGGCGGCGGTCGCGCTGATCGCCTCCCTGGTGGGCGATCGGGGCGATGTCCAGGTGGTGAACGCCCGCAACGACGGCACGCTGCCGTTCCTGGACGACGACGCCGTAATCGAGGTTCCGGCCGTCGTGGACGCCTCCGGCGCGAAGCCGCTGCCCGTGCCCGCCGTGGAGCCCTTGTTCCGCGGGCTGATCGGCAACGTGTCGGCGTACGAGACGCTGGCCCTGGAGGCGGCGCGGCACGGCGGCGCGGACCGGGTCACGGACGCGCTGCTGGCGCACCCGCTGATCGGGCAGGCCACGCTCGCCGCCGAGCTGGCCGACCGGCTGATCGCGGCCAACCGGGCCTACCTGCCGTGGGCGGCTCGGTGAGGACCGTGCTCGCGGTCGACGGCGGCAACAGCAAGACCGACGTCTGCCTGGTCGCCGAGGACGGCGCCGTCCTGGCGGCCGGGAGAGGCGCGGGCTTCGCCCCGCAGAGCGCCGGGGTGGCCGCCGCCATCGACGTGATCGGCGAGACCGCCGCCCGCATGATGCCCGGCGCCCGGCCGCCCTACGCCGACCACATCGCCGCCTACGTCGCGGGCGCCGACTTACCCATCGAGGAGGACCGGCTCCAGGCCGAGCTCCTCGCCCGCGGCTACAGCTCCAGCGTCTTGGTCGGTAACGACACCTTCGCCCTGCTCCGCTCGGGTTCGTCCGCCCCGTGGGGCGCGGCCGTGGTCTGCGGCGCGGGCATCAACGCCGTCGCCGTCGCCCCCGACGGCCGGGTCGCCCGCTTCCCGGCCCTGGGCCGCCTCAGCGGCGACTGGGGCGGTGGGTCCGGCCTGGCCGAGGAGGTCCTCTGGCACGCGGCCCGCGCCGAGGACGGCCGCGGCCCCGCCACCACGCTCACCGACGCGGTCCGGGAAACCTTCGGCACGCCGACCGTGGAAGCGGCCGTGATCGCCTTCCACCTGGGCGACATGTCCATGGAACGCCTGCACGAGCTGGTCGCGCCCTTGCTCGTCATGGCCTCCGGCGACCCCGTCGCCCGCGCGATCGTCGCCCGCCTGGCCGAGGAGGTCGCCCTGCTCGGCACGGTCGCCATGCGCCGCGTCGGCCTGCTCGCGGCCCCCTGCGAAGTCGTCCTGGGCGGCGGCGTCCTCACCGCCCGCGACCCGCTGCTCACCGCCCTGATCGAGGAGCAGTACGCGGCGAGGGCCCCGCACGCCACGCTCCTGGTGACCGAGGTCCCCCCGATCGTCGGCGCGATCCTCCACGGCCTCGACCACCTCAAGGCCCAGCCCTCCGCGTACGACAAGGTCCGCGCCCATTTCCGCCAGCCGGCTCAGGGGGCGATGGCCGGGGGGCGGTAGTCGTAGGGGGTGCTCAGCACCACTGTCGTGCGGGTGGACACGTTGGCCGACGCCCGGATCTGGTTGAGCAGATCCTCCAGCGCCGTCGGCGACGCCACCCGCACTTTGAGGATGTAGCTTTCGTCGCCCGCGACGCTGTGGCACGACTCGATCTCGGTCAGGTGCCGTAACCGATCCGGCGCGTCGTCGGCCGCCGCCGGGTCGATCGGCTTGATCGAGACGAACGCCGTCAGCGGCAGGCCGATCTCGTCATAGTCGATCAGCGCGGCGTATCCCCGCAGCACGCCCCGTTTCTCCAGGCGGCGCACCCGCTGGTGCACCGCGGACACCGAAAGGCCGGTCTCCTTGGCGAGGTCGGTGAAGCTCATCCGCCCATCGGCGGCCAGCAGCGTCACGATGCGGCGATCGATCTCCTCCACCCCGCAAACGGTACCGCCGCCGTGACCACTCCCGGACCCGGAAGTGGTCACGGCCTGATTCCATCAGTAGCCGTCCGTCGCCTCACTTGCCCCACTGGCCCCAATCGGCCCATTTGGACCCAATTGGGCTTAATTGGCGTTAGTCGGCGATCCAGCTCACACTGGCCACCTCGTAGCCCCTGGCCTTGGACCCGCGCACGTGCATGACCACCGCGCCGCCCTCGTAGGAGTACGCGCACGCGTATCCCTTCGGCTCCTTGCTGCAGCCCTGGTAGAAGTGCGTGACGCCGTTCGGGTCGTACTTGACCTTGAAGCGGGTGTCGACGGCGGCCTGGGTCGCCACCTCCAGCGCCTGCCGCCGGTCGCCCAGCACGAACGCCTTGTGGAAGTGCTTGGTCACGGTCCCCGGGGACGCGAACCGCGACCGGTAGACCCGCGTCACCTTGTTCCCGGTCACGACCATGCCGAGACCGTTGAGGTCACCCGGCACGTTCACGCTGGTGTGCACGAACCGGCAGTAGTTGCCCTTGCACCCGGCGAACTTGTCCGGCGCCCGGAACACGTACGCGAAAATACCGCTCACCGCCCCGGGCGTCGCGACCTTGGCCGCCGCCACCTTGTCCTTCTTGAGCCAGGCGTTGAACAGCTTCTTCGCCACCGTGGCCGGCGCGGGCTTGGCGCTCTGCGCGACGGCCGGCGCGGGGAACATCATCACGGCGCCCGCCACCACGGCGACGCCACCTAAGGCGATTCGAGAGAACATGCCCTGAAACTAGCGCCAGCCCCTTGCGCCCTGGTTGCCCGCCGCTTTCAACGAGTCCGCAGGTCGCCCCCCGGCGTCACTGTACGTCGTCATGCCCAGAGGAAGCCATACCGCTGCTAATACGTATTATCCAGCGATTATCTCTTGACGTCCCGTTGTGTCCGGTCACACAATTACCGAACTAATGCGCATTATCGACACGACGGGTGATACGCACTGTGACTGCCTGTCGGACGCTGGCTCGCGCACACCGGTCTGAAAGGCTGACCATGCTCTCCCGCCGCACCTTGCTCCGCGCCACCGCCCTGCTCCCGGTGGCCGCCCCCATGTTCGTCCCCGGCGCCGCATCCGCCGGAGTCCCCGACCTGGCGCCGCTGCCCACCCTGAACCGCGCCTTGTTCGCCCCCCACGAGCAGCGCTTCGCGCCGTACCTGGCCACCCTCTCGCCCATGGTCAACGACATGGACGACAGCGGCTTCTTCGCCGGTGGCTGGTGGCGTACGCCGGCGGCGTCGTTCAACGCCCGCGTGCAGGAGCATGTCTTCACGCTGGCCTGGTTCTACGCCAACGCTCGCCGGTGGAACCCGTACGCCGGGGACGCGAGCCTGCTGGCCGCGCTCGACGCGGCGCTCGGCCACTACCTGTCGCTCCAGCACTCCGACGGTTCCTTCCCCGAGTACAACCGCAACGAGCACGGCCTGGCCCCCACCGGGTTCGGCACCGGCTACCTGGCCAAGACCCTGCGGATCCTGCGCGCGGCCGGGGCGCTGCCCGCCCGGCAGGCCCAGCTCACCGCCGCGTTGCGCACGGCCATGACCTGGTTACTGAACCCCGCCAACCGTTCCGTCTGGCAGGAACCCCTCCGCTACGCCAACCAGACCGCCTCCGGCTTGGCCGGGGCCGCGCACGCGCTCCAGCTGGACCCCGACCCCACGCTGGCCACGAGCCTGACCGAGGCGTTCGCCCGGATCGCCGCGACCGGCGTGAGCCCCGTCGGCTTCTTCCACGAGGAGGGCGGCCACGACATGAACTACAACTTCGAGGTCATGCTCCCCGAGCTGGCCGACGCCTACCACCTCCGCCCGGACCGGAACCTGGTGGACATGGCCCGCGCCTTCACCGGCTTCCTGTCCTACAACCTGCTGCGCGAGCCCGACGGCGCCGGGTACATGGTCAACGTCGCCCCCTCCACCCGCACCAGCGCCCGCTGGTACGACGAGGTACGGCCCGACCCCGACAGGACCGCGCTCAACTGGACGTTCACCCGTCAAGTGCCGCTGCTGTCGGCCTTCCTGACCGCTCGCGAGGACCTCGCCGAGGCGCGCGCCGCCTGGGCCGCGTCCACCGAGCCGGTGACGCCGCTCGCCAAGCAGGACACCTCGCCGCGCATCCTCACCCACGGTCTCTACGACGAGCGGTTCCCCAGCAGACGGCAGCGGGACGCCGCCATCGCGGACCTGCCCTACCTGCGCTCCTACGACTTCGTCGAACTGCGCAGGGACCGCGGCCAGGACTTCCTGTACGTCCGCAAGCCCGGCCTGTACCTGGGCGGCTACTTCGGCAGCCGCGCCTCCCGCAGCCGCACCGGCCTGACCTTCCTGTGGCATCCCGAAGCCGGCACGATCATCTGCGGGCTCAACGACAACAACTTCGCCTGCTGGTCCACCGTCTTCCCCGGCCAGGCGCCCGACTCCAACGGCCCCCTGCCCGCCACCTACTTCCACGGCGCCCCCGGCGGCAGGGAGTGGACCGGCGGCCCGGCCCCCGCTGCCTTCGGCATCCGCTACGGCAACGCGAACGTCACCACGGACGTCCTGGTCACCCGCCGGACGGTCCGGCGCACGGTCACGGCGAACGCCGCCGCCACCGAGCAGATCCCTCTCGTCCTCCACCCCACGGACGTCCTCACCTTCACCGACGGCACACAGGCCGCCTTCGGCGGCTCGACCACCGCCACGGCCGACGGCCTCGACCTCCGCCGGGGCCGCACCACGATCCGCTTCCGCTGGGGCACCCCCCTGCAGACGACCCTGGCGGCCGGCACCGTGCGCTACTTCCGCGACGGCGCCCGCCGCTTCCACGCCCTCCGCATCCCTCACCAAGGCACGTTCGACCTCACGGTCATCATGGGATGACGCGGCAGAAAGCGCTGATCGGCTGGAACGCGTAGGGTTCAAGCGACGTTGCTTAGGTATGAGTGAGGTCGTGTGATGGTGCGAATCGGACTTTTCCTGGCGTTTCTCGTGGTGCCCGTGCTGGAGATCTGGTTACTGATCCAGATCGGATCGGTGATCGGCGGCTGGCAGACGGTGGGGCTGCTGCTCGCCGACAGCGTGCTGGGGGCCTGGCTGGTCCGCCGGGAGGGCAGGCGGGCCTGGGCGGCGCTGCAGAACGCGCTCCAGTCGGGGCGCATGCCGGAACGGGAACTGGCCGACGGCGGCGTGATCGTCGCCGGTGGGGCGCTGCTGCTGACCCCGGGATTCATCACCGACATCGCCGGGTTCTTCCTGATCCTGCCGTTCACCCGGCCGCTGGCCCGGCGCGGCCTGACCTGGTTCCTGGGCCGCCGCGTCCGGGCGATGGCCGCGCGCTCGCCGTACGGGCCGCTCCTGAACCAGCCGGGGCCGGAGCGCCCGGGGAACGTCGTCCCCGGACAGGTGCTGGACGGCGACGACTTTGCCGAAAGGTGATCTACGCGAAAACCCGAAGAACCGTCCCGGCAACCCCGCGAGCGTATCGTTTGGGGGATGTACAAGGGGATAGGACGGTAGATGGACACGCTTCACGGATCTTCGCCCTTTCCGCCGATCGCCGACTACGGTTTCCTGTCCGACTGCGAGGTCACCGCGCTGGTCGCGAGCAGCGGGAACATCGAGTGGCTGTGCCTGCCCCGGCTGGACTCGCCGAGCGTGTTCGGCGCCATCCTGGACCGCAGCGCCGGACGCTTCCGGATCGGCCCGGCCGACACCATGGTGCCGGCCGCGCGGCGATATCTGCCCGGCACCATGGTGCTGGAGACCAGCTGGGGCACGGCCACCGGCTGGATCATCGTCAGGGACCTCCTGCTGATCGGCCCGTGGCATCACGAAGGTGAGATGTCGCACACCCACCGGCGGGCGCCCACCGACTACGACGCCGACCACGTGCTGCTGCGCACGGTCCGCTGCGTCAGCGGCGAGGTCCAGGTGACGCTGGACTGCGAGCCGGTGCTGGACTACGGCCGCAACCCGGTCCGCTGGGAGCACACCGACCGCGGCTACCACCAGGGCCTGGCCACCGCCGACGGGGTCGACCTGCGGCTGCGGCTGACCACGGACATGCGGCTCGGCTTCGAGGGCGGCCGGGCGATGGCCAGGACGCTGCTCAAGGAGGGCGACACCCGGTTCTGCGCGCTCACCTGGACCGAGCACGAGCCGCCCTACACCTTCGCGGAGGCCTACCAGCGGCTGGTGTGGACCGCCCACCACTGGCAGCACTGGCTGGCCAGGGGCGACATCCCCGACCACCCGTGGCGGGGCTACCTGGAGCGCAGCGCCCTCACCCTCAAGGGCCTCACCTTCGCCCCGACGGGCGCGCTGGTCGCGGCCGCCACCACCTCGCTGCCGGAGACCCCGGGCGGCGAGCGCAACTGGGACTACCGCTACACCTGGATACGGGATTCCACGTTCGCGCTGTGGGGGCTCTACACCCTCGGCTTCGACTGGGAAGCCGATGACTTCTTCTGGTTCATCGCCGACATGGCAGAACGCGACGAAGAACTCCAGATCATGTACGGCGTGGACGGCGAGCGCGACCTGGCCGAGATCACCCTGGACCACCTCCACGGCTACGAGGGCGCCCGCCCGGTCCGGGTCGGCAACGGCGCCTTCAACCACCGCCAGAACGACGTGTGGGGCGCGGTGCTGGACTCGTTCTACATCCACATCAAATCCAGGGACCGCCTGGACGAGCGCGTCTGGCCGATCCTGAAGCGCCAGGTCGAGATGGCCATCGCGCACTGGCGGGAGCCGGACCGCGGCATCTGGGAGGTGCGCGGCGAACCCCGGCACTTCACCTCCTCCAAGGTCATGTGCTGGGTCGCCCTGGACCGGGGCGCCAGGCTGGCCCGGCTGCGCCAGGAGCCGGAGGTGGCCGAACGCTGGCAGTCCATCGCGGACGAGATCCACGCCGACGTGTGTGAGAACGGCGTCGGCGAGAACGGCGTCTTCACCCAGCACTACTCGACCACCGCGCTGGACGCCTCGCTGCTGCTCATCCCGCTGGTCCGGTTCCTGCCGCCGGACGACCCGCGGGTGCGGGCCACCGTGCTGGCCATCGCCGACGACCTGACCGTCGAGGACCTGGTGCTGCGCTACCGCACCAAGGAGACCGACGACGGCCTGTCCGGCGAAGAGGGCACGTTCACGATCTGCTCGTTCTGGCTGGTGTCCGCGCTGGCCGAGATCGGCGAGCTGGGCCGGGCCCGGCGGCTGTGCGAGAAGCTGCTGTCGTTCGCCAGCGCGCTCGGGCTGTACGCCGAGGAGATCGACCCGGTCAGCGGTCGCCAGCTGGGCAACTTCCCGCAGGCGTTCACCCACCTGGCCCTGATCAACGCGGTGATCCACATCATCCGCGCGGAGACGATCGTGCCGGTCCCGCACCACACATCCTGACCCGACACACACGGAAGCCCCCGGGAGGATCTCCCGGGGGCTTCCGGCTCCCTCCGCTCGTGAGGGTTCGTTGAGGTTGGGGTGTCCGTCGGGGTTTCGGCCTACGCGCTCTTGCGCCGCTGCGCCCGGAGAATCGCCAGCCGCTCGTTCAGCACCTCTTCGAGGTCCTCGATCGAGCGCCGCTCCAGCAGCATGTCCCAATGCGTCCTCGGCGGCTTGGCCTTCTTCTGCTGGGGCTGCTCCGCGTCCACCCGGAGGGCGGGGGAGCCGCAGCTGCGGCACTCCCAGCTCGCCGGAATCTCGGCTTCGGCGGCAAGCGGCACGGTGGTGTGATGGCCCTTCGGGCAGGTGTAGGACACCTCCTGGCGCGGAGCCAGGTCGGTGTTGCGGTCGTTCTCGTAGCTGGTCGCCCCGAGCCGGGTACCGCGAAGTGCACGCTCGCCCATGTTCTAAGCCTCCTGAGGTCCCCCTAGCGATACTGCCTTAGAGGGGTTGGTCTCCACCGCGTACAACGCTTGATACCGTGTGTGGATTCCCACCCAAGAGGTGATCCAATCGCGCTTTTTGGCGCGGGCTCCTCAGGAATCACTTGAGCTGGCTTCAGCGCCGTGGATTCCTAGATCTTCTCAGGGACCTCGTTGCCCGCTTCGCGGATGGCCCGGGGCAGGTCGACGGCCAGCAGCAGGCCGAAGCCGAGCGCGAAGAAGATCAGCAGGGAGATGATCGCGACCCGGTAGTCGCTGTCGGTCAGCTGGAGCACCAGGCCGAAGGTCCAGGCGCCGAGGAACGTGGAGCCCTTGTCGCTGATCTCGTACAGGCTGTAGTACTCCGCTTCCCTGCCCTTCGGGATCACGTGGGAGAACAGCGAGCGCGACAGCGCCTGGGTGCCGCCGAGCACGATGGCGATGAGCACCCCGAGGCCGAGGAACTGCAGCGCCGACCCCTCCTGGACGATGTAGGCCAGACCCAGGACGCCCATCCAGCCGATGAGGCTGTAGAGCACGATCCGCTTCGTGCCGTAGCGGATGGCGAGGCGGCCCAGCAGCAGGGCGCCGCCGAACGCGACGAACTGGACGATGAGGATGGCCGCGATCCGGACCTCCTCGTCGAGCTTGAGCGCCTCGGCGGCGAACTGCCCGGAGAATGAGATGACCGACTGCACGCCGTCGTTGTAGAGCAGGTAGGCCCCGAGGAAGAGCAGCGTGAGGGGGTAGCGGCGCAGATCGCGCAGGGTGCGGCCGAGCTGGCGGAAGCTGCCGCCGACCGCCTGGCCCAGCGTGGCGTCATGCGCGCCGACCGGCCGGTTCCGCAGCCGCAGCAGCGGGATGATCGTGAAGGCGCCCCACCAGAGGCCCGCCGAGACCAGGCTGATCCGGACGGCGACGCCGGTCTCGATGCCGAGCTGTTCCCGCTGCAGGTAAAGGGCGAGGTTGATGAGCAGCAGCAGGCCGCCGCCGAGGTAGCCGAACCCCCAGCCCTGGGAGGAGACCCGGTCGCGCTCGGCCGCGGTGGCGATCTGCGGGAGGAAGCTGTTGTAGATCACCATGGCGCACGCGAACCCGATGTTCGCCACGATGAACAGCGCTCCGCCCAGCAGGTAGCGCGTGTCGGCGACGAACCACATGGCCAGCGTCGCCGCCGCGCCCAGGTAGGCGAACAGGCCGAGCATGCCCCGCTTCCGCCCGGTGTGGTCGGCGATCGCGCCGGCCATGGGCATGAAGACGATCTGGCAGATGGCCGCCGCGCCCACCACGAAGCCGTAGTAGGCGGCGGGGCGCACGTCGAAGCCGAGCACGTCGACGAAGTCGCTCCCGCCGGCCTCGGCGGCCCGCTCCGCGATGTCGGTCAGGTACGGCCCCAGGAAGACGGTCAGCACCGTCGTCGGGAAGGCGGAGTTCGCCCAGTCGTACCAGTACCAGCCGCGCTGCTCGCGCCTGCGGGCGTCCGGGCTCTCGTCGATGACCTGGGGGGCCTGGGGGGCAGTCATGTTCTCCTACTTCGGGATTACTTCGGATTACCGAGGGCGCCTCGGATACCACTGCCCGCGCGCGTCCAGCACGCCGCGCAGGCCGGAGATGTTGTCGGTCATGATCCCGTCGACCCCGAGGTCGAGCAGGCGTTCCATGATCTGGGGTGCGTCGATGGTCCATACGTGCACCTGCATGCCGATCGCGTGCGCGGTCCTGACGAACGCGGGGGTCACGATGCGCAGCCCGCGCACCCCGATGGGCACCTGCGCGCACGGCACGCCCGCCTGGGCCAGGCCGGCCAGCAGCCGTCCGTACCCGGAGCCGATGGCGGCGGTGCGCAGCGCGGCCACGCCGCGCGGCCCGAGCGCGGAGCAGACCCGCCCGCCGGCCGCCCGCCGGGCCCGCGCCAGCCGCTGGTCGGAGAAGGAGGTCAGGCAGACCCGGTCGTACGCGCCGGTCCGCTTGATCAGCTCGGCCAGCGGCTCGACGGCCGAGGCCTGTTTCACGTCGATGTTGACCCGCACGTCCGGCCAGGCGCCCAGCACGTCGGCCAGCAGCGGGATCTCGTGCGTGCCGCCGATCCTGGCCTTGGCCACCTCCCGGTAGGGCAGCTCAGACACCCGTCCGGTCCGGTCGGTCACCCGGTCCAGCGTGTGGTCGTGGAAGGCCACCAGGACGCCGTCGGCGGTCGCGTGCGCGTCGGTCTCCAGGTAGGAGTAGCCCAGCTCGACGGCGTGCTCGAACGCGGCCATGGTGTTCTCCCGGCCCTCCGCCGCCCCACCCCGATGGGCGAACGCCAGTGGCCCGGGATGCTCCAGAAACGCGAAACGCCGTCGCACGAGTGGAGTATGCCGTTTGTCAGGGCCCGCCGTCAGCGCGCGAAGATGAACGTTTGGGTCACGTCTGGACCAATGACCTTCACGTCCCGTCGCGACCGATGACGGCGGGCGAGTTCGCCCCTGGGATCAGCAGGGTCGGAGAGCCGCCGCCGTCGGCCGGGACGGTCCAGGTGTTGTTGGTGCCGTCGCCGGTCTGCAGGCCGTAGGCGACGGTCTGGTCGTCGAGCCAGGCGGGCTGGTCGTCGACGCTGCGGGTCTCGGCGAGCGGGACCGTCCTGCCGCTGCCCAGGTTCAGCACGGTCAGCCGCCAGCCGCGGGCCGGGTCGGCGCCGATCGCGGACTTGTAGGCGATCCTGGTGCCGTCCGGGGACAGCGACGGGCATTCGACGTTGTCGCGCAGCGTCCGGACGGTTCCCGCCGCCATGTCGCCTTCGACCAGGTAGCGGCGGCCGCCGGTGGACAGCGTCGCGTAGAACCGGTTGTCGTCCCCGGCGAAGGTGACCCCCCAGAAGTTCGCGTCCACATTCCGGTACGGCCTGCCGTCCCGCGTGATCGTGAACTCCTCCAGGGATCGCACCAGCCGGCCGGTCCTGGTGTCCAGGATGCCGGTCTGGGTGGAGAAGCCGGTGGTGGCGTAGGAGTGGCCGTCGATGAAGAGCGTCCAGGCGATCATGCGGCCGCTGGCGGAGACGCGCAGCCGGTTGGGGAAACCCGTGAGCGGGATCTCCTTGACCGGGCGCAGGGAGGTGTCCATGACCACCAGGCTGGTGGCGGTGAGCGCGCCGACGGGGGTGAGGCAGGCGACGGTCGCCGCGCCGGTGTAGGCGCGGTCGCAGCGGACGGCGGTGACCTCGCGCGGGCCGCCGGGGTCGGCGCGGGAGACCGTGGAGAGCAGGCCGTTGGTCAGGACCTGGAGGCGCGGGCCAGCACTCGCCAGGGCGGTGGAGGCGGGGGCGTCGGCGGCGGGGGCGAGGGCGGCGTAGGTGAGGGCGATTCCGGCGAGGATGACGGTCGCCAGGCTGATGACGACCAGACGGGCCCGGAGGGAGGTCATGGTTTCCTCGTGAGCAGGAGCACGGCCAGGGGGAGCACGGCGGCGGCGATCCCGGCGGCGGCCAGGCAGGCCGGGCCGGGGCCCCAGGCCTGCCAGGCGAGTCCGAACAGGACCGAGGACAGCAGGTAGGACAGGGCCTGGCCGCTCTGGATCAGGGCCAGCCCGGTGGCGCGAAGTTCCGGCGGGAAGACCGGGCCGGCCATGGCCATCAGGATCCCGTCGGTGGCCGCGTAGAAGGTCCCGTACAGGAGGGGGATCACGATCAGGAGGGGGAGGCCGGTCAGCGGGCCGTACAGGAGGAGGTAGACGGCGATGAGGGCGGCGTGGCCGCCGATCATCACGCGGAGGCGGCCGAAGCGGTCGGCCAGGCGGCCGAGCGGGACGGCCAGCAGCAGGTAGGCCAGGCTGGTGGCGACCGCGAGCAGCGGGAACCAGCCGATGGCCAGCTCGGTGCGGCGCTGCAGCAGCAGGAAGACGAAGCCGTCCCCGACGGTGACCAGGCCCAGCAGGCAGGCGGCGGGCAGCAGCCGGCGCCGGGCCGGGCCGAAAGCGGCACGCCACGGCATCTTTTCGGCGGCCTTCGGCGGGCTGGGGACGTCCCGGACGAACAGGGCCAGGATGAGGACGCCGAGCAGGGCCACGCAGAAGCTCGCCAGGAAGACCGGCCCGAACACGCCGCCCGCCAGGGTCAGCACGCCGAGGGCCGCCAGCGGGCCGAGGAACGCGCCGGTCGCGTCCATCATCCGGTGCACGCCGAAGGCCAGGCCCAGGCGGTCCGGCGGCGTGGTGAGGGTGATCAGCGCGTCCCTGGGGGCGGTGCGCAGGCCCTTCCCGGCGCGGTCCACGGTGATCGCCAGCCCGATCAGCGGGCCCGAGGCTCCGGCGGCGAGCAGGCCCAGCTTGGCCAGCGCCGACAGGCCGTATCCGGTCCCCGCGACCGCCTTGTGGCGGTTGATCCGGTCGGCGACGTGGCCGCCCGCCAGGCGCAGCAGCACGGTCGCGCCGGTGTAGAGGCCGTCGATCAGGCCGTACGCGGCGGGGCTGAACTGCAGGCCGATCACCAGGTACAGCGGCAGGACGGCCGTCACCATCTCCGAGGAGATGTCGGTGACCAGGCTGACGGCGCCGAGGGCGAAGACGGTGCCGCCGACGGCTCGGGCAGAGCCGCCCGCGGCCCGGCTTCGATCGAGAGTGGACAGGTACACGTCGTCAGTGGCAGTTCGTGGTGCCGCTGTCGGCGTACGTGCGCCCGGATTGCGGGACGAACTGCCAGGTGTACGCGTTGGCGTGCAGGGTCAGCTTGAGCACGCCGTAGGTGTCGCTGTTGCGGGCCTCGCTGTTGGCCAGGATGGTGCCGAAGCCGTAGTGGCTGGCGCCGCCCGAGCCGACCACGAAGTGGCGGATGCCACGCGTGTTGTCGAGCTGGTTTGAGGGGTTGATGGGGGCGAACCGCTCGTACTGGTGGTTGTGGCCGGTCAGGATGAGGTCGGCGTCGGCGTCGTACAGGGCCTGGACGAACGGCGCGACCGAGCTGTTGGGCGAGTGGTTGGCGCCCGAGGTGTAGCGCGGGTGGTGCCACATCGCGACCGTGCACGGGCGGGTGCTGGCGGCCAGGTCGGCGCGCAGCCAGGTCGTCTGCGCGGAGGTCGTGCCGCAGGGGACAGCCGAGCAGTTGGAGTTGAGCACGATGACGTGCCAGTTCGCGCCGAGGTCGTAGGAGTAGTAACCCTTGGTGGGATCACCGGCCGACGCCCCGAAATATCCGTAATATCCGGTCGCGCCGGAGGTGTTGTAGTCGTGGTTCCCCGGGACCGGGCGGGTGCGCGCCTTGTGCCGCCCCCACGTCGGGTTGTAGTAGGTGTTGAACTCCGACGCCGTGCCGTTGTCGTACACGTTGTCGCCGAGGGTGAAGACGGTGCCGGGGATCGAGTCCAGCAGCGCCGCGGTCGCGGTGTCGCCGGAGCCCGAGTTGGCGATGTCGCCCGCGCCCACCAGCACCGGGTCGCCGCCCGGCGGCGGGCTCGTGCTGGGGCTGGGGCTCGGTGACGGGCCGGTCCCGGTGGTGACCACCAGTTGCGGCGCCGTCCCCGACCCGCTCTCCCGCGAGTCGTAGTCCGCGCCGTTGGTGCTGGTGGAGGTCACGCCGAAGCTGTAGGTGCCGTTCCCGGTCACGTACGAGGTCACGTCGACCTCGTACCACTGGTTCCTGGCGACCGACCCGAGCGTCCCGAGCGTGGCCCCGTCGATGGACGGCTGGTTGTTCCACGTGGTCGCCGTCTCCGACCAGGTGGTGCTGCTCATCCCCCGGAAGACGCCACCGCTGCCACTCTCGGACCCGCTCACGTCGTCGGTGTGCACCCGCAGCTTGACCGAACTGATCGCGCCGCTCACCCCCGACACCGTGAACCGGAGGAACATCCGTTTCACCGGTGAATTGTCCACACCAAGCTGCCCGGACGTCCCGAAGTTGGTGCCCGTCGTGCTGTTGTCCACATAGGTGTCCGCGACCGGCGCGAACGTGGCGGTAGCGGCACTGGCCACCCCACCCGGAAGGCTCATCGTGACAAGAAGGGCCACCACACCGGCGGCGACCGTCATGAAGCTCGTACGTCGTAACACGCGCGCTCCTCGTGCTCCTGGCTTATTGACTAGAAAGTCGTGATCTGGACAGCCGCAACGGTGAATCGCCTGGTCGGCGGGCTATGCGGCTGTCTATGGGACGGGTTTCTGGTCAACAGGGCACCCCGGACGTTAGATCGCCGAACGGCCTTAAAGGTGATCGCCACACGTCCATCGGGTGAAGCCCAGGCTTCAGCTGGCTTCGCCGTACAGCGTGTCGATCCCGACCAGCAGGACGTCCTCGCGGGTGCTCGCGGCGCGCAGGAGATCCGGCTGGAATCCGTGCAGCGAGTAGAGCGCGAGCGTGGCCTTCCGGGCGTCGTGTCCCTGCCCGGTGAGGAGGCCGCGGATGTGTTCCAGACGTTCCAGGTCGCGCGGGCCGCGTGGCTGGACGGTCGCCTTCGCCTCTCCGATCAGGGCGACCGCGGCGCGCGGGGCCTGTGGCCGCTGGCCGGGAGCGAGGGCGAGGACGTCGACCTCGTGCTTGGTGCGGGCGGCCGGGTCGCTCACTTCGGCGATGCCGACCGTGCCCGGCCGCAGGGAGGACTCGGCGGCCGCGAAGGATCTCGTCCACTCTCGGGCCAGGTCCTCGAAGTGCGGGCCGAGGATCTTGGAGTTGAAGGTGGGCTGCGAGCCCGCCCAGACCTGGGTGGCGCGGCCGCGCTCGATCTCGTCGGCGAACGGCAGTGTGATGAGCTGGTTGAACCTGATGATGGGATCCACGACGGTGATGACGGGATTGCGGGCCTTGAGGAGGTCCTGCGATTTCCTGAGGTAGCCCGTGGACTCCAGGACATCCAGCGGTGGGACCACCGATGCCCGTGGACGCTCCAGGATCGCGCCGATCTTCGACGGGGTGCTCGCTCCCTGGCTGACCGCGCTCAGGAGGTCGTAGTAGAGCGTCCGGTGGGTGATCCTGGGATCCTCGCGGAGCAGGAACTCGGCCTCCACGCGCGAGTACAGGGCAAGCCCGGGGTCCAGGACCGTCCGGCACACCCAGGGGCCGAACTGGCGCGCGTCCTGAGGAGCGGGCACGGGCGCGAGCGGCCGGTAACCCGGTGCTCCGCCCAGCACCGCGTCCACGCGCAGGGCCGTCGCCAGGTCCTCGATCCCCCAGTGCCGCCGCGAGGTCCGGTAGTCGAAGGCGCCCAGCCGCAGGTCGATCACCGCCCGCCCGCGCAGGGGCTTGGTCCCGGTGAGGAGTTCGCTCATGACGCTCATCGCCGAGCCGCACAGAATGATCCGGCCACCTGGGCCCTGCCCCGCCTGCGACTGGTCGTAGAGCAACTGCAGAAAGCCGGGGACCTCCGGAGAGTGCTGCATCAGGTACGGCAGCTCGTCGATGACGACCAGAGGAGCGCCTTCGGCCCGGCCGGCCACCTCAAGTGCGGTGGTCAGCACCTCCCGCCAGTCCGTCAGCCGCAGCGCGCCGGCGGGCAGGCCCGCGTGCGCGGCGATCGCTTCCGTGAAGCGCCGCAGCGCCGGAACCCGGCCCTCTTCCTGTACGGCGGTCAGATAGAGCCCTCCGCAGGCCCCGGTCAGGGCTTGGAGCAGGAACGATTTCCCATGGCGTCGCCGCCCCGAGACGATCGCCAGGCGGAGCTGGGGGGCAGGGTCGCTGACGAAGTCGCGCAGGAGCTCCCAGGGGTGCTCCCTGTCGAGGACAGTGTCAGGTTTGGCCAGCTCCATGCCGCCATCATAGCTGTTGAGGCCGACCATAACAGTACTCGTTAAGGCTGGGCTTAACGGGTCCATTCCTGGCGGCGGGATTCGGCGATGGCGATGGCGGCGGCGATGGAGACGTTGAAGGAGCCGACGCGGCCGACCTGGGGGATGTAGGCGACGGCGTCGCAGGATTCGAGGAGGGCGGGGGAGCAGCCGTGGTCCTCGCTGCCGACGACGAGGCAGATGTCGCCGGTGAGGGGGGTTTCGTGGAGGGGGGTGGCGTCGCCGGTGAGTTCGACGGCGATGACGCGGTAGCCGTCGGCTTTGGCGGCCTTGACGGCTTCGGGGGCGGGGACGGCCTCGTGCCAGGTGACGAGGCGGTCGGTGCCGAGGGCGGTCTTCTGGGCCTTGGGGTTGGTAGGCGGGGTGGCGTTGCCGGCCAGCCAGACGGTGTCGACGCCGAAGGCGGCGGCGGTGCGGAAGATGGAGCCGATGTTGAAGGGGCCGGTGACCGACTCCAGGATGAGGGCCAGGCGGGCCTCGGTGGTGCGGCGCCAGGTGCGGTTGAGCCGCTTCACGTCGGTCGGCCGGAGCTGGCGGCGCGGATTCGGCGTGCTCATCGGGGGGTCACCTTCAGGATTCGGTAAGCGGCGCGTGAGGTGTGGCGGGTGGTGGGCCAGCCCTGGTCGGCCAGCCAGCGTTGCAGGGAGTCGGAGCCGAGGTGTTTCTGGACGACCAGGTAGGCGACGCCGTCGGGGGTGAGGCGGTCGAGCCAGCGGGTCAGCATCTCGTGCAGGGCGGGCTTGCCGATGCGGATGGCGGGGTTGGACCAGATGGCGCGGAACCGGAGGTCCGGGGGGACCTCGTCCACGTGCGCTGACCTTACTTTGTCAAGGGCGGCGCGCGCGGCGTTGCGGGCGGTGAGCTCGACCGAGCGGCGGTTGACGTCGACGGCCCAGACGGTCGCGGCGGGGGAGCGGGAGGCCATGGTCAGCGCGATCGGGCCGTAGCCGCAGCCCAGGTCGAGCAGGTCGCCCTCGGCGGGCGGGGCGGGGACCGACTCCAGCAGGATCCTGGTGCCCAGGTCCACCTTGTCGGGGGAGAACACGCCGCGATCGGTCTCCAGCTGGAGATGCAGGTCGGGCAGCACCAGGCTGACCGTCCCCGGCCGGGATTCGGCCCGCGGACGCTCGTCGAAGTAGTGCGCGCCGGTGTTGCTCACGCGCAGCAACGTTACCAATCCCCTACCCCTGCCCAGGCCACGCGGGTGCGTAGTGAGCTGTGCCCGAGGGGTCACCCACCGTGCCCGCTTGCCGGAGGGCTACGCGGGGCCACTCGCCGCCGAGTATCCGCTGGGACCTGATTTCGCCCTTTACGGGATACGCGTGCCCAGGATCAGCGCCGAACCCGCGACCAGGAGTCCCGCCAGGATCGCACCGATGATGAACCGCTGGGTGATCTCCTCGTGGACGATCTTGTAGCCGAGTGAGGTGCCGATCTGCTCGTAGACGTCGCGGAGTTCGCTGCCCGACTCGGCGCTGTAGGCGCGGCCGCTGGTGCCGTCCGCCAGGGACTGCAGGGTCTGCTTGTTCACCGGCACCTGGACGTCGCGGCCGTCGATGGCCACGGTTCCCTCGGGCGTGCCGTACGCGATCGTGGAGACCGGCACCTTCGCGGCGAGGGCGGCCTCGATGGCCTCGTTGACCGAGCGGCCGGAGGTGTTGTCGCCGTCGGACAGGAGCACGATCGCGGCCGGGGGCGGGTCGGTGACCGCCTGCTGGTCGAAGGAGCGGATCGCGTCCAGGGAGTTGAAGACGGCCTCGCCGATGGCGGTGCCGGGGCGGGTGGTCAGGTTCCTGATCGTGTTCACGACGGCGGCGTGGTCGGTGGTGGGCGGGATGGCGACGGCGGCCGAGCGGGCGAAGGAGACCACGCCGACGTTGAAACGTTCGGGCAGCTCCTGGACGAACGCCTCGGCGGCCTGCCGGGCGGCGATCATCCGGGTGGGCGGCACGTCGGCGGCCTCCATCGACAGCGAGATGTCGATCGCGACCATGATGGTGGCCCGGTCCCTGGGCACCCGGACCGCGTCGGCCGGGCGGGCCGCGCCGAGCACGAGCAGGCTCATCATGACCAGGAACAGCGCGGCGGCCACGTGCCGCCGCCAGCCGGGCTTCTCCGGCGCGACCAGCGCCAGCAGGGCCAGGTTGGTGAAGCGCACCGCGTATTTGCGGCGGGTGAGCTGGATCACCACATACAGCGCGATCAGGGCGGCGAGCGCGGCGAACAGCCAGAGCCAGGCGGGGGACAGGAAGATCATGCGCGTGTTCTCCGGGCCATCAGGTGGGCGGTGCGCCGCTGCCGCAGGACGAACTGGGCGATGTCGAAGACCCAGTCCCGGTCGGTGCGCAACACCAGGTGGGCGACGCCGCTGCGGCGCAGGGCCACCCGGTTGGCCTCCCGCTGGGCGGCGGCGGCCTCGGCGTAGCGGTCGCGCAGCTTGCGGGACAGGTGGATGTCGCGGGAGTGGCCGGTCTCCGGGTCGACCAGGGTGACCTGCCCGACGTCGGGGAGTTCCAGCTCGCGCGGGTCGATGACCTCGATGGCGAGCACCTGCTGGCGGGCGGCCAGGCGGCGGATCGGCCGTTCCCAGCTGTCCGGGGCGTCCAGGAAGTCGGACACGATGACCCGCATGCCGCGCCTGCGGTGCGCGGCGGCCATCAGCTCGATGGCGCCGCCCAGGTCGGTGGAGCCGGGGTCGTGCGGGGCCTCGGCGAGCGATTTGAGCAGGCCGAACAGGGCGGGCCTGCCGGGCCTGGCCGGGTAGCGGTGGATCTGGTCGCCGTGGATCACATACGCCCCGAAGCGGTCGCCGACGCGGCTGGCCAGGAAGCCGACGGCGCCGATGGCGGAGACGACCAGGGAACGTTTGTCGGTGTCGGCGGTGCCGAAGTCCATGCTGGCCGACAGGTCGGCCAGCGCCCACGTCTCCAGCTCCCGGTCGGCGATCAGGTCGCGGACGTGCGGGATCGTGGTGCGGGCGGTGACCGCCCAGTCCATCCGCCGCACGTCGTCCTCGCCGGGCACGTAGACGCGGGTGTCGCCCAGCTCGCTGCCGGGGCCGGGCAGCAGGCCCTGGTGGCCGCCCTGGAGCAGCCCGTCCAGGCGGCGGACCACGGTCAGCTCCAGCCGCCGGAGCGCGGCGTGCGGGGCGCGGCTGGTCACCGCTGGCCCTGGTTCCAGACGACCAGCGGCGGCGGCACCGACATCAGGATCTGGCGGACCACGTCCTCGGGTTCGATGCCGTCGGCGAGCGCGTCGAAGGTGAGCATCAGCCGGTGCGACATCACGTCCACCGCCACGTCGCGCACGTCGTCGGGGAGCAGGTAGTCGCGGCCGCGCAGCAGCGCCAGCGCGCGCCCGGCCGCGACCAGGCCGAGCGTGGCGCGCGGGCTGACGCCGATCTCGATGGTCTCCTCCAGCTCGCGCAGCCCGTATTCGCCCGGGCTGCGGGTGGACATGACCAGCCGGACCACGTAGTCGGCGACCAGTTGGTGCACCGACACCTCTTCGGCGGCCTTCTGCAGGGCCAGCAGCTGGGCCGGGTCGAGCACCTTGCCGGCCACCGGCGGGGTGACGCTCATCCGGTGCAGGATCTCCAGCTCCTCGTGCGCGCTGGGGTGGGCGACCCGCACCTTGAACAGGAAGCGGTCGCGCTGCACCTCCGGCAGCGGGTAGACGCCCTCGGACTCGATCGGGTTCTGGGTGGCCAGCACCACGAAGGGCCGGGGCAGCTGGTGGGTGACCCCGGCCAGGGTGACCTGACGTTCGGCCATGACCTCCAGCAGCGCCGACTGCACCTTGGCCGGGGCCCGGTTGATCTCGTCGGCGAGCAGGAAGTTGACGAACACCGGGCCGAGTTCGATGTCGAAACGTTCAGTGCTCGGATGGTAGACGCGGGTGCCGACGATGTCGCTGGGGACCAGGTCGGGGGTGAACTGGATCCGGGCGAACGTGCCGCCGACCACGGTGGCCAGGGTGGAGGCGGCCAGCGTCTTGGCCACGCCCGGCACCCCTTCGAGCAGGCAGTGCCCGCGGGCCAGCAGCGCCACCAGCAGGCGCTCGACCATGTGGTCCTGGCCGACGATCACCCGCCGGACCTCGTTCAGGGCGTCCCGGAGCGCGCCGAGGCCGGCCTCGCCCCCGTCTTGCGCCCGGGACACCTCGGTGCCCGGCTCTCCTTCAGCAACGGTCATGGGTGTTATTCAATCGTGACTCCCCGACAGAATCCATGCCCTGATCACTGCCCGCTCGGATGGGCGAAAACACCCGGTGTGTTTTCATGAAGGGGATGGCCACTCCACTGCAGTACGGCGACCCGCCCCGGCTGGGGCCCTTCGTGCTTCAGGCGCGCCTGCAGGCGGCCCCCGCGGGCCTGGTCTACCTCGGGCAGGGCGCGGACGGGCGGGCGGTCTCGGTGGCCGTGCTGACCCGGGGCGCCGCCCTGGATCCGGCCGCCAGGAACCGGTTCGTGACCGGGATCAAGGATGGCGAGGCGGCCAGGTCGGGGGTGCGCGGCCTGTTCTCGCGGGTGAGCAGGCGGTGGAACGTGAGCACGCCGCCGGTGGTGGCCTGGGACGGGGGAGAGGCGCCCTGGGTGGCGGTGCCGTACGCGCCGGGCGGGGTGGGGGCCGAGAGGTTCCTGGAGCCCGTCATGGTGTCGGGCATGCTGATCGGGGATCGGCACGGGCCGGACTTCGTGCCGTACTGGCTGGGGGATCGCAACCCGGCGCTGCCGGCCCCGCCGCCGCCCGCGCCGCCGCGCACCGAGACGGTGCGCTCGGTGGCGCTGGCCTCCACGCTGCTGGCGACGCTGGTGCTGTTCATCGGGGTCATCCTGTGGCTGATGCTGATCCGCGCCGACGACGATCCGATGCCGGCCAGGCCGCTGCCGCCGACCGTGTTCGTGCCGACGCCGCCGCCGGTGCCGACCTCGCCCGAGCCGATGCAGCCGTCGCCGACCCCGGGGGAGACCGAGCAGGGCCAGAGCCCGTCCCCGGCGCCTGGCGAGAACGAGGACCCGGGTCAGGATATTTAACCCGGTCTGAGGTGATGCGGGGGGTTTCGCTAATCTTCCTGGGGTTCTTTGGTCAACCACGGGGGTCGGGCGCTGATGCGGGCGGAACAGATCGTGCTGCTGCTCGCGGCGGCGCTGGCGGCCGGATGGGTGGACGCGGTGGTCGGCGGCGGCGGGCTGCTGCAGCTGCCCGCCCTGCTGCTGGCCGGGCTCTCGCCCGTCGAGGCGATGGCCACCAACAAGACGGCCTCCATTTTCGGTACGGCTTCCGCCGCCGTCACCTTCGCCATGAAGACCAAGCTCGACCGGGCGGTGGTCGTACCGGCCGGTATTACGGCGGTGGGTTTCGCCGGGGCGGGGGCCGCGTCGGCGGCGCTGCTGGCGGCGGAGGTGCTCAAACCGCTGGTCATGGTGGTCCTGCTGGCGGTGGCCGCGTTCGTGACCTTACGGCCCGCGTTCGGTCTCGCGCCGGATCCGCGGCTGCGCACCCGCGCGCGGGTGGCGGCGGCGATCGCGGCGAGCGGGGTGTTCATCGCCTTCTACGACGGTATTCTCGGGCCGGGCACGGGCACCTTCCTGCTGATCGCGTTCACCTCGATCCTGGGCCTGGACTTCGTGCACGCCTCCGCCAGCGCGAAGATCATCAATACCGGCACGAACCTGGGGGCGCTGCTGGTGTTCGGGACGCGGGGGCAGGTGGTGTGGGCGCTCGGGCTCGCCATGGCCGCCTGCAACGTCGCGGGCGCGCAGCTCGGGGCCCGGATGGCGTTGCGCAGGGGCGCCGGGTTCGTCCGGGCCGTGCTGCTGTGCGTGGTGTCCGCGCTGGTGCTGCGCCTCGGCTACGACCAGTTCTCCGGCTGAACCTCAGAACTCGTCGAGGAAGGTCATGAACCTGCACCAGAGGCTGTGGTCCTCGCGGTAAGTGACATACCGGTGGCAGTCCGCGCAGTACTGCCTGGCCGGTCTGGCGACGGTCCGAGGCTGGAACGCGGCGAGCACCGCGGCGACTCCGGGCTTCTTCGGGCAGGTGAGCATCGCGTTGAGCACCGAACCGGTCACCGTCTGACCGCACCACGGGCACCGCGGCGCCGTCAGCGGGTTCGGCTGCCGCGGCGACGGGAACGGAGTGCGGCCGATCAGCGGCACGTTCACCTGCCGCGCGGTCTCCGGGGCGAGCCAGAGGCCGCCCGGGGTCGGCCGCATCCGCTGGAACGGCGGCTCCGCCAGGCCCGAGACCGTTCCCGTGCCGGTGCCGATCACCGGGTCCTTGCTGGTGAACAGCGCCGACGTGCGGGCGCCGAGCGCGGCCACCGAGTAGTCGTCGGCGGGCACGGTGATCCGCGTGGTGGTCCCGATCCGGGCCGGCACGATCAGGCCGCTGCGGGTGGAGCTGACGGTCCGGCTGGACAGCGCCACCGACACCGGGTCGCCGTCGCGCAGGCCCATGGCCCGGGTGGAGGCGGTCAGGCTGGGCGTGACCGACAGCACCCGCGTGCCCTGGCTGCCGCCGCCGAGCAGGGGGACGGCGTTTACGCTGGTGAAGCCGCCGCGCAGGGCGATCGACTCGCCCTCCGGGTTCATCGCCCGCAGGGGCGCCCCGCCGGTCTCGAAGAGCAGGTGCCGCCGGTCGTACAGGTACTCGCCGGCGAGATAGAGAATGAACCCGCCGGGGCCGGCGATCAGACCGGCCGCGGCGCGGAACACGTCGCGGGTCCACGTGTCCCGCTCGGCGGCGGTCGGCCGCCACGACTGGGGGCGGTTGTCCTGGGTCATCACATGCTCCTGGCTGCGAGAGGATCATCGCCACCTTAGGTAGCCGCGACCATCCCGCCCCAGGGTGCTGGCCCGGTGTCAGTGCCCGGGTAACCCCTAGATCCGGGCCGGGCGCAGGGCCGGGGCGGCCGCCGCGACGAACAGGGCCATGATCGCGGGGATGGCGAGCGCGACCGGCTTGCCGGTGAGCTCGGCCACCGCGCCGATCAGGACCGGGCCCGCCAGCAGGCCCGCGTAGCCGATGCTGGCCACCTGGGCCAGGGCCCGGCCGGACTGGGCCGGGTCGCGATGCCCGGCGGCGGAGAACACCTGGGGGATGATGCACGACAGGCCCGCGCCGAACAGTCCGAATCCGACGACTCCGGCGACCGGGTGGCCGATCAGCAGGGTGACCAGCAGGCCGGTTCCGGCCAGGCCGCCGCAGCACCGTACCAGCAGGACCGGGCCGAGGCGGGCGGTGAGCCAGTCCCCGGCCAGCCGCCCGGCCGTCATCATGATCGAGAAGGCCGCGTAGCCGGCCGCGCCGACCGCCTCCCTGGCGCCCAGGTCCTCCACCAGGTAGACCGAGCTCCAGTCGGCCGCGGCGCCCTCGCCGACCAGGCAGCAGAACGCCAGCACGCCCAGGAACAGCACCCACCCGGCGAGCGAGCGGCCCGGCACCTGCTCGGCGGCGGCCTCCGGATGGCGGCCGGGGTCGAAGGAGTCCGGCAGCGCCCAGCGCAGGCACAGGATCGCGATCGTGGTGGTCACCACCGCGACGGAACCGAACGTCACCGGCACGCTGGCGCCCGCGTGCGCGAACAGGCCGCCGACGCCGGCGCCCAGGAAGCCGCCGATGCTGAACACGGCGTGGAAGGAGGACATGATCGGCTTGGCGTGCAGGCGTTCCACCACGACCGCGTTGGCGTTCATCGCCACGTCCAGCACGCCGTGCACTATGCCGAAGGTGAACATGGCGGCGGCCAGGGAGGGCAGGCCGGGCGCGAACGAGGGCAGGACCAGGACCGCGCCCTGCAGCAGGCCGACGGGGACCATCACCCGGCGGCTGCCGTACCGGTCGATGAGGCGGCCGACGGCCTGCATGCCGGTGATCGCGCCGCCCGCGATGCCGAGCAGGGCGAGGCTCAGCTCACCGTCGCCGAGGGCCAGGCCGTCCTTGATGGCTGGGATGCGGGACGTCCACGTGCCGAGGGCAATTCCGGCAATCATAAACAATCCGTACACAGCGAGGCGGGCGCGGAGCAGCGTGGTGCGAGAAGGGGCGGTGATTGTCATGGTTCGACTCCGGGAGAGGGGTCAGGTGAGGCGGACGGTGACGCCCGCGCCCGTGAGCGCGTCATGCTGGTCGCGGGGGATGCCGATGTCGGTGACCACGACGTCGAGCTTGTCGTAGGAGCAGACCGCGCCGAACGCGGTCCGGGTGAACTTGCCGGAGTCGCAGGCGACGATGACGCGCCTGGCCGAGGCGATGGCGGCCTGCTTGACCGCGACGTCCTCCAGATCGTGCGCGGTGACGCCGTGTTCGGCCGACATGCCGCAGCAGCCGATCACGGCGGTGTCGAAGCGGAGCGAGCGCAGCGAGGCCTCGGTGAGCGGGCCGACGAAGTTGAGCTCGCCGGGGCGGACCTCGCCGCCGGGGAGCACGAGCTTGATCCGCGGCGCGGTGGCCAGTTCGTCGGCGCAGCGCAGCGCCAGCGGCAGCACGGTGAGGCGGCGGTCGTGCACGAACCTGGCCACCTCCAGGGTGGTGGTGCCGCCGTCCAGCACGATCGCCTCGCCGTCGGCGAGGAGGTTGGCGACCTCGGCCGCGATCCTGCGCTTGGCGTCCACGGCTTCGCGTTCGCGGACGCCGAAGGGGGGTTCCTCGCCGCGCAGGAGCAGGCTGAGGGCGCCGCCGCGGACTCGCCGTACGACGCCCTGCTGGGCCAGTTCGTCGAGGTCGCGGCGGATGGTCATCTCGGAGACGCCGTACCGGCCGGCGAGTTCGGCGACGGAGACGCTGTCGTGGGCGCGTAACGCGTTCATGATCGCCCGGATTCGGTCGGCACCTTCCATGTGTGCATTTGAACATAAGTTATGTTCGGTGAGCAAACGGAATCTACATTGTAAAGGTGGCAGACTGGGGGATATGCGTGCGAGCCGGTTGCTGTCCCTGCTCCTCCTGCTGCAGGCGAGGGGCCGGATGACGGCGGGTGAGTTGTCGGCCGAGCTGGAGGTGTCGATCCGGACCGTCTACCGGGACGTGGAGGCGCTGTCGGCGGCCGGGGTTCCCGTTTACGCTGATCGGGGGCCTGCCGGGGGGTACCAGTTGCTGGATGGGTACCGGACGCGGCTGACCGGGCTGACCTCGGCGGAGGCGTCCTCGCTGTTTCTGGCGGGGTTGCCGGGGCCCGCGGCCGAGCTCGGGCTGGGGGAGGTGGCGGCGGCGGCCGAGTTGAAGTTGCTGGCCGCGTTGCCGCCGGAGCCGCGTTCGCAGGCGGCCATGATGCGTGAACGTTTCCATCTGGACGTGCCGGGGTGGTATCGGGGGAGTGACGAGGCGCCGTTTCTGGCGGAGGTGGCCGAGGCGGTGTGGGAGCAGCGCCCGCTGCGGATGCGCTACCGCCGCTGGGGTCCCCAGGAGGTCGAGCGCGACATCCACCCCTACGGTCTCGTCCTGAAGGGCGGCTCCTGGTACCTCGCCGCCGAAACATCCGGAGATTTCCGGACTTATCGTGTTGCGCGGATTTTGGGGATCGAGGCGCTGCCGGGCCGGTTCGAACGGCGTCCCGGTTTCGACCTGGTCGAGTTCTGGTCCCGGTTCGCCGCCGAGTTCGCCGCCCGCATGCACACCGGCACCGCCACCGTCCGCCTCGACCCCGACTACCTCGGCCTGCTCCGCTACACCATCGGCAACGACGTCACCGACACCGCCCTCACCGCCGCCGAAACCATGCCCGACGGCTGGCTCCGCCTCGCCGTCCCCATCGAGTCGGTACGGCACGCCCGCTGGCAACTCCTGCGCCTCGGCTCCGGCGTCGAAGTCCTCGACCCCCCTGAGCTGCGCAAACTCATGGCCGAAACGATTGAGGAACTGTCTGTGATGTATCGGGATTAGAACTGTCCGTGCTGTGCCAGGACTAACTCTGGCTATTCGGCAGCTTCTTCGCACCTGGCATCTGGATCTCCTGACCTGCGCGAACGCATCTCATGGATCCTGAGCGGATCGCACCTCTCGGGTCCCGGGTGAAATCAGCGTTCTCACAGGCCAGGACAGGTTAAGCGTCAAGATCGTGAACTATGGGGGGGCCAATACACCTAGAGGAATGCCGCAGCCGCTGTTGGCGTCGGTGCGGTGAGAACCACCACCTGCGTTAACGGCGCCGGATAACGGCGAGAAAGCCGACGACCCAAGGGCTGACCATGATGTGGCGGGATTAAATCCATTTGCCGTCACACGGCTGGGATGGCGACGATGACCGCGTGCTGTTCCTCGCCTTCCTAGGCTCCTGCGTGCTGCTCGCCATGATCCCCGGCGTCAGCACGGCGGTCATCGTGCGCCAGACGCTCCGCGAGGGGCGAGCGTCAGGCCTGGCCGCCACGCTGGGCAACGAAACCGGGATCTTCCTGTGGGCCATGGCGGCGGTGTTCGGGCTCTCCGCCCTGGTGCTGGCCTCCGAGGCGGCCTACGGCACTCTCAAGATCGTCGGCGCGGGCGTGCTGGTGGTCATGGGCGTACAGTCGATCTGGCGCGCGCGCCGGGACTCGCCGCCCGCCGGTCCCGGCAAGCCGGGCACTCTTGGGGGTAACTCAGCGGCCGGGTTTACGAGCGACTCCGCGGATGGCATCGCAGGTGGTTTCGCGGGCTCCACGCGGACGGGCTGGAGGCGTGCCTACGGTCTCGGGCTGGCCACCTGCGGTGCCAACCCGAAGGCGGCCGTGTTCGCGATGTCCTTCCTGCCGCAGTTCGTCCCGCCGGGCGCGCACGTGCCGGTCACGCTCACGCTGCTGGCCGCGGTCTGGGTGCTCGTCGACCTGGTGTGGTACGTCTCGCTGATCTGGCTGGTCAGCCGGGCGAGGACGGTGTTCTCCCGGTCGTCGGCGCGTAGGCGGCTGGAACAGATCTCTGGGGCTGTGCTGATCGGCCTGGGGGTACGACTAGTGGTGGAGGCTCGATGAGCATCTGGTGGGAAGAGTCCGGAACCGGCCGGCCGGTGGTGCTGCTGCACTCCACGTCGGCCGACGCGCGCATGTGGGACGGCGTGTGGGAACCCCTCGCGTCGGCCTTCCGCGTGATCCGCCTGGATCTACGTGGGTACGGCAGGAGCCCGCTGGTCGCCGAGAAGCCGTATTCCAACGCGGGCGACGTGGCCGAACTCCTGGACGGCCTCGGGATCGACGCCGCCGTGGTGGTGGGCTCCTCCGGCGGCGGGCGGGTCGCCCTGGAGCTGGCGACGATCCGTCCCGACCTGGTGTCGGACCTGGTGCTGATCGCCTCGGCGGCCGGGCTGCCGCCCACGCCGGAGCTGGAGGCGTTCGGCGACGAGGAGGACCGGCTGATCGAGGCCGGGGACGTCGCGGGCGCGGCCGAACTGAATGTGCGCACCTTGCTCGGCCCCGACGCGAACGACCAGGCCAGAGCCAAGCTCTTCGAGATGCAGCGCAACGCCTTCGAACTGCAACTGGCCGCCGACCCCGAGCCCGAGGTCACCCGCCCCGAGGTCGACCTGACCGCGATCACCGCTCCCGCGCTGGTGGTCATCGGCGGCCACGACCTGCCCTACTTCACGGCCACCGGCCACCACCTGGTCGCCGAGCTGCCGTCCGCGACCCTGCTCGAACTCCCGTGGGCGGGCCACCTACCCGCCCTAGAGCGCCCCAGCGAGATCGCCGGCCTGCTCCTCACCCACCTGAGCTGACCGCACGCCGCTGCGAGCACCCGATCGTCTGGCCAGGTCGGGACGAACCGCGGCAGGAGGGACATCGCGAACACGGCGGCCTTCGGATTGGCGCCGCAGATGGCCAGCGCGAAGCCGCCCGCCAAGCCAGGTTCCGGTGGCGATTCGCGGGTCGGTTCAGAGGCGACCGGTCACAGGTCGACCGAGGACATGCCGCGCTCGTCGTAGCGTTCGCCGGCGACGGATGAGGCCAGCTTGCCGAGGTTGTCCAGCTCGCCGGCGGTGAGGGTCAGGCCGGTCGCCGCGGCGTTCTGCTCCAGGTAGGTCACCCGCTTGGTGCCGGGGATGGCCACCACGTCCTGGCCCTGGGCGAGGACCCAGGCCAGGGCGACCTGCGCCTCGGTCGCGTTCCTGCCCTTGGCCAGCTGGGTGACCTCCGCCACCAGCGCCTGGTTGGCCGCCAGGTTGTCGCCCGTCCAGCGCGGGTTGTTCCGGCGGAAGTCGTTGTCCGCGAAACCCTCCACCGTGGCATACGCCCCGGTGAGGATGCCGCGGCCGAGCGGGCTGTAGGCGACCAGGCCGATGCCGAGCTCGCGGAGCGTGGGCAGGATCTCGGCCTCGACGCCGCGCGTGAACAGCGAGTACTCATACTGCCCGGCGGTGATCGGGTGGACGGCGTGGGCGCGGCGGATCGTGTCGGCGGCGGCCTCGGAGATGCCCAGATGGCGGACCTTGCCCGCGTCGACGAGCTCCTTGAGCGCGCCCCAGGTGTCCTCGATCGGGACCGCCGGGTCGACCCGGTGCTGGTAGTAGAGGTCGATGTGGTCGACGCCGAGGCGCTGGAGCGAGCCGTCGACGGCGTCGCGCACGTAGTCGGGGCGCCCGTTGACGCCCACCCGGGTGCCGTCGGGGAGGCGTTCGATGCCGAACTTGGTGGCCACCACGACCTGGTCGCGGCGGTCGGCGATGGCCTTGCCGACGAGCCGCTCGTTGGTGAACGGGCCGTACATGTCGGCGGTGTCCAGCAGGGTGATGCCGAGGTCGAGGGCCCGGTGGATCGTGGCGATGGACTCGCCCTCGTCGCCGGGGCCGTAGAAGTCGCTCATGCCCATGCAGCCGAGGCCGAGCTCGGACGTGCGCAGAGCGCCCAGCGTGTGCTGCTTCATGTGCCGCTCCTCCGTCGCTGGTCTGTCCCGTCAAGTCTTCCGGCTGGAGTGCGGACCAGGTCAAATTGATCTACATTGTAAAGGCGGTTTCCGGGTAATTTATGCGGCTTTAAACGCCAAAGATCAAGGGCTCAGCTGGGGTGACGCGGTTTTGTCGGTGGCGGCGGGCACGATGGGGGCATGGCTTCGTGGCAGGAGATCGAGAAGGAGGTCCCCGAGTTCGCCAGGCGCGTGCTGGCGGCGATGGGGACCGGCAAGCACAAGACGATGGCGACCCTGCGCAAGGACGGGTCGCCCCGGATCAGCGGCACCGAGGTGGAGTTCAAGAACGACGAGGTGTGGCTGGGGTCGATGCTCGGCGCGATGAAGGCGCGAGATCTGAAGCGGGATCCGCGGGTGGCGCTGCACAGTCCGTCCGTCGATCCGGATCCGGACGATCCGAGCGCCTGGCCGGGCGAGGCCAAGCTGTCCGGCCTCGCGGTGGAGATCACCGACGCCGAGGTGCTCGAGTCCTTCGGGGGACCGCCCGGTGACTTCCACCTGTTCCGGCTGGACGTGCGGGAAATCGCCTACACCCACGTCGAAGACGACCATCTGGTCATCGAAAGCTGGGCAGAAGGCCGCGGCCTACGCGAAGTCCGGCGCAAATAGCCGCGCTGGCCGCTCAGATGTCCCCGTCGTCTGCGGGGGCCGGGGACGTCTGAGCGGCCAGCGCAAAACACTCGTTCTCCCTCGATCTCGGGTGTTGGCGGCGGTGTCGCAGGCATTGCCTCTGGCGATCCCGGGCTCGCTCCGCGGGTCTCTGGGTGTTGCCGGGCCGCTCGCCGTTATGCGGTGCCATTGACGCCGGTGGTGCTCTCGCTGCACCGGCGCCGAGGGCGACAGCGGGCTACTGCGAAGCGGGCAATCTGCCAGGAGCTCTAACTGCCAGGAGCTTCTAAGACCTCCCATCGGCCGTCCTTGGCCGGGCCATCTTCCCCAGCGGCCCGGTGACGGGGCAGGCGGTCGATGGGAGCCACCCCGCCGCGACGTTCACGCGGGGCCGGGTGTGGGTCCGGGACCAGTTCCACCACGGTGTCCACCAGCTCGGCCCGACCCTCTGGCGTGCGGATGGAAGGCGATGGGTGTTCGTGTGGGTCAGGTGGCGGAGAAGCCGCCGTCGACGCAGAGGGTTTGGCCGGTGAGGTAGGCGGAGGCGGGGGAGGCCAGGAGGATCGCGATGGCGGCGAAGTCGGTGGGGAGGCCGTTGCGGCCGGTCATGGTGCGGGCGGCGAGGGCTTCGACCCGGCCGGGGATGGCCTGGGCGGGTTCGGTGAGCGGGGTGAGGACGAAGCCGGGGATGACGGTGTTGCAGGTGACGCCGTGCGGGGTCCAGGCTTCGGCCTGGGAGCGGGTCAGGCCGCAGATGCCGGCTTTGGCGACGCCGTACGCGCCGCTGTCGCCGAAGGCGCGGATGGACTGCTGGGAGCCGATGTTGATGATGCGGCCCCAGCCGCGGGCGGCCATGCGCGGGCCGAAATGCTGGCCGAGCAGGTAGGGCGCGGTGAGGTTGACGGCGATGGTCTGCTCGTAGTCGTCGAGGGTGAGCTCGGCCATCGGACGGCGGATGTTGTTGGCGGCGTCGTTCACGAGGATGTCGACCTCGCCGAAGAAGCTCGCCGCGCGCTCGGTCACGCGGCCGATCGCGGCACGGTCGCCGAGGTCGGCGCTGATGGTCGCGGCTCGGACGCCATGGCCCGCGAGAGCGGCGGCGGCCGCGGCGAGCTGTTCCTCGCGGCGTGCCACCAGCACGACGGCGGCCCCGGCCCGCCCCAGGGCTTCGGCGATCCCGTATCCGATCCCGGAACTCCCCCCGGTGACGAGGGCGACCCGTCCCGCGAGCGAGAACATGTCCGAAAGATAGGACGACATGGCGGGTTACCGTATCATCCTATCTTTGTGCCCGCCAGGATCAGTCCGGCATCGGCGAACCATCCGGATTCCTGCCGGCGGTGCGCGGGATCGCGCGCCTGGAACACGGTTCGTACGGGTCGCTGGCCGATTTCGACGACGCGCTGGAACTCGGCCGGGTCCTGGGCAGGCTGGGGGAGGAGGCGCGCTGGCCGGACGCGCACACGGTGATGCTGGCCAGGCTGTGGCGAGGCCAGATCCTCACACTCGACACGTCCCGCTGGAAAGGCTACGAGCTGGACGGAGTACGGGTCGCGGAGGTGGCGGACCCCGAGGTGTGACCCGTGACGTTGCGCGGGGAGTCGCACGCTCCCCCGCGCAACCATGCTGGCCGTTCCGGGTCAGTCGCGTGGGCAAGCAGGGTGGAGGGTGGACATGACTTCGAGGAGGCGGCGCATGACGCGGTCGAGGTCGCGCAGGGTCGTCAGGTCGAGGTGGGCCAGGAGGTCGCGCCAGGTGGCGGTGCCCGCGTCGAGGATCTGGGCGGTGAGGTCGCGGCCGGCGGGGGTGAGTTCGACGCGGCGGACGCGGCGGTCGGCGGGGTCCTCGTGGCGGGTGGCCAGGCCCTGGGCGACGACGCGGTCGACGATTCCGGTGACGGTGCCCAGGCCGATGCCGAGCTCGCGGGCCAGGTCCTGGCCGGAGGCCGAGCCGAGGAACGCCAGGGTCATGACGACCTTGAGTTGCTGCATCGTGAGGTTGGAGGCCAGCAGGGGAAGGGAGCGGTCCCGGGCCAGGAAGCGGCCCATGCCATGCTGGGTCTCGCCGAGACTCTCCAGCAGTGACCGCCGTTCTTCCGCTTCCTCCGCGGAAAGCCCGAAATCATCGGGGTCATTGACGTAACCGCTGACGTCGTCACCGGGGGTCAGGTCCGGCCTCGTGCCTGTCTCGTCGCTCACGCTCACCTCTCCGAACCTGAGAAGGTTATCAGGAAAGCAAGGCGACGCTAAATATTCGTACAAGGCGAAGTGTTAGGGTTGGGCGAACATTCCCGCGTCATTCTGAGGAGTCTCGCCCCCATGACGTCCCTGGCCAGGCTGAGCCTCGCCAACCGCAGTCTCGTCATCATGATTGCGGTGGTGCTGAGTGCTTTTGGCGCGTTCGCCATCCCGTCGCTGAAACAACAGCTTTTCCCCTCCCTGGAGTTCCCGGGGGCGTTCGTCATCGCCGCCTACCCGGGCGCCTCTCCCGACATCGTCGAGGAGCAGGTGACCAAGCCGGTCGAGAACAGCTTCCAGGGCGTCGCGGGCGTCACCGAGATCACCTCGACGTCCCGGGAGGGCATGGCCCAGATCCAGGTCGCCTTCGAGTTCGGCACCGACATCGACGAGGCCATCGGCAAGATGCAGCAGTCGATCTCCCGGATCGAGGCGCAGCTCCCGGCGAACGTGGATCCGCAGGTGCTGGCGGGCAGCACCGACGACATCCCGGTCATGGTCATCGCGGTCAGCGACGGCGGCGACCAGCAGGGCACCCTGGACCGCCTGGAGCGGATCATGGTCCCGGCCGTGCAGGGCGTGGCGGGGGTGCGGGAGGCCGAGGTCACCGGGGCCCGCGAGAAGCAGGTCGTGATCACGCCGGACAGCGTCAAGCTGGCCAAGCTGGGGCTGTCCCCGGCGGTGATCCCGGACCTGCTGCGCGCCAACGGTGTCGCGATTCCGGCCGGGGCGCTGGTCGAGGAGGGCAAGAACCTCACCGTCCAGATCGGGGACCGGATCGAGGGCGTGGAGGATCTGAAGGCGCTGTATCTGGCTCCGGCCGTACCGGCTCAGGCGGCCGGCGGGCAGCCGGCGCGGCCAGGTGCGGCCGGGGCGCGGCCGGTGGCGGTGCCCAAGCCGGTCACTCTGGGCTCGGTCGCCGACATCGAGGTCAAGGACGGGGACGCCTCGACGCTCACGCGGACCAACGGCAAGCCGAGCCTGGGTGTGTCGATCACGATGGCGCCGGACGGCAACGCGGTGCAGATCTCGCATGACGTGCGGGCGCTGATGCCGCAGCTGGTCCGGGATCTGGGCGACACCGCGGAGCTGACCGTGGTGTTCGACCAGGCGCCGTATGTGGAGCGCTCGATCGAGGACCTGACCACGGAGGGCCTGCTGGGCCTGACGTTCGCGGTTCTGATCATCCTGGTGTTCCTGCTGTCGATCCGGTCGACGATCGTGACCGCCGTGTCGATCCCGCTGTCGGTGGTGATCGCGCTGATCGCCCTGTGGGTGGGGGACTACTCGCTGAACCTGCTGACCCTGGGCGCGCTGACGATCGCGGTCGGCCGGGTGGTGGACGACTCGATCGTGGTCCTGGAGAACATCAAGCGCCATCTCGGGTACGGCGAGGAGAAGCGGTCGGCGATCCTCTCCTCGGTGCGCGAGGTCGCCGGGGCGGTGACCGCCTCGACCCTGACCACGGTGGCGGTGTTCCTGCCGATCGCGTTCGTGGGCGGCATGGTCGGGCAGCTGTTCAGCCCGTTCGCGATCACGGTCACGGTGGCGTTGCTGGCCTCGCTGCTGGTGTCGCTGACGGTGATCCCGGTGCTGGCGTACTGGTTCCTGAAGGCGCCGAAGATCTCGCCGGAGCAGGCGGAGGCCGTGCGGGAGGAGGCCGAGCGCAAGGAGCTGCGCTCGCCGCTGCAGCGCATGTACCTGCCGGTGCTGCGGTTCGCGACCCGGCGGCGGCTGATCACGCTGCTGATCGGGTTCGCGGTGTTCGCCGGGACGATGGCGCTGGTGCCCAACCTGAGGACGAACTTCCTGGACTCCTCCGGCCAGGACACCATCCAGATCACCCAGCGGATGCCGGTCGGCACCAACCTGGAGACCACCGACGCGGCCGCCGCCAAGGTGGAGGCCGTCCTGGCGGCGACGCCGGAGATCGCCTCCTACCAGGTGAACGTGGGCGGCGGCGGCCAGTTCATGGGCGGCGCGGGCGGCAGCGCGGACCGGGCGTCGTATTCGGTGACATTGGCCGACGACGTCGACACCCCGGTGCTGGAGGAGAAGCTGCGGGAGCGGCTGTCGGCGCTGGGCGCCGGCGAGGTCGTGATCGGCGGGGGCGGCGGCGGGTTCAGCTCCGACCAGCTGCAGGTCATCCTGCAGGGCGCCGACAACGCCGAGCTGAAGACCGCGGCGACCACGGTGGCCGGCGCGCTGGCGGGCACGCCCGGCCTGCGGGACGTCGCCTCCAACCTGGAGGATTCCGCCGAGCGGATCGAAGTGCACGTGGACCGGGAGAAGGCGGCGTCCCGCGGTCTCACCGAGGCCGCGATCGGTCAGCTGGTGGCGCAGGCGTTCCGGGGCGCCCCGGTCGGGTCGATCGACCTGGACGGCCGTTCCAGTGACATCGTGCTGCGCACGGGTGACGCTCCGGCGACGCTGACCGAGGTGCGGGACCTGACGCTGCCCACCGCCACCGGGCCGGTGAAGCTGTCGTCGGTGGCCGAGGTCGAGAAGGCCGGCGGCCCGACCCAGATCAGCCGTCTGGACGGCGAGCGCACCGCGACCGTCTCGGGCACCGCCGAGGCCAGCGACCTGGGCGCGATCACGGCGACGGTCACGGAGAAGATGAAGGGCGTCAAGCTGCCCGCCGGGGTGAGCTACCAGATCGGCGGGGCGAGCGCCGACCAGGAGGAGGCCTTCGCCGACCTCGGGCTGGCCATGCTGCTGGCGATCGCCATCGTCTTCATGATCATGGTGGCGACGTTCCGCAGCTTCGTGCAGCCGCTGATCCTGCTGGTGTCCATCCCGTTCGCGGCGACCGGCGCGATCGGGCTGCTGCTGGCCACCGACACCGCGCTCGGCGTGCCGGCGCTGATCGGCATGCTGATGCTGATCGGCATCGTGGTGACGAACGCGATCGTCCTGATCGACCTGATCAACCAGTACCGCGAGCAGGGTCTGGGCGTGGTCGAGGCGGTCATGGAGGGCGGCCGCCGCCGGGTTCGCCCGATCCTGATGACCGCGCTGGCCACGATCGGCGCGCTGACGCCGATGGCGGTGGGTTTGACGGGGTCGGGCGGGTTCATCTCGCAGGCGCTGGCGATCGTGGTGATCGGCGGTCTGGTCTCCTCGACGCTGCTGACGCTGGTCCTGGTGCCGACGCTGTACACGATGGTCGAGGGGACGAAGGAGCGGCTGCGGCGCAAGCCGGGCGGCAAGCACGAGATCGAGGACGTGAAGGTGTACGACGCGGAGGCGCTCACCTCCTCCCGCTGACCCAGGAAAAAGAGGCCGCGTGACCATCGGTCACGCGGCCCCTCTGCTTTATTGATCTACTTTGTAAAGTAGGCGGCTTGGTCGAAAATCGCACCTCAGCAGGCAAAACCCTCAGCTAGGACGAGGCGGCGATGCGGGTCGCGGGGAGCGGCGATAGGCTGGGGCAACGTGACCAAGCCGCGTATTCCCAATGTCCTGGCCGCTCGTTACGCCTCCGCCGACCTGGCTCGGTTGTGGTCTCCCGAACACAAGGTGGTGCTGGAGCGCCGCCTGTGGGTGGCCGTGCTGAAGGCCCAGGCCGATCTCGGGGTGGCGGTGCCGGCCGACGCCATCGCCGCGTACGAGAAGGTCGTCGATCAGGTGGATCTGGCGTCGATCGCCGCGCGGGAGCGGGTGACCCTGCACGATGTGAAGGCGCGGATCGAGGAGTTCAGCGCGCTGGCGGGGCACGAGCAGGTGCACAAGGGCATGACGTCGCGGGATCTGACCGAGAACGTCGAGCAGTTGCAGATCCGCGACAGCCTGCTGCTGGTGCGGGACCGGATGGTGGCGATGCTGGCCCGCCTGGGCCGGCTGTCGGCCGGGTACGCGGGCGTGGTCATGGCGGGCCGCTCGCACAATGTGGCGGCGCAGGCGACGACGCTGGGCAAACGTTTCGCGTCGGCGGCCGACGAGCTGCTGGTGGCGTACGCGCGGCTGGAGGAGCTGATCGCCCGCTATCCGCTGCGCGGGGTGAAGGGCCCGGTCGGGACGGCGCAGGACATGCTGGATCTGCTGGGCGCGGATCGGCTGGCCGAGCTGGAGGACCGGGTGGCGGCGCATCTGGGGTTCGCGGAGCGGTTCGTGAGCGTGGGCCAGGTGTATCCGCGTTCGCTGGACTATGAGGTGCTGTCGGCGCTGGTGCAGCTGGCGGCGGCGCCGTCGTCGCTGGCGAAGACGATCCGGTTGATGGCCGGGCATGAGCTGGTGACGGAGGGGTTCCGGGAGGGTCAGGTCGGTTCGTCGGCGATGCCGCACAAGATGAACACGCGCTCCAGTGAGCGGGTGAACGGCCTGATGGTGGTTTTGCGGGGGTACGCCGCGATGGCCGGGGAGCTGGCGGGGGATCAGTGGAACGAGGGGGATGTGTCGTGTTCGGTGGTGCGCCGGGTGGCGTTGCCGGACGCGTTCTTCGCGTTCGACGGCCTGGTCGAGACGATGTTGACGATCTTGGATGATTTCGGGGCTTTCCCGGCGGTGATCGAGGCGGAGCTGGACCGGTACCTGCCGTTCCTGGCGACGACGAAGATGTTGATGGCGGCGGTGCGGGCGGGCCTGGGCCGGGAGTCGGCGCATGAGCTGATCAAGGAGCACGCGGTCGCGGCGGCGCTGGCGATGCGGGTGGACGGTGCGGGCAACGACGTCCTGGACCGGCTGGCGGGTGATCCGCGGTTCCCGCTGGACCGGGCGGCGCTGGAGGCGTTGCTGGCTGATCGGCTGTCGTTCACGGGGGCGGCGGAGGCGCAGGTGGCGGCGGTGGTGGCCCGGGTCGAGGCGGTCGTCGCGGCGCGTCCGGAGGCGGCTGCCTACACGCCGTCGGCGATTCTCTGATCGGTTCACGCCGGGGGAAAACCAGGTGAGCGGGCGAAGGGGACGAGGCACAGTTGGTGCATGATGTCCAGTTTCGTTCCGGGTCTTGAGTTGTCGAGGGCGTTCTATCGCGAGGTCGTGGGGCCGCTGCTGGGCGAGGTGGCGCATGGGGCGGCGCTGATCGGGCCGGGCTCCGAGGTGCTGGGTTTCGACACGGCCCGGTCCGCTGATCACGATTGGGGTCCCCGGGTGCTGGTGTTCGTGGCGCCGGGGATGGTGGAGGGCGTGCGGGAGCAGGTGTGGTCCCGGCTTCCGGCGGAGTTCGGCGGATACCCGACGGCGTTCGGTTCCGATCGCCATCCGGTACGGCCCGGCGTGGAGGTGGCGGAGTTCGGGCCGTGGGCGCGTTGCCAGCTGGGCTTCGACCCGCGGGGTGAGATCACGGTGGAGGATTGGCGGTCGGCGCCGTGGCAGCGGCTGGCGGAGCTGACCTCGGGTGAGGTCTTTCATGACGGCCTGGGGGAGCTGGAGGCGGCGCGGGCGGGGTTGCGCTGGTATCCGCCGGATGTGTGGCGGTATGTGCTGGCGTGTCAGTGGGTGCGGATCGCGCAGGAGGAGGCCTTTCCGGGGCGGGCGGCCGAGGTGGGGGATGAGCTGGGGTCGTTGTTGTCGGCGGGTCGGCTGGTGCGGGATCTGATGCGGTTGTCGCTGCTGATGCGGCGCAGGTATCCGCCGTACGGGAAGTGGCTGGGGAGCGCGTTCAAACGGTTGAGCGGGTCGGCGGAGCTGGGGGAGGCGCTGAGCGCGGCGCTGCGGGCGGGGGACTGGCGGGCGCGGGAGGAGCATCTGTGCGCGGCGTACCGGCGGGTGGCGTCGGTGCAGAACCGGCTGGGGCTGGCGGAGCCGGTGGAGGGGTCGGTGCGGCCGTTCTTCGCGCGGCCGTTCCGGGTGATCGGGGGGATGCGGTTCGCCGAGGCGCTGATGGGGGCGGTGTCGGATCCGCGGGTGCGGGAGTTGCCGCTGGTGGGGACGGTGGATCAGTTCGCGGACAGCACGGACGCGCTGACGCGCTCGGATCGGGCGCGTTCGCTGGCGGCGGCGGTGCGTTGACAGCGGTCCGGCATGACTTCTATGGTTCATTAGTAGAGTAATGAACCAATGAGGCGGGCGATCCAGCGTGTTCGATGACCGGAGCCCGATCTACCGGCAGATCGCCGACCGCATCAAGGCCGATGTGCTGAGCGAGACGCTGAAGGGCGACGAGCAGGTCATGTCCACCAACCAGTACGCGGCCTTCTATCGGATCAATCCGGCCACGGCGGCCAAGGCGTTCCAGCAGCTCGTGGACGAAGGCGTCCTGTACAAGAAGCGAGGTATCGGCATGTTCGTCAGCCCGGACGCCCGGGAGAGCCTGCGGGCCGCCCGCCGGGAGAGTTTCTTCGCGGAGGTGGTGGATCCGATGGTGGCCGAGGCCAAGGCGATCGGCATCCCGCTCGGCGAGGTCGTGGGCCGGATCAACGAACTGGGGTCACGATGAGGGTCGAGGTGCGGGATCTGGTCCTGCGGTACGGCGAGACGACCGCGCTGGACGGCATCACCCTGTCCCTGGCCGAGCACAAGATCTACGGCCTGCTGGGCCGGAACGGGTCGGGCAAGACGAGCCTGCTGTCGGTGCTGGCGGGCTTCCGCCGCGAGTCCGAGGGCGTGGTCCGGGTGGACGGCGCGCCGGTCTTCGAGCACGCGCCCGTCACCTCCCGGATCAGCCTGATCCGCGACGCGGGGGAGACCACCGACATCGGCACCGTCGAGGACGCGCTGTTCTTCGCGGAGTGGCTGCGCCGCGACTGGGACGCCGGATTCGCCGACACCCTGCTGGAGCGGTTCGCGCTGAACCGCAAGATGACGGTGAAGACCATGTCCAAGGGGCAGCGGTCGGCGCTTGGAGTGATCATCGGGCTGGCCGGGCGGGCGCCGCTGACCATGTTCGACGAGTCGTATCTGGGCATGGACGCGCCGTCCCGGCAGGCGTTCTACGACGTGCTGTTAGCCGACTACATGGCCCGGCCGCGGACGATCATCATGTCCAGCCATCTCATCGAGGAGGTGAGCCCGCTGTTCGAGGAGGTCGTGATCATCGACGCGGGCCGGGTGGTGGTGCACGAGGAGGCGCAGGCGCTGCTGGCGCGCGGCACCGCCGTGACCGGCGCGGCCGCGCCGGTGGACGCGTTCACGGAAGGGCTGACCGTGCTCGGCAGCCGCCAGCTGGGGGCGACGAAGTCCGCGATGGTGTACGGCGTGCTGGACGATGCGCGGCGGCGTGAGGCCGCGGCGGCGGGCCTGGAGCTGGGGCCGATCGACATGCAGGACCTGTTCGTCCACCTGACCGGAGGCCCCCGATGAGGTTCCCGACCCGGCTACTCGCGGCCAATCTCTTCTTCGCCGCCCTGCTGTGGGCGGGCTATCTCGTGCTGATCGCGCTGATCACACTGGGCATCTCCATCTTCGGCGAGGTGAGCGGCAGCGTGTGGGAGCCGGCCGGCCAGCTGCCCCGCTGGTACGTGCTGTTCACCGGGGTGACCCTGGTGCGCGAGTACCTGCCGATGTACATCGCGCACGGGCAGACGCGCCGCCAGTTCGGCGGCCAGGCCGCGATCACGATCGCGCTGTTCGCGCCGGGCGTGGCGGCGCTGATGACGGCCGGTTACCTGCTGGAGAACGGCCTGCACGCGCTGGCGGGCTGGCCGCAGGGGCTGAGCCGCCCGCATCTGTTCGCGTCCACCTCCCAGGTCGGGCTGATGTTCACGGAGTACACGATCGAGTACCTGGTGTGGGCGACGGCGGGCGCGCTGATCGGCGCGGGCTTCTACCGCTGGCAGGGCGGCGGGTTCCTGACGATCCCGGTGGGGGTGGCGCTGGTGCTGGTGGCCGCGGGGGCGACCGGCACCGAGCTGCGGATCCCGTTCGTGTCGCGCCTGTTCGGCTTCGACGTGGATCTGCCGCCGGGCCTGCCGGTGACGCTGGGGGTGGGTCTGGGGGTGTTCCTGCTCGGGCTGGCGCTGACGTGGCCGATCATCCGTGATGTGCCATTGCGAAATCAGCAGGGGTGAGCAGGGCCGGCAGGTCGGTGAGGGTACGGATGGCGGGGATGCCGGGCGGGGGCGCGCTGGTGCCGTACCGGTCGAGCCAGATGCCGTGCATGCCGACCCGGGTGGGGCCGATGGCGTCGAGGTTGAGGTTGTCGCCGACGAGGGCGACCTCGTGGGGGGCGAGGCCGAGTTTGGCAGCGGTGGCCAGGTAGCAGCGGGGGGAGGGTTTGAAGTGGCCGCCGAGGGAGTCGGGGGTCAGGACCGGGTCGAGGCGGTCGAGCAGGCCGAGCCGCCGGAGTTTGGCCTCCTGCTGGACGGGCTGGCCGTTGGTGAGCACGCCGAGGGTCAGCCCGGTGCCGGACAGGGCGTCCATGACGGGATAGGCGTCGGGGAATGCCTGCCAGGCGGCCTCGTAGCGCAGCAGGAACTCGCCGTAGGCCTCGTCGAGGTCGGCGGGGACGGGCAGGCCGAGCTGGTCGCAGTAGTCGCGCAGGCGGCGGCGGCGCTGCTCGCCGAAGGAGCATTCGCCCTTATGCCAGGCGGGCAGGTGCTTGTCCTCCAGGCGCAGCCACAGGGCGGGGCCTTCGGCGAGGAGCGGGTGGCAGGGGGAGAGCGCCGCCGTCCACGAGGTCACCGCGGCGGCGACGGCCGTGCGGTGGTCGAAGAGGGTCTCGTCCAGGTCGAAGAGGATGGCCCTGATCATGTCTGCCATCCTGGGCAACGGCTGTTACGGCGGAGTTTCCGCGATGTGAAACCGGAAACCCCGCCGTTTGCCACCCGTTAGGCTGCAAGTTCAGGAGGAGCCTGTGGAACCGTACATCATCGACGCCGTGCGCACCCCTTTCGGCCGCAACCGCGGCGGGCTGTCCGGCGTGCGCGTCGACGACCTGGCCGCTCACCCCATCACCGCGCTCATCAAGCGCCACTCCGGCCTCGACCTCACCCGCGTCACCGAAGTCGTGTACGGCAACAGCAACGGCGCCGGCGAGGACAACCGCAACGTCGCCCGCATGGCCGTCCTGCTGTCGGGGCTGCCGGAAACCGTCCCCGCCGTCACCGTCAACCGGCTGTGCGGGTCCGGCGCCGAAGCCATCGCCCAGGCCGCCCGCCTCATCAGGACCGGTGAGGCCGATCTGGTCATCGCCGGGGGAGTCGAAGGCATGAGCCGCTCCCCCTACGTGCTGCCGCCCATCGACCAGGCGCTGCCCCGCGACCTGACCCTGCTGCCCACCACCATCGGCTGGCGGATGGCCAACCCCGCCTTCCCCGCCCACTGGATCGAATCCCTCGGCGCCTCAGCCGAACGTGTCGCCACGGAGAAGGGCATCGGCCGCGCCGCCCAGGACGACTGGGCGCTCCGCTCCCACCAGCGCGCCCACGCCGCCTGGCAGAACGGCCTCCACGACGACTTCGTCACCGACTGCGCGGGTCTCACCCGCGATGAGTCCATCCGCCCCGGCACCACCGCGGCCGCCCTCGCCGGTCTGGCTCCGGCGTTCACCGCGACCGGCACCGTCACCGCGGGCAACTCCTCACCCATCAACGACGGCGCCGTCGCCGTCCTGCTCGGCTCCGCTCAGGCCGCCGCCGACCTCGGCGTCACCCCCCTCGCCCGGATCGCGGGCTCCGCTGTGGCCGCCCTCGCCCCCGACCGGTTCACGCTGGCCCCCGTCTCCGCCATCCACGCCGCCCTCGCCCGCACCGGCCACACTCTGGCCGGCGTCGACGTCGTCGAACTCAACGAGGCGTTCGCCGCCATGGTCCTGTCCTGCCTCGACGAACTCCCCGGCCTCGACCCGGACCGCGTCAACCCCAACGGCGGAGCCATCGCCCTCGGCCACCCCATCGGCGCCTCCGCCGCCCGCGCCGTCGTCGACTGCGCCCGCCACCTACGCCGCACCGGCGGCGGAACCGGCATCACCGCCGCGTGCATCGGCGTCGGCCAGGGCATCGCCCTCGTCCTGGAATCCCCGTGACTGGAATCCCCGTGAGCCGCAACGACCACGTGACCAGCACGCCGCCCGCGCCCCGGCCGTGGGCGACGCGCTTCCCGCCGCCGAAGACCTCACCGAGATCACCCGAGGCCGTCTTCCCGCCCTGCTCGGCTTCCGCTGGCCCCGCCCCTGACCACCTCCCAGACACAGGCCCAGCCGACCGGCTCACTCGCTATAGCCTCGTATTGCGCCCACGCTAGATAGCCACATCAGCCGCTAGGCCCGGCCACCGCCCCTCCGGGAGGCCACGGATCTTTCGGCCTGAGCGTGGATTTCGCCGGTCCGAGCGGATGTCGAGTTCTGTGGTGAGCAAAGTGGTGAGTTCGGTTGCGGCGACGGAGGTGACGCGGAAGCCGAGCAGGCCGGGGAGGCGGCCCGCGCGGAGGCGGTCACGGGGTCGGCGTGTCGTCAGCCCCGGTCGCGGTGGGAGCCGGGCGCATCGTCACGGCCCGCGAGATCAGCCGGATCGGCGGCGGACGTCCGTCCCAGCACGCCGTCAGGCGAAGATGCGCCAGTAGCGGACGTCGTCATTGGTGAGGGGCCGCCTGGGCGGGCGGGACGTAGCAGCGGGTGGGCGCGCATCGCGACCTCCAGTTCGCCCGGCAGTTCGTCGCGGTAGCGGCCGAGGGTGCTGAGATCGCTGTGGCCCAGGACGCGGCGGACCGCGTCCATGTCCGTGCCGTCGGCCAGCAGGTGGGTGGCGGTGGTGTGGCGGAGCCCGTGCGGGGTGACCGCGCGGCGGCGGTCGGGGTCCACCCGCTCCTGCACCCGATCGATGACCGCTTGGACGTCGCCCCTCGCCAGGCGTCTTCCGCGCCAGGACAGCAGTAGCGCCTTGTCGGGGACGGGCGGGCGCGCGTGCAGGTAGGCGGTGAGGGCGGCGGCGACGTCGCGGGGGAGTGGGACGTCGCGGGTCCGGCCGCCCTTGCCGAAGATGCGCCAGTAGCGGACGCCGTCATTGGTGTAGAAGTCCTCGACATTGGCGCGCACCAGCTCCGACACCCGCGGCCCCAGCGTGGTCAGGAGCAGCACGATGAGCGCGTCTCGCAGGTCGGTTCGCTGGTCGCGACGGCGCGGCCTGGCCGGAGCGGCGGGGGAGCGGGCCGCCCCGATCAGACCCTCGGCCTGTTCCTTGGTGAGGGCACGGCGTTCGGGACGCAGCCCGCCCCGCTCGCGGGCCACCACGGTCGCCGACGGCATCGGATTCAGCTGCACCCAGCCCGCCAGCGCCGCGTGTTTGAACATCGCCGACACCGATCGCCGGAACCTCGCCTGTGACGACGCGCTCTGGGCCGCCTCCGGGCCCGAGGTCGACCGGCGTTCGTCGGGTTTGCGGGCGAAGGCGAGCAGGATCGCGTCCACATCCTCGCCCGACAGATCGTCCAGGATCCTGTCCGGGCCGGAGAGCCGCACGAATGTGGCCACATCCCGCGCATACACCTCGCCGGTGCCCGCGGACAGGGCGCCGGTCACCATCTTGGCGCGGACCAGCTCCACATAACGGTCCGCGGCCTCCTCAACGGTCAGCCGATTCACTTCACCCGGGCGCATGACCCGAGACGATAGCGACCCCCACCGACATTTCCCGGCCGCCCGCCGCCGCCCGCCCCGAGGGCGTCCAGGCACAATGGAGAAGATCGACACGAAGGGGGATGAGAGTCGTGACCTATCCGGATCCGCGTTACCTCGGAGACGGCGGCGAGATCAGCGCCACCTACCGCCCCACCGACCAGCGGCCCGACATCGACTACGGCTCCGGCAGCGCCGCCCACTACCTCGCCACCGGCGCCACCACCAACGGCAAGTTCGGCCTCTACCGGTGGGAGATGGGCCCCAATCCGACCGGCCCCGCGCCGCACTTCCACCGCTCGATCAGCGAATCCTTCTACGTCCTCACCGGCACCGTACGCATCTTCGACGGCACCCGCTGGATCGACACCGGCCCCGGCGACTACATCCACGTCCCCGAAGGCGGAATCCACGGCTTCCGCAACGAATCCGGCGCACCCGCCTCCATGCTGCTGCACTTCGCACCCGGCGCCCCCCGCGAAGGCTACTTCGAAGGCCTCGCCGAATTCGCCGCCACCGGCCGCCCCAGCCAGGAGGAACTCACCGAGTTCTACTTCCGCCACGACACCTTCTGGATCTGACAGTTCTTCCTGCCGGTCAGCTGGGCCAGAGGATGTCGAACACCCACCCGCCGTTCCCGGTCGGACCGGCACGCGCGATGGTCCCGTCCGGGCCGGCGACGGCGCTGTACTCGCCGTTCGCCAGGGCAATGCTCGACCGCTGGGGGAGCCGGCGTCAATTCAGCTCATCGGGCCGCGTTACCGTGAGGACGTCTGCCCGCGGGCGGCGCAGGTTCTGGAGGATCGGCCCCGCACATTCACGCCGATCGCAGCGCGGCCGGCCGGGCAGCTCGCCCACGTCTGAACGCGGGGGGATTCATGCGACACCATGGCTATGGCCTTCGAGCTGCGGGCACTCCTCGGGCCGACGAAACGCCACAAAACGGGCGGTCGTGAGCGGGGGAGGGACTGTCTTCGGGTGATCGAGCGACGGGTTATCCGGCCGGACCGGGAACCGCCCCCGGCGGCGATCGTGTCGTATCCGCGTCCGGGCGCGATGGAGGAACCCATCGCGCCCGGACGCGAGAGGACCGGACGGGTCATCCGGAAAACTCGGGCCGGGGTGGCATTCCCTGAAGCCCACCGTCTCGGCGCGACGGTGGAAGGGACCGAACCGAATCTTCCAGAAGACGAGGGACGACAGGGGACATGGTTGAGGTGCGTTCCTTCACCACGGATACATCGGATGTTTTGTTGGCGTAACCGCACATGTCCTACACATTTCGTGACAATAGATACCACTTTTGATTTTTGTCAACAGAAGTCTGCCGATTCGTGACCAAAATTGGCTCGATGTGACGTTGTACTGCGGATATGACCCAGAGTGACATGAGCATTCCCCTGCGTACCGACCAAGGCGGGGATGACGGAACCATTGACCCCGTTCTAGTCACGTAGTAACAATGTGATCGCTCGGCTCAACAGCGGTGGCATGCTCGCGGGCTTGACATGAATCACAGTGACGTGATCGGCGCACGCGTCCCTCGATCGAAAGGGAGTAAGCGTGAGCGACACGCATGCCCGAGAAGACTCGCTCCGCCGTAGCCTCGGACTCAACCGACGGCAGTTCATGGCCGCGACCACCGGGATGGCCGCCGCGGCGGCCATCCCGCTCGCCCTTCCCGGCGCGGCCCAGGCCGACCCAGCTCCCGTACGAGACGAGCGGAGCGCCCTGGTGCCCGCGTCCCAGCGGGGCATCATCCTCTACACCGTTCGTGACGCCATCAGCCGCAACCCGCTGACCAGCCCGCTCCCATCCGGCTTCCGCAAGGTGTTCGAGGCGCTCTCCGCGATCGGGTACGCCCAGGTCGAGTTCGCCGGCTACACCCAGAACGCCAACTCCGAAGGCGGCGCCAACCTCGAGACCGTCGAGGGCGCCCAGTTACTCCGTACCTGGCTGGACGACAACGGCCTGAAGGCCCAGGGCAACCACGGCTTCATCCCCGGCTCGTGGCCGCTCAGCCAAGCCGATCTGGACCGATTCCAGCGAACCCTGGAGATCGCCAACATCATCGGCATGCAGCACATCGGCACCGGCAGCGACCCCACCAGCAGCAACTTCAAGGCCGACTGGGACGTCGCGATCGAGAAGTGGCACGCGCTCGGCCAGCTGGCCCAGGCGGCCGGGCTCAAGCTGTACACCCACAACCACGACGCCGCCTACAACTTCCTGCTGGACAGCGGCCCGCTGGACGCGCAGGGCCGGCCGACCCGCTCCTCCGGCATCCGCAAGCTGGAGTACTTCCTCAGCCAGACCGACAAGCACCTCATCTTCCTGGAGATGGACCTGTTCTGGGCGCACGTCGCGCAGTACAAGCACACCCTCTTCACCGCGCCGGACGGATCGGTCCAGACCGACATCTTCGATCCGTTCACCCTCGTCCGCGACAACCAGAAGCGCTACCCGCTCTTCCACGTCAAGGACGGCAAGCTCAACCCGGCCACCGCCAACGGCTACGACATGGTTCCGTTCGGCACGGGTGACATCGGCTACAAGGAGTTCTTCAACCGGGTCAAGATCCGGGACAAGCACCACCCGATGTACGAGCAGGACAACGCCCCCGGCGGAACTGCCAACCCGGCGCAGTCCCTGGACTTCGCCCGGCTGAGCTACGAGAACTGGGCGGCCATGAAGGAAGACCGCTTCTACGAGTAAGCGCGTCACCGGTCACGTTTGATGCCGGACCGCCATGCGCATCCGCCGTTGCCCCCGGCGGGCGTGGCGGTCCGGTCCTGATACTCCTCGCCTAGGAGAAGTACCTTCATGCAGCGTACCCGAAAGGCGCTGGGCGTCCTGGTGACAGCTCTGGCGCTCCCGTTAAGCCTGCTCGCGGTGCCGTCCCCGGCCGCCGCCGCCGAGCCCGCGACCACCTGGTCGAACTACGAGAAGATCACCCTCACCAAGAACGTCGGCGAGCCGATCGACCTGGCCGTGCTGCCGGACCGCCGGGTCCTGCACACGGCCCGCAACGGCGACATCCGCCTGACCGACCCCGCCACCGGCGTCACCACGGTCATCAACACCATCCCGGTCTACGCCAACTCCGAGGACGGCCTCCAGACGATCGCCCTCGACCCCGAGTTCGCGACCAACCAGTGGGTGTACGTCTACTACGCCCCCCGCACCATGACCGCGCCCTACGTGGAGACCACCCCGACCGGCTCGGCGCCCAACTCGCTCCCGGCTGGCCAGGACGAGAGCTACTGGGACCAGTGGAAGGGCTACAACCAGCTCTCCCGGTTCAAGTGGACCGGCTCGGCCCTCGACCTCGCCACCGAGCAGGTCATCATCAAGGTCGAGACGCAGCGCGGGCAGTGCTGCCACGTCGCGGGTGACATGGACTGGGACGCCGACGGCAACCTCTATCTCGCCACGGGCGACAACACGCCCGCCGGCACGCCCGGCGCCAGCGGCTACGCGCCCAACAACGACGCGCCCGGCATGAACCCCGGCTTCGACGACCGGCGCGGCGCGGGCAACAGCAACGACCTGCGCGGCAAGATCCTCCGGATCAAGGTGCAGGGCGACGGGTCGTACACGATCCCGGCCGGTAACCTGTGGCCGCCGGGCACCGAGAAGACCCGGCCTGAGGTCTTCGTGACCGGCGTGCGCAACCCGTTCCGGATGGACGTGGACGCACAGGCAGGAACCGTCTCGTGGGGCGACTACGGGCCCGACGCCGGATCCGCCAGCCCCACTCGCGGGCCGCTCGGCTACGTCGAGTGGAACGTCACCCCGATCACCAAGCCCATGAACAGCGGCTGGCCGTACTGCACGGGCGACAACTTCAACTACAACAACTGGGACTTCGCGACCTCCCAGCCGCGCGAGTGGTTCGACTGCGCGGCGGGGCCGACCAACACCTCCCGGTTCAACACCGGGCTCGCGCAGCTGCCGCCCGCGACGCCCGCCGACCTCTACTACGGAGACAACAACACCCACCAGCCCGCGGAATGGGCCGGCTTGGTCGACTTCGAGTCGGCCGGCGGCCAGGGCCCGATGGGTGGCCCGATCTACCACTACGACGCGGCCAACCCCTCGACGTCGAAGTTCCCCGAGTACTGGGACGGCAAGGCGTTCTTCGCCGAGTTCTCCCAGGACTACCTGGCGGCCTTCACGATCGCCGGGCCGGACGGGCCGGTCACCAAGCTGGAGCACTTCCTGCCCAACAGCGCGCTGCGCACCGCCGCCCAGCCGCTCACCGACAGCCCGATGGACATCGAGTTCGGCCCCGACGGCTCGCTCTACGTCCTCGACTACGGCGACGGCTTCTTCCGCGCCAACCCCGACGCCGGCCTCTACCGGATCGACTACAGCCCCGACAACAAGACACCGCAGGCGAGGATCACCGTCGACAAGGCCTCGGCCAGCGCGCCGCCGCTGACCGTGCAGTTCGACGGCTCCGGGTCGACCGACACCGAGCCGGGCACCCTCACCTACGAATGGGACGTCGACGGCGACGGCGACTTCGACGCCACCGGAGCCACCACCAGCCACACCTACGCCACCCAAGGCCAGTACACCGCGCGGCTGCGGGTCACCGACTCCGGCGGCCGGGCCGGCCTGACCTCGATCGAGATCACCGTGGGCAACACCGCGCCCGTGGTGACCGTGACCACGCCGCCGAACGGCGCGTTCTTCGACTGGGGCAACGCGATCCCGTACCAGATCACGGTCAACGACGCGGAGGACGGCAACACGCCGGTCTGTTCGCGGATGCAGTGGACCTTCGGGCTCGGGCACGACACCCACGCCCACCCGGAGACGCTGGGCACCGGCTGCTCGGGCACCTGGCCGACCCCGGTCAACGCCCCCGATCACGGTGAGACCGAGAACATCTTCGGCGTCGTCGTGGTGCAGTACCGCGACAACGGCGCGGGCGGCATCCCGGCCGCGCTGGGCGAGGCCAGCCTCGTCCTCAACCCCAAGCTGCTGCAGGCCGAGCACGCCGACCAGCTCAACGGCGTCACCGACACCGACGACGACGGCGCCTCCGGCAAGGGCAAGATCACCTCGTTCGACCCGGGCGACTCGATCGCGTACGACCCGGTCAACTTCGTCGGGGTGAACTCGATCCAGACCAAGGCCTCCGGCGCGGGCACGCTGTCGCTGCGCTGGAACTCGGCCACCGCCGATCCGTTCGCCACCGTCAGCATCCCCGCGGGCTCGGGCTGGCAGACGGTGAACACCTCGCTGGCCGGCGCCCCCACGGGCAGCGGCAAGCTGTTCGTCACCTCCACCGGTGGCGTCGAGGTGGACTCCTTCACCTTCTCGGGTGACGGGGTGGGCGACAAGACGCCGCCGACCGTGACCGCCACCACCAACCCGGCGGCGCCGAACGGCGCCAACGGCTGGAACACCGACAACGTCACCGTGACGATCAACGCGACCGACAACGGCGCGGTCGCCAGCCGTCAGTACTCCCTCAACGGCGGTACCACCTGGTTGAACGCCAACAACCCGGTGACACTGAACACGGAGGGCACCCACGAGGTCAGCTACCGGGCCACCGACACCGCGGGCAACATCTCGCCGGTCGGCACCCTCACCGTGAAGATCGACAAGACCGCCCCGGTCCTGACGGTCAGCGGGGTGGCCGAAACCGCCTACGGCGACTCGGCCTCCATCACCCCCGTGGCGACGGCGACCGACGCGACATCGGGCGTGGACACCGTCACGCTCGCCGTCGACGGCCAGCCGGTCACCTCCGGCACCGCGGTGCCGCTGTGGAAGCTGCCGCTGGGCGCGCACACGCTCACGGCCACGGCTAAGGACAAGGCGGGCAAGACCACCACACAGTCGGTGGCCTTCACCACCACCACGTCCTACGCCGACCTCACCACGCTGGTCAACCGCTTCAGAGACAGCGGAAACATCACCGTGAACGGCGCCAATAAGCTGCTCAATAATCTTGAGGACGCTCAGTACAGCCTGAGCAAGAACAAGCCGAGAGCGGCCAGGGACGAACTCGTGCGATTCATCGAGAATCTGTCCAAGCGCGGCTACGTCAACAACGCGGAGGTGCGCGCGGCACTGGCCAGAGACGCCCAGGCGCTGATCGACCAGCTGCACTTGTAACCGACAGCGGGGGAGGGCCGTCCAAGGCCCTTCCCCGCCCCACCCTGTACGGCGGCTTTCCGAACGGATTTCCATTCATTCCGGAAGACGGATGATCATGGTATTCCGGCCCAGGGGAGCGGTCGCGAGATCAACGCCCAGCTGCCGCCAGGGCTTGCGACGCAACCATCGACCACAACGGCTCACCTTCGGACGTCACGGCGGGCCGGAGGCAAACAAATCGGCTCGCCCTGTCGTCTCAGGGGAGTGGAAGAAAACGACGCGCCGATTCGCCGCTGCGGTCCCGCGCACGACGCCGACCTCATCCGGGAAGCTCTGGTACGGCCCTCGGGAGAGCCCCGATGAAGAAGGCTCACCGGTTACGGCTGCTGGGCGTTGCCGCCGCCGCAGCGGTCGCCCTGGCCATGTTGTCGCTGGTTTCCCCGGATCGTGTCCGCGTCGCCACCGGCGTCCCGGGTCTGCCCCCTCCGCTGAAGGATGTCTGGCCGGAGGCGGTCCACGAACTCCCCATGAGGTTGCCGGACGGCAAGCCGTACCAGCCGATCCTTTTCCTGGACCGGGACAGAATGCTGATCAAAGTAGAGAAGGCCGGGCTACTGGCCTCCTACGACCTGCGCACCGGCGAAGTGAAAGACCTGGTCCGTCTCCAGACGGAGATCCCCGCCTCCGATTTCACCCTCGGGTCCGGGACCATCGTCTGGTGGACGAGCCGCCTCGACCGCGACGGTCGGGTGGTCGACATCTGGACCGCCCCGGTCACCGGCGGAAAGGCGACCCTCCGCGCGAGCGCCCGGCCCGACGCAATCGTGAAGGACCCCAGACTCCAGGTGGCGTCCTCGGCCATGGCGAGCACGGACTCCTTCACCGGCCTGTCCGTGGCAGGCGAGAACATCTACTGGTCCAGCGGGAACGCCGGCCTCTGGCGGCTCCCACTGACCGGCGGCGCGCCCCCGGCCACGGTTCCCGACACCGCCGGATACCACCTGCTCTCCTATCCATGGATGGGCCGCCCCGACCACTGGGGCAGACCCCTCCCACCCAGCCCACCCA
>NZ_BLAF01000073.1 GCF_009687885.1 Acrocarpospora pleiomorpha
CGACACAGCGGGCTGGCACTTCGAAACCCTCGAAGGCGATCCCGGATCCGTCAGCCACCTCGACCGCGACGTCGGCTGATCAGACTCAGCTGTCCCGCACACCGGGACCGGCTCAGCGGTGGGCGGACGAGCTTGAATGCCTGGCCCAAGCCGTCGATGCCGGTCCCGACCGCCCAACGGCGATCAGGTGCTGATCATGTGATCAATCTACGTCTGTCGCAACACGTCAGCCAGAAACCAGACCCAACCGGTACGCCAGAAGGACCGCCTGGACGCGATCACTCAGATCAAACTTGATCAGGATCCGGGACGTATAGGTCTTCACGTCTCCGGTAATGGAGAGCTCGGCCCGATCTCCGTGTCGGAGAGCCCGGCAGCCATCTGCGCAAACCCCTTCAGCTCCTGAGGAGTCAAACCGCCTACCACGTGGTCCGGTCGGTTAGGCGGGCCGCGGCCGGCCCGTCGACATTGCGTGTGCCGACTATTCCTCCGTCCAGGTCGAGCCGCGTGGTGGTACTCCCGGAGGATGCCGCCCAGCCGATCACGACGGCGGATGTTCAGACTCGCCGTGGACCTGCGCAAGATCCTCACCACATACGAAACGCACTTCAACCGACATCGTCCACACCAGACTGAACCAAGCCCGCCCGCTGCGGGCACTCCCCCACCCTCACCCACCCGACGCCGACATCAAGGTCAGCCGACGAGACCGGCTCGACGGGCTTCTCCGCGAATATGACCAGGTCGCACAAGGGGGCCGAGTTTCCGGCACCAACGGGCTTGGTAAGTAGCCGGGGGCATCTCAGCCCCCGGCTCTCGCAGAACCGGGCTTAAGCCTCTCGACTTACCCGGCTCCCATCATCCAGTCGTTTGCGTCCCGGTCGGCAAAACCTGCCAGTGGGCGAACCCCCTGGGGTAGAGCGCCGCAGCCCGGGCCAGCGCGTCTCGCGCCCGCATCCACCGGCCCTAGTAGTTGATCCACCCTCGTGCGACGGCGTTGATCTCGTGTGCCAGATCCTTCAGGCTTGCTCCACTGCGCCGGTGCAACCGCCAGGAACGGATGTGCGCGCGGATGCGTTTGGCGGCCTCGTCGCTGATGGCCGGGTTGAAGCTGAGGAAATACACTCCGTGCTTCGTCCGGACCATCCGCACGCGAAACCCGTACCTCAGGAAGGTGAAGGAGGTGTGCTCGTAGGAGCTACGCCTCCTGCCGTCCCTGCAGTACACGATGCGGAGCAGCCCTCACCGTTGAACCATTCAACACCCTTCTCCGATAACTGAGCCGGGCCGTCTATCACCAGTTGTTCGTCCAGCCGCCCGCCCTGCTCATCGATACGCCTCAGCACAGCCGAGAACCGGAAGTGATTCTCAACAAGATGAAGTCGTAACGGATTGAGATATCGGGCATTGACGTCCTGACGCGCCGCCCGTTCGTCCTTGCCCCGCTACAGGCGATCACCGAGAAACAGTGATATCAGCGATACAGCCACCGCTGTGCCCGCCGCGATGACAGCACTAGAAATGGAATTCATCGGTTGTGCACCACCCGTAAGGCGCTGAGATGCGCAACAGATCCCCGGCCGCCAGCGGCAAGCATCCCGGCCCGCGCACCAGCTCGGCCATGCCATACAGGCTGAGGTCCGGCCTGCCGACGGTGGCGATCCGGGTCAGCAGTCCGGCCGCCTCGTGCGCCCAGCCCGGCCAGAGCCGCCACTGCGATCACGGTCCCGGCCTCTATCACCACACGCCTGCGCATACCGCCCATCATCGACCACAGGGCATCTCATTAAGACCCCCGAATACTCCCCTTCAGGCGCCGGCGCCGCCGTCCACCGGCACGATCGCGCCGGTCACCATCGAGGACCGGTCACTGAGCAGCCATGCGGCCGCCTCGGCGACTTCGTGGGGCTCGGCCATGCGTCCGAGTGGGATCGATGCCTTCAATCGCTCGACGATGCCGGGGGTCGCCGCCTCCCACGCGTCGATCATCTCCGTGGCGGTGCCGCCGGGAGTGAGGCCGTTCACCCGGATGCCATCACGGGCCCAGCTCACCGCGGCGGTCTCGGTGATGCTGTTGAGCGCGCGCTTCATCGCGGAGTACGCGGGGAGCGGCGGGTTCGCGCGGCGGCTGCCGATGCTCGATGTGTTGACGATCGCCCCACCGCCGCTGCGTCGCATGAGTGCGGCCTCGGCCGTCATCGCGGTCCAGTGCGCCCTGAAGTTCACCGTGAACTGCTCGTCGATGTCCTCGTCGGTCGTGGTGTCGAGCGGGCCGGGCTGCTGGATCGCCGCGCCGTTGTTGAAGGCACCGTCGAGCCGTCCGTGCAGCTCTTCGACGCGGCCGACGGCGGCGCGGATGCTCGCGCGGTCGGCGAGGTCCAGGGCGACGGCGTCGGCGACGCCTCCATCGGCGCGGATCTCACTGACGATGCGGTCGAGGGCATCGGTGCTGCGGGCGGCGAGCACGACAGCGGCGCCCTCCCGTGCGAAGAGCCGGGCCGCAGCTGCGCCGATGCCGCGGCTGGCGCCGGTGATGAATACGACCTTGCCGGTGAGCAGGCCGATGGAGGTGGTGTCGATGTTGTTTGTCATGCCAACAGCGTCGTGCCGGCCCGGGATCCGGATGCAGGCACAGGCAGTACCAGGATCCGTCGCCGCGCAGCGTGCAGACTGGGGGTATGGACAAGCAGGAGCTTGGGGCGTTCCTCCGTAGCCGTCGCGAGCGGCTCCGGCCGGAGGACGTCGGCCTCCCCTCGGGCTCGCGACGCCGGACACCGGGTCTTCGCCGCGAGGAGGTCGCGGTCCTCGCGTACATCTCCACGGAGTACTACGTCCGGCTCGAGCAGGGCAGGGCACCGCGACCGTCGGGCGAGGTCCTCGCCGGGATCGCCGGCGCGCTGCGGCTCACGGACGCCGAGTCCGATCACCTGCACGTCCTGGCCGGCACTGCGCCGAGCCGTACCGGACTGCATCGGCGCGACGTCCGCCCGAGCATCCTCGCGCTGCTGCAGCGGCTGCCGCAGACGGCCGCTTTCGTGACGTCCGCCGCGTTCGAGGTGCTCGCGTGGAACGACCTCGCGGCCGCGCTCATGGAGGACTTCGCCGAGCTCGCCCCGAAGGACCGCAACCTCGCGCGCCGGGCCTTCCTCGGATCGGCGCCCATCGATGCGCCCTTGTACGGGATCTCCGACGCCGCGGAATTCCGGCACCACGCCGTCAGGGAGCTCCGATCCACCCTCGCCCGGTACCCGTCCGACCCCGCGGTGACCGGACTCGTCGACGAGCTCCGCGACGCCAGCCCCGAGTTCGCCCGGCTCTGGGAGCGGCACGACGTGCAGACTGCGCCAGTGCTCACGAAGACTTTCCGTCACCCGGTCGTCGGGGAGATCACCGTCGACTGCGACTCGCTCACGCTCACAGACCGCGACCAGCACCTCGTGCTCTACAGCGCGCCGCCGGGATCCCATAGCGCCGAGGCTCTGGCTCTGCTGAATGTACTTGGAGCCGAGTACGCGAATGCGAGCAGGACGCTCTGACGGAGCGGGACACGTGACCGACATGCCTGAAGACCCTCGAATACTGTTAAGGCGAGCGCGCGCCAACCTTACTTTCCGCACGTGACTGACTACTTAAAGTCACTCAAGATAACTTCCCCAGCCGGGACACAGGCAGGACCGTGCACGAGCAGATGGACGCCACTCACTACGCCCGACGCGTGCGGTGCCCGCTGTGCGCCTGCCGATAACCTCATCCATGCAGCTCAGGCGGCATGCAGGTATTCGTGGAGGACTCCGCCGAGACGGTCCCGTCGGCGTATGCTGAGGTCGTCGATTCGTGCTGGATCGGTGATCGGTGCCGGGACAGCGCGTAAGGGAGCTGCCTGCGCTAGACCCTGGTGGGCTCGGTGCCGGTTGTAGGTGACAACTGCTCGTACTGGCGCAGGGCATGACGGAGATGCCGTTCGTTCCAGAGCAGGCAGCGGTCCAGGAGTTCGTGGCGGCAGGATTGCACCCATCGCTCCATGATCGCATTCATGCGGGGCATGCGGACGCCGGTCAGTACGGTCTGGATGCCGGCGTCGGCGAGAATCTCGTCTATCACGCTGGGGAACTTTGCGCCTGCCGATAATGTCATCCGAGCAGGTCATCCTGCTTGCCGATTCTTCCGGGCGTGCACCCCGATCCGCCTGTCCAAGCAGGCCCAGGGCGGCAGGATGTTCGTTCATGCTCCTTCGTCTGACGTATCTGGCCGTCAGGGTTTGGACGGCGTGGTGGAGAGCGTAGGCGGAACGGCTGATGTCCAAGGTCGGCCGCCATCGGCGCCCTCGCCCTCATTCTCCACACCACCGCCCGACTCCCTCACGCCCTGGCCGAGCTGCTGCGCGCCTTTCTGCCCGTCATCACCGCCCTGACTGAGCTACGCGCCGCGCTGGCCCGCAGCCGACGGCGAAGGCATTCCTGACCACTCGACGCCCAGCTGTCCGAGACAGCGCAGGACTCACTCGAACGCGACTTCCCGGGGCCCAGGTACAGGCCTACTATCAACTGAGGCTGTGAACGATAGATGGCGGATGTGACTGATAACTGGCGCCGACAGCACCCCCGCGAGCGGGAAGCATCCGGACGGATGCGCCCTGGACGGCAAAGCACAGAAAACCATACATACCCGAACGGAAACGCTTACCTGGCGGTCCGCGGCTCGGAGATGACGCCCGATAGGTAAGCGGACCCCTCCAAGATTTGGGGGGTGAGCTTGATTCCGGTGAGGCGCTCGATCAGGACAAGCCCTGGCCCCTGGTAGAGCTCATACTTGTCCTCCCCATAGTCGTGGTCGATCTGCTTCATGGTCTCCACGAGCTCGTCGGGGACCTCCTCGGAGTAGCCCTCCTGGGCCCAGAAACCGAACCGGATCTCCCCGTCCTCCACCCAGCGGAAGTCCTCCAGAGCCTTGATGTCGAGGCGGTAGAGGGAGACCAGGCGAGTGCCCGCCGACAGCGGCCTGATGAATTGGTCGTTGGCGCCGAGCCAACTGTTGTACTGCACGACGAACGACCAGTCGCCGATGGTCGTGACCGCGGCGAACTTGGTCTGGTCGTCGTAGCACAGGCCGGCATCGATCGACTCATTGAGCGTCATCCAGGAGAAGTCCTCTGCTCGGCCCCCCATCCGGGCCACGAGCTGCTCGGGTGTGAGCCCGCGGACGAAGATGAAGCTGTAAGCCTCCGCGAGGCCGGAGTCGGTGAACCAGGCGTAGTCGCCAGGGGGCGTGATCATGCAGCGATCATGACAGGGCCCACCGACACAACCAGCCGAGAAAGCGGCCCCTCCTGACAGATCGTCGGCCAGGAACAGGTGCCGGGTCGGCGAGGGCACGCGGCTGACGGCCCATCCAGCCCAAGCCTCTCATTTCTCCCGCGGCCATGACATCGGCACCCCGATGCAGCGGCGCCAACTATCGCTCACATCCGCTATCTGTCGTTCACAACCTCAGTCGTTGAGGCTGTGATCGATAGTTGGCGGATGTGATTGGTATCTGGCGCCGACCACAGCCGCGGTGGACACGCTGCTTCACCTGACGGTTCAGAATGGGCGGCATGGTCAAACGACGATCCGGTTGCCCATGTGGGCTGCCCGCCGGGTACGAGGACTGCTGCGGGAGACTTCACCAGGGAGAGGCGGCTCCGACGGCGGAGTCGTTGATGCGATCCCGGTACAGCGCCTTCGCCGTCGGTGACGTCGGCTACCTACTCCGCACCTGGCATCCGGCGACGCGGCCGCAGTCTCTGGAGTTGGAACCCTCGCTGCGCTGGGTGCGCTTGGACATCCTGGAGGCCACCGGACGCACGGTTCACTTCGCCGCGCACTATATAGACGCTGGCCGCTCCGACGTCTTGCAGGAACATAGCCGCTTCGTCCGGGACCGCGACGTTTGGCTCTACGTCGGCCCCATCTCCTCCAGCTGACATTTCGCCACACGTTGCGCGTTCAACCGGCGGATACCCGACGACCGCTCCGGCAAGCGTGCATGATCCTTGACGCGGAAGCGTTCGGCCCGCGCCCGTTCCGGGCCGTCTCGCTTCTCGATTGATCGCGACGACCGAAGGGAGCCTTCGGCGTAAATGGCCGACGCCAACTATCGACCACAGCCTCAAGTTGATAGCGTAGCCCGCTCCTGCGGAGCTGGACAGTGACGCCCACGCGAGCCTGACCTGTCCTGACCAGCGTAGGAGGGCGGGTCACGAAGGCCTTCGCCGGCGGCCGCGAGCGAGCGCGGCGCGTAGCTCGGCCAGGGCGGTGATGACAGCGAGGAAGGCGCGCAGCAGGTCGGCCAGGGCGTGGGGGGAGGGTGGTTGCATGCGGGATATGGGTGAAAGCGCTGGTTGCCTGACCTGGTCGGTGTGGCCTGGCTCATCGGCTCATCGACGTCCGGGCGGGGTCGGGGTGGCGGGTGAAGGGTGTGGGTTGCGGGCCAGGTAATCCTGGAGTTCCTGGTGGCGGAACTGGTAGGCGATGCCAGCGATGCGGATCAGTCCCGCTCCGTTGGCCCAGTGCAGGAACCGGCCCAGCCGCAGCGGCAACCAACGCGATGTCCACCGTCGGCACACCACCACGGCCACCACGTAACGCCAACCTGCGAGCCCGAACACGAGCCCGAACACGAGCCCGAACACGGGGCCGAACATGAGCCCGCACATGAGCCCAGCGGCTAGATCGGCGCGCACCACGTCCTGCGGATCTCTGCTGCCTTCCGTTTCGAAACCGGTGAGCCTGACCGCGAGCCTGAGAACGGTTCCGCTCGAGAGCACGAGCACGAGCCCAGTAGCGAGTCCGTCCACAAGCGTGTCCGCAAAACTCCTCCCCGGGCCCGAGCCCGCCCGTAAGCCCGCGTGCGAGCCCGGGTAGCCGGCGTGCGTGGGTGTTCGGCGCCTTGGACGCCATCCAGGTCCGCCGGGTCACGAGCGCCTGGTGCGTCGGCGACCTCCACTGGCACAACCGCCCCTCCGCGACGCAGAGGGACACGGTCCACATCCCAGGCCCCGACGCTGCTGGTCAGGACCTGGGCGACCCGGTTTCGCCAAGCAGCGTGATCGCCCCGATAACGGGAGGGCAGGCCTCAAGTCGACCGACCGGTTGCCGGTGACCGGTCGCATGATTAATAGACGGCCTTTGTCGGCAATAGGGGTATTTTGTCGGCCATTTCAAATTGCATTCGAAAATGTCAATATTTCGATTTGTCGGATTATTTGTTAACGTCCCTGCGTGATGTCAATGATCATCCCCGCGCCTCAAGGAACCCGATGATGTCTGTGCCATCCCTCCTGCGGAGGAGGGCCCTGTCCCTGCTGACCGCCGTCGTGACGGCGGCTGGGCTGGCAACCGTCCCGTCCACCGCCTCGGCCGACGTGCCGACGCTCGTCGTCGTGCGGGATCTCCTGCTGAGGGACAACATCCACGTCACCTCCTCGCACGACGAGGATTCCCCCGCGTCGTGGCTCAACGAGATTCTCCTGTCCGGCACCAAGGGCGGCCTGACGGCCCGGAGCTATCTGAAGTTCGACATGTCCTATCTGCCCGAAGGCGTCATCCGGGCGGCCACGCTGCGGCTCACCGGGCTCGGCGCGCCGGCCTGCGGGCCCGCGGTCGGGGAGGGGGTCCAGGTGCGCCGCGTCACCGAACCCTGGTCCGGCGACTTCCTGCACTGGGGCAACAAGCCCGATTCGACCGACGAGGACGCCCAGATCGCCACCAAGGGGGTCACCACGCAGTGCGCGGTCTACCCCGACCAGGTGGAGTGGCCGATCACGGACATCGTCAACGCCTGGGCCGGCGGCGCGGACAACCACGGTCTGGTGCTCCAGTCCCCGGACGAGAGCACCGACGACGGTCTCTGGGCCTTCTCCTCGTGGGGGAACCCGGCCGGCGCCATACCCGTTCTCACGGTCACCATGGACGTGCCCTCCGCTCCGTACACGAGAGCGTCGTCCATCGCGAGTCATGAGGACGGCGCCGACACCTGGGTGGCCGGGCTGACGCCCCGCATCCAATCGCAGGTGGTCGACGCCGCCGGTGGCAGCCTGACCGCCGAGTTCGAGGTCGAGCACGATCCCGCCGCCCCCGGTCAGGGCAGCGGGCAGATCTGGACCGCCACCTCCGCCCCGGCGTCCAGCTTCGGCAGGCCGTCGGTGCTCGTGCCCGCGGGGCTTCTGGAGGACGGCTGGCGTATCCGCTGGCGGGTCCGCGCCCACAACGTGACGGCGGGCACGGTCTCCGGCTGGTCGGCGTGGAACTCCGGCACCGTGGCCGCCGACGTCCCCCAAATCAGCGCCCGCCAGGTCGTCCCGTCGTGGGAAAGCGAGGGCTCGACGGTGAGCATGAGCCTGACTCCCGAACTGCGGGCCACGGTGACGCATCCGCTCCTCGACTCGACGCGGGTGGTGTTCCAGATGGCGTACGACCCGGACGCGCCATTGCAGGGAACCGGCCTGATCTGGGAAAAGACCGTCCTGGACGTTCCCTCGGGCGGCCAAGCGGTGGTGACCGTCCCCGATGGCCTCGTCGACGGCGGCTTGCAGGTCCGCTGGCGGGTGGGCGCGTATGGCGGGCCGTTCCAGTCGGGCTGGTCGGACTGGCAGAAGCTCACCCTCGACATGTAGATGCACCGACGAGTGGCGTATAGATGACACGAAGCTCGCGATGGGCCCTCAGCACGGTTACGGCGTGATCGCCGATGTCGCCGGGAATCTCCGGCGGCCCGGTCGTGCTGAGGGCCCGGCGTCCGCCTGGTCGCCGTTGAGGAGTTCATGGCCTGGACCACCAGACGGCCAGGGGAAGCGGCGATGGCCGGCCAGCCGACCCAGCGGACGAAACGGTGAAACCATCAGCCTCCGTTCCCGAAAAACCCGCCGATCGGAGCCGAGCGTAGCCGTCGAAATACCGGAATATCTCGCGACCTGGTTGTTCCGGCTACTTCAGGGCGTGATGTATAGCTACCGCATCTCCGTAAGGCGCGTAGCGAACGGTCTCAGACTGTTCGATCTGCCTGTCCAGCAAGATCAACCGCTACTACCAGCTTTGATGACGCCTCCGGCGAGTGTCACGGAGCGCTATCTGACAGTGTGCAGGTCACAGCGTCGGCCACTGACATCTTCGGTGACGCCAGACACAGACTGTCTGGCGTCACGCTATTTGATAGCGGCACCCTACCTGACCTGCGCACTATCAATTAGACCGACATCGAACCAGCGCGGCCGAACGACATTCAACGTGATAGTGCCATCCGCACCCGGTTCGGCAAGCCACACGACCGCTACCGCCCGGAGACGCCCCCCGCCCGCGGCCACCCAAGCAGGTTCGAGGTGCGCCAGGCGCCACCTGCTGTGCCGGGCGGCCATTTCGAGCGAGCCGCGGGCGGCGTTCACCGCACCGTTTCGGCGAGGCCATGCTCGGCTAAAAGCCAGGGGTTTCTGGGCAGGGTTTCTGGGACGGTGTTTACCGCGGTCGCCGTCCCGTCCGGAAAGGTACACCTTTCCGGACATCCCTGCCTCCTAGATCTCTACCCTCTGACCGTAGCCAAGTTGCCCTGCACCCTTATGGTGATCGGGTGGTCGGAGCCGAGCACGCGCTCGCAATCGGCCAGGGTCTGCTCGTACAGGGGGATGGCCCGGTCCAGATCCCCCGCCTCCCGGTAGGCGTAGGCGAGGTTGCTGCGGAAGGTCAGGGTGTTGGTCCGTGGCCCTGCTACCAGAATCCCGGCCTTTCGGCCTCGGGGAACGGGTCCGGGATATGCCTGGGACGGGCGGGACCGGGCGACGCCCGTCGGCCGATCGCTCCTCCATCCCGAGACGGACCTACTGGCCCCGGAGATGTACCGCCCGGCGGTGACCCGATGCCCGCCGAGGTCAGAGGGTGATCCCGGTGAACCGGGGATATCCCCGAGGCGTTTCCCGAGGCGCCCTTTCGCCGACGATTTTACCTTCGCCGCATCCGGTGATTCGTCGTAGGAGGGCCGATGCGGCCGATGGACCAGGGCAACCTCGCCCACCTTCTGGTGATCGGCCGGTACCTGGCCCAGTGGTGCTGGAAACGTCCGGTGGTCGCCAACAACCGGGTGTTCTACAAGGGGCGAAGCCGGCGGGTCAGCGATCTCGTCGACGAGTACGAGGGTAAGCGCCCCGCCGAGGACGCCATCCCCGGGCTCTCGTTCGACCTCGGGTTCCTGCCCGCCGACTGCCACGAGCACATCGCCTCCCTTGACGGCATGCGCATGCCTCGTCGTTCGGGCTTCACCCGGACCCGCTTCGACATCCTCGACCTGGGCACCTTGCGGCGCATCACCGCCACCAGGCTCTTGATGTCCTGGCAGCGGATCACGTTCAGATGTTTCGCGCCGAAGGCGGGGTTGATGTGGATACGGAGCACCGAGTCGTATCCTTCGATGGTCCGCTCGGCAATGATGCGTTGCTCCAGCCACATCGCGGCGTAATCCTGGAAGTAGATCCGCCCGTCGGCCGGGTCACGAAGATACGCGCACGCTTGTCATGATCGATCTTGAGCGCGAAATCCTCCGCATCGCGCAATTGGGCGAAGCGTCGCTCGCGTTGCCTGCCGGAGCGTCCTCCATCGGAACGGTAGCGGACCACCCAGCTGTGGGGGCACACCGACCACTCCTCCTCGGGACAATCGCAACGCTTGAGAAAAGCAGCCACCTTGGTTCACACCTCCTGGTCCTTCAGCCAATCCTCGACCTGCCGCTGCCGGAATTTCAGGTGCCGCCCGACCTTGTAGGCGTGAAGCCCCCACGATCGCCAGCACTGGTAGAGGGTCTTCTTCGGCACACCCAAGTAATCGGCCACCTCACCGACCGATAACAGACGGTTGGAACCACCCAGGGATCCCTTCCGGCGTTCGGCATCGGGGAATGGACGCTCCCCTTCGCGCTGCTGGTCAAGCCACCCCCGGTCCGCGGCGGCGTCCTCGCGCTCATCCATGTCGGCTCGGCTCCGACCTTCCGAAACCACTGACACCTACAAAGACCAGAAACAACCCGCCGAGGGGACATCGCACCGACGAATCGAAGCGCGGCAAGTGAACCCGCGTGGACCCTTGTCAGGCCCGAAAACCCCGGGTTCGGGCTGGGACCTGGGGCGTTCTAGCACGATCAGTCTGGTTCTCCTGGCAACATCACGGCTCGTGTTCGTCTCGTTGCCCTACCTGTCACTCATCCGGATCGGCCAGTTCCTGCTGCTGTAGCTGCGCACGAGGCCAGTGAGGACGCCGAGATCATCGTCCTGCGCCATCAGCTTGCCGTGCTGCGCCGCCAGGCCTGTCCGATGCGCCCAGCACTTGCTGACCAGGCAATGCTGGCGGTGCCGTCTCGGCTGCTGCCCAGGATCCGATGGCCAGCCTTCGCGATGCTGGCCTGCGACTTCTTCACCGCCGACACCGTGTTTCTCAAACAGATCTACGTGCTGTCCGTGGTCAAGATGGCCACCCGGTGTCACGGCAAACCCGACCGGGGCACGGGTGACCCAGCAACCCGCAACCTGCTGCTTGACGCCGACGGCTGGATCAGGCCGGTCACGTTTCTCATCCGCGACCGGGACAGCACATTCGTCGCCGGCTTCGACGCGGTGTTCGCCTCGATCGGGATGAGAGTCGTACAGCCTCCTCAGGCGCGGGTGGCTAATTGCCATGCCGAATGCTCGGTGGTCACCGTACGCCGTTAGTGCACCAACCGCATGCTGGTCGTCAGTGAACTACACCTGCGGATGGTCCTGATCGAGCATGTCCACCACGACCATCGACACCGCCCGCACCGATCCTTGCTTCAGCATCCACCCGACCCCCGTTCCGAAGTGATCAGCTTCGAGCAGGCGGGTTACCCGGCGCAAGGTCCTCGGCGGGCTGATCAACGAATATCCCCAGGTCGCATAGCCAAACCGAGTATTCGAGCCCTACAGGGTCGAGTGCTGATTAATGTAGGCGAATTGAGCGTCACGATCGGGATGCTGACGGCCCTCCAGCGTCTTGGCATTGGCCTGCAGGCTGAAGCCCTCGGCCCGCAGAATGTCGGCGACCGTGTCCGGATAGACCCGATGCCCCTGCCGCGTCAACTCCTCAGCCAGTTTCCGCGTCGACTTGGTCGTCCAGCGTAACGGCGACATCGGATCCCCACGCTGGTCCGGCTCGACCAAGGCCTGCAACGCCGGACGCAAGCCCGGGTCGAGGTCGACCAGCCGCCTGCGACCGCCACCCACGCGGCGCGCACGTCCCAGCGGTTCCTCACCCGCCTCCAACTCCAGGCAGCCCCGCGACACCTCGCTTAACCAACCTCAGCAGCCCGCGCCACCAACCTGATCCCACCATGGCCCAGCACCCTGGCCTCGGCGCCCAGCAGCAACCGCCGCTGCCGCTCATCCAGATGCGGGAGAATCGCCGCGAACTTCGCGGCCAGCACTTCCTCAAGCCCTTCCACCAGGCGCATACCCCATCAACGACCGCCACCCTGGAAAGCTACGACTTATTAATCTGCGGGCTCTTGCCATCACGGTCCCGGATGAGAAATTTGAACCGGTCGGCACGCTCTCCCACGTCCATCAGCAGATTCCTCGCCTGCTGGGCAGTCCACGCCCCGGTCGGATTGGCGGTCACGCCGAGGATATGAACGCGACGGGTTTCGATCTCCATTGCAAAGAAGATGTACAACCGCTTCAGGAACACCGTGTCGACGTGCACGAAGTCGCAGGCCAGCAGACCAGCGGCCTGACAGGCCAAGAACTGCCGCCAGTTCGGTGACGCCCGGCAGGGTGCCGGACCGAGCCCAACTGCAGCCAGGATCCGCCGGATCGTGCCCTCCCCACCCGATGCCCCAGGCCGATCAATTCACCCTGAATTCTCCGGTATCCCCACTGCGGATTCTCACCAGCCAGGCGTATGACCAGGTCACGCACCTGCTCGGGAATGCGCGGGCGACCGGTCCTGCTCGGATAGGTCCAATGCCGCTTGACCAGCCTGCGATGCCAGGCCAGCAGGGCGCCACCTCATGCCGAAGCATGAGGATCTCCAGATCCTTGGAGGCGTCGCTGCGAGCCACCAAAACGAGCCAGCCCACAAGTCGGATGAAGATCAGATACAGTAGCCGAAAGCACACGAACAGCGACGATAAACCGCAGGTCAACCACCTGGCACGAGTATTGGCACACCACAGGGTTCGACGAACCCGCGGCAGCCACGATCAAGAAGATCATCTAGTGCCCTGAGGGCCATTCCGACGGGACGCCCCGGATCGGCTGTCAGATCACAGGAATGCACGATCGGACCAAACGGCGTTGTCCGCCTGCCCCCGTCCGGGCAGAGACATTCCGGCCTGAGGTGATCCGTCTACGCCTGAGACACTCTCGCTTGAGACAGCTTGACAGATCGCATAACTCCCGGCGCGAACCGTCGTCGACATGCCGAGCATGGCGCAGGTCACCGCACCAGTAAGTCTGCTGCGCCGCTACCGGCTACGACCACGTCTACCTCGTGCTCGAGGGTGTGCCGTTCCGGTCGAGCCGATCGAGGTCGGTTCACGGTGTCTGCCTCTTCCCGATGTCGTAAGCCGTGGACGAGAACGCGCCGGGGCCGACTGCGTCGGTCTGTGGGAGGCAAGACCGACGCAGTCGACGCGGGCTGCTCGTTCTACTTCGTCAGCGAGACGTAGCGGAAATCCGCGCCGCCGAACTGGGCGAACGAAGCCGACTGGAAGTTCTGCACGTTCGGTGCGGCCACGTACCCGGTCTTCTTCTGGAGGATGGGCGCGAACATCGCGTTCTCGGTGGCGAACTTGTTCGCCGCCCCGATCAACGCGTCCTGCTGGTCAGCTTCGCGGGGGTCGCCGATCCCCTTGAGGAGCGGCTCGAAGCCGTCAGGGAGCGGACCCTGCCACCAGTAGGGGTTGGTGTAGTTGCGCACGAAGTAGTTCACGGGCTCGAGGTCGGGCGGGCTCTGGTACATCAGCATCCCGCTGTAGGTCCCCTTCGACCACTCGGAGTTGATCTGGGCGGTGTCCACCGTCTTGATCTCCACGTCGATGCCCTGCTCCTTCAGCGACCCCTGCATGGCCTCGGCCAGACCGGGGAAGCCGCCGGAGTTACCGACCAGAACCTGACCCAGGTCGATGCCGTCGGGGTAGCCGGCCTCGGCCAGCAACTCCTTGGCCTTGCCGGGGTCGAAGGTGAAGGTCGACTCCAGACTGTCGTCGAAGCCAGGCAGGCCCTTGGGGTACGCCTGAACCCGCGTGCTGGCCGTCTCGTCGATCACGCCGGTGAGGTTGGGCCGGTCCAGCGCGTAGTTCACGGCCTGCCGTACCTTCACGTCGTTGAACGGAGCCTTCGCGGTGTTGAGGAACAGGGTGTACATCAGGAAGCCCGTGCTCTGGTCGAGGTTGAGCTTCCCCGAAGTGATATCCGCGTTCAGCGCCGGCTTGTCGCTGGCCGAGTACGTCGTGATGTCGCTCTGACCGCTTCGGATCGCGTTGGTTCGCGCCTCGTCGCTGGTGAAGGTCGTGATGACGACCTTCGCGACCTGGCCGGCCTTCTCGTCCCAGTTCTGGCCGGAGCGGCGCTCGTAGGTGACCGAGACGCTCGGCCGGAAGTTCTTCACCACATAGGCACCCGTGCCGACCGGATTGGTCGCGAGGTCACCGCCATGGATCGCCTTGGGGCTGATCATCGCGCCGCTGGTCGGCGTCGCGAGGCCACCGAGCACGGAGGTCGACGGCTCGGCGAGATCGATCTCCAACTCGGTGGCCGACACCGCCTTGATCGCCTTGATGTTGGCCAGCGGTCCACTCGAACTCACCGAGTCCGAGTTCTTGAAGTACTCCAGGCTGGTCTTCGCAGCCTCGGCGTTGAAGGGCTCACCGTCGGAGAAGGTGACCCCTTCGCGGAGCTTCATCGTCAGGGTGAGGCCGTCGCCCGAGAACGACCAGTCGGTGGCGAGCATCGCGCCGTAGCTGTTGTCCGGCATGACCTGGATCAGCCGGTCATAGACCGGCCAGAGCGCGATCATACCGTACGACGCAATCCGGATCTGGGTCGGATCCAGGGACGCCGAAACGGGTAGACTGACGCGCAGGGTGGTATCGGTGTCGACTGCATCCGACTTGCTGCCGGGCGAGGAGTCGCTGCTGCCGCCGCCACACGCGGCCATGGTGAAGGCAAGAAGGCCGGCGGCCACCAATGCCACCAACTGCTTGCGCCTGAACACGTGCTTCATCTGGGACCTCTCGGTTCACGGTGTGCTGGGCGTCACCGTGAGGGTCAAAGTAGGGAAGCGCTTCTGCCGCGCCGGGTCGTGTCCCACTGAACGAGAGCCGGTTTCGGCAAGCTGGACCGGCCGATCGGTGCGCGACGCAAGGCCCGAGGTCCCACTGACTGGAAATCGGCGATCTCCGAAGCCCTCGGGTTGGGAACCTGCAAAGCCGGGAGGCGAGCGCCGCAGGGCCGACCAGACTAGCCGCCTCATGATCTAGACGTCGACTTCCCCAGGAGGTCTTGTGTCCGTTGACCACGAGGAGGCGGCTGTCGATTCCACGACGACCGCCACGACGACCGCATCGAGACCGTTCGCGCTACTCACGACGAGCTTCATCGACGGCACCTGGGAGGACGGCCCCGGCGACTCGGGTATCCAGCTGGTCTCCCCCGTGTCGGGAGAGCTACTCGGAACGGTCGCTCACTCCAGCCGATCCCAGGTGGAGCGCGCGGTCGCCGCAGCTCGGCGCGCCCTCGACGGACCCTGGCGCGACTACAGTCCCCAGGACCGGGCCGACGTGCTTCGCGCCGCAGCCGAGCTGCTGCGCGCGAACCAGGCCGAGCTCGGCGAACTGGTGCTGACCGACCTCGGTACCCCGATCTCGATGTCGGCGGCGAACACCACCGGCGCCACAGACGTGCTGGCGTACTACGCGGAGAAGGCGCTGAGTGGCCCTCGCGGCGGGTACATCGAGAAGCTCCCGCCGCACCCGGCGACCGGCGCCGCTCCCAGTGAGCTGCACCGGATCCCGGTCGGCGTCGTGGCCGCCATGCCGGCCGTGAACTTCCCGATCGCGCTCGCGGTCTGGAAGATCGGTGGCGCGATCGCGAGCGGCTGCACCACGGTGCTGATGCCCTCACCGCCGTCTGCGCGGATCATCGTTCGGCTCGTCGAGCTGTTCGAGCAGCTGGGCCTGCCCCCCGGGGTCGTGAACCTGGTGTGCGGGGAACGCGAGGTCGGTCAGTGGCTGACCTCCGACCCTGGTGTGGATCTGGTCTCCTTCACCGGCTCCGACTCCGTCGGCGCCCAGATCCTCGAGCAGGCGGCACCCCACCTGACCAAGGCGGTCCTGGAACTCGGCGGGAAGTCGCCCAACATCTTCCTGCCCGGGACAGATCTTGAGGCCGCTCTCCTCCTGTCGGTGGACAAGTTCACCCGGAACGCGGGACAGCAGTGCGGCGCCTGGACCCGGATGCTGGTGCACGAGAGCCAGGCGGACGAGGTCGAGCGCCGATTGATCCCACTGATCGAAGGGCTCCGGGTCGGTGACCCGCGCGACCCGGAGACCGTCGCCGGCCCAGTGCTCAACCGCGCCCACCAGGTCCGCGTCCAGAAGATGGTCGACGCCGCCGTGGCCGACGGGGCACGGGTCGTCGCCCGCACCCCCGACGTGCCCGGTGACGGCTTCTTCATCGCACCGACGGTGGTGACCGACCTCGACCCTGACGCCCCGCTGTGCCAGCAGGAGCTGTTCGCTCCGATCGCGACCCTGCACCGCTACTCCAGCCTCGACGAGGCGATCGCGATCGCCAACAACAGCTCCTATGGCCTATGCGCCAACATCTACGGCGACGAGGCGACGGCGAGGCGGATCGCGCTGCGAATCCGGGTCGGAACAGTGACGATCAATGGCGGGGGCGCGAAGCGGCCGGACGCCCCGTGGGGCGGGCGGCTCAGGAGTGGTCTGGGGACCGAGCTCGGCGAGGACGGCTTCTCGGAATTCTTCGACACCGTTCACCTGCAGGGTGCCACCTGAGGCGTTCCTGCCCAGAGCCGCGCACGGCACCGGCCCCGCCAGCGACCCTGACGGGGCCGGTCGCATCTAAGGCTGCCGGCTCCGTGCGGCTCCGAACATCGTCGGTCAGGCGGCCGTGCGCCCTCCGTCGATCGGGATGGTGACGCCGGTGACGTAGCTGGCGTCGCTGCTGGCGAGGAAGGCGACCACGCCGGCGACCTCCTCGGGCGCGGCGACCCGGCCCAGCGGCACCTTGGCAAGCGTGCGAGCCATCAACGCACCGATGTCAGCGCCGTCCTCCCGGCTGAAGAAGGTCGGCAGCATCGGTGTCTCGACCGGCCCGGGACAGATCACGTTCGCCCGCACCCCGTCGTTCGCGCCGTGCACGGCCAGCGCACGCGCGAACGACGTCAGGGACCCCTTCGTCATCGAGTAGAGCGGGCTGGACGCCGACCCGACGATCGCCGAGGTCGAGGCCGTCAGCACGATGGAGCCGGCCTTGCTCCGCCGGAGCAGCGGCATCGCGTACGCACAGGCGAAGAACGCGGATTTCATGTTGACGTCGACGTTCTTCTGCCAGTCCGCCTCCGAGATCTCCAGCCCGGCCGGGCCAGGCATGCCGACATGCGCATGCAGGAAGTCCAGTCCCCCGTGCGCGGCCTCGATCCGGCCCATCAGCTCACGCAGCGCTTCGACGTCGGTCGCGTCCACCGGATCAGCGGACGCCGCGCCTCCGGCAGCACGGATCCCCTCCACCGTCGCCTCGCAGCCGTCCTCAGCGAGGTCGGAGACGACGACGTGGACTCCCTCACTAGCGAGCCGACGCGCCACGGCCTGTCCCATTCCGGACGCGGCACCCACGACGAGTCCGACACCAGGCATTTCTCGCACAGCTTCTCCTTCGGTCCGAGCTGGGCGGGCGCCCGCCCGCATCCTCCGGTCTATCGCGACCTCGTCGACGCGCACCCGGGCGCTATCACTGAGCGGGATAGAAGGTCCGGCACCGACCGGAGGACTCGCTGTCCAAGGGGACCAACGGACCGTCGGAAGTTCTAGGCCTAGGTCCATCTGGCCACGACGCGCTCACCGAACTCGGCGACCCGCTCGAGGCGTTCGTGGAGATCCGGTACTCCCTGGTCAGGGGCGTACCGGTCCGACCAGTTCACCGCCGCGTGCGTCACGCCCAGTGCCGCGAGCCGCTCGATGTGCGGATCTGTCGCGTCGTGCTGGATGCTCACGTGAACGTCGAACGGAAGGTCCTGACGCCCGCACCGACGACGCTCCGCGGTCAGGAAGTCAAGCATCTCGGACAACTCCTCCATCGAGCATCCCGCAGCGCTCCACCCGGCGCCGACTCGGGCTGCGCGACGCAGGCTGGCCCGGCTGTGCCCACCGATGAGCAGCGGCACGGGCTGATCGGGAACCGGCTTGATCCTCAGGCTGGGGAGGTCGAAGTGCTCCCCGTGATAGGCGGCGAACCCTCCCCCGAGATAGGTCTGGAGGATGCTGATGCATTCGTCGAACCGGGCACCGCGGCCATCCCACGGAATCCCTAGAATCGCGTAGTCGTCGGGCCAGGGGCTCATGCCGACGCCAAGTACCAGGCGGTTGTCCGACACGACGGCAGCGCTGGCTGCCTGCTTCGCGACGAGGAGCGGGTGCCGGACGGGAAGCTTGAGCACGGAGACCACCGTTCGCAGGCGCCGTGTCACGGCAGCGATGGCGGCGGTGAGGACGAACGGGTCGAGGAACTCCCGGTCGGCGAGGAACTCCCGCCGGCCGTCGCGGGTGTAGGGGTACCGGGACTCGGAGTGCTCCGGGTAGCAGATGCTGTCGGGCACCTTGGCCGCGTCGAACCCGCTTCTCTCCAGCTCTTGGACGAAAGTGGCGAGGTCCCGGCCGGCCAAGCCGTCGACTGCAGCCGTGAATCGCATCGCGGACTCCGATGCCGGTGTGCAGAGCGGTTGCTGGTCAGGCATCGGCGGCGTCCCGTGCGACGCGACCTTCGAGTCGACCCATGGGACTACTCCCTTCTCTCGTTCTGTCTTTCGTTCCGTCTTGCCGCCGGGGCTGACCCGGCAGGTAGGCCGCGCCCATGGCGGAGAGCAACGTGCCGCCGCTGAGCACGAGGAAGCCGATCGTGTAGACGGTGCCCGTTGGCAGCCCGTCGGCCCCTACGCCGGCAGTGACGATGCCGCCCATGGTGGCCGCTCCTATCGCGCCCCCGATGGTGCGCAGGTTCGCGTTCATGCCGCTGGCCACCCCGGTCTGCTGGGCGGGCACGGATCCGATCACGACGCTGGGCAGACTCGAGAAGACCATCCCCGAGCCGAGTCCGTACATGGTGGTGGCCGCGTAGAGCTGCCAGAGGCTGTCGTGGAAGAGTGCCACGACGAGCAGAGCGACTCCGGCGACTACCGTCCCGACGGCGGTGACCGTCCTTGCCCCGAATCGGGTGACCAACCGCGATGACGTCAGACCGACCGCGAAACTTGCGCAGGCCGAGGGCAGGAGGACCCAGCCGGACTGGGTCACGCTCGCCCCGAAGCCGTAACCGGTGCTCGTCGGGGCTTGGAGCAGTTGTGGAAGGAATCCGAAGAAGGCGAAGGCACCGAAGCCGGCGAAGAGGGAGATCACATTGCTGGCCCACACGCCTCGGAAGCGCATCATGCGCATGTCGACCATCGGGACCGGCACGTGGCACTCCATCCAGATCCAGGTCACGAACAGCGCTGCGGACGAGGCGAGCAGGCCGATCGTCAGAGAGGAGTTCCAGCCCCAGGCATGGCCTCTGCTCAGTGCGAGCAGGAGGGCGACCAGCCACCCCGCCAGCAGCACACCGGGGACGATCGGGACCCGCACTCGGTCCCTCGCAGGTGAGTCGGGGATGACGACTGCCGCGCCGAGCGCGGCCAGCCCTGTGATGATCATGGGGATCCAGAACAGCCAGCGGTACCCGAGGCCACCGACGATGGGGCCGGCGACCACCATCCCGGCCGCGAAGCCGGCCGCGGCGATGGCGGCGATCCCACCGATGCCCCGCGACATCTGCTCGCGCCACTCGTCACGGATCACCCCGAACGACAGCGGCAGCACGGCGCCCCCCGCGCCTTGAAGGACACGTGCGGCGATCAGCCATCCGATGGTGGGGGCCAGAGCGGCGATGAGGGACCCGAGGCAGAGGGCGGAGAGCACGATCAGCAGCATTCGCCGCTTCCCGAGGACGTCGCCGACGCGTCCCAGGATCGGTGTGCAGATCGACGCTGACAGCAGGTAGCCGGTCAGTGCCCAGGTCGCCGTCGACTGGTCCGTGCCATAGGCGCCCTGGATCAAGGTCAGCACCGGGACCACGAGGGATTGCAGCATGGAGAAAGATGCTGCGGAGATCGCGAGGACCCCGAACACGAGCCACCGACGCGCTCCCCGTTCGCTCACTCGGACCCTCAGATTCCGGCTGAGGGTGCGCTGCCCTCGACGGCGTCGCGCGCTGCGATGTACCCGAACACGATGGCCGGCCCGATGGTCGCGCCGGGTCCGGCGTATTCGTCGCCCATCACGGATGCCGAGCAGTTGCCGCTCGCGTACAGCCCGCGGACGACCTCGCCGCGCTTGTCGAGCACGCGACTCCGTGCGTCGCAGACTAAGCCGCCCTTGGTGCCGAGGTCTCCGATCTCAACCCGAACCGCGTAGAACGGCGGCCGGGTGATCTCCCCGATGCACGGGTTGCGCAGCGTGGGGTCACCGTAGTACCGGTCGTAGGCGGACTCGCCGCGGTGAAACTCGGTGTCGATGCCGTCGACGGCGCCGCGGTTGAACGCGGCCACAGAGCCCACCAAGGAGCCCTTCGGCAGCCCGATCGCGCTCTCAAGGGCCTCGAGTGAATCGGCCCGGTGGGCGATCCCGGCGTCGAACCAGGCCTGCGGCAGTTTCTGCCCCGGCAGCACCCTCGCGAACGGGTACCGCTTGCGAGCCCGCCCGTCCATGACGAACCACGCCGGATGATGACCACCCTCGAGCTGCCGATGCACGAAGGTCACGTACGGCGTGGCCTCATTGATGAACCGCTCCCCGTGCGAGTTCACGATGATCTGGTTCGGGATGCAGCGCTCGGAGACCAGCGGAACCATGCCCGTTGGTGTGCGCACCGCCGGCATCCACCAGGCGTCCTCCATCAGGGCAAGTGCCGCCCCCACGTCGGCGCCGGCCATGATGCCGTCGCCGGTGTTGGACTCGGCGCCGGAGCTGTGGTCTGTCTGGGCGGCAGGCGGAAGGAACTTCTCCCGGAGCACCAGGCTGCGCTCGAAACCACCTGAGGCCATCACGACACCTTGCTGTGCGTGGACCTCTACCTGCCGGCCGTCGCGAGCGACCACCACGCCGACTACATCGCCGTCGTGACGCAGCAGGCTTTCGAGTGGGCTGTTCAACCAGACCTCCACCCCCGCTTCGCGCGCCGCCAGCCACAGCCGGGCAGCGAGGGCCCGACCGGTGGCAGCCATGTGCCGTCGGCGCACGAGGTTCGAAGACACCCTCCAAGCCGCGACCACTGACGTCCACCGGCCGGCCCAGCTCCGCTTCACCTGAGTCAGCCGCCGGTAGTCGCGCTGGGTCACCCACAGGCCGAGCGGTCCCTTCAGCGTGTGAGCCCGCTGGAAGGCCTCGTCCTCGCCAAGTGCCCGGGTATCGATCGGGAGCGGCTCGATGGACCGGCCGCCCGGGCTCCCTCCCGGCAACTGGGGGTGGTAGTCGCTGTATCCCGGAACCCAGCGGAAGCGGACGAACCGGCTCCGCTCGAGCATCTCGATCGCGGCGGGTCCGTGTTCGACTAACGCCGCGATGCGGTCTTGGGGCACCAGTCCGCGGGTGAGCGTCGTCAAGTACCGGATGATCTCAGCCGGGTCGTCTCGTATCCCGGCACGCTGCAGGGCGGGGTTGTTGGGAACCCAGATCCCGCCACCGGACAGTGCGGTCGATCCTCCGAAGGTCGCCGCCTTCTCCACCACGAGCACCCGTGCGCCAAGCCGACGGGCCGTGATCGCAGCCGCCAGCCCGGCGGCTCCTGAGCCGACGACGATGACGTCGAATTCGTGGGCGGAGGGGTGAGGAGAGCTCATGCGACTCCAGCCTTTCGAGATAGTGCGTCGAGCGCGCGAAGGTCAGGCCCCGGTGTCCGCCGTCAGGTCGCCGAACTGCCCCTCCCGCTCGGCGGCCAGGATGGAACCTCGGAGCGCGCTACAGCCGCGGACCAAAGCGTCGGTGAGGAAGCCGAACGGTCCCCCCGCGAGTTCGTGACAAATCTCCGCAGACGGCCGCTGCCATTGGATGCTGGTGTGCTCGGGCGAGAACTTCTCGACCTCAACGGTGTTGAGGCACTGCGCGCAGGTGATGCTGACCTTGGCCATCGCGGATCAGGAGCCGCCGGTCGGCGCGCCCACGAGCCGCCCCTTCGCCACGTTCTCGGCCACCTGAGCCTTCCATGCCTCGACCGGACGCTCGGTGTCGATCTCGAACTCGAACCGGTTGACCATCTCGGACTGAATGTCGGCCACGTCGACGTAGAACTGCTCGTACCACCGGCGCAGCTGGTAGACCGGTCCGTCCTGCTCACACAGGAGCGGGTTGTCGATCCTGGTCTTGTTCTTCCAGATGGCGATGTCCTGGTTGAATCCGACACCGACGCCGATCTCGTTCTTCTTCGCGACCTCGATGGCCTGCTCGCGGGGAAGGTGGTCGCCGATCTTCACCAGGATGCCGTACATGAGCACGAACTTGTTCTCGTTCACCGGATAGTGGCAGTTGATGAGCGTGATCTGCGAGGAGTAGTCGCCGTAGTTGTAGTCGAGGTCGTCGATCATGAACGACGGCCCGAAGTAGGCGGCCACACTCGACGACGACTTGGGTTTGCCGGGCACGAAGATGTCCTCGCGGGCCTGGCCCTTCATGTACTGGGTGGCGACGTGCTTCTCGAAGACGTTCCGGAAGTAGTTCGGGAACGAGAAGTGGATGTAGAAGAAGTGCGCCATGTCGACGACGTTGTCGATGACCTCGCGGCAGTTCGTGTCGATCTCGATCTCGTTCCAGGCCCAGTCGGTCCAGCCGTCGTCGTTCGCGCCCTTGATCTCCGGGATCATTTGCTCGGGGATGGGCGGGTTGCCCTCAGGGTCATTCCACACGAACAGCAGGCCACCATGGATCATGGTCGGCCATGCCTGAGTCCGGGCGCGAAGGGGCACGCGGCGGGCGTAGGGGATCTCCTTGCAGCGACCGTCCCCGCCCCAGCGCCAGTCGTGGAACGGACAGGCCACCGTGTTGCCCTTGACCTCACCTTGCGAAAGGTCGCCGCCCATGTGACGGCAGTAGGCGTCCAGAACATTGATCTGACCGTCCGAGCCCTGGAACACGACGAGCTTGCCACCGAAGGCGTGAATGGTGTGCGGCTTGCCGTCGCTGAAGTTGGAGGCCAGGCCGATGCAGTGCCAGCCGCGCGCGTAACGCGTCGGCACGTCGGCGGCCTCGATGGTACGGACTGCGTCTTCGGTAGCGGTGTCAGTCATCTCGTCTCGCTCGATCTCGAAGGTGTCGGCATCAGGAAGTTGGGTCACCCACGACCTACACACGCTATGGATGCCCGCGACATGTGGAGGCCCTGGTCCTACTCAGCGGGATCAGTCCCGGGGCCGGAATGCCTCCAGCGGCTCCGATCCACTCCAATCGTGCCCCCAGTAGCTGTCCGCGGTGATCTCCTCGGCGGTGTAGTGCGACTCGTCCACGAGCATCCCGGCGGTCCCGAACTCGATGTCCCAGCCGCCGGGCGCACGCACGTAGAACGAGATCATCTTGTCGTTCGTGTGCCGGCCGAGGGTGGAGGACAGGGTGAATCCGAGTCCGGTCACCCGCTCGAGGGCACGGCCGACGTCGTCCAGGTCGTCGACCTCGACCATGAGGTGAACGAGCCCGGGCTCCTCCCCGTGCGGCGCCGGTACCAGCGCGAGACTGTGGTGACGCTGGTTGACGCCGAGGAAACGGACCCGTTGCGCGTGTACGTCGAGTCCGTTGCGGTGGCCGAGGCGGACCGCGCCACGGGGAAGGAAGCCGAGGACCTCGGTGTAGAAGGCGAGCGAACCGGCCATGTCGGTGGTGGGCAGGACGACGTGACCCATCCCCTGTTCCCCGGTGACGAACCGGGCGCCGAAGGGTGCGGCGACGGGCGAGTGGTCGAGGATCGGGCCGTAGAAGACCTCGACCTGAGTGCCGCCCGGATCCCGGAAGCTGATGACCTCCTCGGCCGCTCGCTGAAAGCTGTCCTCGACCGGCAGGTCGGTGACGTCGATTCCCGCCTTCACGACCGCTTCGCTCACGCGCTGGAGCGCGAACTGGTCACGCACCTCCCAGCCGACCGCAAGCGCTTCGTCGGTCGGCCCGGGCAGCACGATCAGCCGGGCCTCCCGTTCGTCCATGCGAAGGTACAGGCCGTCGCCTGAGCGACCCGTCCCCCGGGCGAACCCGAGCCCGTCCTCGGCGAAGCTCCGCCACCGATCGAGGTGTCGCGTCTGGACCCGGAGATACCCCAGGCCTCGGATCTCGGTCATTGCGCCTCCTTCTCATCGAGGGTCCGCGCCCTCCGCTCGTTGTGCTCGGGGCCCACCGACGTGGGCTTGTGGGTCTCGCCAGACCGACTCAGATCATCGAACGCATCGGCCCTGGCGGCGGCTCAAGGTCGAGCTGCGTCAACGCCGCCGCATGGTTGACCATCCCGGGCACATGGATTGCGTGCGCGAGACCCGTGTGCGCGTCGCGCCAGAACCGCTGCAGGGGGTTTGACATGCGCATCGCGTTGCCGCCAGACCGGTCGAAGATCTCGTCGAGCGCGCGAACCGCTCGCCACGCGGCGCTCACCTGGCGCCGGCGACCGGCGGCCCGCTCGGCGAAGGTCACGTCGCGGCCGGACTCGACGATGTCGAACATCCGTGACGCGTTCTCGATCAGGGACGTCCGTGCGGCGTCGATCTCGGCGGCGGCGTGGCTGATCGCGTAGAGGACGTGCGGGTCGTCCTTCACCTTCGTGCCGACCACCGAGACCCGGTCGCGCTGGTAGTTCAGATGGTGCGCGAGACCGCCTTCGCAGATTCCGATGGTGGCCGCGGTGATACCCAGAGGGAACACGCACGAGTAGGGCATGCGGTAGATGGGGTTCGGCAGGCCGAGCTCTCGACCGCGAGTGCCGTCGAGGAGCTTCGGCTGCTCGAGCACGCGGTGCGAGGGCACGAAGGCGTCCTTGACGATAATGTCCTTGCTGCCGGTGCCACGCAGGCCGACGACGTCCCAGCTGCCGGGAACAATCTCGTAGTCGGAGCGGGGAAGCAGCATGTGAAGCGAGTAGCGGGGCTCGACCGGCTTGCCGTCGGTGTCTCCCAGGAGCGCTCCGAGGAAGATCCACCTGCAGTGGTCGGTACCCGAGGAGAACTGCCATCGGCCGTTGAAGATGAACCCGCCCTCGACCGGACGAGCCACGCCCATCGGGGCGTAAGGAGATGCGATCCAGACCTCGGGGTCGGGGCCCCAGACGTCCTCCTGGGCCTGCGCGTCCGCGAGCGCGAGTCCCCACGGGTGCACTCCGACCACGCCGGCGACCCAGCCGCTGGCTCCATCCAGGCTCGCCAGCCGCATGACCGTCGAGGCGAACTCGGCCGGGTGGGCTTCCTGGCCTTCGTAGATCTTCGGCTGCAGCAGCCGGATGACGCCTGCGTTTCGCATCACCTCGACGGTGGGGTCGCTGAGCTGTCCCAGACGCTCGTTCTCGGGGCCCATTTCGCGCAACGTCTCTGCGTGCTCCATGAGGCGGTCCAACACTCGCGTCATCGCATTGCCTTTCTCAACCCCAAAAGGCGAGCACCGGGCTCGCCGTCCTGATCGTCGAACGTGCGCCGTACGACGTGTGCAGCCTGCTCCCGATGAGCCGGCATCGCGCGGTCAATCCCGGCCAGCAGGACCGCGCTCATGCGTCGAAGCTGATGGTCACCGCGGGAGCGTCAGGCAATGCCTGGCAGCCGAGCACCAGGCCGTCGGCGAGGTCTGCCTCATCGAGGACCTGGTTGTTCCGCATCCGCACCGAGCCATCGAGCACGACGCACGCGCAGGCGCTGCAGTTTCCCTCCCGGCACGAGTACGGGGCGTCGAGTCCGGCATCCAGGAGAACGTCCAGGAGCACCTTGTCAGCGGGCCACGCATGCGTGCTCGTCGCACCGTCGAGCGTGACCTCGAGCTGGGTGTCGGCGCCGCTCCCCTGGGGCGCGGACTGCTCCGTGCCCCCGGGACGTCGGGGGGTGAACGGGTAGGCGGAGGTGGTCTCGTACCGCTCGGAGTGGATGGCTTCCGACGGCACGCCAGCCCTGCCTAGGGCCTGGAACGCCAGGTCCATGAACGGCGCCGGACCGCACACGAGGTACTGACCGCCGGACCGCCGGTCGAGGAACGCGACCAGGTCATCGACGTGAGGGACCCGGCCGTGGTGGATCTCCTGCCACATCTCCACGGCGAAGCGGTCGCCATACCGGGCCGAGAGCTTGAGCAGTTCCTCGCGGAAGATCGTTGATGCGTCGTCGCGGTTGGCGTAGAAGAGGCGGACCGAGCGATCACCAGCGACCAGAGCCTCCTTCGCGATCGCGATGACGGGGGTGATCCCGCTGCCGGCCGCGACCAGCACGACGTCGCCAGGCCGTTCCCGGAGCGTGAATGTGCCGGCGGGCCGAAGCGCACGGATCCGCCAACCTGGCCGGACGTTGTCTACCAGCCAACCCGAGGCGGCTCCTCCGGCCGTGCGTTTGACGGTCACCTTCAGGTGAGTGTCGACGCTCGGCGCACTCGCCAGCGAGTAGCACCGAGCCACGTCGCCACCCGGGAGCGGCACCTTGATCGTCAGAAACTGCCCGGCCTTGTACCGGAACTGCTCGGCGCGTTCCGCCGGCGGCTCGAGGATGAACGAGCGAGCGTCGACGGTCTCCTCGATGACCCGGCTGACGCGGAGGTCAACACCGGGCACCATGTCGGGCACCGTGTCAGGGGCTGTGTCGGGCGCTGTGTCGAGAACCGTGCCGTGGTCCTCGACCGAGGGCGTCACCGGTCCCCCGGCTGGTCGGGACGACGCAGGAATGCCACGACCTGCTCCTCGAACGCCACGCGCTGCTCCTGCATGACCCAGTGCCCGCAGCGCGGGAACACATGGAGCTCTGCCCGCGGGATGTGCCTCATCGCGACCATGGCCATATCCAGCGGGCTCACCCTGTCGTCGCGGCCCCACGCGATGAGCGTCGGCGCGGCGACGGCGCCGAACCGGGCCCAGTAGGGAACCTCATCGGCGCTGGGAGCCATGCGACGACGCATGGCCTCGCGGCCGTATGACTCGCGCATGCTGCGCAGGGCGTCGTGGGACGTGGCCAGCTGCCACCTCTCCTCGAAGAGCTCATCGGTGATGAGGGCTGGGTCGAAGACCATGGAGTCGAGCCAGCGACGCAGCTTCTCCCGCGTCGGGTCGTCGGCGAACTCGGAGAGCAGAACGATGCCCTCGGAGGGGAACGGGTTCAGGATGTTGACGCCGATCCCGCCGATGGTCACCAGCTTCGCGACGCGCTCGGGGTTCGCCATCGCGAATCGGGTCGCAACGCCACCGCCCATGGAGTTACCCAGGAGCAGGACACGATCGAGCCCGAGACCGTCGAGGAATCGTGGCACCGAGCCCGCGGACGCGATGGCTGGCGGCTCGCCGGTCGGGTCACTGATGCCGTAGCCGGGGAACTCCAGAACCAGGCACCGGAAGTGCGCCCCGAGTGCCGGCAGGTTGTCGCGGAAGTTGCCCCAACCGCTCACGCCCGGGCCGGATCCGTGAAGCATGACAAGAGGCGGGCCGTCCCCGAAATCGTGGTAGCGAAGGACGCCCCGTTCCGTCTGCAGCTCGCGTTGGGTCTGTCCCCGCGAGACGGTCGGACTCGTCACCACCGTTGCCTCCTGTTGCATAGTCCAGATGCCAGCGACCCCAGTGAGACTAGGAACCTGTCCCGGCGACCAGCCCGGTTGCTCTCGGTCACCGGGATCGGTGAGCCGAGACTCGGCGTCGATCGTCGATCGAGGTACCGATGAATGGGAGTCGGGCGTGCTGTCGAGTCGCCGGTTCCTACGGTGAAGGCGCACCACGAGCAGGAAGGTTTCACATGATGGCAACTGATCAGTCGACTGGTCTGGACTCTCGCCCGGCGCCGCATGACGGTCCGTCGGGGGCGGAGATGCGTCGCGCGCTGGGCCACTTCGCGAGCGGTGTCACAATTGTGACCGGTGCCGGTGCTGACGGTCCCGTGGGCTTCGCGTGCCAGTCGTTCGCATCCGTGTCGCTCGATCCGCCGCTCGTGCTCTTCTGCGCGGACCACCGCGGCCGTGCCTGGCCGATCATCCGTGCGGCCGGGGTGTTCACGGTCAATGTCCTCGCCGCCGACCAGATCGACCTGTGCATGCGGTTCGGCTCGCGTGACGGCGCGAAGTTCCGCGATCTCGACTGGACGGCGTCGCCCTGGGGATCGCCGAGCTTCCCGGAGACGATCGTGCAGATCCACGCCAAGGTCGAGACGGTGTACACCGCCGGCGATCACGACGTGATCATTGGCAGGGTTCTCAGCCTGTCGGAGGCTGACGCCGACGCGCGACCGTTGCTGTTCTACCGGGGTAGGTTCGGCCTCGATGACGGCGACCCGTCCTTCGTCACCCCGATCACCTGGGGCTGGGACGACCACTGGTGGTGACGGCGACTTGCCAGCGTCCTGATCCACTCGCCCGAACGCGCACACGCGCCGGCCGGTCAGCATGACCGGCCGGCGCGTGTGCATGCGATCCCTGTTGCGGCTAGGCCATGCGCGGGAGCGTCTCGGCGATCTGCTGCTCGACACGCCGGCCCGGCGCGAACTCGAGCGTGCCCGCGATCCGCCGGGCACGGTCGAGCAGAAGTGGCGCGAACCGTTCCAAGTTGACCGGCTGGCCACCGTCACACAGCGAGATCCCGGCCTGAAGAGCGCCCATCGAAGCGGGTGCCCCGACGCAGCTGATCGGGTTCGCCAGGCCCGTCTGGGCAAACGCGAGGCCACCACGGCTCCGCACCTCACTGAGCTCTCGATGCAAGCCCGCGATGTCCGGCATCGGGACCACGCCGCTCACCGCCAGCTGATCAAGAAGCCGCTCGACAGTCTCGGGCTCGATGCGGGCAAGCATCGCCTTCCCGACAGCGGTCAGGTGCGCGGGAAGTCGCCCACCGACACGCGAGGGCACGGAGGGCAGGACCGGGCCACCCAGCTTGTCCAGGTACAGCACCGACGGCCCGTCGAGAATGGCGAGGTGGACGACCAGTCCGGTGCGCATGACGAGCTCGTGAAGGAAAGGGGCGGCTACCTCGCGCAGTGCCGACACGTCGTCGCTGGGCCCGGCCAGGTGACTGGCGCGCCAACCGAGGTGGTAGCCCGACTCGTCGTGCTGGAGCCAGCCATTTCGGACAAGCTGGTCGAGGATTCGGTGCGCGGTCGAACGCGGGAGGCCGGTGAGTGTGGCGATATATTCGAGACTCCGCCGGGATCCGCGGCCCTCGAACGTCTCCATGATGAGCGTCATCCGCTGCACCATCGACGGCGCCACCTTCTCTTCAACGTTGACCGTCATCACACGCCCCTTCACTGGCGCCTTTTGAGTGCACTCAATGTAACACCGGTCACGCCATTTGAGGATACTCTTTACGCGGATATTTCGGACAAGTTTCCCAGCAGGATCTCGTGGACGACATCTACGTGAAGATGAGCAGCCGACGGCGCGAAGACCTGGCGCGCGGCGATCAGCGCGCGTGCGCCCCGAGGACCGCCCGGCCCTCCGGCGGCGGGCCAATGAGGACACAGCGCGCGCCGCTCGCGATCGACGCCATGCACTTATTGCAGTGAATGCACAGGCCGCCGCGCGCATAGTCGGCGTTCGAGAGGGCGGCGACCAGGCCGGGGTCACGCAGCAGCGCTCGAGCCATGGCGACGAACTGGAAGCCCTGGGCCGCCGCCGTGTCCATGTCGTCGATCGTGTTCACCCCACCAAGCAGGATGAGCGGCAGCGACACCTCGGCCCGCACTTGACGCGCAGACGGCAGGAGGTAGAGCGGTTCGAACGGATAGGAACGCAGCCGAAGCCGTCCGAAAAGCCGCATGCCCGTTCTCTGCGGCTGAGGCATGATGGCGGCCATCTCCTGGATCGGAGCATCGCCGCGGAACAGGTACATCGGATTGAGCAACGAACTCCCCGCGGTGAGCTCAAGGGCGTCCACCAGTCCGTCGCGCTCAATCCACTGCGCCAGCTGCACGGCCTCGTCGAGCCAGAAGCCACGAGCGACGCCATCGTCCATGTTGAGCTTGGCCGTGACCGCGATCGTGCCGCCCACAGCGTCGCGCACACTTCGAAGGGCCTCCAGCGCGACGCGTGCCCGATTGGCGAGGGTCCCGCCGTACTCGTCATCGCGACGGTTCAGGCGCGGGCTCAGGAACGAGCTGGCGAGGTAGTTGTGTCCGAGGTGGACCTCGACGGCGTCGAAGCCGGCCTCTCGGGCGGTCAGCGCGGCGCTGCCATGGGCCGCCGCGACCCGGCGCAGGTCGGCCGATGTCGCAGACCGCGACAAGACCAGATGCTGCGCACTCAAGTGGGGTGAGGGCGCCAGTGCCGGCGAACCCGTCGACTTCGCGTTCGACACCGGGCCCGCATGACCGATCTGCGCCGAGATCGCGGCGCCTTCGCCGTGCACGGCGTCAGCGAGCCGGCGCAGCCCCGGGAGCGCCTCCTCACCCATCAAGATCTGGTTCTGGTGGAGCCGCCCGTCCGGGGTGACCGCGCAGTAGGCGACGGTAGTCATCCCGATGCCCCCGCGCGCGAGCTCGGAATGGAACTCGACCAGCCGGTCACTGACTTGGCCGCCAGGGGTCATGCCCTCGAAGGTCGCAGCCTTGATCGTCGCGTTGCGCAGCGAGATCGGGCCGAGGCGAGCGGGCTCGAGGATCGGGTGCGTCTTCGGGTCGGTCATGATCCCGAGCGGCCGCCGACGGCCATTGACACGTCCGGCCCGTGCGGCGTCGTCCGCGGGGTCGTTGGAGGAAGTCCGAACTTTCGGGCGCGTGGGCTCCCCGCCGGGATCGAGTTCAGCAGGCTCTTGGTGTACGACGACGTCGGCTGCCGGTAGACGGCATCGGTCGTCCCTTCCTCCACCAGGGCGCCCCCGCGCATCACGGCGACTCGATCGGCGAGAAGCCGTACCAGCCGGAGATCATGTGAGATGAAGAGGTAGGCGATGCCGCGTTCTCGCTGGAGGTCGCGCAGCAAGTTGATCACCTGGGCCTGGGTGGACACGTCGAGCGCGGCCACGGGCTCGTCGCACACGATGAACGACGGTTGCGTGATGAGGGCACGAGCGATCGCCACCCGCTGGAGCTGCCCCCCGGAGAGCTCGTAGGGGTAACGCGAAAGATGTGCCTGGGTCAGCCCGACCCGCTCGATCAGGTCTCCGACCAACCGGGCGCGCTCACGCCTGTCGGCCGCGCCGACCACCTCGAGCGGCTCCGCGATCGCGGACTGAATGGTGAGCCGCGGGTTGAGCGAGGTGTAAGGATCTTGGAAGATCATCGTCGCGTGCGCACGCATCTTTCGCAGCTCGGACGACCTCATCGACGCGAGGTCGCGACCGAGTAGCTCCACCGTTCCCGAGGTGGGCTCGATCAGCCTGAGCGCGAGCCGGCCGACCGTCGACTTGCCGGCACCGCTCTCGCCCACGACTGCGACCGTCTCGCCGGCGTCGACGCTCACGCTCAAGCCGTCAACGGCACGGTGCACCACGTACTGCCTGCCGATGAGGTTGCGGGCGGTGTAGACCTTCGTCAGGTCGGTCACCCGCAGGACCGGGTCACTCATAGCGGACTCCCTCGAGACGCAGGTCGCCGACGCGAGCGCAGCGGCTGGCGCGTCCGTGGTCGAGGGCGCGCAGCTCCACCGGGTCTCCGCAAAGGTCGTCGAGGGCATGAGCACATCGGGGCTGGAAGCGACAGCCGGTCGGGAATCGGTGCGGAGGCGGAACGACGCCCTTGATGTGCGACAGCGTCTCGACCCCGGCCATGGGATCGACGACGGTGCCGAGGAGCGCGGAGGTGTACGGGTGCTGCGGGTCGTGAAAGATGTCATCGACGCCTGCGTGTTCGACCACCTGACCGGCGTACATCACCATCACTCGCGAGCACGTCTCCGCGACGACGCCCAGGTCGTGGGTGATCAGCAGGGTTCCGAATTCGAGTTCGCCCTGCAGGCGTGCGAGCAGTTCCAGCATCTGGCGCTGCACGGTCACGTCGAGTGCCGTGGTGGGCTCGTCGGCGATCAGGATCTCGGGCTGGCACGCCAGCGCCATCGCGAGCATGACCCGTTGGCACATTCCGCCGCTGAACTGGTGCGGGTACTGCCGCAGTCTCTCGCCCGCCTTTGGGATCTCAACGAGCTCGAAGAGCTCCTTGGCGACAGCTGACGACTCCCGCCGGGAGAGACCGCGGTGCCGGCGAAGCGACTCCGCGACCTGGTCACCTACGGTGAACGCGGGGTTCAGCGAGCGCCGGGGCTCCTGGAAGATCATCGCCATCACCTCGCCGCGCACGTCGCTGTACTCCCGCTCCGAGAGTCCGACGAGCTCTCGGCCGGCCAAGGCGACGCTGCCGCCGGAGATCCGCGCGTTGCGGGGCAGGAGTCCCATGATGGCCAGAGACGTCACGGTCTTACCCGACCCCGACTCCCCCACGAGTCCCACCGTCTCGCCCCGGCCGACATGGAGCGACACATCGCTGACGATCGGTAGCCAACCGCGCTCAGTCGACACCTCGACGGTCAGGCTGGTCACATCGAGGAGGCTCCCCCCATGTTCCGAGGCCGACTCGACCGGGATGCGCGACCGTCGTCGCTCGTTCTTCAGGCTCAGCGTTCTCACTGTCTTCGGCCTCCTGTCAACGTCCGCGCTCGTCGGCGGACTGGCGTCCCATCGCATCGCGCAGGGCGTCACCCAGCTTCGAGAGGCTCAAGATCGTGATCATGATCATCAGCGCCGGCGGGATCAGCAGGTAGTTGGCTGACCCCATATACTGCGCACCGTCCTTGAGCATCGTTCCCCAGGTCGCCTGCGGCGGCGCGGCTCCCAGGCCGAGGAACGTCAGGCTCGCCTCGGCGATGATGGCCGCGGCCGCCGCGAAGGTGACCTGGATGACGAGCGGTCCGACGATGGCGGGGAGGATGTGCCGGCGCAGGATCCGTGATGTGGGCACTCCGCTGGCGCGGGCGGCCTCGATGTAGAGTTCCGACTTCGCCACCATCGTCGATGCGCGCGCCAGCCGGAAGATACCCGGGACCAGCACGATGCCGATCGCGATCATGGCGTTGGTCAGACCGGTTCCGAGGGTGCCCACCACGACCACCGCGAGGATCAGCGGCGGCAGGGCCATCAGGGCGTCGATCACGCGGCTCACGAGTCCGTCGACCACACCTTGGCGATAGCCGGCCACCAGCCCGAGGGCCACCCCCACGAGGAGCGCGATCAGGACCGCTTGGGTCGCGGCGAGGACGTCGACCCGGGTGGCGACGATGACACGACTGAGGATGTCTCGCCCCAGGTCGTCGGTTCCGAGCCAGGCGTCCGCAGACGGGCGTTGAAGCTTGTGCTTCAGGTCGATGGCGTTGGGGTCCTCCGGTGCGATCCACAGCCCGAATACGACGAGGAGACCGATCACGGTAAGGACCACGAGGCTGACGATCGCCGACGGCTTCCTCACCAGCCGCCGCAGCACAACGCCACCCAAAGGCGGTCGATCCATCAGTTCGGCGGATTCATCGCCGCCGAGCGGGGGCACGGCCTGTGTGACCTCTTGGGCCTGGCTCACCGACGTCATCGCTTTGCCAATCGGGGGTTGAGGTACCCATACGACAGGTCCGCGAGCAGGTTGACGACCAGGACGATGAGCGCGACGAACAAGACCATTCCTTGCAACGTAACCAAGTCTCCGTTGATCACCGAGTCCACCCCCAGCGCCCCCACGCCGGGCAGTGCGAACAATCTCTCGACAACGACCGTGTTCCCGATCATGTAGACGACTTCAAGGCTCAGGATCGTCACAATCGGGACCGCGGCGTTCTTCGCCGCGTGCTTTCCAGCCACCGACACGTACGTCAGCCCCTTCGCCCGCGCGGTCCGGACATAGTCCTCCTCGAGTGCGTCGAGGAGGGCGCCGCGGATCTGGCGCGTCATCAGAGCCGCCGGCACGAGCGCGAGGGCGATCGCGGGCAGGGTTGTGTAGGTCAGCCACGGACCCAGGCCCTCGGCGGGCGTGGCCGACCCGGTCGCCGGGAAGGCGGGATAATAGATTGCGAGCAGCAGGATGAGTAGGAGCCCGGAGACGAACGACGGCAGCGACATGAGCAGGGACGCGAAGCTTGAGATCAACGTGTCGAGGATGGTTCCCTTGCGGATCGCGGCAACCGTTCCCAGCAGCACCGAGATGCCGATCGCGAACAACAGTGCCAGGCTCACCAGCGACAGCGTGACCGGCACGCGCTCGCGGAGGTTGTCGAGCACGGGGAGACCGGAGATCGGAGAGGTCCCGAAGTCGCCGTGCAGGGCGCTCCTCACGTAGTCGACGTACCGCTCCGGCAACGGCTGGTCGAGTCCCAGGGACGTCCGGACCTCGGCCACCTGCTCAGGGGTGGCGTTGCCGCCGGCCATCGTCAGCGCAGGATCAGCCGGCGAGAGGTCTGCCAGCAGGAAGACCATGAACATGAGGATCAGGACCGTGGGAACCGCGATCAGGATGCGGCGCAGAATGTAGACACCCATTGCGTTTCCACTTTCTAGTCTGATCGAAATGCCGGTCGTCCGGGTCTGGTGACGTACCTGGGAGGCTCACGGCGTCGCGTTCGCTGAGGCGATGGTCGGGCGAGGCTAACAATGCGTCCGGCCCCGTCTCCCGAGGCATCCCACTCACCGAGAGTCGGCGTCGCCCGAGACCTCCGCGCCGCCGTTCGCGCTCACCTCAGCCACGGCAGCATGACCCGAAGATGATCGTCCATGGCCCGCTGTGCCGAGAGCGCGTCGCGGGCGACCATTGCCTCCACGATCGCCCGGTGAGCCGCACCGATCTCGGCTGCCATCTCGTTCGCGGTCCCGCCGTCGACTCCCTCCTGCACCGGAATGCTGTGCATCGCGGTGAGGGTCTGGCAGACATTGATGAACATGCTCAAGGGTCGGTTGCCGGACAGCTCACCGATGGTGAGATGGAAGTCGTTGTGCGCGATGTACTCCTCCGGCTTCTTGGTCCGCTCACTCTCGAGCGTCTCCCACAGGCGGCGCTCCCCTTCCGCGTCGAGGCGTTCGGTGGCCAGGCTGACCGCATGCAGTTCGAGCACGGCGCGAGTGCTGTAGAGCTGGGACGGTTCCACGCGCTCGTACTCGAGGAACATCGCAGTGGATGCGATCACGGCGCTTCCATCCGGATCGCCGACGTAGATCCCCCCGCGTGGCCCCCGCCTGGCCGTCACCATGGAGAGGTATTCGAGGATGCGGATCGCCTCGCGGAAGACCGCACGGCTTACGCCGTACTTCTCGATGAGCGCTGCCTCGCTGCCCAGGAAGGAGTGGCGCGGAGCAGCCTCCTTGATGATGTCCCGGGAGATCCGGAACGCGAGAGCCTCCGCGATCTTGCCACCGGCGTCGGGCCTGACGTGGTCGAGATACCCCCGACCCTGCTCCGGAAAAGTCTCTGCCGTCACGCTGAGGTCACCCCTGTCCCGCGCATTGTGCGGGCACGTCGGATCCCCCGATGCTCCCGTCGAGTCCTGGGCGTCACCGCGGCAGCGGGTACCCACTTGTGTGCACTTACCTCACATTGAGTGCACTCATCTTTCCTCATCGCCGATGAACCGTCCAGCGGAACTGCCAGTCTCGGCGGTCGGACCGACCCTCCCAGGCCCGGTACTGCTGCCGGGCCTGGGTCGGCCGGCGGGCGACGGTCATCCGGTCGCGGGCTTGGCTGAGCCGGAGGGAACGACGCCGAGGATCTCCTCGACGCGCGCCCGGAACTCCGGCGACGACAGAAGCTGCGCCTGGGTCTGCGCGCAGCGCGTCAGGTACTCGTCGCTGGGCCAGCGCCGCGCGCGGTTCAACGCGGCGTAGCCGGCCACGGTCCGCTCGGGGAGAGCGGCAAGCTGCCGGGCGACCGAGTGGGCGGCGGCGTACGCGCCGTCAGGTGCGAACGCCGCAACGCCCAAGGTCTCGCACTCGGGGCCATCGAGCCTGCGCTGGTCGAGCATGAGCTGCCACGCGAGCATGTCGTTGATCCCCGACAGGAAGTAGCTCCCGGCGCCGGCGGCGATGAGTCCCGCGCGAGCCCACCCTTGCCGCATCCATCCGTCTGGCCCGACGAAGCGGAGGTCGCAGGCGAGCGCGTAGTCCATGCCCAGGCCGACGGCGGCACCGTCCACCGCCGCGATGGTCGGCACGGGGCAGTCGCGCAGGGCGCGGACCACGGCGTGGATCTTGCCGTACACGATCGGCATGACCTCCTCGGCGCTGGCCTCGCGGGTCAGCCGGGCGAAGGTCCGCAGATCACCCCCCGAGCAGAATGCGCCCTCGCCGGTCAGAACGACCGCCCGGGAGCGCGTCCCGGCCTCGGTCAGAGCCAGGGCCAGCTCCTCGGCCTCAGCCGGTCCGACCGCGTTCCGCTTCTCGGGCCAGCGGAGGGTCACCACCGCGACATCGTCTTGGACCGCGACTTCAGCACCCACGTCGTCCTACTCCTTCTCTCGCTCGAACTGATTCTCGATCTGCTATCTGGCCAGCTACTTGAAGCCGAGGTCGGTCCAGGGGCGGTACACCGCCTGGAGCGCTTCCTTGGGCGAGGCGGCGCGCTCGCGCTCCTTGAAGAGGTTGATCTCGTCGTCTCTCCACTTGAGATTGGAGAAGAGCGGATGCGCGACGCTGGCGAAGTTGCGCCACTGCGCCAGGCCCTGGAGGTTCCAGAACATCTTCATCGCCTGCCGGCCGATCATCAGGCCGTCGGTTGAGTGCGCGGCGATCGCCTGCGCATAGCGCATCGTCTCGTCTGCCAGGTCGTCTCGGGGCACGACCGAGGCGATGAAGCCCCATTCGTGGAGCTCTTGGCTGGTCACGGTTCTGCCGGTGAGCAGCAGCTCGTAGCCTCGGTTGATGCCGAGGCGGCTCAGGAGGACCGGCAGCCCCATGTCGAGGCCGGCCAGACCGATACGACTCTGGGGCCTGCCGAAGAACGCGTCGTCGGAGGCGACCACGATGTCGCAGAACAGGGCGAGCCGGAAGCCGAGCCCGATCGCCGCCCCTTGAACGGAGGCCACGACCGTCTTGTCGCACAGCAGCAGCTCGTCGGCCCAGATGTCCTCGATCTCGTTGATGTGCCGGATGCGCGACGACTGCGGCGGACGTCGGTCGCCGCGGGCGATCGACTGGCTGTCCATCGGCGTCTTGTTGATGTCCTCGCCTCCGCAGAAGTTCTTCCCGGCGCCGGCGAGGATGATGACCTTGATGTCATCGTCGGACTGGCACGCGCGCAGGTGGCGGGCGAGCAGCTCATTCATCTCCGGGGTCGCGACGATGTTGGCCTTGTCCGGCCGGTTCAGCGTGATCCGCGCGATGTGCCTCGCCGGGTGGTCCAGCACCACCAGCTCGTCCGCCGCGTGCTCATCTGCCCGCCCATTGGTCGATGTCATGAAGCCTCTCCGATGTCGTCTCGTCCGGGTTCATCGCCGAGAAGCTCACTGGCGAGCCACTCGAGGTGCCGGTGTGGCTGGCCGAGGTACGCCGCCGAGGACTTCGCGCGCCGTAGGTAGAGATGCGAGTCGTCCTCCCAGGTGAAGCCGAGCCCGCCGTGCACGTGCAGGGCGGAGGTGGCGATGCTGGTGAGTGCCGTCGACGCGCGTACCTTGGCCAGGCTGGCTGCTGTCGTCAGCTGGTCGGCGTCCTGGCCGGTGCAGCGGCGGGCGTGGTAGACCGCACTGCGCGCTCCTTCCAGCTCGACGAGCATGTCGACGCATCGGTGCTTGACCGCCTGGAAGGAACCGATCGCTCGGCCGAACTGGACGCGCAATCCTGCATAGCCGACGGCTCGGTCGAGGGATCGGCTCGCGGCTCCCACCTGTTCGCAGGAGTGGGCGATGCTGGCGATGGCGAGCACTTGGCGAGTCGGGAACGCGTCCGCCGCTGCGGAGATCAGCTTCGCTGGCACGTCGCTGAGAGCGACCGCCGCCGCGGCGCGGGTGAGGTCGAGGGTGTCGAGTGGCCGAACCTGGACGGCGGCTGCCGACGGGTCGACCGCGAAGAGCCGGTCGATGCCGCGATGCTGCGCGATCACGAGGAGCACGTCGGCGTCGGCGGCACCCACGACGTAGGACACGGTCCCGGACACGCGGAACGCGCCGGGGGCCGTGCCGTCCTCGACGGCGCGGAGCTTCGTCTGGGAAACGAACGGTGCGCACGCGGTACCGAGTACGAGCGTGGTGAGGGTCGTACCGTCGTGGATGCGGCCGAGGAGGTCAGTGGCGGCGGACGTCGGACCGCACGCCAGCAGCGCGGGTACGGCCATCGCGACCGTCGGCAGCAGCGGCGCCAGCGCCAGATGCCGGCCGACAGACTCCATGACGACGCACAGGCCACGGAACCCGAGGCCGGCGCCGCCGAGGTGCTCGGGGCTTGCGACGCCCGCCAGGCCGAGCTCGCGCGCAGCCCGGGTCCAGGTGGAGCGGGGGTACGGGGCGCCGTCCTCGATCCTGGTCCGACTGGTCGGGAGATCGTCGTGGACGCGTATGAACTCCTCGACGACCTGCGCGACGGTGGCCTCGTCCTCGGTCACCATCAGGCCGGACGGCGTCGTGCTCACTCGAGGGCTCCTGTCAGTAGCTCGAGCCAGGCCGGGTCGCCTTCGCGGTCGAGTAGCTCGTGAATCACGATGCGGCGGGCGTGGCCGAGGTCGACCTTGTGGGTGGGGGTGAACTTCAGCCTGGACTCGTCCACGAGGACGACCCGCCGCGGAACCTTGTAGCCGGACAGGAGGGTCCGCAGGTAGGCGGTGACCTCGGCTTCGTCCACCGTGTCGTCTGCGGGAACGGCGCACAGGATCAGGACCTCTCCCCGATCAGGGTGCGGGACGGCCACCGCGGCGACGCGCCGGAGACGGTGCCATCCAGTCAGGGCGTTCTCGACCTCCACCGGTGACACGTTCGTCCCGCCGGACCTGATCACCGAGTCGGCTCGTCCGCGGAAATAGAGTCGACCCTCCTCGTCCAGCAAGCCGAGGTCGGAGGTCGGGAAGAACCCCTCCTCATCGAAAGGCAAGGGCTGGTCGTCGTAGCGGATCATCAGCGAGTCACCTCGGACGCAAATCCGGCCCACTTCTCCGAACGGGACGGTCTGTTCGGTGTCGGGATCGGTGACCTTGACCTCGGCACCGGGCACCACCCAGCCTTCCGAGCCGGCGACCTGCTCGGGATCGATGTCGGCCGGGAACGACGAGACCAGGGTGCACATCTCCGACAGGCCGTATCCGCCGGGGCTCCACCGCTCGGTGATCCCGAGGGCATCACGGAGCGGGCTGCGGCGGTGCACACCGCGCAGTGCCGAGAGGTCGAGGTCGCCGAACTTCGGGTGCGACACCATTTGGTGATCAAGATGCACCGGGGAGATCAGCTTTGTCGCCCGCTCGCGCTCGAGGAACGCCAGCGCGGACTCGGCGTTGAATCGGGGCATGGCCAGCAGCGTCGCGCCTGAGCTGAGTGCGGCCCCGAGGGACTTGCACAACCCGGAGGACCAGAAGTATGGCGACAGGCTCATCAGACGGTCGTCGGGAGTGAGCCGCAGCAGGTCGGAATACCGGTAGCTCTGCAGGCAGATCGCGCGATGACTGTGCAGGACGGCCTTTGGCATCCCCGTCGACCCTGAGGTGAACAGCAGCGCCGCGTCCTGCTCGGGACCCACCGCGGCCCGCTCTGGCGCCGGCTCGCGGTCGAGGACCGCGTCGTCGTCGAGGACGACAACCCAGTCGATGAAGCCGATCCTCTTCCCGACCGGGTACACCTGAAGGCCAACGGACACGAGTGAGTCGATTCCGGCCAGGGCACGGACGAACTCCAGGAGCTCGGGCGCGAGCCTGCTCGTGGTGACCAGCAGACGCGCGCCACTACGCTCGAGGCAGCCGCTGATCTCTGCAGCGGTTCCGAACGAGTTCAGCAGTACGCTCGCCGCGCCGGCCCGGGCCGCCCCATGCAGTGCGACGACGAACTGCGGGCCGTTCGGCAGCAGCAACGCCACCCTGGCCCCGTCTTGCGGATGCAGCTCAGCCAGCAGGTGCGCGAATGCCGCGGAGCGGTGCGCGAGCTCGGCATAGGAGGTCGACGTGGTCGGAGTGACGATCGCGGGCGCGTCTGCGAAGCGCGCGACCGAACGTTCGAGCAGTCCGGGAAGCGTGAGCTGCGTGGCCGGGTCGACCCCGAGCGCGGCGAGAAGTGTCTGGGCCGGCTGGCCAGCCCACCGTGCGAGGAGCTGCTGGCGGCCGGTGGCCTCCGTGGTCATGCGCCGCGCGCCTCCACGTACAGGGACAGCACGTCCAGTGGCTCCGCGGTGCGATCGGCCCACTCCGGCTGCCGCTTGTCGACGAAGGCCTTAGGGCCTTCCTTGGAGTCCGGGTGGTCCCAGTGGCCGCGGACCTGATCGAAGCCGTGCTGCATCCCGGCGAGCAGCGGCTGCCCGACAGAACCCCAGATCGCGAGCTTGCTCGCACGGATGGCGGCCGGGGAGTTCGCGGCGATCCCTCGCGCGATCTCGCGCGCACGCGTGAGCAACCGCTCGGCCGCGACGACCTCATGGACCAAGCCGATCCGGAGCGCTTCGTCGGCGTCCAGCCTGAGCGACCTGCCCATCACGGCAAGCCGCAGCGCCTGTCCGCCTCCGATGCGGTGGGCGAGCATGATCGGCTCCAGGGCGGCGACCTGGCCGACCGAGACGTGGGTGTCGGTGAATGTGGCGTGCTCAGAGGCCACCACGACGTCGCCGTCGGCGACGAAGTGGAGCCCGGCGCCGGCGCACACGCCGTTCACCGCCACGACGACAGGTAGGAGGCTGTCGTTGCGCAGCGCGGAGACCTTGCCTGCGTCCCGGACGTCGGTGGCCTTGGCGCTCTGTGGGCGAATGCCGCCCCGCTCCTTGTTCTCCCGCAGGTCCATTCCGGTGCAGAAGGCGCGCTCGCCGGCTCCGGTGACGACCGCGACGCGGCACGTCGGGTCCGCCTCGAGCTCATGCCACACGCGACGCAATGCGAAGTGGACATTCTCGCCGAGTGCGTTAAGCCGCTCGGGCCGGTTGATGGTCAGTACGGCGACAGGCCCCTCTCGAGTGAGCAGCAGCTCGTCGGTTCCGGTGGTCAGGTCCATGGCGTCTCCTTGTGGGGGTGGCGGCGGGCGGGGCGCCCTTCCGGGTCGGAGCGCCTCATCGCTTCGCGCTCTCGTGGCCGGAGGAGGCGAGTGCGCGCAGGAGGTGGGCACGCTTGAGGAAGCGGTGGCCGGCGAACTCCCAGGTGAACCCCATGGCGCCGTGGGTCTCCAGGCAGGCTTCGGCGTTGCCGAGGGCGGCGTCGAGCGCGATCGCCAAGGCGTCGTCGATTGAGGACGCCACGACCGCGGCTTCCGCGCCGACCTGATCCAGGGCGAACTCGAGGGCCGCACGTGCGACGAGCTCGCGGATCGCCATGTCGGCGCACCGGTGTTTGACGGCCTGGAAGCTGCCGATCGGCTGGCCGAACTGGTGGCGGGTCTTGGCGTAGTCGACGGTGGTGCGCAGGGTCCGGTCGGCGATCCCGACCGCATAGGCCGCGAGAAGGAGCCTGCTGGTCAGCCACAGCTGCTCCGCGGCCGCACCCTCGAGGACCGTCTGCCGGGGTGATGAGGCGTCGACGATGACCATGTCGGCGGCCGGATCCAGCAGCGCACTGCCGGCCCGGTCGCCGCCCTCGAGCGTCACCAGCTCGACCCGGTCGCGCGCGAGGAGGAGGCCGAGCCGCACGCCCTCGGGGGCGAAGAACAGCGACTGGCCGCCGTCGTGTGCCGGGCGCGGCCAGCCATCGCCCCAGCCGAGGAGACCGAAACCGACCCCCGCCGCGACCGCCTCGTCGATCGTCGGGATCGCGACGTCGGGCTGGGCGGCCAGCACTGCGGCATACAGGGCGGTGCCGAGGAAGGGACCGGGAGCCAGCCATCGGCCGACCTGCTCGATCACGACGACGAGTTCGTCGACACCGCCGTCCGCACCACCGAGCTCCTCTGGCAGCCCGATCAGCGGCCAGGCGAGCTCGATGGCCGTCTCCCACACAGCGAGGCGCGTGGCCTCGGCGGGGCTCTCGAAGGCGATCGGACCGTCGGCCTTCTCGGCGAGCACCCCGTCGACGGCTGAGGCGAGCGCGAGGAGGTCGGCCGGGTCCGGTGCGATCGTGCTCATCGGGGAAGTCCCAGAAGTCGATTGCCGATGATGTCGCGATGGATGTCCAGGGTTCCGGCCGTCACCTTGCTCCTCAGTTCGTTCAGGTACTCGAGGTTCCACGACCCCAGCGTCACGACCTCTTCGCCCTGGATCCGCATCGCGAGCCGGGTGAGGCGCCCCACAAGCTCGGAGTGGAAGACCCGTAGGACCGAACTGGCCCCCTGGGCGTGGGTGTGCGGCTTCAGGCTGCGGTGGACCAGTGCCCGCACCGCGAACGCGTCGCGGCGCAGAGCGTCCAGCTCGGCGCGGACGAGTGGGTCGGCCAGCGCGCCGTTCTTCTCCGCGTAGTCGCGCAGCTCCTCGATCCGGCGCAGCGTCCGGACCTGTCGGCCCATCATGGCTGAGCCGCGTTCGAAGCCGAGGGTCGACATCGCCACGCTCCACCCGTTGTTGAGTCCGCCGACGACGTTGTCGAGTGGCACCTCGACGTCGTCGAACGTGACTTCGGAGAACCTGGGGTTGCCCGTGAGGGTCTTGATGGGCCGGACGGTGACGCCTGGCGTCCGCATGTCGAGGATCATCCAGGTCAGCCCTTTGTGGCGGCCGGCGGACCGGTCGGTGTTGATCAGCAGCTCGCAGAAGTCGGCGAGGTGGGCGTAGCTGGTCCAGATCTTGCTGCCGTTGACGACGACGACGTCGCCGTGCACGTCACCGCGGGTGCGGATGGAGGCGAGGTCCGAGCCGGCCTCGGGCTCACTGAACCCCTGGCACCACAGTTCCTCCCCGCGCAGGATCCGCGGGATGTGTCGTTCTCGCTGCGCCTGTGTGCCTCGGGTGGCAACCGTCGGGCCGGCGTGGTTGAGCGCGATGAAGAGGCAGCCCACGTCGGGTGCGCCCGCGTTCGCCAGCTCCTCGTGGAAGATCATCTGCTGCGACACCGTGACCTCTCGGCCGCCCAGCTCGGTCGGCCAGCCCAGTGCCCCGAAGCCGCCCTCGAGCAGGGACCGCTGCCAGGCGGCGTCGTACGCCCGCCGGTCAGGCGTGTAGAACGCCGGGGCTGGCTTCTGCGGGATGTTCTCGCGCAGCCACGCCCGGATCTCAGCCCGGAAGTCGACGTCCTCGGGCGCGGGTGGGCTCCACACCTTGGTCACGCTCCTTCATCGTGGTCGTCGCTGGTCAGCGACGTCGCCTGCGCGGGCGATGTGGTCGATTTGACTGGCTGTGCGGCACGTCATCCACAGGACTCCCGATCATCGGGATCCGCTGGGCCGCGGCCGCGGGAGGGCCGCCTACGCTTCGGCGGTCTCGCGCGCGAGGTCGAGCGCGATGTCAACGATCATGTCCTCCTGACCGCCCACGAGGCGCCGTCGTCCGGCCTCGAGGAGGAGGGTGCGCACGTCCACGCCGAATCGGCCGGATGCGGCCTCCGCGTGGCGGAGGAAGCTGGAGTAGACGCCCGCGTAGCCCAACGTGAGCGTCTCCCGGTCGACCCGCACGGGCCGGTCCTGGAGCGGGCGCACGAGATCATCGGCGGCATCCTGAAGTGCGAAGACGTCGCACGAGTGCGTCCACTCGTACAGGTCGGCAACCGCGATGAACGCCTCGATCGGGCAGTTGCCCGCTCCGGCGCCCTGGCCTGCCAGGGACGCGTCCACACGCACGGCGCCCGCCTCGACCGCGGTCACGGAGTTGGCGACCGATAGCGAGAGGTTCTCGTGGGCGTGGATGCCGATCTGCGTGGTCGCATCGAGCACGTCCCGGTAGGCCCGGACCCGGGCGCGCACGTCTTGCATGGTCAGCCGGCCGCCGGAGTCGGTGACGTAGACGCAGTGTGCCCCGTATGACTCCATCAGCGCGGCCTGGGCGGCCAGCTCCTCCGGCGGCGCCATGTGGCTCATCATCAAGAACCCGGCGACGTCCATGCCCAGAGAGCGAGCGGTTTCGATGTGCTGCGCGGCGACGTCAGCCTCGGTGCAGTGGGTGGCGACCCGGACGGAGCGCACCCCGAGCTCGTGCGCCCGCCGGAGGCTCTCGACGGTCCCGACCCCGGGGAGTAGCAGGGTGGTGAGCACGGCACGCGAGATGTTCGACGCCGCCGCCTCGAGCCACTCCCAGTCGGTGTGGGAGCCAGGTCCATAGTTCACCGACCCCCCGGCCAGGCCGTCGCCGTGGGCGACCTCGATGGCGTCGACCCCGGCGGCGTCGAGGGCGGCCACGATCTGCCCCACCTGGGCGGGGCCGATTCGGTGGCGGATCGCGTGCATCCCATCACGAAGTGTGACGTCCTGCACGTACAACGTCTTGGTCACAGTCGTTCCCCTCCGTGGGCCGCGATGCGCTCGGCGACCCGCAGCGCCGCTGCGGTCATGATGTCCAGGTTCCCGGCATATGCCGGGAGGTAGTGGGCCGCGCCTTCCACTTCGAGGAAGACCGAGACCTGGTGGGTCGGGCGGCTCGCGCCCGGGATGAGCAAGGTCTCCACTGGCATGTCATCGGGGATCGGGCTGACCAGGACTTGCTGCTTGAGCCGGTAGCCCGGGACGTATGCGGCCACGTCGGCGACCATCTTGACGACCGACTCCTCGATCTCCGCGGCCCGGTCGTCGCCTCCGAGATCAGCCAGGCAGAACACCGTGTCCCGCATGATGAGGGGCGGCTCAGCCGGGTTGAGGATGATCACTGCCTTGCCGCGTGCGGCTCCACCCACCTGCTCGATCGCGTGCGAGGTGGTCTCGGTGAACTCGTCGATGTTCGCGCGCGTGCCGGGTCCGGCCGACCGGGAGGAGATCGAGGCGACGATCTCGGCGTACGCGACCGGGACGACCTGGGAGACGGCCGCGACGATCGGGATCGTCGCCTGGCCCCCGCACGTCACCATGTTCACGTTCGGCGCCGCGAGGTGGTCGTCCAGGTTGACCGCTGGGACGACGAAGGGGCCGATCGCAGCGGGGGTGAGGTCGATCAGTCGCTTGCCGAAGGGCTCGAGGATCCGCTGGTTCGCCAGGTGGGCCTTGGCCGAGGTCGCGTCGAAGACGATCCCGATCTCGTCGAAGCCTGGCATCTCCGTCAGCCCACGGACGCCCTCGTGGGTCGTGGGGACACCCATCCGCGCGGCCCGTCGGAGCCCGTCTGAGGACGGGTCGATGCCGGCCATGGCGCCCATGCGCAGGTGCTTGGAGTGTCGCAGCACCTTGATCATGAGGTCGGTGCCGATGTTGCCCGATCCGATGATCGCGACAGCGGTGCCGTCGGCGTCATTCACAGGTCTGCTCCTCGTCGTGAAGCGGGGTCGTGAGGCGGGCCGCCGGACGGCGGCGAACTGAACTCGATGGCGACCCGTCCGAGGCTCGAGAGCTCGGCCGAGACGCAGCTGCCGGCGCGTGCCGGGGCCATCGGCCCGAGGGCGCCGGAGAGGACGACCTGCCCGGCGCGCAATGGTTGCCCGTACTCCCGCGCCCGCCTGGCGAGCCACCGGAGCGCGTTCAGGGGGTCGCCCAGGCAGGCGTCGCCAGAGCCGGTGGAGACGGTCGTCCCGTCGACGGTCATCTCCATCACGACGGCCACGGGCTCGAACTCCGCCAGGGTCAGCTTGGTCGTGCCGAGCACGTACAGGCCGCTCGAGGCGTTGTCGGCCACGGTGTCCGAGAACTGGATGTCCCATCCGGCGATCCGGGAGTCGACGATCTCGATTGCCGCGACGGCGTACTCGACCGCCGATCGGCACTGCGCCGCGTCCAACGGACCTTCGGCGAGGTCGGCGCCCAGCATGAAGGCGACCTCAGCCTCGACCTTCGGTTGGATGAGTCGTTGGATCGGGACGAGCTCGTGGGCGGTGACGTCCATGTCGTCGAGCAGCACGCCGAAGTCGGGCTGATCCACGCCGAGCTGCTCCTGCACTGCTGCCGACGTCGCCCCGATCTTGCGGCCAACGACGCGGGCGCCGTCGTCGACCGCATGCTGAACGAGTATCTGCTGGACGGCGTACGCGACCGCGAGGTCTTCGGTGCCGATCAGGTCGCGCACCGGCTCGCAGGGGACCGCCGAGTTCATCGCCTGCCGTAACCGCAGAGCGGCTGCGGCGACGCGCTTTCGCTGCTGAAGGCTCATCGCACTCGTCATCTCAGGGCTGTCACCATGCTCGGTCACGGGGGAGGTCACCGGCTGCGGTCGCTGGGGTCGTCGGCGGCGGGCTGGCGGGATCGTCGGACATCGCGCCACGGGCGACAGCTCTCCGCGCTGGGTTCACGAGGAAGTCCGAGGACCCGCTCACCGCACAAGGACTTCGTGATGTCGAGGGTGCCGCCGGCGATCGTCTTCGCCTGGACCCGAAGGTAGGACCATGCCGTCTTCGCGTGCCAGTCATCATCGGGCTCCCAGGCGATGCCCGCGAGATCCTCCAGGTCGACGGCGAGGGCCTGGAGAGCCTGGCTGTGGGCCGTGCTCATCAGCTTGGTCACCGTCCCGTCGACGGCGCCGGTGACGCCGCCACCTCGACCGGCCCGACGCGCCTCACGCGAGCGCTCGATCGTCAGGCGTAGCGACTCACCGGCGATCCATGCCTGGACCGCTCGCGCGCGCAGGTCGCGGTCGGTCGCGCGCGCCGCCCGACGCAGCACCTCCTCGACAGAGCGGCCGGCGATGACGCCCGGTTGCACGCCCGCGCCCGAGTCGGAGCTGCGCTCGTGGGTGAGGATCGTCCGAGTGATGCCCCAGCCCTCACCGAGCGCCCCCAGCCGGTCGAAGTCGGAGACCACGACGCCATCGAGGAACACCTCGTTGAACTCGGCATCACCAGTGATCTGACGCAGCGGCCGGATCTCGACCCCCGGTGCGGTCATGTCGACGAGAAAGACGGAGATCCCGTCGTGCTTGGGAACGTCGGGATCGGTGCGGGCCAGCAGGATCCCGCGGGTTGCGACGTGGCCGAGGCTCGTCCACACCTTCTGGCCGTGGACCACCCACGAGTCGCCGTCGCGCACCGCCCTGGTCGAGAGGGACGCGAGGTCGGACCCGGCGCCGGGTTCGGAGAAGAGCTGGCACCAGATCTGGGTCTGGTCCGCGATCCGGGGCAGCAGCTCTCGGCGCTGCTGCTCCGACCCCCAGCGCAGCAGAGCGGGGGCAACCATGTTGAGACCGATCGGGTTGCGCGCACGCGGGGTCTTGAACCGGCGCAGCGTGTTCGCGATGACACCGACGTGCTCGGGCCCGAGTCCCAGCCCTCCGTACTCTCGAGGCCACGACGGGGCCACCAGTCCCGCCTCCGCCATCGCCGTCCACCAGGCGGGCTCGTCGAGCTGCTCGCGCAGCACCTTGAGCTCACCGCTGTCGCTGCTCGCGATCGCCTCCTCCCAGCCTTGCGGCAGTCGCTCACGCAGCCACTCGGTCAGCCACGTTCGGAGCTCCTCGAGTGAGAGCCCGTCGATCGGGCCCGGGTCGCGTTCGGTCACGTGGGAGGTCATCGTGTGGGAACCAATCGGTCGAGCCGCTCGAGGATCTCCGCGGTCGCGGCGGCGCGATCGACCTTCTCGCGGGCGGTCAGCGGGATCCGAGGCAGGTCGACGAAGTGACGGGGGATCTTGTACGGCGCGATCTCGGCTCGCAGCAGGTCGGGCAGGCGCTCGCGGTCTTCCCGGGCGAGGTTCACGACGCCGGCCACCGGGATCTGGCCGAGTCGATCGTCGGGGACGGGGACCACGACTACCGCCTCAACCAGGCCGGTCCGCTCGATCGCGCGCTCGACATCCGCCGGGAAGACGTTGAAGCCGCCGACGATCAACATGTCGCTGAGGCGGCCGGTGACGAACAGAAAGCCGTCCTCGAGGTAGCCGATATCGCCGGTTCCGATCCACGGCTGCTCGGCGCCTCCCTTGCGAACCACGATCTCTCCGGTTTCCGGTGAGTCGCCACCAGTGGCGCCGCTCTCTTGGTCCGCAGCCTCATCTGTCGTGTCGGGTGCCTTCGACGTGTCGATCCGTACCTCGACGCCGACGCCCAGCCGCCCGACCGAGTTGGCCGGCTGACGGCCTAAGACGACATCGGTGTAGCGCACATGTGCCACTGGTCCGACCTCGGTCGAGCCATAGGTCGCCAGGATCGGCACGCCGTACCGCTCCTCGAATGTGCGCCGGGTGGTCAGCGGCAAAGGCGCGGTGCCCGCGGTGATGTACTTGACCGAGGACAGGTCGACCTGCTCGGAGGTCGTGGCCAGGGCGTGCAACATCGCCGGGACCAGCTGCAGCACGTCCACTCGGTGCTCGGAGACGAGCGCTGCCAGCCTGACGACGTCGAACTTCCGCAAGAGCACGATCCGGCGGCCCACCCACAGGCGCAGCACGAACGCGTGCAAGCCCGCGATGTGACCGAACGGGTAGAGGATGACACCTGGCGGCACGGCATCGGGCGCGACGGTCTCCCGGAAGCCTCGCTTCCTGGAGTACACCGCCACCATCTGCCGGGCGGAGTCGGCGAGGTCGCGGTGGGTGTGCCGGACCAGCTTCGGAGTCCCGGTGGTGCCAGAGGTGGCGAAGATGCAGGCGACTGTCTCCGCCGACACGGTTGGCATCTCGTCGTTCGCGACGGGAACGATCTCGCCGTCCGGCGAGCGGAGCCGGCCGTCGTCGTCCACCTCGAGGATCGGCGGGCCGCCCTCGAGTTCGCTCAGATCGCCGTAGCCGCGAATGGTCACGACGAGCTCGGCTTCAGCCGCTCGGGTGAGGGCGCCGACCTCCGTGGGACGCAACAGACCGCTCAGGATCACCGCCGACGCACCCCGTCGCCACACCCCCAGCAGCACGGCGGGCCAGCGGCTGTCGTTAACCAGGTGCAGCGCGACGATCGACCCCGGCCCAACCCCGACGGAGGCCAGCTGACGCGCGGCCTGCTCGGCTCGATCGTCGACCTGGCCATAGGTCGCGAAGCCGGCTCCGGCGTCAGCGATGAAGTCCGCCTCACGGTCAGAAGCCGCACGCCACGCGAATGCCTCTGCCAACATCACCGGCTCCACACCACTCATCGGCGTTCGGTCTCCTGAACTCTCGGGTCGCATGTCACTGTTCGTCAGCGGTTCCCGATTCCATCGCCGAGCGATGCGCACCGTCAGCACAATCCCGATGACCGGGAACGATGCGTACTGGCTCACATCCACCGAGATAGACCGTCTCTGGCGCCGTCGGACACAGCGCCCGACCGATCAACCCACACGGATGGAGCACGATGACGTCCCCGGAGAACGACGAGGCCTCGCAGGGAGCGAGGCTGGTCACGTTCGAGGCGATCGACGACGTCGGCCGCATCACGATCGCGAACCCGCGGTATCGCAACGCGATCAGCTCGGTCGTCTCGGCCGGCATCTGGGATGCGTTCGAGTCAGCGGAAGGCGACGACCGGGTCAAGGCGGTGGTGATCCGGGGCGTCGACGACAGCTTCTGCGCCGGGGCCGACCTCCGAGAAGTCAGGAAGCCCGCCGCTCGATCGGCGACTTCGGACAAGCGTCGCCGCGGACTCGTTCCCTACCTGGGCTGGACGTTCACGCTGTCGAAGCCGCTCATCGGCGCCGTGAACGGTCCCGCGTACGGCGCCGGGTTCATGCTTGTCCAGAACTGTGACCTCGTGGTCGCGTCTCCGCGGGCGAGGTTCGCGGTCCCCGAGGTCCGCTGCGGTCTCAGCGGCGCGTGGGCCTCCGCGCTGCCCCGTTGGCTGCCGCCCCGGGTGGCCATGGAGTTGCTGCTCACTGGTGAGCCGCTCACAGCGCAGCGCGCCTACGAGCTCGGCATGATCAACCGGCTGGTTCCTCCCGACCGGGTTGACGACGAGGCTCTTGAACTCGCTCGCGCGATCGCGAGGTTCCGACCGGCGAACGTGCGGGCCAGTCGAGACCTCGTCCGACATTCGGTCGAGGCAGATCTCGATGCACTCCTCAACGCGGGATACGAGCTCTTCCGACCGGTTCGCGACGAACAGCGCGCGGCTCGAGCCGAGCACGACAAGTGGAAGGCAGGAGAATCGGGTGCTCAAGGCTGAGGAGGACCGGATCGATCCGAGCAGCCCGTCTCGCATCGTTCGACGAGCCCCCGACGAGTTCGGTCGGCCGCAGCACCTGGATCGGTCCGCCTGGTGAAAGACAGGTTTGTGAGGTCAGTGTCCGGCTTCGCTGGACAGGCTGGCGAGCAGTAGGTTCTCCGGCCGCCGCATCGACCTGGCCGCGCATTCGGGGGCAGCGCGCGGAAGAACGAGATCGCCCACAGGCCGACCCTGTGCCGTGCCAATACTCGTGTACTGGCTCTCACCTGGGATGCAAGCGATCACTAAGCCGCTCGCCGGTACTGATTGATCAATCCCGAAACAGCCTTGGTCCGTCGGACCGGCGCCGTATCCATTCAGGCCTGCCGCTGAGCTGTGGGTTGGTTTGGGGTAGACGCGCCGGTTTCTGCTGAATGCGGGGATCTTGGGATGGGTCGCCGTAGTTTGAGCTCGTGTCCGACCCCCAGGAGCTCAGCCGTGCGGAGCTGTTGACCGCTCTGGATGAGCTGCGGGCCGCGATCGCGGAGCGGGATACCGTGATCAGGACGTTGCTGGCTGAGGTCGAGCAGCTGAAGCGGCGTGCAGGGATGGACTCCTCCAATTCCTCGATGCCGCCGGGTTTGGACGGTCCGGCGGCGCGGGCCAGACGCGCCAAGAAACCGAAGAAGCGCTCGCCCCGGCCGCGCGGTGGGCAGGCCGGGCACGAGGGACATGCACTGGCCTGGCGGAACGATCCGGACCAGATCACCATCATCGCTCCCCAAGCATGCGCCGGGTGCGGCCACAGGCTGGCCGATCTGCGGGGAAAGGTCGTCGCGCGGGTGCAGGTGTTCGACACCCCGCCGGTGAAACTCCAGGTCACCGAATATCGGATGGTCAAGGTGACCTGCCCGGCCTGCTGCCGGACGACCCGGGCGGCCACCCCGGCGGGGCTGGCCGGGCCCTGCTGTTACGGCCCGAACGTCCGCGCCGCGACCGCGCTGCTGGCTTGCGCCGGGCATATGAGCATCAGCCGGGCCGCCGACCTGATGGGCGTGCTGCTGGACGCGCCGGTCTCCACCGGATTTACCGGCGGCCTGGTCAAGCGCGTCGCCTCACGGCTGGCCGGCTTCGAGACCGCGCTCAAGAACGCGTTGCGGGCTGCGCCGGTGCTGAACCACGACGAGACCCCGGCGAGGGTCGCCGCCGACGATGACGATCGGCTGCTGTATGTCTACACCGCCCGCGCCGGTCGGCTGGTCTGGTTCGGCGCCGCCGACAACCGCGGCCATGACGCCCTGGACGGGTTCGAGATCCTGCCCGGCTATCGGGGCACCCTGGTCCGCGACGACTACACGGGCTACGACAAGGACCTGGCCGCAGTTCAGCTGTGCTGCGCGCATCTGCTCAGATCATTGCGCGGCATCGGCGAACTGGACCCCGACGGCAGCCGGGTGCAGCGCTGCTGGACCGAGCCGGTCATGAGCACGCTGACCGACGCCAAGGCCGCGGTCGCCAAGGCCCGCGCCGACGGCGCCATCGCCGTGGATGCGGAGGTTCTGGACGGGCTTCGCACCCGCTACGACCAGGCGGTGGCCTGGGGCATCGCCACCAACGCCCACCGCGACTGGCCCAACGGCCGACATCCCGGCTACACCCTGGCACGACGACTGCAGACCCGGGCCGCGCAGGTCTGGCGCTTCACCGCCGACTTCGCCGTGCCCTTCACCAACAACCCCGCCGAGCAGCCCCAGCGCATGGTCAAACTACAGATGAAGATCGGCGGCTGCTGGCGCAGCGTGCGCACCGCCGCCCGCTACTGCCTCATCCGCTCCTACCTCGGCACCGCCCGCAACCACGGCATCCACCCGCTCGATGCCCTCCGCGACGCCCTGGCCGGAAACCCCTGGATGCCACCACAAAACGCCTGATCATCACAGGCGTGAATGGATACCCGGCGCCCTCATATCGATCACCCGGCCGGAGTCGTGCAGTGGCGGCTTCTGATCGCGGGACTGATGCGGACGATGATCGTTATAGTGCCGCTCGAAATCGGCGAGCACCCGGCGCAGATGCCGCTCACCATAGATCAGCAGATGATCCAGGCACTCCCGTCGCAGGGTCCCGGCAAACCGCTCCGCATAGCAATTCGCCCGCGGCGCCCGCGGCGGGATCTTAACAATCCGGATGCCCGATTCGGTGAACACCTGGTCGAAGGCCCGGGCGAACTTGCCATCGCGGTCCCTGATAAGGAACTTAAACCGGCCAGCACACTCCCCCACCTCCATCAGCAGATTCCGGGCCTGCTGAGCGGTCCACACCCCGGTCGGCTTGGCGGTCACGCCGAGGATGTGAACGCGCCGGGTTTCGATCTCCATCACGAAGAAGATGTACAGCCGCTTGAGGAACACCGTCTCGACGTGGACGAAGTCGCAGGCCAGCAGACCAGCGGCCTGGGAGGCCAGGAACTGTCGCCAGTTCGGTGAGGCCTGACGTGGAGCCGGGCCGAGCCCGGCCGCGGCCAGGATCCGGCGGATCGTGCCCTCCCCCACCCGATGCCCCAGGCCGATCAACTCGCCCCCAATCCTCCTGTATCCCCACCGAGGATTCTCGGTAGCCAGGCGTATGACCAGGTCGCGCACTTGCTCTGGGATCGGCGGGCGGCCGGTGCCGCTCGGGTAGGCCCAGTGCCGCTTGACCAGTCTGCGATGCCAAGCCAGCAGGGTGCCCGGCGTCACGATCCGATGCGTCCGGAGCCAGCGCGGAAGATGTCGGATGAGCGCGGCCAGGATCGCCCGGTCGGCCCAGTCCGGCCGCGGATGAGCGACCTGGCGGCGCAGCACCGCCACCTCATGCCGCAACACGAGGATCTCCAGTTCCTTGGAGGCGTCGCTGCGGACCACCAGGATCAGCCAGCCCACGACTCGGATGAAGATCAGATACAGCAAACGGAAGCACACGAGCAGCGACAATAACCCCGCAGGTCAACCACCGTGCACGAGTATTGGCACACCACACCACCCAAAACCTACACAACCCTGACAAAAGATCTTGCTAAGGCCGCTTGACGAACATAGGAGCATCCCACACTCGAAAGCGAACGCACACTGCGAAAGGATCATCGGCACCTTCGCCGCGAGTTGCTCGACCGCATGCTCATCCTCAACGAGCAACATCTACGCCGAGCGCTCACCCGCTACCTGCAGCACTACAACACGGCCCGGCCTCACCGCGGCATCGGGCAGTTGTCCCCATCGCAAGCCGAAAGCGGACCGCCAACCCCAATCGACCTGGCCACACATCGAGTCCATCGCAGAGCGATCCACGGCGGCCTTGTCAGCGAGTACCAGATCGCCAGCTGACACCGCCAAGAACCGGCAGGTCAGAAATTGAATCCTATCATTGAGCCCCACAGGTACTACATTCGTAGATCGTTTCAGTGTTTGAGGGGCGCCAACATGCCGGATCCGGCATGGTCTGCGGGTGTCGTTACCCCTCTTCTACGATCTGGTCATGTCCTGGGACGCCGAGCTGACGGCCCTGACCGAACGAATCGGACGCTCGCTGTTCGTCCGGCCCGAGCCGCGGGCGAACTTCGCCGATCTGGTCCGCGGCCTGCTGGCCGACGTGCCACGCAAGAATTCGTGGCAGTTGTCCGACCATGTCGGGCACGGTACCGCCAACCGGTTCGAGCACTTGCTGGACCGCGCGAAGTGGGATGCCGAGGCGCTGCGTGAGCAGGTCCGTGACTACGTGGTGGAGCATCTGGCCAGCCCGGATGCGGTGATCATCGCGGATGACACCCAGGCGATCAAGAAAGGTGATCGGTCGGTCGGAGTCGCCCCTCAGTACTGCGGCTCTACCGGGCAGGTGGAGAACTGTCAGGTCATGCCAATGCTCACCTACGCCTCGGCGGCGGGGCACGCGTTCATCAACCGCCGCTTGTACCTGCCGGAGTCCTGGGCGCATGATCCGCGGCGGCGGGCGATGGCCGGGGTGCCCGAGGACGTCGTCTTCGCCACCAAGCCCGGCTTGGTGATCGAGATGCTCGCGGTCGAACTGTCGGCGGGGACCCCGTTCGCGTACCTGGCCGGCGATGCCGGCTACGGGCGTGACCCCGAACTGCGGGCGTTCTGCCACCGCACCGAGCGTCCGATCGCCTATGTGATGGCTGTCCCGGTCGACCTGCCCCTGGTCACCGTGCACGGGCAGAGCGAGCCGGCCGGGCACGTGCTGGATCGGCTGCTCGCGCTGGGCGATGCCGGGTTGTGGGAACGCCGCTCGTGCGGACAGGGCGCCAAAGGCGTGCGGCTGTTCGACTGGGCCGCCGTCGCGGTGCATGTCAAAGACCAGCAGCCCGCCCCTGGGCATGGACACATGCTGCTGCTGCGGCGCAGCGTCGCCGACCCCGCCGAGATCGAGTTCTTCCTGGCCCACGCCCGGGTGGGCACCGCGATCACTGAACTGATCCGCATCGCCGGGATGCGCTGGAAGATCGAGGAGAACAACGAGCAGGGCAAAGACCTGCTCGGCCTGACCCAGTACCAGGTCCGCAAGTGGACGCCGTGGCATCGCCACGTCACCACCGTGATGCTCGCACTGGCCTTCCTCACTGTCACCCGCGCCCGTCTGACCGGCATGGATGCCCCCACCGTTCGTGAGGACGAGCAGGGAAAAGCGCTGGTGCCCCAGGTGCCTTCGGGGTAAACCCTCCCCCTCTTATCCGCCCGTCTCTGGCCGAGATCCGCCGGGTCCTGGCCCGGCTGTTCCTCCCCGCGACATCTCTGGTCGAGCACGTCCTGACCTGGTCCAACTTCCGTAGGCGGCACCAGACACGAGCGCTGATCAGCCATTACCGAAGGCGAGGAGACCCGCTGCCTTGCGATCTACGAATGTAGTAC
>NZ_BLAF01000074.1 GCF_009687885.1 Acrocarpospora pleiomorpha
CACCCACCCACCCTTTTGATTTCCTCCGGGCTCCGCCCGGCCCCGTCATCCCCGTGGTTCCCCATGGGCAGCGGCCGCCATGATGCGGTGGGAGAACCCCGTGTGCAATTGATTGCGAGTTCACGGCCACTCGACCGGCGCATAAAGGGCCGCCTTCGCGCCAGACAAAGTAGCCCAATAGCGATCGCCATACGACCAATGCCACCACTCGGTCGGATAGTTGACGAGACCCGCGGCCGTGAGGGTGGCGGTCAGAATGGTGCGGTTCTCGCGCGCGGCAGGCGTGAGATCAGGCGCATTGGTGTAGCAGGCATTGGCACTTTCCTCAGGACTGGCGTTGACTTCGGTACCCATGGGAAGTTCGGTGCCGTCATCGGTGCAGAGGGTGAGGTCGATCGCGCCCCCGCAGACATGCGGTCCGACCGCAGGCGGGGCCAGGGACCGAGAGGCTTGCACGAAAACGTAATCCTCCGGCCAGTCAGGATTACTTTCCCGGAGCTCCGCCGCGTACTCATCGAAGTACTGAACCTGAAGCCACAACGGCCGATACGCCTCCACGACCAATAACCGGAGCCCGACAGGCAACCGCCCTTGCGCGGTCGCGACGCGTTCGGCAACCCCTTGTCTGAGCCTCGTATAAGCGCCCGCCTTATCAGCCAGCCGATCGTCGATCCGTACACCAGCGATATCGCGCACATCCACCAGCGGTTCGCCGCACTCCTCCACCGGCATCGACGCGACTCTCGGGTCGGACATGAGGATGATCTCTCGCATGAGTCCCTCCGTACATGGATAAGCGCCGGTGGGCGTCGGAACGCCCACCGGCTGAGATGGGGTCTAGCAGTCAGGAATCACCACTCCGCTGTTGTCCTTGGCTTCGTCGTTGCCCCACCGCGAGAGGTAGTAGGCGGACACGTACTGGTTCTGCCACGGGCTGCCGCTGTCCAGGTCGGTCCGCAGCCACCAGTGGTTGTAGGCCCCGCTGACCTGCACGATCGGCCCCCACACCTTGCAGTACACATAGTTCGTGCCCGCGTTCAGCGTCCCGGTCCTGGTCCCGCCGGGCGTGGAGTACCCTGCCGCCGCGGCGAAGGTGTCGACCCAGTACTTCCCGGGCGCCGGCGGCTGCGTGGGCGTGGACCCCACCCCGACGGGCGCGCTGTAGCCGACGATGCTGGCCGAGGAACGGGTGTAGCTGCGCGCCCGGGTCATGCTCGGGCTGCCGCTGTTGCCCTCGATCGTGTACACGGTGCTCGCGTTGGCGGAGCTCACGATCCCGACGTGGTTGATCACCCCGTCGCCTTCCCAGTCGAACACGACCGCGTCCCCGGGCTGCGGCGTGTACCCGCTGCTCCGCGTGTGCCATGTCCCGTACGTCGTGCCGTAGTCCTTGAACGAGGACGCGACGCCGGTGAGGACGCCCCCGCTGCCCTCCGCGATGTTGGCGTAGGTGACCCCGGCGTTCTTCCAGACATACTTCGCGAAGTCCGCGCACCAGTCACTTTCCCGCCAGCGAACACCATCGGTGGTCGGACAGGCCGACGTCGCCGGCTTCCAAGTCCTGAAATATCCGGTGTAGTAGTTACACACGCCCCACTGACCCTGCGGACCCGCGCCGTAGTTGCGTGAAGCGTTGTTGAGTTCGGTCTGTGCCACGGACACGATCTGCGCGCGGGTGACGGCCGCGGACGCTGGAGCCGCGATCGTGACAAGTCCGGCGGCCGCGACGAGTGCGGTGGCGGCGCCGCTGATGAGCTGCCTGAGTGCCATCGGATCCCCCTTGGGTGCGGTTCGATGCTCCGGACTCTCCACCGCCCCGCTTCAAATAGCCTCCAGAGCCGCTATAAGCCCCTCTCAGCCCCACCTGAAGCAGATCTGGAGCAACAGGTCGGAAGCTCCTCAACGTCAGCCAGAAACGACTGAGGAGGATCCCATGAAGATCACCAGCCGCAAGGGGGCTCTGGCCGTCGGAGCCGTGTTCGCCGCCGCCGCGATCGTGTCCGTCGGGGGCTCGGCCGCGAGCGCGACGCAGGCCGACTGCGCCTCGTGGCCGAACCCGGGCAGCGCCACCGGCACGAGCACGGTCTACCGCCAGGACGCCGGCCGCTTCGGCACCTATGTCGAACTCAGGAAGGGCACGCTCAACGGTCAGCAGATCGGCTGGGCGCGCATCACCGGCACCACCAAGAAGGGCGACGGTGTCTGGATGGACGTCAGCAACAACGGCGGCGCCAGCTGGACCCAGTGCGGCCCCTACCTGGTGGACGCCGACGGCGGCGTCCCCTACACCCGGGGTTACGCCACCAGCAGCTCGGCCAGCCGGGTGTTCCGCGCCTGCGGTCGCGTCACCGGCGCGTACTCCGTCTGCGGCCCCTGGTGGTAGAAGTGGTGCTTCCCGGCCCTCGATCGAGGGCCGGGTTCACCCGTTAAGGTGGGCATACACCGCATTCTCAAGGGGTACGCAATGCCGAAGTTCCGCGCCGTCTTCGACACCATGGTGGCCTACAAGGCGGGCCAGTCCGTCGTCGCGCCGGACGGCCGGTCCTTCAAGCTCTCCTCCAACGAGTCGCCCGAACCGCCGCTCCCCAGCGTGGTCCGCGCGATCGCGGAGGCGGCCACCCAGATCCACCGCTACCCTGACCCGGCCGCCCTCCAGCTGACCGAAGCCCTTTCCGTGCGGTACGGCGTGCCGCACGAGCACATCGCCCTCGGCGCGGGCTCGGTCACCGTGGCCCAGCAGCTGTTCGAGACCGTCGGCGACCCCGGCGCCGAAGTGATCTACGCCTGGCGCTCGTTCGAGGCCTACCCGCTCCTGGCCGACCTGGCCGGGGTCACCTCCGTCCGCGTCCCGCTCAGGGACGAGACGCACGACCTGGACGCGATGGCCGACGCGATCACCCAGAACACCCGCATGATCTTCGTCTGCAACCCGAACAACCCGACCGGCACGGTCAACCGGTCCGGCGACCTCAAACGTTTCCTGGACCGCGTCCCCGAGCACGTCCTGGTCATCCTGGACGAGGCCTACCGGGAGTATGTCCGCGACGCCGAGGTGCCCGACGGTCTGACGATCTACCGCGACCGCCCGAACGTGGCCGTCCTGCGCACGTTCTCCAAGGCGTACGGCTTGGCCGGCCTGCGGGTCGGCTACCTGATCGGGCAGGAGCCGGTCGCCGCGGCCGTGCGCAAGGCGATGGTGCCGTTCGCCGTCAACCACCTCGCCCAGGCCGCCGCCGTGGCCTCGCTCCAGGCCGAGGAGGAGCTGCTGGCCCGGGTGGAGACCGTGGTCGCCGAGCGGACCCGGGTGCGAGACGCGCTAATCGCCCAGGGCTGGGCTGTTCCGCAGAGCGAGGCCAACTTCGTCTGGCTCCGCCTCGCCGCCGACACCCCCGCCTTCGCCGAGACCTGCGCCGCCGCCGGAGTCGCCGTGCGGCCGTTCGGCACCGAGGGCGCCCGCGTCTCCATCGGCGACCGCGAGGCCAACGACGCCTTCCTCGCCGCCGCCGCGGCCTTCCGGAGCGCGTGAGCGCCGCTCGGTGGACACCACCAGCGCGACCCCGGCCACGATCACCAGCCCGGCGGCCACCATCGGCACGGTCACCCCTTCGCTCAGCACGAGCACGCCGAGGATGACGGCCACCACCGGGTTCACGTACGCATAGGTGGACACCAGCGAGATCGGCGCGTTGCCGAGCAGCCAGACATACGAGGTGAACCCGACCAGCGACCCCACCAGGATCAGGTAGCCCAGCGCCAGCCAGGACCGCGCGGAGACGTCCGCGATCACCAGGTGCTCCCCGGAGCCGGTCCCGATCAGCAGCAGCCCGGCCCCGCCGGCGGCCATCTCGACCGTGCTCGCCATGAAGACGTTCTTCGGCATCGGGATCCGCGCGGTCAGGAACGATCCGATCGCCCACGAGATCGTGGCGAACAGGATCACCACGACCCCGGTGGCTGACCCCGATCCGCCACCGTTCAGCGACAGAACGGCAACCCCAACGAATCCGACCAGAACCCCGGTTAGGGTCAGCACCGGCGGACGATCACGGAAAACCACCCGCAGGACGATCAGCCATAGGGGTGTGGAGGCCACCAGGAGCGCGGCCAGACCGGTGGAGATGTACTGCTCGGACACGGCGACCATGCCGTTGCCGAAGGTCAGCAGGAGCAGGCCGGCCAGCACGGCGCCGCCTAACTCCCGCCAGGTCATGCGGAAGGGGCGCCTGCCGTGCCGTACCAGCAGGAACGTGCCGAGGATCAGCGCGGCCGTGATGAATCGCAGCCCGCCGCTGAGCATCGGCGGCATGGTCTCGATGGCGATGGCGATGCCGAGATACGTCGATCCCCACACCACATAAACGGTGACAAGCGCGATCCACACGCGGATGTCACGAGTGTCCTGGCCCATGGCTCATGACAATAGCGATGAACTCCGACATTTCCTGACGTCGGGGTCGGGTGGGCACGTCCCCACGACATGCCCACCCGATCCGTACTACCGGTTGAGCCGTACTACCGGTTGAGCTTCTCGACGATCAGCCGGTACAGCTGCCGGGGGCGGCCCGGCTGCGGTGTGCGATTCGGCGGAAGCGGCCACGCTAGTCCCTCGTCGACCAGCGTGCGCAACAACCGCCGAGCCGTACGCGGCGTGACGCCGAGCATCTTCCCGGCCCCTTCCGCGTCCACGACCGTGTCCCCGCCCTCCAGCTTGGCGGCCAGCCGGGCGAGCACCTCCACCCCTTTGGGCTTGACCGGGCCCGCCGACTGCGGTGGCATCCGGGGCGGCGGGACGAGCGCCCGTCCCTCCCGGTCCACCGCGAACCCCTGCGCCTGCTTGCCCGCCTGGGTCCTGGCCAGCGCGGCTCTGGCGTGGGTCTCCGCGTCATGGGTCGTACGGCCCATGCCGACCCCCACCTCGACCGCCAGGCCGAGCTCGTCCCGGATCCGCGCGGCGAACGGCAACACGCGGAAGCCGTCCGTCGCCCCGGCGATCGAGCCCCGGGTGGCGACCACGAGATAGCTGTGGTCGTCGATCGGCCACACGCTCGCGTTGATCCGGTTGGCCTCCTGCACCAGCAGGCGATGCAGCGACAGGCGCAGCTCGTCCCGCCAGTACCGCGGTGCCGCCCTGCGCACCGGTTCCCGCAGCGTCGGCACCTCGACCAGGATGACGGTGAGCTGCGACTCTTCGAGCCGGTGGTGCGCGCCGAGCAGCGCGGCCGTGTGTAACGCGGTCCTGACCGCGGCCGAGGTCGGCCGGATCCTGACCGCGGGTATGCCCGCGGCCGTCAGCCGGTCCGCGACCCCGGGAATGCAGGTCAGCGCGCCGGTTGAGGCCCCCTGCCGGACCAGCCGCTCGTGGAACGCCGCGATGGTGCCGGTGGCGCCGGGTTCGTCCCGGCTGTGCACCTCCGCCGCGGACAGTCCCAGATCGGCATAGGCCTCATCGATCTCCGAGCGGTTGAGCACGTCCACGCTCACCCGCCGGGGGTCGATGCGGTCGTCCAGTGCGGCCCGTGCGATCGCCGCGGTCAGCGCGGCGCCGCCGAGCTGCACGTGCGTGGCCGGCATGGTCAGTACGCCGGACCGCCGGGCCAGTTCGTAGGGAATCGGGCTGGCGAAGAGGCAGGCGTCCACGCCACCGAGTCTGGTTACTTTGTCTGAGGCCTCCTGTTCGTCGCGATAGGCAGCGGCCACCAGGCGACAGGGCACCGGTGCCGCCGAGTGGCCCATGAGCATCACCCGCTCGACGAGGTCGTGGGGCCCCACCACACCGATGGTGAGGTCCGGCGTCCCAGCGCCCATCCCGGCCCCCACCCGCGATCCGCGTGGAGACTCTTCCGTGCGCTCGACCAATGTTCGTCCCATCCCGCGCGCCTTCGTTGGTTTCGCTTCCCCGGAAAGCTCCGGAAACCGCTCCTGGGAAGCTTCTCTTTGGAACGATCGCTCGCAACGGCCGTAATGTCACGCCCGGATTTTCCGGAATACCCATCTGAGATGGCAACAGCGGGGATTACCAACGGTGTTTGGCCTGGTCAGGGCCTTTATGGACGCGGATTACTCGGAACGGGAAATCTCGCGTTCCACATCCGCGCCGAGCGCCTGCATGCGCGGGGCGAGATCGGCGTGGCCACGATCGATGAGATAGCCGGTGTCGATTGTCGTCTCGCCCTCGGCGACCAGACCGGCCAGCACAAGTGCGATTCCAGAACGCAGATCATGAGCCGTGACGCGCGTTCCTCGCAATTTAGCCGGACCGTGCACGACTGCGCGGTTCTCGGCCACCGAGATGTTGGCGCCCATCTTGTTGAGTTCGCCCGCCAGCGCGAAACGGCCGTCGAAGATACGCTCGTGAATGTAGCTGGTGCCGCCCGCCAGGCAGGCCAGCGTCATCAGCGGGTTCTGCAGATCGGTGGCGAAACCGGGATAGGTGTCGGTGATTACATTGATCGGCCGGATGGGTTCGGCCCGGCTCACCTGCAGCACCGCGCCCTCGTCCTCGAACGCGACGCCCATCTGCTCCAGCTTCCAGCGGGCCACGCCGAGGTGCTCAAGCGAGCCGCCGACCAGGTTGACCGAGCCGCCGGTGAGTGCGGCGGCGATCATGAACACGCCCGCGTCGAGCCGGTCCGGCATGACCGTGTGCTCGACCGCGGTCAGCTCGTTCACGCCCTCGACGGTGAGAAAACCGGTGCCGGCGCCGCGGATGCGGGCGCCCATCCGGGTCAGCATGTGGATGACGTCCAGGACCTCGGGCTCCAGCGCCGCGTTCTCGATCACCGTGGTGCCGGTGGCCAGCGCCGCGGCCATGACCAGGTTCTCGGTGCCGGTGTGCGAGGGAGTGTCCAGGTAGAGGGGCGCGCCGGTCAGCCCGGCCGCCTTGATGTGGATGACGCTGTCGTCCTCGTTGACGATGGCGCCCAGGCGCTTGTAGCCGTTGTAGTGGAAGTCGAGGTTGCGGCTCCCGAGGTTGCATCCCCCGACACCCTCGATCACCGCCTCGCCCAGTCGATGCAGCAGAGCCGGGACGAACAGGACCGAACCGCGGAACCTGCGCGCGATCTCGGCCGGGAGGACAGGGCTGGTCAGTCGCGATGCGTCGATCACCAGGGTGCGCTCGGACTCGTGGAACTGCACCTTGGCACCGATGGCCTCGGCGAGCTCCGTCGCTCGCCGCACGTCTTCGATCGCGGGCACGTTGCGCAGCACGGTGCGGCCCTCGGACGCGAGCAGCGCAGCCCCGATCATGGGCAGCACGGCGTTCTTCGCGCCCTGGACGAAGGCGGTTCCACGCAGTACGTTGCCACCGCGAACGCGGTAACGGACCATGAAATGGACTCCTCAGGTGGGGGTGTGGAGGAAGAGGCGGCTGGTGCGGTAGCCGGGTATCGGGCCACAGTAGCCGCTAGGAAGGGCGATTCGCGGGGGAACTACCCGGTGAAGGTGGTTCCGGTCAACCGCTGATAGGCCTCCACATAACGTTCGCGTGTACGTTCGACAATCTCGCCGGGGAGTCGGGGCGGCGGAGTGCCGGTGGCGCGGTCCCAGCCGGACGCCGGGGACGTGAGCCAGTCGCGGACGAACTGTTTGTCGAAGGATTCCTGGCTGCGGCCCGGTGACCAGGTATCTTTCGGCCAGAACCGGGATGAATCCGGAGTCAGTACCTCATCGCCGAGGGTCAGCACGCCGTCCGCGTCCCAACCAAGTTCGATCTTCGTGTCGGCCAGGATGATGCCGCGTTCCAGGGCCATCTCGGCGCCTCTCCGGTACACGGCGAGCGTGACCTCCCGGAGCTGTTCTGCCACGTCAGAGCCTACTTCTTGGACCACCTGCTGGTACGTCATGGGCTCGTCGTGCTGCCCCATCGGAGCCTTGGTGGAGGGGGTGAAGATGGGTTCGGGGAGCCGCGAACCGTCCTCCAGACCCTCGGGAAGCACGACTCCGGAGACCATTCCCGTACGGCGGTAGTCGATCAATCCCGAGCCGGTCAGATAGCCGCGTGCCACACATTCCACGGGCACCATGGTGAGCCTGCGGCACAGAACACTTCGCAGGTCAGGGCCCCTGCCGACCACATGGTTGGGCACCAGATCCTCGAGCTGTTCGAACCACCAGAGCGACAGCTGCGTGAGGATGGAACCCTTGTCTGGGATGTCGGGTTCGAGGACGTGGTCGAACGCGGAAATGCGGTCCGAGGCGACCATCAGCAGCTGGCCGTCAGCGGTCTCGTAGAGATCTCTGACCTTGCCGGAGTGCACGTGCTTCATGGGCTGTTTTCCCAGGTAGGAGCAGCGATGTCGGTGCGGTGGAAGGCACCGCGCAGGCGGATGTGCGCCACCGCCTCATACGCCTTCGCGCGGGCCTGCGCGAGGTCCGCGCCGGTGCCCACGACGTTGAGCACCCGCCCGCCGTTGGAGACGATCTCCCCGTCGCGCCGTTCGGTGCCCGCGTGCAGCACGTACGCGCCCTCGACTTGGGGCTCCAACCCGGCGATGACGTCGCCTTTTACCGGATTGTCCGGGTAGTTCTCGGCCGCCACGACCACGGTAACCGCCGCGCCTTCCCGGGAGGTAAGTGGCTTCTGACCGGCCAACGCCCCAGTGGCACACGCCAGCAACAACTGCCCCAGCGGTGTCTCCAGTCGATCTAACACCACTTGGGTTTCCGGGTCGCCGAAACGTGCGTTGAACTCGATGACCCGAGGGCCGTTCGCGGTCAACGCCAGCCCCGCGTACAACACTCCGGTGTACGGAATGCCCCGCCGCCCCAACTCCGCGACCGTCGGCAGCACCACCTCGGCCATGATCCGCTCGGTGAGCCCCGCCGGCGCCCACGGCAGCGGCGTGTACGCCCCCATGCCGCCCGTGTTGGGCCCCTCGTCCCCGTCGTAGGCCCGCTTGAAATCCTGCGCCGGCGGCAACGCCACCGCGCTCTCCCCGTCACACAGCGCGAACAGCGACACCTCGGGCCCGTCCAGGAATTCCTCCACCACGACCCGCTCGCACGCAGCCGCGTGCGCCAGCGCCGCCTCCCGGTCCCGGGTGACGACGACGCCCTTCCCGGCCGCCAGCCCGTCATCCTTCACCACATACGGCGGGCCGAACTCCTCCAGCGCCGCCACCACCTGCTCCGGCGTCGTGCACGTGAACGAACGCCCGGTCGGCACCCCCGCCGCGTCCATGATGTGCTTGGCGAAACTCTTGGACCCCTCGATCCTGGCCGCCGCCGCCGACGGCCCGAAGCAGGGGATCCCCCGCTCCCGCACGGCATCCGCGACACCCGCCACCAGCGGCGCCTCCGGCCCGATCACGACCAGATCCACGCCCAGTCGCACGGCCAGCGCGACGACGGCCTCGCTGTCGGTGGGAACCACCTCGTGCCGGGTCGCGATCTCCGCGATCCCCGCGTTGCCCGGCGCGCAGTGCACCGCCGAGACGGACGAGTCGAGCTTCAGGCCACGGCACAGGGCATGCTCACGGCCACCGGATCCAACGACGAGAACGCGCACGTGAAGTAAGCCTAGGGGATCGGTCAGGACAGCCAGGATCCACGTCCCTTTTTTGGCAGGTCCTGCGTGATCAGCTGGTGAAGCTGGAAGTATCCTGGGAGGAGGCTGCGGTCATGTGTTACTTTTGACCCGCCTATGGTGTCTCTTGGTGATTGGAGGTGGTCCGGGTGAATCCTGGTGATCCTGTCAGTACGTGCAGGCGCACGTACGACGTGCGCAAACCCGACCATTCCAATCAGGTGCCCGAGAGCACGTCCACGCCCTCCAAGGGGTGACTTCGTTTTTCGCGTGGAACGTGCTGAGTCGGGCGGGAAGGGACCGCCATGCGCTCCTCTATGCTTTTCCCGAGAATCACCCGTGCCGTCGTGCGTACTGACACGCCGCTGCCCGACAAGAAGTTTCCCCGCGCGAGCTCGATCAGTTCGTTGATCGAATTCGGCGCGTACATCGCGGGCAAGAAGGTCGCCGCCGACGACATCGCCGACGCGGTGCGGCTCGTCCGCGAGCACAACCACGACAGCCCCCAGCCCACGGCTTACGTGTGGGTCGGCCTCTACGAGCCCGACGCTCCCGAGGTCGAGTGGCTGGCGGAGACCTTCGGCCTGCACCCGCTCGCCGTCGAAGACGCCATCAAGGCCCACCAGCGCCCCAAGGTCGAGCGCTACGGCGACTCCCTCTTCGTGGTGCTCAAGACGGTCGCCTTCGTCGACCCCGAGGCCAAGTCCGCGAGCAGCGAGATCATCGCCACCGGCGAGATCATGGTCTTCGTCGGCCCAGACTTCGTCGTCACCGTCCGGCACGGCGCGCACAGCCCGCTCGCCGACGTCCGCGAGAAGCTCGAGGACAAGCCCAAGCTCCTCAACCGCGGCCCCACCGGCGTGCTGCACGCCATCGCCGACTACGTCGTCGACAAGTACCTCTACGTCGCCGACCAGATGCAGGCCGAACTCGAAGACGTCGAAGCCGCCGTCTTCGCCGAGGTCAGCTCCCGCGACATCAACCGCATCTACCAGCTCAAGCGCGAGATGCTGGAACTCAAGCGCGCCGTCGCCCCGCTGCTGGCGCCCTTCAACGCCCTCCCGCAGCGCCGCATGATCCCCTCAGAGATGCGCGAATACTTCCGCGACGTCGGCGACCACCTCTCCCGCGTCTGCGAGCAGGTGCAGTCCTCCAACGAACTCTCCGACTCCATCCTGCAGGCGGCCCTGGCCCGCACCAACGCCCTCGCCAACGAGGACATGCGCAAAATCTCCTCCTGGGTCGCCATCCTCGCCGTCCCCACCATGATCGCCGGCATCTACGGCATGAACTTCGACCACATGCCAGAAACCCACGAGGTCTGGGGCTACCCAGCCGTCCTCTCCGTCATGATCATCGCCTGCACCTTGCTCCACCGCGCCTTCCGCCGCAACGGCTGGCTCTGAACTCGTACTTGACGACAATCTCCACATCGTCTGGGACGCCAAGGACGAAGCGCTTGACCGCTTCAACACCTGCCACCAATTCCGCGAGGGTCTCCCCCGAGACCCCCGATCGGATGGGAGCGTCCACAGGGCTGGCGTACCAGACGCAAGCGTCAACATCGAGGGCGAATTCTCGGCTGACACGAAACGTCAGGTAGATCCGATCTCGGATACCTTGATAGGCAGCTAACACAAAGTAAGAATATCGACACGATGTGTTGGTTCCGCTCTACGTCGTGAGCCCGTGTTCGGGAAGGACTGGCTGCTGTGACCACACCTCGTATCCAATTCAAGATCACCCGTGAAAAGGCTCTCGACACGGGCGCCATGGTCTGGTGAGCCGATCCCGTCGGCGCTCCCATTGCCTGCGGCGTATCCGGGCAAACGCTGGCAGAACTCGAAGAAGAGGTCGAAGCCGTCAAGCACTTCGTCCTGGATCTGCCGGATGACGTGCCGGTGATCGTCGATTACGTCGTTGAGCTGCCTGGCATCTCGGGGGGGTATGCTCGCGCCAATCTCTCGTTCCCGGGCAGTCAGTTGTTCGGTGGCGTACGGAGTGTAGGGCCCCGTGGCTTGGGCAAGGAGGCGGAGTTGGGCCAGTCTTCCGCGTCGGTGAGTTTTGTTACCAGGAGCCAACCGGCGTAGTCGCTGCCGTTGTCGGCCATGGTGCGGAGTTCGTCGAGTTTGCCGTCGCCGGCTAGGAGTTGGGCCAGGCGCCAGGCGGCGTCGGAGTTGCCGGATGCGGCGGGGGCGCTGAGTACGGTGATCGCTTCGGCGGTTCGGCCCTGCTCGGTCAGGTGTTCGGCGAGGCGGCGGGCGGCGCGGTAGTCGCCGGAGTCGGGGTGTTTCTCGGCTACGTCTCCAGCCGTGGCCGGGCGATGCTGGACCGGGAGCTCTACCTGCCCTGGGACTCCTGGGTCGCCCGGACAGATCTCCAGGACTCCACAGTCGCTTCGGCAATGGTTTCGATGCGGTGTCCGTATGCCAGATGCCCATCAGACACGAAGCTGCCCTCCCTGAACGGCAATCCGCTGAACGTAGCGCGGAAGTGACTGGGAGATCCGCCCGGCGGGAGCGGCGTGTATGCCGCCAATGGCGCCATGTCGTAGCTCGACCGTGCCCCGTGCTTGTTCCGTGCCACCTGATGAGCCGCTACACGAAGCAGCGCGTCAAGGCCCTTGTCCAGGTAGAGCTGCAGCAGGCGGAACTGACCGTCGAGGTACTTCTCATGAGCTCTGGAAGGATGCTGCAGGAGATATGCGCAGACCACAGGCGCGTGCCATCTGCCCATCCGAGGATCGGCCTGCTCTTCAGCTAGGATTCCGTGGTAGTAGTCCACGCACACGCCCAGCGGGCCGGCAATTGCACCGCAGTCGCACTGGTCCATGTTGGGGCCATCTGCCATGGTCTGCAACATAGGTGGCCGGCCACAGCCCTGTCGACAGGATTTCGGCGCCGTCTCATGTCCTACCGGGCCATGGTCCTGTAGGCCCTGAGACCTGGCAGACCACGAAGTGCGGCTGGAGTACCCCGTTTCCGCACATGCGTGATCTTTGGCTCAGCCGTGCATCCGCTTGCCCAAGGCGGTCTCGTAGGCACGCATCGTTCGCACGATTGTGGCGCGTTCGGCCGGCGTGAGGTCGGCCAGGACCTCGGCCCATGCCAGCGCGCTGCCCGCCAGCCACAGTCACCTCAATGCCGAACGCCTCGATCGCGGCCAGCTCGACGTGCGGAACGGGGCTAGCGGCGGGCGCGTTCTAGGGCGTCCCAGAAGCCGCGGCGGAGGGCGTGGCGGACCTCGTCGTGGAGGAGGAAGTCGATGGGGAGGGAGGAGCCCTGGAGGAGCCTGGCTTCTAGGTCGGAGGGCATCCGGGGTTTGCGGGCCAGGACGGCTTCGAGCCAGAGGGCGGGGGCGTCGCGGGCGATGGAGTCGCCGAAGTCGTGGCCCTCTTTGTGGGCGGCTTTGACGGCTTCTGCGAGGGTGGTGGTGCCGGCGCTGTGGTTGATGGGGGAGGGCTGGGGGCCGGTGTAGGGGCCTAATTGCGTGGCGGGGAAGCTGCCGGTGTTGGTGTCGCGGTAGTGGCTGACCGGGTTGGCGGGCGCGCTGCTGGGGGTGTCGCGGTACTGGGCGACCGCGTTTCCTGGGGCGCTGTGGTTGCCGGTGCTGCTTTCCCGATACTGGGTCAGGCTGTTGCCGGGCGCGCTGTGGCTCCCGGTGGGAGATTCGCGGTACGGCGTGATGCTGTTTCCCGGCGGGGTGTACTGCGTCTGAGCCACCGGAGCCGGAACCGGAGTGGGAGCGGGGGGTGGCGGCGGTGGCGCGGCCTGGGGCTCCGGTGGGTAGTTGTAGGACGGTTGCGCGGCGGGCGCGGGCCGGGCATGCGACGGGGGCGGGGTCGGCTGGCTCGGCTGCGGTGCGGGCGCCGGTGGCGGTGCGGGGGCTGGTGCGGGTGTCTGCGGCTGGGCCGGCGCCGGGAAGGGGGCCAGCGAAGGGGCTCCGCTGGGCGACGCGGAACCGTTGGCCGCGCCGTTGCTCCGGGGCTGGCCGTTCCCGTTGACCTGGGTGTCGACCCCGGTGACCAGATTCACGTACGGCCGGAGATGGCCGCCGCCGATCTCGATGAGGTCGTCGCACTCCTGGCGGAGCGTCCGGGAGACCGCCCAACTGCCGTCCGAGGTGATGTGGATGACGGTGACCCGGATGCCGAGATCCTGCGCGTCGCTGACCACCTGGGCGAGATCCTCGTCGCCACTGACCACGACCGCGTCGGCGACCGCGTTGTTGCGGGCCAGCGTCATCAGGTCGCGGTGCACCTGGGCGTCCACACCTTCGCGGCGCCCGGGCCGGATCCGGCCGAGGCGGAGTTTGAGGCCGGGAATGTCGGCGAGCACGTCATGCTCCGGCGTGCGGCGGCCTTCGACCGTGGCCTCGTACCAGTAGCAGCGCAGCAGCGGCAGCCCGGTGCGTTCCCTGGACAGGCTGGTGAGCAGCTGGAGTAAGCCCGGATAGTCCCACGCGACGGCCTCACGATGGCGGGTCCCATGCACGGCCATCGCGCCATCCGCCAGCAGGTAGCCAGCGTCAACGAAAAGCGCGCAGCGATCCACGCGACACCGCCCTTCCTCACGTGGCCATCTCAGGGTAATCATGCCGGTGAACGCGCGTGGATGAATCCCGGCGATTCAGCCCTGATGTCCGAGCGCCCACCGCCGACGGTACCAGTTTGTCCTGCCATTTCCTCCCCCTACGACCGTGCGGGAACGCTTACCGCGGCCACCCCGACGAGCAGCACGTCGCGCTTGGTGCCGATGCGCAGGACCGGTTCGCGGCCCAGGATCGGGTGGAAGGTGTCCACGTCGAGACCGAAGGTGTTCCAGTCTCCGGTGGTCGAACCGTCGAACACGTTGGCCGGGTCGCGGTCGCCGCCGTCGGGGCGCAGCTCGGTGTCGCCGAGCTTGACCGTGTCCCCGGCCAGGTCGGCGTCGCCGTCCCAGACGACCAGGTCAAGGCGGGCGGGCGAGGCCGTGGGGGTGAGCCCGTTGAGCGGCACGGTGAGCGAGCCTTCCTTGATCACTGTGGCCGTGTCCAGCACGGCCGCCTGGCTGTACGGCTGCCGCCGCTGCGCGGCCACCACCACCAGCGCCCACCCCGCGTGCCGGGACACCCCGGGGACCACCGAGTCGTCGGCGACCCACCACCGGCCGCCTTCGCGCACGATTCGTGTGACGTCAGCGAACGCCTGATACCCAGACCCGATCGGCATGGCCGTCTTGGTGACGTCCCCGGGCCGGACCGCCGTGTACTGCTCCTCGCCGGGACCCCGCAGCAGGATCTTGCGCGCGGGGCCGCCCGACCCGGACCAGTACAGCCCGGCCCACACCACCCGGGCGTCGTCAGGGAGATCCAGCTTGTGCCAGCTGGAGGCGCTCGTCTCCTCGTCGTCGTCCTGGTCGAGCGGGACCATCGACCACAGGTCGTTGTCCCGCCGTCCCGGTTCGCGGTGGCGGGCGTCGTCGCAACCGGGCCGCACGGCGGGACAGCTGAGCAGGGTGTTGCCCGCGACCCGGGTCAGCACCCGGCCGTCGGCGGCGAACCTGGCCGCCGCTCCGGCCGTGCGCACGCCCGCCGCTGAAGCGGCCTTGAGCTTGAGGTCCCCCGCCCGGATCCTCAGCGATGGTCCGGTTCCTTCGGGCGCGTCCTCGGCCACGTGGACGCGCAGGAACAGGGCGGTGGTCTCCCCGGCTGGGAGCGCCTGCCGTACGCACCGGACGGAGTCGTCCGTGCGGCACGTCCAGCCGTCGACGGACCCCGCCGGATCGACCGCGTTGCCGTAGCCGCCGCCGGAGGCGAGCACGCTGACGCCGGGCGGCAGCTGGATGGAGGCGGTCAGCTCCTCGGTCGGCCCGCTGCCGTGGTTGCGCAGGCGCATGCCGACGATGCCGGGCTTGTCGCGGACCAGCGCGCCGAGCGGATCGATGCTGGCGACCAGTTCGGGCCGGGTCACGCGTTTGGTGGGCGGCGGTTGCGGTGTCGGTTCGGCGCGGATCGGGGAGGGCTGGGGGCGTTCGACCGGCGGCACCGGCTCGGGGGCCACCGTGGTCGGCGACGGGATCGGCGCGACCGCCACCGGCTTCGGCGGCGTCGGTTCCTCGCCGGAGGCCAGCAGGAACGCGACCCCGGCCACCGCCGCCGCGACCGCTCCCGCGGCGGCGGCCTGCTGGGACTTGGGCATCCGGCGGAACCAGCCGGCTCCGGCCAGCACGCCGGTCCCGGTCTTGCCGAGCCCGGCCAGGTAGCCCGCCAGCACCGGACCGACGACCAGAGGGCCGATGATGACGCGCAGGCCCTGGTTGACGTCGGTCAGCTCCAGGAAGACCTCCCGGCAGTCGGCGCACTCGCCGACGTGGTCGTCCACTACCCGGGTTTCCCGTTTGGCCAGACCTCCCCGGACGTACGACCCCATCTTGCCGAGGACCGGGCGGCAGGCCTGGCGCGGCGCGGTGGCCAGGTGCATCTGCAGGTACGCCTGTCTTAACCCTTCCCTGGCGCGGTACGCCAGCGCGGCCACCCCGTTGGCGGACAGGCCGAGCAGGGGCGCGATGTCGGCGGCCTTGGAGTTTTCCACCTCGGTGTGCCAGAGCACCATCCGCCAGCGTTCCGGCAGCGACAGGAACGCCCGCGCCACCAGCGAGCGCTCGAGACCGGCCAGCGCCGGGTCGACGAAGGGCACGCCGGGATCGAACTGCTCGATCTCGCCGGTGGTGACGTTGTGCCGGTCGGCCGCCGTCCTGTCGTAGATCATCCGGCGGACGCTGGTCAGCAGATACGGCCGGAACGCGTCCTGCGGCCCGCCGCCCCGCCCGATCAGGTCCAGGATCTTGGTGAAGGTCTCGGCGACCACGTCCTCCACCTCGGCCTCGTTCTGGACCAGCTGCCTGGCCAGGGAACGGGCGGCGGCGGCGTGGCGCGCGTAGAGCGTGCCGTAGGCGGACGCGTTGCCGCCACGGATCGCGTCGAGCAACTCGGCGTCGCTTTGACGAACCTCAACACTCAATGTGACCTCACGATTACCTTAGGTTGCCTGGCAAATAATTCCGCAACCCGCGTCATCGCTAAACCGAACTCCCGTCTTTCCCTGTGACAGGAAGGGAACTCGACGTGATTGACCCAAGGAATCTCTGCAGAAATGCCGAGATTTCCGACATGCGGTGCATCGAGGCGCTTTGGCGGGCAGGCAGCGTGGCCTGGGCGGTTCCGGCTGATTGGTGGGTGCCTGCCGTGGATGCGATGATCCGCGCTCTCCACAGGGGCGAGAGCGTGGAGCGGGCGTGCGCGGCGCTGGGCCGAGCGCGGGCCAGGGCGGGGGTCGGGGTCGCGGAAGGCCTGACCGACCTGGCCGCGCTCTACGCCGCGCTCGGCCACGCCGAACCGCCGCTGCCCGCCGTGTGCGCCTTCACGTCCGGGTGGGTCGAGGCGAGCCTGGCCCCGATCGCCGAGCTGACCTGTGCGGACCCCCTGTCGGGTTTGGCCACCGCGCCGTACCTGCGGACGAGGCTGGCCGAGCTCTACCGGGAGGCGGCGGCCGGTGGCCCGCGTCCGGGCGCGAGCCACCGGCTCGTCGTCGTCTCCCTCGACGCGCCGGCGGTGGATCCGTTCGTCCGGATCGCCGACCTGCTGCAGGTGGCCGAGCGGGTGCGCGCCACCTTCCCCGGCGGCGACACGCTGGCGCTGCTCCCGTCCGGCCGGGTGGCGGCGCTGATCCGGGTCCGCCTCGCCATCCGGGTGACCGCGCTGCGCCGGTCCCTGCGCGGGACGGGCGCCGAGGTCGTGGCGTACCGCCTGCCGGCAACCCTGGCGTCCGCCGTACGGCTGACGCTTCCTCAGACGCCGCCGGCGCCGGCCTCCCGCGGAGGGGGCGGGAACGGCGCCGGCGGCCCGGATCTACGCTTGAGCACCATGAGCGACCGCGAGAAACTGCTGGACCAGATCAAGAACAAGGGGGTCGTGCACGGCCGCGTCGTGCTCTCCTCGGGCCGGGAGGCCGACTGGTACGTGGACCTGCGCCGGATCACCCTGGACGGGGTGGCCGCCCCGCTGGTGGGCCGGGTCATGCTGGACCTGACCGAGGACCTCGGCTACGAGGCCGTCGGCGGCCTGACGCTGGGGGCCGACCCGGTCGCCACCGCGATGCTGCACGCCGCCGCCGCCCGGGGGCAGACCCTGGACGCCTTCGTGGTGCGCAAAGAGGGTAAGGCGCATGGCCTGCAGCGGCGCATCGAAGGTCCGGACGTCACCGGGCGGCGGGTGCTGGCCGTGGAGGACACCACGACGACCGGCGGTTCGGTGCTGACCGCCGTGGCCGCGCTGCAGGAGGCGGGCGCGATCGTGGTGGGCATCGCGACCATCGTGCACCGGGGCGGCGACGAGAGCCTGGCGGCGACCGGCCTGCCCTACCGGACCGTCTTCAGCTTGGCTGATCTGGGGCTCGCCTGACCTCGAAGGCCTCCCGCTCCCCGGCGGCGCCCGGGGGGCGCGCCTTGCCGTTCTCCTGTACCTGTACGGTCCCCGCGTCGTCCAGCACCACGTCCAGTTCGGGCTCGAAGTGGCGGACGCGCTGCCCTTGAGTCAGTTCCTGGTCGGTCAGGATGTCGCCGCCGGGAACGCGGACGAACACCGGGCAACGCTCGGCGACGCAGACGATCTCCAGCGTGGGGGTCTTCGTTTCCGCCTCGGGCGTGGGGGTCGGCGACGGCGTCACCCGGATGGGGACCGAGGCGGCCTCGGTCGTGGGGTTGAGCAGGGCGAGCACGCCCACCACAAGCAGGCCCAGCACCCCGACCGCCACCATGATGACGATCACCAGCCGGGCCGCTCCGAAGGGATCAGATCGGTGGCGTCCCACGCTTCACACGGTAGCGGGTCAGGGGGTGTGAATCCGTGTCAAAAGGTATCCTCAGCTACCGGCCGCCTCGCGGTGGTGTTTGCCCTTGGGGTCGGGCGCGGGGGCCGCTGCTTTCCGATTCTTCATGATTTCCCGGATGATCGGGATGATGGAGAGCAGGATGATCACCGCGGCGCCGGGCAGGATGTAGCGGTCGACGTTGGGGATCCTGCTGCCGATGAAGTAGCCGAACAGCAGCAGTCCGTCGGTCCAGAGGATGCCGCCGATGATGTTCCACAGCAGGAAACGCCTGCGGTCCATGCCGAGCATGCCCGCCACCGGGTTCAGGAACGTCCGGACGATCGGGATGAACCGGGCGAGCACCACGGCCTTCTCCGGTCCGAACTTCTCGAAATAGTGCTGCGCCTTCTCGACGTACTCTTGTTTGAAGAGCTTGGACTCCGGGCGCGCGAACAGGCGGGGGCCCGCCTTGGCGCCGATGTAGTGGCCTAACTGGGCGCCGGCGATGGCGCACACCGGCGCGCCGATCAGCAGCAGTCCCAGCGGGAAGGGGGTGTCGAGACCGACCGCGCTGGCCACCTGCGCGGAGGCGCCCATCCCGGCCACCACCAGCAGCGAGTCGCCGGGCAGGAAGAAGCCGATCAGCAGCCCGGTCTCGGCGAAAATGATCGTGAGAATGCCGATGAGGCCGAACGTGACGATCCACCATTCGGCGCTGAGAAGATTCGAGACGTCCATCGCGGACGAGCCTACCCCGGGCGACGTGAAACGGCGTAGAAGCCGTACGCTTCCCTCATCGGCCCGCGTTTCGGAATACTTGCACACGGCCAATCAGATGTGAACAGGGAGCTGACTTCCGATGCCTATCGCGACCCCAGAGGTCTACGCCGAGATGCTCGACCGGGCCAAGGCGGGTGGCTTCGCCTATCCGGCGATCAACGTGACGTCGTCACAGACGTTGAACGCCGCGCTGCGCGGCTTCGCCGAGGCGGAAAGTGACGGCATCATCCAGGTGTCGACCGGTGGCGCCGAGTTCCTGTCCGGGACCACGATCAAGGACATGGTGACCGGTTCCGTCGCACTCGCCGAGTACGCGCGCGTGGTCGCGGCCAAATACCCGGTGACCGTGGCGCTGCACACCGACCACTGCCCCAAGGACAAGCTGGACGGCTTCATGCGCCCGCTGGTCGAGATCTCCCGGGAGCGGGTGGCGCGCGGCGAGGAGCCGCTGTTCCAGTCGCACATGTGGGACGGCTCGGCCGTGCCGCTGGAGGAGAACCTGGAGATCGCGGCCGAGCTGATCGAGAAGTGCGCGGCGGCTCGCGTGGTCATGGAGATGGAGATCGGTGTCGTCGGCGGCGAGGAGGACGGCGTCGCCCACGAGATCAACGAGAAGCTGTACACGACCGCCGCGGACGCCATCGCCACCGCTGAGGCGGTCGGCCTGGGCGAGCGCGGGCGCTACCTGCTGGCCGCCACGTTCGGCAACGTGCACGGCGTCTACAAGCCCGGCGCGGTCAAGCTGCGCCCGTCCGTGCTCAAGGAGCTGCAGGACGCGGTGGGCGCCAAGTTCGGCCAGGACAAGCCGTTCGACCTGGTCTTCCACGGCGGCTCCGGCTCGCTTCTTGAAGAGATCCACGAGGCCATCTCATACGGCGTGGTCAAGATGAACATCGACACCGACACGCAGTACGCGTTCACCCGTCCGGTCGCCGACCACATGTTCCGCAACTACGACGGCGTGCTCAAGGTGGACGGCGAGGTCGGCAACAAGAAGGCCTACGACCCGCGCGCCTACGGCAAGTCGGCCGAGGCGGGCATGGCGTCCCGCATCGCCCAGGCCTGCCAGGACCTCAAGTCCGCCGGCACGAAGCTCCCCTAGAGCAATCCGCAGAGGGCCCTAATCCCGTGGCCGGGGTTAGGGCCCTTCGCTGAATTTTGTATAAATGATTACGGTCGGCATGCATCAGGTAGGTATGTCTAACGTGAATCCTCGCCCCAGGACGGGAGTCGCTTCGCCGATGGAACTGAACGAGAACCTGCTCGCCGGCCCGCCGCCCACCCTGCTGCCCGACCATCCGGAAGCCCGGGAGATGCTCGAGACCGGCCACAAGGCCGCCGACGTCGCCGCCCGCTTCCCCGCGTACTCGGCAGCCTGGGCGATCCTGGCCGACGACTACTTCGCCAAGGGTCACGCGGTCACCTCCTACGCCTTCGCCAGAACCGGCTACCACCGCGGCCTCGACCAACTCCGCCGCTCCGGCTGGAAGGGCCACGGCCCCATCCCCTGGGAACACGAACCCAACCGCGGCTTCCTCCGCTGCCTCAACGCCCTCGCCCGCGCCGCCCAGGCCATCGGCGAAAAAGACGAAGCCGAACGCTGCTCCCAGTTCCTCCGCGACAGCAGCCCTTCCGCCACCGCCGCGATGGCTTCCTGAGACAGGGGTTGCCGGAGGTTGTGGCTGAATCATCCCCGATGTTCCGGGCCTGAACGGCACCGCGTCAGGCATGCCCTTCTACGTAAAGATCGTGATCTCAGGTACGTCGAACCCCCGAGGGCCGAACACCCCGCCGCCTGTGGAGGAATTCTGCGACCGCCAATAGGGGTCAGCCGCGTGAACTGATGAACCGGGTGCATTCTCCGAGCACCTGAAGCCGCAACCGTGTGTCTGGGTCAAGCCCTCGTACCTGCTTGGCCCGGACCACGGCCAGACGCGCGCCTTGTAGCGGATCGTCGGCCAGAGCCGCGACCACGGCCAATGCGGCCCGGCCACGGTTGTGGAGAGCCGTCGCATTCGATTCCAGGGATGCCACCCCCTCAACCTGCCCCATGCCGGCCAGCTGGAGCATTTCGGCCGCGAGCGCTTCGAATTGGGCCCGGGCCTCCTCCTGACGGTCTGCGAGGAGGGGACGGACATCCGGCAGGCCGGTCGCCTCGGCCACGATCAATGCGGCGGTTATAGCGATCTTGGGAAGCATCGCCGGCGTCGGGTTGGCGACGATCTCCGCGAGCGCGTCCTCCCGCAGTACAGGGTGCCCTACCGCTGGCTCGGGCAGCCAGTGCGGGTCCACTTCCGCGGGGGAAGGCCCGCGGGCCCGCATGGGTTGGCCGGTGTCGGCGAAGACGGTGAGAATTTACTGGTAGGCGGGATGGTCGGGGAGCGCGACAGGTGGTGTGACCGGCTCGGTCTCGGTCTCGGCCTCGTCGGCAAGGTAGAGCAGGGCCTTGCGGGTGATCCGCAGGTGCTCGGTCGCTTCGTGGAGCTCGTATGCTATCGGCCCACTTGGGGGTGACTGCGGGCGGCGTTTCGCCGGATACGGCCAGGCGTGGCCCGCGATCGGCACCCCGGCAGGTCAGCTCGCCGTACCGTGCGCGACGGCGAGTACCGCGAACAGGAACGCGGCGGTTGCTGAGGTCGATCGAAGCATGTCGATCCGCGCCCAGCGGCGGATCACGGCCTTCCAGTCAGCCGGTGGAGCATCCACCCGCCAGTCGTTGACCTTGATGTTGATCGGCACTGTGCCCAGGAACGACAACAGCAGGAACGCCACCATCGCGACCAGGGTCGCCCACCGTAGGGCCAGACCGGAACCGGTGACGGTGGCCAGCCTGACCAGGGCGAGCGCTGCTGCCGGGAGCATCACGATCGGCACCACCACCCGCAGGCGGCGTACGAGGGCTTGCCGTGCAAGCAGATGGGCACGGTCGTCCAGACTGGACAGTGCGGGATGGATGCCGTAGCAGACGATCAGCTCCTCGCCCGCGAGAACGCCGAGCAGGAACAGGCCGATGTACTGCACCACGTCACCGGTCATGCCGCACCGTCGGAGGTGAGTCGCAGTCGCACGAGCCTGGCGGGTTGTCCGCCCCGGTCATGCCGCCGCCGGGTCCGGCGGCGAGGTTCTCCACGAACGTGCCCGGTTCCCACTCCGCCACGGTCTCCGCGAACAGTTCGCCCGACGGCGTCACGAGTGCGCACCCGAAGAAGCGGTCGGATCCGGCGTCACATGCACGACCGAATACAGCGCCGGGTGCGCAGACACCACGTCCCAGCCGCCGTCCGCCTGCCCGGCGTTGTCGCGCTGGCCAGCGGGCATCGAGAAGAGGTTGATCAGGACGAGGGGTTCACTCACGAGACAGCTCCGAAGTCTTCGGCGGCCAGCTCACGGTCGCAATATTTACTGACACTGAAATATTATGGTGACTGAACATATAGCCGCAAGAGCGTGGCCAGCACTATTTTCGGCGACTGGAATATTTCAGTCACAGTAACTAAAGTTCGGGCATGCGCTCGACCACCGTGGACTGGCAGGCGCCTGACAGGTCAGGCGTGGAGGGGCTGCGGGAACGCAAGAAGCGGCTCATGCGCCAGCAGTTGACCGACACTGCCACCGCGATGTTCCTGGAGCGCGGGTTCGACGCGGTGCGCGTCGCCGAGATCGGTGCGGCGTGCGGGGTGTCCGAGAAGACCGTCTTCAACTACTTCCCCAGCAAGGAGGCGTTGATCCTCGACCTCCCCGAAGCGACGATGGCCGCGCTGCGCACCGGGCTGGCACGAGCCGACCGAACCCCGACCGACGCAGTGCTGGACATCCTGGCCAGCGAACTGGACGCCCTCGTGTCCTGGCTGGGCGCGCAACCAGACCTGGCTGGGGCCAGCGCAAGAATCCAGGACTTCAACGCTCTGATCCTTTCCACGCCTTCACTGCGCGCGTACCACCGGGACATGACCGAGCAACTCGTCACGGTCGCAGCCGAGGCGCTTGCCGCCCGAACCGGGCACGGCAGTGACGATCCGCTGTGCCAGATTGCGGCCACCGCCCTGCTCGGGCTCTGGCGTGTCCAGTTCAGCGCGTTGCGCCGGAGCCTCAACGGCGAACGCACGCCCGAACAGGTCCGCCACGCCGTCATTGCCGACGTGCACAGCGCGGCCCGGCTCATCAACACCGGACTGGCAGGTTTCGGCAACGCGACGAATCTCCCATGACGCTTCGCGGCTTCCGTGCGGTGATCACCGGTTCGATCAGCGCCCAGCGTTCATCGGTCAACGGCGGCATCGATGAGGGAACACGACAGGCCGCGACAGTGATCGACTCATTGCCGAACGCCTACCGCAACGTCATGATCATGGAGACGGCGCGGCGAGTACTCCGGGCCGTACCTCTCCAACAGCGGGAACGGCAGTGGGCGAGTTCCGCGAGATGCTCGCCATCACCCCTGCCACCAGCGTCTGAGGACCGGCAGAATCAACGCGCCGCCAGCTCCAAAGCCCACGAGACTTCTCTTCGTAGCCCCTCCACCCGCCGCCCGATTATCCGGGGTCAAGCAGCGAACCCGTCAAGGACGGCTGTGCAGGATGGCATCCAATGGCCCGTGGAAGGTCACCGGTTAACGTACGCACGAAGCCATCCTTGACTGAACCGCGCCGGATAGGCCCCGGACCCAGGCAGCTAGCGGGAGCAGGGGGAAGTGTGGCGCAAGCAGCAAACAGCTTGTCTCCATGGGTGGGAGAACCCCCGCACCAGCCCCCAGACCGCTTCGGGCAATCCTTGACCGTTGGTCGTATGCCCGCCGAGCCGGACAGGTGGACGATTTCAGGTACTCTCAGGTTGCAAGAGCCCCTGATAGCTATTGCGTCAGGGGTTTGGCTTTTGTGTGTGGGAGTTTGAGCATGCCGGCTGTCGTTCTCGTGGGTGCCCAGTGGGGCGATGAGGGCAAGGGGAAGGCCACCGACCTCCTGGGGGGTGAGGTCGACTATGTGGTTCGCTACCAGGGGGGCAACAACGCGGGGCATACGGTCGTCATCGGCGATCAGAAATACGCGCTGCACCTGCTCCCGACGGGAGTGCTCTCGCCCGAGGTGATCCCGGTGATCGGGAACGGTGTCGTGATCGACCCGGGCGTGCTGCTCGGGGAGATCGACGGGCTAGCGCAGCGGGGGATCAACTGCGACCGGCTGCTGATCTCGGCCAGCGCGCACCTGATCATGCCCCACCACAAGGCGCTGGACAAGGTCACCGAGCGCTACCTGGGCAAGGCGAAGATCGGCACCACCGGCCGGGGCATCGGCCCCGCCTACAGCGACAAGATCAACCGGATGGGGATCCGGGTGCAGGACCTGCTCGACCCGGGCATCCTGCAGAAGAAGATCGAGGGCGCCCTGCACGACAAGAACCAGATCCTCACCAAGATCTTCAACCGCCGCGGGCTGGATCCGGCGGCGGTGCTGGAGGAGTATCTCGGCTACGCGGAGCGGCTGCGCCCGCACATCGCCGACACCTCGCTGGTGCTCTGCAAAGCTCTCGACGAGGGCAAGTTCGTGCTCCTCGAAGGCGGCCAGGGCACGCTGCTGGACATCGACCACGGCACCTACCCGTTCGTCACGTCCAGCTCGCCCACCAGCGGCGGCGCCTGCGCGGGTTCGGGCATCCCGCCGACCCGGCTGACCCGGGTGATCGGCATCCTGAAGGCGTACACCACGCGGGTGGGTTCGGGCCCGTTCCCGACCGAACTCCTCGACGACCAGGGCGAGTGGCTCCGCAAGACCGGCCACGAGTATGGCACCACCACCGGCCGCAACCGCCGCTGCGGCTGGTTCGACGCCGTGATCGCCCGGTACACCACCCGCATCAACGGCGTCACCGACTTCTTCCTCACCAAGCTGGACGTGCTCTCCGGCCTGGAGCGTATCCCGGTCTGCGTCGGCTACGACGTGGACGGCATCCGCCACGACGAGATCCCGACCACCCAGACCGAGTTCCACCACGCCACGCCCGTCTACGAGGAGTTTCCCGGCTGGCAGGAGGACATCTCCAGCGCCAAGACCTTCGACGACCTTCCGCCGAACGCCCAGTCGTACGTGCGGGCTCTGGAGGAGATGAGCGGCGCCCCCATCTCCGCGATCGGCGTCGGCCCGGGCCGCGACCAGACCCTCCAGCTCAGATCCCTGGTCTGACCCGGGAGAAGGTCCACGACCCGCCGAATCATGTCGGCGGGTCGCGGATGGGGTCCGCGGCGGTGTGAGGTTGACCAGGTAGGGTTCGCGGATGTGTACGGACATGTTGAGTTGCATGGCCATCGGGGCGCGCGAGGATTGCGCCCGGAGAACACGCTGCCAGGGCTGGCGTTCGCGCTGGAGCTCGGTGTCGACGCGCTGGAGTTCGACGTCACGCTGACGTCCGACCGCCAGCTCATCCTCAGCCACGACCTGACGATCTCGCCTCTGACCAGCGCGGACACCACCGCGTTCACGCCGGGGGACGCGATGTTCCCTTACGTCGGCAAGCCCGTCAAAAGCCTCACGCAATATCAGATCCGGACACTGGACGCCGGTGTCCGGCGGCCGAAGAAGGCCAACGATCCTTTCGCGGCCACCCAGGTCCCGATCCCCGACACCCGGATGCCCACTCTCGGCGCGGTGCTCGGCCTGGTCAGCGCGTACGGCGCGGACCAGGTCCGGCTGCACGTGGAGCTGAAATCCGACCCCACCCGCCCGGACCTCTCCCCCGACCACCAGCTTTTCACCGACCTGGTCCTGGCGGAGCTGGCTCGCCACAACCGCGTCCAGACCTCGGCGATCCTCAGCTTCGACTGGCGCATCCTGCAGGCCGCCCGCGACGCCGTCCCGCACCGCTTCGCGCTGATCGAAGCCGACACCATCGACCCCGCCTGGCTCGCCGGCTTCGACGTCCGCGACGTCGCCGACGACATCCCCGCCGCCGCGGAAGCCGTCGGCGCGACCGCCCTCTCACCCGACCGCGAGCTGATCGACCTGCCGCTGATGACCAGCGCCGCCCTGCGCGGCCTGCCCGTCGTGGCCTGGACGGTCAACGACCCCGAGGAGGCCGCGCGCCTCATCGACCTCGGCGTCGCCGGGATCGTCACCGACTACCCGGACCGCATGCGCGAACTGTGGACGGGCCGGGGCATGCGGCTGCCCGCCCCGATCCGTCCCCTCCGGCACGCGGCCATGACCTGAGTCAGTGGTTGGGAGGGTCAGGACAGGGCGTCGAATCCCGCGCGGAGGTGGGCCAGTCGTTGGGCGAGGTCGGACAGCGGGCCGGTCAGGGAGCTGTCGCCGGTCTTGCGGGCGGCTTCCCGTACGCGGGTGAGTTCGTTCTCGGCCGCGGTGAGGCGGCGGGAGAGTTCGGGCAGGACCGAGGGCTGGTCGCCGTTGCCGTTGGGTAGTTCGGCGGCCAGGCGTTCGCGGAGCAGGGCGGCCTGCTCGGTGAGGCGCTGGGTCATGTTGTAGAGCTCGACGAAGACCGCGACCTTGGCCCGGAGCACCCACGGGTCGAACGGTTTGGTCAGGTAGTCCACCGCGCCGGCCGCGTAGCCGCGGAAGGCGTAGTCGGGGGCGCTGTCGACGACCGTCAGGAAGATGATCGGGATGTTGCGGGTGCGCTCCCGGCGTTTGATGTGCGCGGCCGTTTCGAAGCCATCCATGCCGGGCATGCGCACGTCCAGCAGGATCAGCGCGAACTCGGTGCCGAGCAGCGCCTTCAGCGCCTCCTCGCCGGAGCGGGCCCGGACCGGGACCAGGTCGAGCGAGCTGAGGATCGCCTCCAGCGCGATCAGGTTCTCCTCCCGGTCGTCGACCATGAGGATCTTCGCGCGGTCGGGCATCAGCTTTCCTCCGCCGTGGTACCGCGCAGCAGCCAGCCGCGCAGCCGTTCGAGCAGCCGGTCCACGTCCACCGGCTTGGGCACGTAGTCGGACGCCCCTGAGGCGATGCTCTTCTCCCGGTCGCCGCGCATCACCTTGGCGGTCAGCGCGATGATCGGCAGGTCGGCGAACTGCGGCATGCGGCGGATCGCCGAGGTGGTGGCCCAGCCGTCCATCTCCGGCATCATGATGTCCATCAGGACCAGGGCCACGTCCTCGTTGCGTTCGAGCTGTTCGATGCCCTCGCGGCCGTTCTCGCCGTACACGACGATGGAGCCGTGCCGTTCCAGGACGCTGGTCAGCGCGAACACGTTGCGGATGTCGTCGTCCACTATCAGGATCTTGGCACCGGTGAGCGGGTCATCGCCCTGCCAGTCGCGGCCGGAGGCGAGGTCGATCTCGGTGACCCGGCGGGGTTCCGGCAGGTCGGTCGGGAGCGGGATGTCCGGCAGCACGTCGTCGCTGTCGGCCTGGTAGTCGGCCAGGAGCATGCGGTCCCGGCGTTCCGCGGCGTAGGAGGCGATGGTGGCGGCGCCGCCGTCCCTGGCGGCCAGCGGTCCCGCGTACGACAAGGGCAGGTAGAGGGTGAACGTGCTGCCCTCGCCGGGGACGCTGTCGACGTGGATCTCGCCGCCGAGCAGGCGGGCTATCTCCCGGCAGATGGACAGGCCCAGGCCGGTGCCGCCGTACTTGCGGCTGGTGGTGCCGTCGGCCTGGCGGAACGCCTCGAAGATCACTTCGAGCTTGTCGGGGGCGATGCCGATGCCGGTGTCCACCACCGCGAACGCGAGGATCTTGTCGGAGCTGCGGAGCGTCTCGTCCACATAGTCCACCGTGTCCGGCGCGTGTGACACCTGCAGGCGGACCTCGCCCTTCGGGGTGAACTTGACCGCGTTGGAGAGCAGGTTGCGCAGCACCTGCTGCATGCGCTGCTCGTCGGTGCGCAGCTCGTTCGGCACGCTCGGGTCGACCTCGACGGTGAAGGACAGGCCCTTGTCCTGGGCCAGCGGCGCGAACGTGGCCTCCATGTAGTCCACCAGCGTGGGCAGCGACAGCTGCTGCGGGTGGATGTCCATCCGGCCGGCCTCCACCTTGGACAGGTCGAGGATGTCGTTGATCAGCTGGAGCAGCGCGGAGCCCGCGCCGTGGATGGTGCGGGCGAACTCCACCTGCTGCGGGGTCAGGTTGCCCTCGGCGTTCTCGGTGAGCAGCTTGGCCAGCACCAGCAGGCTGTTCAGCGGGGTGCGCAGCTCGTGCGACATGTTGGCGAGGAACTCGGACTTGTAGCGGCTGGAGACGGCCAGCTGCTCGGCCCGCTCCTCCAGGGTCCGCCTGGCCTGCTCGATCTGGAAGTTCTGGATCTCGATGGCCCGGTTCTGCTTGGCCAGCAGCGCCGCCTTGTCCTCCAGCTCGGCGTTGGACCTGCGCAGCTCCTCCTGCTGGCGCTGCAGCTCGTCCGAGCGCTCCTGCAACTCGGTGGCCAGCCGCTGCGACTCCTTCAGCAGATCCTCGGTACGCGAGTTGGCGATGATCGTGTTTATGGTGACCCCGATGGTCTCCACCAGCTGGGCCAGGAAGTCCAGGTGGATCTCGCTGAAGTGGGTGAAGGAGGCCATCTCCAGCACGCCGAGCACGTGGTTCTCGAACAGGATGGGCAGGACCACGATCTGGGCGGGGTTGGCCTTGCTGAGGCCGGTCTCGATGGTGATGTACTCGGCGGGCACGTTCTCCAGGATGATCTGCTGGGTTTCCAGCGCGGCCTGGCCGACGATGCCCTCGCCGAGCGCGAAGCGCTGCCGGGGTGCGGAGCCGGGCTGGATGCCGTACCCCGAGATCAGGGTGAGCTGGCCGTCGACCATCAGGTAGCAGGCGCCGTGGCTGGCCGAGACCAGCGGGGTCAGCTCGCTCATGATCAGGCGGGTCACCTCGATCAGGTCGCGGTGGCCCTGCATGAGGCGGGAGATGCGGGCCAGGTTGGACTTGAGCCAGTCCTGGTCCTGGTTGGTGTTGGTGGTGTCGACCAGGGTGGACACCATCGTGTTGATGTTGTCCTTGAGCTGGGCGATCTCGCCGGGCGCGTCCACGGTGATGGAGCGGGTCAGGTCGCCGCGGGCGACCGCGCTGGTCACCTCGGCGATGGCGCGCACCTGGGTGGTGAGGTTGCCGGCCAGCTCGTTGACGCTCTCGGTGAGGCGCTTCCAGGTGCCTTCGACGCCTTCCACCCGGGCCTGGCCGCCCAGCTGGCCTTCCGAGCCGACCTCGCGGGCGACGCGGGTGACTTCGGAGGCGAAGGAGGAGAGCTGGTCGACCATGGTGTTGATGGTGGTCTTGAGGACCAGGATCTCGCCCTGGGCGTCCACGTCGATCTTGCGGGTGAGGTCGCCGTTGGCGACGGCCGTGGTCACCTCGCCGATGTTGCGGACCTGGTAGGTCAGGTTGGTGGCCATCGAGTTGACGTTGTCGGTGAGGTCCTTCCACACGCCGGACACGCCGGGCACCCGGGCCTGGCCGCCGAGACGTCCTTCGGTGCCGACCTCGCGGGCGACGCGGGTGACCTCGTCGGCGAACGCGGACAGCTGGTCCACCATCGTGTTCATGGTGTCCTTCAGCTGGAGGATCTCGCCCTGGGCGTCGACGGTGATCTTCTTGGAGAGGTTGCCCTGGGCGACGGCGGTGGAGACGGCGGCGATTTGGCGGACCTGGGAGGTCAGGTTGTTGGCCATGAAGTTGACGTTGTCGGTGAGGTCTTTCCAGACCCCGGATACGCCGCGGACCTGGGCTTGGCCGCCGAGGCGTCCTTCGGTGCCGACTTCGCGGGCGACGCGGGTGACCTCGTCGGCGAAGGAGGAGAGCTGGTCGACCATCGTGTTCATGGTCGACTTGAGTTCCAGGATCTCGCCTTGGGCGTCCACGTCGATCTTGCGGGTGAGGTCGCCGTTGGCGACGGCCGTGGTCACCTGGGCGATGTTGCGGACCTGGTAGGTCAGGTTCTTCGCCATCGAGTTGACGTTGTCGGTGAGGTCCTTCCAGACGCCCGACACGCCCTTCACTTCGGCGCGCCCGCCGAGGCGTCCCTCGGTGCCGACCTCGCGGGCGACGCGGGTGACCTCGTCGGCGAAGGCGGACAGCTGGTCCACCATCGTGTTGAGCGTGTCCTTGAGTTCCAGGATCTCGCCCTGGGCGTCGACGGTGATCTTCTTGGACAGGTTGCCCTGGGCGACGGCGGTGGAGACGGCGGCGATCTGGCGGACCTGGGAGGTCAGGTTGTTGGCCATGAAGTTGACGTTGTCGGTGAGGTCCTTCCAGACCCCGGACACGCCGCGGACCTGGGCCTGGCCGCCGAGCTGGCCCTCGGTGCCGACCTCGCGGGCCACGCGCGTCACCTCTTCGGCGAACGCGGACAGCTGGTCCACCATCGTGTTCACGGTGTTCTTCAGCTCGAACATCTCACCGACCGCGTCCACGGTGACCTTCCGTGACAGGTCACCGCGGGCCACCGCCGTGGTCACCACGGCGATGTCGCGGACCTGCGCGGAGACCCGGCCGGACATGGTGTTCACGGCGTCGGTCAGATCCCGCCACGAGCCCGACATGCCGCGCAGGTTGGCCCGGCCGCCCAGCTTGCCCTCGGTGCCCACGTCCCGGGTCACCCGGGTCACCTCGGAGGTGAACAGGGCCAGCTGGTCGACCATGCCGTTGATGGCCTTGCCCAGCCGTCGCACCTCGCCGCGGGCCGTCCTGTCCAGGTCGATGCGCCGGTTGAGGTCGCCCTTGGCCACCGCGTCGATCACGTCGGCGGCGCCGGTCACCGGCGTGACCAGGGCATCGATCAGATCGTTCACCGATTCGACGCTCTCCGCCCACGACCCGAAACCGGGCCCGGGGGTGAGCCGCTCGCCAAACCTGCCCTCCTTGACCACCTCGCGGCGGACCCGGCCAAGCTCGTTGGCCAGATGCTCGCGGCGGTCGGCCACCTCGTTGAGCAGCAGCCGGATCTCGCTCAGAATCCCGGGAGGCGTATGCGGCACCCGACGCCGGAAGTCGCCGTCACGCCAAACAGTGAGCGTGTCCAGCAGGGGCCTGAGATCGGACTCCGAATACTGGCGTTCCGTCTCATCCTTTTCAGCGATGGTGCGCGTCATAAGGCCTCCTCACACGCCAGTCTGTCACGTTCCGTGGACGTAAGGCTCACGCTTGTTTGACTCCGCGTCAGCCGGAAGTGTGGTAGGCAAAAAGAGGTGACGTCCACTCTACGTGCCGTCCTGGCCGCGTCGTTCGCGGCGGGGGACACGGCCGTTCCCGAGGTTAAGCGGTTCACGCACGAGGTGCTGACCGCGTGGGCCGCCATGTCCATGGTGGAGGACGCGCAGCGGGTGGCGGAGACGCTCGTGGCGGCGGTTCCGATCGGGTCCTTCGAGGTGCGGTGGCTGCACAAGGGGGATTCTCTCCAGATCGAGGTCAAGGAGCTCGGGCAGGAGCAGTCGTCGCCGATCGACGCGCCCGACTGGGGGGTGACCTACCACGGCACGGACCGCACCCGGTGGGCCCGCCTGGACCTGCCCGGGGGAGTCGCTGCGGAGGAGGTCACCGAGCGGGTCGCCGGACCCGGCTGGCTGGGGTTCCTGGCCGACGCCAGCGACCTCCTGGCCGGCACCCTCAACCCCGACATGGTGCCCGCGATCATCGCCCAGATCGTGGTGCCCCGGCTGGCGTCCTGGTGCGCGGTCTACACGGCGGAACAGCACGGCGGACCGCTGCAGCTCGCCTACGTGTGGCACGCCGACGAATCCCGCACCGACGCGCTCCGCGCCGAGCTGGACGAGCTGGTGATGCCCGCCGCCGACGATCCCGCGGAGCTGAACGTGGCCGGCTGGCAGGCCCTGGGGTTCCCGCTCACGGCCCGCGGGCGGCGCCTGGGCCTGATGTGCCTCGGGCGGCACGACCGGTTCCCAGACGAGGTCAGGCAGCTGGCCGAGGACCTGTCCCGCCGCTGCGCCCTCGCCCTCGACAACGCCCGGCTGTATGCCCAGCAGGCGGCCGCCAACCGGGCCCTGCAGCGCAGCCTGCTGCCGCTGGAGGAGCCCAAGGTGCCCGGCCTGGACTCGGCGGTGATCTACGAACCGGCCGGCGAGACCAACGAGGTGGGCGGCGACTTCTACGACCTGTTCCCGGTCTCCGACGGCGTCTGGCGGTTCGCCATCGGCGACGTCTGCGGCACCGGGCCCGAGGCCGCGGCCGTCACCGGCCTGGCCCGGCACACCCTGCGCCTGCTCGCCCGCGAGGGGTACGGCGTCGCCGCCGTGGTCGGCCGCCTGAACCAGGCCATCCTCGAAGAGGGCGACCGCGCCAGGTTCCTGACCCTGCTGCACGGCGAGATCACCCTGGCCCGCGGCGGCCTGGACATCCGGCTGGTGTCGGCCGGGCACCCGGAGGCGCTGCGGCTGCGGCCGAGCGGCGTGGTGGAGACCGTGGCCTCTCCGCAGTCCCTGCTCGGGGTGTTCCCCGAGGCGCAGTTCGAGGCCGAGGCCGTCTGGCTCGGCCCCGGGGACGTGCTGCTCGGCGTGACCGACGGAGTCACCGAGCGGCGCGCGGGACCCCGGCTGCTGGACGACGACTCCGGGCTCGCCAAGTTATTGGCCGAATGCGTGGACCTGTCCGCGCGGGCGGTGGCCGAACGAATCCGCCGCGCCGTGCAGGACTTCGCGCCGGAACCGAGCGCCGACGACCTGGCCATCCTCGTCCTGCGCGCGCCTTAGGGGCGGGCCAGCACCCGGTTGGCGAAGTCGATCTGGGTGCGCATCTGCCTGATGCGCTCCTCCACCACCCGGGAGGCGTGCGTCGCGTCGTAGCGGTAGACGTTGTATTCGCTGGACAGGGCGTCCAGGTAGTTCTCGATCTGGCGGATCGGGCAGCGCGGGTCGTTCTCGCCGGCCAGCACCAGCACCGGGGCCTCGACCATGTCGGCATACGTGATCGGGGAGGAGGCCGTGTAGCGGTCGGGGAACTCGGCCGGGGAGCCGCCGATCAGCGCGCGGTGGTAGGCGCGCAGTCCCTCCGCCTCGTCCTCGTAGGCGGCCGTGTGGTCGGCGATCGGGACCGCGGCGATCCCCGCCGTCCACGCCTTGGGCTGGGTGCCCAGGCCGAGCAGGGTCAGGAAGCCGCCCCACGAGCTGCCGGACAGCAGCAGCCGTTCCGGGTCGGCGATGCCCCGGTTGACCACCCAGTCGCGTACGGCGGCCACGTCGGCCAGCTCGATGTGGCCGATGTCGCCGTGCAGGGCGTCCCGCCAGGCGGAGCCGTACCCGGCCGAGCCGCGGTAGTTGATGCGGATCACCGCGAAGCCGCTGTCCACCCAGGCGGCCACGTGCGGCTGGAAGGAGTCGTCGTCCTGCGCGGACGGGCCGCCGTGCAGCAGGAACACGGTCGGGTACGGCTGCGGCGTGCCGATCGGCCGGGACACCAGGGCGTGGATTCGCCCGCCGGGCCCGTCCACGTCGATGTCCTCCAGCGGCACCGACGGCGGCGCGGTCGGGCCGGGGTTGATCACCACGTGGCCGTGGCTCGACCTGATCACCGGGGCCTGGGCGGCGCTGGACCAGGAGTATTCGACGGTTCCGTCCGGCCGGGCCACGGCGGCGTCGATCACGCCGTGCGGGGTGTCGATGGGGGTCATGGCGCCCCCGGCCAGGTCGTACTTGAGGAGTTCGGTACGGCCTCGGTGGTTGTGCACGATGAGCAGGGAACGCCCGTCCACATACCAGTCGGCGGTGACCTCGCCGGGCACCCGCAGGTAGATCTCGCGCTGCTCGCCGGTGAGCGGATCCCACACCAGCGGCTCGTGGCGGCCGCGCCGCTCGTGCAGCACCAGCAGGCGGCGGTCGCCCAGCACGGGCGCGAACCTGATGCCGGTCACGCCCTTGCCCGACCCGTCGCGCAGGTCGCCGACGACCGTGCCGTCGGACTTCAGCACCCGCAGCGCGGGGTGGCGGGAGTCGCCGTGCTCGCTGTGGTTGATCGCGATCAGCGAGCCGTCCAGCGAGATCCCGGCCACGGAGGCGAACTCGTCGTGCCGGTAGAGGAGCTTGGGGTCCTCGTTCTCGTGCACGAGGACGACCTGGAACCCCTTGCGGCAGGCGCGGCCGATGGCGGCCGTCCCGTTCGCGGCGAGCCCGAGGCCGCACGGGTATCCGGGGGAGACGTTGACGGGTTCGGCCGGGCCGCCGCGGAAGGGCTGGCGGATCCAGACGCCGTACTCGTCGCCGTCGGTGTCGGCGAACCACCAGATCCACTGGCCGGTCGGGTCCACGTCGCCGTGCGCCGTCCCGTTCGGGCGGTTGGTGACTTGCCGGGTCTGCCCGGTGGCCCGGTCCCAGGCGTAGATCTCCCAGGTTCCGGAGGTGTTGGAGCGATAAACGGCGTGATGCGGGGCCTGGCGTGCCCAGACCGGCAGCGTCGTGCGTGGGGCGCGGAACCTGGCCTGCCAGCGTTCCTCGGCCTTCATCGGTGATTCCTCCCGGGGTCCGCCGTTAAGTATGTCTCGTCGGTCTCCAGAACGGCCCAGAATTTGGGGATGTTACGGGGGAATTTACGGCTAAAACTCCCTCCGGTCACTAGGGTCACAACCGCGAGGTTTCACCTCCGTGGTCGCCAGCCTGTGATCAGCACCGACGCCCGCACCGTGACCGGATCCGGAAGCGCGTCCAGTCCCGTTTCCCGCTCATGCCAGGCACTCGGCCCCATCCCGACGACCTCCGAGACCGCCTTGTGATCGAGCTCCAAGTCAAATTCCAGCCGATCCTGTACGGCTAGCGCAAACCATTCCCCCACAGCCGCCGCCAACCGCCCTTCCTTGTCCTCCTCCACCCGCAACAACCCCAGCCCCTCCACGAGCGGACTCAGATGATCGGCCCCCGGCGTGACCGTCACCAGCATCCCCCCAGGCTTGAGCACCCGCGCGAACTCACCGGGATTACGCGGCGCGAACACGTTCAGCAGCACGTCAAGCGCATCAGCCTTGACCGGCAGCGGCCTCCACACATCCGCCACGACCGCGCCGATCCGAGGATGCGCCCGCGCGGCCCGCTTCAGCGCATGCTTGGACACATCCAGGGCCAGCCCAACCCCTTTGATGGCCTTAGCGAGATAGAACCCGGTCCCCGCCCCCGCGTCGCCAACGATCTGCCCCATCCCGCACAGATCGGCCAGCCGGGCGGCGATCGGATCGTAATACCCGGCGGCGAGAAAATCGTCCCTGGCCGCGACCATGGCCGGAGTGTCGGCTGTACCCGGCCGTGTCGATCCGGTAAGTAGGTTGACATATCCTTGTTTGGAGATGTCAAAGACGTGTTGACGTGTGCAAACGATCGATTCAGGGAGCAAGGAGAAGGACTCCTGGCACACCGGACAACGAAGCAGTTCCAATACGTCGACAAGCACCCGTTCAGTAAAACAGCAAGTCGACTGCAAGCCGCAGGGGGTGCAATAGGCACACCACAAAGGAGATCGAAATGACCAGGACCCGCCGCTGCTGCCCCCGCTGCCACACCGTGCTCGACGAGGGCCCCATCCTCTACCGCTGCGCCAGCTGCCAGCGCGCCGTCTACGCGGCCGACCTCGACTTCGACTACCCGGTCGCCACCCGCTCAGCACGCTGACATCCGGTAGATCCACCCCGCAGTCGCGTTCTTGTACGACATCAAAGATATTGTTCGGTAATGCCGTACCAGCCGAGGGTCTTCGCGGGGGTCGAGGTGGTCGCGCTCTGCGACGCCGTCGGCCCGATGGGGGCCGCCATCAGCCGCCCGCTACCCGAGCTCTTCCCTGGTGGGAGCTTCGCCGCCGACGAAGAGTGGGTCCTGCACTTCCACTGCCACCTGCTCCGCGCGCCCGGCGGCACGGTCCTGGTGGACACCGGGATCGGCGCTCTGGACTCGCCCGCCTCCGGCTGGGCACCGGTGCCGGGACGACTGGAAGCCGAACTCGCCGCGGTGGGCGTGACACCCGAGGACGTGGACGTGGTCATCCTGACCCACCTGCACAGCGATCACGCCAGCGGCGCGGTCGTGAACGGCGCCCCCGCCTTCCCCAACGCCCGATACGTGATCCAGCAGACCGAACTCGACTGGTCCGGCGGCGGCCTGATGCGCGACCGGGTGATCCGCCCGCTCAAGGACGCCCTCGAGACCGTCCACCGCACCGCCGAACCGATCCCCGGCATCAGGGTCGCCCTCGCCCCCGGCCACACCCCCGGCCACCAGATAGTCGAGGTCGGCGACCTGATCATCTCCGGCGACGCCCTGCTCCACGAGGCCCAACTCGCCGATCCGTCGATCCGCTACCTCTACGACGACGACCAGGAGACGGCCGTGAAGACACGGACCGCCCTGCTGAACCGCGCGACCGTGCTGGCCACCTCCCATTTCGCCGACCCGTTCACGCCGGTTCGATCGGGCGATACGGCTTGAGCGTGGCGGCGGATCCCCGGGCGTGACGACGCCGCGCCCGCGCCCGGTAGCGCAGCAGCTGCCAGATCGCGATCGCCCAGATCGGATACTGCGCCGCCAGGGCCAGGCGGAAGTCGCCGTGCACGTCCAGGCCGATTCCGATCAAGCCCAGCAGGGTCACCGTGACCAGGAAGCCGCCGCCGTTGACGATGCCGGTGGCCACGCCGATGCGCGCGGCGGGGTTGAACGTGCGCGCGTAGTCGAAGCCGATCACCGAGCCGGGGCCGTTGGCGGCCAGCACCACCATGTGCGCGATCAGCAGCCATCCGGGGGCGGGGCCCGGCCACAGCAGCACCACCGTCCAGGCCGTGGCGGTGCTGGCGACGATCGCCAGCACCATCCAGGAGCGCCGGGTCGGGAAACGTCCGGCCAGCCAGCCGAAGAGCGGGTTGTAGGCGAGGGACAGCACGGTGAGCGCTGTGATCAGGCCGCCCGCCGCCTGCGGGCTGAGTTCTTGCTCCTTGACCAGGAACGGGTATCCCCAGAGCAGGAGGAAAGCCGCTCCTGACGACTGCGTCGCGGCATGCGTCCACATCCCGAGGCGGGTGCCCGGTTCCGCCCAGGCGGCGCGTACACCCCGGGCTTCGCCCGCACCGTCCGGACGGCCTTCGCGTAACCCCAGCAGGACGACGATCAGCGCGAGCGCGCACAATCCGGCGGCGCCGAGGAAGGTGGGCGTCCAGCCGTACCGGTGTAAGGCGGTGATCAGCGGGACGGCCGCGGCGATTCCGCCGATGGCGCCGAGCAGGCCGGTGAGCTGGACCATGAGCGGGTTGCGGTGGGACGGGAAGGAGAGGTTGATCATCCGGATCACGCTGATGAACGACATCGCGTCGCCGCAGCCGACCAGCACCCGGGCCGCGACCGCGCCGAGCGCCCCGGTGGACAGGGCGAAGACCAGCTGCCCCAAGCCCATGATCAGGGCTCCGGCCAGCAGCATTCGTTTGGAGCCGAACCGGTCGACCAGGATGCCGACGGGGATCTGCATCCCGGCGTACACCAGCAGTTGCAGCATGGCGAGCACGGACAGGCCGGCGGCGCCGAGGCCGAAACGTTCGGCCGCGTCCAGGCCGCTCACGCCGAGGGTCTGGCGCTGGAAGACGGCCACCGCGTATCCGAAAACACCGACCAGCCAGAAAAGCAGCGCCTTCCGTCCCCCCGCCATACCGACAACTTTACCTTTACTATATTTTTTCGGGATAAACGGGGTGGCTGGTTGGCAGTGGTGTGGCGAATCCAGCAGGATCTGATGGATGAGAACCCGGATCTTGGCCGTCGCGGCGCTTTTGACCCCTCTTGTCTTCCCGGTGAGTGCGGCCGCCGCGACCGCGACCGCGCCCGTGTCCGGAGGGGTCTTCTATCGCTTCTCCGACAAGGCCGACATCTACCGCTACCTGGCGGGCAAGTTCACCAAGACCAGCGTCGGCGGCGCCGGGCAGTTCTCCGCCTCGCCGGACGGCAAGAAGGTGGCCTGGGTCGACTACAACAGCAAGCTGCACGTGACCGAAGGCAAGACCGACAAGATCGTCGCCAAGAACGCGATCTTCGGAGCGCCGTGCGCCACGCCGGTCTGGTCGGCCGACTCCCAGCGGCTGGCGTTCCCGATGACCGGCACTGAGGGCAAAGCGCCCATCGGCGTGGTCAACGCCGACGGCACGGGCGCCAAGAAGGTCGGCCGCACGTACGGCGTCTGCCACCTGGCCTGGTCAGCGAACGGCCGCTACCTGGCCGGCTACACGGGCACCACCGAAGGCGTGCACCTGCTGGACGTGACCACGGGCAAGACCCGCAAGGCCGCCGGGATCAAGCTGGCCAACCACGTGCAGAGCCTCTCGCCCGACGGGAGGAAGGTCATCATCCACGCGCTCAAGCCGTCCGATGAAGGCGGCGACGGCGTCTGGCCGAGTTACTTCCGGCCGACCGTGGTGGACACGGTGACGGGCGCGAAGCTCACCATTCCCGTCAAGGGCACCCTGATCGGCGCGATTTACCTCCGCGACGGCCGCTTGGCGGTCCGGGTCAAGGGCGCGTCTCGCAACACGGTGGTCGTGCTCAGCAAGTCGCTCAAGCCCGTCCAGAAGTTCGCCGAGCCCGCCAACGTCCGCACCATGGGCCTGCTTCAGCTGCTCTGAGGCCCGCAAGACAGGTATGTGCAGACCGAGTCCGCCCGCGCCCGCTGGCTCGCCGTGAACCGCTCCAGCAGGTGCGGCGGCAGCAACTCGGCCGCCTGCTCCGCCGTGAAGAAGCCGTACGCGTCAAGCTCTTCCTCCTGCAGCACGATGCTGTCCCCGTCGGGCAGAGTGCCGCAGTCGAACATGAAGTGGACCAGCGCATACGGCCGGTCGTCCAACTCCGGCACCCAGTGCACGGTAAGCAGCCGCCCGACCGGCAACTCCAGACCGAGCTCTTCCTTGACCTCGCGGGCGCACCCGGCCTCAGGGGCCTCGCCGTCGTCCACATGCCCGCCCGGCCACCCCCAATGGTCCCGGTAGTTGGGTTTGACCAGCAGGACGCGGTCGGCGGGATCGGTGATGAAGGCTCCGGACGCCGCGATCACTCGATACAGCCCGGCGTAGAACTCGTCAGCGGGGATCACGACCAAGAGCGTAGCCGGGGGTATCCCCCACTCCGATACTCGGGTTTTCCCCTAGACCTTCCGGACGAGAGGTGTAGCCCCTAGGCAGTACACCTGAATTGGCTGTTCAGGCGGATGTTTCTCAACTGATCCATTCCTACGTTTAAGAAAAACGTAAAGGGGATCGGATATGAGAACGAGGAGAAACCTGGCCGCCACGGTCGGGGGTTGGAGCGCCCGTCACCGATGGTGGGCGTTGCTGATCTGGGTGGGCTTTGTGGCCGCCGCGACCTTCGCCGGGAGCGCGGTCGAGACGGGGGAGATGCGGAGCTACGAGGGCTCCAACGGAGACTCCCGGGTCGCGGAGCAGATTCTGGACGAGGCGAACTACAAGAACGTGGCGGGCGAGGTCGTGCTCGTGCAGAGCGACACGTTCGTGGTGGACGATGCCGAGTTCCGGGCGGCGGTGGCGGCGATCACCTCGGCCGTGAACGGCACCGGGCAGGTGGAGCACGTGCGCACGCCGTACGACGCGGAGCCTTCGCCGGTCAGCCAGGACAAGCGCACCACGCTCGTGCAGTTCGACATGAAGGGCGACGGGGAGAGCGCCGACGAGCGCGTGCAGCCGGTGCTGGACGCGGTCGCCAAGGTCGCGGCCGCCCATCCCGACCTGCGGATCGAGCAGGCGGGGGCCGCCAGCGCCGACAAGATGATCGGCGAGGCCATCGAGCAGGACTTCGTCCGGGCCGAGCAGCTCTCGCTGCCGATCACGCTCGGCATCCTGCTGGCCGCCTTCGGCGCGCTGCTGGCGGCGCTGATCCCGGTGGCGCTGGCGATGACCGCGATCTTCTCGGCCACCGGCCTGCTCGCGTTGACCAGCCAGTTGCTGCACGTGGACAGCGCCACCACCAACGTGATGCTGCTGGTGGGCCTGGCCGTCGGGGTGGACTACTCGCTCTTCTACATCATGCGGGAGCGTGAGGAGCGGGCGAAGGGCCGGGACAAGCGCCGGGCGATCGAGATCGCGGCGGCCACCTCGGGCCGGGCGGTGCTGGTCTCCGGCATCACGGTCATCGTGGCCATGGCCGGGATGTTCCTGACCGGCAACGGCGTCTTCATGGGCTTCGCCGAAGGCACCATCCTGGTCGTGCTGACCGCGGTGGTCGGCTCGCTGACCGTGCTGCCCGCGCTGCTCTCCCTGATCGGCGACAAGATCGACGCTCGGGTCGTCCATGGCACCGTCCGGGTCGCGACGCGGGGGCGCGTGACATGGCGGCGCATCCTGGGCGTGCGCGGCGGCGAGAGCCGGTTCTGGCACGCGGTGCTGAGCCCGGTGCTGCGGCACCCTGTGCTCGCGATCGTCGTCTCCGGCGGGCTGCTGGTCGCGCTGGCGGTTCCCGCGCTCGGCCTCAAGCCGGGCCCGACCACGATCGACGACCTGCAGGGCGACTACGCGATCGCGGAGACGTACAAGTCGATCGAGAAGGCGTTCCCGGGCGGCAACGAGCCGGCCGTGGTCGTGGTCAAGGCCGCCGACGTGACGACCCCGGCGGTGACCTCCGCGATCGAGAACTTCAAGCGCGAGGCCTTCGCGACCGGCGAAGCCAACGAACCCTTCTCAGTCACGATAAATCCGGACAAAACGGTGGCGCGGATTGATATCGCGATCAAGGGCAGCGGCACCGACGAGGTGTCCGAGCACGCCATCCACACGCTGCGGGAGAAGGTCATCCCGGCCACCCTCCCCGGCGCCCACGTCACCGGCAACACGGCCGGCTCGATGGACTTCAACGACCAGATGGTCAGGACCCTCCCGCTGGTCTTCGGGTTCGTGCTGCTGCTGGCCTTCCTGCTCCTGCTGATGTCCTTCCGCTCCCTGGTGGTCGCGATCAAGGCCATCGTGCTCAACCTGCTCTCCGTCGCCGCCGCCTACGGCGTGCTCGTCCTGGTCTTCCAGGATGGGTACGGCGAGAGCCTCCTCGGCTTCCAGTCCACCGGAACCATCACCGACTGGCTCCCGCTGTTCCTGTTCGTGATCCTCTTCGGCCTCTCGATGGACTACCACGTCTTCATCCTGAGCCGGATCCGGGAGGCGTACGACAAGGGCATGCGCACCGAGGACGCCATCCGGCACGGCATCACCAGCACGGCGGGCGTGGTGACCAGCGCCGCGATCATCATGGTCGCCGTCTTTGCGGTCTTCGCCACCCTCTCCCTGCTGTCCTTCATGCAGATGGGCATCGGTCTGGCCGTGGCGATCCTGATCGACGCCACCATCGTCCGGGCGATCCTGCTCCCGGCCACCATGAAACTGCTCGGCGACTGGAACTGGTATCTGCCGCGCTGGCTCGGCTGGCTGCCGGCCCTCTCGCACGGCGACGACGAGGAAGTCGCGTCCCCGCCGAGGGAGCCCGCGCTCGTCTGACCCAACCCGAAGGCCTCGTACGCTCGTACGAGGCCTTCAGGCGTTGATGGCCGCAGGACGTTCGATCAGGGACTCCGGGATGACCACGATCGCGGTGGTGCCCCCGTAGGGGGACGGGCGCAGGCTCACCGTGATCTGGTTGCGGTGGGCGAGGCGGCCGACCACGAACAGGCCGAGCCGGTCGCTGTCGGCGAGATCGAACTCCATCGGTCCGGCCAGACGCTCGTTCATGGCCGCGAACTCGGCGCCGTTCATGCCCAGACCCCGGTCCTCCACCTCCACGACCACCCCACCGCGCCCAGGCTCGGCCCGCACGTAGACCTTCGTGTACGGCGGCGAGAAGATCGTCGCGTTCTCCAGCAACTCGGCGATCAGGTGGATCACGTCGGCGACCGCCGAGCCCGACAGCGACACCGACGGCATCGGCAGCACGGTCACCCGCCCGTAGTCCTCCACCTCGGCGAGCGCGCCGCGGACCACGTCCACGATCGGGACCGGCCTGCGCCAGCCACGGCCGGGGACCGCGTCGGAGAGGATGATCAGGTTCTCCGCGTGGCGGCGCATGCGGGTGGTCAGGTGGTCCAGGCGGAACAGGTCCTCCAAGGCCTCCGGATTCTCCTCGCGACGCTCCATCGTGTCCAGCTGGGTGAGCTGCTTGTGCAGCAGCGACTGGCTGCGCCTGGCCAGGTTGAGGAAGACCATGCCGACGCCCTTGCGCAGCCGCACCTGGCCGGCGGCGGCCTCGATGGCGGTGCTCTGCACCGAGTTGAGGGCCTTGCCGACGTGCTCGATCTCCAGGATCGCGTCCGGCATGGCTGGGACCTCGCCGGGCTCCTCCATCTCCTGGCCCTGCTGGAGCTGGTCGACGGCGCGCGGCAGCCGGACGTGGGCCAGGTTGAGCGCGGCGGTGCGGAGCTGGGTGAGATCGCGGGTCAGGCGGCGGGTGAAGCGGACGCAGATGATCACGGTCATCACGATGGCGACCAGGCCCAGGCCGCCCGCCAGGCCGACCCGCAGCAGCACGGCGATGGCGGCCGGGGTGACCCGGCGCACCAGGCGGTCCACCGAGGCGACCTGGTTGCGCTCCACCTCGGTCCAGTAGAGGTCCACGACCACCTGGGCGTCCGGGGGCGCGGTGCCGGCGGCGACCTTGTCCTCCAGGGCCAGGAAGTTGGCCTGGGCCTGGGTCGGTGCGTACGGCGCGGCGAGTTCGGCGTCGAGTTCGGACAGGGCCTTGTTGTACTGGAAGCGGCGGGTGGCGGAGGCCTGGGTGAACGCGGCACGGGCGGCCGGGTCGAGACCGCCGACGATCAGGGCGCGCTGGCGGGCCAGCAGTTCCTTGGCCTGGCCGAGCGAGGTGACCGCGCGGGCCTGCCGGTAGATGCCGGTGTCGGGGACCAGGATCATCGTGTCGTACATCCGGAACATGACGTCCACGATCCGGTTGTAGGCCTCGATCACGCGTAGCCGGGTGTCGCCCTGGTCGGCCTGGGCGCGGATCTCGTCCAGGCTGTTGAGCTGGTCGAAGACCGCTTCCAGGTGGGGTTTGAGCTTCTCGTCGACGTCCAGGTCGCCGGCCAGCTTCCGGAAGGTGCCGACGGCGGCGTCGGTTTGGGCGCGCTGATCTTCGAGCGGGCTGCCGGCGACCGTGAGCAGGCGCTCGTGCTGGAGCTCGATCACCACCTGCTCGGAGGGGGTGGCGATCGCGTTGGTCAGCGAGCTGATCTGGAGGAGTCGCATGCCGTCCACGCCGGTGATACCGGCGGCGAACGCCCACAGGGCGATCAGTGCGACCAGTGCGGGAACGACCAGGATCACAACCTGGAACCGGATGGGTCGAGTACGCATACCGTCCCTGACAGTTTGTGGTGGAATGCACCCCCAGAGATCATCGCTGAGGCTACACCCATTGGAGCGCTCGTGCCCCGATCATTCTCGGGCTGGACCATGGCCGTTTTCGGCTTTCTCGCTTTCGCCCTCGGTATCTTGGGCCTTCTTTCCCCGCCAACCCTGCTCGGCATGCTGGGCTTCGAGGCGCTTGACCAGCGCGCCCCCGGCGACTACACCCTCGTCTACATGGCGGCCTCCTCAATGGCGGCCATCAATATGGGGGTTTATTACATTTTCGCCGCAGCATCCGAGTTCCGATCCTTCTACCTGTGGACGGTTCCGTTCCGTCTACTCACCTGTACGGTGTTCACCTTCCTCGTCGTCACCGAGGCCGCTCCGGCGGAGTTCCTCGGCGTCGGCCTCTGGGAGGGCGTGGGCGCGCTGATCACCGGCGCCGCGCTGTGGATCGAGGCCCGTCGTGGTGTCATAACCCGATGGATCCCCGAGAGGCAGCCCGCCGCTTCGCCCGTACCTGGCAAATAGGCTGGACTACGCAGGGCACTGCTCTGCTCGCCGCGCTGTACGCGGACACCTGCGTGCACCGCTCGATGCCGTTCCGCCCGGTTCACCAGGGCAAGACCGAACTGACCGAATACCTGGCCTGGTCCTTCGCCACCGAAGAGATCGTGCGGGTACGGTTCGGCGAACCCCTGGTGGACGGGCGTACGGCGGCGGTGGAGTTCCTCGTCCACGCCAACGAAGACGGTCAGCCGGTCACGCTGGCCGGGTGCGTCTTCGTGACCTTCGACGACGAGGGCCTGGTTACGGAGTCACGCGACTACTGGCACACGGCTGAGGGGCATGTGGAGCTCACCATGCCCCGATGAGCGCGCGGTCGCGGGCGGGCATACGCAGACCCTTGGGAAGGCTGTCCGGCGGGGGCGTCACCGCGAAGACGAACCTTCTGCCGGTGACTCCTGTTGGGCTCACGTAGTCGGCGGCACCCGCGTAGCTCGGCGGTCCAGGATGCAGGCGCGCGATCGCCTGCTCCAGGCTCTCACCCGGCCGCACGATCGTGGACGGCAGCCGATCGCTCTCCGCATCCGAGATCAGCAACACTCCACCGTCGACCGCCGCGAGAACGGCCACGGTAAGTTCCTCGCATTTCGATCGCGCCGCTTCGTCCCGCAATTCGGCCAGTTCGGGCCGCTCCCATCCGTGCAAAGAGAAGAACCGGGCCTGGGTCCGGTCTCCGCTGGCGCTCTGGGTCTCGCCGCCCGACTTCACTTCCGCCCCCACGGGCTCGGATCCATTCGTCACGCGCACACTTGGGGTCGCCCAGTGGGCCTGGATGCCCGCGACGACGGCTGGGAGCGTGTTATCTGGGAGCTCCAACACCGGAAACCAGGCGATTTTTCCGCATTTATCGGGTTCTGCGTTCACGGGGGTGCCTGACCAGGATCTTGCGACGAGGTAGAAGCCGATGCGGCCTGCGCAGCCGGGATTGCGGTGGTGCATGACGTGGACGACGTCGAGTTCGCCGACCTCGATTCCGAGTTCTTCCCTGGCTTCCCGCGCTCCGGCGGCGATCACCGATTCGCCCTCGTCGAGATGCCCGGACGGCATCGCGCCCCACTCGCCGTCCGCGTAGCCGGTGTTCCGGCGCAATCCGAGCAGCACCCGATCCCCGTCGAACAGCAGCACGTGCACGTCCACGACCGGGCGATACCGCCGCCGCGCGTCCACCAGCGAGGGGAGGACGGCGGCGTTCTCGATGACGAACTCCCGCAACTCCACTGGGACGAAGTTCACCGTGCCGACGTCCTCAGGGCGAATCCGCTGGATCTCGTGGCCGCTGTCGTCTCCGAACTCGTCCCCGTCCCGGCGGGACAGATCCATCTCAACCAGACGAGCCACGTAGACCGTGCTCCGATAATCGGGTTCGACCAGCGAGAACACCGGCACGACCGGCCCAGCGGTCGCGCCGAGTTCCTCTTCGAGCTCCCGCCGCAAGGCAGTCTCCGGGGAGGCGTCCGTCTCCTCGATTCCCCCACCCGGCGTGATCCAGTACGGCTCACGTCCCGCTTTATCCCGCCTGAACAGGACAAGCTCATCGCCGTCGAACAGAAGGGCGCGGACGCTGTGCCGTACTGGATCCATAAGGTTTGATTATCCGCTCAAACGAGCCAATTCCTCCGGGGTGAGCTCCAGGTCGAGCGCGCCCAGCGAGTCCGTGATCGTGTCCGGGTGGCTGGACCCCGGAATCGGGATCACGATCGGGCTGCGCGCCAGCATCCACGCCAGGCAGACCCGCTGCGGCGACACCCCGTGCGCTTCCGCGATCTCACCGAAGGCGGCGTGCACGCTGCCCAGCTCCCGCGCCGACCCCATCCCGCCCAGCGGCGACCAGGGCAGGAACGCCAGCCCCAGCTCCTCGCACACATCGATCTCCGGCTCACTGCTCCGGAACCGGGGCGAATACTCGTTCTGCACGCTCACCAGACCCGGCCCGAGAATCTCCGCCGCCTCCCGGATCTGCGCCGGATTCGCGTTCGAGATCCCCGCCGCCCGGATCTTCCCCGCCTCCAGGAGCTCCTTCAGCGCGCCGATACTCTCCGCGTACGGCACCGAACGATCGGGCCGGTGATGCTGATAAAGCCCGATGCTCTCCACCCCCAGCGCCTTGAGCGACCTCTCGCAAGCCTCCCGCAGATACGCGAGGCTCCCGTTCAACCCCCAGCCGCCCCCGGCCACCCGGGTGTGCCCGCCCTTGGTCGCGACCAGCACATCGTCGGTGTCGCCACCCCAGGACGCCAGCGCTTTCGCGATGATCCTCTCGTTGTGCCCGACTTCGCGATGCGAGGGCGTGTACGCGTCCGCGGTGTCGATCAACGTCACTCCCGCGTCCAGCGCGGCGTGCACGGTCCGTACCGACTGCGCCTCATCCGGCATATGCCCCAGAACCGACATGGGCATCGAGCCAAGCCCAATGGCGCTGACACTCACTGCACCGATCTTCCGCGTTCTCATACGCCCCACCTTGCCAACTGGAGTGGGCTCCAGGTCAAGCCGCCCAACCGGTCCATATCGAGTGGCAGAGTGGCTGGTATGCGAGTGAGCATCCTCGGCCCGCTCGAAGTGGTCGCCGGGGGCGAGGTGTCGACGATCGGCGGGGCCAGGTTGCGGGCCCTGCTGGTCCGGTTGGCCATCGACGCCGGGCGGGTCGTGACGCTGGACCAGCTCGCGGAGGCGCTGTGGGGCGAGGCGGCGCCGGCGGATCGGGCCAACGCGCTCCAGTCGCTGGTGTCCCGGCTGCGCAGGGCGCTGCCGCGGGCGGAGCCGCTGCGTTCCGCGCCGGGCGGCTACCGCCTGGACGTGCCCAAGGATGACGTGGATCTGTACAAGTTCGAGCGGCTCGCCAGGGAAGGTCGGCGATGCCTGGAGGCGGGGGATCCTGGCCCGGCCTTGGCGCGGCTCGACGACGCGCTCGGGCTGTGGCGCGGGCGGCCGCTGGCGGATCTCGCCGAGGCGCCCTTCGTGGACGCGGCGATCAGCCGGTTGGACGAGTCCTGGCTGTCGGCCACCGAGGACCGCATCGAAGCCCTCCTCGCGCTCGGCTCCCCGGCCGGGCTCGCCGCCGAGGTGGCCGAACTCGCCGCCAAACATCCCCTGCGGGAGCGGCTGCGCGGCCTGCTCATGCGCGCGCTCTGCGCGGAAGGGCGGCAGGCCGAGGCGCTGGCGGGCTACGACGAGTTCCGGCGGTTACTGGCCGACGAGCTCGGTGTCGACCCCGGGCAGGCGCTCCAGCAGACCTACCTCGCCGTCCTGCGCGGCCCGGCCACTCCCGTACGGCGATCGCGGGGGAATCTCCGTACCGCGCTGACCAGCTTCGTCGGCAGGGACGACGAGATCGCCTGGATCGGCGCCAGGCTCCGGCGGGATCGGCTGGTCACGCTCGTCGGCCCCGGCGGCGCGGGCAAGACCCGGCTCGCCGTCACCGTCGCCGCCGGGCTGCCGCAGGCCGCCTGGCTGGTCGAGCTCGCCCCCGTGACCAACCCGGCCGACGTGCCGCAGGCCGTGCTGGGCACGCTCGGCCCTGCCTACAACGGCGACGCCAAGGACGACTCGATGAGCCGCCTGGTCGAGACGCTGTCCGGCGCCGAGACCGTGCTGCTGCTCGACAACTGCGAGCACGTCGTGGACGCGGTGGCCCGCTTCGCCGACGAACTCCTCGGCCGCTGCCCGCGCCTGCGCGTCCTGGCCACCAGCAGGGAACCTTTGGGCATCCTCGGCGAGACGCTCTACCCCATCCCGCCGCTCCGCCTGCCCACCGCCGACGACCTCGGCCCGGCCGTCCGGCTCTTCGTCGACCGGGCCGCCGCCGTCTCCCCGGGCTTCGCGCTCACCCCCGCCAACACCGGCCACGTGATCGAGATCTGCGGCCGCCTGGACGGCCTCCCGCTGGCCATCGAACTGGCCGCCGCCCGGCTGCGCTCCCTCACCGTCGAGCAGGTCGCCGCCCGCCTGGACGACCGATTCCGGCTCCTGACCAGCGGAAGCCGTACCGCGATGGCGCGGCACCAGACGTTGCGCGCGGTCGTCACCTGGAGCTGGGACCTGCTCACCGGCGCGGAGCGGCGGCTGGTGGCCCGGCTGGCCGTCTTTCCGGCCGGATTCACGATGGCCGCCGCCGAATCCCTGGGCGGCACGCTCGACCTGCTCGCCGCCCTCGTCGACAAGTCCCTGCTCCAACTCGTCGAAGGCCCTCGCTACCGCATGCTGGAAACCATCCGGGAGTACGCGTTGGAGCGCCTGGCCGAATCCGGCGACCTCCACGAAACCCGGGCCGCGCACGCCGCGTACTTCCTGGACCTCGCCGAGACCGCGGAGCCGCACCTGCGCGGCGGCGACCAGATGACCTGGATCACCACCCTCGACACCGAACACGCCAACCTGCTCGCCGCCCTGCACTTCGCCGCCGGCCGCGGCGACGCCGACACGGCGGTACGGCTCGGCGCCGCGCTCAGCCAGTTCTGGATGATCCGCGGTAAACGCAGCGAATCCGCGGGCTGGCTGCGGCTCGCCCTCGACGTCCCCGGGGAAGCCCCCGCGACCGCCCGCCAGATCGCCACCGCGCTCTATCTGATCAACTCCGCGGTCTCCGACAACTTCGCCAAGCTCGCCAACACCATCGAGGAGCTCCAAGGCATCGCCGTGCTGTCGGCGGCGGACGCGGACCACCCGGTGCTCGCGCTGATCGAACCGGCTCTCGCCCTGTTCACCGACGACACCGCGCGCGGCCTGGAGGTCATCCGCGAGCGGCTCAACCATCCCGACCCCTGGGTCAGGGCGACCCTGCACCTGCTGCGCGCCTACATCCGCGAGAACGACGGCGACCGGGCCGGCATGCACCTCGACCTGACGGAGGCCGTGACCCGCTACCGCGAGATCGGCGAACGGTGGGGCCTCGGGCACGCGCTCACCTCGCTGGCCGACGTGCTGCTGGTATCCGGCGACTTCGACGGCGCCATCGCGGCCCTGGAGGAGGCGATCACCCTGGTCCAGCAGCTCAGCCCCGACGACGTCGCCGGACATCAGCGGATCTGGCTGGCCCAGGTGCGGGCGCAGAAGGGGGACGTGGCCCGGGCGCGGGCCGAACTGGAGGAGATGGCCGTGCACGACACGCGGGAGTGGACGGTGCGTAATGTCGTCTTCGCCCGCATGGGTCTGGGGGATATCGCCCGCTGGCACGGTGATCTGGACGAGGCCGCCCGCCAGTACGACATGGTTGCCGGTGAAGTGTCAGGCCTGAATGAGACGCGGTTGATGGCGCCGCAGTTCCGAGCGCTGGTCATGACGTCCCAGGCCCACCTGGCCGTGGAGATCGGCGACCTGGAGGCAGCGGCGGAGCTCGTCGACCAGGCGGTCGACCTGACCATGATCGCGAAGGATATGCCCGTGCTGGCCAGGGTGGGGGTCGCCGCGGCGTCCGTCCAGGCCAGGCGTGGCGACCCCGTCCGGGGCGCGGTGACGCTCGGGGCGACCGAGCAGCTGCGCGGGGCGGCCGACAGGCTCAACACCGAAGTGGTCAGAGTCTCCGGCCACCTGGCCACCGTCCTGGGCGAGGCCGCCTACGAACGGGCGTACGCGAATGGCGTCGCGCTCGCTCGCGCCGACGCCATCGCGCAGGTGCGGTGCGGCTCAGGTCCTGCGGCGGTAGGCGCGCACGGCCAGTGGCGCGAAAACGGCCAGCAGCAGCACTGAGAACGCCATGCTCCAGGCGATGTGCGATCCCGCCGGGCCACCCACCATGAGCGCCCGCGACGCCTCCATCGCGTGCGACACCGGGTTGACGTCCACCCAGGTTTGCAGCCAGCCCGGCAGCGTTTCCTTGGGGGCGATCATGCTGGTGCCGAAGGTGAGCGGGAACAGGAGGAGGAACGCGATTCCCTGGACTCCGCCTGGTTCCCGTACCAGCATGCCGACCAGGACGAAGATCCAGCTCAGGCTGAACGCGAACACGATCGTCAGCACGCAGGCCAGCAGCGCGGACAGCACATTGGTCTGGATGCGGAAGCCCAGGATGAAGCCGGTGGTCATCAGGGAGACGGTCGCGACGACGTATCTGATCAGATCGCCCAGGACCGAGCCGATGAGCGGCGCGGACCGGCCGATCGGCAGGCTGCGGAACCGGTCGAACACGCCCTTTCCGATGTCGGTGTTGAGGCTGACGCCGGTGGCCATCCCGCCGAACAGCACCGTCTGGACCAGGATGGCGGGCAGCAGGAACTGCAGGTAGTCGTGGGTGGAACCGGAGACGGCGCCGCCCAGCAGATACACGAACACCAGGGTGAAGATGATCGGCTGAAGCGTCACGTCGAGCAGTTGCTCCGGCGTGCGAAGCGTCTTGATCAGACTCCGCCTGCCCAGGGCCAGGCTGTGCCGGACCAGCCCGAACGGCCGCTCTGCGGTCCGCACCGCGACCGGCCTGGCCATCGGGCTCGCCTCTCTTGTCTGGGTCATGCCGCCTCCTCGATGGTGTGGCGGCCGGTCAGGGTGAAGAAGACCTCGTCCAGGCTGGGGAGGCGCAGCGAGAGCTCGGTGACGACGATGCCCGCGTCGGCGAGCCGTCGCACGATCTCGGTGAAGGTCGCGTCGCCGTCCACGGGCACGGCCACCACGCCCCGGGTCGGCGAGTCGGCCGGGCGTCCCGCCACCGACGCGAGAACGGCTGCTGCGTCCCCCAGCCGGGCCGGATCGGCCGGTCTGGCCAGCACGGTCTGTCCCCCGACCACCCGCTTGAGCTCGGCCGGACTCCCGTTCGCGATCACCTTCCCGTGATCGATGACCGAGATGTCGTCGGCCAGCGCGTCCGCCTCCTCCAGGTACTGCGTGGTGAGCAGCACGGTCACGCCGTCCGCCACCAGCGACCGGATGATCATCCACACGTCGTCCCGCTTGACCGGGTCCAGGCCCGTCGTCGGCTCGTCGAGGTAGAGCACATCGGGGCGACCCACCAAGCTGGCCGCCAGGTCAAGCCGACGCCGCATTCCCCCCGAATACGTCTTGGCCGTGCGATTGGCGGCCTCGGCCAGCCCGAAGTCGTCCAGCAGCTCCGTCGCCCTGGCCCGCGCCTCCGACCGCCGCAGGTCCAGCAGCTGCCCGATCAGGACGAGGTTCTCCATGCCGGTCAGATCCTCGTCCACCGAGGCGTACTGACCGGTCAACCCGATCATCCGCCGCACCTTGGCCGCCTGCCGCACCACATCCAGCCCTCCGACCGCGGCCCGCCCCTCGTCCGGCCGCAACAGGGTCGCCAGAATCCGCACCGCCGTCGTCTTCCCGGCCCCGTTCGGCCCCAGCACCCCCAGCACACTTCCCTGCCGCCCACCCAGATCGATCCCGGCCAGCGCGGTCGTCTTCCCAAACCGTTTCACGAGGCCTTCCGCCTCGAACGCGAATGTCATACCACCAGCCTGGCCACCCCCACTGTCATCGACCGCACAGACCGCTGACAGGAGGCAGGCACCCATCTGCGTTGCCATATCTGTCTCTCAGGCGATCAAATAGTGGTCGCTGAGTTCGGACGGGAATCTCGATGCCAAAGGTGCCACGTTGGGCTGTCTGGGTATTGTCCGCGCTGACCGTGGGTGTGGTCACGAGTTCCCTTCTGCGTGCTGGGCGCGTAGTCCCAGGGCCGGCGGCCCCAGAAGAGGAGATCTTGCCTCCCGACACGGGCGGTCAACTCGACCCGCTGGTTCCAGCGTGGCCGAGAAAGCTGCTCACCGGTTTCGCTCGAACCTTGATGCTGGTGGCACTTCTCTTTTTCGTCTTCTACTGGCTGGCAACCAGGCCGGCCTACTTTTCGGATTACTGTTCGTGTCAGCTGCCATTCATGTTTCGGGAAACTTCGGACTGGCTGAGCGTTTCCCTGTTCCATGTGGTGCTCTGGAGCGGGGTTGTCCTCTCGGCTCTGTGGCTCTTTCTCGTGCGAATCTGGGGGCTGGGGACGCGGGCCCGGCCGGTAACTCGAATTCATGGGCAGATATCCAGGATTTGCTGGCAAGCCACCGCCGCTCTCGCCTATATGATGTCCCTCCTTGTCCTAGTTACCTTGGCAACCTATAGGTCCAACGGGAGCAACTGGCTTATCCCCGAATCCGACGCCGTCATTGAGTTCGGCTGGGGTGGACTGCTCATCTCGTGGACGCTGTACGTCTCGGCCTCGGTCACCATCGCCTCCCTCGCCACCGACCTCAAGTGGCCGATGGACACGCTGTACGTGTACGCGATCGTCGCTTTCGGCTGCGCGGCCTTCCTCGTCGCGCAATTGACCCGTGAGCGGAGTTTCGTCATCGAGTCGATAGGACTGACCGCGAGTGCTTACGTGCTGGTCTGTGTTCTCGGGGCGGGGGCGCTCCTGTGGGCGCAGGACGCCTCCTCCAAGGCCAGTCGCAGCAATCTAGGCGCGGCTATCATCGGCGGCGGAGTCATCGCATTCGTGATCTTCGCCCAGCAGGATGCCGCTGATCAGGGGCGGGAAGAACAGGCGGTGCTGAACGCACTTCGTACCCAGCAGGATCTTACGGGCGCCGATCTGCGAGGCCGGGACCTCAGCGCCATGTCCCTGCGCGGACGACAACTGCGGGATGCGAATCTGACCGGCACTCAGCTCTCCGGTGCCGATCTGTCCCGGGCGCGCCTGGCGGACGCACTCCTCGTCGGATCGCTGTTCTCTGATGCGAAACTAGCGAATGCCGACATGTCACATGCCGAGATCACATGCGCGGATTTCTATAACGCAGATCTACGCGGGGCGAATCTGTCGGACGTCACCGTGGATGTGAGCGTGACCGAAGGAAAAGCGGAGCTAGGCGAAGACAAGGCAAGAAACAACGGATTCTCATTGAGTCGGAATTTATGCGAGACCGAGGACGAAGACCTCTGGTCCACCATCAGTTTCGAAAGGGCCGACCTGCGCAACACCACGTTGAAAAATGCCGACTTACGCCGGGCCAGCTTCTGCGGCGCCGACCTGCGCGGTGCCGACCTGACCCAGGCACGCCTGTATCTCCTTGAGTCGGACGCGACGAGCACCAAGTTCTATGCGCGTTTCCATGACGCCAAGTTCGACGCGACGACCCTTTGGCCACCGCGCTTTCAGCCCGAAGCCATTCAAGGAGACAGCATCGGGTCCTGTGGAATATACGATGGAACATGATGAAGAAGTCTGCGAGATCACACCAAGA
>NZ_BLAF01000075.1:0-34992 GCF_009687885.1 Acrocarpospora pleiomorpha
GGGTTGATGGGGTGGTTCATCTCGATCAGCTGGCGGTGCGGCCTGAGCATGGGGGGCGCGGGGTTGGGAGCGCGCTGCTGGAGGCGGTGTGCGAGCATGCGGCGGCGGTGTCGGATGCGGTGACCTTGACGACGTTTCGGGATGTGCCGTGGAATGCGCCGTGGTACGCGCGACGGGGCTTTGCCGTACTGGAGGGGGAGCGGTGGGGGCCCGAGATGGCGAGGCTGGTGGCGTACGAGCGGGAGTCGGGGATTGCGGTTGAGCCGCGTGTGGTCATGCGCAGGGACGTGTGAGCTCGCGGCCACTAAGGTCGAAGTCGAACGAGGAGAGGATACGGACAGCGATGGCCGATAGCAGTTTTGACGTGGTGTCGGAGATCGACCGGCAGGAGGTCGATAACGCCTTGAACCAGACGGTCAAGGAGGTCGGGCATCGCTTCGACTTCAAAGGGACCGGGGCGAGTATTTCCTGGTCGGGGCAGAAGGGGATCGAGATCAAGGCGAACAGCGAGGAGCGGGCCAACGCGGTTCTCGATGTGTTCAAGGACAAGCTCGTGAAGCGCGGGCTTTCGCTCAAGGTGCTCGACGCCGAGGAGCCGAAGTTGTCCGGTAAGGAGTATCGGATGGCCGTGGCGCTCAAGGAGGGCATCGACCAGGAGAACGCCAAGAAGATCTCCAAGCTCATCCGGGATGAGGGGCCGAAGGGCGTGAAGGCGCAGATCCAGGGCGAGGAGCTCCGGGTCAGTTCGAAGAAGAAGGACGAGTTGCAGGAGGTCATCGCCCTGCTCAAGGGCAAAGATCTCGACATCGCGCTCCAGTTCAAGAACTACCGCTGACGAGACGGCATTTCTGTTCTCGTTCCACGGGCGATTTCCGAGGCACACGGTCGACCACGCGTCTTCCCTGTGCCTCGGCCCATGTCTGGGCACTGTTGAATTCATTGTCGTGCGAGAAGTTCACCGAGGCGGTCATGCGCCCGGGAAGCGCGTGACTTCACTGTTCCGATCGGGACGCGGAGCCGGTCGGCGACTTCCTGCTGGGTCAGACCTTCGAAGTACATGAGCTCGACCACCCGCCGATGATCCGGCTCAAGATTTTGTACGGCATGCCGCACAGACTCCAAAACATCGCTATCGGTAGTCGGTTCAGGGATAGTGTCCAGAAGTTCGACGGTGGCCGGATGGCGGCTGACCCGCCGGTGCACGCTGAACGCGCAGCGCCGGACGATCTGGTACAGCCAGGGAGCGATTTCGCGATCGCTGTCGAAGCTTGACGCGTTCCGCCACGCGCGGAGCAGGGCGTCCTGGACCGCCTCTTCGGCCAGGTGCGCATCCCCGAGCAGGGTCAGCGCCGTACGGAACAGCGCGGGCCGGTAACGAGCCCCGATCTCAGCGAACGCGGCTTCGTCACCTGCGCGGAAACGCTCCAGCATGCCACGCCGGCAGTACGAGGCACGACCTGGCAGGCCATGTCGGGATTCGGTTGACGTGTTCACAGGGACGAGCCTGGCCGATCCCGGTTTCACCGGCCTGTCGGATCGAGTTCGTTACGCGTACTCACCATCCGTTATCAATTCGTTGCACAACCTTTGGCCGTGCGATCGCATCTACTTCAAGTGAAGAAAGGAATGACGATGAAAAGACTGGCGATTCTGGCGGTCGCGGCGGCGTCCGTCGTTGTGGCGTATCCAGCGCAGGCGCAGGATACGGACGCTACCGCTCGATATGCGGTGCTGAAAAGCTGCCCGAAAAAGGATTACCGGGTGCCGTGCGGCCCGTGGACGATAACGCGGCGGGATGGCAAGCAGTTCGTGCTGGCGGACGCGCAGGTTTTCCAGGTCTGGGTGAACGGCAAAAACTCCACGGAGGTGTCGCTGCCGATCACCCTGAGCGGTGACGGGCAAAGGGTCGTGTACTTCCGCAAGTCCGACCGGCGACTCGTGGTCCGCGACCTGACCACGGACAAGGTGTTCACGCTCCCCAGCAAGGTCGCCCAGGTGCCCAAGGGGCTCACCATGGGCGATATTGGAACGTTCTTGTCCAAGGACGGGACGCTCCTGGCCGTCGACTACCTCGCAGACACCGCCAAGCGGCCGTCCTGGATCGTCGAGGTGGACACCGGCACGGTCAGCACGGTCAAGGGCAACGCGTCGGTGGAGTCCATCAGCCCGGGCGGGAAATACCTCCTCGCCTCCGAGTACACGAACGAGAACACCCTCAAGTACATCGCGTACGACACGACGGGCAACGTGGCGAACAGCCAGGTCGTCCCGCAGGTGATCTCGAACAATGCGCCGGTCGCGCTGGCCGACGACGGCGCCACGGTCGCCGTGATCGTGAACAGCGCCACCGGCAAGAAGTATCTGCGGACCTACGACCTGGCTCAGGACACTCTCGGCGAGAGGATCAAGGCGGCGATTCCGGACACGGAGTCGGTGCAGCGGGCGCTGTGGGACACCAGTGATCGTCTTTCGGTCTGGACGTTCCATGACGCGGAGACTTACACCGCCACCCTGACGACATCGTGGCACCTGGACGCCGGCACCGGCGAGGCGAAGAAGACCGACTCGTTCAAGATCAAGTCCATGGTCTGGGATTACCGGCTGCCGGGAGGATGAGCTGGGTTATCGTCGCCATATGGGCAAGATCTATGAGGAATTGACAGACCGGTTGCGGGAGTTCATCACCTCACAGCCGGTCTACTTCGTCGCGACCGCCCCAGAATCCGGCGGGCACGTCAACGTCTCCCCCAAGGGATACGCCGACACGTTCGCCGTACTCGACCAGACCACGGTCGCCTATCTCGATCTCGAAGGCAGCGGCGTGGAGACCATCGCCCACATCCGCGACAACGGCCGCATCACCGTCATGTTCTGCGCGTTCTCCGGCAAACCCAACATCGTCCGCCTGTACGGCACCGGCACGGTCGTCACCCCGGAAGATCCGCAATTCGCCCAGCTGATCGGCAAGTTCGGGCCGCACCCGGGGGTTCGATCGATCATCGTGATCGCCTGCGATCGCATCACCGATTCGTGCGGTTTCTCCGTCCCCTTCATGACGTTCGAGAAGGATCGCACGCTCCTCGATGAGTGGGCGGGCCGCAAGGACGTGCAGGAACGCCGCGCCTATCGGGCCAAGAACAACCGCGAGAGCATCGACGGGCTGCCCGCCCTGCGCCCCGACGAGACGGACCCGGTCCACCTGCACTCCTGACGGGAGCTCAGGCCGGGCGGCCCGCCATACGTTCCAGGCGGGCGACGCGTTCCGTGGTCGGCGGGTGCGTGGCGAAGCATGAGCCGGCGCCGAACGGGCTGGCGATCATCATGTGGCCGGCCGAGGCGATCTGGGCGTTTCGCGGGAGCGGGAGATGCCGGGTGCCCGCGTCGATCTTGCGGAGGGCGCTTGCCAGGGATCCGGGGTCGCCGGTCAGGCGGGCCGCAGCCTCGTCGGCGGCGAACTCGCGGGAGCGGGCGACGGCCAGGCGGATCATGGTGGCGGCGACCGGGCCGAGGGTCAGCAGGATCAGGGTGCCGAGCAGGCCGGGAGGTTCGTCGCCGTCGTCGGTGGAGCCGAAGAGCACGCCGATGTAGCCGAAGTAGGTGATCATCGTGGCCAGCGCGCCCGCGACTGAGTTGAGCAGGATGTCGCGGTTGTAGACGTGCGAGAGTTCGTGCGCGATCACGCCGCGAAGTTCCCGTTCGTCCAGGAGGGTGATCAGGCCGCGGGTGACGCAGATGGCGGCATTGCGGGGGTTGCGACCGGTGGCGAAGGCGTTCGGCTGGTTGGTCGGGGAGAGGTACAGGCGGGGCATCGGGCGGCGGGCGTCATACGAGAGTTCGCGGACAATGCCGTACAACTCTGGCTGTTCTACCTCGCCGACCGGACGGGCGCGCAGGGCGGCGAGGGCGATCCGGTCCGAGCAGAAGAACGCCACGCCACCGGCCCCGAGCGCGATCAGCAGCGCGATCAGCACCCCCGTGCCGCCGCCGATCCAGGCCCCCACCGCCAGCATCAAACCGGACAGAACCCCCAGAAGCACCGCCGTACGCACACCGTTGTGACGCACGCCCTCCTCCTCCCGGTCAGCCCGAAGAAGCGGAGCGCCCCGCGCCCGCCGACCGTCCAACGCGCGCGGTCCGGTCGAACGTTCCCGGAAACGGGGTTCAGGCGAGGGTGCCGAGCACCAGCTGGGGCGCCACCGAGAAGGCGACCGTGAGCAGTAACGCCGCGCCGATGGCGATGACCACGGGGGTCCGCCCGCGCTCTTCCGTCACGGTACGGCTCTCGCCTGCCGGAGCCGGGGTGAACAGCCGAGCTGTCCATGCCAGGTAGTAGTAGAGCCCGATCACGGTGTTGACCGCCATGACGATCGCCAGCCAGCCGAGGCCGCCCGCGACGATCTCACGGAAGACGACGACCTTGGCGAACAGGCCCGCGAGGCCTGGTGGGAGTCCGGCCAGGCAGATCAGGGCGAACGCGAGGGAGATCGCGGCTCCGGGGCTGCGATAGGCGAGTCCTCGGTAGTCGTCGAGCTGGTTTCGCGCGTGCCTGCGGGAGATCAGCATGACCACGGCGAACGCCAGCAGGTTCATCGCCGCGTAGAACACCAGGTAGGCGATCGAGGCGTTCGCGGCCCAGAACATGCCGACATCGCCGGATAGCTCGATGGCCTGTGATTTCGAGATGACGGACGCGCCGGATTCGGCCACGGCGGGTGCGGTGTCCGGGGTGACGACCGGGTTACCGACGGCGGCGGGCCCGCTCATGCGGTTCATCAAGGCGACGATGTCCACGTGGACCGCGAGCGGTGCCAGGATGTAGCCCGATTGCGCGACCGACGACCAGGCGAGCATGCGCACCGCGTGGCGTTGCCGGAGCGCGAGGACGTTGCCGACCGTCATGGTGAGCGCGGCGATGATCGCGACGAGGGGTGTCCAGGTGGCGGCCTCGCTGAACAGGGCATGGCTGAGAACCAGGATCAATCCGGCGAAGCCCGCCGCCTTCGAGACCACCGACAGCAGTGCGGCCACCGGCACCGGCGCGCCTTCGTAGACGTCGCCCGCCCAGAAGTGGAACGGCACCGCCGCGACTTTGAACGCGAACCCGGCGACGACGAGCACGACGCCTACGGTCACGACGGCGGAGCCGTCGTGGAGCACGGCACCGGTGGATTCCAGGTGCTGGACCAGCACGGGCTGGCTGGTGAGGGCGCTGGAACTATAGGAATATGTCGGTCGCAGGGCCGCGGCCAGGCGATCCAGATGCACCGCACCGGTCATGCCGTAGAGCAGCGAAACCCCGAACAGCATGACCGCGGTCGACACCACGGAGACCACGAAAAGCTTCAACGACGCTTCAGAGGCCCGGCCGTCGTATCGTCGCAGCGCCGTCAACGCGAACACCGGAAGCGATACCAGTTCCAGAGCGACGACCAGCATGACCAGATCCCGCGCGGCGGGCAGCAGCACCGCACCGGTCAGCGTCGCCAGCAGCAGAAAGTACCACTCCCCCACCGGAATCCGCCCACCGGCCAACTCCGCCATCGACAGCAGCACGACGACGACGCCCGCCACCAGCGTCAGCCCGGCGAAGATCACCGTGAACGAATCCATCACAAACGAACACGACTCAGCCGCCCCTGGCACGCAAAACGTCCGCAACTCATCCCCGCGTACGGCTTGCGCCACCACCACCCCAAGCGCCGCCAGCACCCCCACCAGCGAAACCAACCCGAGCACGGCACGCGACACTCCGGCCCGATTGGGCAGAAAAACATCGAGAACGAGCACCAATCCCGAGGTCAACGCGAGAATCAACGGCGCGGCAATCGCCCAGTAGTCGATGGACTGAATCATCCCGCCCCCTCCATCCCTCGCCGGTCCGGGAAGCCCAGCGAGCCGGCGCAGATCATGGGGCTCCCAGCAGAGGGCCGAGGCCGGTGAGCCCCAGCAACGCCGACGGCCCCTACGTCCCTCGCCGTCCCGAGGAGGCTAGTGAGTCCAGCGCGGATCATGGCGCCCCCAGCAGAGGGCCGAGGCCGGTGAACTCCAATAACGCCGACGAGCCCTCCGTCCCTCGCCATCCCGAGGAGCCCAGTGAGCCCAGCGCAGATCATGGCGCCCCCAGCAGGGATTGGACGACCGGGTCGGTGAGCCCGAGCAATGCCGATGGCCATAGGCCGAAAAGCACGGTCAGCGCGACCAGCGGAACCCATGCAGCCAGTTCGGACGGCATGACGTCGGCTGTTCTGAGGAGGAGGGGGTCTTCGGCTGTTGCTGTTCTGGTGGCTACGGGCTCGGTGAGGTTGGGGAATCCTTCTGCTGTTTCGGTGGGAGGGCCGGGGGGTGTGGTGAGGGGTTCGCCGGGGTGGCCGTGGGTTATGCGGGACAGCATGAGGAGGAAGTAGGCGGCGGTGAGGACTGCGCCTAGGCCGCCGATGGTCATGAAGACGAGGAAAAGAGGGCGGGACAGGATGGCTGCGGGTTGGAATGCGCCTTGTAGGGCGAGCATTTCTCCCCAGAAGCCGGCTAGGCCGGGGAGGCCGAGGGAGGCGATGCAGGCGAAGGTGAGGAGGGAGCCGACGTAGGGGAGGCGGCCGAGCATTCCGCCGCCGAGGCGGGTCATGTCGGCGGTTCCGTAGCGTTCCTTGATGGCTCCGGCGATGAAGAAGAGGAGGCCGGTTATGAGGCCGTGGGCGACATTTCCGAAAAGGGCGGCGTTGATGCCTACGGGGGTGAGGGTGGCGAAGCCGAGCAGGATGAAGCCCATGTGGCCGACGGAGGAGTAGGCGATCATTCGTTTCAGGTCTTGCTGGGCTAGGCAGGCGAGTGCGCCGTACACGATGCCGATGACGGCGAAAGCGCCGAGCCAGGGGGCGATGGTTGCGGCACCCTCGGGGAGAATGGGGATCGCGATTCGGGCGAAGCCGTAGGTGCCCATCTTGAGCAGGACGCCGGCCAGGAGGACTGAACCCACGGTGGGGGCTTCGGTGTGGGCGTCGGGTAGCCAGGTGTGTAGTGGCCACATGGGGGTCTTCACCGCGAGGCCGATACCGATGGCGATGAACGCGATGATCTGCGTCGCTCGTGACATCGGATGGGATTGCGCGAGAGCGACCATGTCCAGGGTGCCGGTTTGGGACCAGATCAGGAGCAGTCCCAGGAGGAGTACGGCGGAGCCGAGCAAGGTGTAGAGGATGAACTTGATCGCCGCGGCGCGTCGTTGTGTGCCGCCCCAGATCGCGATCACGAAATACATCGGGATCAGCACGACCTCGAAGAACACGAAGAACAGCAGGAGATCGAGCGCGACGAATGTGCCCATCATGCCGAATTCCAGGACCAGCAAGGTGAAGACGAGCGCTCTTGGCCGGAGTGCCTCAAGCCGGACCCCGCCTTGCGAAGATCGCCCTGCGAGGTAGCCGAAACATAGGAAACTCAGCAAGGCGGTCAGGACGACCAAGGGCAGGGAGATGCCGTCGAGACCCAGATGGAAGCGGAGATCCAGACCTGGGATCCACGGCACATCGGTCTCGAACTGCATGCGCTCCGGCGCGGAGTAGTCGAACCCTGCCAGCAGAACGACCGCCACCGCCAGCGTGGCTCCGGACACGGCCAAGCCATAACCGCGAGGAACACGCCCGGCAAAAGCAGGAGCCATCAGCCCGGCGGCCCCCACCAGCGGCAACGCCACCAGCACGACCAAAAGCCACCCAGAACTGCTCATCCCAGCATCACCGCCCCCACGGCGATCAACAGGACTCCCGCCAGCAAGCCCGTCACATACAACTGAGCGTTGCCGTTCTGGCTGAGCCTGGCGAGGGAAGACAGGCCAAATGTGAGCCGACCAGAGCCACGAACCGCCCCGTCCACCACATGTGTGTCGGTCCGCACGACGCCACGAGCCAACGCCAGCGTTGGGCGGGCAATCAGCGCGGCATAGACGCGATCCACATAAAAGGCCTGCTCGCAAGGGCCACGGAACGGCCCCAGCAGGCGGGCGGGATCTGAGTGGGGAGCCCCACGCCAGGTCGTATAGACGATTCCCGCCCCGAGGAGCACAACGAGCAGACTAACCACGGCCGACGGCCAGTCGACGTCGGCGACGCCGATGAAACCCAGCAGCAGGGCGGGGATCGCGAGCAGCCCGAGCGGCCACACCATCGTGCGGGGCGCCTCGCGGCCGTCGAAAACGTGCGCTGTGCCAGGGACGGGTTCCGCGAGGGCATGAACGTGTTCCTCGCCGAAAAAGGTACGCAGCCAGGCCCGGATCGCGTACGCCCCCGTGACGCCAACCGTGATCAACGCGGAGCCGTACAGGAAGAGGCGGATCGGGCTGGTGGAGTGTTCGATGGCCAGGATGACGGCGTCTTTGCTGAAGAAACCGCTGGTGGGAGGGAGGCCCATCAACGCGGCGAAACCGATGGTCATCGTCCAGAACGTGATCGGCATGGCTCGGCGGAGGCCGCCCATGTGGCTCAGCAGGTTGGAGCCGACATGGTGGATGACGGCGCCGGCGCAGAGGAACAGCAGGGCTTTGAAGGCGCCGTGGCTGATCAGATGGAAAATGGCGGCGTCGGGTGAGCCTGCGGAGAGCGCGGCGGCCATGTACGCCAGCTGGCTGATCGTCGAATAGGCCAGGACACGTTTGAGATCGTCCTGAGCGAGGGCGGCAAGAGCGGCGCCGAGCATGCCGATGGCGGCCAGCACGCCGAGAACGTCCAGGGTGGGTTGCGGGAAGACGGGGAACAGCCGGGCGACGATGAAGATCCCGGCGGCGACCATGGTGGCGGCGTGGATGAGCGCGCTGATCGGGGTCGGACCGGCCATCGCGTCGGGCAACCAGGTGTGCAACGGCACCTGCGCGCTCTTCCCGGCGACACCGCCGAGCAGCAACATCGTCGCCAGGACCAGCGTTCCGGTCGGGATGTCGGCGGCGATCACGTCATCGATCCGGAAGCTGCCTGCCGCGAAACCTAGGGTGAATATCCCGAAAAGGAAGGCCACATCACCCAGCCGGGTGACGAGGAACGCCTTCACCGCCGCGCGGGAGTTCGCGCGATCTTCCCACCAGTGCCCGATCAACAGATACGAGCACAACCCCATGATCTCCCAGCCGACATACAGCACCAGAAGATCGGCGGCGAACACCACAAGCAACATCGCACTGGTGAACAAGCTGATAAACGCACTGTACGAAGGAAAGCGCGAATCGCCCCGGAGATACCCCACCGAGTAGACCTGCACCGCCGTCGCCACCACGGTCACGAGGATGGCAGTCAGCACCGACAATCCATCGACCTGGAGCCCCACCGAAATCGGGATCGCCCCGGTATCGATCACGGTCAACGTGCCCTCAGCCGACCCCGGCAGAAACTCGGCCCAGAACACATCAGCGGCCCCACCCGCACCGGACACCTGCCAGGCCAGCCACACCGTCAACGCCAACGCCCCGGCCGCCGCCCCCACCGCGAACCAGCCAGCCCACCGATTGGCCCGAGCGTTGTTCTCCTCAGTACGGCTCCCACCCCGCGGCCACCGCGACCCCAACAACCCCGCCACCGCCCCAACAAAGGGCAACAGCACAATGAGCGCGGCGGCGACGATCATCCCCCAACACCTCCGGAAGCAGCCTCCGAAATCACTCCGAAGCCTCCATCTGAGCGCAAACAACCCGGCCGCCCCACCCGGCAAGCGCGACCGCACCGAGCCCGACCGCGTGACACAACAGCCTCCGCGACCACCCCCACGCCCCCATCTAGGCGCAAACGGCCACGCCGCCCCACCACCCCGCAACCGCGAAGGCACCGATCGCCAGACACAACAGCTTTCGTGATCACTCCGGATCACCTCCGGTCGTGACCTTCGTTGTCACCGGTTTCGAGCCATTGGGACTGGGTGTTCCAGACAGTTCGGTGGGTTCGGACAGTTCGCGGAGGCGGTCCAAGTCGATGGTCTGGCGGTTTCGGTAAACGGCCAGGACGATCGCCAGGCCGATGCCCACCTCGGCTGCGGCGATCACGATCACGAACAGGGTGAGCACCTGGCCGCCATGCAACTGATCCCGCAACCAGACATCAAACGCGACCAAGTTCAGGTTGACCGCGTTCAGCATCAACTCCACCGACATCAGGACAAGGATGGTGTTGCGCCGGGCGAGCACGCCGTACACGCCGATCGAAAAGAGGAGGGCGGCCACGACGGCGGGATAGACGACGTGCATGGTCAGCCCACCGCCTGGAGGTTGGGTGGGCGGGTCATTCGCGGCCCTTGATGTCGGTGCGGGAGATCACGATGGCGCCGATCAGAGCGGCGAGGAGCAGGATCGACAGAGCCTCGAACGGGAGCACCCAGATGCGGAAGATACTCCCGCCGAGGGACTCGGCCGAGCCCGTGCCGGGCTCCAGCGGCGTGTACGCCGTGCGAAAACCATCAATGACGACCGTAACCAGGACAGCGGCGGTCGCGATGGCGACGATGGCCGCGATGACGCGGTTGCCGGAGTTGAGGTCGGCGGTGCGGCCGATGGGGGCGCGGGTGAGCATGATGCCGAACAGCATGAGCACGACGACCGCGCCGACGTAGATGAGCACCTGGACCCACGCGACGAACTCCGCGGTCAGGACCAGGTAGGTGCCCGCGAGGGCGCCGAAGCAGGCGACCAGCCAGAGGGCGGCGTGCACGAGCTGGCGGGTGGTGACGACCAGCAGGGCCGAGCCGACCGCGACCACGCTGAGCAGCAGGAAGACGATTTCCTGTGCCGTCGGTGGCCAGAGGGCGGGGGTCACGCATCCCCCTTGGACGGGGGGCGTTTCGGAAGAGCACCAGGGGGGCGGATAGATCTGGCGGAAGCCGATTCTGCGGCCAGCTCCTTGGGGGGTTCCGCGCCGATCTCGTGGGCGGGAGGGGGTGGCACGCGGGTCGCCCAGGTGGCCAGCCGGTCCTTCTCGTGAAGCAGGTCCCTGATGTCGTGCTCGGCGTATTCGAAGTCAGGCGCCCAGAAGAGCGCGTCGAAGGGGCACGCCTCGATACAGATGCCGCAGTACATACAGAGCGAGAAGTCGATCGCGAACCGGTCGAGCACGTTCCGCTGGCGGGCGCGGCCGCCTTCGGGAGCGGGGATGGTCTCCTTGTGCGAGTCGATGTAGATGCACCAGTCGGGACACTCCCGCGCGCACAGCATGCACGAGGTGCAGTTCTCCTCGACCAGAGCGATCACCCCGCGGCTGCGCGGCGGCAACTCCGGCTGCACCTCTGGATACTGCTGCGTCACCGATCTGCGCAGCATGTGTCGCAGGGTGACAGCCAGCCCCTTCGCCAGCCCTTTACCTGGTATGCGCGCCACGATTCAACATCATGACGCACGATCGCCTCCCCGGGAAGTTAGGGGGCACGTGCTTCGCCGACCAGGATGCTCGGAGGGGTTTCCCGCGTATTGTTCACATATGAACCACCCGCCGCGGTCGACCGCGGGCAGCTTCCTGTGGGCGTTCTCGCCCCTGGTGACCTTTGGGTTCGCGACTCCGTTCACGATGGGGTTCGTGGCTGCCAAGCGGCGGAGCTGGGGCCTCGGGGTGGCGGCGGCCATGTACGCGGCGGGGATGGTGGCGTGGCTGGCCATCGCTAACTCCTACGAGGATCCAGTGCCGGGGATTCCGGCGGCGGTCATGGTGATCGGATTGTTCGGTAGCTGGATAGGGGGAACGCTCCACTCGCTCCTGATCCGGGCCACGGTCTTCGAGACCCGCCCGGTCCGGCGTACCCCGAACGAGCAAGCGCTTGAGCATGCACGATACCGGCGCCAGCTCCGTCAGGAGGCACGTGAGCTGGTCAAACGCGATCCTAAACTGGCCAAGGAACTCCGCGTCGGCCGCCCGGATCTCCCCCGCCAGTACGACGACGGCGGCCTGATCGACTTCAATCACGCACCCGCGCGCGTGATCGGGACCGTTCCCGGAATGACGCCGGATCTCGTCGATCGGGTGCTCAGCGCGCGCCGCGAATCCGGTCTTTTCACCTCAGCCGAGGAGCTGTCGGTCACCCTCGACCTCCCGGTCGACCTCAACGACGAACTCGACGAGTACAGCGTCTACCTGCCGTAACCGTATCCTCGCCCTGTGCACCCCACTCGCCGGCACCTGAAATCGGGCACCCGGGTCGCGTTGAGCGTCGTCTGGGCCCTGGCCCCGCTGATCACACTCGGCTCTGCCACGCCGTTCGTGATCGCCCACGCCGCCGTCCGCCGCCGCAGCCCTCTGCTGTTCCTCTCCGCAGGCGTGTACGCGACGAGTTTCGTCCTTTTCCTCATCCAGGCGGCCAACTACGAGCCCATCGACAGCGCGCCGCAATGGCTGGACACGACCACCACGCTGGGCTTGCTCCTGAACATGTTCGGCGGCCTCGCCCAGACGCTCTACGCGCGCGCCGCCGTCTTCGACACCCGCCCGGTCGAGAAGACCGCCAACGAGCGGGCGCTGGAACTCGCCACCACCCGCCGCCGCCTCCGCCAGGAGTCCCGCGAGCTGGCCGCGCGCGACCCGGCGCTGGCCAGGGAACTCGGCATCGGCCACCCCGACCTTCCCGGCGAGTACGACGACGGCGGCCTGGTCGACATCAACCACGCCTCCGCGAAGGCGATCAACAGCATTCCCGGTATCACGCCGGAGGTGGCTGACCGAATTGTTACCGCCCGGGCCTCCGCAGGCCCGTTCACCTCGGCGAACGAGCTTTCTGTCCTGCTCGATCTGCCCGTGCACCTCAATGATGAACTGGCGGAGTACACCGTCTATCTCCCGTGATACCCGAGAAATCCGTATTCTCGCGCTGTGAACCCGTATTGGCAGCAGCAACAGCCCAGGACCCCTGATGGCTTGACCGTATTGTGGGCCCTGGTCCCGCTGTTTACCTGTGGGTTCGGTACGCCGTTCATCATTGGGTATGCGGCATACCGGCGTCGCAGCCCGTGGCTGATCATCTCGACCGGCGGATACGTCCTGAGTACCGTCATCTTCGTCATCGCCGTGGCGTCGTACGACGACCTGGAGCTGCTGCCCACCTGGCTCGACACGACCATGACGGTCGGGCTGCTCATCAACTGGATCGGCGGCCTGATCCAGGCTCTGATCATCCGCACCAAGGTCTTCTACGGCCAGCAGGCACCTCACCAGATGAGCCAGCCGCACCAAATGAACCAGATGAACCAGCCACACCAGATGAACCAGCCGTACCCGCCGATGCCGGTTCGTCCGCCGATGCCGCCCCCGGGGCCGGGCTTCCCTCCGCCGCCACCGCGCCCGGCCGGGCACATGACCGGACCGCGTCCGCCCATGGGCCAGCCAATGGGTCCGCCCATGGGTCAGCCGATGCCGAGGGGCCCGCAGATGGGTCCGCCGATGGGCCCGCCGCAGCCGCATTCGACCGGTCCGCGCTCACCCTGGCGCGACGCCGCCACCCGTCCAGGCGCCAACGGGCCCGCCGACGGATCGAACCGCCCGCAACAACTCGGCCACTATCGGGTGATCGGGAGCTTAGGCAAGGGCGGGCAGGGCTCGGTCTACCTCGGGGTCGACCCACAGGGCCGGAAGGTCGCGATCAAAGTGCTGCACGCGCACATCGCGGGCGACGAGGCGGCCCAGGCACGATTCCTGCGCGAGGTGGAAGCGGCCCGCAGGGTGGCCCCCTTCTCGACCGCGCGCGTGCTGGACGTGAGCGTCACCGCCGAACTCGCGTACGTGGTGAGCGAGTTCGTGGACGGCCAGTCCCTGGACCAGCTGGTGCGGGAGAAGGGCCCTCGCCCCGAGGATGGCCTGATCCGCCTGGCCCTGGCCACGTCCGGCGCGCTGGCCGCCATCCACAAGGCCGGGATCGTGCACCGCGACTTCAAGCCGAGCAACGTGCTGATCGGCGCCGACGGCCCGCGCGTGATCGACTTCGGCATCGCCAAGGCGCTCGACCAGGTGACCGCCACGGCCAGCCAGATCATGGGCACACCCGCGTACATGTCACCCGAACAGCTCGCCGGGGAAGTGGTCGGCCCCAAGACGGACGTATTCAGCTGGGCTGCCACGATGATCTTCGCCGCCACCGGCCGGACCGCGTTCGGCGACGACACCATCCCCGCCATCCTGAACCGGGTGATCAACCATCAGCCGGATCTGAGCGCCCTCCCCGCCAGCCTCCGCGAACTCGCCCGCGCCTGCCTGGACAAGCGCGCCGAGAACCGCCCCTCGGCCTCAGACGTCATGCTGGGCATCGTGCACTGATCAGAGCACCTTCACCACACCGGTCAACGCCAGCTGGAACAGCGCGAGCGGCACCAGCCCCACCCAGGCGAGCTTCTGGAGCTGGTCCTCGCGCATCCGCGGGTAGCTGACCCGAACCCAGATCACCACGAAAGCCAGCACGAAGATCTTGATGAGCGTCCACACCGGACCAGGCAGGAACGGCCCGTGCCAGCCACCCAGGAACAGCACGGTGGTCAGCGCGGAAAGCACCACGATGCCGACATATTCGGTGAGCATGAACAGGGCGAACCTGATGCCCGTGTACTCGGTCATCGGCCCCATGATGATCTCGGACTCGGCGATCGGCATGTCGAACGGCGGCCGGCGCAATTCGGCCAGTCCCGCCACGAAGAACACCACCGCGCCGATGGCCTGCCAGGGCAGCCACCACCACTGCCAGGCTTCGACGATGCCGGTCAGCGAGAGAGTCCCCGCCGCCATCGCCACGCTGGAGGCGGCCAGCACCAGCGGCAGCTCGTACGACATCAGCTGCGCGGCCGACCGCATCCCGCCCAGCACCGAATACTTGTTGGCCGACGACCACCCGGCCATGATCGACCCGAGCACGCCGACGCCCATGACAGCCAGCACGAAGAACAGCCCGGCGTCCAGATCCACGCCGTACAAGCCCGGCCCGACCGGGATGACGATCATCACGACCAGGTACGGCACCAGCGCGACCGCGGGGGCGATCTTGAAGATGGCCCGGTCGGCGGCGGCCGGGATGACATCCTCCTTCTGGACGAACTTCACCCCATCCGCGATCAGCTGCGCCCAGCCGTGAAACCCCCCGGCGTACATCGGCCCCAGGCGGGACTGCATATGCGCCATCGCCTTGTGCTCCAACTGCCCGACGATCAGCGGCAGCAACAGGAACGCGCCGATGATCACGATGAGCCGGAGCGCGATCTCAAGCATCCTTGCCCCAATCGGCCGGAACTCCGGGCGGAGCCATCTTGCGGCGACTCGGCGCGCCATGACCGGATTCGCCCGGCTCCTTGGCCCCCGGCCAGACCTTCGCCACCCGGGCGGCGAGCACAAAATCCTTGCGCAACGGATGACCCTCGAAACCGTCGGGCAGCAGCAGCGGCTTCAGATCCGGATGACCTTCGAAAATCACCCCGAACATCTCGTACGTCTCGCGCTCGTGCCAGTTCGCCCCGCGATAGACGCCCGTCGCGGAGGGCAGGCGGGGATCTGCGCGCGGCACCCGCGTCCGGATCAGCAGGTGCGTGAAGGACTCCGGGTCGAAAACGTGCGCCACGACGGAGAAGCCATCCGGCGGGTCGTCGACCCCGGTCAGCCAGTCGAAGAAGGTGAAACCCTGATCGCGGGCATGCCGCAGCGCATCCGCCCAGTCGGCCGGTTCGACGTCGGCGGTGGTCTCACCGAAGCTCTCGGAGAGCACGGCTCCCGGGAAGTCGATCACGCGATCACTCGACCCTTCGCCCGGAGAACCCCATCAGCCCGGAGAACCCCATCAGCCCGGAGAACCCCATCAGCCCGGAGAGCACGGAGAACCCGATCAACCCGGAGAATCCGGAGAGCCCGGAGGGCCTGATCAACCCGGAGAGCCGTGGCCGATTCCCGCCCGTCGCCGCTCATGTGATCACCGGGTTGCCCGGCTGGTCCTTGGCCCAGACATAACGGTCGCTGAGGTTCTCGGTGGCGATCATTTCCTGAAGTTTCACGATGCCGTGGAGCAGTGCCTCCGGGCGGGGCGGGCAGCCAGGGACGTACACATCGACAGGAATGATCTGGTCGACGCCCTTGGTCACGCAGTAGGAGTCCCAGTAAGGGCCGCCCGAGTTGGAGCACGCGCCGAACGAGATCACGTACTTGGGATCGGGCATCTGCTCGTAGAGGCGTTTCACGGCAGGGGCCATCTTGTCGGTCACCGTGCCGGAGACGATCATCAGATCCGCCTGGCGGGGACCGTTGGCGAACGGGATGACGCCGAACCTGATGAAATCGTGGCGGCTCATCGAAGTCGCGATGAACTCGATCGCGCAGCAGGCCAGGCCGAAGTTGAACACCCACAGGGAGTACTTGCGACCCCAGTTGAGGACGAACTTCATCGGTTTCGGGGCGAGCCGGGAGACCGGGCCCACAGTCGGCATCGGAAGATCGGCCATGGGTCGCATTCTCCTCCTCGAATCACGTCCAGGCGAGCACGCGTTTGCGCCAGGCGTACAGGATGCCCAGCGCGATGAACGCCAGGAAGACGAACATCTCCACCAGCGTGGTGAGACCGAAGCCGACATCGGCGAAAACGGTCGCCCAGGGGAACAGGAACACAGCATCCACCGCGAAGACCACGTAAAGATAGGTGAACACGTAGTACCTGATCTGCGACTGCGCCCACCCTTCACCAACAGGGTCGACCCCACACTCATAGGTGGTCAGCTTCTCAGCCGTAGGCCGATCGGGCCGAAGCAACCGGTTGACCAGCAGCCCACCCGCGAAGATCGCCACACCGACCCCGAGCAGAACAGCCACAACCACGTATGACCCGAAATATCCGGTCATCAGCCCTCCTCGCTCCTGCGCACCCCCCGAAGAGAGGTTACCCAACAGCCCTAGAGCAATCCCCGCTCCGTAAGTCGTATGTCCCAGCGGCTTGGCCGCGCCCGTGTCTGCACTGAGGAACGCAGGTCGCGAAGCGGCCGGGAGCGACGAGGGAAGACACAGGCCGAGACCGGCCAAGCCCGCCGTGCCGAAGGCGCGGCCATAGACACAGCCGCGCCTGCGTCTGGACGGAGGAACGCAGGTCGCCAAGCGGCCGGAGAGACGAGAGAAGACACAGGCTGAGACCGGCCGAGCCCGCCGTGCCGGAGGCGCGGCCATAGACACAGCCGCGCCTGCGTCTGGACGGAGGAACGCAGGTCGCCAAGCGGCCGGAGAGACGAGAGAAGACACAGGCTGAGACCGGCCGAGCCCGCCGTGCCGGAGGCGCGGCCATAGACACAGCCCCATGCCAGTCAAAGAAACGCCCAAACAATGACAAAGCCGTATGGCCGGGGGACAAATCGCCCTAACGTGGCATATATGCCATCATTTCGATTCGCCGGAGGAATCACGCTGTGTGTCGCGCTGTGCGCGGGATGCGCCGTGACCACCTCCTCAGGTGATGGCACCGACGATCACGTCACACTGGCGTCAGAGCCGACCATGCTCACCTACGTCGACCCGGCCGGGGTCCAGGGACTCAACCCGGAGACCATCTCCGGCGAATCCCGGCAACCCCATATGCACCTCACCTACCCCACCCTGGCCGACACCCCCGTGCTCAACAAGCGGCTGCACACCGACATGACCAAGGCGGCCAACCACTACGCCACCCACACCAAAACGGCCGACCGTTTCCCCGCCCCCGAATACAACGTGGACTGGCAGCTCACCGCCGCCTCCCCCGACGTGGTCGGGGTCCGGCTGCGCACCGGCGAATACGCCGGCACCCGCTGGGCCAACTCCACCAGAACCCTCTGGTACGACCGACCCGCCGGCCGCGTGCTCGGCTCCGCCCAGCTGGTCAACGACCTGGACCTGCTGGCCGCCCTGGTCAAGCAGCACCTGGCTCTCGACCCCGCGGTGGACACCGAAGCCGTGCGCCCCGACCCCCTCCTGTTCGACTCGCTGGACTTCAACTCCCGCGGCGATCTGGTGGCGGAGTTCGACGACTACCAAGTGGCCCCGGGATCGATGGGCCGGATCGCGACCGCCATCCCGCGCAAGGACGCCGACGCCCTGCTCACCCCGTTCGGGCGGCGGGCCAGGCACGCGGTGGAGAACGCCAAGCCGGCGACCGTTCCGGAGATCGTCGCGATGAGCGGCGGCGGCGGGCGGTCCGGGCCGAACACCGGCACGCCGGACCTGGGCACGATCAGCGACCGCAAGGGCCGGGTGAACTGCGCGCTCGCCACCTGCGTGGCGCTGACCTTCGACGACGGCCCCGGACCGAACACCGCGCGGGTGCTGGAAGCGCTCGGCGACAACCGGGCCACCTTCTTCACGGTCGGGTCGAACGCGGCGGTCCGGCCCGAGTTGCTGGCCAGGATGCGGGAGCGCGGGCACGAGGTGGCCAACCACACCTGGACCCACCGGGATCTCACCACGCTGCCGGAGAACCGGGTCTACGACCAGCTGAGCCGTACCCAGAGCTTCATCAAGGGGATCACCGGGAACAGGCCGACGCTGGTCAGGGCACCCTACGGCGCGATCGATCCGAAGGTGACCGATGTCGCCAGGGAGCTGGGCCTGGCCGTGGTGCAGTGGAACGTGGATCCGAAGGACTGGCGAGTCGAGGATCCCGGCGCGATCGCGGCGCGCACGCTGGCCGGGGTGCGGCGCAATTCGATCGTCCTGCTGCACGACACCAACCCGGCCACCGCCGACGCCATCCCGGCGATCGTGGCGGGTCTCGCCGCGCGCGGGTTCACGCTCGTCACGGTGCCCGAGTTGTACGGCCCTGGGCAACTCGCCCCCGGCCACACCTACGACGCAGGTGGGACGGCTGCCGTCTCGCGTCGTGGGCACCCGCTGCCGTGACAGCGGCGGGGACATATAGTTAGACAGCGTGACCCGAAACATCCTCTTCACGCGTCGACACGTAGACCTGTGCCGGCTCGCGTCGGGGCTGTGTCGCCGGGCGACCTGACAACAGTGACGTTCCCCCTGAAGGCCCCCAGGATCACTGTCCGACCGCTCCGTGTAAGTCACACCCTCGGCGAAGAGCAAACTACGACAATTTTTCGTAGTTCCGGGGACCTAGCATGAAGACAAGAACGCGACGAGCTCCTGCGCTCGGTCGCGTCAAGGAGGATTGAGCAGCTGTGACCAAACAGGTTCAGCAACTCGACCGCGTGATCATCCGGTTCGCGGGTGACTCCGGCGACGGCATGCAGTTGACCGGAGACCGCTTCACAGCGGAGACCGCCGAGTTCGGCAACGACCTCTCCACACTTCCCAACTTCCCGGCCGAGATCCGCGCTCCCGCGGGCACCCTGCCGGGCGTGTCGAGCTTCCAGCTCCACTTCGCCGACCACGACATCCTGACCCCCGGGGACGCGCCCAACGTCCTGGTCGCGATGAACCCGGCGGCGCTCAAGGCGAACCTGTCCGACCTCCCGCGCGGGGCCGACATCATCGCCAACTCCGACGAGTTCACCAAGCGCAACCTGGCCAAGGTCGGCTACGCGGAGAGCCCGCTGGAGGATGAGTCGCTCAGCGAGTGGCGGGTGCACTCGGTGCCGCTGACCTCGCTGACGGTCAAGGCGCTGGAAGAGTTCCAGATCTCCAAGAAGGACGCGGAACGCGCGAAGAACATGTTCGCGCTGGGCCTGCTGTCCTGGCTCTACCACCGGCCGGTTGAGGCCACCATCAAGTTCATCGAGTCGAAGTTCGCGAAAAAGCCGGACATCGCCAGGTCGAACGTGGCGGCTTTCAACGCGGGCTGGAACTACGGCGAGACGACCGAGGCCTTCTCGGTGTCGTACGAGATCAAGCCGGCCAAGCTGGCGCCTGGGATCTATCGCAACATCTCCGGCAACCAGGCCCTGGCGTACGGATTGATCGCCGCCTCTGTGCAGTCGGGTTTGCCGCTGTTCCTGGGGTCTTATCCGATTACTCCGGCTTCTGACATCCTGCACGAGCTGTCCAAGCACAAGCGGTTCGGGATCCGGACCTTCCAGGCTGAGGACGAGATCGCGGGCGTCGGCGCGGCGCTGGGCGCGGCGTTCGGCGGGGCGCTCGGGGTGACCACAACCTCCGGGCCCGGCGTGGCGCTCAAGGCCGAGACCGTGGGCCTGGCGGTGACCACCGAACTGCCGCTCATCGTCGTGGACGTGCAGCGCGCCGGACCGTCCACCGGCATGCCCACCAAAACCGAACAGACCGACCTGCTCATGGCGCTGTACGGCCGCAACGGTGAATCCCCCATCCCGGTCGTCGCCCCCTCGACCCCGTCGGACTGTTTCGACATCGCCGTCGAGGCCGCACGAATCGCCCTAAAGTACCGCACACCGGTCATATTGCTGTCTGACGGTTACCTGGCCAACGGCTCCGAACCGTGGAAGCTGCCGGAGATCGACGACCTGCCGGATATTTCCGTCGACTTCACCACCGAGGTCAACGGCGACGACGGCACGTTCCTGCCGTTCAAGCGGGACACCGAGACGCTCGCCCGCCCCTGGGCGGTCCCCGGCACCCCCGGCCTGGAGCACCGGATCGGCGGCATCGAGAAGGCCGACGGCACCGGCAACATCTCCTACGACCCCAACAACCACGACCTCATGGTCCGGCTCCGGCAGGCCAAGATCGACGGCATCGACGTGCCCGATCTGGAGGTGGACGACCCGTCCGGGTCCGCCCGGGTGCTCGTGCTCGGCTGGGGTTCCACGTATGGCCCGATCGCGGCGGCGATCCGCCGGGTGCGCCGGTCGGGCGGCCAGGTCGCGCAGGCCCACCTGCGCCACCTCAGCCCGTTCCCCAAGAACATCGGCGAGGTGCTGAAGTCCTACGACAAGGTGCTGCTGCCGGAGATCAACCTCGGCCAGCTGGCCCTGCTGCTCCGGGCCAAGTTCCTGGTGGACATCATCAGCTACAACCGTGTTCGAGGGCTTCCGTTCAAGGCCGAGGAGCTGGCAGGCGTGATCCAGGACGTGATCGACAGTGAGTGAGCTATCGGTGAACGGCCACCAGAACGGGCGCGGGCTCGCGCTCGTCCCCCGGGCCGAGGGCAAGCAGACGCTGAAGGACTTCAAGTCCGACCAGGAGGTGCGCTGGTGCCCCGGGTGCGGGGACTACGCGATCCTGGCGGCGGTGCAGTCGTTCATGCCGGAGCTGGGGATCAAGCGCGAGAACACGGTGTTCGTGTCGGGCATCGGGTGCTCGTCCAGGTTCCCGTACTACATGAACACCTACGGGTTCCACTCGATCCACGGGCGGGCTCCGGCGATCGCGACGGGGCTGGCCGCCTCGCGGCCGGATCTGTCGGTGTGGGTGATCACCGGGGACGGTGACGCGCTGTCCATCGGCGGGAACCACCTGATCCACGCGCTGCGGCGGAACGTCAACCTGAACATCCTGCTGTTCAACAACCGGATCTACGGGCTGACGAAGGGGCAGTACTCGCCCACCTCCGAAGTCGGGAAAATCACGAAATCGACGCCGATGGGGTCGCTGGATCGGCCGTTCAACCCGATCTCGCTGGCCATCGGGGCCGAGGCCGGGTTCGTGGCGCGCACGCTGGACAGCGACCGCAAGCACCTGCAGTCGGTGCTGCGCGAGGCCGCCGCGCATCGGGGCACCTCGCTGGTGGAGATCTACCAGAACTGCAACATCTTCAACGACGGCGCCTTCGAGATGATGAAGGACCCGGCGACCCGGGACGCGATCACGGTCAAGCTGGAGCACGGCCAGCCGATCGTCTTCGCCGACCAGGCCGTCCGGCTCGCGCCCACCGGCGGCGTGGAGGTCGTGCCCCGGGCGTCGCTGCGCGAGGAGGAGATCCTGGTGCATGACGCGCACCACCCGGACCCGTCGCTGGCGTTCGCGCTCAGCCGGCTGGACGAGCCCGCCTTCGCGCACGTGCCGATCGGCATCTTCCGCTCGGTGGACCGGCCGTCCTACGACGAGCTCATGAGCAACCAGCTGGAGGCGGCGACCGCGCAGAAGGGCCGGGGCAGCCTGACTGACCTGCTGCACGGGGGAGACACCTGGCGGATCAGCTGAGCTGATCGGGATAATTGCGATCTACCGCTGTCGCGATTCGTGCGACGGCGGTAGGTTCGTTGAACCGTTCCAGCCCAGTGGAGGCGATGTGACCGTTCTGTTAGAAGGTGTCCCTCTCTATGAACTCGCCACCGAGGAATTAGGCAGCGCGTTCAGCGGAATCCTCGCCGGCAATATCCGCCGGGCCCGCCAGCGCGTGAGCCGCCTGCTCTTCGACTACCGGTACGGCGTGGAGACCACCGAGTTCGCTCACCTCGACCAGTTCGGTCTCGCCCACGACGAACGCGTCTACTACTCGCCCGCCAACTGGGGCACCCTCCGCCGTACCCTCCCCGCGCACGAGGTCCGCGCCGAGGACGTCTTCCTCGACCTGGGCTCCGGCAAGGCCAGGATGGTCCTGGAGGCCGCCGCCCGATTCCCGTTTCGCAAGGTGATCGGCGTCGAGCTGTCGCCGGAGCTGACCGAGGTGGCGCGGGCCAACCTGAAGTCCACCCGGCTGCCGGTCCACCCGGACCGGGTGGACCTGGTCCAGTCGGACGTGCTCGACTACGAGATCCCCGACGACGTCACCGTGGTCTTCCTGAACAACCCGTTCCGGGGTGAGATCTTCGCCGCCGCGGTCACCAAGCTGCTCGCCTCGGTGGACCGCAGGCCGCGGCCGGTCAAGGTCATCTACTTCAATCCGATCGAGGAGCCGTACCTGCTCGGCACCGGGCGGTTCCGGCATTTGCGTACGGTCACCCGCGGCCGGACCAGCGAAATCGACGTGTTCGGAACAACTCGGATATACGCCGTCACCGCGTGATTTCTGTAACAGACTTCATACAAGCCTGGATAAGAAAGGCATGGCACGCGTGGGGACGGTAACCAACCTGACGGTGCATGGGATCGGGCCTACCGAGCGGGAGCTCGATCCGGGTGAGGACGCCACCTGGGTGAGCATCGAGCAGTTCGAGCTGGTCCTCGACGCTGTGGTCGGCCGCGACGACGTGCGGATCACCTTCGACGACGGCAACGCCTCCGACGTCGCGATCGCGCTGCCGAGGCTGCTCGATCGCGGCCTCACCGCCGAGTTCTTCGTGCTGGCGGGGCTGCTCGGCCGGCCGGGACGGCTGACCGAGGACGACGTGAGCCGCCTGGTCACGGCGGGCATGCGCATCAGCTCCCACGGCTGGGCGCACCGCGACTGGCGGCGCATCGACGACCGGCAGGCCGAGGAAGAGCTGGCCCAGGCGCATCACCGGCTCGCCGAGTTGACCGGGCAACCGGTGTCCCGGGTGGCGATCCCGTTCGGCTCCTACGACCGGCATGTGCTGCGGCGGCTGCGGAAGGCCGGGGTCACCCGGGCCTACACCAGCGACGGCGGCAGGGCCGCTCCCGGCTCCTGGCTCCAGGCGCGGACCAGCCTGGTCTGCTGCCTGGACGCGGACTGGACCAGGCAGGTGCTGGACGAGACACCGTCGCCGGTCGTCAGGGCCAGGAAGCTGACCGGCCGCGTGGTGAAGCGGGTGCGTGGCTGACATGCGTGAGATTCCGAGAGTCGCCGTCGTCATCGTCACCTACAACAGCGCGAGCGTGCTGGGCGGCTGCCTGGCGTCGCTCCCCGACGGGGCCAAAGGCGTCGAACTGGCCGAGATCGTGGTGGCCGACAACGCCTCCACGGACGACTCGCTGGCGATCGCCGCGCTCGCCGAAATCCCGGTCACGCCGGTCCAGCTGGGCCGCAACGCCGGCTACGCGGCCGCGGTCAACGCCGGCATCGCCGCCCTGGACCTCGACACGCTCGACGCGGTGTACGTGCTGAACCCCGACTGCCGCCTGCCGCCCGAGTCGATCGCGCCGCTGGTCCGGGCGCTGGACCGGCCGGGGGTCGGCATCAGCGTCCCCAAGATGGTCAACCCGGACGGGTCTCTGCAACCGTCGCTGCGCCGCATGCCGACCGTCGGCCGGGCCGTGATCGAGGCCGTCATCGGCGGCGGCCGGGCCGGGCGGATCGGCCGCCTGGGCGAGCTGATCACCGATCCCCGCGAGTACGCGAAGGCCGGCCCGGTGGTCTGGGCGACCGGGGCGGCCATGCTGATCTCGGTGCCCGCGATCCGGGCGGTCGGCCCGTGGGACGAGTCGTTCCTGCTCTACAGCGAGGAGACCGAGTTCGCGCTGCGCGCCGCCGACCTCGGCTGGAGCCTCTGGTACGAACCGGCCGCGCTCATCGAGCACATCGGCGGCGACTCCGGCGTCAACCCGACCCTGGCCGCGCTGCTGCTGGTCAACAAGGTGAAGTTGTTCCGCCGCAGGCGCGGCCCGCTGGCCGGGGCCGCCTACTACCTGGTCGTCCTGGCCGGGGAGTCGGTCCGGGCGCTGGCCGGCCGCCGGGTGTCGCAGAAGTCGGTGCTGTGGCTGCTGCGCCCGTCCCGGCGGCTGACCGCCCTGCCCGGGTGAACGCGATGACCGCCACGATGATCGCGTTCGACCGGCTGGGCGCCGCGGAACTGGACGCCTGGCACGCGCTGCGCGCGAAGAACCCGCTGCTGGACAGCCCGTACTTCCATCCCGGGTTCGCGGCGGCGGTGCACGCGAGCGGGCGGCCGGTCACGGTGACGGTGCTCCGCGACGCCGGCGGCGAGGTGATCGCGCTGCTGGCCGGGCACCGGGACGGCGCGCTGCTGCGGCCGGTGGGCTGGCCCGGCGCCGACTTCCAGGGGCCGGTGCTGGCCCCGGGCACCGCCTTCGACCCCCGGCTGCTGCTCACCGGCGGCGTCCGCGCCTTCGCCTTCGACCACCTGCTGGACGGCCTGGCCGAGGCCGAGCCGTGGGTGCTGTCCCGGCGGCCGTCCCCGTTCCTGGACGTGACCGGCGGCCTGGACGGCTATCTGGGGCGGGCCTCCAAGTCCGGCAAGGACAACATGGGCCAGGCCCGCCGCCGGGCCGCGAAGGCGGGCCGGGAGCTGGGCGAGGTGCGTTTCGCCGCCGACGTGGTGGACGCGGCGGCGCTGGACCGGGTGATCGAGCTGAAGCGAGCTCAGTACCGGACGACCGGCGCGGCCGACTACTTCGCCGAGCCCGGCCGGGCCGAACTGCTGACCCGGCTCATGCACACCAGGGACCCGGACTTCGCCGGGGTGCTGTCCACCCTGCACGCGGGCCCGACCCTGCTGGCCGCGCACTTCGGCCTGCGCTCCGGCGGTGTGCTGCACTGGTGGTTCCCGGTCTACGACCCGGCCTTCGGCCAACTGTCCCCCGGCTGGATGTTGCTGCGCGAGCTGGTGTCCGCCGCGCCCGCGCTCGGCGTGACCAGGATCGACCTGGGCCGGGGGGACGACGAGTACAAGCGGCGGGCCAAGACCGGGGAGTGCCAGGTGGCCCAGGGCCTGGTCACCGGAAACCGGGTCCGGCTGCTGCTGCGCCGCGCGCAGGAATCGGCGCTGGCCACGGCGAAAACTTCGGCGGCCGGGCCCGCACTGCGCTATCTGGCGCGGCGTTTGCGAGGCCGTTAGGCCGGTGCGTTGGTAACGTTCCAGAGTTAGTGCACGACATGAGTGGAGACGGGGGTTACGCGTGGGAAAGTCGCCCCTAGCCTGACGAAGGGCTCTAAATCGGTGAAGATCAGCATTCTTGGGCTGGCTCGCATCGCGATCGTCATCGTCACCTACAACAGCGCCGCGGTGCTGGCCGAATGCCTTGGCGCGCTGCCCGAAGGTTCGCGGGGGGTCGACCTCACTCAGGTGGTGGTGGCCGACAACGCCTCTCAGGACGAATCCCTGCACATCGCCAAGGAAGCCGGCGCGCAGATCGTGCAGACCGGCCGCAACGCCGGCTACGCCGCCGCCATCAACGCCGGGATGGCCACGCTGGACCTCGACCAGGTGGACGGGGTGATGGTTCTCAACCCCGACTGCAAGATGCACCCGGGAGCGCTGGCCACGCTCGCGGGGGCCTTGCAGGAGTCCGGCCGGGGCATCGTGGTCCCTCGGCTGACCAAGCCGGACGGCACGCTGCAGCCCTCGCTGCGGCGAGAACCCACCGTGCACGGCGCATTCGCCGAGGCGGTGATCGGTGGCACCCTGTCCGGCCGGATCGGGATCTTCGGCGAGGTGATCACCGACCCCCGGCACTACGAGCAGGCCGGCCCGTTCGTCTGGGCCACCGGCGCCGCCATGCTGATCGGCGCCGACGCCATCCGCCAGCTCGGCCCGTGGGACGAGTCGTTCCTGCTCTACAGCGAGGAGACCGAGTACGCGCTGCGCGCCGCCGACCAGGGCTGGGCGCTCTGGTACGAACCCGAGGCCGTAGTCGAACACATCGGCGGCGACTCCCGCACGAGCCCGATGCTGGCGGCTCTGCTCATGGTGAACAAGGTCCGTTTGTTCCGAAGACGCAGGGGCAGGATCGCCTCGGCCGCCTACTACCTGTCCATCGTGCTGGGCCAGTCGGTGCGTGCGGCCACGGGCAGCCGTACGGCCAGAGCCGCGCTGGCGGCCCTGCTCTTTCCATCACGCCGGATCCGGGAGCTACCACAGTGAAGATAAGCGTCTTCGGCCTGGGCTACGTCGGCTGCGTGTCCGCGGCCTGCCTCGCGGCCCGCGGCCACCAGGTCGTCGGGGTCGACGTCAACCCGGTCAAGGTCGAGCTGATCTCGGCGGGCAAAGCCCCGGTGGTCGAGGAGCGGATCGGCGAGCTGACTGCGGAGATGGTCGGCTCCGGCGCGCTGCGGGCCACCACCGACACCGCCACCGCGATCAGGGAGACCGACATCTCGCTGGTCTGCGTGGGCACCCCGTCGGCGCCCAACGGCAGCCTGTCCACCGAGTATCTGGAGCGGGTGGCCGACGAGATCGGCGCCGCGCTGCGGGACCGGCCGGGCCGGCACACCGTGGTCTTCCGCAGCACCATGCTGCCGGGCACCTGCGAGTCGCTGCTGGTGCCCATCCTGGAGAAGGCCTCCGGCCTGATCGCGGGCGTGGACTTCGGAGTCGCGGTGAACCCGGAGTTCCTGCGCGAGGGCACCAGCGTGCGGGACTTCTTCGACCCGCCGAAGACCGTGATCGGCGAACTGGACCCGGCCAGCGGCGACATGGTGGCCGACCTGTACGCGGGACTGCCCGGCCAGGTCTTCCGGGTGCCGATCGCGGTCGCCGAAATGACCAAATACGCCGACAACTCCTACCACGGTCTGAAGATCGCCTTCGCCAACGAGCTGGGCGCGATCTGCGCCGCGCTCGGCCTGGACTCGCACCGGGTGATGGACGTCTTCCTGGCCGACACCAAGCTGAACGTCAGCCCCGCCTACCTGCGCCCCGGCTTCGCGTTCGGCGGTTCCTGCCTGCCCAAGGACCTGCGCGGCCTGGTGTACGCGGCCCGTCGCGCGGACGTGTCGGTGCCGCTGCTCTCGCACGTGCTGCCCTCCAACGAGGAGCATCTGCGCCGCGCCTTCGAGCTGGTGGCGGTCACCGGCAAGCGCAAGGTCGGCCTGTTCGGGCTGTCGTTCAAGCCGGGCACCGACGACCTGCGGGAGAGCCCGCTGGTGGAACTGGCCGAACGCCTGCTGGGCAAGGGATACGACTTACGGATCTATGACGCCAATGTCGCCCTTTCCCGACTGATCGGCGCGAACCGCGACTACATTGAGGGCAGGCTGCCCCATCTCGGGGATCTGCTCAGCAATTCCGTCGATGACGTGATGAACCATGCCGAGGTCTGCGTGGTCGGCTGCAAGGATCCAGCCGTACTGACCGCCCTCGCCGGCAGTGGTGACCGCGCGATCATCGACCTCGTCCGCCTGCCTGACGCGGAAGAGCGTCGGCAACGACCTGGGTATGTGGGACTTGGCTGGTAAAGCGCTCATCCTCGTAGAAAACCTCTCCGTACCGTTTGACCGCAGGGTGTGGCAGGAGAGCGTCGCGCTTCGCGAGGCGGGCTGGGAGGTGCACGTCATCTGCCCGCGCGGGACCAAGCGGGACACCGAGGCGGAGGCGGAGATCGCCGGCATCAAGATCCACCGCTATCCGCTGCGCGCCGCCACCGGCGGCCCGCTCGGCTACCTGCGGGAGTACGGCTCGGCCCTGTGGCACACCTACCGGCTGGCCCGCCGGGTCGGCCGGGTGGACGTGCTGCACGCGTGCAACCCGCCGGACCTGTTCTTCCTGGTCGCACGGGCGCTGCGCGGGCGCACCACCCGGTTCGTGTTCGACCAGCACGACCTGGTGCCCGAGTTATACCTGTCCAGGTTCGACCGGGGGAAGGACCTGCTCTACCGGCTGGTCTGCCGAATGGAACGCGCCACCTACCGGGCCGCCGACGTGGTCATCGCCACCAACGAGAGCTACCGCCGCGTGGCGCTCACCCGCGGCGGCAAGTCACCCGACCAGGTCTTCGTGGTGCGCAGCGCACCCGCCGTGGAGCGATTCCACCAGGCCGAGCCGGACGAGTCGATCAAGAAGGGCAAGCCGTACCTGCTCTGCTACCTCGGCGTCATGGGCCCGCAGGACGGGGTTGACTACGCGCTGCGCGCGCTGGCCAAACTCCGCTACGAGCAGGGCCGCACCGACTGGCACGCGGCCTTCGTCGGCGCCGGGGACACCTTCGACGCGATGGTGCGGCTCAGCGCCGAGCTGGGGCTGGCCGACTGCGTGGACTTCACCGGGCGCATCCCGGACGAGGATCTGGTGCGCTACCTGTCCACCGCCGACGTGTGCCTGTCGCCGGACCCGCACAACCCGCTCAACGACGTGTCCACCATGAACAAGATCATGGAGTACATGGCGATGGCCCGCCCGATCGTCTCCTTCGAACTGTGCGAAGCCCGGGTGTCGGCGGGCGAGGCGGCCGTCTACGCCCCCGCCAACGACGAGGCCGAGTTCGCCAAGCTGATCGCCCAGCTCCTGGACGACCCGGACGAGCGCCGCCGGATGGGCGAGCTCGGCCAGGCCCGGGTGCGCGGCCCGCTGTCGTGGGAGAACTCCAAGAAGGCGCTGCTCGACGCCTATCAGGCCGCCATCCGATGACCGAGGTCGCCGGTGTGGTCATCCCCGCGCACAACGAGGCGGCCGTGCTCGGCCGCACCCTGGCCCGGCTGCTGGCCGAGGCGGCTCCCGGGGAGTTGGATGTGGTGGTGGTGGCCAACGCCTGCACGGACGGCACCGCGGAGATCGCCAAGGACGCCGGGGCCAGGGTGATCGAGACCCCCGTCCCCGGCAAGACGCACGCGCTGCGCCTCGGCGACGCGGCCTGCCGCGTCTTCCCGCGCGTCTATCTGGACGCCGACGTCGAGCTGAGCACCGCCTCCGTGCGGGCCCTGGCCGCCGCGCTGGCCCGCCCCGGGGTGCTGGCCGCCGCGCCGATGCCCGTCTGGGAGCTGGCCGGGTCCGGATGGCTGGCCCGCCGGGTGCACCGCGTCCACGACCAGCTGATCGGCCCGCGCCGGGCCCTGGCCGGAGTCGGCGTGTACGCGTTGAGCGAGACCGGCCACAACCGGATCTTCCCGCTCCCCGACGTGATCGCCGACGACGAGCTGGTGCACCGCAGCTTCACCCCGGCGGAACGCGCGGTGGTCCCCGAGGCCCGATCGGTGATCCGCCCGGCCCGTACGGTGCGGGCCCACCTGAACCGCAGGGTCCGGGTCAGGCAGGGCAACCGGCAGCTCGCCGAGCTGGGCCTACCCGCCAGGGAAGGCCGGTTGGGGGTCCGCTCGCTGGTCGCGCTGGTGGGCCGGCGCGCGGTGAGCCCGCTGGACGCGGCCTGCTACCTGGCGGTCCTGGTCGCGGACCGCGCCCTCGCGGCCCGGCGACGTGGTGGCATAACCTGGGCCACGGACGCGAGCAGCCGATGACACAGCCGACGAGAGGAACATCCATGCCGGGGCGCCTCGGGCGAACCGTCGGAATGGCCGCCCTGATGACCGTCTTCCTGGCGGCGGCCTGCACCTCCAGCCCGCGGCCACCGGGCGCCGAGCCGACCAGGTCCCCGTCACCGCCGTCGTCCCCTTCGCCCAGTCCTTCCGGCGGCTGCGGGCAGTATCCGACGCCGGCGTGCACGGGCGTGCCCAAGGGCACCAAGCTGACCAAGCTGAAACTGAACATGGACGGCGAGACGCTTCGGATCACCAAGCGCGGCACCAAGCTGGACGCGGTGCACGTGCCCGGCAACCTGCTGATCACGGCCAACGACGTGGAGATCACCAACAGCCGGATCGACGGCCAGATCATGGGGATCTACGATGACAAGCGCTACTCGTTCACGGTCACGGACTCCACCGTCGGCTCACCGAACCGCTGCGACACCGCCCCCGGCATCCTGGACGCCAACTTCACCGCCACCCGCGTCCACATCCGCGGCCACGGCGACGGCTTCAGCGTCTCCGGCGACAACGTCACCATCACCGACTCCTACGTCCTACTCTGCAGCAACCCCGGCGACCACTCCGACGGCATCCAAACCGTCGGCGCCAGCAAAAACCTCACCTTCCACCACAACACCGTCGACCAACGCAAAGCACCCTCCCACACCGCCCCCGTCTTCCTCGTCGACGCCACCGAAGGCGTCGTCGTCACCGACAACCTCCTGATCGGCGGCACCTACACCCTCCAGGTCAGAACCGCCCCCGGCGCGATCGCCAGGAACAACGCCGTGGTCAACGAGTCCTGGGACTTCGGCCCGGCCTCGATCGACTGCGGGAACACCACATGGGAAGACAACAAGCTCGTCACCATCGACGACAACTACAACATCACCGCCGTCGTGGGCCCGCTGGAATGCCCCACCTGACCGCCGCCCTCCTGGTCGCGGCGGCGCTGACCGGCTGCGGCTCCGACGGCGGACGCTCCCTGGCCGACCCGCCCGCCGCCCCCAAACCGGCCGGGTCACCGGGGTCACCAGAGCCCGCCGCACGGTCGCAGGAAACGCCGCCCGCTCTGGCCGGCTACCCGAACGCGGACAGCACCGGCGTGCCCACGGGAACCCGGCTCACCGTCGTGACGGGCGACCAGACCATCAGCGCCGACAACCTGGTCATCACCGGCAAGGATTTCCACGGTTTCGTCACCGTCACCGGATCGAACGTCACCTTCCGCGACTGCGTCTTCCGGGGTCGCGCCACCGACCGCAACGCGGCCCTGCTGGACACCGAACGCGGCCGGAACACCGTGGTCGTCTCCTCCGACTTCGCCCCCTCCCACCCGTCGGCCACCGTCGACGATCTGTGGACCAAGAGCACCCGGATCTACCGGGCCGACATCCGGGGCGGCGTCGACGGCGTCAAAGCCAACAGCCACACCCTGATCCAGGACTCCTACATCCACGACCTGACCTGGTTCGACCGCGATCCGAACCAGAACGGCGGCCCCACCCACAACGACGGCGTGCAGTCCTTCGCCGGGGAACGCGACGTCACGCTGCGGCACAACACCATCGACATGTCCACCACCAAGCAGGCCAACGCCGCCCTGCAAACCTCGGCGCACGACACCCGGGTCCTGAACAACCTGCTGGACGGCGGCGCCTGCGTGCTGAACTTCGACCACACCGTGCTGAACGGCCCGCTGACCGGGATCGAGGTGGCCGGCAACCGGTTCGGGCGGCACTCCGCCTACGACTGCCCGATCCTGCTCAGCACCCGCTCGATCATGACCAGGAACGAGGGCAACGTCTGGGACGACACGGGCCGCCCTATTCCGCCCCCTGAGCGACACGACTGAACCCCCGGTGGGCCATCGCGGGCTCCGGCCCGCGCGCCATCGCCCTGCGGTCGTCCTCGACGATGCGCAGCAGCACGCAACAGGCCCCGACCATGACGAACATCAGGGATGTGATCTGCGGGAAGGCCAGCAGGTCGAAGGTGATCGCGCCGCCCAGCGGGACGATCGTGGCCGCGGCCAGGGTCAGGGCCAGGTTGCGGTCGCGTGGGTCGTGGCTGAGGTAGCGGGCCCTGACCGCTCCGTACACGCCGATCAGGACGAGCCCGACGAAGGCCGTGATGCCCAGCACGCCGGCCTCGACCAGGGTGAGCAGATACTGGTTGTCGAAGACCTGGTGCTTGGGGGCGTACCAGGTGCCGATGCCGCGCCCGAACCAGGGGCTGCGCAGGAACTCCTCGATCGCGTTCGGGTAGTCGTGCACCCGGTAGCGGATGCTGTCGTCCCTGCCAATGTTGGTGAACAGGGTGTAAAAGGCCCCGAGCAGCCCGGGGAAGAGCACCTTCACCACGGCCAGGAAGAGCACGACGACGCCGAGAGACTGGAACCGGCGGCGGTTGGGCCAGCCGAGGAAGAGCACGAAGCCGACCGTGAGGACGGCCAGGACGCCGGACCTGGAGACCGCGAACATCAGGCCGGCCGCGATCACCGCGGCGGCGGCCCACCAACGCCGGGGCGACTCGCCGCGGTCCCGGGCGTGGAAGCCGTAGTGGATCGCGAACGGCAGGATCATCGCCATGATCACGCCGAACTCGATCGGATGTCCGGTGGTGGCCGGCACCCGCTGGATGCCCGACCGGGCTTCCACGGCTTGCACTTCCACGTCGTTGGAGCTGAGGATGGGCAACTTCATGAAGGCGGTGAGGTCGAACCCGAAGATCCATTGGATCGCTCCCACGACCGCCATCCCCACGCCGGCCACCACCAGGGCCTTCAGCACGAAGTCCAGCCGCTCCCGGCCGCGCACCGCGTCGCACATGCCCAGCGCGAGACCCAGGTTGGCCAGGGCCAGCACCAGCGAGTGGTCGGCCGAGTTCAGCTCGTCGCTGGGCAGGTAGCCGTAGGCGGCGTAGCCGTACAGGAAGAGGATGGCCAGCGCGTAGGCGAAGATGCCGCGCCGGACCGCGTTGCCGCCCTTGGCCATGCCGAGGGTGGTGGTCAGATGGGCGCACATCCACATCGTGAGGGTGAACAGGCCGAGCACGTCGGACATGGTCAGCGACATGGGCAGGCCGCGCAGCACCAGCCGGGCGGGGGTCAGCAGCAGCACCAGCACGCAGACGCTCAGCAGGGTCGCGCCGTCGGCGCGCCGTTCGAACGTGGTGTCCAGCGAGGCGATCGTCGTCATCCGGCCACACCGGAGGGCTGGGCGTCACGGGACTTCGCGGAGGCGGGACCGGGGTTCCGGACGGCCCGCCTGATGGCCCGGCGCACCAGGTAGCTTTCCAGCGCGAAGGAGGACCACAGGCTCAGCAGCGCGCCCACCCCGGCCGCCGCGGCGGCGGCCCTGGCCTGGCTGCCGTGCTCCGGCTGCGGCGTGGTCGGGGGCACCACGTCCATCGCGGTGAGGAAGGTCGCCCGCGGCGCGTCCACCTTGGTCTGCCTGTTCAGCAGCTCCACCCGGGTCCTGGCCAGCACCCGCGCCACCATGTCGCGGGCCCCCTCCGGGCTGTCGCTCTCCGCCTCCACGAACACGAAGGGACCGCTGGACATGCTCTCCGGGTTGGTGCTGCCGTTGGTGACCTTGTAGGAGGTCGGATCCCCCGGCGTGACCCCCAGCTCGGCCGCGATCTCCGGCGCCCCCATGGCCTGGATCAGGATCGACGCGGTCATGTTCAGCCCGTAGTCGAAGTTGAGCAGCGGATTGATGATCGGATTCGGCAGTTTCGGGTTCGGCGGGACCGTTCCCCCGGTCTTCGGGATGCTCAGCACGATCACCCCGTTGGACAGGTACGTCGGCGGAATGCTGGTATACACCAGGCCCGCGCCGCCGACGCCGAGCAGCAACACGGGAAGGGCGACGTACCACCGCCTAAACAGGACGAGGACCGTCCCCCAGAAGTCCATGTCATTTCCTTCCCCGAACCTTGACTGGCTATCGCCATGGGATGCGGGTGGTGTTACGGCCATGCGTAACGAGTCAGATGTAGTGCCGATAGCTGATGAGGGGCCGCCCTAGGGGCGTAGCCTAGCCTTCCATCGCGGGAGATGTTCGATCAAGTCACCATATACGCAGAAGACGGGAGACCACCGGCCATGACCGAGCTGGCCGTTGTCACGCCGACCTGGAAGCCCGACGGGGAGTTCTTCGCCGAGTTGCACCGGTCCGTGCTGGAGTTCACCTCCGACGACACCGTGCACCATGTGATCGTCCCGGCCGCCCACAAGAGCGCCTTCGCCCGGTACGCGGGCCCGCGCTGCCGGATCTGGACGCACCCGGAGCTGATCCCGCGCCGCTACTGGCGGATGCCGGGCGGGGTGTGGCTGAATGCGGCGCGGCCGTGGCCCCCGGTCCGCGGCTGGGTGATGCAGCAGACCGCGAAGATCGCCGCCGCCGGGCTGATCGAGGCGGACGCCGTGCTGCTGGCCGACTCGGACGTGAGCCTGGTCCGGCCGGTCCACGTCAAGAATTTCCGCACGGACGGCGCGCTGTCGCTGTTCCGCAAGGAGAACGCGGTCCATGCGGACATGGCACGCCATGTGATCTGGCATCGGGTCGCCCGGGAGCTGCTCGGCCTGCCGCCCGCGCCGCCCCCGCCGCTGACCGACTACGTGGACGCGCTGGTGTTCTGGGACCCGGCCGTGGTGCGCGGCATGCAGGCCAGGATCAGCGAGACCACCGGCCGGCCCTGGGTGGACGCCTTCAACTCCCAGCTGCACGTCTCAGAATTCATCGTGTACGGCGTCTACGCCGACGAAGTGCTCGGCCGCCGCCCCCCGGCCAGCCCAACCGTCTGCCACAGCAGCTACGACCGCTCGCCGATGGACCACGCGGCGGCCATGGCCTTCGCCGACCGCCTCGGCTCCGACGCGGTCGGGATGATGATCTCCTCGCACTCCGGCACGCCCCTGGAGATCCGCCAGGCGGCCGAACTCCGCTGCGTCCAGGTAGCCAGGGGATGAGGCGGAAAGACGACCGGCCGGCTCAGGAGGGCCGGTGGTCGTCGGGGGAGTTGCCGTTCTGCGCGGCCCTGCCGCCCACCCCTGCCTCGTCCCCGTCGGAGGCCGCGTCCGACACGACCACCACCACGGTGTAGTCGTCGTTGTCGACGTGGACGGGGTCGTTGCGGACCAGG
>NZ_BLAF01000075.1:35198-103859 GCF_009687885.1 Acrocarpospora pleiomorpha
GGGTGCGCCTTGCGGATCACCTGATCCGCCCGCCACTGCATGGTGGTGGTGACGTCGTCCATGTCGGCGAAGCCGCCGGGCACGACCACCGGCTCGACCCGGGTCGGCCGCGCGACCGTCCGCGCCGCCGGCCGCTTCGGCATCCGCGACCGGACCACCGCGTAGGCCAGCCCGAAGGTGCCCGCCAGGGTGAGCACGAACGCCGCGATCGCGCCCTGCCACTTGCCGCCCAACTGCATCTCCGGCACCGACACCGGGACCACCTCGGCCACCGTGATGAAGGTGGAGCGCGGTGCGCCGAGACCCTTCTGGCGGGTGTCCAGCTGACTCCGGATCAGGGCCTGGGTCTTGTCCACCACGGACTTGGCCTGCCCGGCCGTGGGCGCGTCCACCGAGATGAAGATGTACGGCCCCGAGAGGTCCAGCAGATCGGGGTTGGTGCGCCCGTCGTCGATCACCAGGTCGACGGGTCCCCCCACGGGAGCGCCGAGCGAACTCCGGATGTCGGGCGCGTTCATCGACTGGATCATGATGCTCGCCGTCGTCTTGAGCCCGTCGGTGAACTGGAGCAACGGGTTGGTCAGACCGGCCGGTTTGGTCGGATCGGTGGACACCCCCTTGGCCGATGTGGTCAGCACCATGAGGACGTTGGACGTGTAATGGACCGGTACAAAGTAAAAAGTCGCCGCAGCCACCGCAAGCGAAAGGAGCACCAGTGGCGGTCCCACCAGCTTCCGTGCGGTCAGGCTGAGGATTATCTTCCAAAAATCCATAGTTTCCCCGCCCAGGTCATGGCGCACGGGAGCGCCTCGGGCGGCCCCGACCCTACACGGTTGGAATCGCCCACAACTCCTTGATCGTTACATTCGTAACCGAGCAGTGATCGATCACAGACGTTCCGTATACTATCCACCTACCACCCGATGACGATCTCCGAACTGTCTGCTTACCTCTACTCTATGCACTCTCCACAACCGTTACATCGCATGCTCCCCTGCCGATAGACCCTTCGAGGCCAGAAATCGCACTGGGGGGAAGAGGATCAGATGACGTCTGCTGCGGATCGGCTGGCAACTGGGACGGCTCCGCCGACCGCCCCCGCGCAGCGCCGCCTCGTGGGCCTGGACGGCATCCGCGGACTGGCCGCCCTTTTCGTGGTCCTGCACCACTGCTGGTTATCCACGTTCCCCGGCTTTCCCCGCGACACCGGCCCCGGCTGGGCCTCCTGGCTGCTCTACGGACACTTCGCGGTGGTCGTGTTCATCGTGCTCTCCGGCTTCTCGCTGGCGGTCGCTCCGGCCCGCAGGAACTGGGAGCTGGGCGGCCTGGGGCGGTTCGCGCACCGGCGGCTGTGGCGCATCCTGCCGCCGTACTGGCCGGCGCTGGCAATGAGCCTGGTGATCGCCTGGACGCTGGTGCCACAGCCCGGTGAGGGGCCTCCCACGGCCAAGTCGGTGCTGTTCTACGGGCTGCTGGTCCAGGACGTGTTCGGCTCGCCCAGCCCGAACGGGGCGTTCTGGTCGATCGCCATCGAAGCCCAGCTGTACCTGGTCTTCCCGCTGCTCCTGCTGCTGGTGCGCAGGGCCGGGGTGGCGGTGATGCTGGGCGCGGTCGGCCTGGTGGTGGCCGCCGTCGGCCTGCTCGCGCCCGCGGTCCCCGCGGTGGACCTGTTGATGCGGTTCACGCCGCAGTTCGCGATGCTGTTCGCGATCGGCGCGGTCGCGGCCGGGGTGGCGGGCGGGCGCTGGCTCCGGGTGCCGTGGGGCTGGCTGTCGCTGCTGGCGGCCGTCCCGGTGCTGACCCTGATCGTGCTGCGCGGCTCGGTGTGGACGGTGCAGAACTTCTACTGGGTGGACCTGGCGCTCGGACCGGCCGTGGGCTGCCTGCTGGCCGCCATCGCGGCCGGCCGCCCCGGCTGGCTGGTCCGGCTGCTGGACACCCGGCCGCTCCGCTCGCTCGGCTCCTACTCCTACAGCCTCTACCTCACCCACGCGCCGCTGGTGGTGGCGCTGCACGCGCTGGTGATCGCGCCGAACACGACGCCGGGCGTGCCCGCCTTCCTGGCCACCCTGGCGCTGTGCGTGCCGGTGGCGCTGCTGGTGGCCCGGGGCTTCTCGGCCGTGTTCGAGCTGCCCTTCCAGCGGCACCGGACCTGGCCGGAGCTCCGTGCCGCGATCCTGGCCCGCTGGGCCAGAATCAGCGGGAGGTCATCAGGCGGGTCGCCCGAGCGCCGAAAGATCTGATCTTCTCGTACGGCACCACCAGCGCCACGTACGTGGCCAGACCGGCGCCGCCGGCCAGCGCCAGCGAGACGAACGGGTTGCCCGCGGTGAGGTAGGCCAGCGGCAGCGCGACCGCGAGCAGGGCCAGACCGCCGAGCAGCGGGCGGATCAGGGCCGGCAGGATCGGCTTGAGCGTGATCCCGGTCCGGTTCACCGCGACGACGGCCAGCGGCAGCGCGACCAGCAGGGCCGCCCCCGCCTGGCCGATGGCGGCCCCCCTGATGCCGTCCAGGTGGGTACAGGCGATCACGGCGGGCACCATGACGACGCCGTACCCGATGTTCATCCAGACCGTGGCGCGGGTGGCGCCCTGGCCGTTGAGGATGTCCAGGGCGAAGGAGGTGAGCATGCGGACCAGCATCAGCAGCGCCAGGAAGCGCAGCACGCCGGCCGACTGGTCCCAGACGGGGCCGTACAGCACGAAGACGATCTGGTGGGCCAGCGCGCCCATCAGCAGCGCCAGCGGCAGCACGCCGCTGAACAGCAGCGTGACCGAACTCTGCACGCCCCGGGAGAGCTCGTCGTCCTCGCCCTCGGCCAGCCGGGAGAATCCGGCCAGCGACACCTGCCGGATGGCGCTGCCGACCAGGCCGGGCACCCAGCTGGAGACGTTGAAGGCGAGCATGTAGTAGCCGAGCGGCTCCTCGCCCATGATGTTGCCGACGATGACGTACCCGACGTTGACCAGCAGCGTCTCCAGGCCGATGCCGGCCGCGGACGGGAGGCCGAAGCGCAGCAGCCGCCCGGCGACGGGCCGGTCGAAGCCGACCCGGAACGGCATCTTCGCCCAGAAGAGCACCAGGATCCCGGTCACCACCGCCGCCGACACCTGACCCCAGGCGAAGCTGTACGGCCCGGCCCCCGCGGCGGCCAGCGAGATGGCCAGGGCCGCGTTGACCACGAACCCGGCCAGGATGGCCATGCTGCTCTTGTCCTGCTGGAACCGGCGCAGCAGCACGCCGGTGCGGACCGCCGTGATCGCCTCGACCAGGATGACCGCGGTCAGCAGCCGCACCACCGGCGTCGCGTCCGGGCTGCCCGCGGCGGCCGCGTAGAAGGGCGCGCCCACCCAGAACGCGCCGTACAGCGCGGTCGCCGAGAACAGGTTCAGCAGGGTCGCGGTGGGGGCCATCTCCTCGACGGAGCCACGCCACTGGATGGTGGCGGCCATGATGCCGAGGTCCTTGATCACCATCACGATGTTGGTGGCGGCCAGCGCGACCGCGTAGACACCGAACTCCCCGGGGGCCACCAGACGGGCCAGGATCAGGCCCATGACGAAGGAGCCCGCCTTCATCACCAGGTTGCCGAGCAGGCTCCAGCCGAGCCCGCGCCCGGCCTTGCGCCGCAGCGAACGAGAGCTGAGCTGGTCAGGGCTCTGGATGGTGCTGTCGGTGCTCCGATCGGGAGTCACGGGCGGAGCGTGTCGTCTATTGTGCCGTCGGCGCGCCGGGCGGAGAGCCGGGCCAGCCGGGTGAACCGGTTGACGAAGGCGTCCTCGGTCAGCCCGTGCCGCCGGTAGGCGTCCAGCAGTTCGATCGCGCCGGCCTTGACCGTCCGGCTCGCCTCGTAGCCGGGCAGGGCGGCTCTGATCTTGCCGAAGTCCACCCGGTAGGAGCGTGGGTCCGCGCCGGCCTCGCCGGTGATGGTCAGCACGGACCCGGGCACGGCCTCGACCACCTCGTTCGCGATCTCGGCCACGGTCAGGTTGTTCTGCTCGGTGCCGACGTTGAAGGCCTGGCCGTGCACCGCGGCCTTCGGGGCGCTCAGGACGGCCGCGAACGCCTCGGCGATGTCCAGGGCGTGCACCAGCGGACGCCACGGCGTGCCGTCGGAGAGCACCTTGACCTGGCCCGACAGGTACGCGTGCCCGACCAGGTTGTTCAGCACGATGTCGGCGCGCAGCCGGGGCGAGAACCCGAACGCGGTGGCGTTGCGGAGGAACACCGGGGTGAAGTCGTCGTCGGCCAGCGCGAGCAGATCGTCCTCGACCCGGACCTTCGACTCCGCGTACGGCGTGACCGGTCGCAGCGGGGCGTCCTCGGCGAGCAGGTCGTCCCCGCCGGAGGCGCCGTAGACCGAGCAGGTGGACGCGTACAGGAACCGGCTCACCCCGGCCTCCTTGGCCAGCCGGCCCAGCCGGGAGGAGGCGTGATGGTTGATGTCGTAGGTGAGCTCGGGGGCCAGCGCGCCCAGCGGGTCGTTGGACAGCGCGGCCAGGTGGGCGACCGCGTCGAAGTCGGCCAGCTGCTCGGGGCGCACGTCGCGCAGGTCTACCGCGAGGGACGGGCCCTCCGCCGGCGCGGGTCCGAGCAGGCAGTCGGCGAACAGGCCGGAGTCCAGACCGACCACCTCGTGCCCGGCGGCGGTCAGCACCGGGGCCATCACGCTGCCCAGATAGCCCTGGTGGCCGGTCAGCAGTACCCGCATCAGTTCTCCAGATCGAGAGTCAGTTTGTTGGCATGGAACGCCTCGGCGTAGCGGGCGTGGCATTCGATCCCGCGGATGCGGGCCAGGCCGAGGAACGCCTCCCGGTCATACCACGGTTTGCTCCGCTGGGACGGGTAGTGCCGCTGGAGCAGGCTCACCTTGGCCTCGGCGACCTCGGGGGTCAGCGGCTGGTAGACCGAGGGCGCGGCCAGGTCGCCGTCCCATTTGACGATCTCGTACGACAACGCCAGATGGTCGCGGAACACCGTGGGCACCAGCTTGGCCAGCCCCCGATGGTCCTGATGCGCGTCGCCCCGCCAGGGGCAGAACAGCAGCTGCGGGTCGATCTGGCCGCGCAGGTTCGCCACCGCCTCCTTGGCCTCCTCCCAGTGCGCGGGCAGCCGCCCATCCGGGATCTTGAGCACGGTGATCCGCAGGTCGGCGTCCGGGCAGAACGCGGCGAGCGCGGCCCGCTCCTCGTCTTCCCGCTCGGTGCCGCCGCCGGACAGGACCAGCGCGTCCACCCGCAGCCCCGGCCGGGCCGCGCAGAGGGTGAGCAGGCTGCCGCCGGCGCCGATGGCGAGGTCGTCGCAGTGCGCGGCCAGCGCGGCGACGGCGGTCACGGAGGGCGCGCGGAGGCCGATCACGCGCGCTCCCACAGCGCCCACGGCCGCTCGCCGCGCGCGTACTCCTCGTTCAGCGCGACGCGTTCCTTGACGGTGTCGGTCGGCCGCCAGAAGCCGCGATGCGGGTAGGCCAGGAGCTTGCCGCGCTTGGCCAGTTCGACGCAGCCGTCCGAGACCAGGTCGCCGTTCTCCGGAATGTGATCAAAAACCTCCTGCCGAAGGACGAAATATCCCCCGTTTGCCCATAAGGCCATGTCGCTGACCGGGGTGATGCCGCCCACCCGGCCGTCCTCGCCGATCTCGATGCAGTGGAAGGTGCCCGACGGGGGGACGACGGTCATCGAGGCGCCGGCGTCGGACGCGGCGAACCTGGCGATCATTTCGTCCAGCGGGGCGTCGGTCAGCACGTCGGCGTAGTTGGCCAGGAACATCTCCTCGTCCGCCACATACTGGCGCACCCGGCGCAGCCGCTCGCCGATCGGCGAGTCCATGCCCGTGTCCGCGAACGTGATCGACCAATCCGAGATGTCGGTGGACAGCATCTCCACCTTGCCGCCGCGCAGGACGAAGTCGTTGGAGGCGGTCTCCTCGTAGTGGAGGAAGAAGTCCTTGACGTAGTGGGCGCCGTACCCCAGGCACAGCACGAAGTCGGTATGGCCGAAATGCGCGTAATACCGCATCACATGCCAGATGAGGGGTCGAGGGCCTACCGGCTGCATCGGCTTGGGGACGTCGCCCGGCGCGCCGCTGCGCATCCGGGTGCCGTACCCCCCACAGAACAGGACGACCTTCACACGATCTCCAGGGAATGGAATCGGGAGACTACCCTGTCTCCCCACTTTCGGACATGACGTATCGATGACGCGGCGGGTCCGGCGGAGGTTGGCGATCCGGCGAACTTCGCCGGGTCAGGAGCGGCCGAAGGCCATCCTGGCGACCTTGCGGACCCGGCGCGCCGCGGTATTCCGGTGCCTGCGCACGTACAGCCCGCCGACCGCGCCCCGGATCTGGCGATACTGCTCGGACGTCAGCGTGCCGTCCGAGACCTGGGCGCGGGCCCAGTAGAGGGTCTCCCGGCACTGGAGCAGCGTGGAGCAGTAGCCCTTCCAGGTCGGCACGCCGAGGCGGCGCGCCAGCTTGCCGCGGTGCTTGATGTCCCAGTGCCGCGAGGCCAGCACCTCGTTGATGTGCTCCCACGGTCCGCCCATGGCCAGCCGGGCGGCGAACACCTGGTCCTCCCTGGGCATGTTGCGGCGGGGGGACATGGCGGCCACCTGGGCGCGGCGGACCATGCCGTACAGCGGGTCGATGATCAGATAGCTCTCGTTGAGCAGCCGCGACAGCTCGGCCACGCGCTCCGCCGGATCATCGGAGTTGAGGCCGGAACCCGGCGCGGCCTCCTCGTACCGCTCGGTGCGGACGATGCCGTCCCGGGTGTCGGTGTAGGAGATCTGGGTGGTGACCATCAGGAGCCGGGGATCGGCGGCGAACGCGTCCAGGCACTTGGTGGAGTAGGTGGGGTCGAGCCGGTCGTCGTCCCCGATCCACCGGAAGAACTCGCCCTTGGCGTTCTGGATGGCGAAGTCGAAGTTGCGCAGCATCCCCAGGTTCTCCGGCTGGCGGAAATAGGAGATGCGGCTGTCCTCCGCGGCCAGGCCGCGGCACAGCTCCTCGGTGGAGTCGGTCGACGCGTTGTCGGTGATGACCAACTCCATGTCGCCGTGCTGCTGAGCGAGGACCGACCGGACCACGCCTTCCATGACGTCGGCGCCGTTGTATACCGGCAGGCCGATGGACACTAACATCTGTGCTCTCCTCGGATCTTTTCGTGGGTCAGCGCGGCTCGACGCGTTCCAGCCAGATCTCGCGCCAGAACGGCAGGTGCCCGCGGGGGCAGTTCATGTTGGGGACGCCGGGGCAGACCACGTCCTCCAGCACGATGCAGGGCGTCTTCATGGTCAGCATCCGGCCGGTCGGCTCGTCCAGGCAGCGCTCCACCCGGCCGATCACCCGCGCGGACTGGCCGCAGAACCGGGTCAGTCCCACCTCGAAGCCCATGCCGCGGTTGCGCAGCTGCGGGTCGAGGGTGGCCGCGATCTCCTCTTTGGACTTGACCCGGACCAGCTCGCCCGGTTTCAGGTCGAGGGTCTGTACGGGAGTGCCGCCGATGGAGGTGCCCCTGAGGAACCCCCACTCGAGCCCGCCCTTGATCCACAGCCGTTTGGGCAGCACCCGGCGGCTGAGGCCCTGCAGGCGGTTGAACAGGCCGATCAGGAAGGCGCGGAAGGTCTCGAAGGTGGTGGCGTTGCCGGAGCGCACGTCCCAGGCGTACTGCCGGAAGTCCTTGAGCGGAAGGCGCTCCGGGGCGGCGCGGAGGATCTCGGTGGCCTGGCAGGCGTAGCGGGGCGCGCCGTCGGGGAACGGCTCGCGGAGGGTGTTGCGGTGCAGGATCGAGACGTCCACCGGCCCGGACCGGCGCGGCGGCGGATCGTCCGCGGGGCCCTCCGCCTTCCGCAACCAGGCAGTCTTCCAGTAGAAGAGGCAGGCGGTCTGGCAGCCGCCGTGCGCGCCGCCGTCGCACCTGGACCCGGTCAGGTGCACCGCGTCGGGCATGTGCCGCAGACCGGTGCGTTCGATGGTGTCGCAGAGCTTGTGGGCGACCTTGTAGACGGTGAGCTTCTTGCCGCAGTAGTCCAGCATCTCCGGCATGAAGGGGAGCCCGTCGAGTTCCCCCTGTTCGTCCAGCGTCGCGAGGATCTCCTCGGCGCTGAGCACTTCGACCAGATCCCCTACCTTGAGGGATTCTGGCGCTTTGACGGCCTTGGTGGCCCCGGTCATGTTCGCTCCCCGCCCTCTGGTGACTGCTCGATCAGGAGACCGGCCTCGGTCAGGGCCTGGGCCGCCTCCACCACCGCGGCGAACGGGATCTCCGATCGCTGGGCGATGTCCAGAAGGCTGTGGTCACCATCGGAATAGTTAAGTATCCATAAGATCGCCATCTGGTGTTGCTTGTTGTCGCGGTTCAGACTCGGTGAGGTGTAAAGTCCCCGTTTTCCGAGCTGCGGTTCTCCGTACGGCTGGAGGTTCAGGTAAACGCGATCGCCCTCCAGCACCTCCACGATCTCCCGCACCGCGGCCAGGGTGCCGGCCATGGCGTCGGGCGTGACCAGCTCGGGGTCGTCCGCCGAGGTGTGATATTCGGGGTACCCCTCGTTCGGTGACCTGGTCAGCAGGCCCACCGGCAGGTTGAATCCGGGCGAGCAGAACTGCCGCTCGTCGTAGCCGTACGGGGTGAAGTCCACCAGCGTGTGCTCTAGCTCGCGCAGCGCGTACGCCGCGGCCCGGTCCACGGCGGCGTCGCCGCGCCGGCTGCGCTTGTACCGCAACGGCCCGGGATCGCCCGCGCAGGCCAGCACCAGGCCGTGCTTGACCAGGCCGAGCCGGTCCCGGTTGCGGGCCAGCCAGGTGATCGAGCCGATCGTGCCCGGGGCGAACAGGAAGCGATAGGTGAGCCGCGGCCCGCCCGGGATCGCGGCCAGCGCCTGAGCCAGCTCGACCGCCACCGCGATGCCCGCCAGCGTCTCGTTGGCCAGCGCGGGATGGCAGGTGTGACAGACGATCAGCACCTCGTCGGCCTGCCGGCCCGGCACCACGTGCTCGGCGTAGGTGAGGTGGCCGTCGGCGAGGGTGGCGTCGATCCTGACCTCGAACTCCTCGTCCTCCTGGAGTTCCTTCAGCGTGTTGTCGCTCAGGCAGAACCCCCAGGTCCCGGAGTAGTACCCGGCCCGGTACGGGATCAGGTCCGGCTGCCCCGGCAGCGTGTGCAGGTGCTCGCGCAGCTCGGCGAACGGCAGCGTGGCGTGCACCGGCACGCTGTAGCCGACCACGTGCAGCGGGGTCGCGGCGAAGTCCACCACCCGCCGGCCGGTCCGGTCCTTGACGTACGCGTCCCGGATGTTCCACTCCTGGGGAATCGTCCAGTCCAGCACCGGGGTGCCGGTCGGCACCTCGTGCACCTCCAGCGGGATGCTCTCGCCGATGATCTCCAGGGTCCGCCGGACGCCGTCGCCGGTCATGCTGCGGCAGATCGGGTGCAGCCGCCGGACCAGCTCGTGCATCCGCGCCCCGGCCGTCACACGATCTCCAGGGACGGGATCGGGAAGACCAGCTTGCCTCCCCAGTCACGGACATAGGACAGCTGGTCGGTCAGCTCCGCCTTCAGGTTCCAGGGGAGCACCAGCACGTAATCCGGGCGGTCCGCCGCGATGCGCTCCGGCGGGAAGATCGGCACCCGCGTTCCCGGGGTGAACCGGCCGTGCTTGTACGGATTGCGGTCGACGGTGTACGCCAGCAGATCCGGCCGGATGCCGCAGTGATTCAGCAGCGTGTTGCCCTTGCCCGGCGCGCCGTACCCCACCACCGAGCGCCCCTCGTCCGCGGCCCGCACCAGGAACGCCAGCAGATCCCGGCGAACCTTGGCGACGCGGTCGGCGAACTGCCCGTACCCCGATATATCCAGCAATCCCGCGGCTTGCTCCCGCGCGATCACCTCGCCCACCCGCTCGCTCACCGCGGCGCCCAGCTCCATCGGCCGCGCCCACAGGCGGATCGAACCTCCGTGTGTCGGGAGCAGCTCCACGTCCACCAGGGCGAGACCTCCGCCGGCCAGCGCCTGCCGTGCCGAGGCCACGGAGTAGTACTGGAAATGCTCGTGATAGATCGTGTCGTATTGGTTCAGTTCCATCAGCGTCAGCAGATGCTGAACCTCGATCGACACCCATCCGTCATCGGCGACCAGCGCCCGCAGGCCCTGGGTGAAGCCCACCACGTCCGGAATGTGGGCGTACACATTATTTGCGACGACCACGTCGGCGGGCCCGTGCTCCGCCCGCACCTGTGCCCCGACCTCGGGCGACAGGAATTCCGTCACCGTCGGAACGCCGCGCTCCCGCGCGACCGCCCCCACGTTGGCCGACGGCTCGATCCCCAGGCAGCGGACCCCCCGGTCCACCATGTGCCCGAGCAGGTATCCGTCGTTGGACGCGACCTCGACGACGAAGCCCGGCCGCAGCCGGTCCACCACGTCGTTCACGAACCCCTTCGCGTGCTCCACCCAGGACGACGAATACGACGAGAAATACGCATACTCCGTAAATGTCTCCTCGGGCGTAATGAGCGGAGGAATCTGCGCGAGCCAGCAGGACGTGCAAACCCGCAAATGTAATGGATATGTCATCTCAGGTTCATCCAGCTGATCCGCCGTCAGGAACAGCTCGCACGGCGGCGTCGCGCCCAGGTCCACCACACTGGACAAACTGCCCGAACCACACAAACGGCAGGTAACGGCGGTGGGCTCCCCGGATGGCACGTTCCCATGGACGGTCATGGCATTCCCGATCTTGTGTGACTGATGTTTCTCAACGTATCCAAGACGCCGGTGAGGCAGGGTTGGTTGGCGTGGCTATAGGACGACATTTCCCCTCCAGTCCAACGGCTCGCCAGCGGATTATTCGGACCCTTCCCCCCAAGCGTTACAACCAGGCGATCATAGACGAACGACTGTGCGATGCTCTCGTGCATGGACCGCCTGAGCATCGACGGAGCCTGGGTTCACACGCCCACCGTCCACTCCGACCTCCGTGGCACGTTCCACGAGGCCTTCCGCGCCGCCGACCTGCGCGCCGTCGCCGGACACCCGATGGAGCTCGCCCAGATCAACAGCTCCACCTCCAGTCGCGGCGTCCTGCGCGGGGTGCACTTCGCGGCGGTGCCGCCGGGCCAGGCCAAGTACGTCACCTGCGTGTCCGGTTCCGTGCTCGACGTGGCGGTGGACCTGCGGGTGGGCTCGCCCACGTTCCTGCGCTGGGAGAGCGTGGTCCTCGACGACGTCACCCGCAGGGGGATCTACCTGGCGGAAGGGCTCGGACACGCCTTCCTGGCGCTGAGCGAGCAGGCCACCGTCCTGTACGTCTGCTCCCAGCCGTACGCGCCTGGCCGGGAGCACGGCGTCCACCCCCTGGACCCGGACCTCGGCATCGACTGGCCGGCCGGCCTGACCCCGCTGCTGTCGGACAAGGACGCCGCCGCGCCCACCGCCAAGGAGGCCATGGCGGCCGGCCTGCTCCCGGATCACGACACCTGCCTGGCCCACTACCGATCGCTCGCGGGCTGAGCGACCGGGTTCAGCGACGACCAGGCCGCGGCCAGGCCCGCCCGCCAGTCCCGGATCGGCGGCAGGTCCGCGGCGGCCCACCGGTCGTGGCCGAGCACGCTGTTGGCCGGCCGCCGGGCCGGGCGCGGGAAACGCGCCGAGGGGATCGGAACCACCCGGTCCGGATCCGCGCCGAGCAGCCGGAAAATCTCCTGGGCGAAGCCGTGCCAGCTGGTCCTGCCCTGGCTGGTGCCGTGATAGATCCCACCGGGGTGCCGCGTCCGCCCCAGCTGGAGCAGCCGCTCCGCCAGGTCGGCGGTCCAGGTCGGCTGCCCGAACTGGTCATCCACCACGGTCACCTGGTCCTGTGAGCCGGCCAGGCGGATCATCGTGCGGGCGAAGTTGGGGCCGTGCGCGCCGTACAACCAGGCGGTGCGCACCACCGTGCCGCCGTGCGCCAGCACGGCCCGCTCCCCGGCCAGCTTGGTCCGCCCGTACGCGTTGACCGGATCGGTCGCCTCGTCCTCCCGGTAGGGTTCGGAGCCGGTGCCGGCGAAGACGTAGTCGGTGGACACGTGCAGCAGCCGGGGACCGCAGGCCGCGGCCAGCGACCGCACCGCGTGCCCGTTGACGGCCAGCGCCGCCGGCTCGTGCGTCTCGGCGTCGTCCACCGCCGTCCAGGCCGCGCAGTTGATCACTACCTGGGGGTTCAGGTCCCGCACGGCGACGGCCACCGCGTCCGGATCGGTCAGGTCGAGCTCGCCGCGGCCGAGGGCGGCGACCTGCTCGCCGTCCCGGGTGAGCGCCTCGACGACATCGGCGCCGAGCATGCCGCCGGCGCCCGTCACCAGCCAGGTGGGGTTCATGATCTGCCTATCTCGGGAAGGGCGAGCTCGGTGAGCGTCGCACGGTGGTCGCAGTGCGGCAGCGCGAACGCGTCGAATCCCAGCACGGCGATGCGCCGGTCGGCCAGGACGTGATCGATGGCGACCTTGGGGAAGAACGGCGGCTGCTCGTAGTAGGGCCAGGTCATGGTCAGGCCCTTGCCCATGACGTCGGCGGCGTCGCGGTAGCCGGTGGCGATCAGCTCGCGCAGCACGGCGTGGTCGAGCGAGGAGTTGAAGTCCCCTGCCAGCACCCGCAACCGCCCGCCGGCGGGGGCGGGAGGCAGTGCCCGGATGCTCGGCTCCCAGCACCCGACCCGCCAGCCGCTCGACGGCGCGCACGCGTGCACCGCAACCACATCCAGCTCCTGCCCCCCGGGCAGGGTCACCACGGCGGGGATCTGGGCCGGTCCCTCGCCCGGGATCGGGGTGTCGCCGGGCCGCAGCGGATGCCGGGAGAACACCGCGGAACCCCAGGCATCCTCCAGCGGCTCCCCCACCCGGTTCGGCAGGAGCTCGCTGATGCCCCGCTCCGTCAGCGCGTAGGCCAGCCAGGGCGCGTACTCCAGCAGGATGAGCACATCGGGGCGGATGGCGCGGATCGCGGCCATCAGCGCGTCGGCGTCCACGGTGCCGTTGAAGGCGTTCAGGGCCAGCACCTTGACGCGCGGACCCGAGACGTCTGGATTGCCGCTCGGCAGCGCCCTGGGCAGCACGATCACCGCGAACATGGCCACCACCGCCAGCCAGGCCAGCGCCGGGGGCCACCGGCGCAGCGCGACGGCCAGCGCCAGTGGCAGCAGTGCGGCGGCGGCCACATACGGGGTGAACGACACCGCCTGGGACCAGCGGAACTTCGGTTCGACACCGGTCAGCCTGAGCACCGCCCAGGCCGCGAACGGGACCAGCAGCGCCCACAGGGCAGGAACGATCCACGCACGGGGAGCGGTGGTGGCGATGTGCTGAACCTCCAGCGTGATGCGCACGACAGCGGTCAGGGGCTACCGCGAACCCGACCGCAGCGGCTTCCACCAGGACGGGTTGTCCACATACCAGCGCACGGTCTCGGCCAGCCCGTCCTCGAAACTCACCCGGGGAGCGTAGCCGAGCGCGCGCAGCCGGGAGTCGTCGAGGGAGTAGCGCCGATCGTGGCCCTTGCGGTCGGGCACCCGCTCGACCATGTCGGGGGCCGCCTCCAGGGCGGTCAGCAGCCGCTCGGTGAGCTCCAGGTTGCTCAGCTCGGCGGTGCCGGCGATGTGGTAGACCTGCCCGGGCTCGCCGCGCTCGGCCACCAGCTGGATGCCCTGGCAGTGGTCGTCCACGTGCACCCAGTCACGGATGTTGCCGCCGTCGCCGTACAGGGGGACCTTGCGGCCTTCGATCAGATTGGTGACGAACAGCGGGATGATCTTCTCGGGGAACTGGTAGGGCCCGTAGTTGTTGCCGCACCGGGTGATGGACACCGGCAGCCCGTGCGTGGTCGCGTACGCCATCGCGATCATGTCTCCGCCCGCCTTGGCCGCCGAGTACGGCGAGCGCGGCGCCAGCGGCGCGTCCTCCGCCCAGCTGCCGATCTCGATGGACCCGTAGACCTCGTCGGTGGACACCTGCACGACCCGGCCGACGCGGGCCGTCAGGCACGCCTCCATCAGCGTCTGGGTGCCCAGCACGTTGGTGCGCACGAACTCGGCAGAGCCCTCGATCGACCGGTCCACGTGCGACTCGGCCGCGAAGTGCAGCACCACGTCGTGCCCGGGGACCAGGTCGGCCAGCAGCCGGGCGTCGCAGACGTCTCCGTGCACGAAGGTGTGACGGCCCGCCACGGGGGCAAGATTGGCCAGGTTGCCGGCGTAGGTGAGCCGGTCGAGAACGGTGACTTCGGCGCCTGCGAAGGCAGGGTAGCCATCGGACAGGACGGTGCGCACATAATGGGAGCCGATGAAACCGGCCCCGCCGGTGACAAGCAATTTCACGGGGAGATTCACAACCTGTTCGTCGTTGCCGTTCGTTGTTCACTTCGCAGCGGTTACGTCGTACCGACTCCTCAGCGGACGCTTGGGTTGACGTCGTTCAGGCCAGCCAAAGCGACATGATGGGAAATTTCGCCAAAATTGATGCGAGTCCGTTACCTCACCCGCCACAATGGTCCCCCGGTACGCATACAAGTATGAACGAGCCGAGCGCCTAAAGCGCGGAGGTCAGATACATGGCCCATTCACACTCGCACCGTCGCGACTCCCAGCGGCGCTCGCTATCCCGGTCCCGCGTCGCGTACGCGTTGTCCGGCACGCTGGTGGCGGTCGCCGTCTCGGTGACGTTCCTCAGCTCAGGCGACGACGGAGGACCGGCCGCGCAGACCGCCAAGCTGACCGCCGCCACCCCGGCGGCCACGCCTGAGGTCAAGGAAGTCAGCTTCTGGACGCCGACCACCGCGATCAAATCGCCCCGGCACAAGGACAAGACCCCGCTGGAACTGGGCACCCGGTTCACCGTGGCGCGGGACGGCTGGGTGACCGGCGTGCGCTTCTACAAGGCCAAGGGCGAGAAGGGCAAGCACACCGGCAACCTCTGGAATTCGAAGGGCGTCAAGCTGGCCAGCGTCCGGTTCACCGCCGAGACGGCCGCCGGCTGGCAGGAGGCCCGGTTCGGCGCGCCGGTCCAGGTGCGCGCGGGGGACACGTACACGATCTCCTACCACAGCACCCACGGCACCTACGTCGGCAAGCCCGGCGTCACCGGCCTGGCGGCCGGCCCGATGGCCACCCCCGCCAGACGAACCGGCGTCTACCGGTACGGCAAGAGCGGATTCCCCCGCCAGTCGAACCCGAAGAACTACCACTACTACGTCGACCCGATCTTCCGCTGGATGGACTGGCGGCCGAATCCGGTCGACACCACCGCTCCCGTGGTAACCCCGACCCCGGCCGAGCCGGCCGTCGTCACGCCGACGCCGAGCCCCTCGCCCACACCGACGCCTACCGTGACCGTCACTCCCACCCCGTCGCCGTCGCCGTCGCCGTCGCCTACACCGACACTGACACCGACCCAGAAACCGACACCGACCCCGACACCCACCCCCAAGGTGACGCCGACCTTCTCGGCGAGCCCGCTGCCCCCGGACCCGGGCAGCCGGACCTGCGCCGGCTTCCCCACCGCGGCCTGCACCGGCGTGCCCCCGGGCACCCAGCTGAAGAAGCTGGCGCTGAACTTCGACGGTGACTCCTACCGGGTGACCCAACCGGGCATGGTGCTCGACGGGGTGCACATCCCGGGCACGCTGCTGATCACGGCGAACGACGTGACCGTTCGGAACAGCCAGATCGACGGCCAGATCATGGGCGTGTACGCGGACAAGCGCTACTCGTTCACGGTCACGGACTCCACCGTCGGCTCACCGAACCGCTGCGACACCGCCCCCGGCATCCTGGACGCCAACTTCACCGCCACCCGCGTCCACATCCGCGGCCACGGCGACGGCTTCAGCGTCTCCGGCGACAACGTCACCATCACCGACTCCTACGTCCTACTCTGCAGCAACCCCGGCGACCACTCCGACGGCATCCAAACCGTCGGCGCCAGCAAAAACCTCACCTTCCACCACAACACCGTCGACCAACGCAAAGCACCCTCCCACACCGCCCCCGTCTTCCTCGTCGACGCCACCGAAGGCGTCGTCGTCACCGACAACCTCCTGATCGGCGGCACCTACACGCTGCAGATCAGAACCGCCCCCGGCGCGATCGCCAGGAACAACGCGATCGTGAACAACAGCTGGAACTACGGCCCGCTCAACGTGGATTGCCGTAACACGGCCTGGTCGGGGAACAAGCTGGTCACCATCGACAACGACTACAACGTGACCTCCACCATCAGCCAGCTGGACTGCGGCGGCTGACCCCGTACATGAAAGAAGGGCCCCGGACGTGTCCGGGGCCCTTCTTTCATGTCACGAGCTGATCTGAACCTGGCTGTGGTCGCCGAGGACCAGCCGGTGCGCCCGGGGCATGCTGGGCGCGGGGGTGACCACCACGTCGTGGCCGATCAGCGAGGACTCGATCCGGCGCACCCCGGTGATGGAGGCCCGAGGCAGGACGATCGAGTACTCGATCTCGCTGCCCGCCACGACGCAGTCGGCCGCGATCGAGGTGAACGGGCCGACGTAGCTGTCCTGGATCCTGGCGCCCCCGCCGACGATGGCCGGGCCGACGATGCGGGAGCGCTCGATCACCGCGCCCGGCTCCACCACCACCCGGCCGATCAGTTCGCTGGCCGCGTCCACCGACCCCTCGATCCTGGTCTCCACCGACTCCAGCACCAGCCGGTTGACCTCCAGCATGTCCGCGACGTTACCGGTGTCCTTCCAGTAGCCGGAGATGACGGAGGACTCCACCCGGTGGTCGTGATCGATCAGCCACTGGATGGCGTCGGTGATCTCCAGCTCGTGCCGCCAGGATGGCTTGAGCTCGCCGACCGCCTCGTGCACGGCGGAGGTGAACAGATACACCCCGACCAGGGCCAGGTCGCTCTTGGGCCGGCGCGGCTTCTCTTCAAGCGCGACCACCCGGCCGTCGCCGTCCAGCTCGGCCACGCCGAACTGGCTGGGATTGGCCACCTGGGTGAGCATGATCTGGGCGGCCGGGCGATCCCGGACGAACCGCTCGATGACGCCGTTGATGCCGCCGACGATGAAGTTGTCGCCGAGATACATGACGAAGTCGTCCTCGCCGAGGAACTCGCGCGCGATCAGCACCGCGTGCGCGAGCCCCAGCGGGGCCTCCTGGCGCAGGTAGGTGACCTCGACGCCGAACCGGGAGCCGTCGCCGACGGCCGCTTCGATCTCGGCGTGGGTGGAGCCGACCACGATGCCGATCTCCCGGACCCCGGCCGCCGCGATGGCCTCCAGGCCGTAGAACAGGACCGGCTTGTTGGCGACCGGGACCAGCTGCTTGGCGGAGGTGTGGGTGATCGGCCGGAGCCTGGTGCCAGATCCTCCGGCGAGCACGAGCGCTTTCACAGCTAGTAGGCCCCGCTTCCGTTCTTCATGACCGACCACGTCTTCCACAGGATCTGCAGGTCCAGGATGAGCGACCAGTTCTCCACATACCGCAGGTCCAGGCGGACCGACTCCTCCCAGGTCAGGTCGGAGCGTCCGGAGACCTGCCAGAGGCCGGTCATGCCGGGCTTGACGACCAGGCGGCGGCGCACGTCCTCGCCGTACTGGGCGACTTCCTCGGGGAGCGGCGGGCGCGGCCCGACGAGCGACATCTCGCCCCGCAACACGTTCAGCAGCTGCGGGAACTCATCCAGCGAGTACCGCCGCAGCACCGCTCCCACCCTGGTCACCCGTGGATCGTTCCGCATCTTGAACAGTACGCCGTCGAACTCGTTGTCCTCGTGCAACTGCTGCTTGAGGCGTTCGGCGTCCTGCACCATGGTGCGGAACTTGAGCACCCGGAACTCCTTGCCGCCGCGCCCGATCCTGGCCTGGCGGAACAGCGCGGGGCCCGGGGTGGTGCCGCGGATCAGCGCGGCGATCACCAGCATCGGAATGGCGGCCACCAGCAGCAGGGCGAGGGCGAGAACCTTGTCGAACAGGTTCTTCATGATGTGCTTGGCGCCCTCGAACTCCGGGTGTTCGAGGTGCAGCAGCGGCATCCCGGCGACCGGGCGGATGCTGATCCGGGGCCCGGCCACGTCCATCAGCGCGGGGGCCACGAACAGGTCGGTCCTGGCCGCCTCCAGGCTCCAGGCCATCCGCCGCAGCGCGGAGCCGTCCAGCTCCGGGCAGGCCAGGATGGCCACCGAGTCGGCGTCGGTCTTCAGCACGACCTCGTCCACGTTGGTGAAGTCGCCCAGCACGGGCACGCCGTCCACGTCGAGATTGCCCTGGGCAGGCAGGCAGGCCGCCACGATGCGCATGCCGTGGTGCGGCTGCCGGCGGAACTGCATCACCAGGTCGAGCACGGCCTCGCGATGACCCACCGCGACGACATTGCGGACATAGTGGCCGTCGCTCCGACGACGGTGCAGGTGCTTACGCATGCGATACCTGAAATACAAGGTCAGGAAGAGGGCCAGCGGGAACATCGCCATCACGAAGCTGCGCGCGATGGTGGTCTGCGTGGCGTAGGCACCGATGGCGACCGAAGCCGTGAGTCCCATACCCCCCGTGAAGACGGCCCGAAATTCGTCGCTGCCCTCTCCGTGCACCCGTTTTCGGTAGGCCCCGGCGATCGCCATGGCGATCGGCCATGCCAGGGCCAGGGATAAGCCCAGGAACGCCTCGTATTTCGGAATCCACGCTCCGAGCCACAGGCGCACACCGATAACGGTCTCGCACGCGATCATCGCGCAGGCCAGGTCTCCGGCCAGCAGGACGCGCGCATACGTTCGAGTCCAGATGCTGGTCGCCGTCCGGACCTTCTGATCAGGGACGCCCGTAGCGGACGCCTGAAGCCCCACCCTCATGACACTCCACCTGCTGCCTCGTTGTTCGCAATGAACAAGACGCGCACCCCGTCCGGTTGGTTGACCTATTTCTCTGTTGCACCAGGAGAGGGGGGTACCCGAGGTAAATGCTAAAGATCGAGACCCTACAAGGGAACGATCACATCTGTCCACAATCGGCCGAAACCGGGGTACCCAGTCGCTTGACGGAACGATCCAAAGATGTACAGAGAACTTTCCCCGTTGAACTTGTCCCCGAACTAGGTTCGGGGAGCATGACGGTACGCGTGGAACGGCAAGGATCTTTGACGACCGTGATTCTGGACCGCCCAGATGTACGGAATGCGGTCGATGGCCCAACAGCAGCCGGACTCACGGCGGCTTTTCGGGCTTTCGACGCTGATGACGCCTCCTCGGTCGCGATTCTGTGGGGAGCGGGGGGCACTTTCTGCGCCGGGGCCGATCTGCACGCGATCGGCACCGAGCGCGGCAACCAGGTCACCGAGGACGGTGACGGCCCGATGGGCCCGACCCGGATGCGTCTCTCCAAACCGGTCATCGCGGCCGTCGAAGGCCACGCGGTGGCCGGCGGGCTCGAACTCGCGCTCTGGTGCGACCTCCGCGTGGTCGCCGCCGACGCCACCTTCGGGGTCTTCTCCCGCCGCTGGGGCGTGCCCCTCATCGACGGTGGCACGGTACGGCTCCCGCAGCTGATCGGCACCGGCCGCGCCCTCGACCTGATCCTCACCGGGCGGGCGGTCTCCGCGCGCGAAGCCCTGGACATCGGCCTGGCGTCCCGGGTGGTCCCCAGCGGCACCGCCCGCCAGCACGCCGAGGCCCTGGCCGCCCAGCTGGCCGCGTTCCCCCAGGCGTGCCTGCGCAACGATCGCCTCTCCGCGCTGGAGGCGGAGTCGATGGCCACCGAGTTCCGCTACGGCCTGGCCTCACTCCAGGCCGGGCTGGACGGCGTCGAACGGTTCCGCTCGGGAGCCGGACGGCACGGAACCTAGTCGTATTCCAGATCCGGCAGCGGCGACGGGGGCTCCGGGCTCCGCCATACGACGACATATCCGGAATGTGCCGTCTCCACGGCGGAGCTCAGCCGATCCAGGTCGAAATCGGGCAAGTAGCGCAGGCGCGCCAGAAATGTGGCGTCCGTCGCGGATCTGGGCACGACGCAACCCTCGCCCTCCCGATCGAGGAGGACGATGAGGACGTCCGCGTCGTCGTCCTGGGCGTCCTTAGCGTCCCCATGGTCGGCTCCGCCGACGCGGACCTCGACCACGTCTTCCCAGGCGAGCGCTTCCACGCTGCCGTCGGAATAATGACGCGTCACACCCTCTTCGGTGACATATACGTATGAATCCGGCACGCGCGAATCCGTGCCCGGCTCTGGCACTGAATTGCCGTGCATGGCCGCGATTCTGACGACTCCCGGGTGTTCCCGGCAAGAGACGGCCTCAACTGCGCCATTCCAGGTGTTCCCGGACGGCGCGCCGGGCCGCCTCGGCCGGGCCGCGCTCGATCGCGGCCAGCAGGTCACGGTGCTCCGCGACCAGTTCGGCGCGTTTGGGGTAAACCTTGCGGAGCCGTACCAGCCCGAGGCGGGTCTCGGCGGCGAGGGTGGCGTAGAGGCGTTCCAGTCGCGGGCTGGCGACGGCGACGATCAGCGCCTGGTGGAAGGCCATGTGCTCGGCGACCACCTCGGCCCAGGGTTCGTCCGGCGGGAGTGCCTCCAGCCGGGTCAGCGCGGCCTCGGCGGCGGGGACGCGGTGGCCGTAGAGCGCGCCGGCCATGAGTTCTTCGAGCGAGCCGCGGACGTACATGAGGTCGGCCAGGTCGGAGGTGGTGATCTCCGGCACGTACGCGCTGCGGTTGCGCTCGCGGCGGAGCAGGCCCTCGTGCACGAGCGCGGCCAGGGCCTCCCGGACGGTGGGCCTGGCCACGCCGTAGGTGTCGGAGATCTCCTGCTCGGGCAGGGAGGTGCCGGCGGCCAGGTCGCCGGACAGGACCCTCGTGCGCAGGGCGTCGGCGAGGGCCTCCACGGTGGAGACGGGGCGCAGCTTCACGCTGCCGAGCCTATGGGGATCCGGCGTTCTGGTAGAGCTACCACGATCAGGCTGGTGGCCAGCAGGGCCAGGCCGGCCCAGGAGAGCGGGGTCAGGCGTTCGCCGAGCACTGCCACGCCGAGCAGGGCGGCGACCGCGGGTTCGGCCAGGGCGAGGGTGGCGGCGGTGGCGACGGGGGTGGTGCGCAGGCCACGGCCGTACAGGACGTAGGCGAGAGCGGTGGTGGCGGCGCCGAGGTAGAGCGCGGTGAGCAGGCCAGACGGCGTGGCCAGGAAACCGGGGCCCGAGAGCAGGAGCACGGGAAGCATCAGGACGGCCGCGCCGCCGAACATCGTGCCCATCACCGTGTCGGAGGGGGTGCCGCGGTCGATCGCGCGGGCGGCGGTCACCGCGTAACTGGCGTAGAGCAGGCCGCCGATCAGGGCGAGCCCGATGCCGCCGGGATCGGCGCCGCCCTCGCTGCCGCCGCCCAGGACCAGCACGGCGCAGCCGGCGACGGCGGCGAGCGTGCCGCCGAGCCAGCGGGCCGAGGGGGTCGTGCGGTCGAGCGCCCAGGAGAGCAGGCCGGTGAAGACCGGGCCGCTGCCGATCGCCACCACGGTGCCGATGGCCACGCCGGTCCTGGCGACGGCCGCGAAGTAGCACAGCTGGTAGGCGGCGACGCAGACCGCGCCGAGCAGCAGGTCGCGGCCGAAGGCCCGGGAGCGGAGGAACAGCAGGGCCAGGATGGAGCCGCCGATCACCAGCCGGGCGGCGGCCAGGGAGACCGATCCGGCGCTCGCGAAGGCCCCGGCGGTTCCGGCCGTGCCCCAGAGCACGGCGGCGGCAATAATACGCATGGACTGATTGTCTTACAGTCCGACAATCGACGCACCTCCTATGCGGATTAGGAGTCGTATCGTTAAGAAAGTCACCTAGTGGCCCAGCTCACACATTGCTAGTGTTTCGCCACTATTAACGCATGTGTATGGGGTCCCCCATGGCTGGCCGCAAACGTTCCGTCCGCGTCAAGATCTTCGCCATCCTGCTGCTTCCGGTCGTCGCGTTGACCGTCATCTGGGGCTTCGCCGCCACGATCAGCGTGCAGGCGGGCATGGAGTACATCCGCATCGGCACGGTTTATGAGCATGTGGTGTCGCCCGCCAGGGTCGTGCTGACCGAGCTGCAGAACGAGCGCCTCCGGTCGCTGTCCTACCTGGGCACCACGAGCACCTTCCACGCCGACCTGGACACCCAGCAGGAGACCACGGACGCCGCCGCCGCGGCGCTGGCCACGCACGCCACCGAGGCGGAGAGCTCGACCCCGCCGGCCATGTGGGAGCGGGTCCAGGAGTTGCTGCGCCAGCTCAGCCGCCTGGACACGGTGCGCGAGCAGGTCGAGAACCGGGACATCTCCCGGCTGGACGCGCTGGAGGAGTACAGCTCCATCGCCGAGGTCGGCTTCCAGGTCTACGACCGGCTGATGATCTCCCCCGACATCGACCTGGTCGCCCAGACCAAGGCGATCATCCTGGTCGGGCGCGGGCGGGAGATCGTCAGCCAGCAGTCCGCGCTGCTGGCGGGCACCCTCGGCGCCGGGAAGATGACCGAGGACGAGCGCGCCGCCTTCGCCGAGATGGTGGGCCAGCGGCGACTGTTGTACCAGCTGGGAACGAGCCAACTCGACGAGGAACTGCGCCAGCCGTACGACGCGTTGAACGCCTCCCCCATCTACGCCGACTACCTGACCCTGGAGAAGGGCGTCAGCGAGGTCGTCCGGCCGGGCAAGGTGCTGCCGATCGAGGCCGCCCGCTGGCAGGCCACCGTCGAGGCCGTCTCGATCACGCTGGACAAGCTCGGCGGCGAGATCGCCAGGAAGATCACCGAACGGGCGGCGCCGCTGGCCGAGAGCGTGCTCTGGCGGGTCGCGCTGCTCGGCGTGCTCGGCTTGGTCGCCGTCGTGGTGACCGTGTTCTTCTCCTTCCGGTTTGCCCGCAAGCTCGCCACCGAGCTGGCCGCGCTGCGGCACGCCGCGCTCGACCTGGCCGACCGGCGGCTGCCCGACGTGGTACGGCGGCTGCGGAACGGCGAGGAGGTCGACGTGGCCGCCGAGACGCCGCCGCTGGCCGTGCACCGCGACACCACCGAGGTCGACGACGTCAGCGAGGCGTTCGCCTCCGTGCAGCGCACCGCCGTCGAGGCCGCCGTCGGGCAGGCCCGGCTGCGCAAGGGCGTCAGCATGGTCTTCCTCAACCTGGCCAGGCGCAGCCAGTCGCTGCTGCACCGGCAGCTGGACCTGCTCGACACGCTGGAGCGGCAGGTCGGCGACCCGGCCGTGCTGGAGCAGCTGTTCGGCGTCGACCACCTCACCACCCGCATGCGGCGGCACGCGGAGGGCCTGATCATCATGTCCGGCGCGGCGCCCGGGCGCGGCTGGCGCGACCCCGTCTCGCTCTACGACGTCACCCGCGCCGCCGTCGAGGAGGTCGAGGACTACCTGCGGGTCCTGATCGCCGTGCCGCCCGAGACCGCGCTGGCCGGCCCCGCCGTCACCGACGTCATCCACCTGGTGGCCGAGCTGGTGGAGAACGCGTGCATCTTCTCCCCGCCCAACACCCAGGTCTTCGTCCGGGGCGAGCTGGTGGCGCGGGGGTTCGTGCTGGAGGTGGAGGATCGCGGCCTCGGCATCGGCGCCGAGGAGCTGGCCCATCTCAACGAGCGGCTGGCCGAGCCGCCCGAGTTCGACCTGGCCGACAGCGACCGGCTCGGCCTGTTCGTGGTCGGCCGCCTCGCCCAGCGGCACGGCGTCCGCGTCTCGCTCCGCGCCTCCCCGTACGGCGGGACCACCGCGATCGTGCTGCTCCCGCCGGACATCGTGGTGGCGGGCGAGCCGGAGGAGTACACGGTCGAGCGGCTCATCCCGCAGCAGCCCGCGCTCACGCCCGTGCCCTCCGACGGGGACGGCCTGCCCCGGCGCGTACGGCAGGCCAGCCTGGCACCCCAGCTGCGCGGGGAGAACTCGTGACCGACGAACGCCCCCTGCTTCGCCCTTACACGCTCACCCGGGGGCGGACCCGCCCGACCGGGCCCGACTTCGACCTGGTGACGATCGTCAGGGCGCTGCCGGCCTCGAACGTGACCGGCCTGCCGCCCGAGCAGCTGCGGATCCTGCGGGCCTGCCAGTCGCCGGCCTCGGTGGCGGACATCGCCTCTGATGTCGGGCTTTCGCTGAACGTGGTGCGCGTGCTGCTGGGGGATCTCCGCGAGCTGCGCCTGATCGCGGCCCGGCCGCCCGCGACCGTCGCGCAGCTGCCGGAGGAGCGCATCCTGCGGGAGGTCATTCAGGGGTTGCACGCGCTCTGAATCGCCTGGTCGAGGTGCCAGCGGGCGGGCATGATCAGGTCCTCGGCGTACCGGTTGAGCACGGCGACGGGCGTGCCGGTCTCGATCTCCTCCAGGCGGAGTAATTCCTGGTCTTCGAGGGTGATCGCGCCGCCGATCGCCCACGCGCCGGGGGCCTGCGGGCGCAGCGACACCTCGAAGGACATCTCCCGGCCGTCGGGGAGGGTGAACCACATGCCGAGCCGCACCGCGCCGACCAGGTCGGTGATGGAGTGCCAGGCGCGCAGGTTCGGCAGGAAGTCGAGGTAAAGCTCCCGCCCGGCGATGCTGAAACGCTCGGCGGCGGCCATCAGCGCGGGGAGAAGCTCGGTCATCGGGGGGCCATTTCTCAGTCAGGGAGAGACACCACTCAGGGTAGCTGCGTTTATGGCCGTGCCTCCGGCACGGCGGCTCGGCCGCCTTCAGCCTGTGTCTTCCCTCGTCGCTCCGGCCGCTCCGCGACCTGCGTTCCTCAGTCCAGACACAGGCGCGGCCGAGCATTTGGGTCCGACTCTTGACGACCATGTGCCGCGCAAGTTAAATCAAGGATCGAAATAAGGTGTTGATTTACGGCATGTCGTAAGTCGCGTCTGTTGGACCTTCACCCCCCGCTTCCGCTGTGGAGACACGCATGAGAGGTCTGTCCCGAACTGCCGCCTTATTCACCGCATCCGCGGTGGTGGCGGCCCTGATCACCCTTCCTGCCACGCCTGCCTTCGCCGACACCCTGGTGTCGCAGGGCAAGCCCGCCACCGCCTCCTCCGTCGAGAACGCCGGCATGGCCGCCGGCAACGCCGTCGACGGCGACACCGGCACCCGCTGGTCCAGCCTGGCCACCGCCGACCAGTGGGTCCAGGTCGACCTGGGGTCCTCGATCCCGCTGACCCGGGTCGTCCTGAACTGGGAGGCCGCGTACGCGACCGCGTACAAGGTGCAGGGCTCCCAGAACGGAACCACGTGGACCGACCTGCGATCCGTCACCGGAGGTGACGGCGGGGTCGACACCTGGGACATCACCGGCAGCGCCCGCTATGTCCGCATGCTCGGCATCACCCGCGCCACCGGCTGGGGCTACTCCCTCTGGGAATTCCAGGTGTACGGCGAGCCCGGCGGCACCACCGACCCCTGCCCGGCCGCCAACGCCGCGCTGAACAAGCCCAGCAGCGCCTCCTCCGTCCAGAACGCGGGCTTCCCCGCCTCTTCAGCGTTCGACGGCAACAACGGCACCCGGTGGTCCAGCGCGGCCAGCGACCCGCAGTGGGTGCAGGTGGACCTCGGCTCCACCCAGACCATCTGCGCCATCGACCTGCGCTGGGAAGCCGCGTACGCGAGCGCCTTCAAGCTCCAGGTCTCCGCCAACGGCGCCGACCCCTGGACCGACCTGAAGTCGGTCACCGGGGCGACCGGCGGCGTGCAGTCCCACGCCGTCAGCGGCTCAGGCCGCTACGTCCGGATGCTCGGCACCGCCCGCGGCACCGGCTACGGCCACTCGCTCTGGGAGTTCGCGGTGCGCACCACGACCACCCCGACAGACCCGATCCCCGGCGGCGGCTCGCTCGGCCCGAACGTGCACGTCATCGACCCGTCGATGTCCAGCGCCACCATCCAGAGCGCCCTCGACACCGTCTTCACCCAGCAGGAATCCGCCCAGTTCGGCACCGGACGGCACGCGTTCCTGTTCAAGCCCGGCACCTACAACGTCAACGCCCGGGTCGGCTTCTACACCTCGATCGTGGGCCTCGGCCAGAACCCCGGCGACGTCGTCATCAACGGCGGCGTGACCGTGGACGCGGGCTGGTTCGGCGGCAACGCCACCCAGAACTTCTGGCGCTCCACCGAGAACCTGGCAGTGCAGCCCACCGGCGGCGAGAACCGCTGGGCCGTCTCCCAGGCCGCGCCGTTCCGCCGCATGCACATCCGCGGCAACCTCAACCTGGCGCCCACCGGGTACGGCTGGGCCAGCGGCGGCTACATCGCGGACAGCAAGATCGACGGCTCGGTCGGGCCGTACTCCCAGCAGCAGTGGTACACCCGGGACAGCACCATCGGCGGCTGGGTCAACGGCGTCTGGAACATGGTCTTCTCCGGCGTCGCCGGCGCGCCCGCCAACTCCTTCCCCGAGCCGGTCTACACCACGCTGCAGAACACCCCGATCAGCCGGGAGAAGCCGTACCTCTACGTGGACGGCGGCGGCAACTACCGGGTCTTCGTCCCCGCCCTGCGCACCAACGCACGCGGCCACAGCTGGGCCAACGGCCCCACCGCCGGCACCTCGCTCCCGCTGACCGACTTCTACGTCGCCAAGCCCACCGACACCGCGGCCACCATCAACGCGGCACTCGCCCAGGGCCTCAACCTGCTCCTCACCCCCGGCATCTATCGCACCAACGCCCCCATCAACATCAACCGGGCGAACACCGTGGTCCTCGGCCTCGGCCTGGCGACCATCATCCCCGAGAACGCAGCCACCGCGATCAAGGTCGCCGACGTGGACGGCGTCAAGCTGGCCGGCTTCCTCATCGACGCGGGCCCGCAGAAGTCCGACGTGCTCATCGAGGTCGGCCCCGCCGGCTCGAGCGCCGACCACGCCGCCAACCCCACCACCCTGCAGGACGTCTTCGTCCGCATCGGCGGCGCCTTCGCCGGCAACGCCACCACCAGCCTGGTGATCAACAGCGATGACGTCATCATCGACCACACCTGGCTCTGGCGCGGCGACCACGGCGAGGGCATCGGCTGGAACGTCAACACCGCCGAAACCGGCATGATCGTGAACGGCGACGACGTCCTCGCGACCGGCCTGTTCGTCGAACACTTCCGCAAGTACGACGTCGAGTGGTACGGCGAGCGCGGCCGCACCATCTTCTTCCAGAACGAGAAGGCCTACGACCCGCCCAACCAGGCCGCCTACATGAACGGCACCGTCAAGGGCTGGGCCGCCTACAAGGTCGGCCCGAACGTGAACGTGCACGAGGGCTGGGGCATGGGCAGCTACTGCTACTTCAACGTCGACCCCACCATCGAGGTCGACCGCGTCTTCGAAACCCCCATCAAACCCGGCGTCAAATTCCACAGCCTCCTCTCGGTCTCCCTAGGCGGCAACGGCCGAATCAACCACGTCATCAACGACACCGGCGCCCCCGCCTTCGGCACCGCCACCATCCCCTCCAAGGTCGTCTCCTACCCGTGACCCATCCCTAACCCAGGAACCGGCCGCCTCCCAGCCCTCTGGGGCCGCAAAGCCCGGCCGGTTCCCAACCACCACCGCACAAACCGGTTCCCCTCCCTACTCCCCAGGGCGGGGAACCGGATGGTTCCTACGGCCACGCGGTTGTGATTCGTGCGGGTGATCACGGCGACACGGGGCCGGGCGGAGCCCGGAATCAAACAAAGGGTGGGCGGGTGGGACAAACACGGCAACCATCGTCATCCCTCTCCCAGCTCCTCGAAGAGCGTCAACTGCAGTCCCGCTTCCCCTTCAAGCCGCGCATTCAGCGAACCCCACGGCGTCCGCGTCGGCGCCGCGATCACCTGCGCCCCCGCCTCGGCCAGTTCCGCCGTCACCCGCGCGGCATCGCCCACCTCAAGAGCCACCCGGATATGCCCGGCGACCCGCCGCCCCACCTCAACCCGATCGATGAACTCCGCCTGCCGCGCGTCGACCAACTCCAACGTCGCCCGCCCCGCGTCCAGCAACCGAACCCGCCCATCCTCCGACGAGAAGTCAGCCAACTCAGGCAACCCCAACACATCCCGATAAAACCGCAACGCCCTCTCGTAGTCGTCCGCGGTCACAACCAGCCGAAGCTCACGCACACCCATACCGGGATAGTAGACAGAGGCCCTCCGCCCCTTCGTGCTCCAACCTCCCAAACCACCGGCAGATCCACCACCGCAACAGCGGCAGACCCACCACTCGTGGTGCGGCAGATCCACCACGATCATGGCGGCAGATCCACCACCATGACTACGGCGAGACCACCACCGATCTAGCGGCAGATCCACCACGGTTGTGCTAGAGAGGCCTATATTTAGGCGGTGGACATCGATGAGTTGACCGTCTTCCCCCGCCGCGCGGAGGCCATGGCGATGGAAGCCCTCGCCGACACCCGCGTCGTCGTCATCAATGGAGCACGACAGGTAGGCAAGAGCACGCTCGCGAAGGCCATCGTTCAGCGATCACCTGGTTCTCGTGAGATCTACTTGGACCAAGCGGCGGTTCGCGCGGCCGCCCGCCGGGATCCGGACGGAATCGTCTACCACAACGGGCTCACCCTCATCGACGAGATCCAGCGTGTGCCCGATCTCCTGCTCTCCATCAAGCGAGAAGTCGACGCCGATCCCCGACCGGGTCGTTTCCTGCTGACAGGTTCGGCGCGTCTTCTGGGCCTTCGCGACCTCCCCGACGCCCTCCCAGGTCGCACGGAGACCATCGAACTCTGGCCGCTCTCCCAAGGGGAGATCGAGCGTTGTCCCGATGGATTCATTGACGCCGCATTCCACGAGGGTCCGGATCTCCGAGTCCCAAAATCCCGGCTTCGCCGAGCCGACTACGTCGATCGGGCGCTCACAGGCGGCTACCCAGAGGCCGTCCACCGCTCGACACACCGGAGGCGAGCCCGATTCTTCGAGTCGTATATCACCGATTTGATCAATCGGGATGTGAAGCAGGTGGCCGACATTGAGCGGCCATCAGATATGCGGCGTTTGCTGAACGTCCTATGCGGTCGCATGGGAGGTCTGTTGGTCATCGACCACCTCAGCAACGACCTCGGGCTCCCCCGCACGACAGTGAAGCGCTACTTCGATCTACTCGACCTGATCTACGTGGTGAGACGGATTCCGGCCTGGTCCGCCAACGCCACCACCCGCGCTGTGGCAACCCCGAAACTTCTGGCGGTCGATACGGGCCTAGGTGCTCACCTCTCCGGTCTCACGCCAGCCCGCGCGGCAGGAATCACCGCCCCGATCGGCCCACTCCTGGAGAATTTCGCTCTAAGTGAGTTGGCCCGCCAACTGACCTGGGCAGAAGAGCCCGTCCACCTCTACCACTACCGAACCCGCGACAATATCGAAGTCGACGCTATCCTCGAACGGGCATCCGGCGAGATCATCGGCATCGAAGTCAAGGCAGCCGAAACTGTCCGAGCAGACGACTTCAGGGGCCTCCGTCACCTGGCGGACAGGGTGGGCGACCGCCTCATCGCCGGTTTCGTCCTCTACTCAGGCCAGGAAAAACTTCCATTCGGCGACCGGATGCGCGCGCTCCCGATGTCTGCCCTGTGGGAGGTCGCTCCCTGAACCGGTGAGTCGTTGATCACCTCTCCTTGGAAGGGGGCGACAACGTCGGAGGCAAGATCAGCACTTCATTGCATAACCTGCAACATAGCTTGCGGGTTATGCAAGTTCCCAGGTCAAGGGGGATGGCTACGTGCCGGAGTCAGCGGGGGCGGAGTTTATTGTGCTGGGGGTGGGCCGGGGCTCGAGCTTGTTGCGGCGCAATGCTGATTCGACCTGGAGGAATGCTCGGAAGAATATGACGCACGGCTTTCCTGATCGTTTGTAGCCGAGGGCGAGGTCTTCGGCGGCGCGCCGGAGTGGGGTGCCCTTGAGGCGGAGGGCGGCGGCCTTCTCGACCTTGCCGGTGGCCTTGCCGCGCCAGAAGGCGGCCATGTCCAGAAGACAGTTCTTTCTGTCGGCGTCGTCGGCCATGATGGACGCTTCGCAGGCGAGGAGAATGGCCGCCTGGTAGGCCGCGTTCGCGTCGCCCATGCCGGCCCGGCGGAGAATCGCGGCGCCGCTCCTGCCCCAGGCTCGGGGCATCCGAAACTGGACAGACGGAATTCGTTCTACCCGTACTTCCTGGATGGTGGGTTCGAGGATGTCTCCGGGTGTCCAGCGTGGCGAACTGACGTACCCCAGGGAGCCGCCTGTTTCGAGTTTGGCCGCTTTCCAGAGGCTGCCGAACTCCGCCATCAACTCCCTCGCCGGCGGAACCTCGAGCTCGTTCGCAACCGCGAGACGATGGCACGCGGCCACGAAGGTGTGAAAGAACTGCCAGTCCGGGAGCTTACGAAACTTGCCGCTCAGGATCTCGGACACGGTTGAGGTGGGAAGGCGTTTCCATGCGATGTGGATTCTGGCCCCCTGCTGCTCCTCGATGAGATCGTTGGCGACCTGCTCGACCATCTGCAGGGTCGGATGGCCCGCGTCGAGATGGAGGCTCCTGGACCTCTCAAGTAAGTGATCTACATGACACCGACTTGCGCTCGCTTCACTCATGAGCAAGATCCGTTTCAGGACTACGGTCAGACGGCACGCAAAAGGACATCGGGCACGTTTAGCCCTTGCCCACCAGGAGTCACACCGGTAACTCCGGTGCAAATGTCAGGCTAGTGGGGCTTGGCACGCCCTGCACCGATAATTCCTGATTCTGGGTTTACTACCGCCCTAGGGGCAATCGGTGCCAAAAGTCCGCATGCATCCGAAGCCGTCCGGATCCATCCGGATATGTCCGGCGACGTTCGCACTTGTCCGTCGGCAGCGATTGTTGTCCGGAGTTCGGTCGATCCGTGGACTCAACCGGCACACGATGGTAGAAAGATCGCCCAGTTGCTCACCGCGACGATCTGAGAATAATTCTCTTTCGCAACGAATACAATGCGACGACGTCACATGGCATTCGCGCGGTTCCGGGCATCGCTACAACCTGATCCGACGAAGTGAGCGTGCGAAATTGTCGCGACTGACGTCCTTGACCATTGCGGGCCTGATCTCCATTATCCTCGCGCTGTGCTGCTACATCGTGAGCGTCGCGTCCGGCATGGCCCCCTCCGCGGCGGTCCTCACCGCGGGCGGCGCGTTCCTGGCCGTGGCCACTCTCACCGTCCTGATCCTCGAATACCTCCGCTAGACCACGATCACCTCCGGGAGGGCCTGCCATGATCAGCACAGAACTCCGGCTGTCGGATGTGTACCCGCACCTCACCGCCAACATCGTCGCCCTGCTCGCGCCCGACCCGCTGGCGGCCACCGTCGACGCATTGCCGTACCTGGGCAGATGCACCTGCACACCCACCTGCGTCAACCTCCTCACCGCGCCCCCGGGCTCGGCCGGATGCGACCTGATCGAACTGGAACGCGGCGACGAGCCCGTCATCTGGCTCAACCTCAACCCGTCAAGAACCGCGATCGTCGACATCGAAGTGCTCGACCCTCGCGAATTGACGACCACCCGCCCGGTAGCGCAGTCGACGGTTGTCTCATAAAGCCCTGACCGGATGGCGTTTTCATACTTTGGGCCGGTCCGGAGTGGGGCGAGTTTTCGTACCATGATGGCGTGGTTTCCCTTCTTCGTTCTGTGTGGGATGAGCCTCGTCCTCCCAATCCCCCGCGGCGGGTGTGGCGGGACTGGGCGCTCGTGGGCGTGCTGGTGCCGATCGCCGTGCTCGAAGGGGTTCTGCGGAAAGATCTTCCGTGGCCGGTCATTTCGGTGATCCTCACCGCCGGGCTGGTGCCCACCCTGTTGTGGCGCCGGACCAGACCGCTGCTGATGGTTGTGATCGCCTTCGGCGTCCCCAGCGTGGCCCAGCTACTGGCGGGCAGCGACTCATTAGAGACGAACACGATGGTGTATCTGCTGCTCCTGGTGTACGCGTTGGTCCGGTGGGGGTCCGGGCGCGAGGCGGTGATCGGGCTGACAGTCGTTCTCGCCAAGGCCTCCTTCTCGCTGGCCTCCACCTACACCGCCACCGGCATCGCCGACGTGATCGGCGGAAGCACCGTCCTGCTTCTGGGCATCGCCCTCGGAGCGGCGTTCCGGTATCGGGCCGGGGCGAGGATGCGTGAGCTCGATCAGGTCAAGTTGCTCGAACGGGAGCAGCTGGCGCGTGAGCTGCATGACACCGTCGCGCATCACGTCTCAGCCATGGCGATCCGGGCTCAGGCGGGCCTCGCGACGGCGGCGGCGCAGCCGAACGCGGCGACCGAGGCGCTGCAGGTGATCGAGGCGGAGGCGTCGCGTGCCCTCGCCGAGATGCGCAGCATGGTTCGGGTGCTCCGCCGCGACCAACCGGCTGACCTGACGCCGGGGCGACGCATCGCCGATGTCGAGCAGTTCGCGAGCCGGGGGCGGGCGGGGCCGTCCGTCGAGGTGGAGATTCTCGGCGACGTCGACGACGTCCCGCCGTCGGTCGGGGCCGCGATCTACCGCCTCGCCCAGGAGTCGATCACCAACGCCCGGCGCCACGCGCGCCACGCGACGCGCGTGGAGGTCCGCGTCGCCGCGGACGAGACGTCTGTACGCCTTCGGGTGAGCGACGACGGCGAGACCAGCCAGATTCGCCAGCAGGGATACGGGATCATCGGCATGGTGGAACGCGCTGACCTGCTCGGCGGCACCTGCGTGGCGGGTCCGAACCCGGATCGAGGGTGGACCGTGACCGCCGTCCTGCCGCGTGCCGGGGCGGCCACATGAGCATCCGGGTGATCGTCGCCGACGACCAGGAGATCGTCAGGACGGGGCTCGTGATGATACTCAACGCTCAGCCGGACATCGAGGTCATCGGCGAGGCGGCCGACGGGCGGCGAGCCGTCGAACTCGCCCGCCGCCTGCGTCCCGACGTGTGCCTGTTCGACATCCGGATGCCCTCCGTCGACGGCATTCAGGCCACCCGCTCGCTCGCCGGGCCGGGCGTGGAGGATCCGCTCGCGGTCGTCGTCATCACCACGTTCGACCTCGATGAGTACGTCTACGCCGCGCTTCGGGCCGGAGCCCGGGGTTTCCTGCTCAAGGACGCCGGAACCGCGCTGCTCTCCCAGGCCGTGCACGCCGCCGCAAACGGCGACGCGCTCATCGCCCCGAGCGTCACCGCTCGCCTGTTAGGGGCATTCGCCCGCTCCGGGCCCGCAGAACCGGCGATTCGGCCGGTCGAGGAGCTCACGGAGCGGGAGGAACAGATTCTCGTCACGGTGGCACGCGGGCGGACCAACAGCGAGATCGCCGACGAGCTTTACATCTCGCTCAGCACGGTCAAATCTCACATCACCAGCCTTATGGCCAAGCTCGGCGTCCGCAACCGCGTGGAGATCGCCATCTGGGCGTACGAGACCAACCGGGTCAGGAACGGATGATCCATTCGGCCACGGCGAGGTTGATCACCCAGGCGGCGCCCAGGAGCAGCGTTCGGGTGAGCCCGGTAGGCGTGCCGACGATCAGCATCGCGGGCAGGTGGATCAACGCCTGGGAGCCCGCGCCCTGGCCGATCGCGTAACCGCGGATCATCCAGGCGCGGTGCCGGGTGATGTCCCGCCGCCGGATGGCGGCCAGGCCGAGGAGGATGCACGCCGCCATTGCCGTACCGAACACAATCCGGAAAACGGAAAGGAGACCCTCATCACCGGCCGGGACGGGATAGAACAGGGTCATCCACAGGCCTGTGAGCGCGGCGAGGAGTCCGCACACGATCAGCACGCGGCCGGCGGCGCGGTGCCAGCCAGGTCTGCGGCGGCGGAACCTGGGGACGAACTGGAAGGCCCCCAGAATGCAGTATGTGGTGGCGCCGACGATGTGCAGCATCACGGGCAGCGGTGCCGCGAAGAACCGCGCGTTCTCCGGCGTGATCGCCGCGCCTCCCGTCAGCTCGGTGAGGCGGACGGCGCCCGCGACTACTGGGACGAAACTGAGCATGATCAGCGCAGCTGGCACGAGCCATTCCGACCGCGCTGCCCGCTGGCCGCTTTGGTGTGTCATGACCTGATCGTGACGGCTGAGGCGGTGCCGGTTCATCGACAGAACAGCCGGAGCTGAGCTGGCCGATCATCCACTAAACGGGCGTACTTTCGGCTGATGAGCCTTTCGCGAGACTTTTCTACGCTCGGGGGAGATTAGTGGATTAGGAGAATGCGATGAAGGCGTTCGTTCTGCGCTCGTACGGCCCACCCAACGTCCTGGATCTCACCGACATCGACAAGCCGGTCCCGCGCGATGACGAGGTACTGGTCCGGGTGGTGGCCACCTCCGTCAATCCGTACGACTGGCATAACATGCGCGGCGAGCCGTACCTCGCGCGTCTGATGCCGGGCGGGCTCGGGCTGCGCACCCCGAAGCTCGGCATCCTGGGTGTGGACATCGCGGGAAATGTCGAGGCGGTCGGCAAAGACGTGACGGAGTTCCGCCCCGGCGACGAGGTGTTCGCGATGCTCTTAGAGGGCGGCTTCGCCGACTACGTGTGCGTACGGGAAAGTGAGCTGGCGCCGAAGCCGAAGAACCTGTCGTACGAGCAGGCCGCGGCCGTGCCGATGGCCGCCAACACCGCCCTGATCGGCCTGCGCGACGTGGGACGGCTCCAGCCGGGACAGCAGGTCCTGATCAACGGAGCTTCGGGGGGCGTGGGAACGTTCGCGGTGCAGATCGCCCGAGCCTTGGGCGGGGAGGTCACCGGCGTCTGCAGCACGAGGAACGTGGACCTGGTCCGCTCCCTTGGCGCGAGCGACGTCATCGACTACACCCGCGCGGATTTCACGCGAAATGGGCGCCGCTACGACCTCCTGCTGGACGTCGCGGGAGGCCGGTCGATGTCGGCGTGCCGACGGGCGCTGACGCGTAAGGGCGCCCGCGTCATCGTCGGCGGACAGTCCGGCCGATGGATACGACCGATGGGAAGCATGATGTCGGCGGTCGCGCTATCGGGGTTCACCTCCCAGCGCGCGGCCCTGGCGGACGTGGTCCGATGCACGGAGAACAAGCAGAACCTGATAGCGCTCACCGAGTTCATCGAAAGCGGAAAGATCACCCCGGTCATCGACCGGCGTTACCCGTTCGAGGAGATCCCGGCGGCCATCAGCTATCTGGAAAAGGGGCACGCCCCAGGAAAGGTCGTCATCGCGGTCTGAGGCCGGGGGGCCAGAACACCAAACGGAATGCCGCTGCTGCTCGTGGCGCCGGTGCGGCGAGAACCACCACCAGCGTTAACGGCGCCGGGTAACGGTGAGCATTGTGTTAGCTCCGTCAGGAACAGGTGCCCTTCTTCGTGAGCCGGCCGCCGATGACCTTGTTGTCGCACGCGATGGTGTTGCCGCCCACGGTGTCGTTGATGCCGACGCCCTTGCCACCGGCAAGATCGATCCTGTTCTTGCGGAAGACGTTGCCGGTGCCCCAGCCATCGATGATCTCGTGCGTCTGGAAGCCGTCCTGCGGTGTCGTCTTTCCGGAGTTGCCCTCGATCAGGTAGTTGTTGCCCTTGACGTCGACCCAGGAGTCGTTGACGTCATCCCCAACGAGCGCGGACCCGTCGAAGATGTTGCCGACGATTCGGCCCCCGCTGGTGCCTTCCTTGATGTCGATGGCTTCGGCCGTGGCCCGGATCACGTTTCCGCGCACCAGGTTTCTGTCGCTCTGGTCCATCCGCCCGCCGGTGTACTTGCTCCAGTTGGATTCCGCCGACCCGAGATAGACGCCCTCACCGAACTTCGCGCGGCGCAGGCCGGTGTTGTAGATCCTGCTGTACTGCACGATGTTGCCGGTGCTGAAATTGCGCAGATGGATTGCCTCGTCGCCGATGTTATGCACGGTGAGGCCCTGGATGATCGAGGCACGGGTCCGGTCGGCCATGACGCCCTTCTGGCTGTTCTGGACGGAGAAGCCCACCAGCCGCCAGTAGCTCACCTTGTTGAGGTGGAAGCCGTACCCGTTCTTGATGCCGCCGCCGTCCAGAACGGATTTGGCGGTGCCGCACAGGAAGATCGGCTTCGCCTTCGTGCCCGACTTCTGGGCGACGAACTTGCCCTTGTAGATGCCCGGACGCAGTTGGATGACGTCGCCCGCCCGGGCCGATTTAATCGCCTGCTGGAGCGCGGAGGAGTTGCCGACGATCTTGGTGGGCTGCGGGCAGCGTACCTTGCCGGGTCCCGAAGGCACGCGCGCGAGCGGTGCGGAAGCGGACACCGACGCCATCCTTAAAAGCTCGCTGTCGCCGTCCCCAATGCTCGTCACCGCACCGGCCGCCAAGCAGACTCCCGCGGCCATGACCAGCGAGCCAACCTTGATATCAACCTTCATCATTGATCTCCCTATGGTGTTGGACAGCGAAAGAAAATTCTTGAATAACATTCGAAGTCGTGGCCGGCTTCCTTCACAAGGCTCAATCCTCACAGCCGCTCGTTGTCCGAATCAGGGCTGTTGCGACTCTGTTGCGAAAATGCCACAAAAGCCTCAGGGTCATCTAGTGGCGGGCCCCTGTCGGGGAACAACGCACATCAGGATTTATCCGTAGTGAGACAGGCTGGGCATTATACCCCATCACGCCGGGCACTGCCTGCACGGGTCCCGATCGCGTGATCACCAAAGCCGGATGAGCCCAAGATTCGAGCATCGCTGACACATTGACACTTTTTCACCGACTCTTTTCCGGTACGGGAATTTAACGTCGGCGTTGCGTTGTGAGGTGGCTCGCGGCAACTGTAAGCATCATACCGGTCTCGTCGGCTTGCTCACCGGACAAGTAGGTCCCATTCGGACCTACGCGTCAGCCGCGACCAAGAATCACATTCCGAAAGGAACGGTATATGCCCACGTCTATTCTCCGGACAAAAACCCCGGCCGCTACCGCCCGGCTGAAGGCACGTCATGCGGCGAGGAGAATGGCGATGCGTGGCTTCCTTTCGATAGCTCTGGTCACCACCTCGGCCCCGGCGACGGCCAGCGCCGATAACGACAGATACGAACAGTGCGGACCACACCGCTTCTACAAGTTCGGCCAGCGCACGCCGAGAAACTTCTTCATCCCCCGCACTCGCTTCGTCGACGGCCCTGGCGGCTCGATGAAGGTGTCGGTCCTACGAGAATACGAAGTGCTCGCTTACATCGAATTCGAGAACGAACGCCAAACGTCCATCACCGCCAAAGACGTGATCCGCCACCTCCGGGATCTGGAACGCCCCCGCGTCGAAGTCCGACACAGGATCTTCACCGGCCACGAATACACCCGAAAGATCAGCAAAGGCATGTACGGCAACACCTGGTACCGCGTCTTCGGCTACCGCATCGGCTGGTCAGCCTGGTCGGTACTCGGCACATGCCGCCACGTCAAGATCGCCAGCGGAATAGCCAACGTACCCGCCAGAATGGAAGGCTGGCACTACTGGGAAACCAAACACCCGTTCTACAAGAAACCTGAGGAAACAGCCCGCCCGGAACAGCCCAAGGCTGACGAACAGCCCTCAGGGGAGGACCAGGCATCGGCTACGGCGCCTCCCCAGAAGCCGGTCCCGAAGCCCAGTCACTCTCCTATGGCAGCGATTCCCACAAGACAGCCGGCGTCCACGGGCACGAAGAGCCCCACATCACAGGTACCTTTCGAGTGACAGGGCATTTCGTTCCCATAGCGGACAGGCTCAGTACCCGGGGAAGACCTTCCGCAAATCGTCCAGGGTTACCCCGCCGCCAGTGACCTCCACCCCTGCCGGAGTGTGCTCCGGAGCGTGACGCCCAACGACCAGACGCAGCCACCACTCCGCCGGGGCGGTGAGAACCGCGTCCGGCGCATCCGGAACATCGACGATGGCCACCGCCTCACGAATATCGAGCCCGAAGGACCGCTCTGGCGAGGTGATGTGCACGGCCACGGTCGCCTGCCCCCCACCGAGCCCCGCGGGCTTGCCGGCAAAGCCGAGAACGGACCCAACACGATCCACCAGCAACTCGACGGTCTCCGGGTTCAGCGTCGCCCCCGGATCCAACGCGACCTTGACATCCCAGGTGTGGTGGGCGACCTCACTGAGCCGCATGGCGCCAAAAGAACCCACGTCCACCGGCTCAGACGGAAACCAGAGTTGAACGCGAACGTCCCCCCTCGTCTGCGGATCCAGCTCCTCGAAGCGGCGCACCAGCGCCTCATTCGCCCCGACGAACCCCTCGGCCCGCTCAACGCGGGACATCGCGTCCCACCGCCCCCACACCCCCTGAATGAACTCCCTGCCGAGAGCACCGCTCCCCTGCACCGCCCCCTCAAGCGCCGCGAGGTTGATCTCCGCACCACTCCCCAGGTGACTCAGCACCTGCGAAACATCCCACTCCGCCGCCCCCGACTGCCGAGCGAGATCCTCCTCACTAAACCCACGCACCAGCCCAGCGAGCTCATCGAACTCCGAACGCAGCGCCTTAATCGTCTGATCCGTCAGATCGGTCATCCTGCTCTCCTGTCCACCGGTTCGATCTCATCAACGCCGAACACCAACAACGCCACGGATCATCCCAAATTCACCGGGCTGCTAAGAGTAAGATCCGCGACCCCGAACACGCCTGGGTTCAGTGCGGAAATGCCCTGGGGGAGCGTGGGGTGATCTCCGCGCGGAAGCTCTGGATGATCGAACTGATCTGGCGCATCAGGGTGGTGCCTTCGAGGCGGTCCAGGTAGAGCGAGCGGCGAGCCAGCCCGTCGGCGTCTACGGTGAAGTAGATGGTCATGAGGGGATTGATGAACAGTTCGCTGCCGCTGGTACGAGCAGTGAAGTGCGCGTCGCCGATCTGGCCGTGTAAGGCAGCCGCGATCGACCCGTTGACGATGCTCGGACGAGCCGGCGTCTCGGCTTGGGCGTACGCGACGGCGTCCAGGTAGAGCTCGGATTCCCGGCTGGCGCGTGGGATGGAAAACGCACCCAGATACGCTCCGTCGCGGTCTAAAGCCGCCAGATTCTCCAGCACCTGGACATGGTTGACGCCATGGTAGGCATCCACGCCGAACCCAAGGCAGGCGACGATCTTCTCCCTCACCTCAAGGCCGTGTACGGCGGCCAGGCTGGCCATATCCTCCTCCGGAGTGCCCAACCCCGCCTCGTCGCCGCGCAGCAAGATGTCGGTTCCACCATCGACCAGGACGACGGCGTCGATGTCCAGCCGTTCCACCAGCACCTGGTAGGCGGCACGAAGCGGACTCACGCCGACCTTGGGGAATGCGTACACGGTGGAAGGCAGGTCGTGGGCTTTGAGCCAGCGAGCAAGCGAACGTTCTGGGAAATACCAGTCCCGGGTCGCCGTATCCGGGCCGATCGCGGCCACATCCTGCTCCAGCCAGACCTCGAGATCCAGCCCGTGCAGCCGGCTGAACGACAAATTGGCCAGATGCACCTGCTTGCCGAGCTCCCAAAGCGCCACCGCGAGCGGAAGCCCGGCGTACACATCGAAGCCTCCCCCGGCTCCGGCCACCAGTACGCGTTGAGCCTGCTTGAGCCGGGTGAACAGTGGAGGCTCGTGCAACGAGAACATTCCGGGAACCTACCAAGGGACAGGGCGTCGTTAGGCTGAGCCTGTGACGCCGAAAACCGGACGGGTGACAGCATTGCGCGCGGACGCCGCGCGCAATCGTGCCCGGGTGTTGCAGGTCGCTCGCGAGCAGCTGGCCGCGGGCGACGACTCGCTCCAGCTGAACGCCATCGCCCGGCTCGCGGGAGTCGGCGTCGGGACGGTATACCGACATTTCCCCAACCGGCACGCGCTGCTGGAAGCGCTGTCGGTGGAACGCTTCCAGCAACTCGTCAGCGAAGCGCAGGCCGCGGCGGCCGACGAAAATGCCCTCACCGGTCTGCACCGTTTGCTGCGTTTCGCCCTCGGACGCGCGCTGGACGATGCCGGATTCGCGGCTGTGCTGGAATCCGCCAGCGACGCCGAGGCACGAACCTCGGTGATGAAGGCCGAACTTGAGCGCGCCGTCACGGACCTGCTTGATCGTGCCCGCCACGCCGGCGTCGTCCGACATGACATCGAAGCGGACGACGTCCGCCGCCTACTCTGCGGCATCGTGCATGCAGTCCACACCGGCGACGGAAACCCCAAATACGCCGAGCTCTACCTCAACGTCCTCCTCGAGGGCCTGCGCCCCCCACGCTGAAACCGGATAACTATCCGATTGTGGTACGGTACGCCCATGGAACCGGATAGTCATCCGCTTAGGAAGGGGAAGCCATGAGCCAACGCGCGGTGGTGACGGCGGGAACCGGAGGAATCGGCCTCGAAACCGCGATAGGCCTGGCCGCGGCCGGTTACGCCGTTACCGTGGTCGGCCGAAACGCCGAGCGCGGCACCCATGCGGTCCAGCGGATCAGCGCGATGGGAGCAGAGGCGAGGTTCGTCGCGGCCGACCTCGCATCGCTCGATGCCGTACGAGCCCTGGCCGCCCAACTGTCGGCGGAGGGCCCACTGCACGTCCTAATCAACAACGTCGGAGCAATGTTCGCGGACCGGCAACAGACAACCGACCAGATCGAGGCGACATTCGCCGTCAACCACCTCTCCCCATACCTACTCACCGAACTACTGCTGGAACCGCTCCGGGCCGGAAGCCCAAGCCGGATCGTGAACGTCACCTCCGGCTCGGTCCGCGTCGCCAAGCGCACCTTCGACGCCGTCGAACCACCGGGCGGCTACTACGGCTTCCACTGGTACGGCCGCGCAAAGCTCGCCAACCTCGCCTACACCCTGGACCTGGCCGAACGACTACGCGGCACCGGCATCTCGGTCTTCGCAGCCGACCCCGGCGGCGCCGCCACCACCATGACCAACGGCACCATGCGCTCCCCCAAGATCGTCTCCCCCGCCCTACGCCTACTCTGGCCCCTAGTCCGCCGAACCTTCGAACGCGCCACCTCCGGCCCCGCCTCAGCAGCCGCCCGCCCCTCACTCCTCGCCGCAACCGACCCCTCACTCAACAACCAAACCGGCCTAGTCATCGGCCCCAACGCCCACCCCACCCCACCCTTCCGCCCCAGCCTCGACCCCCAAACGATCCAGGCCGTCCTCAAACTCAGCCAACAATTGGCCCCACTCACCCAAGCCCTGCAGTGAACCCCCGGCGTCGGGTCCGTCTCTCTGTGAACGAAGCCTCTCCACCAGGCGTCGTAAGAGTGAACGGAGGGAGCGGATTATGCGCAGCGTATTCGTCTCAGGGATGACCGTGCTCGGGCTGGCGTGCGTACCGGCCATGCCAGCGGCCGGTGTGGCTCACCAGGGCGAGGGGGCCGCGTCGGCGTGGAAGTTGACCAGGGTAAACACGCTGCCCGGGGATGACGTCCTCAATGATGTGACCGTTTTGGGCAACGGCTCGGTGTGGGCGGCTGGTCATCGGGTTGTGAACGGGCAGCAGCGAGGTCTGGTTCAGTGGTTCGACGGCGGGTCCTGGAAAGTGATCCCGAACAGCCCGCCCTACGAGCTGAACGCCGTAACAGCCACCTCCAACAGGAACGTGTGGGTCTTCGGTAACGGCAAGGCCGCGCGGTGGAACGGCCGGACGTGGACCAGCACCTCACTGGGCAGCAGCTTCTCGGCAAGCGACGCCGACGGAACGGGCACGAAGGACATCTGGGCGGTCGCCGGATCCGCAGCCTCAGCGAGGCACTGGAACGGGTCCTCGTGGAAGAGTTTCCAACTGCCGGGCCGCGCAAGCACCGTCGACGCGTACAAGACCGGTGACGTTTGGGCAGCCGGAACCAAAGGCAACCGCCCCGCGGTCATGCGGTGGAACGGGAAGTCCTGGGCACTGGTGCCCACACCCGCCCTCAAACTTCCCGCTCCTGACGCCATCGCGTCCATCATCGACATCGCGGTGCTGGGCCCACGCAACGTGTGGGCCGTCGGCGGCGTCACCTGGGAGGGGGCCAACGACGAGGGCGACGATGTGACCTTCACCCGCACCCTGCTGATGCGCTGGAACGGCAACTCCTGGATCGCCACGATCGGTGCCACCAACGCACAGCCGTACACAAAGGTGGAACCCGACGGCAAGGGCGGCGTGTGGGTCGTGCAGAGCCACTGGAACTCCACCCTGTGGCACATCAGAGGTTCGGCTTGGACAAGCACCCCGCTCCCCCGCAAGGCCGGTACCGACGCCGTACTGTTCTCAATCGCGCGCAGACCGGGAACGGCGGCGGTATGGGGGGCAGGCTTCACGGTGCCACAGGGCGACCCCGACGACCCCTCGGCCAACGGCACCTTCTGGCGCACCCTGTGACCAACTGATCAAGGGCCAGGATCTAGCTATCTCCGCAGGTCTACACCTCGCCAGACGGTCCCACCGGGCAGGCCACGCCCGTCCCAACCCGTGCAAGATTGTGTAACCCATCGCTGGCATCCTGTCAGCCATGTCACACGATGATCTGATCCAGCGCATTCGAGAGCGGGCCTGGGACCCAGCACGCCGACATGACCTGGTCTACGTCCCCCTGGACTGGCTCAAGCGTGAATATGGTGACAACATCACAAATCGCATTAACAGCTACAAGTCACGGGTCCCGCCCGGCGAATCTTATTGGAGCCCAGAGCCTCAGGACCATCTCCTAGATGCGGCCTTGGAGGCCGGGGCTCCCGAAGCCGCCAGGTACTTCAGCGATGCTCCACACGAGCCCCCATACCCACCGATCTCCCACGCGGAACTGCTGGCCTGTGAGAAGCGCATCGGCCACGAAATACCCGAACTCCTTCGCAGGGTCTATACCGAGGTGAGCAACGGCGGCTTCGGTCCCTCCTATGATCTCCTGGGTCTTCCGCCCGGTGGCCACCGGGAATACGAGATCGGTCTGGACGCGCTCGAGACATACGAAGAACAACCAGAGGTCAGCAACATACTGGGGTTCCCTCTCGTGGCCGCTGGATGCTCGATGTACTGGTATATGTCGCTCACTCAACCCGGCAACCCCGTCTGCCTCTGGGATGACGACGGATGGGACCATGAGGAGCAGTCACCTGAGGTGGGAATCGTGACCATCGCCCCATCACTAGCCCAGTGGTTCGACGACTGGGTCAACGGATACAACTGGTTCGGCCATCCCCCTATCCCAAATGAAGGCACCAGCGAAGAGTCATCTATCTGGGACGCGCTGTACTAGATCCCGTACTGATCCAGCGGTGGCCATGTCGGCCAGCCGCACGAGCGGCCGCCCGTCTTTCCTACAGCTCGAGCAACAGTAGCTTTGAGGCGATGTTTAGTTCAAGTAGTCAAGTTCCGGGTAGGATGTCTAGATGAAGACATCATCGCAACACTCCCCAATCTACGACACACCCCCCTTGACTACCGAGGATCGCGGAGTCCTGGCCGAGATCCACCAGATGCGCAAGAGACTTCGCCATGTGCTGCGAACGCCCAAGCGTTGGGAAGGCGGCTTGCGTCGATCCGCTCTGGCCCGAGCCATCCGAGGATCCAACAGCATCGAAGGCTATCGAGTCGCCGAAGACGACGCCGCTGCGGCTCTCGATGATGACGAGCCAATCGGTGCTGATCAACGAACCTTTCTGGAGATCCAGGGCTACCGTCACGCTCTGGGCTACGTGCTGGCAATGGGTGAGGAGGACTATTCAACCTTCGACGCCACCGAGATTCGCGCAATGCACTACATGATGCTGAGGCACGAACCGGCGAAGTCACCCGGCCGCTACCGCAAAGGCCCGGTCTTCGTACATGATGAACGTTCGGATCTGGTGGTATACGAGGGTCCCGATGCCGCCGATGTGCCTGCACTCATGGATGCGCTCGTCGAAAGCCTGCATTCGAAACCAGAGGTCGATCCTGTGGTGCGCTCCGCGATGGCCCACCTGAATCTGGTGATGATTCACCCCTTCCGCGATGGGAACGGGCGCATGGCTCGCGCCCTCGCCACATCCGTCCTCACAAGATCGGACATCGGCGAACCCGAATTCTCGAGCATCGAAGAGTGGCTTGGGGCAAACACTGATGATTATTACGCCGCCCTGGCGCTCACCGGCTGCGGTTCATGGCGGCCTCGTGATGATGCGCATCTTTGGATCTCATTCAATCTACGTGCTCACCACATGCAGGCCCAGACTGTGGCTCAACGAGTGCAGGAGGCTGGAACCACCTGGACCGAACTCGACGCCCTCATCGCAGAGCACGCGCTCCCCGAACGCGCGATCGATGCCATGTTCGAGGCCGTGTTGGGCTACCGGGTACGGCGCGCCAGCTATCTGAAGCGCACTGGCGTCGAGGACCAGACCGCTACTCGCGACCTGGCAGCTCTTGCCGGCGCCGGACTCCTTGTTCCACACGGCAATGGAAGAGGACGCTTCTATACAGCTGGCAAGCCGCTTCAGCTAATACGAGAGAGCCGTCGAGCAAGGCGCGAGCCACTCTCCGATCCATACCCGTGGATGCGTCCACGCCTTGCCGAAGCACCATAAGCCTTGCCGGGTGGGACAGAGACCCGGGATGGCGATCTACTCGTCTGAGGCCGCGGCCAATCCGACCGGACAAGTCACCCCAACCTAACGACGTCTCTCCCAGGTCACGCCTCACCGGACGTCAGACCGATAGGACACGCGACGCCGGTCCCGCCGATGCCGCAGTAGCCGTTGGGGTTTTTTTCGAGGTACTGCTGGTGGTAGTTCTCGGCGTAGTAGAAGTCGGGGGCGGGGGCTATTTCGGTGGTGATGGTGTTGTAGTCCGCGTTGGTGAGGACGGATTGGTAGGCGTCCTTGGAGGCTTGGGCGGACTTTTCCTGGGCGGGGGTGTGGGTGTAGATGGCGGAGCGGTACTGGGTGCCGACGTCGTTGCCCTGGCGCATGCCCTGGGTGGGGTCGTGGGATTCCCAGAAGACCTTGAGGAGTTCCTCGTAGGAGACGCGGGTGGGGTCGTAGACGACGCGGACGGCTTCGGTGTGGCCGGTGCGGCCGGAGCAGACCTCTTCGTAGGTGGGGTTGGGGGTGTAGCCGCCCTGGTAGCCGACGGCGGTGGTGATGACGCCGGGGGTCTGCCAGAACTTGCGTTCGGCGCCCCAGAAGCAGCCGAGGCCGAAGTCGGCTATTTCGGAGCCTGGGGGATACGGGGGTGCCAGGGGGGCGTCCAGGACCAGGTGGCGGGGTGCTACCGGCATGCTGGTGGAGCGGCCGGGGAGTGCGTCCTGGGGGGTGATCATGGTGATCTTGTTGGTGCCGAAGATCCAGCCCATTGGGGTCCTCCTTAGGTCCTACGGGGGAAACCGTGGCACCCGGCGGTTTGTTCCATGGGTTAGCCGTGCTTAAGAGTCATAGGAGGTTTGCTTATTTGTGGTAAAGGTCGTAAGCAGTCAAACTGGGTCACATGCCTGAAACACGTCGGGGTCTTTGGTATGGGGTTGCGGCCTATGCCATGTGGGGGCTCTTTCCGCTCTACTGGCCGCTGCTGAAGCCGTCCTCGGCGGTGGAGATCCTGGCGCATCGGATGGTGTGGTCGCTCGTGGCGGTGGTGGCCGTCCTGCTGGTACGGCGCCACTGGACATGGATCCGCCAGCTGACGAAACGCCAGCTGGCCCTGCTCACCCTCGCGGCCATACTGATCTCCGCAAACTGGGGAACCTACATCTACGCCGTCAACACCGGACATGTGGTGGAAAGCGCGCTCGGATACTTCATCAGCCCGCTCGTCAACATCCTGTTCGGCGTGGTCGTGTTCCGGGAACGGCTGCGCCGCTGGCAGTGGGTGGCCGTCGGTCTCGGCAGCTTCGCGGTGGTCATCCTGACCGTGGCGTACGGCCGCCTGCCCTGGATCGCGCTGACCCTGGCCTTCAGCTTCGGCCTGTACGGCCTGCTCAAGAAGTCCGCCAACGTGGGCGCGGCCGAGAGCCTGACGGTGGAGACCGTGGTCCTGCTGGTCCCCGCACTCGCCTACCTGGCGATGCTCGGCGAGGAGAACACCTTCGGGACACAGGGCACCGGGCACGCCCTGCTGCTGGTGGGAGGAGGCATTGTCACGGCGGTGCCGTTGCTGGCGTTCACGGCGGCGGCGATCCGGGTCCCGATGAGCATCGTCGGCATGCTGCAGTACATCGCGCCCGTGCTCCAGTTCCTCGTCGGCGTGCTGATCGCCCACGAATCGATGCCCGCCAGCCGCTGGGCGGGATTCCTGGTCGTCTGGCTGGCGCTGTGCGTCTTCACCTGGGACAGCCTGCGCAACGGCCTCGCGCCCGCCGCGCGGGTCGAGCGCGAGCTGGTCCCGGTCGGTCAGCCGGAGCGTTCGACCACGTAGTCGCACAGGCTGATCAGGGCGGTTCTGGCCGGGATGTCGGGCAAGCCCTCCAGCTCCGACTTGCCACGATCCGCCCAGCGCAGCAACTCCCCCCGTGCCTGCTTGAGAGCTTCGCTGTCGCGCAGCAATAACAGCGCCTCATCCACGTCGGACTCGGCCACGGGAGCGGAAATCAGCGCCCGCAGCCGGGCTTCCGCGGGCGAGGTCGACCCCAGGGCGTACAACACGGGCAGGGTACGGATCCCCTCCCGCAAATCGGTCCCCGGCGTCTTGCCGGAGCCGAGCGTGTCGGAGGCCACGTCGATCAGGTCGTCGCCAAGCTGCCACGCCACCCCGATGGCCTCGCAAGCGGCGGTCACCCGGGTGATGACGTCGTCGGAGGCACCCGACAGCAGCGCCCCGAAGCGGCCAGAAGTGGCGATCAGGGAGCCGGTCTTGTCGGCGAGAACGCTCAGGTAGTGGGCGATGGGATCGACACCGGCGGCCGGGCCGATGGTCTCCCTGATCTGGCCGCGAACCAGCCGGGAGAAGGTCCTGGCCTGGATGCGCACGGCCTCAGGACCCAGATCGGCGAGAAGGTCGGCCGCCTGCGCGAACAGGTAGTCCCCGGTGAGGATGGCGACGGTGTTGTTCCACCGCGCGTTGGCCGAAGCCGAACCCCGGCGTACGACGGCCTCATCCATCACATCGTCGTGATAGAGCGTCGCCAGATGGGTGAGCTCCATCACCACCGCCCCCGGCACGACCCCCGCGGACGCGGGATCGCCGAACTGGGCGGCGAGCAGCACCAGCATGGCCCGGAACCGTTTGCCCCCGGCCTCGATGAGATGCTTGGACGCCTCCGTGACGAAGGCGTCCTCGCTCTCCACGCAGGTCCGCAGCAGGCGCTCCACCGCGGCCAGGCCGGTGACCAGCTCCTCGGCCAGCCGCTCGTCCACAACAGGCAGATCAACAACGGGCGGCGCGGCCATGGGTAAAGCTCCTTAATGAACGAACAACGAGCCCGCGGCCGACTGAGCGAGGTCAAGGACAGGCTGCGGGAAGACCCCCAGCACTACGGTAGCCAACGCGGCGAAGCCGACGACGCTCGCGGTTCCCCAGGACGGCAGAACCACCGAGGGACCGTCAGGGGCGGGGTCGCTGAAGAACATCAGGACGATGACCCGGACGTAGAAGAACGCGGCGATGGCCGAGGAGACCACGCCGACCACCACGAGCGGCAGCGCGCCGCCGGAGACGGCCGCCTGGAACACCGCGTACTTGCCGAAGAAGCCGCTGGTGAGCGGGATCCCGGCGAAGGCCAGCAGGAAGAAGGCGAAAAGACCGGCCAGCTTGGGCGAACGTTTGCCCAGCCCGGCCCAGCGGGACAGGTGCCACGCCTCGCCGCCCGCGTCGCGGACCATGGTCACGATGGCGAACGCGCCGATCGTGGTGATGCCGTAGACGGCCAGGTAGAACAGGATCGCGCTGAGCGCGAGCGCGTTCTGCTTGGGGTCGGCGGTGATGGCCACCACGCCCACCAGCAGGAAGCCGGCGTGCGCGATCGAGGAGTAGGCGAGCATGCGCTTGATGTCGGTCTGGGTGATGGCCAGGATCGCGCCGGCGACCATCGTCAGGATGGCCACCCCCCACATGATCCCGCTCCAGTCCCAGTCCAGGTTGCCCAGGGCGATCCAGAACACCCGCAGCAGCGCGCCGAAGGCGGCGACCAGGGTGCCGGAGGCCATCAGGGCGGTGACCGGGGTGGGCGCGCCCTGGTAGACGTCGGGCTTCCAGGACTGGAAGGGAGCTGCGCCGATCTTGAAGAGCAGGCCGACGCCGAGCAGGGCGGCGCCGGTGTAGAGCAGGGCGTCCTGGCCGCCGACCGCGCCGAGCGCGGTGCCGATCTTCGCCAGGTCGACCGAGCCGGCGAAGCCGTACAGCAGGGCGGTGCCGTACAGGAAGAAGGCCGAGGAGAAGGCGCCGAGCAGGAAGTACTTCATCGCCGACTCCTGGGACAGGAGGCGGCGACGGCGGGCCAGGCCGCAGAGCAGGTAGAGCGGGAGGGACATGACCTCCAGGGCGACGAACATGATGAGCAGGTCGTTCGAGGCCGGGAACAGGAGCATGCCGCCGATGGCGAACAGGGCCAGCGGGTAGACCTCGGTGTGCACGTTGCCCTCGATGAGGGCGCGCTCCTCCTCGGCGGAGCCGGGCACGGCCGAGGCGGCGGGAACGAAGTGGTCCTCGTCGTTGAGGAGCAGCACGCTGACGAAGGCCAGCACCAGGATGGTGCCCCAGATGAACAGCGTGGGGCCGTCCACGGCGACCGCGCCCATGGCCGACGGCTTGGTCGGCACGCCCTTGACCGTCTGCACGATGACGAGCGCGAACGCGCCCGCCAGGGAGAGCAGGGTGATCGGGATGTGCATCGCCCGGCGCAGGTAGCGCGGGGCGAACGCCTCCACGAGCACGCCCAGGATGGCCGCGCCGAAGACGGTCAGCAGCGGCGCGAGCTGGAGGTACTCGATAGTGGGAGCGTTCACTGGCCCTCCTTGGCGACGGCCGAGGCCGGGTCGGCCACCGAGACGTTGTGGATCGTCTCCTTGACCGACGGGTTGATGACGTCGAGCAGCGGCTTGGGGAAGAAGCCGAGCACGATGATGAGGGCGATCAGCGGGCCGACCACCAGGCGTTCCCTGATGTTCAGATCCGACATGCCCCGGACGGATTCCGCGGTCGGGCCGTTCATGGTCCGCTGGTACATCCACAGAATGTAGATCGCGGCCAGCACCACGCCGGTGGCGCCGATGATGGCCGGCACGGCGTAGACCTCATAGGTCCCCAGCAGCACCAGGAACTCGCTGACGAACGGGCTGAGCCCGGGCAGCGAGAGGCCGGAGAGCCCGGCCACCAGGAAGGCGCCCGCCAGGATGGGCGCGACCTTCTGCACGCCGCCGTAGTCGGCGATGAACGCCGAACCGCGCCGGTAGATCAGGAACCCGGCGATGAGGAACAGCGCGCCGGTGGCGAAGCCGTGGTTGACCATGTAGAGGGCCGACCCGGCGGCGCCGTTCTGGGTCATCGCGAAGACGCCCATCGCGATGAAGCCGAAGTGCGAGATCGAGGTGTACGCGATGAGCCGCTTGATATCGGTCTGCCCGATGGCCACGATGGCGCCGTACACGATGCCGATCACGGCCAGCGCGATCACGACCGGAGTCGCCCACTTCGAGGCCTCGGGGAAGAGCTCGAGGCAGAAGCGCAGCATGCCGTAGGTGCCGACCTTGTCCAGCACGCCGACCAGCAGCACCGCGGCGCCCGCCGGGGCCTGCGCGGCCGCGTCGGGGAGCCAGGTGTGGAACGGCCACAGCGGCGCCTTGATCGCGAAGGCGATGAAGAAGCCGAGGAACAGCCACTTCTGCGTGGTCGGGTCCGTGATCGCGCCGATCAGCTCGGGGAACATGAAGGTGCCCTTGCCGGCGATCACGTAGAGCGCGATCACCGCCACCAGCATCAGCAGGCCGCCGAACAGCGAGTAGAGCAGGAACTTGACCGCCGCGTACGACCGCTGCGCCCCGCCATACGACCCGATCATGAAGTACATCGGGATCAGCATGGCTTCGAAGAACACGTAGAAGAGGAAGATGTCGGTCGCCGCGAAGACGCCGATCATCATCGCTTCCAGCACCAGCAGCAGCGAGAAGTACGTCCGGACCGACCGCTTGCCCGCCTCGGCGTCATGCCAGGAGGCCAGCACCACGACCGGCACCAGGATGGCCGACAGCAGGATCAGCACCAGCGCGACCCCGTCCACGGCGACCCCGTAGTGCACGCCGAAGGCGGGGATCCAGTCGTAGGTCTCTATGAACTGGAAGCGGTCGCCGTTCGGGCTGAACTGCACGGTCATGACGATGGTGAGCACCATCACGACCAGCGACACCGCGAGGGTGGCCTGCTTGGCGAGCTTGTCGTTCTTGACGAACGCCACGCCCAGCGCGCCCAGCGCGGACACGCCCATCAATATGGAGAGCCAGGGCATCACAAGGTCCCTACGACGAACCAGGCACCGGCCAGGATGGCGGCGCCGACGAAAATGGACAGCGCGTACGAGCGGACGTAGCCGGTCTGGATCCGGCGCAGCCGCCCTGACGAGCCGCCGATGGTCGCCGCCAGGCCGTTCACCAGGCCGTCCACGCCGCGGTTGTCGAACCAGACGGCGAGCCGGGTCAGCCACTGGCCCGGCCGCATGAACAGCGCCTCGTTGAGGGCGTCGCCGTACAGGTCGCGGCGGGCGAAGGTGGTGAGGAACGAGCCGCGCGGGGCGAGGGCGGGAACCTCCTGGCGGCCGTACTTAAGCCAGGCGTAGCCGGCGCCGACGGCGACCAGCGCGAGGGTGGCCAGGCCGACCGGGGTGAACAGGTGGAAGGCGGGCAGCCTGTCAGGCTGGCCCACCGCCGGCCCGAGGAAGATCATGAAATTGTTGCCCACGATCAGGAAGGCGCCCAGCCCGGCCGAGCCGATGGCGAGCAGGATCAGCGGCCAGGTCATCACGGCCGGGGACTCGTGCGGCTTGACGCCCTCCTCCCAGCGGCGCTCCCCGAAGAAGGTCATGAAGACCACCCGGGACATGTAGAAGCCGGTGATGCCGGCGCCGACGACGGCCAGCCAGCCGAGGATCGCGTTGTGCTCCATCGCGGTCTCGATGATGCCGTCCTTGGTGAAGTAGCCGGACAGCAGCGGGAACCCGATGATCGCCAGGTAGCCGATCACGAAGGTGAGGAAGGTGATCGGCATGAACGTGCGGAGGCCGCCGTACTTGCGCATGTCGACCTGGTCGTTCATGCCGTGCATGACCGAGCCGGCGCCGAGGAACAGGTTGGCCTTGAAGAAGCCGTGCGTGATCAGGTGCGCGATGGCGAAGGCGTAGCCGACGGGGCCCAGGCCGGCGGCGAGCATCATGTAGCCGATCTGCGACATCGTGGACCCGGCGAGGGCCTTCTTGATGTCGTCCTTGGCGGTACCGATGATCGCACCGGCGAGCAGCGTGGCCACGCCGACGATGGTCACGACCAGGGAGGCCGTGCCGTCGCCCGGGAAGAAGGCCGCGCCGGAGCGGACCACCAGGTAGACGCCCGCGGTGACCATGGTGGCGGCGTGGATGAGGGCGGAGACCGGGGTCGGGCCCTCCATCGCGTCCAGCAACCAGGACTGCAGGGGCAGCTGGGCCGACTTGCCGCACGCGCCGAGCAGGAGCAGCAGCCCGATCGCGGTGACCGTGCCCTCCGAGGCCCCACCGGCCTTGGCGAAGACCTCGCCGAAGGCGACGGAACCGAACGAGGTGAAGATGATGAAGATCGCGATGAGCAGGCCGAAGTCGCCGACCCGGTTCACCACGAAGGCCTTCTTGGCCGCCGTCGCCGCGCTCGGCTTGAACTGCCAGAACCCGATCAGCAGGTACGACGCCAGGCCGACGCCCTCCCAGCCGACGAACAGGGCGACGTAGTTGTCGGCCAGCACGAGCAGCAGCATGGCCGCCACGAACAGGTTCAGGTAACCGAAGAACCTGCGCCGGTCCAGGTCGTGCGACATGTAGCCGATCGAGTAGATGTGGATCAGCGCGCCGACCCCGGTGATCAGCAACGCGAACGAGATCGACAGCGGGTCGATCAGCAGCCCCATGTCGGCCACGCCGGGAATGAACTCATACAGCGACACGCCGCGACGGCGCTCCCCGGGCGCGAACCCCAGCATCTGGACGAACGCCAGCACCGCCACCACGAACGACGCCAAGACCATCAGCACGCCGAAGTAGTGGCCGAACTTGTTGGTACGGCGACCGCCCAGCAGCAGGACCGCGGCCCCGAGCAGCGGCAGCGCGATCATGAGCCAGCCGACCCCGATCACACCGCCCGGGTTCGAGATGATCTCAGCGGGTTCCACGGTCACCTCTTAGTGCTTCAGCAGGCTGGCGTCGTCGACGGACGCGGACCTGCGGGTTCGGAAGATCGTCACGATGATGGCCAGCCCCACGACGACCTCGGCGGCCGCCACGATCATCACGAAGAAGGCGATGACCTGGCCCTCGATGTTCCCGTGCTGGCGGGCGAAGGTGACGAACGCCAGGTTGCAGGCGTTGAGCATGAGCTCCACGCACATGAAGACCACGATGGCGTTGCGCCGGGTCAGCACGCCGATGCCGCCGATCGCGAACAGCAGCGCGGACAGGACCAGGTAATGGGTGGTCACTTGGAGTTCTCCCCTTCCGTGATCTCCGCGACGGGAGCCTCGGCCTCGATGGGTTCCTCCGTGTGCCGCGTCAGGTGCCGGTTGACCGACAGCTTGGAGATCGTGCCGTCAGGAAGCAGCGCGGGCATGTCGATGGCGTTGTGCCGGGCGTACGTGCCGGGGCCAGGCAGCGGGGCCGGGTTGGCGCCGGTCTCGCCGAACGCCGCGAACCGGGCGCGGGACAGGTCCTTCTGGGTCGCCTTCGGCTCGGCGCGCTCCCGGTGCGCGAGCACCATCGCCCCCAGCGCCGCCGTGATCAGCAGCGCCGAGGTGACCTCGAACGCGAAGACGTACCGCGTGAAGATGGACTCGGCGAGGGAGGGCACATTGCCGACCTGGTTGACCGCGCCCAGGCCCTTCGGCGCGGCGAAGACCACGTTGCCGAAGCCGAGCGCGAGCAGCGCCGCGAAGCCGAGGCCGGCGATGAAGGCCCAGAAGCGCTGGCCGCGCAGGGTCTCCACCAGCGAGTCCGAGGAGTCCACGCCGACCAGCATGAGCACGAACAGGAACAGCATCATGACCGCGCCGGTGTAGACGATGATCTGCACCGCCGCCAGGAACGGCGCGTCCTGCACCGCGTAGAGCACCGCCAGCGAGAGCATCACCACGCCGAGCATCAGCGCGGAGTAGACCGCCTTGCGGCTGAAGACGAGCCCGAGCGCGGCGGCGACGGAGACCACCGCCAGCACCCAGAACGTGACCGTCTCACCCATTGTCGCGTCCCAACCGGTAGTAGTCCTCTTCGGTCTCCCCGAGGCGCATCGGATGCGGCGGCTGCTCCATGCCGGCCATCAGCGGGGCGAGCAGCATCTCCTTGGTGTAGATGAGCGACTCGCGGGTGGTGTCGGCCAGCTCGTACTCGTTGGTCATCGTGAGCGCCCGGGTCGGGCACGCTTCGATGCACAGGCCGCACAGGATGCACCGCAGGTAGTTGATCTGGTAGGTCCGGCCATACCGCTCGCCCGGCGAGTAGCGTTCCTCGTCGGTGTTGTCGCCGCCCTCCACGAAGATGGCGTCGGCCGGGCAGGCCCAGGCGCACAGCTCGCAGCCGACGCACTTCTCCAGGCCGTCCGGCCAGCGGTTGAGCTGGTGCCGCCCGTGGAAGCGGGGCGCCGTGGGGCGCTTCTCCTCCGGGTAGTTGACCGTGATCGGCTTCTTGAAGATGTGATGGAAGGTGACACCGAACCCTTTGACCGGATTCAGGAAGTCGAAGAACTTAGACACTGGGGACCTCCTTGCGATTAGCCCCGTGGTAATGCGGCAGGTCCAGAGCCGGCACCGGGAACCCGCCGGCTTCCGGCCGGTCCCGAAGGCGCTCGAACTCCTCCTCCACCTGCGCGGCCCGCTCCTCGCGCCGCCGCTGCAGCACGGTGTCGAACCGGAAGTAGACGATCATCGCGCCCACCACCACGACCGCCATCACCGTGATCACCAGCGGGCTGTTGTCCACCCGCAGCGCGCGGAAGCTGGCGACCGCGAGGATCCAGGCCAGGTTCAGCGGGATCAGGACCTTCCAGCCGAAGTGCATCAGCTGGTCGTAGCGGACCCGGGGCAGCGAGGCGCGGACCCAGATGAAGAAGCAGAAGATCAGCACCATCTTGATGAAGAACCAGAGCATCGGCCACCAGCCGACGTTGGCGCCGTCCCACAGCGAGATCGGCCAGGGGGCCCGCCAGCCGCCGAGGAACAGCGTGGTCGCGACGCCGGAGACGACGAACACGTTCACGTACTCGGCCAGCATGAACATGGCGAACTTCAGCGAGGAGGAGTACTCGGTGTGGAAGCCGCCGACCAGCTCGCCCTCGCCTTCCGGCAGGTCGAACGGGACCCGGTTGGTCTCGCCGAGCATGGTCAGCGCGTAGATCAGGAAGGACGGGAGCAGCAGGATCGCGTACCAGGACGGCAGCGGGATCTCCAGGCTGCCGAGGGGGAACGTGCCGCCGTCGGCCTGCTTGGCGACGATCTCCGAGGTGGACAGGGTGCCCGCGTAGAGGAAGACGGCCACGAAGGACAGGCCCATCGCGATCTCGTACGAGACCACCTGCGCGCTGGACCGCAACCCACCCAGGATCGCGTACGGCGAGCGCGACGCCCACCCCGCGAGCACGATCCCGTACACCCCGATCGAGGCCATGGCCAGGATGAGCAGCACCGCCACCGGCAGGTCGGTCAGCTGCAGCGGCGTCTTCTCCCCGAACATGGACACGACCGGCCCGAACGGGATCACGGAGAACGCCAGGAAGGCCGGCACCGCGATGATCACCGGCGCCAGGAAGTAGATCACCTTGTCGACCTTGCGCGGCATCAGGTCTTCCTTCAGCCCCATCTTCAGGCCGTCGGCGACGGTCTGCAGCAGACCGAACTTGCCCGCCCGGTTGGGGCCGTAGCGGTGCTGCATGCGCGAGATGAGCTTGCGCTCGGTCCACACGCCGAACAGCACGCCGAGCATCAGGACGGCGAAGATGAACACGGCCTTGATGATGCTGATCCACAACGGATCGTGGCCGAAGTCCGCCAGCGTGGGCCCGGGGCTCGTGGACGCCGGGCTGACTAGGAAGGTCATGGCCGCTCCTGTTGGCCGATGATGGTAACGAGGTCCCCGGCCGCGGCCCGCAGGTCGCGGGTGGCCGAGACGCCGCCCGAGTTCGCGGGCACCCAGACCACCCGGTCCGGCAGGTCGGCGACGCGCACCGGCAGCGTCACGCCGTTGACCGTGACCTTGTCCTGGGCGCCGATCTCGGCGGCGGTGGCCTCCGACAGCAGCGCGACCGCCTCGCGGGCGGTGCCCGCCAGATACGGCTCGCCGTCCTGGAGCTTCCCGTCGTCGAGCAGCAGCCGCCAGGTGGCCAGCACCGCCTGCCCGGCCCGCGGGACCGCGCCGGACCCGCCGATCAGGACGGGCGCGGCCTGCCGGGAGCCCTTCCAGGCGCCGAGCCCGCCCAGCTCGCGGCGGACCGCGGCGACGTCGGGCAGGGCCAGGTGCACGTCCATGTGGTCGGCCAGCGCGACGATGGCCCGCAGGTCGCTCATCCCGCCGGGCTGGGGGACGGCGGCCTCGAAGGAGCGCCCGCGCCCCTCCCAGTCCACGAACGTCCCGGCCTTCTCGGCGACCGCGGCCACCGGGAACACCACGTCGGCGCGGTCGGTGACCGCGCTGGCCCGGATCTCCAGGCTGACGATGAACGGGGTGTTCTCCAGGGCCCGCAGCGCGAGGTCGGGGTCGGGCAGGTCGTCGGGGTCGACGCCCGCGACGATCAGCGCGTCCAGCTCCTCGTCGAGGGCGGCGCGCAGGATGCCGGAGGTGTCGCGTCCGGGGGTTTCCGGGAGCGACGTGACGTTCCAGGCCCTGGCCACTTCGGCGCGGGCGTTGGCGTCGCCGACCGGACGCCCTATCGGCAGCAGGTTGGGCAGCGCGCCCGCTTCGAGCGCGCCGCGCTCGCCCGCCCGCCGGGGCACCCAGGCGATCCTGGCGCTGGTCGAGCGGGCCAGCCGGAGCAGCGCCGACAGCGCGCCGCGGGTTCCGGCGAGCCGCTCGCCGACCAGGATGATCGCGCCCTCGGGGATCGTGCCGCCGCTGTTGGTCAGCTCGCCGATCACCTCGGCCTCTTCGCCGGGGACGGTCCTGATCAGGGTGCCGCCCATCTTGGCCAGGCCGGGCGTGGCGAAGGGGGCCAGCGCGTACACGCGCAGCCCCTTCTTCTGGTGCGCCTTCCTGAGCCGCAGGAAGACGATCGGCGACTCCTCCTCCGGCTCGAACCCGGCCAGCAGCACGGCGGGCGCGCTCTCCAGGTCGGCGTAGGAGATCTCGATGCCCTTCCCGGCCACCGCGTGGGCCAGGAATTCGGCTTCCTCGGCGGAGTGCGGCCTGGCCCGGAAGTCGATGTCGTTGGTGCCGAGGGCGACCCGGGCGAACTTGCTGTAGGCGTACGCGTCCTCGACCGTGACCCGGCCGCCGACCAGCACGCCCGCGCGGCGACCGGCCAGACCGGCGGCGGCCACCGACAGGGCCTCCGGCCAGGAGGCCGGGACGAGCACGCCGTCGGCGTTGCGGACCAGCGGGGTGCGCAGCCGGTCGGGCTCGGTGGCGTAGGTGAACGCCCACCGGCCCTTGTCGCAGTTCCACTCCTCGTTGACCTGCGGGTCGTCCCCGGCCAGGCGGCGGGTGACCTTGCCGCGGCGGTGGTCGGTGCGCAGCGAGCAGCCGGAGGCGCAGTGCTCGCACGCGCTGGGCGTGGAGACCAGGTCGAACGGCCGCGACTGGAACCGGTAGGCCGCGCCGGTGAGCGCTCCCACCGGGCAGATCTGGATGGTGTTGCCGGAGAAGTAGGACTGGAACGGCTCGCCCTCGGCGACCGCGACCTGCTCCTTGGCGCCGCGCTCGAAGAACTCGATGAACGGGTCACCGGCGATCTGGTCGGAGAAGCGCAGGCAGCGGGCGCACTGCACGCAGCGTTCCCGGTCCAGCAGCACCTCGGTGGAGAGCGGGATCGGCTTGGGGAAGGTGCGCTTCTGCTCCTGGAAGCGGGATTCGCCCTGCCCGTTGGACATGGCCTGGTTCTGCAGCGGGCACTCGCCGCCCTTGTCGCAGACCGGGCAGTCCAGCGGGTGGTTGAGCAGCAGCATCTCCATCACGCCGCGCTGCGCCTTCTCGGCGACCGGCGAGGTGAGCTGGCTCTGCACGACCATGCCCTCGGCCACCTCGATGGCGCAGGACGGCTGCGGCTTGGGGAAGCCCCGGCCGTTGCCCGCGTCGGTGATGTCCACCAGGCACTGGCGGCAGTTGGCCGCCGGGTCGAGCAGCGGATGGTCGCAGAACCGGGGGATCTGGATCCCCAGCAGCTCGGCCGCCCGTATGATCATCGTGCCCTTGGGCACGCTGACCTGGAAGCCGTCGATGGTGAGGGTCACCATGTCCACGGCCGCCAGCTCGGGCTGTGTTGCTTGGATGGTCACTTGGGCCCCCACACAGTTGACAGTGCGGGATCGAACGGACAGCCGCCGATCTCGAAGTGCTTCAGGTATTCATCGCGGAAGTACTTGACCGACGAGTGAATCGGGCTCGTCGCGCCGTCACCCAACGCGCAAAATGAGCGCCCAAGGATGTTGTCCGCGATGTCGGTGATGGTAGCGAGATCCTCTTCGCCGCCCTGGCCCGCCTCCAGCCGCTTGAGCACCTGCTTAAGCCAGTAGGTGCCCTCCCGGCAGGGGGTGCACTTGCCGCAGGACTCGTGCGCGTAGAACTCGGTCCAGCGCAGCGTCGCCCGCAGCACGCAGGTCGTCTCGTCGAAGATCTGGAGCGCCCGGGTGCCGAGCATGGAGCCCTTCGCGCCGACCGACTCGAAGTCGAGCGGCACGTCCAGGTGCTCGTCGGTGAAGATCGGCGTCGACGAACCGCCGGGGGTCCAGAACTTGAGCCGGTGGCCTTCGCGAATTCCGCCCGCCATGTCGAGCAGCTCCCGCAGCGTGATGCCCAGCGGGGCTTCGTACTGCCCCGGCCTGGTCACGTGGCCGCTCAGCGAGAAGATGCCGAAGCCCTTGGACTTCTCGGTGCCCATCCCCGCGAACCAGTCCGCGCCGTTGGCGATGATGGACGGCACCGAGGCGATGGATTCGACGTTGTTGATGACCGTCGGGGCCGCGTAGAGACCCGCCACCGCCGGGAACGGCGGCTTGAGCCTGGGCTGCCCGCGGAACCCTTCCAGCGAGTCCAGCAAGGCGGTCTCTTCCCCGCAGATGTACGCCCCTGCGCCGGAATGCACTACGAGTTCGAGGTCGAACCCGGACCCCATGATCCCCGTCCCCAGGAACCCCTTCTCGTACGCCTCCCGCACCGCCGCGTGCAACCGCCGGATCACGTGCAGAACCTCACCACGCACGTAGATGAACGCGTGGTTGGCCCGGATCGCGTACGCGGTGATGATGATGCCCTCGACCAGCGCATGCGGGTTGGCCATCATGAGCGGGATGTCCTTGCAGGTCCCCGGCTCAGATTCGTCGGCATTCACCACCAGGTAATGCGGCTTGCCGTCATTTTGTGGGATAAATCCCCACTTCATGCCGGTTGGGAAGCCCGCGCCGCCACGACCCCGCAGGCCGGAGTCCTTGACCGCCTGGATGATCGTGTCCGGGTCCATGCCCAGCGCCTTCTTGGCCGCCGAGTAGTCGCCGTACCCCTCCAGGGTGAAGGAGTTCGGCAGGTCCCAGTTCTTGGTCAGGATCGGGGTGAGCGTCGTCACTTGGGAGCCTCCCAGCCGTTGGCCTTGGCGATCCGCAGGCCCTCCAGCGACGGACCGGCGGCCGAGGGGCCGTCACCGGCGAGGCCGTCGGGGATTCCGGCGAGGATGCGCGAGGCGTCCTTGAACGAGCAGAGCTTCTTCGGGCCGCGGGTCGGCGTGATGTCCTTGCCGTCCCGCAGGTCGTCCACCAGCTGCTTGGCCGACGCCGGGGTCTGGTTGTCGAAGAACTCCCAGTTGACCATCATCACCGGCGCGAAGTCGCAGGCCGCGTTGCACTCGATCCGCTCCAGCGAGACCTTGCCGTCGGCCGTGGTCTCGTCGGCGCCGATGCCCATGTGCTCGGTGAGCTCCGACCAGATCTGGTCGCCGCCCATCACCGCGCAGAGCGTGTTGATGCACACCCCGACGTGGTACTCCCCGGCGGGCTTGCGCCGGTACATCGTGTAGAACGTCGAGACGCCGACCACCTCGGCCTTGGACAGGCCGAGCATCTCCGCGCAGAACTCGTGACCGTCGTCGGAGACGTAGCCGTCCTCGGACTGCACCAGATGCAGCAGCGGCAGCAGCGCCGACCGCGCCTTCGGGTAGCGGCCGATGATCTCCTTGGCGTCGGTCTCCAGACGCTCGCGGACCTCGGGCGAGTAGGTCACCGGTCCACACCTCCCATAACGGGGTCGATCGAAGCGACCGCCGAGATCACGTCGGCGATCATGCCGCCCTCGCACATGGCCGGGACGGCCTGCAGGTGGGTGAAGGACGGGTCCCGGAAGTGCACGCGGTAGGGGCGGGTGCCGCCGTCGCTGACCACGTGCGCGCCGAGCTCGCCGCGCGGCGACTCGACGGCGGAGTAGACCTGCCCGGCCGGCACCCGGAAGCCCTCGGTCACCAGCTTGAAGTGGTGGATCAGGGCTTCCATCGAGCTGCTCATGATGTGCGCGATGTGGTTCGGCGAGTTGCCCAGGCCGTCGGGGCCGAGCGCCAGCTGCGCGGGCCAGCCGATCTTCTTGTCCTCGATCATCACGGGACCGGCCTTCAGCGGCCCGGCCAGGCGCTCCAGGCACTGCTCGATGATCTTGAGCGACTCTTCCATCTCGGCGACCCTGACCAGGTAGCGACCGTACACGTCGCAGGAATCCTCGGTCGGCACCTCGAAATCGTAGGTCTCATACCCGCAGTACGGCTGCGACTTGCGCAGGTCCCACGGCAGCCCGGCGGCCCGCAGGATCGGCCCGGTGATGCCCAGCGCCATGCAGCCGGTCAGGTCCAGGTAGGCCACGTCCTTGGTGCGGCGCACGTAGACCGGGTTGGCGTCCAGCAGCTTGCGCATGTCCGCCAGCCGCTGCGGCATCACCTTGAGCAGTTCGCCGACCTTGTCCAGCGCGCCCGCGGGCAGGTCCACGCTGACCCCGCCGGGCCGGACGTAGGCCATGTTCATCCGCAGGCCGGTGATGTACTCCATCACGTCCAGCACCATCTCGCGCTCGCGCACGCCGAACAGGAACGGCGTGGTCGCGCCCAGTTCCATGCCGAAGGTGCCGATGGCGACCATGTGCGAGGAGATCCGGGTGAGCTCCATCATCATGACCCGGATGGCCTCGGCCCTGGCCGGGATACGCTCGGTGATGCCGAGCAGCTTCTCCACCGCCAGGCAGTACGCGGTCTCGTTGAAGATCGGGGACAGGTAGTCCATCCGGGTGACGAACGTCACGCCCTGGGTCCAGGTCCGGAACTCCATGTTCTTCTCGATGCCGGTGTGCAGGTAGCCGATGACCGTGCGGGCCTCGGTGACCGTCTCACCGTCGAGCGTCAGGACCAGGCGGAGCACGCCGTGCGTGGACGGGTGCTGCGGGCCCATGTTGATGACCAGCCGCTCCTCGTCGGACTCCAGCACGGTGTCGACGAGCTGGTCCCAGTCCTGGCCGGCGACGTCGTATACCTTGCCCTCGGCCGCTTCGGTGGCATGTGTTGTCATGCGTACGACCTCCTCTGGTCGGGCGACGGGATCTCCGCGCCGCGGTACTCGACCGGGATGCCGCCGAGCGGGTAGTCCTTGCGCTGGGGGTGGCCTTCCCAGTCGTCGGGCATCTCGATGCGGGTGAGCGCCGGGTGCCCGTCGAAGATGATGCCAAAGAAGTCGTAGGTCTCGCGCTCGTGCCAGTCGTGGGTCGGGTAGACCGAAACCGTGGACGGGATGTGCCGGTCGGTGTCGGGCGCGGAGACCTCGACCCTGACCCGGCGGTTGTGGGTGATCGAGGCCAGGTGGTAGACCGCGCGCAGTTCCGCGCCGCTCTCCTCCGGGTAGTGCACCCCGGAGACGCCGAGCGAGAGCTCGAACCGCAGCGCCGGGTCGTCGCGCAGCTTCCGCATGGTCTCGACCAGCCGTTCCCTGGCGATGTGCAGGGTCAGCTCGCCGCGATCGACGACCACGCGCTCGACCGTGCCCTCCGGAAGGGCGTCGACGAGCTGGTCGAAATAGCCGCCGTACGGGCGGGGGGTGGACAGCTGCGGCGCGCGGCGGACCACCAGGCCCCCGTAGCCGGAGGTGTCGCCGGAGCCGGAGACGCCGAACATGCCGGTGCGCGCGACCGGTTCCTGGGGTACTTCGGGCAGGTTGTCGCTCATCTCACACCCCCTGGTCGATCAGCGGCAGGCTGCGCAGCGCCTGGAGTTCGAGCTCCTGCACCTGCTTCTCGCGGTGCGCGCCGAACTTCGTGTTCTGGATCTTGTCGTGCAGCTTGACGATGGCGTCGATCAGCATCTCCGGGCGCGGCGGGCAGCCGGGCAGGTAGATGTCGACGGGCACGACGTGATCCACGCCCTGCACGATGGCGTAGTTGTTGAACATTCCGCCAGTGGACGCGCAGACCCCCATCGCGATGACCCACTTGGGCTCGGCCATCTGGTCGTAGATCTGGCGCAGCACGGGGGCCATCTTCTGGGACAGCCGCCCGGCCACGATCATCAGGTCGGCCTGGCGGGGCGAGGCCGACGCGCGTTCCATGCCGAACCTGGCCAGGTCGTGGGTCGGGCCGCCGGTGGACATCAGCTCGATGGCGCAGCAGGCCAGACCGAAGGTGGCCGGCCACACCGAGCTCTTGCGCGCCCACCCGGCCACCTGCTCGACCGTGGTCAGCGCGAACCCGCTGGGAAGTTTCTCTTCAAGACCCATGGCTATCTAGTCCCAATCCAGGCCGCGGCGGCGCCACACGTAGGCGTACGCCACGAGCACGGTGACGATGAACAGCACCATCTCCACCAGCCCGAAGACCCCGAGCTGGTCGAAGGCCACCGCCCACGGATAGAGGAAGATGATCTCGATGTCGAAGACGATGAAGAGCATCGCGGTGATCATGTATTTCAGCGGGAAACGACCGCCGCCGACCGGCTGCGGAGTGGGCTCGATGCCGCACTCGTAGGCGTCCAGCTTGGCGCGGTTCCACCGCTTGGGCCCGGTGAAGGGGGCGATGCTCACGGAGAAGACGGCGAATCCCGCCGCGAGGACCGCGAGCACCAGGATGGGCGCGTAGAGCTCCATCGCTAAGGCGTCCTCTCGGTGATAGAGATCATCAGGTTTAGTTTCACGATAGTCATGCCGGCGGAGTGACTTTGGACAGAGCGTTGATGATCCGGTCGGATGCGTCGCCGCTTCTGGGGTCGGTGAGGTTCGCGAGTAACTTCATGGCGAACCGCATCAGGCCCGGGTGTGGCAGCGTATGCCGGGTGATGAAGCCCATCACCCCCGGTTTGCCGATCGCCTCCACGAACAGGCGACCGAGGGTGAAGTATCCGCCGTACGCGTCCTTGAGTATCCCCGGGTAGGCGCGCAGGGTGCGCTCGCGCTGGGCGGGGGTGGGCCGGGCCAGCGCCGTCGCGATGGTGTCGGCCGCGATCCGGCCGGTCTCCATGGCGTACGCGATGCCCTCGCCGTTGAAGGGGTTGATCATGCCGCCGGAGTCGCCGACCAGGACCAGGCCACGGGTGTAGTGCGGCTGCCGGTTGAAGGCCATCGGCAGTGCCGCGCCGCGGATCGGCGTGGTCCGGTTCTCCTCGGTGAAACCCCAGTCCGGGGGCATGTGGCGGACCCAGCGGCGGACCAGGTCGCGGTAGTCGATGTTCTTGAAAGATTCACTGGTGTTGAGCAGGCCGAGCCCGACGTTGGCGGTGCCGTCGCCCACTCCGAAGATCCAGCCGTAGCCGGGCAGCAGGCGATCGCCGTCCCAGAGCTCGAGCCAGATCTCCAGGTAGTCGTCGTCGTGCCGGGGGCTGGTGTAGTACGTCCTGACGGCCACGCCCATCGGGCGGTCCGCGCGCTTGTGCAGGCCCATGGCGAGGGAGAGCCGGGTGGAGTTGCCGTCAGCGGCGACCACCACCCGGGACCGGTACACCTCGCCGTTCTGGGCGCGCACGCCGACCACGTGGCCGCTGCGCTCGTCCAGCACGGGACCGGCGACGTTGACGCCTTCCAGCAGGGTCACGCCGCCCTTGACCGCGTTGTCGGCCAGGATCTGGTCGAAGTCCTGCCGGGTCCTGACCAGGCCGAAGTCGGGGAAGCTCTGCAGCTCAGGCCAGTCCAGCTCGAAGCTGCGGCCACCGCCGACGACCCGCAGGCCCTTGTTCCTGACCCAGCCAGGGGCGCCGAGGTCGACGCCCATGGCCAGCAACTCTTTCACCGCGCGCGGGGTGAGACCGTCCCCGCACACCTTCTCGCGCGGGAACCTGGTCTTCTCCAGCAACAGGACCGACAGGCCGGACTGCGCCAGATAGTACGCAGTCGTCGACCCGGCAGGGCCGGCGCCAACGACGATAACGTCGGCGTCCGCCGCCACCCGCTGTGTCGCGGGGCCTGACTCGCTCACGGGGGACCTGTCCTGTCCTAGGGACGAAGACCGAGACGGTTGGGGCCTTCGTTCCTTTGTGAACCTCTTCACAAACTTGTCGGCCGCAGTCTAGTGCGTCCCGTTGCTGCTTTGTCAGGGGGTAGGAGGCTACTAGCGGGTAACAGAGTCGGACTTGATCGCTCCGATGAAGTCCTCCCAGACCTCGCGGGGGAAGTCGAGGACCGTGCCTGTCGGGTTTTTTGAATCGCGCATGCCGACGCGGTCGCCCATGCGCACCTCCACGCATTCACCGCTGACACTGCTGAAGCTGCTCTTGACCCAGTCATGCGGCGACTGCATGCACGTTCTCCAATTATGAAGGCGCCCGTGACCCGAGGGACAGGGCGTGCGGTTGGTACGACGGGGTACCCATGATCCCCTATTTCAGGAGGTTCTGTCAGTCACTCCCGGTAATCCTGTTCGGAGCGTTCCCAATTCGCCAGGTCAAATTCACCGGCGCGTACCCCGCCGAGGAATGCCACCCACTCGCCGGGCGTGAAGAGCAGGGGTGCGCAGGACGGGTGCTTGGAATCGCGGACCGCGACCGTGTCGTCAACGACCGCGACCTCCACGCATTCCCCGTTCACACCACTGAAGGTGCTCCTACGCCAATCGATCCGCTTGCCACTGGCAGCCGCCATTGCCGCATCCTTTGCCCGGAAACCTGGGTGGGTATACCCGGGTTCTTGCGCGCAGAAATACGGCAGAGGTTTACAAAGCACCCTTACAGCGCACTACTGGCACAAGCGCCTACATCTCAGCGCGGGCGGCGATGAGGGTCATCGACTCCTCCTCGCTCAGGGAGGCGTCCCGGAGATGATCGAGAAGCAGGCGGAACCGGTAGGTGGTGGCCTCGTCCTCTTGAAACGTGCCACCGGCGACGCTCTCCAGGTAGACCACGTCGTCATACAGCGGCCCGAACCCATTGACTTCAGGAAATTTCAGGATGACGAAGCTGTCGGAGTCGATCGGGTGCGGGCCGTCCAGGGCCAGGATCCGGACTGAGACGTTGGGGAGCTCGGCCAGCGCGTACAGGTGCTGGAGCTGGTCGCGCATGACGTTCTCGGAGCCGAAGCGGCGCAGCAGGGCAGACTCGTCCACGACCGCGCTGACCCGCAGCACCTGCTCGGTGACCAGGGCCTGGCGGCGCACCCGGACCTGGGTGCGGCGTTCGACCTCGCCGGGCGAGAGGCGGGTGAAGGTCTCCGTGCTGTTGAGGGCGCGCGCGTACTCGACGGTCTGGAGCAGGCCCGGGATGCCGCGGGACTGCCACGTCAGCATCTCCTCGGCGGCGGTCTCCAGGCCGACATAGGTCACGTACGACTCGGGCAGCGTGTCCGCGTAGGCGTCCCACCAGCCCTTGCTTTCCGCGCGAGCGGCCAGCCCCAGCAGGAACTGGCTCATCGTGGAGCCGATCCGGTAGTGGGTGAGCAGCGTGCGGACGTCGCGCTCGCGCGGCAGGATCTGGCCGTTCTCCAACCGGCTGATCTTGGAGGTGGACCACTTGAGCTGGTCCGCGACCTGCACGCCGCTGAGCCCCACCGCCTCACGTAACCGGCGTAGTTCCACGGCCAGCCGACGCCGACAGACAGTCGGGCTGAGTTCCGGCGTCACCGACCATCTCCCTCCAGCAAACCCACCCATAATACGGGTAAATATCCCAGCTTAACGTGGCTTTCAAGGCCGAAACCGGTATCCTGCCGCATCCCGAATGTGTTCCCATCGGGAATTGCACCGAGTGTCCCGCCAGCGCATTGTGAGGTTAGTGCAGAAAGGGGAACCGGGGGCGAGGTAGATGGAACGGGTTCGACGCCTGTTGGCGGCGATCGAATATCGGCTATGGGTGGAGCCGGATGAATTCGCGATGTATCGGGGATGGCGTGTCGACCACTCGCGGACGTTGCTGTGTTCATGGCCGCGCCTCCGGCACGGCGGGCTTGGCCGCCCTCAGCCTGCGTCTTCCCTCGTCTCTCCGGCCGCTCCGCGACCTGCGTTCCTCAGTCCAGACACAGGCGCGGCCAAGCGACGCTACTTCAGGCGGCCTTGACCGCCCGGTGCAGGGCCACGATGCCCAGGCTCAGATTCCGCCAGGCCACTCGGCGCCAGCCTGAGGTCTGGATGACCTGCGACAACTCCGCCTGGTCGTACCAGTCGCGGATGGATTCCGCGAGGTATTCGTAGGAGTCGGGGTTGGAGCTGACCGCGCGGGCGACCTGCGGGAGCAGGCGCATCAGGTACTGCGTGTAGATCACGTCGAAGGTCTTGATCGGCGGGCGGGAGAACTCGCAGATCACCAGGCGGCCGCCCGGGCGGGTCACCCGGAGCAGTTCGGCCAGCGCCTGATGGGTATCGGACACGTTGCGCAGGCCGAAGGAGATCGTCACCGCGTCGAAGGCGTCGTCCGCGAACGGCAGTCGCAGCGCGTCACCGCCGACGAAACTGACGCCGCCGCCGGAAAGGCCGGAACCACCGTGCTTGCGGACACCGGTGCGGAGCATGCCGAGGGAGAAGTCGCAGGCGATCGCGCGCGCGCCGAGCGTGGTGAACGCGTCGGTGGAGGTGCCGGTGCCGGCCGCCAGATCCAGCACGACCTCGCCGGGCCCCGCGTCCACGGCGCGGGCGGTGGCCTTACGCCAGAGCCTGTCCTGGCCGAGCGAGAGCACGTCGTTGACCAGGTCGTAGCGCCGCGCCGTGCGATCGAACATCGCGGCGACCTCGTGCGGCTGCTTGTCCAGGGATGCGCGCGTCATGAGGTGATGATATTGCCGCGACATGGCCGCGCCTCCGGCACGGCGGGCTTGGCCGCGCCAAGCCAACCGATGTTGCAGAACGTGAGACATTGATTACTTTGCGTGTGCTAGGACTTGGGGAGTGCATGCCAGAAATTTGATCGCGATATTCACGTCGGCGGCGATGGTGATCCCCGCCGGTCCCGCCCAGGCCGGAATCCGGCAGCCCCTGGTGGTCTCGCCGAATCCGGTGGGGCGCACCCCGCACGTGCTCGACGGCATCGTCAACGCGTTCGCCCAGGTCGGTGACACGGTGATCGTGGGCGGGCAGTTCAGCAGAGTCAGGAACGCCGGGAGCCGGGCCGAGCTGTCGCGCCAGAACCTGTTCGCCTTCAGCCTGAGCACGGGCAGGGTCGACCCGCGCTTCGTGCCCCGGATGGACGGGCCGGTGCTCACGCTGGCCCCCGGCGTCGATGGAACGGTCTACGCGGGCGGCTCGTTCACCCGCGGCCTGGCCAGGCTGCGCCTCGCCGACGGCTCGGCCGTGCAATCGTTCACCGCCACCGCCTACGGCGCCGAGATCTCCAGTCTCGTACGGCGCGGCCAGCACCTCTACGTGGGCGGAAACTTCACCCAGATCACCCGGACGGCCAGGACCGCCCTGGCCCGGCTGGACGCGAACACCGGCGCGGTGGACCGGTCCTTCACGGTCACTCCCGGCGGCGGTGAGACAAAAATCACTGCCATGGCGGTCAGCCATGATCGGCTCGTCGTGGACGGGTCGTTCACGACGCTCGACGGCCTTCCCCGGCCGCAACTGGGCGTAATCGACCTGACCACCAGGCGAGTGGCGGACTGGCGCACCGACGCGTACGCGCCCGGGTGCAGTGCGGCGTTCCCGTCGTACGTCCGGGGATTGGATCTTTCGCCCGACGGGTCATATTTCGTGGTTGTCACCACGGGAGGACCCGCTCCGCGTACCCGAAAACTCTGCGACACGGCGGCCCGATTCGAGACGTACGCGAAAGGGGAAAAGATCCGACCTACCTGGGTGAATCACACGGGTGGCGACTCGTTGTACTCGGTGGCCGTGACCGGCGCCGCGGTCTATGTCGGCGGGCATCAGCGCTGGCTGGACAACCCGTTCGGGTCTGACACCGCGGGTAAGGGCGCGGTGTCCCGGGAGGGTATCGGCGCCATCCATCCGACGACCGGGAAGGCACTCGCCTGGAATCCGACTCGGACTCGGGGAATCGGGGTGAAAGCGTTTCTCCCGGTAAAGAAGGGGCTTTTGGTCGGAAGCGACACGACACAGCTCGGACGTGAGTACCATGCCCGCATCGGAATGTTCCCGATGCCCTAGCCCTCGGGTGGGCGGTGCCTCGCACTGATCCGCGTGCTGACCTCGTCACGTTGCTTTGACAGCAGAACGTAACTGGCCAGCCCGCTGACCAAGAACGCCACGGCCAGCAGCGCGTAAGTGCGCAGGCCGAGGAGATAGAGCACGCCCAAGGCAACGGTGAACAAGCCCAGGCGGGAGAGGGTGTAAACGAGAACCGCGCGCACAGCGTCGAGGTTACGTCACTCTCACGTATCGCGGACTCTCTTCGCATCAGTCGCGAGCACTGCTAGGGTTCTCATCACGGCGCTTTCGTAAAGAAACACCCATGAGCGCCCCAAAGAGGCTCTATCATATAACAATCGGGCACTGAGCCGGTAACAACCCGTGATCTTCTCCGAAAACCACGGATAAATCAGGCTTCGCTCGGCACACTGGTTACCTGTCCGCCCGCTGCAGGACGCGGGATGCGAGGGGGAGAGATTGTGGAGAGTAGCAGCGAGCGACTGCTGACCCCTGGAGAGGTTGCCGCCCTCTTCCGGGTCGACCCGAAGACCGTGACACGCTGGGCCGCGGCGGGGCGAATCAGCAGCATCCGTACCCCCGGAGGGCATCGGCGATTCCGCGAGTCGGAAGTACACGCCCTCCTTCGCGGAGAGGAAGTCCTGACGGCCGACCGGCCGAACGGCGACTCCCCGCGAGTCTGAGCACCACTGCATTATGAGCAGCACCCTGCATCACATGACCAGCTGTTGGTGATCCTGCGCCTCCCGGAGCCGCAGGGTCACCGGGTTACTTCGCGCGAGTGGATCCCCCACCCCTTTGGGCCACTGACGCCCGGCCTCAACCGACACCCCTCGGGCCAAGGCCAATACCAGAGTGGTGGTTCTCCCACCCACCCAGCCCTCTGTTTCCCCTCGGGCTCCGCCCGCCCCCGCCAACACCGTGGCACCCACCAACGAC
>NZ_BLAF01000076.1 GCF_009687885.1 Acrocarpospora pleiomorpha
AGTGAATCCCGAACGCGAGAAGCCCGGGCACTCCTAGATCACGCGGATCCAAAGGAAGATCACGAGCCGATCGTCATCGGATCGCCGCGCATTCCAGCAGCCCCTGACCATGCAATCCTCGGCAATCCTCGGTCCTGTGGACGACGCGTTCGTCGCCGAGGGGGCGGTCTCTCTCGCTGGCCTCGGCTATGAGGACGTCCCGCCGGGGTCGGCCTGTCGTACAAGAAGCCCAAGGCAGCACGTTGACCGACGGGGAGATCCGGCGGGCCTACGTCCATCGCGCGATCCGCGCCCGCAACGAACGTGCCAGCACCCAGCTCAAGGTGCCTTTCAAGGCGTTGCGGAACGTCAGCCCGTGTTCGTGGAGAATCGGTGATGTTGTTGCCGCCACACTTGTGCTGTTCGACCACGAGCACAGCGCACCGCCAGACCACCAGACGTAACCAAGGTGTTGCTGTAGGCGGGAGTTGGCGCGGTGGCGTCTCTTGGAGGTAGAGCCTGAGGCCTTCGTTCCGCCGGTTTCCCAAGCGGGTGGGCCGGGATCTGGCGCTGATCCGCCCCTCGGACCCACGGCTGACACTGCCGCGATCCAGCGCTTAGCCAGTTCCGACTCGGCGCTGATCCGGCTTCCGATTCGGCGCTGGTCCTGCTTCTGGATCGGCGCTGGTCCAGCGCCGACACGCCCGTGATCCGCTCCAGATCCGGCTGCGAGTCTGCCGCGATTTCGCCGCGACTGGCCGAAGTCCACCACGCCGGACCTGTGATCTTGTCTTGTGCGGACAAGCCGTTACCGTGTGGTAGCCGATAGCGTCGGAGCATGGCTCGTTCTGTACTCGTCACCGGCGGCAACCGTGGCATCGGTCTCGCGATCGCGCGTGAACTCGCGGCGACCGGCGACGCCGTCGCCGTCACTCATCGTTCCGGCGAACCCCCGGAAGGGTTGTTCGGCGTCCGTTGCGACGTCACCAGTCAGGCCGACATCGACGCGGCATTCGACAAGGCCGAGGCGGAGCACGGCCCGGTCGAGGTGGTCGTCGCTAATGCGGGGATCACCAAGGACACGCTGCTGGCGATGATGAAGGAGGAGACCTTCACCGATGTCATCGACACCAACCTGACCGGCGCCTACCGGGTGGCCAAGCGCGCCGTCCGGCCGATGTTGCGCCTCAGGCGCGGGCGGATCATCCTGATCTCCTCGGTGGTCGGCCTGCTCGGCTCGGCTGGTCAGGCCAACTACGCCGCCTCCAAGGCAGGTCTGGTCGGCTTCGGCCGATCGCTCGCGCGCGAGCTGGCCTCCCGTAACATCACGGTCAACGTCATCGCTCCTGGTTTCGTGGAGAGTGACATGACCGCGCAGCTCACCGAGGAGCAGCAGCAGCTGATCCGCAAGCAGATCCCGCTAGGCCGGCAGGCGCACGCGGCCGAGATCGCGAGGGTCGTCCGGTTCGTGGCCAGCGATGACGCCTCCTACATCACCGGCGCGGTCATCCCCGTCGACGGCGGCCTCGGCATGGGCCATTAGGAACGGGCCACTATCCGGGGCTGCGGACGCCGGGCGACCGGTCGCCGTCTCGGCATGGGCCACTAGGAACGGGTCATTAGGAATGGGGCACTAGGACATGGGAATTCTCGACGGCAAACGTTTGCTCGTCACCGGCGTGCTCACCGACGCCTCCATCGCGTTCAGCGTGGCCAAGCTGGCCCAGGAGGAGGGCGCCACCCTGGTGCTGACCGGGTTCGGCCGGTTGAGCCTGGTGGAGCGGATCGCCAAGCGGCTGCCCAAGCCGCCGCCGGTGATCGAGCTCGACGTGCAGAACACCGAGCATCTCGACACGCTGGCCGACCGGGTCGGCGAGCATCTGGACGGTCTGGACGGCGTGGTGCACTCGATCGGCTTCGCGCCGCAGAGCTGCCTGGGGGGCAACTTCCTCAACACCCCGTGGGAGGACGTGGCCACCGCCCTGCATGTCTCCACATATTCCTACAAGTCGCTCGCCGTCGCCTGCCTGCCCCTGATGAAGGGGGGCAGCGGGGCGATCGTCGGCCTCGACTTCGACGCCACCAAGGCGTGGCCGGTGTATGACTGGATGGGCGTCGCCAAGGCCGGTCTGGAGTCGGCCAACCGCTACCTCGCCCGGGATCTCGGCAAGCACGGCATCCGGGTCAACCTGGTCGCGGCCGGGCCGCTCCGCACGATGGCCGCCAAGAGCATCCCCGGCTTCCAGGAGTTCGAGGACAGCTGGCCCGACAAGGCCCCCCTCGGCTGGGACCTCGCCGACACCGTGCCCGCTGCCAAAGCCTGCCTGGCCCTGCTCTCCGACTGGTTCCCCGCCACCACCGGCGAGATCGTCCACGTCGACGGCGGCGTCCACGCCATCGGCGCCTGACAAGACTCACCAAGCCCGGCAGGGCGGTGCTTCCAGCCAGGCCACGCGTCAGGTCAGGCGGTACTTCAAGCCACCGGGCCAGGCGGTCCTTCAAGCTACGGCCATGCTTCAAACCAGGCGGTGCTTCCAGCCAGGCCATGCGTCAGGTCAGGTGGTGTTTCAAGCCACCGGGTCAGGCCGTGCTTCAAGCCATGGCCATGGGTCAAGCCTGGTCGAGCTTCAAGCCGGACTGTGCTTCAGGTCAGGTGGTTTTCAGGCCAGGCGGTGGTGGCGGCCGGTGGTCATGGGCAGGCCGGACAACGGCAGGCCGTCTGGTTCGTCATTCTTTTCGCGGGCGCGCCGGGAGGCGACCACGCGGGTGGCCAGGACCGCTGAGAGCAGCAGCACCGCCGTCAGCGCGGTGCCCACGGGGTCGTACGGCTGGCGCGGCCGGGCGGAGGCCCCCCGCGTCTCGCCGGTCAGGGCCGGGATGAGCTGCCCGGGCCACAGCAGCGGCACCTCGGCGTCCTCGATCCTGATGACCATCCCGTCGCCGTCCGGCTCGCCCGGCGGAACGGGATCGCCTTCGCCGTCCACGAGGAACTGCGGGCGGTTCTCCGGCGGCTTGGGAGGGTCGGTCGGAAGGGTTCCGCTCCCGGAGTCGGATTCGGACGGGGTGGGCCGCGGCCGGGGCGACTTGCTGGCCCGGGGCCGCGGCTGCGTGGACGGCTTCTCGTCGCACTCGGGACCGGCCAGCAACGGCAGGCAGACGGCGCGCACGGTCTCGCCGAGGCCGCCGCTATGGGCCGGCGGTGTGGAGGGCGTAGAGCCCCCCGGCGAGCCGCCGCTCGGCGTGGGCGCAGGGCTGGCACTGACCGCGCGGCCCGCGTTGCCCGCGGTGTTGGTCACCCCGCTCACCGTGCTGTCCAGCGTGTCGGTGACCGTGGACAGCGTGCCGCCGGTCACCCCGTCCACCACGTCGGTGACTCCGTCGACCACCTGGCACAGGCTGTTGGTGACCCCCGAGAGCAGCCCTTGGGAATCGCAGTCGGCCGCCCGCGCGGACCCCGCCGCCAGTAGGGGTATTCCCCCGCCGAGCGCGAGCGCCAGCGCACCGGCGGAGATGGCGGACGCGTGACGTCCCATCCCCATAGAAGTCCCTCCCCATCCCAATAAGCGCAACGCTTACTTGGTTCTCTCAAGTTTTTCCGGCGCGCCAGGGAATTCCGCAGAAAGTTGCGATTCGGTATCGATGCGTAATACGCGAGGCACCCTCTCGTTTTCCCGGAAAGCCGGCCGGGACTCAGGACGACACGTCGTCCAGGGCCTCCCTGATCTCCCACGGGAGGGTGAGCTTCTCGGACTGGAGCACGCCCAGCAGCTGGGCATGGGTGCGCGCGCCGACGATGGCGGCCGACACGCCCGGGCGGTCCCGGATCCAGGAAAGGGCGACGGCGAGCGGGGAGACGCCCAGGCCCTCGGCGGCGGTGGTCACCGATTCGACGATGCGGCGGGAACGTTCGTCCAGATACGGCTGGACGAAGTCGGCGAAATGCGGGGTCGCGGCCCGGGAGTCGGCGGGGATGCCGGTGCGGTACTTGCCGGTGAGCACGCCCCGGCCCAGCGGGGACCAGGCCAGGACCCCCGCGCCCACATGAGCGGCGGCGGGGAGCAGCTCGTCCTCGGCCTCGCGGGCGACCAGGGAGTATTCGACCTGCGCGGCGACCAGGGGAGCCCGGCCCGGGACGCTGCGCTGCCAGGTTCCGGCCGCGGCCAGCTGCCAGCCGGTGTAGTTGCAGACACCGGCGTAAGCCGTACGGCCGGAGGAGACCGCCGTGTCGACGGCGGCGAGCGTCTCGTCGAGGGGGACGTCGGGGTCGAAGGCGTGTAACTGCCACAGGTCGATCTCGTCCAGGCCGAGCCGGTCGAGGGAGGCGTCCAGGGCGCGGACGAGGTGGCGGCGGGAGCCGTCCTTGCCGCCGGGGGTGAGCACCGCCTTGGTGGCGACGATCAGGTCGGCGCGCGGGACCACCTCGGCTAACAGGCGGCCGATCAGGCGTTCGGCGTCGCCTCCCGCATACACGTCGGCGGTGTCGATCAGCGTGCCGCCCGCGTCGGCGAACGCGGTGAGCTGAGCCGTCGCCTCCTCGGCGCCGGTGTCGCGAGCCCAGGTCATCGTGCCCAGACCGATCCGGGACACAGACAGGCCGCTGCGCCCGACAAATCGCTGATCCATTGTGAGCCAGAGTATCGCGTCGAAGGCTCTAAGCTGGCCGATCGTGGACGTTCTCCAGGCCATCGTGCTGGGCATCGTGCAGGGACTCACCGAGTTCCTGCCGATCTCCAGCTCCGCGCATCTGCTCATCGTGCCCAAGCTGCTGGACTGGCCCGACCCGGGGGCCGCCTTCACCGCGGTGATCCAGCTCGGCACCATGCTGGCGGTGCTGCTGTTCTTCTGGCGCGACATCGTGCGGATCAGCTGGGCCTGGCTGCGCAGCCTGCGGGACAAGGAGCTGCGCGGCACCCTGGACGCTCGGATGGGGTGGTACATCATCCTGGGCACGATCCCGATCTCGGTGGCCGGGCTGCTGTTCGCCGACCTGATCGAGGGTCCGGCCCGCAACCTGTGGCTGAACGCGAGCATGCTGATCGTGTTCGGCCTGATCCTGCTGGTGGCCGAGCAGTGGGGGTCCAAGCGCAAACAGATCGAGGACCTGACGCTGAAGGACGGCCTGATCATCGGCGCCTGGCAGATGCTGCCGCTGATCCCCGGCGCGTCCCGCTCCGGGTCCACGCTGACCGGCGCGATGTTCCTCGGCTACACCCGCGAGGCGGCCGCCCGCTACTCCTTCCTGTTGTCCATCCCGGCGGTCGTGCTGTCCGGCATCTTCGAGATGCGCCACGTCGGCGACGGCGGCGGCCCGCCGCTGGTGCCGACGATCATCTGCACCGTCGTCTCCTTCATCGTGGGGTACGCCTCGATCGCCTGGCTGCTCAAATGGGTGGCCAAGCACTCCACCAACATCTTCGTCGTCTACCGCGTGTTCGCCGGGTCGCTGCTGCTGACGCTGCTGTCGCTCGGTGTGATCACCGCATGAGCACGCTCCTGCTGCTGCGGCACGGGCTGACCGAACTCACCGGCCCGGTCCTGGCCGGGCGCACCCCGGGCGTGCACCTGGACGAGCGCGGCCGGGAGCAGGCGGACCGGGTCGCGGAGCGGCTGGCCGGGATAGCGCTCGACGCGATCGTCTCCAGTCCGCTGGTGCGCTGCCAGGAGACCGCCCAGGCGGTCGCCGCCGGGCGAGGGCTGGAGATCCACAGCGATGAGCGGTTCATCGAGTGCGGCTACGGGGAGTGGACCGGGCGGAAGCTCGCCGAACTGGCCAAGGAACCCCTCTGGCAGGTCGTGCAGGCGCATCCGAGCGCGGCCGTGTTCCCGGGCGGGGAGGCGCTGGCGAGCGTCCAGCACCGCGCGGTGCGGGCCGTACGCGACTGGAACGAGCGGCTGGGGGAGAAGGCGACCTATCTGGTCTGCAGCCACGGCGATGTGATCAAGGCGATCGTGGCGGACGCGATGGGCATCCATCTGGACCAGTTCCAGCGCGTCACAGCGGATCCGGCTTCGGTCACAATCATCAGATACACCCCCATACGCCCCTTCCTGCTCAAACTTAACGAGACCGGAAATATCGCTCTGCCTGAACAGGGTTCGGCGGACAAAGACGGGGGAGAAAACATCACCGGGAGCGATGCCGCCGTCGGCGGCGGAGCTGGGACCACGTAGGGTCTGCTTATGCCGGTCTTCGACTACGATCCGCCAGACAGGTTCGTGGCCGGTGCCGTGGGGCAACCGGGCGCGCGAACCTTCTTTCTGCAGGCCCGGGGGCAGGGCAGGGTCACGACGGTCTCGCTGGAGAAGTTTCAGGTGGCGGTGCTGGCCGATCGTCTGGACGAGCTGCTCGACGAGGTGCTGCGCCGCAGCGGCGGGCGGGCCCCCGTCCCGGCCGCGGCCTCCGCCGAGCTCGCCGACATGGGACCGCTGGAGATGCCGATCGACGAGGAGTTCCGGGTGGGCACGATGGCCCTGGCCTGGGACCCGGAGACCGCCCAGGTGATCATCGAGGCGCAGGAGGCGACCACCGAGGACGACGAGGAGGAGGACCCCCTGTTCGTCGACCCGGATCGGCCCGCCCCGGCCGTGCTCCGAGTCCGGATCAGCCCCGCCCTCGCCCGCGCGTTCAGCCGCCGGGCCCTCGACGTGGTGGCGGCGGGCCGCCCGCCCTGCCCGCTCTGCGGCCAGCCGCTGGACGCCGAGGGCCACATCTGTGTTCGTCTCAACGGTCACCACCCCGGGGGATTGACTGCATGACAGCGGAGAGCGCCGAGGAAGGCCCGGGTCTCGACGACGCCGCGGCCATGCGTCTGCTGCGCGAAGGCAGGCTGGAGGTGGCCGGCCGGCTGGTCGAGGCCACCAACATGACGCTCTACTGCACGATCAGCCAGGGCGAGCAGCTCGCCGCGTGCGTCTACAAACCGGTCCGCGGGGAGCGGCCGTTGTGGGATTTTCCGGACGGCACGCTGGCCGCCCGCGAGGTGGCCGCCTACGAGGTGGCCGCGGCCACGGGCTGGCGCCTGGTGCCGCCCACCGTGTACCGGGACGGCCCGTTCGGGCCCGGCATGGTGCAGCTGTGGATCGACGCCGACCCGGAGGCCGACCTGATGGCGCTGGTGCGCGGCCGCCAGCCCGCGCTGCGCCGGATGGCGGTGTACGACGCGGTCGTCAACAACGCCGACCGTAAGGCGGGCCACCTGCTGCCGCTGCCGGACGGGCACATCTACGGCGTGGATCACGGGGTCTGCTTCTCGGAGGAGGGGAAGCTGCGGACCGTGCTGTGGCAGTGGCGGGGCAAGCCGCTGCCGCGCGAGGCGGTGAGCGTGCTGGTGACGCTGGAGCGGGAGATAGAAAGGGGACGCCTGGGGCGCAGGTTGCGCGAATTACTCACGGTCGCCGAGGTCGAGGCGACCTGGAACCGGGTAAGGAAACTCCTGGACACCGGCGTTCACCCCTACCCCTCGGAGGACTGGCCGGCCATCCCCTGGCCGCCGATCTAGACGGGCCGCACTATTTCGGGCACTCTGCATGAGTCTCTACCGATAATGGAGGGAACGGGCATTGTGTACGGTGATCGTGAGTGTCGAACCCGACGCGGAGGTGCCGGTCCTTTTGGCCGGGGTGCGCGATGAGTTCGTGGCCCGGCCGTGGATGTCGCCGGGGTCGTACTGGCCGGAGCATCCGGGGCTGCTCGGCGGGAAGGATCTGCTGGCGGGTGGCACGTGGCTGGCGGTGAATCCGGCGGCGCGGCGGGTGGCGGCGCTGCTCAACGGCCAGGGTCGTCCCGCGGGCCTGGACGTCCGGTTGACCCGAGGGGATCTGCCGCTGCGCGCGGCGGACGCGGGTGAGATGCCGCATGTGGATTTGTCGAGGTATGACCCTTTCTATTTGGTCGTCGGCGGGTTGGATGGTGTGCGGTTGTGGACCTGGGACGGGCAGCGGATCGCTGAGGAGAAGCTGCCGCGCGGGCTGCATGTGATCGTCAACGCCGGTATGCCGGGGGAGGATGAGAACGCGCGGGTCGGATATTTCCGGCCGAGGTTCGCGCGGGCGGAGCGGCCGGAGCGGGTGACCGGGGGAGCGCCGGACCGGTTCTGGGGCGACTGGCTGGAGCTGGCCAGCGGCGACGGCGTGCCCGCCGACGATCCGCGCGCGCTGCTGGTGCGCCACGAGGTCGGGGAGCGGCGCGTTTACGCGAGCCTGTCGGTCACGCTGGTGGCGCTCGCCGAGAACGGCGTGCGTTACGATTTCCTGCCGTTTCCCGAGGACCCGCGGACCTGGCACACCGTGGAGATACCGGCTGAGGGGCGCGGATAGGCTCGGGTCATGCGATCGTGGCCTGCACCGAACATCCCGCGGCTACCCGGTTCCGGGCGCCCCCTGCACCTGTACGACACCGCCGCGCGACAGGTCTCACCGACAACTCCCGACGGCGAAGCCCGGATGTACGTCTGCGGCATCACCCCCTACGACGCCACCCATCTCGGCCACGCCAACACCTATCTCGCGTTCGACCTGGTCAACCGGGTCTGGCGGGACGCGGGCCACGAGGTGCACTACACCCAGAACACCACGGACGTGGACGATCCGCTGCTCGAGCGCGCCGAGCAGACCGGGGTGGACTGGCGGGAGCTCGCGGCGGATCAGATCGAGCTCTACCGCTCCGACATGGCGGCGCTGCGGATCATCCCGCCGCGTGAGTATGTCGGGGTGACCGAGGTGGTGGGCCAGGTGGCCGAGCTGATCGAGCGGCTCGGGGACGCCGTCTACCGGGTGGACGGCGACGTCTACTTCGCCCGCTCGGCCGCGCCCAAGTTCGGGGCCGTCTCCGGGTACAGCGAGGAGCTGATGCTGGAGTTGTTCGCCGAGCGCGGCGGCGACCCCGGCCGTCCTGGCAAACGCGACCCGCTGGACTGGCTGCTGTGGCGGGCCGAACGTCCCGGCGAGCCGTCCTGGCCGTCCGCTTTCGGTCCCGGGCGGCCTGGGTGGCATATCGAGTGCACCGCGATCGCGCTGAACAATCTGGGCAGCGGCTTCGATGTCGCGGGCGGGGGATCCGATCTGGTGTTCCCGCATCATGAGATGGGCGCGAGCGAAGGGCATGTGGCGACCGGCGAGTGGCCGTTCGCGCGGGCGTACGTGCACTCGGGCATGGTCGGCCTGGACGGCGAGAAGATGTCCAAGTCCCGGGGCAACCTCGTCTTCGTCTCCAAGCTCCGGCAGAACCACGACCCCATGGCGGTACGGCTCGCGCTCCTCGCCCACCACTACCGCGCCGACTGGGCGTGGACCCCCGCCGACCTCACCCACGCCGAAGCCCGCCTGGCCCGCTGGCGCACCGCCATCGCCCGCCCATCGGGCCCTGGCGGGCTCGCCCTCCTCGACCGGGTACGGGAACGTATGGCCGACGATTTGGACGCCCCCGGCGCGCTGGCGGCCATCGACGAATGGGCGTCGAACGAGGGAACCGACCCCGACGCCCCAAACCTCGTCCGCGACACCGCCGACACCCTCCTGGGCATCGCTTTGTAGGGTTGCTCGCCGTTATCCGGCGCCGTTTACCACCGCGTCACTTCTCGCCGCACCGGCGCCAAAAGCGTCTGTTGCCGGTGGGCGAGATTCGGCGGAGTTAACGTCGCAGTCTTGTGGTTGGGCTTCGCTGGCGTCAGGCGAGTCCGCGCCCGGTGAGTGGGTTTGGGTGGCGTCAGGGGCGTTCGGCGGTCCGTGGGTGAGCTTCGGTGGCGTCATGTGGGCCTGCGGCTGGTGAGTGGGTTTGGGTGGCGTCAAGGGCGTCGGTCGTCTGTGGGTGACCTTTGCTGGCGTCAGGCGGGTCCTGCGGCCGGTGGCTGGGCTTCGCCAGCGTCAAGGGCATCTGTTGTCGGTGGTTGGGCTTCGCTGGCGTTGGGAGGGGCTGCGGCTGGTGGGAGAGGTCCATCGGCATAAAGGGCATCCGGGGTCGGTGGGTGGGTTTCGGTGGGGTCAGGGGTGGTTTGGGTTTGTTGATGGGGGTCGGGGATGTGGTCGTTGGGGCCGACGGTGGGGCCGTGGTCGAAGTAGTGGGTGGGGGCGGGGAGGGAGTCCCAGTCGGTGGGGGTGAGGCGGTAGTTGTAGTGGGACTGGTAGCCGCGGTCGAGGCGTTGGGTGACTTTTTCGCGGATTTCGGGGAGGAGTTCGTAGAGTTTGTCGCCGGGGCAGGAGGTGGCGTTGACGTCGCGGTGGCCGATGATGGCGGTGTCGGGTTCCAGTTCGTAGTGCCAGCAGAGCCAGGTGAGCAGGCGGAGCAAGGAGTCCACGGCGCGCTGGGGCGGTAGTTCCTCCATGTAGGTGCCCTCGGTCTCGATGCCGAGCGTGTGGCGGTTGTGGGCGGCGGCCTGGCCTCCAGCCACGTGCCGCCAGTGCCGGACGGCGCGCATCGTGCGGTTGCGGCCCTCCATGACGTGGCCGCCGCGGCTGATGGTGAACTGCTCGCCGATGTCGTCCCAGCCGTTGTGGCGCATGTGGTAGCGCTGGATGGCGCGCGACAGCCCGAAGGCCGCCTTCAGGCTGGTCTCAGCGTGGTTCAGTGTGGCCGTGTGGTGCACGATCAGCTTGTCGGGGACGCGGTTGAGCACCACGGCCTTGGATTTCGGCGGGCGGGCCTCCCATTCCTCACGGAGATATATTCGCGGCGGCCTCGGTATGGCCGCCGGTGTGGCCGTCTGTGCGGGCGAGGCCTCGGCGGGAGCGGTGAGGAGCACCGCTCCGGCCAGCCCTCCGCCGATCGTCAGGAACGATCTGCGTGCGACGGACATGGTGGCGACCTCCCGAGTGATGTGGAACCTCGGGGACCCCACACGTCACGGGAGGCCGTCCACCAGTGTCTATCCCCAGCCCGGAGATCGGTTACCCTCCGTAACCGATACGTGTCGTATTTCCGTAATCTCCCGGTGAGGTCAGACGCGGGCCAGGAAACGTTCGCGTTCCTCCGGGGCCAGGTGGTCGCTGAAGAGCACGCCGTCGAGGTGATCCACCTCGTGCTGGAGCACGCGCGCGAGCATGCCGATGGCGCGGACCGTGACCGGCTTGCCGTACATGTCGCGACCCCGGGCGACGACGGAGAAGGAGCGCTCCAACGGACACCACACGCCGGGGGCCGACAGGCAGGCCTCGTCGGCGACGATGCGGCGTTCGGACAGCTCCAGGCGCGGGTTGACCACGTGGCCGGCCTTGCCGTCGTAGTCGAAGGCCACCACCCGCAGCGGCAGGCCGAGCTGCGGCGCGGCCAGACCGGCCCGGCCCGGACCCGCCCGCATGGTGAGGGTCAGCGCCTTCACCACATCGCGCAGCGCGCGGTCGAAGACGGTGACCGGCTCGGCCACTCCGCGCAGCACCGGATCGGTGAAAGGACGAATCTGTCGGGCAGTCATGCACGCTCCCCGCGGCGACGGCGACACCGGTTCAGGAATTCCCCGCCGCGGACTCCGCCAACCCTGGTTAATTCCATGTTGCCTGTGTGCGTCGTATGAGTTGCGTGTTTCCTCGGTGCGTCACACGTAACGGGCGCACCGTTACTAATCGTCAAAGTGCGTAACGGCCGCCGCTTACTTTTCTCGGGACATCCCCCAAGGAAAGGACACGCGATGGCCTGGATCCGTGACTGGCGTCCCGACGACCCCGCGTTCTGGGCGGCGTCCGGCCGCACGGTCGCCCGCCGCAACCTGATCTTCTCGATCTTCGCCGAGCATCTGGGTTTCACGCTGTGGACGGTGTGGAGCATCGTCGCGGTCAAGCTGGGGGCCTACAAGTTCTCCACCGACCAGCTGTTCTGGATCGTGGCGCTGCCCAACCTGGTCGGCTCCGCGCTGCGCATCCCGTACACCTTCGGCCCGGCCCGGTACGGCGGGCGCAACTTCACCGTGGCGAGCGCGCTGCTGCTGCTGATCCCGGCGGTGCTGCTGGCGGTGGCGGTGAACGATCCGGCGACGCCGTACTGGATGTTCCTGGTGATCGCGGCGACGGCGGGGCTCGGCGGCGGGAACTTCGCCTCCAGCATGGCGAACATCACCTACTTCTACCCCCAGGCCAAGCAGGGGTCGGCGCTCGGGCTGAACGCGGCCGGGGGCAACATCGGGGTGTCGTCGGTGCAGCTGGTGATGCCACTGGTGATCGGCGGGTTCGGGCTGGCCGCGGCGGGTCTGTTCTGGGTGCCGTTCATCGTGGCGGCGGCCGCCGGGGCGTACTTCTTCATGGACAACCTGAGCTCGGCCAAGGCCGAGCCGAGGGAGATGGCGCGGGCGGCCGGGGATCCGCAGACCTGGGTGATGTCGGTGCTCTACATCGGGACGTTCGGGTCGTTCATCGGGTATTCGACGGCGTTCCCGCTGCTGATCAAGTCGCAGTTCGCGGAGCGCGCGGATCTGATCACGCTGGCCTTCCTGGGGCCGCTGGTCGGCTCGCTCATCCGGCCGGTGGGCGGGTGGCTGTCGGACCGGCTCGGCGGCGCGACCGTGACGCTGTGGAACTTCGTCGCGATGGCGGGCGCGGTCCTGCTGGTCTACGCCGGGCTGGCGCAGCACAACTTCGTGCTGTTCTTCGCGGCCTACATGCTGCTGATCGGCACGGCGGGCGTGGGCAACGGGTCCACCTACCGGATGATTCCGGCGATCTTCCGGGCCAAGGCGGTGGCGGGGATCGAGCCGGGCACGGACGAGTACGAGGAGGCTGTCCGCGTCGGCAAGCGGGACGCGTCCGCGGCCATCGGGTTCATCTCCGCCATCGGCGCCTTCGGTGGATTTTTCATCAATCGCGGCTTCGGCACCTCGATCGCGTCGACCGGGGGAGCGGGCGCGGCGATCGCGGCCTTCGCCATCTTCTACGCGATCTGCTGCGCGCTGACCTGGTTCTGCTACCTGCGCACGGTCGGCCACCGGCTGGCGCCGAGCCTCGCCGCCGCCCGGGTGTGAGGTTCCTCACCGGTGGCCGGAGGCGATCGTGAGCGGCGGTTAGTGCCTTGTAGCACAGCGGTAACAGAAGGGACCCAGCCGTGAAACGGCCTGAAAGCACCATCGGACCCATGCCCGTCTCACTTCCCGCCGCGCCGCCTGTGATGTCGCGGCTGCCGGTGGGAACGGCCACGCACTGCCCGTACTGCGCGTTGCAGTGCGGCATGCACGTGCGGCCGGACGGGATCACCCCACGCGACGACATCCCCGCCAACGCGGGCGGGCTCTGCCAGAAGGGCTGGACGGCGGGCGATCTGCTCACCTCCCCGCACCGGCTGACCACCCCCCTCTTGTACGGAAATCCGGTCGGCTGGGACGAAGCCCTCGATTTCATTGCCGATCGGCTGAAGAGCATCCAAGCGGAACACGGCCCCGACGGGGTGGCCGTGTTCGGCGGCGGCGGTCTGACCAACGAGAAGGCCTATCAGCTGGGCAAGTTCGCCCGGGTGGCGCTGCGCACCAGCCAGATCGACTACAACGGCCGGTTCTGCATGGCGTCGGCCGCGGCGGCCGGCAACCGGGCGTTCGGCATGGACCGCGGCCTGCCCTTCCCGATCACCGATCTCGCCCGGGCGGACGTGGTGCTGCTGGCGGGCGGCAACGTGGCCGAGACCATGCCCCCGTTCGTCCGGCACTTCAACCGGGCGGGGCAGCTGATCGTCGCCGACCCCCGGATCACCCCGACCGCCAAGCTCGCGACCCTGCACCTGCAGCTCACGCCGGGCACCGACCTGGCGCTCGCGCTGGGGCTGCTGCACATCGCGATCGCCGAGGGATACGCGGACAAGGCGTATCTGGCCGAGCGGGTGAACGGCTTCGAGGCCGTCCGGGACAGCGTCGCCGCCTGGTGGCCGGAGCGGGTGGAGCGCATCACCGGTGTTCCGGTGGCGCGGATGCGCGACACCGTCCAGGCTCTTGGGACCGCGCGCAGGGCCGTGATCCTGACCGCGAGGGGCGCTGAGCAGCACGCGAAGGGCACCGACACGGTCACCGCGTTCATCAACCTCGCCCTCGCCCTCGGCCTGCCCGGGCGCGAGGGCTCCGGCTACGGCTGCGTGACCGGCCAGGGCAACGGCCAGGGCGGCAGGGAGCACGGCCAGAAGGCCGACCAGCTGCCCGGCTACCGGCACATCGAAGACCAGGCCGCCCGCGCGCACGTCGCCGCCGTGTGGGGCGTCGATCCCGCCGATCTGCCCGGACCCGGGCGTTCCGCCTATGAACTGCTCGACGCGCTCGGCACCCCCGCCGGGCCGAAAGCCCTGCTGCTGTTCGGCTCCAACCCGGTCGTCTCCGCGCCGCGCTCCGGCCACATCACCGCCAGGCTGGCCGCGCTCGACCTGCTCGTGGTGTCGGATCTGGTCAGGTCGGAGACCGCGGAACTGGCCACGGTCGTCCTGCCCACCACCCAGTGGGCGGAGGAGGCAGGCACATTAACTAACCTGGAGGGGCGCGTGCTGCTGCGCCGCCAGGCCGTCGCTCCGCCCTCGGGGGTGCGGAGCGACCTGTCGATCCTCGCCGCCCTCGCGCGCCGCCTCGGGCACGAGTTCCCCGACGAGCCGCCCGCGGTCTTCGACGAGCTCAGGCGGGCCACGGCGGGCGGCGTCGCCGACTACGCGGGCATCACCTACGAGCGGATCGCGGCCGAGACCGGCGTCTTCTGGCCCTGCCCCGCCGAGGATCACCCCGGCACGCCCCGGCCCTTCCTGGACCGCTTCGCCACCCCCGACGGCCGGGCGAGGATGGTCCCCGTCGAGCACCGGCCCCCCGTCGAGGACATCGACGACGACTACCCCCTCTACCTGACCACCGGGCGGGTGCTCGCGCACTACCAGAGCGGCGCGCAGACCCGCAGGATCCCCGCCCTCACCGCGGCCGCGCCCGAGGTGTTCGTGGAGATGCATCCCCAACTCGCCGAGCGCATCGGCGTGGCGGCCGGCGACCGGGTCAGGGTCGCCAGCCGCCGCGGCTCCACCGAGGCCCCCGCCCGGCTGAGCCAGGCCATCCGCCCCGACACCGTGTTCATGCCGTTCCACTGGGAGGGCGTCAACCGGCTCACCAACCCGGCGCTGGACCCGATCTCGAGAATGCCCGAATTCAAGGTCTGCGCTGTGAGGGTCGAAGGGGGCACGCCATGAGGCTGGTCGTCGTCGGCACCGGCATGGCCGGGTCCCGCGTGGTCAGCGACGTGCGGGCCAGGGACAAGCGCGTCCGGGTGACCGTGTTCGGGGCCGAGACCTGGCAGCCGTACAACCGGGTGCTGCTGTCCAACGTGCTGGCGGGCACGGCCACGCCCGAGATCGTCCGGCTGCACGACAAGGCCTGGTACGCCGAGCACGGGGTCACCGCCGTGCTCGGCGCCGAGGTCACGGCCATCGACCGGGACTGCCGCACGGTCATCACGGCGGACGGGCGGCGGGAGCCGTACGACGTGCTGGTGCTGGCCACCGGCAGCCGGCCGTTCGTGCCGCCGATCCCCGGCGTGGAGCTGGCCATCCCGTTCCGCACGCTGGACGACTGCGAGAAGATCGTCGAAGCGGCCGGACGGGCCCGGCGGGCGGTCGTGGTCGGCGGCGGGCTGCTCGGCATCGAGGCCGCGCGCGGCCTGGCCGGGCGCGGCCTGCCGGTGACGCTGCTGCACGTGGCCGGGCACCTGATGGAACGCCAGCTGGACGCCGAAGCCGGGCTTGTGCTCGGCGAGACGCTGACCGCGCTCGGCGTGGAGATCAGGACCGGTGCCGAGGTCACCGCCATCACCGAAGCCGGGGTCGAGGTCACCGGCGGTCTGGTCGAGGGCGACCTGGTCGTCCTGGCCTGCGGTGTCCGGCCGGTCGTGGACCTGGCCAGGGACGCCGGGCTGCACGTGGAACGCGGGATCGTGGTCGACGACGAGATGCGCACCGACGATCCGTCGATCTTCGCGGTCGGCGAGTGCGCCCAGCACGACGGCCAGGTGTACGGGCTGGTCGCGCCCTGCTGGGAGCAGGCCGCCATCGTGGCCGACCTGATCACCGGCGCCGACACTGCCGCTCGCTACCGGGGATCCCGGCTGGTCACCCGGCTCAAGGCCAGGAGCGTCGAGCTCGCCGCGATGGGCGAGACCCACCTGACCGAGGCCGACGCCGAGATCGTCAGCTTCAGCCACCGCCGGACCGGGACCTACCGCAAGCTCGTGATCAGGAACGACCGCCTCGTCGGCGCGATCCTGGTCGGGGAGAGCGCCGCCGTCGGCACGCTCACCCAGCTCTACGACCGGGGCGGGCCGCTGCCAGGGGACCGGGCCAGCCTGCTCTTCCCCGGCCTGTCGTCCGCGCCGGTGGCCGACAGTCCGGTGCGCATGCCCGACGCGGCCAAGGTGTGCCGCTGCAACAACGTGACGAAAGGCCAGATCAGGGCCTGCTGGGAGGAGGGCGCCCGGGATCTGGCGGCGGTGGCCGCGGCGACCCGGGCGACCACCGGGTGCGGCGGATGCGCCGACGCCGTCGAGGGAATCGTGAGCTGGCTGTGCGAGCAGGAAGGGGTAAGCGTATGACGCGGGTCGTGGTAGTGGGTCACGGGCCTTCGGCCTACCGGCTGGTGGAGTCGCTGCGGGGGTTCGCCGGGTCGATCACGATCGTGGGGGAGGAGCCGCGACCGGCGTACGACCGGGTGGCGCTGACCTCGTATCTGGCGGGCAAGACCGCTGAGGATCTGACCTATCCGGTTCCGGAGGGGGTCACGCTGCGGCTCGGCTCCCGGGTGACGGGCATCGACCGCGCCGCCCGTACGGTCATCACCGCCGATGGCGAAATTTCGGAATACGACGTGCTGGTGCTGGCCACCGGGTCGGCGCCCTTCGTGCCACCCGTGCCCGGCAAGGACCGGGCCGGATGTTTCGTGTACCGGACGATCGAGGACCTGGACGCGATCAGGGCCGCCGCCGCGACCGCCACGTCCGGGATCGTGGTCGGCGGCGGGCTGCTCGGCCTGGAGGCCGCCGACGCGCTGCGCGGGCTCGGCCTGGAGACCCACGTGGTCGAGATGAGCCCCTGGCTGATGCCCCGCCAGGTCGACGAGGGCGGCGGCGCGGTCCTGCGCGACCACGTGGAACGCCTCGGCCTGACCGTGCACGCCGGAGCGGGCGTCAAGGAGATCGCCGGACCGGACCGGGTGACCGGCCTGGTCAAACCCGACGGCGAGGTCATTCCCGCCCAGATCGTGGTCTTCTCCGCCGGGATCCGGCCCCGCGACGAGCTGGCCCGCGCGTCCGGCCTCGCGGTGGGCGAGCGCGGCGGCATCGTGGTCGACGAGGGCATGCGCACCTCCGATCCGTCGATCTACGCGATCGGCGAGTGCGCGCTGACAGGCGGCCAGATCTACGGCCTGGTCGGACCCTGTTTCACCATGGCCGAGGTGGCCGCCGACCGGATCATGGGCGGCACGTCGAGCTTCTCCGGCGCGGACCTGTCCACCAAGCTCAAGCTGCTCGGCGTGGCCGTCGCCCAGTTCGGCCAGATGTCCGGAGCGCTGGACGTCACCTACATGGACCCGGTCGGCGGCGTCTACAAGAAGCTGTTCGTCAGCGACGACGCCAGAACCCTCCTGGGCGGTATCTGCGTCGGCGACGCGGGCCCGTACGACACCCTGCGCCCCTACGTCGGCAAACCCCTGCCCGGCCTCCCGAGCGACCTGCTGTTCACCGGCGGCGTCACGCTGGACCTCCCCGACGACGCCCAGGTCTGCTCCTGCAACAACGTCACCGCGGGCACGGTCCGCGAAGCCGTACTCGACAAGGCGCTCACCGACGTCTCCGGCATCAAGGCCTGCACCCGGGCGGGATCCACCTGCGGCAGCTGCGTCCCGCTGCTCAAGCAGATCCTCGTCAAATCCGGCGTGCCGGTCAGCAAGGCGCTGTGCGAGCACTTCACGCAGAGCCGCGCCGAGCTGTTCGAGATCGTCCAGGTCCGCGCCATCACCACCTTCACCCAGCTGATCCAGGAGCACGGCACCGGCCGCGGCTGCGACATCTGCAAGCCGGCCGTCGCGTCCATCCTCGCCTCCCTGCACAACGCGCACGTCCTGGACGGCGAGCATGTCGCCCTCCAGGACACCAACGACCACTTCCTCGCCAACATCCAGAAGAACGGCACCTACTCGGTCGTCCCGCGCATCCCCGGCGGCGAGATCACCCCGGACAAGCTCATCGTGATCGGCGAGGTGGCCCGCGACTTCGGCCTCTACACCAAGATCACCGGCGGGCAGCGCATCGACCTGTTCGGCGCCCGCGTCGAGCAGCTCCCGCAGATCTGGCGCCGCCTGGTCGACGCGGGCTTCGAGTCGGGCCACGCCTACGGCAAGGCCCTGCGCACCGTGAAATCCTGCGTCGGCTCCACCTGGTGCCGCTACGGCGTGCAGGACTCGGCCGCCCTCGCGATCATGCTGGAGACCCGCTACCGGGGCCTGCGCTCCCCGCACAAGCTCAAGTCCGCCGTCTCCGGCTGCGCCCGCGAATGCGCGGAAGCCCGCTCCAAGGACTTCGGTGTCATCGCCACCGAGAACGGCTGGAACCTCTACGTCTGCGGCAACGGCGGCTTCAAACCCCGCCACGCGGACCTGCTGGTGTCCGACGTGGACACCGACACGCTGATCCGCACCATCGACCGGTTCCTGATGTTCTACGTCCGCACCGCCGACCGCCTCCAGCGCACCTCCACCTGGCTGGAGGCCATGGACGGCGGCCTGGACCACCTGCGCGACGTGATCGTGGACGACTCGCTCGGGCTGTGCGCCGACCTGGACGCCCAGATCGAACGACACGTCGCCGGATATTTCGACGAATGGAGGGCCACTCTCGACGACCCCGACAAACTCCGGCGTTTCACCAGCTTCGTCAACGCGCCCGGGGTGCCCGACCCGTCGATCACCTTCGTCACCGAACGCGACCAGATCAGACCCGTGGGGGTGAGCTCATGAAGACATGGACGTCCGTCTGCGGCTACGCCGACCTGCTCCCGGAACGGGGCGCCTGCGCCCTGCTGGGATCCGAGCAGGTCGCGCTCTTCCGGACCTTCGACGGCCGCGTGTACGCCACCGGCAACCGGGACCCGTACAGCGGGGCGTACGTGCTGTCCCGAGGCATCGTCGGCACCAGGAACGGGGAGCCCACCGTGGCCTCCCCCATGCACAAGCAAGTGTTCTCCCTGGTCACCGGAGCCTGCCTGGACGATCCGGCGACCTTTATCCCGATATTTCCGATTCGTGTCACCAGTGGGATGGTAGAGGTGAGCGTTCTGTGACCGCGCTACTCGAAGAAGCTCCTTTCGCGGAAGCTCCAATGGAAGCCCCGCCAGGGTCTCCGATCGAGCTCGGATCCCCCGAGACCGCGCCCGACGCGCTGGCCGGCTTCACCATCGGGGTGACCGCCACCCGCCGCCGCGAGGAGTTCGCCGCCCTGCTGGAACGGCGCGGCGCCCGCGTGGTCCGGGCCCCCGCGATCCGGCTGGTGCCGCTGGCCGAGGACGCCGACCTGCTCGCCTCCACCCGGGAGTGCCTGGCCGCCCCTATCGACGACGTGGTGGTCACCACCGGGGTCGGCTTCCGCGGCTGGATGGCCGCCGCCGAGGGCTGGGGCCTGTCCGTCGACCTGGCCGGGCACCTGAACGGAGCCCGCCTGCTCACCCGGGGCCCCAAGGCGCGCGGCGCGGTCCGCGCGGCCGGTCTGTCCGACCACTGGACCCCGGCCACCGAGTCCTGCGAGGAGGTCAAGCAGTACCTGCTCGCCCAGGACCTGCGCGGCCGCAGGATCGCCGTCCAACTGCACGGCGAACCGCTGACCGGCTTCGTCGCCGAACTGCGGGCGGCCGGGGCGCACGTGACCGAGGTGCCCGTCTACCGCTGGCTGCCCTACCGGGACACCTCGCCGCTGCGCCGCCTGGTCAGCCAGGCCGTCTCGGGCTCGGTGGACGCGGTGGCCTTCACCAGCGCCCCCGCCGTGCTGGCCATGCTGAACGCGGCCCGCGCCGACGGCCTGGAGGACTCCCTCGTCGCCGCCTTCTCCGGCCCGGTCGTGGCCGCCTGCGTCGGCCCGGTCACCGCGCAGCCGCTGGTGTCCCGGGGCGTACGCGTGATCCAGCCGGAACGGGCCAGGCTCGGCTCGCTGGCCCGCACGCTCGCCAGGCACCTGCCCGAGCACAGCGTCACCCGCCTGGTCGCCGGCAACCACCGGCTGGAGATCCGCGGCCACGCGGTGGCCGTGGACGGCGAGCTCAAGCCGCTCCCGCCCGCGCCGATGGCCGTGCTCAAGCGCCTGGCCGACCGGCCGGGACACGTGGTGGCCCGCTCCGACCTTCGCCTGGTACTGCCCGGCGGGCCGTCCCGGGACTCGGCCGAGCACGCGGTGGAGATGGCGATCACCCGGCTCCGCCGCGCCCTCGGCCCGAGCGGCATCGTGGAGACCGTGGTCAAACGCGGCTACCGGCTGGCCTGCGAGCGGGACGAAGCATGACCACCCGGAGCATGACCACCCGGAGCATGACCACGCGGAGCATGACCACCCTGGTGATGGCGGGACACGGCGCCCGCGACGAGCGGTGGTCGGCGGTGCTGGCGGACCTGGCCGGCCGGGTCCGCAGGCTACGCCCCGGCCATCGCGTCCGGCTGGCCTTCCTGGAGCTGAGCACCCCGCCGCTGGCCGACGTGCTGGCCGCCACCGTCGGCCCGGTGGTGGTCGTGCCGCTGCTGCTCGCCGGCGGCTACCACGCCCACGTCGACCTGCCCGCGATCATCGCCGGCGTGCGCCCCGACGCCCGGGTGGCCGGGCCGCTCGGCCCGCACCCGCTGCTCACCTCGGTCCTGGCCCGGCGGCTGGCCGCCGCCGGGCTGCGGCCCGGCGACGCGGTCGTGCTCGGCGCCGCCGGCTCGGCCGACCCCTCGGCCCTGGACGACGTCCGCGCGGCCGCCCGCCTGCTGTCGGTACGGCTGTCGCGCCCGGTCACCGCCGCCTTCGCGGCCGGTGGCACCCCCACCCTGGCCGACGCCCTCACCAGGGCGCGCACCACGCGCACGGCCCCCCGGGTCGCCGTGGCCTCCTACCTGCTGGCCCCGGGGCACTTCCACGGCCGGCTGGCCGACAGCAGCGCCGACCTGGTGTCCGCCCCGCTCGGCGCCGACGACGACCTGGCCGCCCTCGTATGGACCAGGTTCGACGAGGCTGTCGAGGAGGCTCAGCTCTCCAGGGCCCCCCGGGCTTCCAGCCGGAGTTCCCTGACGATGTCCCCCGCGCTCTCGTCCCGGGAGGGCTCGGAGTCCACGCCGGTGAACGTCTCGTAGTAGGCGTGCCGGAAGCAGCCCGCCAGCAGCAGCCGGGCGGTGGCCTCAGGGTTCACCCCTTGGCCGATCCGGCCAAGACCCTGCTCGGCCGCCAGGTAGGCGGCCAGCGGCTCGATCTCCGCCTGCGGGCCGAGCTCGCTGTCCCGCATCGCCTGCCGGAACCGCACGGTCAGCGACGGGGACACGAACGCGGGCATCGCCGCGGCCTGCACCTCGGCGTAGTACGCGATGCCCGCCTTGGCGACCGGCAGCAGGTTGTCGCCCACCCGGCCCCGGCCCGCGTGGTGCATCAGATCGTGCAGGGTCCGCAGCCAGCCGGGCAGCCGGTCCTGGAGCAGGGCGAGAAAGGTGTCCACCGCCTGCTGCGGTGTCGTTCCCCGCAGGTGCGGATACGCGGCGCCCCCGTCGGCGGCGGTACTCGATTTCATCATTACGGCCATCTTCAGAACGCGCTGACGCGTCTCCTGTGCTCTCTCGTGTGGATCGGGTTGGGCTGTCGCCATGGTCGCCCTACGGTGCCTAAGGTGTGCCTAAAGGTGTGGAGGTCAAGCAGTCACAATGGTCAGGTTCAAGGCGGCGAGAACTCCGGTCATGCGTGTTACTGACTCGTGTTTCTCCTGGTGACCGAACCGTTGCCGAACAGCGGGCCCGGACATACATAGACCGGTTGTAGCCGCCAATTATTACCGCAAATCCCGATGCAATACGTGAAACACCGGCAATTGGGTTTGAATGGGGTTTTCCGAGTCATGCTCGGGATTTACCCGTCGGTGCCCCGGTCGCGGCGGCGCAGGTAACGCTCGAACTCGGCAGCGATCGCGTCGCCGCTGGCCTCCGGGAGCTCGGCCGCGTCCTTGCGCTCCTCCAGCTCCCGCACATACTCGGCCACCTCGGAATCCTGCGAGGCCAGCTCGTCCACCCCGGTCTCCCAGGCCCGCGCCTCCTCGGTGAGGTCCCCGTACGGCATGGGAATGTCCAGCATGTCCTCCACCCTGCGGAGCAGCGCCAGGGTGGCCTTCGGGTTGGGCGGCTGGGCCACGTAGTGCGGGATGGACGCCCACAGCGAGACCGCCTGCAGCCCGGCGCTGCCGAGCGAGTGCTGCAGCACGCCGACGATGCCGGTCGGGCCCTCGTATTTGGTCAGGTCCAGGTTGAGCACCCGGGCCAGGCCCGGATCGCTGACCGAGCCGACGATCGGCACCGGGCGGGTGTGCGGGGAGTCGTTCAGCAGCGCCCCCAGCAGCAGCGCCAGCTCCACGCCCAGGTCGTGGCAGAGCCCGACGATCTCGGCGCAGAAGCTGCGCCAGCGCATGTTCGGCTCGATGCCGCGCAGCAGCACGACGTCCCGCTTGGCCCCGGGCGGGCGGGCCACCAGCAGCCGGGTGGTCGGCCAGGTGATGGACCTGGTCATGCCCTCGCCCAGCTCCACGATGGGGCGGGTGACCTGGAAGTCGTAGTAGTCCTCCGGGTCCAGTTCGACCAGCGGGGTGGCCTTCCACTCCGTCTCGAGGTGGGCGAGCACGCCGCTGGACGCCTCGCCCGCGTCGTTCCACCCTTCGAACGCGGCGATGAGCACCGGATCGACGAGCTCAGGGAGCCCTTCGAGCTCGATCAAGCCGCCTCCTCACGTAGTCGTGAGGCTAAGACTATTCGGAGTGACGCCCAAAGCGTTATCTTCGCGCGGGAAGGACCGCACAACCCGGTGTCCACCGGGTTTGCGGGAACCGAGCCGGGACCGCAGGAATGCTTGACCTGGTCCATCTGTTCACTCAGGTACCAGGAGATACATCCCAGTAATTGGACAAAGCGTCCAATTCGCGTCTCGATAGGCTTTGGCGCATGACCAGCAGACCGTCCTTCCGTGTGGCCCTGTCCGAGCGAGTTCTCGTCGCCGACGGAGCCATGGGAACGATGCTGCAGGCCCAGGACCCGACCATGGATGACTTCGAGGGGCACGAGGGCTGCAACGAGGTGCTCAACGTCAGCCGCCCCGACATCGTCCTGGCCGTGCACGACGCCTACTTCGAGGCGGGCGTGGACTGCGTCGAGACCAACACCTTCGGCGCCAACCTGGCCGCCCTCGGCGAGTACGGGATCGGCGACCGGATCGCCGAATACTCCGAGGCCGGGGCCAGGATCGCCCGCGAGCGGGCCGACCACTGGTCTGCCCCGGGCAAGCCCCGGTTCGTGCTGGGGTCCATGGGGCCGGGGACGAAACTGCCCACCCTCGGGCATCTGCCGTACGCGACGCTCAGGGACGCCTACCGGGACAACGCTGCCGGGCTCATCGCGGGCGGCGCGGACGCGCTGATCATCGAGACCTGCCAGGACCTGCTCCAGGTGAAGGCGGCCGTGATCGGCGCCAAGCGGGCGGTGGCCGCGGCCGGGCTGGACATCCCGATCATCGCCCAGGTCACCATCGAGACCAACGGCGCGATGCTGCTCGGCTCCGAGATCGGGGCCGCGCTCACCGTGATCGAGCCGCTCGGCGTCGACCTGATCGGCCTCAACTGCGCCACCGGGCCCGCCGAGATGAGCGAGCACCTGCGCTACCTGGCCAGACACTCCCGGCTGCCGCTGTCCTGCATGCCCAACGCCGGGCTGCCCCAGCTCACCTCCGACGGTGCCTACTACCCGCTCGGCCCGTCCGAGCTGGCCGACGCGCACGAGATCTTCGCCAGGGACTACGGCCTCGCCCTGGTCGGCGGCTGCTGCGGCACCACCCCCGAGCACCTGCGCCAGGTGGTCGAGCGGGTGGGCGGGCGGCCGCGGGCCGAGCGCCGCCCGCGCCCCGAGGCCGGGGCCGCCTCGCTCTACCAGCACATCCCGTTCCGGCAGGACACCTCCTACCTGGCCATCGGCGAGCGCACCAACGCCAACGGCTCCAAGGCGTTCCGGGAGGCCATGCTGGCCCAGAACTGGGAGGAGTGCGTGGAGATCGCCCGGGCCCAGGCCAGGGACGGCGCGCACCTGCTGGACCTCTGCGTGGACTACGTGGGCCGGGACGGCGTGCGGGACATGAAGGAGCTGGCGTTCCGGTTCGCCACCGCCTCCACCCTGCCGATCATGATCGACTCCACCGAGCCGGCCGTGCTGGAGGCGGGCCTGGAGATGCTGGGCGGCCGGGCGGTGGTCAACTCGGTCAACTACGAGGACGGCCGGGGCCCGGGGTCCCGGTTCCACAAGATCATGACGGCGGTCCGGGAACACGGGGCCGCCGTGGTCGTGATGTGCATCGAGGAGGCCGGGCAGGCCCGTACCAGGGCCGACAAGGTGCGGATCGCCGGGGAGACGATCGAGGATCTGACCGCCAACTGGGGCATGCGGGTCGAGGACATCGTGGTCGACTGCCTCACCTTCCCGATCGCCACCGGCCAGGAGGAGACCCGCAGGGACGGCGTGGAGACCATCGAGGCCATCCGCGAGCTGAAGCGGCGCTACCCGGCCGTGCAGACCACGCTGGGGCTGTCCAATATCTCCTTCGGCCTCAATCCGGCCGCCAGGATCGTGCTCAACTCGGTCTTCCTCAACGAGGCCGTCAACGCCGGGCTCGACTCGGCCATCGCGCACGCCTCCAAGATCCTGCCGATGGCCCGGATCCCCGACGAGCAGCGCCAGGTCGCGCTGGATCTGGTCTACGACCGGCGCCGCGAGGGCTACGACCCGCTGCAGCGGTTCATGGAGCTGTTCGAGGGCGTGGACGCCGCCTCGATGCGGGAGGGCAAGGCCGCCGAGCTGCTCGGCCTGCCGCTGTGGGAGCGGCTCAAGCGGCGGATCGTGGACGGCGAGAAGAAGGGCCTGGAAGGCGACCTGGACCTGGCGCTCCAGCAGCGCCCCGCTCTGGAGATCATCAACGACGTGCTGCTGGAGGGCATGAAGACGGTCGGCGAGCTGTTCGGCTCCGGCCAGATGCAGCTGCCCTTCGTGCTCCAGTCGGCCGAGGTGATGAAGACCGCCGTGGCCTACCTGGAACCCCACATGGAGAAGGTCGAGGGCGCGGGCAAGGGCCGGATTGTGCTGGCCACCGTCAAGGGCGATGTGCACGACATCGGCAAGAACCTGGTCGACATCATCCTGTCCAACAACGGCTACGAGGTGATCAACCTCGGCATCAAGCAGCCGGTCTCGGCCATCCTGGAGGCCGCCGACGACAAGCGGGCCGACGTGATCGGCATGTCCGGGCTGCTGGTCAAGTCCACGGTGATCATGAAGGAGAACCTGGAGGAGATGAACTCCAGGAAGATCGCCGGCAGGTATCCGGTGCTGCTCGGCGGGGCCGCCCTCACCCGGGCGTACGTGGAGCAGGATCTGGCCGAGCTGTTCGACGGCGAGGTGCGCTACGCCCGCGACGCGTTCGAGGGCATGCGGCTGATGGACGCCTTCATGAAGGTCAAGCGCGGCGAGGCCGGGGCCGAGCTGCCCGCGCTGCGGGAGCGCCGGGTCAGGACCGGCGCGGTGCTGGAGCGCACCCCGGTCGAGCGACTGCCCGCCCGCTCCGATGTGGCGGCAGACAACCCGGTGCCGGTCGCGCCGTTCCTCGGCGACCGCGTCGTCAAGGGCATCGCTCTGCACGAGTACGCCGCGTTCCTGGACGAGCGCGCCACCTTCATGGGCCAGTGGGGCCTGAAGTCCGCCCGCGGCGGCGCGGGACCCTCCTACGAGGAACTGGTCGAGACCGAGGGCCGCCCCCGGCTGCGCATGTGGCTGGAGCGCCTGCAGACCGAGGGCCTGCTGGAGGCCGCCGTCGTGTACGGCTACTTCCCCTGCGTGGCGGACGGCGACTCGCTGATCATCCTCGACGAGGCGGGCGGCGAGCGGACCCGGTTCACCTTCCCGCGCCAGCGCCGCGACCGCCACCTGTGCCTGTCGGACTTCTTCAAGTCCAGAGATTCCGGCGAGGTGGACGTGGTGGCCCTCCAGGTCGCCACCATGGGCCGCAGGATCAGCGAGGCCACCGCCGAGCTGTTCGCCAAGAACGCCTACCGCGACTACCTGGAGCTGCACGGCCTGTCCGTCCAGCTCACCGAGGCCCTCGCCGAGTACTGGCACGCCCGGGTGCGATCCGAGCTGGGCATCGGCGGCCAGGAGTCGCTGCAGGACATGCTCAAGGTCAACATCACCGGCTGCCGGTACTCCTTCGGCTACCCGGCCTGCCCGAACCTGGAAGACCAGGTTCAGCTGTTCGAGCTGCTCGACCCGGGCCGGATCGGGGTCGAGCTGTCGGAGGAGTTCCAGCTCCACCCCGAACAGGCCACGTCCGCCCTGGTGGCTCACCACCCCGAGGCGAAATATTTCAACGTCTGAGCTATCGAGGGGTAATCAACGCCGTGGACGCGGTTCTGTTCGACATGGACGGCTTGCTCGTCGACACCGAGAAGGTGTGGTTCGAGGTCGAGACCGAGGTGGTGGAGCGCCTCGGCGGCTCCTGGGGGCCCGAGCACGGGGCCGCGCTGGTCGGCGGCTCCTGGGATCGCACGGTCGCCTACATGCTCGCCCTCACCGGGGCCGACGTGCCGCCCGGGGTGGTCGCGGAATGGCTCCTCGACGGGATGATCGAGCGGCTGGCCGTGGAGGTGGAGCCGATGCCGGGGGCGCTGGAGCTGCTCGCGGAGCTGAACGGGGCGGGGGTCAGGACAGGCCTGGTCACCTCCTCGCTGAAACCGGTCGCCGACGCCGTGCTGGAGGTGGTCGGCCGGGAGCGGTTCGCGATCGTGGTGACCGCCGACGATGTGGTCAGGACGAAACCGGACCCGGAGCCGTACCTGACCGCGGCCGGGTTGCTGTCGGTGCGTCCTGAGCGCTGCGCGGTGCTGGAGGACTCGCCGAACGGGGTGGCCGCGGCGACGGCGGCCGGGTGCCGGGTGGTGGCGGTGCCCAGCGTGGTGCCCATCCCGGCCGTGCCGGGACGGCTGGTCGTGCCGTCCCTGCTCGAAGTCGACCTGAGCGTGCTGCGGGCCCTGTTTTAGGCCGTCGCCAGGAACGGGGCCAGGTCGCTGCGGTCGTGCACGCCCAACTTGGTGTAGACGCGGCACAGGTGGTTGGCGACGGTGCGGGGGGACAGGACCAGCCAGTCGGCGATCTCCCGGTTGGTCAGGTTCCAGGAGGCCAGCCGGGCCACCTCGATCTCGCGGGCGCTCAGCTCCGCGCTCCAGCGTTCGGCGCGGGCGCCGGGGGCGGGGACCAGGCGGGCCAGCCGTTCCCGGGTGCGCGCGGGGGCGCGATCCCGGGCGACCGTGGCCACGATCGGGTTGGCCAGCCGGGCGCGCGGGGGAGTCAGGACGATCAGGCCGCGCCGCTGCAGCCGGGTCACGGCGTCGCGGTCGGCCAGGTCGAGCAGCACGTCCAGGTCGACGGGCTCGCCCAGCGCGACCAGGCCGACCGCCTCGGTCTCGGCCGGGTCCAGGCCGGCGAGCTCGGCCTCGACCAGCTGGCGCAGCCGGGGGGTGATCGTCAGCTCGCCCGGCCAGTGCCACTGGCCGGCGACCTTGGCCAGCGTCGCGCCGGGGACGAGCTCGGTCAGCAGCCGGACGTTGCCGCCGCTGGCGTGGTGCATGCGGCGGGCCGTGGTCACCTCGACCGGGCCGCCCAGCGCGGCGGCCAGCAGCAGGCCGGTCTCGCGCGGGTTGAGCGGCGCCAGGTCCAGCCGGTCGGCCACGCCTTCCCGCCACAGCGCCTGGATCGGCTCGGGCACGGGCGCGCCGGCCCGGATCGTGGCCGCCAGGCGGGTGCCCGAGCGGGTCACCAGGTGCCGGACCAGCGCGGCGGAGCAGGGATCGAGCAGGTGGGCGTCGTCCACGGCGAGGACCTGCGGGGGTTCGCCCAGCGCCTGGATCGCCCAGCCGAGCGGGTTCACCGGGCACCGCGGGGTGCCCAGCAGGTGCGCGAACGCGCCGAACGGCACCTCGGGTCCGATGCCCTGGACGCGGGCGCCGCTCCCGTGCGCGCCCGCGAGAGACTCGGCGAGCAGGCGGGTCCGCCCCGAGCCCGCGTCGCCGGAGATCAGAATTCCGCCGTCCGCGCGGAGCGCCGACCGGACCCGATCGCGTTCCGCCGTACGGCCGGTGAAAGGCCACATGATCCACCTCCGAGACACCCTGACGTTTGCTCTCGACGGTAGGAATCCCGCGTTTCCGGCGGATCCGTGTGAACCCCCAGGCTCTACAGGGCTAGCCCGGGGTGCCCCCTAGGGGTAGAGCCCTCCCAGAGGAGGAGCGCGGACAGGGCCCGCACGTGCCAGGATGGGATCAAGTCGCAATTAAGGGGGCCCATCATGACGTTCGATCAGATTGCCTGGCTTCCGCTCTGCGCGGGCCTGACCGCAGCCGGGGTGGCGATGGCCTACCTCGCCTTCCGCCGCAGGGGACTCTCGGCCGGGCTGCGGATGACCGCCTGGGCGCTGCTGCCGCTCGCCGCCTACCTGACGAACGCGCTGAAGACGATCTGGAACATCGGCACCGCGCTGGTGAGCTTCGCCACCGGGCTGGTCTTCTCGCCCGCCGTGTGGGCCGGAGTGGTGCTGGCGGGAATCTCGGTGCTGCTGTTTTTCGTGAGCGGCGGGATCCGGGGGCGTACCCTCGCGAAGTTCCGGGCGATGGGCAGGCCGGGCAAGGCGCCCGAGGGCGCGACGGCCGCGGAGGCGCCCACCCGCCCGCTGCCGTCCGCGAAGAAGGACGCACCCAAGCCCGTCGCGAACAAGCCCGCGTCCGATGATTTCTCCGATGTCGAGGACATCCTCAAGAAGCACGGCATCAGCTGAGCCCGCCTCACGAAATCTCGGATGATGGGATGTCCTGCCGAAGATCGGTGCAATGTCACGGTTCCGGGACGTAACCGGAACCGGCCTCTGACATTCTTGACAAGATCGATACGAATGCATTGCGCGTCAATCACAGTTGGGCCACATAGCGCCTACTAGGTCTTGTTTACCCAGTTCAGCCCATAGATTCTGCCTCCGGGACCCGCTCACAACGCGGACCCGCAAGATATGGGAGCGACGTTAACGGGCGCAGCCCATAGGACGACGTCGTCTGGAACCCAGGGGGCCTAACGCATGACCGCACCGCTCGACGTCTCCGGAGAGGAGACGAAGGCGACGCCGGAGGCAGTCCTCTCCGGCGTGGGGGGACCCAAAGCGATCCAGGGCCGGTCACTCGGGCAGATCGCATGGATGCGCCTCAAGCAGGACAAGGTCGCCCTCACGGGCGCGGGTGTCGTCATCTTCCTCGTCCTTGTCGCGATCTTCGCCCCGCTCATCGTGAGCTGGTTCGGCCACCCGCCGAACGAATTCCACCAGGATCTGATCGACACGATGACGATGCGCCCCAAGGGCGGCAGCGGCATCAGCGGGGAATTCCTGTTCGGCCTCGAGCCGCAGAACGGCCGCGACCTGTTCAGCCGGGTCGTCTACGGCGCCCGCATCTCCCTGCTCATCGCCTTCTTCGCCACCCTGCTCTCGGTGCTCATCGGCACCGTGATGGGGGTCGTGGCCGGCTACTTCGGCGGCTGGGTGGACGCCATCATCAGCCGCCTGATGGACATCTTCCTGGCCTTCCCCATCCTGGTCTTCGCGCTGGCCCTGGTCGGCGTGCTCGGCCAGTTCGAGACCCAGCTCGGAGTCCAGGGCGACACCCTGCGCATCCTGCTCCTGATCTTCGTCATCGGCTTCTTCAACTGGGGTTACATCGCCCGGATCATCCGCGGCCAGACGCTCTCCCTGCGCGAGCGGGAGTTCGTGGACGCGGCCAGGAGCCTGGGCGCGCGCGGGCCGTACATCCTGTTCAGGGAGATCCTGCCGAACCTGATCGCGCCCATCCTGATCTACGCCACCCTGCTGGTCCCCGCCAACGTGCTCTTCGAGGCGGCGCTGTCCTTCCTCGGCGTCGGCATCCAGCCGCCCACCGCGACCTGGGGCGCCATGCTCTCCGCCGCCACCAAGTACTACACCGTCCCGCACTTCATGCTCTTCCCCGGCATGGCGATCTTCATCACCGTGCTGGCCTTCAACCTGTTCGGTGACGGTCTGCGCGACGCGCTGGACCCCAAGTCGAGCCGCTGAACTCCATCGAAGTCCTGATCCCCCAGCTCCTACCAACAAGGGGTTTACGTCAATGAAGAAGAGAACACTGGCGGCCGTAGCCTCCGGCGCGGTCTTGGCCTTGGCTCTGTCGGCCTGTGGCGGAGGTGACACCACCACGGAGCCGACCGGTGGCGCGGCCCCCGCCGCGTCCGCCTCCGCCGGCGGGGCGACCGGCTTCAACGCCGGCCTGGAAAACGTGGTGAACCCGTCGGACAAGAAGGGTGGCGTGCTGAAGATGGCCGTCACCGACGACTGGGACTCCGTGGACCCCGGTGACACCTACTACGGCATGTCGTGGAACCTGCTGCGGATCTACGCCCGCCCCCTGGTGACCTACAACCCCGCGCCCGGCGCCAAGGGCCGCGAGCTGGTCCCCGACCTGGCCGAGAGCCTGGGCGTGGCCAGCGACGGCAGCAAGACCTGGACCTACAAGCTGCGGGCCGGGTTGAAGTACGAGGACGGCACCGCGATCACGTCCAAGGACGTGAAGTACGCCGTGCTCCGCCAGCTTGACAAGACCACCTACGTCAACGGGCCGACCTACTTCAACGACTGGCTGGACCTGCCGAAGGACTTCGAGTCGGTCTACAAGACGCCGGACGTCAACACCGACCAGGCCATCGAGACGCCGGACGACCAGACGATCATCTTCCACCTCAACAAGGCCTACGCCGGTTTCGACAACTTCGCGGCGCTGCCGGCCACCGTGCCGATCCCGCAGGCCAAGGACACCGGCATCAAGTACCGCGACCACGTGCTCGCGTCGGGTCCGTACAAGTTCGACAAGGTCGAGCCGGGCAAGCAGTACACGCTGATCCGCAACGACCAGTGGGACCAGGCGACCGACCCGATCCGCAAGGCGCTGCCGGACTCCTACGAGATCAGCCTGGGCGTCCAGGGCGACGACCTGGACAACCGGATTATCTCCGGCGACCTGCACGTCGACATCGCCGGCAGCGGCGTCCAGCCGGCCGCCATCGCGACCGTCCAGCAGGACCCCGAGCTGAACGCCCGCGCCGACAACCCGATCGCGGCCCGCACCTGGTACATCTCGATCCTCAGCGACAACCCGCCGCTGGACAACATCGAGTGCCGCAAGGCCGTCATCCTCGCGGCCGACCGGGTCGGCCTGCAGACCGCCATGGGCGGCCCGCTCGCCGGTGACATCGCCACCTCCCTGCTGCCCCCGGGCATCGGCGGCTGGAAGAAGATCGACACCTACCCGACCGGCTCCGGCGACGAGGCCCAGGCCAAGGCGGCCCTCACGGCCTGCGGCCAGCCCAACGGCTTCGAGACCACGATGACCTTCCGCTCGGACCGCCCGCGCGAGCAGGCGATGGCCGAGTCGATGCAGCAGGCGCTCGCCAAGGTCGGCATCAAGCTGACCCTGAAGGGCTTCCCCACCTCGGAGTACTTCACCGCCTACGCCGGCAAGCCCGCCTACACCAAGGCCAACGGGATCGGCCTGGCCACCAACGGCTGGGGCGCCGACTGGAACGACGGCTTCGGCTTCCTGTCCCAGATCATCGACAGCCGGACCATCCGCGAGGCCGGCAACTACAACCTGAGCATCAAGGACCCGGCCGTGGACGCCCTGGTCGACCAGGCGTTCGCCGAGCTGGACACGGCCAAGCGTGACGCCATCTGGGGTCAGGCCGACGCCAAGGTCATGGAGGGCGCCTACGTCCTCCCGGCCGTCTACCAGAAGGGCCTGCTGCTCCGCGGCAAGGGTGTGACGAACCAGTTCATCACCGGCGCCTTCGACATGTACGACTACCTGGCGCTCGGCGTCGAGTAGCCAGCCGCAGGCGGCCAGAAGAGGGCCGGCTCCGATCGAGTCGGCCCTCTTCAGCCGAGGGGGGACAGTGGTCACATACATCATCCGGCGCCTGATCGGCGCCCTGCTCATGCTGGCCGTGGTCAGCATGGTCACCTTCTCGATCTTCTTCGTGGTGCCGAGGCTGGCCGGGGTCACCGCCACCGACTTCGCCAACCGCTACGTCGGGCGGGCCGCCACCCAGGAGACCGTCGTCGCCGTGGCGAACAAGCTCGGCCTCAACGACCCCGTGGTCGTCCAGTACGGCCGCTGGGTGAAGGGCATCTTCGTCGGCGCCGAGTTCGATTACGGCAAGGGCGTCGAGCACTGCCCCGCCCCCTGCTTCGGCTACTCCTTCGTCACGAAGAACCCGGTCTGGCCGGACCTGGTCGACCGGATGCCGGTGACCCTGTCCCTCGCCGCCGGCGCGTCGGTCATCTGGCTGCTGGCCGGCGTCTCCGTCGGCGTGCTGTCGGCGCTGAGACGCGGGTCCATCTTCGACCGGACGGCGATGGTGATCGCCCTGTCGGGCGTCTCGCTGCCGCCGTTCTTCACCGGCCTGATCGCGCTGTCCCTGTTCAGCTACGGCCTGCGAATAACCGCGCCAGGCGGGGCGTACACGCCGCTGACCGAGAATCCGGCGGAATGGGCCTACAGCCTGATCCTGCCCTGGCTCACCCTCGCCTTCCTCAACGCCGCCGCCTACGCCCGCCTCACCCGGGCCGGCATGCTGGAGACGATGGGGGAGGACTACATCCGCACCGCGCGGGCCAAGGGCCTGCGCGAGTCCACGGTCATCACCAAGCACGGCCTGCGCGCCGCCCTCACCCCGATCGTGACCATCTTCGGCCTGGACGTCGGCATTCTGCTCGGCGGCGCCATCCTCACCGAGAACGTCTTCTCGCTGCCCGGCCTCGGCAAGTACGCCACCCAGGCGATCTCCACCCAGGACCTGCCCAAGATCATGGGCTTCACCATGCTGGCCGCCTTCTTCATCGTGATGGCGAACCTGATCGTGGACCTGCTGTACGCGGTCGTGGACCCGAGGGTGAGGCTGACATGAGCGAGCACTTCCTGGACGTCCGGGACCTGAAGATCCACTTCCCGACCGACGACGGCCTGGTCAAGTCCGTCGACGGGCTCTCCTTCCAGCTGGAGCGGGGCAAGACGCTCGGCATCGTGGGCGAGTCGGGCTCCGGCAAGAGCGTCACCTCGCTCGGCATCCTCGGCCTGCACAAGGGCGGCCGGGCCAGGATCTCCGGCGAGATCTGGCTGGACGGCGAGGAGCTGGTCAGCGCCACCCCCGAGCACGTGCGCCGGCTGCGCGGCAAGAAGATGGCGATGATCTTCCAGGATCCGCTGTCGTCCATGCACCCGTACTTCACGGTCGGCGCCCAGATCATCGAGGCGTACCGGATCCACCACAAGGTCGCCAAGAAGGTCGCCCGCAAGCACGCCGTCGACCTGCTCGGCCGGGTCGGGATCCCGCAGCCGGAGCGGCGGGTGGACAGCTACCCGCACGAGTTCTCCGGCGGCATGCGGCAGCGCGCGATGATCGCCATGGCCCTGTCCTGCGACCCCGAGCTGCTCATCGCCGACGAGCCCACCACCGCGCTGGACGTCACCGTGCAGGCCCAGATCCTGGACCTGATGCGCGACCTGCAGCGCGACTTCAACGCCGCGCTCATCATCATCACCCACGACCTGGGCGTGGTGGCCGAGCTCTCCGACGACATCCTCGTCATGTACGGCGGCAAGGCCATCGAGTACGGCTCGGCCGAGGACATCTTCGAGCGGCCCGAGCACCCCTACACCTGGGGTTTGCTGGGCTCCATGCCCCGCCTGGACCGCGAGCCCACCGACCGGCTGCTGCCGATCAAGGGCTCCCCGCCCTCGCTCATCAACGTCCCGGCCGGGTGCGCGTTCCATCCGCGCTGCGCCTTCGAGGGCCGTACGGGCGGGAAGGCGAACACCGAGGTCCCGGATCTGGTCGAGACCGAGGGCGGCCATCTGGTCCGATGCCACCTGCCGCGGGAGGAGCGGCGCGCCATCTGGGCGACCGAGATCAAGCCGAACCTGGAGTCCGCATGACCGAACCACTGCTCTCCGTCCAAGGGCTGGAGAAGCACTTCCCGGTCACCAAGGGCCTGCTGCAGCGGCAGGTCGGCGCGGTCAAGGCCGTGGACGGCGTCAGCTTCGACGTGCGCAAGGGGGAGACCCTCGGCCTGGTCGGCGAGTCCGGCTGCGGCAAGACCACGACCGGGCGGCTGATCACCCGGCTGATCGAGCCCACCGGCGGCAAGGTGATCTTCGAGGGGCACGACATCACCCACATGTCGCAGGGCAAGATCCGCCCGCTCCGCCGCGACATGCAGATGATCTTCCAGGATCCGTACAGCTCGCTCAATCCCCGGCACACGGTGGGGGCGATCGTCGGGGCGCCCTTCAAGATCCAGGGCGTCCAGACCGAGCACGGCGTCAAGAAGGCCGTCCAGGACATCCTCGCCCTGGTCGGCCTCAACCCCGAGCACTACAACCGCTACCCGCACGAGTTCTCCGGCGGCCAGCGGCAGCGCATCGGGATCGCCCGCACGCTCGCGCTCAAGCCCAAGCTCATCATCGCCGACGAGCCGGTCTCCGCGCTGGACGTCTCCATCCAGGCGCAGGTGGTCAACCTGCTGGAGGATCTGCAGAACGAGCTCGACCTCACCTACCTGGTGATCGCGCACGACCTGTCGGTGGTCCGGCACATCAGCGACCGGGTCGCGGTCATGTACCTGGGCAAGATCGTCGAGCTGGCCGACCGCAAGGGCCTGTACGAGTCGCCCATGCACCCGTACACCAACGCCCTGCTGTCGGCCGTCCCCATCCCCGACCCCAAGGGCAAGGCCGGGCGCGAGCGCATCCGCCTCCAGGGCGACGTGCCGTCCCCGCTCAACCCGCCGCCCGCCTGCCGGTTCCACACCCGCTGCTGGAAGGCGCGGGAGATCTGCAAGACCGAGGAGCCGCCGCTGCTGCAGCTGGCCCCCGGCCACCAGGTCGCCTGCCACTTCCCGGAGAACGCCCCGGCCGCCGCCGAACCCACCGCCGAACCCACCGCCGAACCCGAGGTGGCCGCTCAGACCTGACGCCTCCCGCCCGGCGCGGTCCCGCTCAGCCGGAGCGGGACCGCGCCGTCGTTATGCCCGGCGCGGGACCGCGCCGTCGTCATGCGGGGACCAGCAGCGTGGCCAGCAGGCTGTCCAGGCTGATCAGCCCGGCCAGGCTGCCGTCAGCGTGCTGGACCAGGGCCAGCTGGCTGTGCGCGTCCCGAAGGACGCTGACCGCCTGGGCGACCGAGGTGCCGGCGGGCAGCGAGGGGATGCGGTAGGCCAGCGCCCCGGCTCGCGTGGCCAGGCCGCGCCGGCCGGCCAGGTAGGCGTCCCGCACGTGGACGATGCCCACCGGTCGCCGGCCGTCGAAGACCGCCAACCGGGTACGGCCGCTGGTGGTGGCGGTGCCGATCACCTGTGCCGGGGTGGCGTCGGCGGGGACGGCGACGATGTCGGCGGCGGGGGTGATCAGCGCGGCGATCGGGGTGGCGGGCGCCTGGAGCGCCTGGGCCAGGATGGCGTGCTCATCGGCCTCCAGCAGCCCCAGACGGCGTGATTCCGCGACCAGATGGCGCAGCTGCTCGGGCGTGCGGTGATTGTCCTCCCCGGTGCGCGGGCGGATCCGGAACAGCCTCAGCAGCAGGTCGCTGATGCCGTTGAGCAGCCGCAGCAGCGGGCGGACGGCCAGGGTGAAGGCCCGGAACGGCAACGCCAGCAGGGTGGCCGAGCGTTCGGGGTGGGCGATCGCCCAGGACTTGGGAGCCATCTCGCCGATCACCATGTGCAGGAAGGTCACCAGCGCCAGGGCGATGACGAAGGCGACCGCGTGCGCGCCCGCCTCCGGCAGGCCCAGGCTGTCGAACAGCGGGGTGAGAGTGCCGGCGATGACGGGTTCGGAGACCACGCCCAGCCCGAGCGAGCACAAGGTGATGCCGAGCTGGGCGCCGGCCAGCATCAGCGACAGTTCCTTGATCCCGGACACCGCCGCGGCGGCGCCTCTGTTGCCCCGCGCGGCGGCCTTCTCCAGCCGGTGGCGTTTGGCGGCCACGAGCGCGAACTCGGCGGCGACGAAGAAGCCGTTGCCGATCAGCAGAGCCAGCGTGACCGCCAGGCCGGTGGTCAGGTTCACGACTGCTCCTCCAAGATCTGGCCGTCGTGGGCCGGTTCCGCTTGCCCGGGGAGGATGGGCGTCAGATGGACCCGCTCCGGCACGTGCCGGTACAGGCTGAGGACCTCGATCCGGGCCTGGGTGGGCCGATCGGACTCCAGCGTGGGCGGCAGGTCGACGGTGATGACGTCCCCGGGGACGGCGAAGCGGCCGAGCCGGTGCAGGATCAGCCCGGCGAGGGTGTCGTAGTCGTCCTGGTCCGGCAGTTCCAGATCGGTGGCCAGGTCGATCTCGTCGATGCGCAGCCCGGCGTCGATGTCCCAGCCGTCGCCGCGGCGCCGGATCGAGGCGTCGGCGGCGTCGTTCTCGTCGGCGATCTCGCCGACCAGTTCCTCGGCCACGTCCTCCCACGTGACCAGCCCGGCCAGGCCGCCGTGCTCGTCCAGGACGCAGGCGACCTCCTGGCCGCGCTGGTGCATCTGGGCGACCAGGGCGGGCAGCGAGGCCGAGAACGGCACCATGAGCACAGGCAGGGCCAGATCGGATATCCGCGTCCGGGCGGCCGCCTCGGCCGGGACGGCGGCGACCTCGCGCAGGCCGACGATGCCGATCACCTCCTGGCCCGGGTCGGCGAGCACCGGGTAGTGGGTGTGCCCGTGGGCGGCGATCAGCTCGTCCAGGTCGGCGACGGTGGCCTCGGCGTCCACGGTGATGACGTTCACGCGCGGGACCATGACCTCGTCGGCGGTGTGGCCGGCGAAGGCGAGCGCGCGTTCCAGCACGTCGGCATGGCTGCCGGGCAGGTGGCCGTGCGCTTGGGACTCGCCGATGATGTGGCCGAGCTCCTCCAGGGCGGCGCCGTGGTGCAACTCCTCGACTGGTTCGATGCCGAGCCGGCGCAGCAGCTTGGTCGCCGCGGCGTCGAACAGCCTGATCACCGGTCCGGCGATGGACAGGTAGACCAGGGTGGATCCGGCCAGCGCGCGGGCCAGCGGTTCGGGCCTGGCCAGCGCCCAGTTCTTGGGCGCCAGCTCGCCCAGCACCATCTGGATGACGGTGGCCAGCGCGAACCCCAGGGCCAGCGAGATGCCGCCGGTCATGCCCTCGGGCACGCCCACCGCCGCCAGGACGGGGGCCACGAGTTCGGCCAGGGCGGGCTTGGCGATGAAGCCGACCACCAGCGCGGTGACGGTGATCCCCAGCTGGGCGCCCGACAGCATGAACGACAACCGCTCCAGCACCCGGACCGCCTTGGCCGCCTTGGCGTCCCCCGCCGCCGCCTGCTGCGTCAACGTCAGCCGGTCGGCGCTGACGTAGGCGAACTCCTGGGCCACGAAGTAGCCGGTGGCCAAGGTCAGCACGAAGACGGCCAGCAGGCCGAGCGCCACGCTCATCGAGCCCACCCCCCTCGCCTGGACGGGCAGATCATGACGCTACGACTACTCGGGTCCGCTGACACGGACACCACCACCGACCTTTCCTGCGCGCTTCCCGCCGAGGCCCGCCAACGCGTGAGGAGGACGCCGGACACTGATGTTGGACCGTAGCCGATCGGCTGTGGCCTGTCCGCATGGGGGACAGCCGAGCACATCCCATCGGAGGCCGCATCCCGGCTAACGCGCACACAGAGGCCAAAGTGCCGGATGTGAGCAGCGTCTCTCGTCGGTGGGAGGGCCTGGACCTTCAGGCGTCGTAGTCCAGCAGGTCGCCCGGCCGGCAGTCGAGTTCCCGGCAGATCGCGCTCAACGTGGAGAAACGGATCGCCCGGGCCCTGCCGTTCTTCAGGATCGACAGATTCACGATCGTCACGCCCACTCGATCGGCCGGCTCGGTCGGTGTCGTGCCCCGATCGCCCAGCGGCTTCAGGGAAGCGCGCCGGGTGTGATCAGCCCGGTCTCGTACGCGAGGACGACCGCCTGCACCCGATCCCGCAGCGCAAGTTTCGTCAGCACATTTCCGACATGCGTCTTGACTGTGGTCTCGCTGACCACCAGCTCGCGAGCGATCTCCGCGTTGGAGAGACCCTTCGCGATCAGCCGCAGGACCTCCAGTTCGCGCTCGGTGAGGCGGTCCAGGCGGGCCGGGGTGGCCTGCTGGTGGGCGGTGGGCAGATGGGTGGCGAAACGGTCCAGCAGGCGCCGGGTGACGCTGGGAGCCACGATCGCGTCTCCGGCCGCCACCACCCGGATGGCCTGCAACAGCTCGTCCGGCGGCACGTCCTTCAGCAGGAACCCGCTCGCGCCCGCCCGCAGCGCCTCCACGATGTACTCATCGAGGTCGAAGGTGGTCAGCACCAGCACCCGGGGCACATGCGCACTCGGCGCCGCCTCCCTGACGATGCGCCGGGTCGCCTCGATCCCGTCCATGCCCGGCATCCGGATGTCCATCAGAACCACATCCGGCAGCAGCGCGCGCGCCTGATCCATCGCCGTGGAACCGTCACCCGCCTCACCGACCACGGTGACGTCCTGCTCCGCCTCCAGAATGAAGCGGAACCCCGTGCGCAGCAGCGGCTGGTCGTCCACCAGCAGCACCCTGATCGTCATGGTCTGTCCTTGAGGGGGAACTGGGCGCGGACCTCGAAGCCGCCCCCCTGGCGCGGGCCTATCCGCAGGACTCCACCATAGAGGGCGACGCGCTCCTTGATGCCCACCAAGCCGTGCCCTTTCCCCCGGCCCGGCCCGTGACCCGTTCTTCCCTGACCCATGCCCTGACCCATGCCATGACTCGTGCCATGACCCGCTCCGTGACTCCGCTCCGGAACCGTCCCGGGCTGGCGCTGGTCCGGGCCGCGGCCGTCGTCCTCGACGTGCACGGTGAGCTCGCCGGGGTCCTGCCGTACCGTCACCCAGGCCCTGGCCGTGGGGCCGGCGTGCCGCAGGCTGTTGGTGAGCGCCTCCTGGACCAGGCGGTAGGCGGCCAGATCGATGCCGGGCGGCAGGTCGAGTTGCTCGCCCTCCAGCCAGAGCTGGGTGCGCAGCCCGGCCTCGCGCATCTGCTCGACCAGGGACGGGAGATCGTGCATGCCCGGCTGCGGGCCGCGCTCGGCCGGGCCGTCGGTGCGGAGCACGCCGACGATGTTGCGCATCTCCGCCATCGCGGTGCGGCCCATCTGCTCGATCGCCAGCAGCGCGTCCTCGGCCACCTGGAGGTCCTTGTAGAGCATCTTGCGCGCCGCGGCCGCCTGCACGGTCATCACGCTGACATGGTGGGCGACCACGTCGTGCAGCTCCCGCGCGATCCTGGACCGCTCCTCCGCCCGCGCCGCCCGGGTGTCGGCCTCTCTGGCCCGCTCCAGCCGGTCCGCCCGATCCACCAGCTCATCCAGGTACGCCCGGCGCAGCCGCACACTCCGCCCGAGCACCCAGCACAACGTGACCAAGGCCACCACCACGACATGGTCGGCCCAGCCGAACCGTTCGTTGGCGAGCGCCACCGTGAGCAGGTAGCCGAGCAGCGTGTACACCGCGCCGACCACGCTCAGCGCCAGCCCTCGGTAGGCGGCCACCGTGTAGAGCAGGATGGCCGCCGCCAGGCTGGCAAGCCCCGCGTTGAAATGCAGCATGTCCAGCGCGAACTGCGGCACGGCCACGGCCAGCAGCAACACGAACGGCCAGCGCCGCCGCAGCATCACCGACATCGTCATGACCCCGGCCAGCAGCAGGCTGCCCGCGTTCGGCTCGCGCATCGGGACCAGCGCGACCCCGCTCCACTCCGCGATCATCTCGGCGTCGGTGATCAGGATGAAAACGGTGGACGCCACCGTCAGCGTGACCGCGAGCACTGAGTCCCCGATCAGGGGAAAAGCCCGGAGCCAGGACCGCAAGCTGCTACGCACCCAACAAATTTAGGCCGCTCCCCACCCCTCCTGCCTCATCCCCACGAATGATGCGCACACCCACCCCAGCTCCGTTCGGGCGCTGTCGGGCGGCGAGGAGTCTTTGGATCCTGGCGTCTTCGAGATTGAGTGGTGCGCCCACCCAGTTCTGTTTGGGTGCTGTCGGGCGATGAGGAGTCTTTGATCCCGATGTCTTCGAGCTCCCGCGAGTGGTGCGCGCACTCGCCCGGTTCCGTTTCGCCGCGCCCAGGCTGTGCTCGAACTCCCGGTCCAGCGTGTCGCGGATGGCTTGATGGTCGAGCTCGGGCGAGGCCAGGATCTGGTGTGCGCCGGGTCCCTCCAGGGCGGCGGTCCCCAGCAGGAGATGCCGTGCCTCGATCGTCTCAGGTCGTTGTTGTTGCCCGCGCCGCGCCGGTCGTTGAAGCCGGGGTTCGTGCTGGGCGCGCCGTCGTCGGGCGCTGTCTGGGGTGAGGGGTCTTTGATCCTGGTGTCTTCGAGTTCCCGTGAGTGGTGCGCGCACTCATCCCGGTTCCGTTTTGGACGCTGTCTCGGGTGAGGAGTTTTGATGCCCGGGTCTTCGAGATTCTGCGAATGATGCGCGCACCCATTCCCCGCGCCCTATCGGGCGGGGGTGCCTCTGGGCCCGGTGCTCCTGGTGCCTTCGAGCGGGGTGGAGGGCGTCAGAGTTCGTCGGTGGCGGCTCTGCGGGGGAGGCGGCGGGATGGGCGGGGTTCCCGGTCGGGTACCGGGGGTGGGGTGCCGCCGAACTCGGGGCAGAGGGCCTGGTGGTCGCACCAGTCGCAGAGCCGGGAGCGGCGGGCTCGCCATTCGCGGGTGCGCAGCGAGCGGTCGATGGCCTCCCAGAGGGCCTGGACCTTGCGCTCGGTCGCCCGCAAATCGGCTTCGTCGGGCAGGTAGCGCAGCACCTCGCCGTTGCCCAGATACATCAATTGGAGCATGCGCGGCACGCTGCCCTGCTGCCGCCACAACACCAGCGCGTAGAACTTCATCTGGAACAGCGCCTTGGCCTCGAAGTCGGGCCCCGGCGCGCTGCCGGTCTTGTAGTCGACCACCCGCACCTCGCCGGTGGGCGCCACGTCCAGCCGGTCGATGTATCCGCGCAGCATCAGCCCGCTGTCCAGCACGGCCTCGACGTAGAGCTCACGCTCGGCCGGTTCGAGCCGCCGCGGATCCTCCAGCGTGAAATACCGCCCGAGCATCGCCCGCGCCTGTTCCAACCAATCGTCCCGCTCGCCGTCGTCGACGAACAGCGCGCCATAATCCGGCTCCTCGGCCAGCAGCCGCCGCCACTGCGGTTCCAGCAACTCCTGGGCCGCCACGACCGTCCGTCCATCGGCGGGCAGATCGTACAACCGCTCCAGCACGGCGTGCACCAGCGTTCCGCGCACGGCCGCCGCCGACGGCTTCTCCGGCAGCTGATCGATCACCCTGAACCTGTAAAGCAGCGGGCATGTCATGAAATCGCCGGCACGAGAGGGGGAAAGCGCCCCGATGATCGCGCGCTCCTCGGTCAGGGTCATGCCCAGACTGTAGGCCACACGACCGACAGAACCCCTCCAGCACCGCCGAGCGACCCCGATCCGCATGCTCGGCCGCGCATTGGTCGGCCCCGGGCTGCATGGCCGGTCGCACGCTGACCCGGGCCGTCGGCGGCTCCGCTGGCTGACCCGGGATCGTGTGGTTGGCTGGCCGCTGGTCGGCCCGGTCGCGTGGTTGGCCGCACGCTGGTCCGGGCCTCCGGCGGCTCTGCCGACTGACCCGGGATCGTGTGGTTGGCTGGCCGCTGGTCGGCCCGGTCGCGTGGTTGGCCGCACGCTGGTCCGGGCCTCCGGCGGCTCCGCCGACTGACCCTGGACCGCGTGGTCGGCCGGGCGCTGGTCGGCCCCCGGGTCGCCTCGTCGGACGCGCACCGATCGGACCCCGGCCGTATCGTCGGCTCCGCTCCGGCTGTGTGGTCGGTCGCACCAGTGTTCGGAATCGTGCGGGTGGTCTGGTGGAGGTCATGATTGCTGGGCGTCGCATATCGGCTGGCGGAGCGTAGGATCGACGCCAAGGAAGGGGAACATCACCGCTATGAGCACACCATCTCCGGGGCTGCGCATGGGGCGGCCGTTCGGCATCCCGGTGTACGTGTCGCCGACGTGGCTGATCGTCGCCGCGTTCATCACGATCAGCTTCAAGCCGCAGGTGGGTGATCGGCTGCCGGAGTTCTCCGAACTCGCGCAGTATGGCATCGCGCTGATGTTCGCCGTGTTGCTCTACGTGTCGGTACTTTTGCACGAGCTCGCGCACTGCGTGGTCGCCAAGGCCTACGGTCTTCCGGTCAAACGGATCACGCTCTATCTGCTGGGCGGCGTCTCCGAGATCGAGAAGGAGCCGGACACTCCGGGCAAGGAGTTCCTCGTCTCGTTCGCGGGGCCGATGGCCTCGCTCGGGCTGGCCGGGGTGTTCTTCCTGGCCGACCGGGTGATGGACGGCAACTCGGTGGCCGGCGTCCTGGTCTTCATGCTGTGGTTCTCGAACCTGATCGTCGGCATCTTCAACCTGCTGCCCGGCCTGCCCCTGGACGGCGGCAGGATGCTTCGCGCGGGCGTCTGGAAGGCCACCAGCAGCCCCAACTCCGGCACGGTCGCCGCCGCCTGGGTGGGCCGCGTGCTGGCCGTGGCGCTGGTGCTGTCCCAGCTGATCCTGCCCCTGATGGCCGGGCAGGAGCCGGACTTCACCACGGTGCTCTGGTCGATGGTGCTGGCCTCCTTCATCTGGATCGGCGCCTCCCAGTCGCTGCGGGTGGCCAAGGTGCGCTCCCGGCTGCCCCAGGTCCGGGCCAGGACTCTGGCCCGCCGCGCGCTCCCGGTCACCGCCGAGGTCCCCCTGGCTGAGGCCCTGCGCCGCGCGCGCGAGACCGGCGCGGGCGCGATCGTGGTGGTCGACCACGAGGGACGCCCGACCGCGATCGTGAACGAGGCCGCCGTCAACGCCACCCCCGAGCAGCGCCGCCCCTGGGTCACCGCGGGCGCGGTCGCGCGTAGTCTGGAACCGGCGTTAGTGCTGGGCGCCGACCTGGAGGGCGAGCCACTCATCGACGCCATGCGCGGTAACCCCGCCGGGGAGTACCTGCTGGTCGAGCGGGGCGGCGAGATCTACGGCGTACTCGTCACCGCCGACGTCAACAAGGTCTTCACCGGAGTATGAGCTTCGGACACGACGACAAGGGCTTCGCCAGGGATTGGCTTCAGGGCGCGACATCCAGGGCGTCGCCCGGTGTGAACGCTGGACGCGACAACCAGACGTGGGTGGGTGTGGTGGGTGGCATGTCGAACCTGTTTGTCCCACTCGTCTAACTCGCGTTCCGCCACTAGTGTTCTGGTCAGCTGATCAGGAGTGTTCTTGTTTGCCACGTTACGAGTAGCAGGTGGCGGTTGCCTTTCGGGGTGGCCGAGGATCGCGGCGAGGACTCGTCGACGCGGTGTGATGTCGGCGCCGCTGGACAGGTGGCGCGTGCGGGGAGGGAGAGGTCTGTGACGGATCAGGGCGCGGGGGTTGTCCGTCCGCTTCCGGGTGAAGGCGTGGTGGCCCACTTCAATGGGTTGCTGCTGGTCTGCGGTCCCGCGGGCCCGGTGGTGGAGGAGTTGCTCGACGCGCTGCGGGAGACTGCGGGCACGGGGGGTGACGGGCGGGTGCTGGCTCGCCGGGTGGCCCAGGTGCTGGCCCGTTCCATGAACGGGGATCCGATCGCCTGCGCGGTGGCCGGTTCCGCCGGTGGCGGTGTGGCGGTCCTGGTGTGCGGGGCGGCCATGGCGTCCGTGCTCGGCGGTCCGGACGGCGACGTGATGTTGTCGGGCCAGGATTCGCTGACGTGGACCGATCGGCTGGTCAACGGCCCGGTGACCAAGGTGGAGCTCCGCCTGCCGGGTTCCGGGGCGTCGAGCCCGTATGCGCGCTTGGACGGTGGCGTGGTGGCGGGCGCGGGAGTGGAGATCGACTTCACTTCGCCGGGTCACACCGTGCACCGGCCGGTGCCGCCCGGTCCTGGTCATCCGTACCCGCCGCAGCCCGCTCAGCCCGCCCAGTCCGGACCGGCCCAGTCGATCCTGCCGCACGAGCCGATCGCGCCCCGCGAGCCCGTCGTGCCCCCGTATGGGGGTCCGCCGGCGCCGCCGCCGATGCCTCCGGGGCCGCCGCCCATGCCTCCCGGCCCGCCCCCGATGCCGCCGAGCCCGCCGCCGATGCCGCCGGGTCCGCCCCCGATGCCGCCGGGTCCGCCAGGGCAGCCCGGTCCGCTCGGGCATCCGTCCGGGCCGCTGCCGCATCCCCTGCCGCCTCCGCCGATGCCGCAGCCGATGCCCCAGGGCAATCCGCCGATGCCGCCGCCCATGCCGACCGGGCCCCAGCCCTCCCCGATGGATGAGCCGATGCCGGTGGCGACCCGGGACGAGAGTCACCGGCAGGCCAACGGGCATCAGGCCGGGTCGGTCACCCGGACCGGGGACGTGAGCGAGAGCACCCAGCTGGACGCCACGCCGACCCCTGAGGCCGGGCCGATGGTGCACGGGGTGGATTGCAAGAACGACCACTTCAACGATCCGCGGGTGCCGTACTGCGCGGTGTGCGGGGTGCCTTTGGTGCAGAGCACGCTGGTGCCGTACAAGGGGACCAGGCCCGCGCTCGGGGTGTTGCTGCTCGACGACGGGCTCGCGTTGCGGCTGGACTCCGACTACATTCTCGGCCGGGATCCGGAACGCGCGTCCGAGGTTCAGGCGGGCCAGGCCCGGCCGGCCAGGGTCACCAGCCCCGACGGCTCGGTCTCCCGCCGCCACCTCCGGGTGGCCCTGGAGGGCTGGGACGTCACCCTGGTCGATCTCGGCTCCGTCAACGGCACCCAGATCCAGCCTCCCGGCGACCCCAACTACTACGACATCCCCCCGAACGAGCCGGTCCCCATCGTCCCCGGCACCACCGTCCGCATCGGAGTGTCCAGAACGATGCGTTTCGACGGTCACCGAGAAGCCTGAGTGGTACGTGGGGATTGCCTGGCCCGGTTCTCCCCACCCACCCAGCCCTTTGATTCCCCTCGGGCTCCGCCCGCCCCGGCCATCGCGGTGTTCGGGGTGGCTACGGAGCGGCCGGGCCTGCCGTGCCGGAGGCGTGGTCAAATGCGAGGCGGTCCAGTTCGGAGCGCATGATGCGTTCCATGCGGGTGTCGTCGGCGGGGTAGAGGAGGCGGTGGACGCTGAGGCCGTCCACCAGGGCCAGGAGGCGTTCGGCCAGGTCGTCGAGGTTTTCCTGGGTGGTCAGTTCGCCGGCGTCGCGGGCTGACTGGAGGAGCGTGCGGATGAGGCGGCGGAGGTCGGCCGCCTCTTCGCGCTGGACCTGCAGGAGGGCCGGAGAGCTGATGCTGCGGGCCCAGAAGCCGATCTCCAGGCCCGTTTCCTGGACGCGCTCCTCGTCGAGGGGGAGGTTGTCGAGGAGGACCTCGCGGAGGGCGGTCAGGCCGGTGCGGCCGGCGAGTTTGGCCGTCAGGCGGGCGGTGATGCGGCGGTGTGAGGACTGGAGGGCCGACAGGAGGATGTCGTCCTTGTCGGTGAAATAGTGGGTGAGGACGCCGTTGGAGTATCCGGCTTCCTTGGCGATGGCGCGGGTGGTGGCCGCCTCGATGCCGTCGCGCAGGATGATGCGTCGCGCGGCCGCCACGACTTCCTGGCGGCGCTCCTCGTGATTCACGATCTTTGGCATGATTCCCCCGATAAAACCGGCTGTTGACATTTTAGTCGGACGCCCGTCTATTATCCAGGGCATGACCGTCCTCACCCTAGGCGTCCATATCGTGGACGTGCTGGCGCGCCCGGTGGAGTCCATTCCGGCCGGCCAGGACACGCATCTGGTGGAGCAGGTCCGGATCACGGCCGCCGGGGCCGCCGCGGGCACGGCGGTCGATCTCGCCAGGCTCGGCGTCCCCGTCGCCTCCGCGGGAGCGGTCGGCGACGACGAACTCGGCGACTTCCTCCTGATGATTATGGCCAGACATGGCGTCGATGTGTCGGGTGTGGCGCGAAAGTCCGGCGAGCAGACCGCCGCGTCGATCCTCCCGATACGTCCGGACGGCGGCCGCCCCTCCTTCCACGTTCCCGGCGCCAACCTCGGGTTCGCGCTCGCCGATCTCGACCCGGCTCAGGTCCTGGGCGCGAACCTGGTCCATCTGGGCGGCATGGACGCGAGCTGGGGCCTTCACGATCCGGCTTTCTTCGCGTTACTCGACGAAGCCCGCGCGGGCGGCACGATCATCACCATGGACCTGCTGTCCAACATGCCCGACCTGATGCCCGCCGCGAAGGTCTTCCTCCCGCACCTGGACTACTTCCTCCCCAACGAGGAACAAGCCCTCATGATCACCGGCGCCGCCACCGTCGAGGAGGCCGCCACCGCCCTGCTCGCCGAAGGCCTGACCGCCGCCCTCATCACCGTGGGCGCCCGGGGCAGCCTGGTCGCCACCGCCGAGGGCATCACCCACGTCCCCGCCCTGGACATCGAGGTCGTCGACACCACCGGCTGCGGCGACGCCTACTGCGCGGGCTTCATCGCCGCCCTCCTCAACGGCCGCTCCCTCATCGCCGCCGCCGAACTCGGCACCGTGGTCGCGGCCCGCGTCGCCGGAGGCCTCGGCTCCGACGCGGGCTTGACGGACGCCCGGAACCTACTGTCCGACTAGATACGAGGATCTTCATGTCTATTGACGCGGAATTGCGGGCACGGGCCGCCAAGGTCATTCCGGGTGGGATGTACGGGCATCTCAACGCCGTGCTGCATGGGGAGACGTACCCGCAGTTCTTCGTACGGGCGGAAGGGGCCCGGCAGTGGGACGCGGACGGGCGGGAGTTCATCGATCTCATGTGCAGCTGGGGGCCGATGATCGTGGGGCACCGGAATCCGGTCGTGGAGGAGGCCGCCGCGGCGCAGCAGGCGCGCGGGGACTGCCTGAACGGGCCTGGGCCGATCATGGTGGAGCTGGCCGAGCTGCTGGTGGAGGTGATTCCGGCCGCCGACTGGGCCATGTTCTCGAAGAACGGGACCGACGCGACCACGCAGGCGCTGATGGTGGCCAGGGCGGCCACCGGGCGTACCAAGGTGCTGGTGGCGCACGGGGCCTATCACGGGGCCGATCCGTGGTGTACGCCCGGGTTGTCGGGGGTGACGCCCAACCAGCGGGCCGACAACGTGGAGTTCACGTACAACGATCTGGCCAGCGCGGAGGCCGCGGCGGCGGTGGGGGATGTGGCCGCGATCCTGGTCACGCCGTTCAAGCATGACTCGTTCGAGGATCAGGCGTTCGCGGAGGCGGAGTTCGCCAGGGGCGTACGGGCGCTGGCCGATCGGCTCGGGGCGGCGCTGGTGATCGACGAGGTGCGGGCGGGGTGGCGGCTGGACCTGCGCGGGTCGTGGGAGGGGTTCGGGGTGCGGCCGGATCTGTCGGCCTGGAGCAAGGCCATGGCCAACGGGCATCCCATCGCCGCTGTGACGGGCGTGGACGCGTTGCGCGGCCCGGCCCAGACGCTGTACTCGACCGGGTCCTTCTGGTTCTCCGCGAGCGCCATGGCCGCCGCCAAGGCCACTATCGAGATCCTCCGGGACACCGGTGGCGTCGCGCTGATGGAACGCGCGGGCGACCGCCTCCGGGCGGGCCTGGCCGCCCAGGCCGCCGCACACGGCTTCGTGGTCAACCAGACCGGGCCGGTGCAGATCCCGTGGCTGTCGTTCGAGGGTGACGAGACCCTGGCGCGGGGCGTCGCCTGGGCGGCCGCCTGCCTGGCCGAGGGCGTCTACCTGCACCCGTGGCACAACTGGTTCCTGTCCACGGCGCACACCGACGACGAGATCGACCGGGCCCTGCAGCGCACCGACGCCGCGTTCGCCAAGCTCAGGAGCGCAGTCTGACCCAGCGGACATCGTCGAGCCGGGTGCCGTCGGGCCCGGGCAGGAGCTCCTTCGCCACGCCCTCCCGGGTGAAGCCCGCGCGTTCCAGCACCCGGTGCGACGCGGTGTTCGTCGGAACCGTCCCGGCGATCACCCGATGGATCGCGGTGTGCGCGAAGACCCACTCCACCAGCAGCTTGACCGCGCGGGTCACATAGCCGCGCCCTCGATATTCGGGCAGCAGGCTGTAGCCGGTCATGGCCTCGCCGAGGGGCGGGATCACGTGCGAGAGCTGGATGTCGCCCGCGAAGGCGCCCGTGGCCGCGTCCCTGATCGCGATCTCGGCCTGTTCGGCGGCCAGCCAGCGGTAGCCCGCGTTGCGGCAGCGGAGCGCGGTGGTGGCGTAGTCGGGGCGGCCGGGGGGCACGTGGTGGGCCATGACCTCGGGGTCGCCCATCATGCGGTGGTAGTCGCCGGCGTCGGCGGGCGCGAGCCGTACCAGCCGGATCACGCCGTCGGTGAGCTCGCCGCCCGGAAAGTCCGGCAGGTACGGCCGGATCGGGTCGCCGGGGTCGGTGGCGAGCCGGGCGAAGGCCACCATGTCGCAGCGGGAACCGTCGCGCCGGCTGCCGGCGCCGCGGCGGATGCCCTCCCGGACGAAACCGGACGCCATGGCCACCTTCTGGGAGCCGAGGTTCTCGATGTCGGCCAGCAGGTCCAGCCGTTGTGCGCCCTGAGCGAAACGCCACGCCGAGACCGCCCGCGTGGCCGCCGTGGCGATGCCCTTCCCGCGCGCCCAGGGCGCCACCCAGTAGCCGACCTCCACGTTGCCGAACCGGTCCGGCGGCTTGACCCCGATCACGCCCTGCGGCTCGTCGGTGGCCGGGTCGGCCATCACGAAGTCCGCGCCGTCCTCCGCCCAGGCGTGCTCGGCCAGCTTGTTCTTCCAGAACAGGGCGTCCGCCCGCGTGTACGGCACCGGGATGAGCGGGATGAATCGCGCGATCTCCGGGTCGGCACAGGCGCGGGCCACGGCGTCCATGTCCGCGTCCACCGGCGGGCGGAGGTTGACCGGGCCGGCGGGGATGGTTTCACGGGGGAGCATGAACCCTTACCTACCAGGGCCGCAACCCTCCAGGCGAGTCGATTAGTCGGCTCTCCACCCACCCCGGCAAACTTCCGCGCCAGTCGTAAGGTAGGAATTGCTCGGCCGCGCCTGTGTCTGGACTGAGGAACGCAGGTCGCGAAGCGGCCGGAGTGACGAGGGAAGACGCAGGCTGAGGGCGGCCGAGCCGCCGATCCGAAGGATCGGCAAAGAAACACAGATAGCCTTGCGGCATGGGTTTTCGCAGGCACGGCCCGTTTCAGGCCGGGGATCAGGTTCAGCTCACCGACCCCAAGAACAAGCGGCACACGCTGACGCTGAAGGCTGACGGGGTCTTCCACACGCACAAGGGCTGGATCCCGCATACCGACCTGATCGGACAGCCGGAAGGATCGGTGGTGCGCTCGTCCGGAGGCACCCAGTATCTGGCGTTCCGTCACCTGCTCCAGGACTACACCCTGGCCATGCCGCGCGGCGCGGCCGTGATCTATCCCAAGGACTGCGGCCAGATCGTCGCCATGGCCGACATCTTCCCGGGCGCGAAGGTGGTCGAGGCCGGGGTGGGCTCGGGGGCGCTCAGCTGCTTCCTGCTCCGGGCGGTCGGCACGGAGGGCTCGCTCACCTCCTACGAGCGGCGGGCCGACTTCGCCGAGATCGCCACCAAGAACGTGGAGAAGTTCTACGGCGGCGAGATGAAGCAGTGGCGGCTGGTGGTCGGCGACTTCGTGGAGGCGCTGGACGAGACCGACGTCGACCGGATCATCCTGGACATGCTGGCGCCCTGGGAGTGCGTCGACGCCTCCGCGCGGGCCCTCACTCCCGGTGGTGTTATCTGCTGTTATGTGGCGACAACGACGCAGTTGTCCAAGACGGTGGAGACCATCAGGGAGCACGGGAGTTTCACCGAGCCCCATGCGTGGGAGACCTTGGTTCGCGACTGGCATGTCGAAGGGCTCGCGGTCCGGCCCGATCATCGGATGGTCGGCCACACCGGGTTCCTTGTCACCGCCCGCCGCATGGCGGACGGCGTCACGCCGCCGCCGCGACGCAGGCGCCCGTCCAAGGGTGCGTACGGGGAGGGAACAGAAGGTCAGTGACGATTTAGCGGCGAACCGGCAAAGTGGCGTGACACGGGGAACAAACCATGTGTTCGATGTGCTCACGTCTATGAACCAGTCGAAAAGGCACCAAATCACCAGGCACTCAACGTAACGAGACGAACACCAGTCGGCTACGTTTTTTAAGGCCGTCAGATTGGTAGTGACTTGAGTAGTCTTTCCTCGAATGGAAGGAGGTGACGGGCGTGGCAGCTCGCGATGACGCTGAGGCTCGGGCCGCGCAGCGCGAACGGGAGGTCACTGACCTCACAACTCAGGTCTCCTTCCTTCAGGAGGAGATCACCGCGCTGCGTCGCAAGCTCGCCGAGTCCCCCCGGCAGGCCAGGGTTCTCGAAGAGCGGCTTCACGACGTGCAGGCCCAGGTGGCCGCCCTCACCAGCCAGAACGAAAGGCTGGTCTCCACCCTCAAGGAGGCCAGGGACCAGATCGTCGCCCTCAAGGAGGAAGTCGACCGGCTGGCGCAGCCGCCGTCCGGCTTCGGCGTCTTCCTCGAGGGCCGGGAAGACGGCACGATCGAGGTGTTCACCGGCGGGCGCAAGCTCCGGGTGAACGTCAGCCCCGCCGTGGACGTCGACTCGCTCAAGCGTGGCCAGGAGGTCATGCTCAACGAGGCGCTCAACGTGGTCGAGGCCCTCGGCTTCGAGGACGTCGGCGAGATCGTCATGCTCAAGGAGCTCCTTGAGGACGGTCAGCGCGCCCTGGTCATCTCGCATGCCGACGAGGAGCGCGTGGTCAAACTGGCCGAATCGCTGCTGGAGCAGCCGATCAGGTCGGGCGACTCGCTGCTGCTCGAGCCGCGCTCGGGCTATGTGTACGAGCGGATTCCGAAGTCCGAGGTGGAGGAACTGGTCCTCGAAGAGGTCCCCGACATCTCCTACGACGAGATCGGCGGCCTGCGCGGCCAGATCGAGCAGATCAGGGACGCGATCGAGCTCCCGTACCTGCACGCGGACCTGTTCCGGGAGCACAAGCTCCGCCCGCCGAAGGGCGTGCTGCTGTACGGCCCGCCCGGTTGCGGCAAGACGCTCATCGCCAAGGCCGTCGCCAACTCCCTGGCCAAGCAGGTCGCGGAGAAGACCGGCCAGTCGGGCAAGAGCTTCTTCCTCAACATCAAGGGCCCCGAGCTTCTCAACAAGTACGTCGGCGAGACCGAGCGGCACATCCGCCTGGTCTTCCAGCGGGCGCGGGAGAAGGCCTCCGAGGGCACCCCGGTGATCGTGTTCTTCGACGAGATGGACTCGATCTTCCGGACTCGTGGGTCGGGCGTCTCGTCCGACGTCGAGAACACCATCGTGCCCCAGCTGCTGTCGGAGATCGACGGCGTCGAGGGCCTGGAGAACGTCATCGTCATCGGCGCCTCCAACCGCGAGGACATGATCGACCCGGCGATCCTGCGGCCCGGCCGCCTGGACGTCAAGATCAAGATCGAGCGGCCGGACGCCGAGGCGGCGAAGGACATCTTCTCGAAGTACCTCATCTCCGATCTGCCGCTGCACGGCGACGATCTGGCCGAGCACGGCGGCAGCCGCGAGGGCACGATCGCCGAGATGATCCAGCGGGTGGTCGAGCGGATGTACACCGAGATCGAGGAGAACAGGTTCCTCGAGGTGACGTACGCGAACGGGGACAAGGAAGTCCTGTACTTCAAGGACTTCAACTCAGGGGCGATGATCCAGAACATCGTCGACCGGGGTAAGAAGATGGCGATCAAGCAGTTCCTGGAGACCGGGCAGAAGGGCCTGCGGATCCAGCATCTGATGGCCGCCTGCGTGGACGAGTTCCGGGAGAACGAGGACCTGCCGAACACCACGAACCCGGACGACTGGGCTCGCATCTCCGGCAAGAAGGGCGAACGGATCGTCTACATCCGCACGCTCGTGCAGGGCAAGCAGGGCACCGAAGCCGGACGCTCGATCGACACTGTGGCCAACACGGGTCAGTACCTGTAGACCACTCCGAAACGGCGCGGACCCCCGGGTTCGCGCCGTTTCGTCATGCCCCGCGATCACGTGATTCTCCCACCCACCCTCCCTTTGATTGATCTCGGGCTCCGCCCGACCCCGCCAACCCCGTGGCTTCGCCACGCCCACCGGGCAGCCAGCCGGGCATCATGCGAGTGATCACGGG
>NZ_BLAF01000077.1 GCF_009687885.1 Acrocarpospora pleiomorpha
GCCAAGCCCGCCGTGCCGGAGGCGCGGCCATAGACACAGCCGCGACTGCGTCTGGACTGAGGAACGCAGGTCGCGAAGCGGCCGGAGAGACGAGGGAAGACACAGGCTGCAGGCGGCCAAGCCCGCCGTGCCGGAGGCGCGGCCAGAAGCACAGCCATAGACACGACACGCCGAGATTTCAGGCCCTGGTTAACGTTCCGTTCAACAAGTTCGGGCATATTTAGGACATGTCCGCCGAAATCTCTGTCGCTTCGAAGCAGGAAGACCACAACACTGGGGATCGTCCGCTCCCTCCTGATCGGTTTCTTAACCGGGAGGAGAGCTGGCTTCAGTTCAATGAGCGGGTGCTCGAGCTGGCTGAGGATCCGCGGACGCCGCTGTTGGAGCGGGTGAGGTTTCTGGCGATCTTCGCGAGTAACCTCGACGAGTTCTTCCGGGTGCGGGTGGCGGGGCTGAAACGGCGGATGGCCACCGGTCTGCTGTTGCGGACCAAGAGCGGGCTGAAGCCGCGGGAGGAGCTGGCCAGGATCGCGGGGATCGCGGATGGGCTGGCGCGGCGGCATGACGCCTGCTTCCACAAGCTGGTGGGGCCGGATCTGGCGGCCGAGGGGATCGAGATCGTCCGCTGGGATGATCTGGGCCGGGATGAGCGCACCGCGATGCGCAAGCTGTTCCGGGAGCGGATCCGGCCGGTACTGACGCCGCTCGCCGTCGACCCCGCCCATCCTTTTCCCTATATTTCCGGACTTTCGCTCAACCTCGCGGTAACCGTCCGGAACCCGGCAACAGGCAACACCGTCTTCGCCCGCGTCAAGGTTCCCAGCCAGTTGCCCCGCTTCGTCACCGCCTCCAGGGACCGTTTCGTCCCCCTGGAAGACGTCATCGCCGCCCACCTCGGCCAGCTCTTCAAGGGCATGGAGGTCGTCCAGCACCACGTCTTCCGCGTCACCAGGAACGAGGACCTGGACGTCGACGAGGACGTCACCGAGAACCTCATGCAGGCCCTCGAACGCGAGCTCCTACGCCGCCGCTTCGGCCCCCCGGTCCGCCTCGAAGTCGAGGACACCATCACCGACGAGGTCCTGGAACTCCTGGTCGAAGAACTCGGCGTCGCCGAACACGAGATCTACCGGCTGCCTGGCCCGCTGGACCTGTCCGGCCTGCACGCCATCGCCGACATCGGCCCGGCCCAGAACCGCGGCGAGCTGAGCTACCGCCCGTTCGTCCCGGCCGAAGCCGTACACGCCGACGACGACATCTTCGCCCTGCTCCGCGAGCGCGACATCCTGCTGCACCACCCGTACGACTCCTTCTCCACCAGCGTGCAGCGGTTCATCGAGCAGGCCGCCGCCGACCCGGACGTGCTCGCGATCAAGCAGACCCTGTATCGCACCAGCGGCGACTCCCCCATCGTGGACGCCCTGATCGACGCCGCCGAAGCGGGCAAACAGGTCGTGGTCGTCGTCGAGATCAAGGCGAGGTTCGACGAGCACGCCAACATCTCCTGGGCGCGCAAGCTCGAACGCGCCGGCTGCCACGTCGTCTACGGCGTGCTCGGCCTGAAGACGCACTGCAAGCTGGCCCTGGTCGTGCGGCAGGAGCCGAGCGGCGAGCTGCGCCGCTACTGCCACATCGGCACCGGCAACTACAACCCGAAGACCGCCCGCATGTACGAGGACTTCGGCCTGCTGACCGCCGACCCGCTGATGGGCGAGGACGTCACCGACCTGTTCATCCATCTCACCGGCTACTCCAACCATTCGGCCTATCGCCGCCTGCTGGTCGCCCCGCACTCGATGCGCCAGGGCCTGCTGGGCCGGATCGACCGGGAGATCGCCCACCAGACCGCCGGGCGCCCGGCCAAGATCCGCATCAAGACGAACTCGCTGGTCGACGAGCCCGTCATCGACGCGCTCTACCGCGCCTCGCGGGCGGGCGTCCCGATCGACCTCTGGGTGCGCGGCATCTGCACACTCCGGCCGGGCGTGCCAGGTTTGTCGGAGACGATCCGGGTCAGAAGCGTGCTCGGCCGCTTCCTCGAGCACTCGCGGGTGTTCGAGTTCGGCCTGGGCAGGCGCCCGGAATACTGGATCGGCAGCGCCGACCTGATGCGCCGGAACCTGGACCGCCGAGTGGAAGCCCTGGTCAAGGTGACCGGAACGCAACATCGCACGTACATCGCGGACCTGCTCGATCGGGCCTTCTCCGATGGGACGGACTCATGGTGGCTCAACGCGGACGGACTCTGGCAAAGACACCAAGGCGGAACCGACCTTCAGCACCACCTCATCGGCACCCGCCGGTGGCGCACGGTGGACGACAGCGAATGACCGATCTGGTACGCGCCTCCGGTGCCGTGATCTGGCGCGGAGACGAGCGAAACCCGGAGGTCGCGGTGGTCCACCGCCCCCGGTATGACGACTGGTCCTTCCCCAAGGGCAAGCTGAAACCCGGCGAGCACGTGATCGCCGGAGCGCTCCGCGAGGTGGCCGAGGAGACCGGCCTGCAGGTCGTCCTCGGCCGTTCGCTGCCCCCCGTGCACTACCTGAAGGACGGCCGCCTGAAACGGGTGGACTACTGGACCGCCCAGGCCGTCGCCATCGGCGACCTGGAAGCCGTCGAGGAGGTCGACCAGGTCGCCTGGCTCAGCCTGGACGCCGCCCGCCGCCGCCTCACCTACGAATGGGACGCGGGCCTGCTCCGCGCCCTCACCGCCGCCCCCCTCCGCACCACCCCCTTGATCCTGGTACGGCATGCTCAAGCCGGTTCCCGCCAGGACTGGAAAGGCGACGACGACCGCCGCCCCCTCGACCAAGCCGGCCTGGCCCAGGCCGAAACCCTCGCCACCGCCCTCGTGGCATACGCGCCGACCGCCCTGGTCAGCTCCCCGAGCAAACGCTGCGTCCAGACCCTCAAGCCGTACGCGACGAAAACCGGCCTCCCCGTGCGCAAGGAGAAGCTGCTCACGGAGAACCACTACGACCCACGCGAAACCCTCCGCCTCGTCCAGAAACTGGACGAACCCGCGGTCGTGTGCACGCATGGCAAGGTCGTCCCCGACCTGCTCGACGCCTTCTGCGACCACCGCTGCGGCGACACCCATCTCCGCAAGGGCGCCTTCGCGGTCGTCCACCACAGCGGCGACCAGCTAGTCAGCGTGGAACGTTACGCCACGTAATACGACCGGGCTTGGCCGCGACATACGACTTACGGCGCGGAGGTTGCCGTTAGGTAGTTCGCGACGTTCCTCCGACCAGGCCCACGCGGCTAAGCGGTGACCTTGGCCCACACTTGGGGGAACTTGCGGTGGGCACGTTCGGCGGTTTCGTGTTCCATGCCGGCGAGCACGCCGTAGGTGAAGGTGTCCTCCCCTGCCTCGCGGGCTCGGTCGGCTTCGGCGGCGAGGGTCTGCTGGGCGACCACGCCGTCCTGGTGCAGACCGAGCACTTCCTGAACCGATTCGGCGCGCTTGGCGGCCTGGGTCATGCCGAGCGCCTCGGCCGTGTACCGCGCCCGTTTGGCCGCCTTCCGCACGTCGTGCATGGCGATCTCGCGCTCGGCGTGGTCCTCGATGGCCTGGGCGGCGGCGTAGCGGCCCTCGACCCGCTGCCACTCCTTGTCGGCGATCTTCTCCAGGGTGCCCTCGGCGGGCTTGGCCGCCTTCTTGGTCAGCGGAAGCGGCGCGTCCAGCGCGTCCAGCAGCGCGAAGTAGCGCTCGTCGCTCATGACCTCCCGGACGCGCCCATAGGCTTCGTCCTCCTTGGCCTTCAGGTCGGAGCCGAGGCGCTCGCGGACCGGGCCGACGATCATGGCGTCGTCCAGGGTGTCCAGGTGCCCGGCGAACCTGGCCCTGATGACCTCCAGGTCACGGACCTCGCCGAGCACCTCGCCCAGCCAGCGCAGCTCCTCCTGGAGCTTCTCGGTGTCCTCGACCAGCGACTTGAACGCCCTGAGCGCGCTGCGCATGCGGCGGCAGGCGACTCTGGCCTGGTGCACGGCGTCGTCTTCGGCTCGCCGTACCGGACCGTCGTGGGCGATCAGCGCCTCGACCTGGGTGCGGAAGTAGTTCGCCACGACCGCGCCGGCCGTGCCCGCCGGAGGCGGGGGCGGCGAGGCGGGGATGGCGTCGCCGAGCAGGCGGCCGAGCTTGTTGGCCGACTCGGCCGGGACCGCACCCGCCTTGCGGAGGCGTTTGCCGACCCGGCGCAGGATGGTCTCGTCGCCTTTGACCAGCTCGGCCTCGACTTCCTGCCAGCGCGTCACGGCCGGGGGCTCGCCGAAGACCGTGCCCTTGACCCGGTCGTCGGCGATCTCGAGCAGGATGTCGCCGTGCTCGTCCATGAGCCGGGTGACGCCGCGTTTGGTGTCCAGTTGGGCAACCGGGACCAGATCCGCGCCGCGGCTGTAAACGAGCACGAGTTCGGCCAGCTCCGGGGGCACGACCTTGGTGCTGCGGGTCAGCGGGTGGGTGACCTCCTCGCGCACGCCCTTGCTCTTGGGGAGCTTGAGGTGCCAGCCCGAGTCGTCGCCGCCGCGCCTGCGCCGCAGCGTGATGCCGCGCGCGGCCAGCCGCAGGTCAGGCGTGTCGAAGTAGATGGCGACCAGGGAGAAGGTGCGGGGGCCCACGGCCTCCGCGGCGCCCTTGAGATCACTCAGGTCCGGGATCTCGAACTCGGCGGGAACGTCGAACTTGTCTTCGATCTCGATCGGCACTAGCACCTCGCAGTGAACAGTTGGCCGCGTATGTGCGGCCATAATGCCACCCGAAGGTAAACAAATCGCTCAAGGCATCTGCAAGAGCTCGATTCGATTCCCCACCGGGTCGTGCACATGGCACCGGCGATACCCCGGCAGCAGATCATCGGGTACGGCATCCGGCAGCCTGGCCAGCAACGCGTCCAGATCGGTGACCAGCAGCGCGGGATGCGCCTTGCGGGCGGGCCTGAAATCCGCCTCGATGCCCAGATGCAGCTCGACACCCTGCCCGCGGAACCAGGCTCCGCCGCGTTTGGCCAGCTCGGGAGGCTTCTCGACTTCGGTCATGCCGAGCACGCCCACGTAGAAGGCTCGCAGCTCAGGTTCGCTCCTGGCGGGCGCGGCCAGCTGGACATGATGGATTCCCACGATCATCTATGACGTCCTTCCGAGCCACAACGAAGATTCGCCCCGGTCAAGCCGAACACGCCCGCAACTTGGGTCGCTCGCGGCCGGCGCATGAGGGACTCCCGCGATCATTACGACTCCTTCCGGGCCACTACGAAGATCCGCCGGAACGGGAACGGGGTGCCGTAGGAGCGGCGCGGGTACGCCTCTCCCAGCAGCCGGCCCGCCTCGGCCAGGAATTCGTCCTGGCGGTCCGGCGTGAGCCGCCCCAGCATCGGGCGGAGCGCGGTCGCCCTGACCCAGGTGAGCACGGCGTCCTCACCCTGGAGCACGTGCTGGTAGGTCGTCTCCCAGGCGTCCACCTCGTTGCCGCCGAGCAGGTCGAGATACTCGCCAGGATCCCCCACCGGCGCGTGTCTGACGAGGTCACCGAGCTCGTCCCGCCAGGCCGCGCTTTGGCAGAGGTCGCGGATCAGGACGTGGCTGGGAAAGTCGAAGTTGCCCGGCACCTGGAAGGCCAGCCAACCGCCCGGAGCCAGGTCCTCGGCCATCCAGCGGGTGATCAGCTCGCGGTGTTCCGGGATCCACTGCAGCAGCGCGTTGGACACGATCACATCAACCGGTTCAGCGGGCTTCCAGGCCCGTGCGTCCAGCACCTCGAACCGAGCCCCAGGTGGGGCTTTGGAGAGCATTTCCGGGGACGAGTCCACGCCGGACAGGTCGGCGTCCGGCCAGCGCTGGGCCAGGTGCACGGTGAGCTCGCCGGTGCCGCAGCCCAGGTCGACGACCTGCCGGGGGTGCTCCGCGCCGATCCGGCTGACCAGCTCGAAGAACGGGCGGGCCCGCTCGTCGGCGTACCGGCCGTACAGGGTGGGGTTCCACATGGGACATTCTCCATTTATCTCGACATCAAGATACTTGATATCGTGATATATGTCTCGACGTCAAGAGAGATAGACTTGTTGTTCATGAGGCAGGCCGAGGATGAAGTGGACCGGCTCGTTGCGGCGTGGAAGCAGGAGCGTCCCGATCTGGACGTGAGCCCGCTGCAGGTCCTGAGCCGGGTGTCGCGGCTGAGCCGCCATCTCGAGCGGGCCAGGCGGGCCAGCTTCGCCGAGCACGGCCTCGAATCCTGGGAGTTCGACGTGCTCACCGCGCTGCGCCGGTCCGGCGAGCCGTATGAGCTGAGCCCCGGCGCGCTGCTGCGCGCCACCCTGGTCACCTCGGGCACCATGACCAACCGGATCGACCGGCTGGCCGCGACCGGCCTGGTGACCCGCCACCCCGACCCCGAGGACCGCCGCGGCGTGCTCGTCCGGCTCACCCCCAGCGGGCTCGAACGGGTCGACGCGGCCTTCACCGGGCTGCTCCGCCGGGAGCAGGAGCTCCTGGCGGCCCTCGGCAAGCATGAGCAGCAGGCCCTGTCGGGCCTGCTGCGCACGCTTCTTGTCCCTTTTGACGCTTCCGACAGCGGAGCGTAGGGGCCCACTGCCCGCCAGGTGGCAGAAGAAACCCGAGTAAGACGCGACAATAGCGCCTTGTGGTTTCATTTGGGGTGTGTGATTTATGTCACACCACATCTGGACCGGTCCTGGCGTGATCATTTTGGGTAGCCCCCGCCAGCAGGGGAAACGACCCTTCCATTCCCAGGTTTCGCTCAGGTATGTGGTGTATCAGGCGAGGCCGCAAGCCCAGCTGACAAGCCGTTCAACTTTCGCAACGGTAGATCGTCTTATAGCTTCTAACTGTTCCTTTACTGACGCATGGGGCGCAAGTGACGTCCCACGACAGACCTGGGGTTACACCATGAAGCGCACATTCGTTGTGGGCGGCATCAGCGCGGGCCTGCTGGCCTCCGCTCTTGTCGCCTCCCCCGCTCAGGCGGGCGACGAAGTTCCGTCGGTCATCCTGGCCAACACCAACCTGGCCGCGCAGCAGGTCGCCAAGTTCTGGTACGGCGAGCACAAGGCCAACCTGATCGGCGCCACGCCCTACGACGTGGAGACGAAGGTCGTCGCCAAGCACGTCTCGACCGGTGGTCCCGCCGCGGACAGCAAGCCCGGCGTGATCCCCGCGATCGGCGACGAGAAGAAGAGCACCAGCAAGTCGAAGAACGTCAACCTGCCCAAGACCTCGGGCAAGGTGTTCTTCATCGGCGCCGACGGCGACCCGCACTGGTGCACGGGCACCTCGATCCAGGCGCAGTACCGCAACCTGGTGGCCACGGCCGGCAGCTGCGTGTACGACACCCAGAGCAACGGCGCCACCCTCGACAAGTGGGTCTTCATCCCCGGTTACTACCAGGGCAAGACTCCTTGGGGCATCTACGTCGGTAAGCAGGGCTTCACGCACTACGACTTCGACGTGTACGAGGACGGCGACCGCGACTACGCGTTCGTCACCGTGTACAACGGCGTCATCCCGACGTCGGCGGGCTTCGACAAGGACTACGAGAGCAAGCCCTACCCGACCAAGCGCGCGGCCGAGAGGGAGAAGGCGAAGCTCGCGGCGGACAAGACCACCGGGTGGTCCTGGCTGAAGATCGAAGAGGTCATCGACTACGACAGGGTCAAGCCGCAGCACTCGCCCGAGTCCGAGCATGTCGGGGGCGTCACCTACGAAGCGTGGCACAAGTTCAACTCGAACACCGCCTTCGACGACGTCGACAAGGCCGCCGCGACCGGCACCGGCTACGTCGACAGCAACGATGTGGGCCAGGCCGAGTGGCAGGACGCTCTGGCCGGCGAGAACGTCGAGGGCAACGTTTACCTGAGCGAAGACAAGAGGACGCTCGGGTACACCAAGCCCAAGGAGGGTGGCGGCTTTACGTACCACCTGCGCTCCTTCTGGGTGAACTACGACCTGGACTACAAGGTCGTCGGCAAGGTGCTGTCCATCGGCCTCAAGGACGTCGGTCGCCTCGGTGACAACGTCGGCGGCCAGGGCCTGGCCTACAACCAGAAGATCGGCAAGCCGGTCTTCGTGTTCGGCTACCCGAGCGGTTCCCACCCGGACGGCAACTACGCCTTCTCCGGCAAGACCCTCAAGTGGGCGTACGGCAAGACGTTCGCCGCTTCGGCCTCGTCCATCAAGGCCCAAGAGCTCATCGGCATCAAGTCCAGCTTCACCGGCGAGGGCGCACTCGGCTCGTCGTGGCTGCTGAACTACAAGAGCAACCGTCGTCTTGGCCTCCTGAACGGTGTCACCATCGGCGTCTCCGACACCGACAAGAACAACCGTTACGACACCAGCGTCTCCCCGTACTTCGACGGTGAGACCTACGGCGTCTACAGCGTGGCCAAGAACCTCTGGTCCGGCAGGATCGTCTAGTAGCCATACGGGAGAACCGGAGGTGCCCCGGTTCGCCTGAGCACGTGAAATGAAGGGCCCGGCCACGCTCGGCCGGGCCCTTTCTCGTTCATTCGCCGAGGCGGTCGGCCACGTTCAGCCAGTCGACTTCGGTGCTCTCCTTGAGGGTGGCGATCTCGCGGAGTTCGGCGTCGAGTTTGCCGAGGCGTTCGAAGTCGCTGGCGGCTTCGGCCATCTGGGCGTGGACTTTTCCTTCGCGTTCGGAGAGCTTGTCCAGTTGCCGTTCCAGCCGGGACAGCTCCTTCTGGAGTTCCCGCTGTTCCTTGGCGGACAGGCCGACCGTGATGGGGGTCTCGACGACCAGGGTGGGTACGGCTGTCGCGGCGCGGGCCGACAGGGCGTTGCCGGTCGCGCGGCGGTCCAGGTATTCGTCGACGCCGCCGGGCAGCATCGACAGTTTGCCGTCGCCGAGCAGGGCCACCGTGCGATCCGAGACGCGTTCCAGGAAGTACCGGTCGTGGCTGACCACGACCAGCGTGCCCGGCCAGCCGTCGAGCAGGTCTTCCAGTTCGGTCAGGGTCTCGATGTCCAGGTCGTTGGTGGGCTCGTCCAGGAGGAGCACGTTCGGCTCGTCCATGATCAATCGCAGCAGCTGGAGGCGGCGTCGTTCGCCACCGGACAGGTCGCCGATGACTTTCCACTGCGCGTCGCCCTTGAACCCGAGGCGCTCCAGCAGCTGCGAGGCCGACCATTCCTTCTTGCCGACCGTGATGTACTTGCGGATCTCCTCGACCGTCTCCAGGACGCGACGGGTGGGGTCGAGTTCGCTGAGCTCCTGGGAGAGGTGGGCGAGTTTGACGGTTCGGCCCTCGACCAGGCGGCCGGAGTCGGGCCGTACCGACCCGGAGAGCAGGCGGAGCACGGTGGATTTGCCCGAGCCGTTGACCCCGATGAGGCCGATCCGGTCGCCGGGGCCGAACTGCCAGGTGCAGTGGTCGAGGACCAGCGGACCGGTGTCGGGGCCGCCCGCGTGCAGGGTCACGTCCTCCAGGTCGTACACCGTCTTGCCGAGGCGGGCGGAGGCGAACTTGAGCAGTTCGACGGTCTCGCGGGCCGGCGGCACGTCGGCGATCAGGGCTTCGGCGGCGTTGATCCGGAACTTGGGCTTGGAGGTGCGCGCGGGCGGGCCGCGCCGCAGCCAGGCGATCTCCTTGCGCATCAGGTTCTGCCGCCGGTCCTCGGTGGCCTGCGCGACCCGCGCGCGCTCGGCCTTGGCCAGCACATACGCCGCATAGCCGCCGTCATACCGCTCGACGGAGCCGTCCACGACCTCCCAGGTCCTGGTGGAGACCGCGTCCAGGAACCACCGGTCGTGGGTGACCACGATCAGCGCCGACCGGCGCGCCGCCAGGTGCCCGGCCAGCCAGGCGATGGCCTCGATGTCCAGGTGGTTGGTGGGCTCGTCGAGCACGATCAGGTCGTCGGCGCCGATCAGCAGCCGAGCCAGCGCGGTCCTGCGGCGCTCACCGCCGGACAGGGCGCCGGCCCGCGCGGACAGCTCGATGTCGCCGAGCAGGTTCGCCAGGATCTCCCGGATCGCGGCGTCGCCCGCCCATTCGTGCTCGGCCCTGCCGCCCAGCACGAGCTCCTGGACCGTGGCGTCGGCGGCGAAGTCGTCTCGCTGGGACAGCACGCCGACATGCAGGTTGCGGGTGTGGGTGACCCGCCCGCCGTCCGGTTTCAGCTCCCCCGCGATGATCGAGATCAGCGTGGTCTTGCCGCCGCCGTTGCGGCCGACGACGCCGATGCGGTCGCCTTCCTCGACGCCGAGCGAGACGTTCGCGAGCAGGGGTTTGGGACCGTAGGCGTGGGAGACGGATTCAAGATTGACCAGATTCATCGCCTGGTAAGCCTATCTAGACGACCACGGCTCCGGGGACCGGTCCGTAGGCGTTCACCACGGCTCGGCAGGCGCTGCGCAGCGCCACCGACAGGTCAAGCGCGTGCTCGGCCGACTCGGCGAGGAAGGCGCAGGTCGGGCCGGAGCCGGAGACCAGCACGCCGAGCGCGCCGCGATCGCGGCCGACCTGGAGGGTCCTGGCCAGGCTGCGGCGGAGCATGATCGCGGCTGGTTGCAGGTCGTTGACCAGGGCCTTGCCCAGTCCTGGGGCATCACCGTCGCGGAGCGCGGCGGCGAGTTGGCCGCTCAGCGCGGGCCAGCATGCGCGTTCTCCGGCGGCTTCGCGGAGGCGGTCGCACTCGCCGTACACCTGGGGGGTGGACAGTCCTCCGTCAGCGAGGGCGAACACCCAGAAGAAGGTGCCCTGGACCGGGAGCGGCGTGAGCATCTCGCCCCGGCCGGTGCCGACGGCGGTGCCGCCGAGCAGGGCGAACGGCACATCACTCCCCAGATCGGCGGCGATGTCCAGCAGATCCCGCTGGGGCAGGCCGAGGCCCCAGAGCCGGTCGCAGGCCACCAGGGCCGCCGCCGCGTCGGCGCTGCCGCCGGCCATGCCGCCCGCCACCGGGATGGACTTGCGGATGACCAGCTCCGCGCCGTACGGCCGGCCGGCGCGGGCGGCGAGCGCGCGGGCGGCCCGGATCGCGAGATTGTCGCCGTCCAGCGGCACCAGGCCGGCCGAGTCGCCCTCCACCCGGACCGTCAACGTCTCCGACTCCACCGCGGACACCTCGTCGAACAGCGACACGGCGTGGAACACGTTCACCAAGTCGTGGTAGCCGTCGTCACGCAGCGGGCCCACGGAGAGCTGAAGATTGACTTTGCCCGGGACACGGACGGTCACAGATGACGTCACGGCATCCGAGCCTAACCTGACCTGGCCCTACACCCGACAAAAGATCACCTCAAATTGGGGCGAAAGCCGTACATAGAACGGTACGGTTGCGGCAACGTGCGGTTCACGGGGAGTGCACATCGACGTCAACTCGGCCATCAGCGCGCCGCTTTCCGCGGGCGATCCGGCGCGAATCGGGCCATACCAGTTGCTTGGGCGGCTCGGCACGGGCGGCATGGGGACCGTTTACCTTGGCGTGGAGGGGGAACGCCAGGTCGCCGTCAAGGTCGTCAAACGGCAGTACGCGGTGGACGAGGACTTCAGCCAGCGTTTCAAGACCGAGGTGGAGCACGCGCAGCGGGTGGCCTCGTTCTGCACGGCGCTGGTGCTGGATCAGGGCACGACCGAGGACGGGCGGCCTTACATGGTCACCGAGTTCATCCCGGGCACCCCGCTGGACCGGCAGATCGCGAGCTTCGGCGCGCTGGAGGCGGGCACCTTACACGGGGTCGCCTTCGGCGTGGCCGCCGCGCTGACCGCCATCCACGCGGCGGGACTCGTGCACCGGGATCTGAAACCGGCCAATGTGATCCTGTCCATGTCCGGCCCTCGGGTGATCGACTTCGGTATCGCGCGCGCGGTCGACGCCACGCACGGCCACACCGAGACCGGCGAAGTCGTCGGATCCCCCGGCTGGTGGGCGCCGGAACAATTACAGGGCCGGGTGGTCACGCCCGCCGTCGACATCTTCACCTGGGGCTGCCTGGTCGGCTACGCGGGCAACGCCCGCCACCCCTTCGGCGAAGGCGACCCCATGGTCCTCGCCCACCGCGTCTTAGAATCCGAACCCGACCTGGAAGGCCTCCCCGCCCCCCTCGACCACCTCGTCCGCCGTGCCCTCCACAAGGAACCGCGGCACCGCCCCTCCGCCCAGGAACTCCTGCTCGCCCTCGTCGGCGGGCGCGACGACCCCAGCACCGAAGTCCTGGCCTGGGACCCCCCGGAGAACATCCAGCCACCCGCCCGCAAACGCCGCAAGTGGCCCTTCGCCGTCTTAGCCGGCCTTGTGGTCCTCGCCGCGGGTCTGTACCTCGGCCTCCGCGACGGTACGCCCTCCGGGAGCCGCGAGCCGGCCCGCGTCAACGACATCGGCCGCCGCATCGTCGTCCGCGACGTCCACATGATCGTCCAGCGCCCGCATTGTCTCCCGGCCCCCACCGGCAGCAAAACCTGTGCGGTGACCTGGCTCCTGATCAACATGGGCGGCGCCACGGCCCCACTCGGCGCCTACCCCCAGCTCATCGACGACCAGGGTCTCACCCACACGACAACCAGCGCACGCCCACCCGATCAACTCATGCCGGGCGACAGCCTCTCCTTAACCGCCCAGTACACGCTCCCCGAAGGCAACGTCCCCGCCATACTGACCGGATCACCGATGGCGGGCGGCAACGAAACCGAGGTCCGCCTGTGACGACCCGACAGCGCCGGACTAGGCAACCACATGATTTCGCGCACCACGAACCCCACGCCACGCGACACCCCAAGGACTCTTCCGAGGTGAAACCGACTGTCCTGCGATGGACAGACACCTCAGCGCACCTCTCCGAACCGACAACCAAGCCACACATGACGGACTCCCCCGCCAAACCGGTAACCGCGAAGACCACCTCCCTCCGATGGACGGATGTGCTGGCGCGCTTCGCGGCGTGGACCACGGCCGCTACCACGCGCGCGAGCCATCGCGTCCCAGCCGCCAACATCAGCGTTGACCGCGTCTCATCGGTGAAAGTGGCCCTGATGCGGCGATTCCCCTTCGGGCGGTCCCCCTTTGGGTGGCGGCTACGGAGGGTGGCGGCTGTGTTGGTGGTGGGAGGGCTGGTGGTGGGATTGGTTGGGGCCGGGGCGCCGCCTGGTGATGCTTGTGGGGGTGCGGGGACGGCTGACTTTGATGGGGATGGGGTTAACGATGCGATCGTTACCGATCCGGTGTGGCCAGGGGGTGGGGTGCAGGGGCGGGCGTATGTGTTGCTGGGGCCGATGTTGAATGCTCGGGTGGTGCCCTTGGAGGGGCATGGTCGGGCGGGGTGGGCGGCCAAGGCGGGACATCTGGATGATGACGGGTGCCTGGATGTGGTGATTTCTAATCCGTTCGCAACGGGGGTGTCCGATGGGAGGACGGTGCCGGGGGCGGGGGTCGCCTATGTCTTCTGGGGTGGGAAAACGATCGCGGGATCGCGGCTGGAGTTGAAGGCTCCCGCGCCGCGGGCCAATGCGCATTTCGGGTGGTCGCTGGCGATCGCGTCGGGGACCGTGGCCGTGGGGGCGCCGCATGAGGATGCGGACGAAGTCGCCGATTCCGGGGCGGCGTACGTGTTCCGGTTCGATGGGCGTGAACCGCGGGAACCACAGCGGATCACGCAGAACACGCCGGGCGTGCCGGGGGCGGCGCAGTCGGGGGACATGTTCGGGTGGTCGCTCGCGTTCGCCCGGCTTGGGGGGAACCCCGGGGACGTGGATCTGGCGATTGGCGCGCCTTTTGAGGACCGGGAAGAGGTCGGGCAGATCGATACGGGGGCGGTCACGGTCGTGTACGACGTGGCGACCAAGCCGTGGACCTATCGCGGGGTGGGCTGGGACCTGTCCCTGGTGGACTCCGGGACGCGATCCCGGTCCGGCGATCATTTCGGGCATTCGCTGGCGTACGGTACGCACGCTGGGAAGGGCTATCTCGCCGTCGGAGCGCCGCACGCGGACGTGGGAGGGGTGCGGGATTCCGGTCTGGCGTTGCTTTTCGAGTCGACGTCTGGGGATCCCCGCCTGATCAGGAGCCTGCATGATGGGTCGATCGGGGTCGGGGACGTGCCGGAGCCGGGGGATATGTTTGGCTATGCGCTCGCGTTCATGGGGGCGGATCTGCTGGCCGGGGTTCCGGGGCAGAGCGAGATCCGGCGGGTGGAATGCGGAGCCGTGCAGGCGATTCCGATTGATCCGACCAGGGGGGTCAGCCGGATCATCCGGTTGGCGGACGGTCAGCTGTACGACCATTTCGGGTGGAGCCTGGCGCGGACCGGGGACGGGTTCGCGCTCGTGGGCGTACCGGATCGGGGGACGACCGGTGCGGTTGCCGTGGTTTCGCCCGGAGGGGGCGAGCCTCAACTGATCTTTCCGGACGGGGAGGCGCTGGAGTTCGGGGCGGCCGTCACCGGATAGGGCCGTGTTCCGCGATTCTGGCGAAATCGAGCACGCTCAGCTGTTCGCCGCGTTCTGACGGGCTGATTCCCGCCTGGGTGAGGGCGTGTTCGGCGGCGGATGCCGTACCGGCCCAGGAGGCGAGGGCGGCGCGGAGGGTTTTGCGGCGCTGGGCGAAAGCGGCGTCCACGACGGCGAAGACCTGCTCGCGGGTGGCGGAGGTCGGCGGCGGGTCGCGGCGGACCAGGGAGACCAGACCGGAGTCGACGTTCGGGGCGGGCCAGAACACGTTTCTACCGACCGGACCAGCCCGGCGAACCTCCGCATACCAGGCGGCCTTCACGGACGGCACACCGTAGATCTTGGAGCCGGGAGGGGCGGCCAGCCGGTCGGCGACCTCCGCCTGCACCATGACCAGGCCGCGCCGCAGCGACGGCAGGATCTCCAGCAGGTGCAGCACAACCGGAACCGACACGTTGTACGGCAGGTTCGCCACCAGCGCGGTCGGCTCGGCGGGCAGATCGTCCAGGTTGATCCGGAGCGCGTCGGCGGCCACCACCGAGAGGCGATCCGCGTGCTCGGGCGCCATCTCCGCGACCGTCACGGGAAGCTGCGCCGCCAGCACCGGATCGATCTCCACCGCCACCACCCGCGCGACCTCGCCGAGCAGCGCCAGCGTCAGCGAGCCGAGACCGGGACCGATCTCGATCACCACATCCTCGGGCGTCACCCCCGCCACCCGGACGATCTTGCGGACCGTCCCGCCGTCGATGACGAAATTCTGCCCGAGCTTCTTCGTCGGACGGATGTTCAATTTCTCCGCCAGCGTGCGCACTTCGACGGGCCCGAGCAAACTCATGGCTCCAGTGTCGGGCATGCGAGCGTGCCGAATTACCTGTTGCCCCCCGGTACAGAACATCCAAGCTGGACTCGGCGTCGAACACCCCATGTACGAAGGGAGGCAACGGTGGATAACGTGGGCGCGCAATCCCAGGTAGTAGGAGATCCTCCGATGGAACCGACCGGCGCCGAGCCGCTCACCCCGCACGATCCGGCCGCGATCGGGCCCTACCGGCTGCTGGGCCGGCTGGGCGAGGGCGGCATGGGCACGGTGTACCTGGCCGTCGCGCCTACCGGGCGGCTGGTGGCGGTCAAAGTGGTGAAGGCGCAATTCACCACGGATGAGGATTTCGCCGCTCGATTCCACGGTGAGGTGGAGAACGCGCGCCGGGTGGCGTCGTTCTGTACGGCGCAGGTGCTGGACAACGGGAACACCGAGACGGGAACTCCGTACATGGTGACGGAGTACATCGCCGGGATTCCGCTGTCGCGGCAGATCTCCCAGTTCGGGGCGCTCGATCCGGGGCCGTTGCACGGGGTGGCCCTGGGGGTCGCGGCGGCGCTTGCGGCGATCCATGTGGCGGGGTTGGTGCATCGTGATCTGAAACCGGCGAATGTGATTCTTTCCATGTCCGGGCCGCGGGTGATCGACTTTGGGATCGCGCGGGCGTTGGATGCCACGCACAGCTTCACCCAGTCTGGGGAGTTGCTTGGAAGTCCCGGGTGGTGGGCGCCGGAGCAGGTGCGCGGGCAGGAGATCAGTCCGTGGACGGACATCTTCGCGTGGGGATGTTTGGTGGCGTATGCGGGGAGTGGGCGGCATCCGTACGGGCGGGGGGATGCGGTCACGCTCGCGGCGCGGGTGCTGAGCGGGCGGCCTGATCTTGGTGCCCTTCCTGCTCCGTTGAACGAGCTGGCCCGGCGGGCGACCGATCCGGATCCGTTCCAGCGGCCGACCGCGCAGGATCTGCTGATCGCCCTGGTGGGTGGCGCGATTCCGGAGCCCGCGTCGATGTCGATGGGGTCCGGCTCGCAGAACACGCTGGTCGCCACCGAAATGCTCTCCGAGTCCTGGGAGGCTCCACCGAACGTGGCCGCCGAACCAGACGTCACGCAAATTCTGGCCCGGACTGCCACGTTCCCGCTTATGACGCCTGACAAGGCGGTCTTATCCCCTTCGACCACCGGAAACCCGACTCCGGCTCAGGAAAGCCCCGCTTCGGACGGATCCGTTCCGGCTGCCCGCAGCACGTCTCCGGGCGATTCTGCACCGGGACGCACCAGTACAGAGGGATCTGCTCCGGGTCGCAGCAGTTCGAGCGGCATTACCCCAGCTGGTACCCCTCGGGAAGCTTCTTCACCGGATCGCAGCCGTTCGGCTGACCCTCAAGCTTCATCGAGCTCAGGTGGTTACGGGGAGGGCGCTCCGGCGGGATATCAGCAGGGTGCTTCTTCATCTGCCCCAGCTGCGGCTTCGTCGGCTCCAGCAGGATTCCGGGAAGGTGCTACGTATCCGGAGAGTTCTCTCCCGGCTCGTAACCTTCCGGAAGGTTCTGCCCCTGGTCGTGCTGGTTCCGCCTCTTCGAGCCCTTCTGGTCGACCTCCCTATGGCGCGTCCGGTCCGAGCCCGGTCCCGGAGGCCGCGTCGCCGACCGCCATGGAGCAGGTGTGGCGGTCGGTGGAGACCGATCCTCGGGGTGGCATTCCCTATGCGGAGGAATCGCCCACCGAGGCTGGGAAGCGTGAGCGGCCGTCGGTCATGCGGTGGTTGCTGGGTGCGGGTGCGGTGGTGGCGGCGCTGACGGTGACGTTGGTTGTTCTGCTCACCGCTGGGCCCGATGAAGAGCCCAAGCCCGTGGCCAAGGCCAGCGTCTCCGCGCCGCCCCGAATCGGCGAGGACGTGGGCCGCCAGATCGCGCTCGGCGGATACGACCTCGCCTTGATCATCCCCCAGCAGCCCCGCTGCGGCGTACAAACCCACGAGGGCGCGACCGCGGCCAAGGGCGGTTTCTGCCTGGTCCGCTGGACAATGCTGAACACGGGCGGCGATCTGGCCGCATTCAACGGCGCGGCCCCCACCCTCATCGATGACAAAGGCAGCGAATACACCCCGCACGAGTCCTCGACCACCCTCCCCACCGCCCTCAAACCCGGCACCAAGGTAGACGGCGTCCTCGTCTTCGACCTGCCCTCCGGCCGCACCCCCACCAAGCTGTCCCTCACCGACGAAGTGGAGGCTCAGCTATGACCCGCTCCGCGCTCCTCGCCGCAGCCCTCGCCACCGCACTCGCAGTCCTGACCACCCCGGCCCTCGCATCCGGTACGGCATCCGCATCGGGCACGGCTTCCGCCTCCATACCCGGCGCAGCGGCTGGCACGGTATCCGCCCACACATCTGGCAGAGCTTCCGCCGTCGCATCCGTCTCGGCATCCGCCCGTGCCGACTGCTCCACCGCGGCAGGCCCTGCTGACTTCAACGGAGACGGTCTCACCGACGCCGTCACCGGCGACCCCTTCGCCGACCTCGATGGCATCGAGGGCGCCGGCATCGTTCAGGTCCTCCTCGGCGGCAAGACCGAAGAAGCACCCGACGGCCTCCCTGGTGCCGGTGGCACCCTCGAACTGCGCAGCCCCAACCCCGAGCCCGGCGACGGCTTCGGCTGGGCCGTACGAACAGCCCATGTCAACGACGACAAATGCCTCGACGTCATCGTCGGCGCCCCCTACACGGGTGAAACCGACACCGGTGCCGCGTACGTCTTCTTCGGCACCGCCTCCGGGGACTCCGAAGTGCTCCCGCTGGACACGGACAAACAGCCGGAAGCCCATTTCGGCTGGTCCCTGGCGGCCGCTGACCTGACCGGCGGCGGCGCGATCGTCGCCGTCGGCGAACCCCACGCCGACGAACCCGCCGATGCGGGCGCGGTGCACATCTTCGACCTGGACGGGACGATCCGCTCCACCAAACGCCTCACCCAGGAGAACGAGGGCGTCATCGGCAACGGCGAGGTCGGCGACATGTGGGGCTGGTCCCTCGCGATCGGCAACCTCGGCGGTGATTCCGACAAACCCGACCTGGTCGTCGGCGCTCCGTACGAGAACAACGACGGCACCGGAATTCAGGTCGCCTCCGGCAAAATCGACTCCGGCATGGTCGCGGTCATCTTCGACATCCTCGAAAAGGGCCCCTACACCAGCCGCAAATGGGACCTCAACCAGGCCACCAAGGAAGTCGTCGAAAAATCAGGCAACCGTTTCGGCTGGTCCCTGGCGTACGCCGAGTGGGGAAACACCGGATATCTCGCGGTCAGCACCCCCTTGGCCGACCAGGGCGACATCGCCGACACCGGCGCGATCCAGCTGTTCGAACGCAAAGGCTCCGGCGAACTCGCCCCCTACCGCACCATCCGCATGGGCGTCGGCGAACTCCGCTTCCCCACGATCCCGGTCGTCAAAGGCGCCGCCATCGGCTGGTCCATGGCCTTCCTGAACCCCCGCGGCACCCCCGTCATCGCGATCGGCGAACCCTTCGCCTCAACCACCGAGGCCCGCGAAACCGGCCGAGTCCGCTTCGCCCCCGTACGCGGCGGCGAAAACGGCGACGGCCTCGACTTCCCCGACCCCCAGCCCTACCAACACTTCGGCTGGTCCCTAGCCGCCTACGGCAACCCCAACGGCCTCACCCCCGGCCAGGGCCTGGTCATCGGCATCCCCGACCGCAAAGGCGGCGGCGCCGTAGCCACCCGCGCCCAAGGCCCCGCCACCCTCATCAAAACCACCCGCAAGGGAACCACCGACCTAGGCCGCTCCGTCGGCTGACTCCGGGTCGTTGGGGTGTTAGGCGCCGAGGCGGGCGCCGCAGTGGGGCCATTGGCCTTGCCAGCGGCCCTGGACTCGTTGGAAGAGGAGTTGGGCGCGGTAGGTCTGTTCTTCGGCGGGCCAGTCGTTGGGGGTTTTGGTGCCGCCTACGGCTTTCCACATGGGGAGGCTGAACTGGTACATGCCGTAGTAGGGGCCGCCAGGGTTGTACGCCTTGGGGTTGCCGTGGGATTCGCAGTCGGCGAGGCCGGCCCAGTTGAGGGCGGCGACGTTGGGGGCGATGGGGATGGTGTGCGGGGGGAGGGCGGGGATCACCCGGATGATCGAGCCGTCTTTGGGGAAGTCTTTCAGGCCGGGGCGGACGGTGTTGCCTTTGGCGAGCGTGATGTTGGCCTGTTTGAGGACTTCGGCGACGGTGCGGCCGGTCGTGATGGTGGTGACGCGGATCTTGTCGGCGACGATGGAGACCTTGCGTTGGGTTCGCACGCTCAGTTTGAAGCCGGAGACGGGGATCTGGCGCATGCGGTTGGCGGACAGGCGGAGGCGGGCGGGGTCGAGTTTGAGGTCTTCGAGAGCGTCGCCTACGTTGAGCGCGGTGATCATGTGGGTGCTGCGCTTGCCGTCCATGATCAGTGTGAGCGGGCGCGCGTGCCGTACGACGATGGTGGCGCCGTCGGCCACGGGTTCGGTCGGGGCGGGCTGGACGTGGTCTTCGGCGTCGTAGCTCACATTGGCGGCGTCGAGCACGCCATGCACGGTTCCGGCGAAGCTGCGTAACGTGATGAGATCTCCGTCGACGTCGAGGGTGACCTCTGTGGCCAGGCCGCCGCCAACGATCATGCCGAGTGATATTCCGGCGAGAGCGGCGTAGAGCGATGCAGACCAAGGGGAGAGCAGCCAGGTCCGCCAGGTGGGCGCGGATTGCCGGCTCGATTCAAGCATCAGGTCGTGGAAGTCCTCAGGCGATAAAACAGCCTCATGACCGCTCTGCCGCCGCACCCGACGCGACCCCTGCCGCAGCCCAGTCCGCCCACCGTCCTGAACACCGTCCTGAGCACCGTCGTCAAACGATTCCCCGCTACCTAACAGCCCGTCCTCGCGGGTGTCGTAGGAGTGCTCCCCCAGGCTCCCGGGCTCGGCAGACGGCTCCCCGACGGGCTGACGCCTGCGCCTGCGACCCACACGCGCCGACCCGACCGGCGCGTCCATCCGCATTCGATCAGTCGATGCCGACTCGACCGGCGCACCTGTATCCATCTGACCGGCGGATGGAAGCCCAACCGGCGCACCTGTATGCCCTCGATCGGCGACTGGCGCGCTCATATCCGTTTGATCTGCTGGTGGAGATCCGGCCGGTGCACCCGGGTGCGTTCGATCGGTGGGGGGCGGTCCGACCGGCTCGCCTCCCGGCTCGCCGCTGCCGCGCCCGGACGGTTGCTCCAATGTCGGTGAATACATGGACCCGCCCTTCCGGAGGTTGACCGGCTCACGACGCTAGCGCCGTCGTCACTCCTACCTCAACCTCATCACTGATTCCCCGCCGTGACATTGGTCGCAGTTGGCTCAGGAGAATGCCCCCCAATATGCCGCAAGAACCACGCATTAGCAGGCTTTTTGCCGATCTGGCTCTACCAGGCGCCGAAAACCTGCTCCCCGTTGCGACTGACCGCCTTGGCCAGATCGTCGGCAGCCATGCCCTTCACCTCGGCCAGGCAGCGCAACGTCAACGGGATCAGGTAGGGCGCGTTCGGCTTTCCCCGGTGCGGCGTGGGCGGCAAATACGGCGCATCCGTCTCCACCAGCATGAGCTCCACCGGCGCCACCGCCGCCGCTTCCCGCAGATACCCTGCGTTCTTGTACGTCACCGGCCCAGAAAACGACAGGAAATATCCCGCCTCAGCACACTTCTTGGCCATTTCGGCGTCGCCCGAATAGCTGTGGAACACCACGACCTCCGGCGCCCCCTCCTCGGCGAGCACCGCCAACACCGCATCGTGCGCGTCCCGATCATGGATCACCAGCGCCTTGCCGGTCCGCTTCGCGATCTCGATGTGCGCCCGGAAACTCGCGTGCTGGTCATCGCGCGACGCCCAGTCCCGGTAGAAGTCCAGCCCGGTCTCCCCCACCGCCCGCACCCTCGGCTGCCGAGCCAGCTCCTCAATCTCCGCGAGCACCTCAGGCGTGGCCGCATGCGCCTCATTCGGATGGATCGCCACCCCTGCGTACACATCCGGATGGTCCCGCGCCACTTCGGCATTCCACCGCGAGGACCGCAGATCGTACCCAATAGTCACCAACCTGGTGACCCCCACGGCCCGCGCCTGCTCCACCACCGCGGCCACCGAAGACCCGGCCGCCTGAGCGGCCAGCGCCACCGGATCTCCGGAGGACGCCTGCCGATCCCCGACCATGATGTCGAGATGGCAGTGGGAATCGAACACCTCGGTTCCCAGCGGCTCAGGCGGGGACGGCAGCTCACGCGACATGCCCACAACCTATCGCCACCTTCACTTGGCGGGGTCGGCCAGGCGTGCCAGCTCCTCATCGATGATCTTCGGGTCCAGCTTGGTGAACAGCGGCGTCGGCGGGGCGAGACGCGTGCCGGAACGGATCGGCCGGTGTTCCCAGGTCGCCGCCCCGTCGTAGGCACCCGTGATGATCGGGTAGCTGGGCCCGCCATCCTCGTCGACCTCGCTGATCTGCGGCATGCCGGACCACACACCCTCCCCGCCCAGCATCTCGAAGATCTTGTTGGACGAGGTCGGCAGGAACGGCGTGAGCAGCGTCTTGGCGTCATCGACCACCTGCAACGCCACATGCAGGATCGACCCCTGCCGGGAAGCATCGTCCTTGATCTTCCAAGGCTCCTGCTCGGCCAGGTACTTGTTGGCATCCCGAACCACGTCGAACGCCTCGTTGACGGCGTTCTTGAACCGGGATCGGGCGAGCTCGGCGCCCACGGAGGCGAAAGCCGTACGCGAACGAGCCAGCAGCGCGCGGTCGGCATCGGTGAGATCGACGGCGGCGGGGATCTCGCCGAAGTTCTTGGCCGCCATGGAGATCGACCGGTTGACCAGGTTGCCCCAGGCCGCGACGAGCTCGCCGTTGTTGCGGTTGACGAACTCCGACCAGGTGAAGTCGGTGTCCTGATTTTCCGGACCCGCGACCGAGATGTAGTAGCGCAGCGCGTCGGCCGAATACCGCTCCAGGAAGTCGCGCACGTAGATGACGACAGACCTGGACGAGGAAAACTTCCGCCCCTCCATCGTCAGGAATTCGCTCGAAACCACCTCGGAGGGCACCTCAAGCCGCCCGAGCGACCCCGGCGTCCCCCCGCGCGCGCCCTCGCCGTTGTAGCCGAACAGCAGCGCCGGCCAGATCTCGGCATGGAAGACGATGTTGTCCTTGCCCATGAAGTAGTAGCCGCGCGCGTCCGGGTTCTGCCACCAGGCACGCCAGGCGTCGGGATCACCGGAGCGCCGAGCCCACTCGATCGAGGCGCTGAGATACCCGATGACGGCGTCGAACCAGACATACAGCCGCTTGTCGCTGCGGTCACGCCAGCCATCCAGCGGGATCGGCACCCCCCAGTCCAGATCCCGCGTGATCGCCCGAGGCTGCAGATCGCCGAGCAGGTTGAGCGCGAACTTGAGCACGTTGGGACGCCATTCACCCTGCTTGCCCTGCAGGTACGTGCCGAGCACCTCGGTGAAGGCGGGCAGATCGAGCATGAAATGCTCGGTCTCGATGAACTTGGGCGTCTCGCCGTTGATGCGCGACCTGGGATTAATAAGGTCGACCGGGTCGAGCTGATTGCCGCAGTTGTCACACTGGTCGCCACGCGCGCCGTCATATCCGCAGATCGGGCAGGTGCCCTCGATGTAGCGGTCAGGAAGAGTGCGCCCGGTAGACGGGGAAACCGCACCGAGCGTGGTCTTCGGGAAGACGTATCCGTTGTTGTACAGCCCGAGGAAGATCTCCTGGGCGATCGCGTAGTGGTTGCGTGTGCTCGTCCGGGTGAACAGGTCATACGACAGCCCGAGCGCGGTCAGGTCCTCGGCGATGATCCGGTTGTACCGATCGGCGAGGTCGCGGGCGGACAGGCCTTCCTTGTCGGCCTGGACCTGGATCGGGGTGCCGTGCTCGTCGGTCCCCGAGACCATCAGCACCTTGTTGCCCGCCATCCGCTGGTAGCGGCTGAAGACGTCGGACGGCACGCCGAACCCGGAAACGTGCCCGATATGCCGCGGCCCATTGGCATAGGGCCACGCGACGGCGGTCAAGATGTGCTGAGACATGCGTCCAGCCTAGAGCCCCTTGACCGCCCGCTCGAACCGATTAACCCCGCGTGGCCGTACGGGTGACGGCCTCCGCCGCCTCCTCGGCCGCAGACGCGGCGATGTCGATCGAGGTCTCCTTCGACCGGCGAATGCCCAGGATGCTGATGAACAGGGCCGCGAAAATCGTCTGGAAGCTCATGATGAACGCGGTCGCCGACGGCACGACCATGCGCAGCACCTCGGCCGGAATCAGCTCACCGAAGCCCCGGCCACCCCAGTGCGCGAGCGAGGCGATCAGGCCGACCAGACCGCCCAGCGCCAGCAGCCCACCGGCGACCAGGCCCTTCTCCAGGGTCACGATGTCGACCAGCTTCCGCACCCGCCGGTCCTCCGGAAGGAACCCCTCCTCGGCCGCGTACACCTTGGTGAACAGCGCGAACAGCGCGGCCTGGAACCCGATCACCACCATCGCGGACGCCCCGACCAGGGTGTCGATGTCGAACGCGAGCTTGCCGATGTAGACCGGGCCGAAGGTCAGCGCGGTGCCCGCGACCAGGCCGAGCGTCATCAGCACCAGGCCGGGGATGAAGAACAGCCAGCGCGGGCTGTACAGCAGCAGGAAGCGCAGGTGGCGCCAGCCGTCCCGCCAGGAGCGCAGGTGCGGCGGGCGGGAGCGGCCGTCTGGCGACAGGGTGGTCGGCACTTCGCGCACGTCCAGGCCCTGCAGGGTCGCCTTCACGACCATCTCGGAGGCGAACTCCATGCCGCCGGTCTGCAGGCCCAGGCGCAGGATCGAGTCGCGCCGGAAGCCGCGCAGGCCGCAGTGGAAGTCGCCGATCGCGCTCGGGAAGAACAGCCGCCCGACGAACGAGAGCACCGGATTGCCCAGGTAGCGGTGGAGCGGGGGCATCGCGCCCGGGGCGATCCCGCCCTTGAAGCGGTTGCCCATCACCAGCTCGCCACCCGCGCGCAGTTCCTCAACGAACGGCAGCAGACCGGTGAAATCGTAGGAGTCATCCGCGTCGCCCATGATGACGTACTTGCCGCGCGCCGCCCGGATGCCACCGATCAGGGCATTGCCGTACCCCTTCTCGGCAATGTGCACCACGCGGGCGCCGGCATCCCTGGCCAGCTGCTGCGAGCCGTCGGTGCTGCCGTTGTCGGCGATCACCACTTCGCCCTCGATGCCGTGCTCGCGCATGCAGTCCAGCGCCTTGCGCACACACGTTTCCACGGTCTCCGCCTCGTTGAGGCAGGGCATGACCACCGTGAGTTCCACGTCGCAACCCCTCAAGCTCCCGATCAGATCAACCAATCATGCCCGCTACCCCCACGTGCCCGAGTCAAGTCCGTGAAACGACTGGCATTCTGTAAGCATGGTCGCGGTCGCGGAACCGACAACGCTGAGCGCCCCCAGCATCGGACGGTGGGGGCGTTCTGTCGCGTTTCTGCGCCGCCATCGCTGGTTCGCCGCCGCTCTTGGCCTGGGCGCGGTCCTGCGGATCATCACGATGCTGGGCTTCGGCCCGGCGATGTGGTTCAACGACTCCTACGACTACATCTCCGTCGCGTTGCACCCCCGACCGCACCCGATCCGCCCGGATGGGTACGGATTCTGGCTGCTGATCCTCAAGCCGTTGCACAGCCTGGCCCTGGTGGCGTTCACCCAGCATCTGATGGGTCTCGGCACTGGGGTCCTGATATATGCGCTCTTAACCAGGCGATTCAATTTGCCCGGGTGGGGGGCGACGCTGGCCGCGGTGCCGGTGCTGTTCGACGCGTACCAGATCCAGATCGAGCAGATGATCATGTCGGACGCGATGTTCGTCCTGCTCGTGGTCGGGGTCATCACGCTGGTGCTGTGGCATCGGGAAATATCGTGGAAAGTCGGTGCGGCTGTTGGCGGCCTGCTCGCGCTGACCGCGCTCACCCGCAGCATCGGCCTGCCGATCCTGGCGCTGGTGGTGGTCTACCTCCTGGTCAAGCGGACAGGTTGGAAGCCGATCCTGGCATTGGTGACGGCCTGCGCGATTCCCGTCGTCGGCTACATGAGCTGGTTCAAAGCGGTCAACGGCCAGTTCGCGATGACCAACAGCGACGGCGTGATCCTCTACATGCGCACCGCGTCGTTCTCGGACTGCCACGAGATGGGCGTCGACCCGCGCGCCGAACTCCAGCTCGCCCTGCTCTGCATCCCGAAGAAACCCGCCGATCGCGGCCCTTCGGCGCAGGCCTACCTCTGGTGGGACAACGACAACCAGATCCACGTGTTCGGCGCGGGCATGAAGTTCGACGCCGAGATGAACAAGAACACCAGCGCCTTCGCGACGCGCGCCATCCTCAGCCAGCCCGGCGACTACCTCGCCGTCGTCGCCAAGGACTTCTTCCGCGCCTTCCGCTGGGACCGCAGCCCGTTCCCGGACACCAAGACCTTCCTGCAGTACGAATTCGGCAACAACATCACCACCCGGCTCCCCCAGTGGACCTCCTTCCGCGGCCAGACCCACACGGACGCGGAAATCTACGAGAACGGCCCCGCGGCCACGGTCAACGCCCGTCCCTGGGCCGACATCATGATCGGCTACCAGAAGGTCATGCGCCTGCCCGGCCTGGCCCTCGGCGTCCTCCTCCTCATCGGCCTGTACGGCGTCGCCCTCCGCTGGCGCAAACTCGGCGGCCCCGTCCTGCTCCCCTGGCTGGCCTCCGTCGGCCTGATCCTCGCCCCCGCCGCGACCGCCGAATTCGACTACCGTTACCTGATCCCCGCGGCCCCCCTCGCCTGCCTCGCCGCCGCCATCACCCTCCGCCACGGCCTCCGCCTGCGCCGTACCACCCCACCAGCGGACACGGCTCCCTGAGCTTCAGGACTTCGCCGTGTGCACGGCGTTGTACAGGTCCCGCTTGGGGATACCCGCTCTTTTCGCCACGTCGACGATGGCTTCTTTACGGGTGACTCCGGTCGCCTCCAGTTGGGCGACCTGGGCGACCAGGTCTTCGATCTCGGGCTCGGTCTGATCAGGGGCGTACCCGGCGATGACGACGGTGATTTCGCCGCGGATGTCCCCGGCGGCCCAGTCGGCGAGTTGGCCGAGTCCGCCTCGCCGTACCTCTTCGTAGGTTTTGGTCAGTTCGCGGCAGACGGCGGCCTGGCGGTCGGGACCGAACGCCTCGGCCATCGCCTCGAGGCAGGCCTGGAGCCGGTGCGGCGCCTCGAAGAAGACCATCGTGCGTTCTTCGGTGGCCAGGCCTGCCAGGCGCCGCGCCCGGTCGCCGGACTTGCGCGGCGGGAAGCCCTCGAAGCAGAAACGATCGCTGGGCAGCCCGGAGATCGCCAGAGCGGTGGTCACGGCGGAGGGCCCGGCCAGGGCGGTGACGGGCACGCCGGCGTCGACGGCCAGCTTGGTCAGCCGGTAACCAGGATCGGAAACGCCGGGCATGCCCGCGTCTGTGATGACAAGCACGGTCTTTCCGTCAAGGAGCACATCGAGAAGTTCCTTCGCCCTGGTGATCTCATTGGCGTCGTAATACGACACCACCCGCCCGGTCACATTCGCCCCGAGATCGGACACCAGCCGCTTCAACCGCCGGGTGTCCTCGGCGGCGATCACATCCGCCGTTTCAAGCGCCGACCGCAGCCGTGGCGACGCGTCGCCGACCTGCCCGATCGGAGCGCCCGCCAACACCAGCCTGCCGAATTCACTCACCGAACCAGTATGTAATCTTCATGGCCCCTGTTTGGACTGTGGCCGAACAGGATCGAATCGGCGCGTACGTCGTGTTCGTGGCGTGGTGTCGCCAGTAGTGTGGGCGGGTGGCCGTGACCGACTTCGCCAATCAGGCGTACGAGCAGCCCGAGCCGGACCCGCAGAACTCATCGCCCTCCGTGCGCGATCGGCTGGTCCCGCCGATGCCCGGCAGCGCGATATGGGGGTGGCTCGGCCCGATCATCGTAACGATCTTCGGCGCTTTTCTCCGTTTCGACCGGTTGGGTACGCCCAAGGCGATCGTCTTCGACGAGACGTACTACGCGAAAGACGCCTGGTCGACCATCAAGTACGGCGTCGAGCGCCAGTTCATCGAGGGCGACGCGGCCAACCAGGCCGTGCTCCGCGGCGACACGAACATCTTCAAGGTCTGCGAACAAGTCGACCAATGCGCGTCATACGTGGTCCATCCACCCCTCGGGAAGTGGATGATCGGCCTCGGCGAGTGGATGTTCGGCCTGACCCCGTTCGGCTGGCGCTTCATGGCCGCCGTCATCGGCTCGCTGTCGATCCTCCTGCTGGCCCGGGTGGCCCGCCGCATCACCCGCTCCACGCTCCTCGGCTGCTTCGCCGGCTTCCTCCTCGCCCTGGACGGCCTGCACTTCGTCCTGTCCCGTACGGCCCTGCTGGACATTTTCCTGATGTTCTGGGTCATCGCGGGTTTCGCCTGCCTGGTGGTCGACCGCGATCGAAGCAGGCAACGCCTGGCCGACTGGTACGAGAGCTCCGGTGTCGGCGACATCGGCCCCTCGCTCGGCATCCGCCCGTGGCGCCTGGCGGCCGGCCTCTGCCTGGGCGCCGCTCTCGCCACCAAATGGACCGGCCTGTTCTTCATCGCCGCCTTCGGCATCATGACCGTCCTGTGGGACTTCGGCGCCCGCCGCTCCGTCGGCCTTCGCCAGTCCCTCCTCGGCACCACCCGCCGCGACCTCCCGCTCGCTTTCGCCTGGATCGCGCTCATTCCGCTGGTGGTCTACGTGCTCTCGTTCGCGGGCTGGTTCGCCACCGACCGCGGCTACGGCCGCAACTGGGACCAGGCGACCTCCGCCGGTCCCGTGTACTTCATCTTCGATTCGCTGCGCTCGTGGGTGGACTACCAGAAACAGATCCTGTCCTTCCATACCGGCCTGGACTCCTCGCATCCGTACGCGTCGGAGCCCTGGCAGTGGCCGATGTTGCTGCGTCCTGTGGCGTTTTTCTACGAATCGCCCAAAGGCTGCGGCTCGGACAATTGTTCGTGGGCCGTGCTCGGAACCGGCACGCCGATCATCTGGTTCGGCGGCGTCATCGCGCTGATCGCGATGATCGGCTGGTACGTGGCGACCCGCGACTGGCGCGCCGGAGCGATCCTGCTCGGGTATTCGGCGGGCTGGCTCCCCTGGTTCTACTTCCAGATCGTCGACAGCCGGACGATGTTCCTGTTCTATGCCATCCCGATGGTTCCGTTCATGATCCTCGCCATCGTGCTGAGCGCGGGGTTGATCATCGGCCCGATGACCCGGCCCGGCAACCGGCGCCTGTACGGGGCGGTGGGCGTGGGAGCGTTTGCATTGCTCGCGCTGGTCAACTTCTGGTGGCTCTATCCGGTGCTGTCGGCCGAGGTCATTCCGTACCAGGACTGGTATGACCGAATGTTGTTCAAGTCGGGCTGGATCTAACCTCTGGCGGGGGTGTCCGTATCGTGAGTCACTAGGGGGGTGGTCCCGAGTGTCTCTCGGTCGTCGTCAACGGTGGGTCCCATACGGCAGACTGCGGGTCATGCCCGCACCTGATGTGGCGGCGCTCCTCGCCGAACTGGAGCGTGCCGAGCCGGATGTCGCCGACTCGGCCAGAATCGCCGTGGAATGGCTCACCGGCGGTGAGGCCCTGGAGACCATCAGCCAACTCGACGTGTGCGAGTTCCTCTGGTACGCGTTGCCGATCAAGGTCACCGGAGATCATGTGGCCATCGCGCACGCGCTGGGGCGGCTGTTCGAGCTGGGCGGCATGGAGCGCTATGCGGCGTTGTGCGCGTCTGAGACGACCACGCACATCCTGCGCACCTATGGTCGCGAGGGCGAAGAGGCCGGGGCCGCCGCCTATCAGCAGGCGCTTGAGGCCACTGGCGTGTTGCCTCCTGACGTTCCCGAGCTCAGTTGGAGCTCCATCATGGGGCCGGAGGAGCTCGGGGCGCATGTCGCCTGCGCGGCCGCGCTCGAGCTCGCGATCGTGTCGGGTGAGCTGGCCATGCCGTACGAGCCGGAGACGCCCGCCACGACGGTGATGCGCGGTCTCACTCGGGGCAGGGTGGAACTGACCACGCGCTGGCTCACCGAGCCACGCGCCGAGCTCGGCGGCGACTGCTGGCTGCACCGCGTGCACGGCGAACGCCTCAACCGCTGGGTTCTCGGGCGCGGCAAGGCCCGCCGCGAGCTTGCCCAGCCCTTCGAGGTGCGGCTCTACGCGCCCATTCCCGCGCCCGCCGAGCCGCATCTGGCGTCGCTGTGGTGGTTGCTGGACTGGGCGGCCGGGAGCGGCGGAGTGCCGCTGACGCAGAAATTCAACCTGTCCCGGGCGCTGGTGGTGGAATCGGCGGAACTGTTCGGATGGGACGCGGTCACGGCCGGGTCCATCCGGGGTGAGGCGGACGTTCCCACGCTGACGATGCTGCGGGAGATCGTGAGCGACGAGCTGCGGGCTCTGCGGCGCAACGGCCGGAAGCTGGTGCTCACGGTCGCCGGCCGCAAGCTCGCCGACGACCCCGAGGCGATGTGGACGGCCGCGACGGCGGCCCTGCTCACGCCGGCCCAGGGGGAACACGATTTCGAGGTTTCGGTCCGGGAGGCGGCGCTGATGCTGCTCGCGGACGGAGACCCCCTGCCCTACGCGGAGCTGCGCGATCGGGTGGCCGACGTGGTCAACGGCGAAGGCTGGCGGTCCTCCGCCGGGGGGCAGGTGTCCGCCGCGGACCTGACCACCCCGCTCGGGGAGCTGCAGCGGCGGCTGGACGCGCTGGATCTGCGCATGTCGTGCGACTGGCGGGCGAGCTGGCAACTGACACCTGTCGGCCAGCAAGCGGTCCTGTCGGCGCTCCGCACGCAGGCCCTGCGCCCTCGCCAGTACGCAGGCCTCGGCTGAGACAAATCACGGGTCACATGCGGGCTTCCTCAAGTGCTCCTACATGAGGTAGAAGGTTAAAACCTGTACAACCCTCACCTTTGAGGTACCTGTGAAGAAACTGCTGCGATTCCTCACGGCTCCCGTCGTGGCGATCTCCCTGCTCCTGACCGGATTATCGACCCCTGCCCGCGCCGAGACCGATGCGCAACTCGCGGCATCGTGGCAGCTCGCGTGGGACACGTACCGGTTCTACGAGATCCTGACCGCTCCCCTGCCCTGGACCGGACGGAGCCAGGTCACCCGCGACATCTCGATCGACATCAACGCCCCCATCGCACACGTCTTCGACGCCTACTCCAACGTCAACAACCACATCGGCATGCACTCGTTTCTCAAACGAGTGGTGACCCACGCCGACTGGACCGAGAACGACGTCCGCTACATCAACTTCACCGCGATCGAGGACATCCCCCTCGTGGCCGGCATCCCCATCAGCAGCAAAACCCACGCCCAGCAGCGAATTCACCGCAACGAGTTCTACTACGAAACCGACTCCTGGACCCTCCCCAACGTGGTCACCCACCAGAAAATCATCTTCACCGACCTCGGCAACGGCACCACCCGAGTGACCGAACACCTCACCTTCGAGGCGAGCATCCTCCTGATCGACTTCACCGTGACCAACGGCGTCTCCTCACATCAGGCCACCCAAGCAGGCCTCAAGGCAGCGATAGAGAACGGCACACTCTAACAATTCACGCACTGTGCTGATGCTGCTCAGGCAGCTGGCTCCTACTCCCGTTCCTGGCGTAACACCGCCAGGAACGGGGCGTACCCGCTGAAATAATGGGCACAATAAATATGTCGCGCCCGGCGAGCCGGGCGGCTACCGTTCTGGATAACACGAGCAAGGCGCTCGGACAGAAGCAGGGAAGGTGACAGTCGTGAGCTACGAGGACCAGCGGGAACAGGCGCGCAGTCTGCGTTCACTGGACGCGCAATCCCTGCGCGCGCTCGTGCTGCGGCTCCGGCGGTCCCCCTGGTAAACCCACAAGGGACCACCGCGAGGCCGCCAGGGACACCCCGGCGGCTTTTTCTTTTCCCGCACTTCCTCAAGACGCGACCGGGTTCGCGCATGCTTAAAACTCAATAGTGGAGAAATTCTATAGGGATCGTATTCACGACACCCCTATCCCGGGCTGATGGTGAAAAGGCATCACACCTGCCTTGCAAGCAGGAGTTCAGGTTTCGAGACCCTGTCGGTCCACATGTCACCAGACACCCCGGTCGCGGATGCCAGATCGTCTAATCGGCAGGACCTCCGGCTTTGAACCGGACACGTGCACGTTCGAATCGTGCTCTGGCAGCTCACGAGCCCCACCGGGCTCAGACGTCCGTAGCCCAACTGGCAGAGGCGCCGGCCCGAGATGCCGGAGGTCGCGGGTTCGAATCCCGCCGGACGTACGCGAAACAGGCCGCTCTAGCCCAACGGCAGGAGGCACCGTGCTCAGGACACGGGACGTCGGGGTTCGAATCCCCGGAGCGGTACGAAACTCATGGAGGGGCCAGCCGACAGATGGCGACGGCCGCAGTCCCGAAAACTGTCGGCGCTTTCGAGCGCGTGCGAGTTCGACCCTCGCCCCCTCCGCTCACGACAAGGCCCGTTGGTCTAGCTGGTCAGGACACCTGACTCTCACTCAGGAGATCACCGGTTCGAATCCGGTACGGGCTACCAGCATTGTCATGCCCCGTTGGTCTAGCGGTTCAGGACGCCCGGCTTTCACCCGGGAGATCGCCGGTTCGAATCCGGTACGGGGTACCTCCAGCTCACGTAGCTCAAATGGACAGAGCTTCACCCTGTCAAGGTGAGAGATGCGGGTTCGAATCCCGTCGCGAGCGCCATGGCCGCATAGCTCAATGGAGAGAGCGCCGGTCTACGAAACCGGGTCATGTGCAGGTTCGACTCCTGCTGCGGCTACGAGAAGAAACGGCTCAGCCGGTCTTACACATCCCTGCCCTCCGTGTCAGTGGAGCTGCGACCGGGCGTCCGAAGCCCGGTATCCCGGTTCGATTCCGGGCGGAGGGACGATCGCCACCGAGCCATGCGCCCACGGGCCGCGCATGACGTACGAACGGATGCGCCCCCACGGTACGTAATATATTCGTCACTCAACTGAGTATGGTCACCGAAAGTGACCTCCCGACAACATGAAGTCTCCCGAAGAGCGGAGGCTGATGTGGCCAGTGAGTTCCAGCGCAGAAAGATCATCGGAGTTTTCCGTACGATGGATGTGGACGGAGACGGCCAGTTGACCGAGGGCGACTTCCAGGCGCTCGCCCAGCGCTGGATGGCCGTCGCCGGATCCGTCGATCCGGAGCGACTGGCTTCCGTCATGACCGGCTGGTGGCCGGTGCTCCAGGCCGCCTCCGACCACGACGGCGGCAACGCCGTCACGCTCGACGAGGTGCTCCACGTCGTGGAAGGCCTCGGCGACATGGCGGACGCGGTCTCCGGCACCGCCGACGCGATGTTCGAGGCCATCGATCTCAACGGGGACGGCCTCATCTCCCGCTCGGAGTACGGCGCGCTCATCGAGACGTGGAACGGGGCGCCCGCAGCGACCGATGAGATCTTCCCCCGCCTCGACCTGGACGGCGACGGCCACCTCACCCGCGACGAGTTCCGCATCCACTGGACCGAGTTCTGGGCAGGCGACAACCCGAACGCTCCCGGCACCTACGTCTTCGGCGTGCTGACGGAATAGCCCGGGACAGCGTCAGCGCGGAGTGAGGCCGTACCGCTCGATGATCTCGGGCAGCCAGTCGGGCTCCTCGAACCGCAGGCCATAACGTTCGGCCAGGTCGGCGCCCTCCTCGGAGGCGGCCGGCCCGGCCGCGATGAGCTCGGACACCTCGCGGAAGAAGTGTTCGAAGCCGGCCGGACTGATGATCTCGATCATGCGAGCCTGCACCGCGCCGGCGTTCCACATGGCATGCAGCTCGCCACGCGGCTTGGTGATGTAACCGCCGGGACCGAGGACGACCTCACGATCGCCGGAGCGGAAGCCGATCTCACCCTCGATGACGATCGAGTACTCGTCTTCCCGGGTGTGCAGGTGCGGTGGCACCAGCGCACCGACCGGAAACGGATGCTCGACCACCGACAGCGCGCCGCCCGTGTCGTGACCCCACAGCTTGAACTGCACGCCGATGGCACCAAGCTCGCCGACTTGTCCCTCGCCGGGACGAACCACCGTCAGCGGTGGCGAATCAGGCAGTTCCATGAGACCTCGCTGGTCGATATCGTGATACACATCTGTTTTACGAAATCGTCCAACCGGCGACGGCAGGATGTCAAAGCAATTGAGCGGACAGGAGCGTCCCTCCCAAACCCGCGGCTACCAGATGCGCAAACGCGCCGAGAACGTGACCGAAACCCGCCAGCGCATCATCGAGGCGACCGTCGAACTACACGGCACCGTCGGACCGGCGGCCACGACCGTCTCGGCGATCGCGGCGGCGGCCGGTGTCACCCGGCTCACCATCTACCGCCACTTCCCCGACGAGCAGACCCTGTTCACGGCATGCACCGCGCACTGGGCATCCGGTCAGCTCCTCCCCGACCCCGACGCATGGGAACGCGTGAGCGACCCCGCGGAGCGCCTGCGCGTCGCACTGACCGACCTCTACCGCTTCTACCGCGACGCCGAACCGATGCTGACCAACGCCGGACGCGACCGCGCCGCTCTACCCGCCCAGCTGCGGGAGAGCGCCACCGCCGGAGAGACACGGCAACTCGACCTGCTCCTGCGGCCGTTCCACGCGCGACGCCGACCCCTCCGGGCCGCCGTCGGCCACGCGGTCTCGTTCTGGACATGGCGCTCGCTGTGCCACGACCACGGTCTGTCCAACGAGGAGGCGACGCAAATGATGATCGAACTGGTGATGCTCACCACACGGAAATAATCGCGTGACCCGCTGCCAGCTGCGCGAGCTGGATTATCCGGTACGGGCGACGATGGGCCCGGTAGGTGGGTACCGGCTCGCCGCGGGCAAGGCCATGCCACCGTTGCTGCTGGACGACGATGAGGCGGTGGCCATCGCGGTGGGGCTGCGCACCGCAGCCTCGCATCCGGTGGATGGCATCGAGGAGGCGTCCGTACGGGCCTTGGCCAAGCTGGAGCAGGTGCCGTCGTCCCGGCTACGGCACCGGGTCGGCGCGCTCGGCGCCGCTACTGTTCCGATGCTGACCAGGAACGAGCCTCGGCTGCGAGTTCGACGTGCACGAGCCGCCAGAGCTGGTGGCGTATCTGCGTGCGCTGGGCGGCCGCGCCACTCGGGCCGCCGGAGCCGATCGTCCACCCGACGGGGAAATGTAGGGCGCGGCCAGCCCTCAGGCCGCCGCCAGTTCGGCGTTGGCCCGCTGTGTGACAAGGGTCAGCACGTGGCCTGCGACGGCCATGTCCTCGGCCGGGATGTCCGCGTACAGCCGGGCGGTGATGTCGGCGACCGCGTCGCTGATCTGGTGCTGCAGTGCCTGACCGGCCTTGGTGACGTGTACGCGCTCGTCGGGCAGGACCTCCGCCAATCCGGCGTCTGTCAGTTCGGTGAGCGTCTCCAGCACAGCTGATTCGTCGATCTTCAGTGTGCTGGTCATCCGGTCGAGGAGCCAGGCGCGGCCGACGACTCCGCCGTTGTTCGCCACGGCGTTGAGGGCGACCGATTGCTGGAATGACGTCTGGATGCGGGCCAGTTCGCGTTCGAGGACGGCCCGGGTGGCGTAATGGGCCTGGCCGAGGACCTGGCCGTTGAGGATCGGGGTGGTGGACATGATTGCTCCTTCGTCAGCGGTCGAGTGGCTGGACGGTTCAATCCGCGGGTGAACGGCTCGGTGAGTCTTCTGGGGATCATCACAACCAGACCATACTGATACTGAGTACCATTTGGCAATAAGCATTAAAAGACGCTCAGGTCCGATAGAGGCTGGGGCTTGGGACGCTAGGGTGTTGACATGGCATCCGTCTCCTCGGCCGCTGACCGTTCACTGCCGCTGCGGGAACGCAAGAAGCTGCGCACCCGTCGGGCGCTGGCCGATGCCGCGCTGCGCATGTTCACCGAGAAGGGCTTCGATGCGACCACACTGGAGGAGCTGGTCGACGTGGTGGAGGTGTCCAAGAGCACCTTTTTCCGCACCTTCCCGGCCAAGGAAGCCGCCGCCATCGAAGCCGAAGTCGAGCTGTGGTCGGCCTACCTGACCGCGCTGCGGGACCACACTCTGTCGGGCGTCGTCCTCACCGAGATGAAGGACATCCTGTGCGGGGTCGTCACCGGACTCGATGCGGATTGGCCGGATCGCTATGTCGCCACCCGTCGGCTCGTGCTGACCGCGCCGACCCTGATGGCCTACACAGCACACCACCGTGCCGACATCCAGCAGCAGATCAGCGACCGGCTTGCCGACAAGCTCGAACTGCCGGTCGGAGACCTTCGACCTCAGGTGCTGGCAGAACTCACCACCACCGCCTGGACCATCGCCGCCCGCGCCTGGGTCCGCACCGGCGGCCAGGGCGGACGCCAGTTCCTCCTCGAAAGCGTCGAACACGCCTTCCAGACCATCCCCGCCAGCCTGGAGCTGTCCGTCCAAACAGGAAGATGACGCAAACGCCTGCCGAGGCCACAACAGCGGGACGATGCGAAGATCGCTTCCCGAGCCCGGGTTGATCGTTTCCCAGCGGCAGAGGACGGCGGGGCACACTCGTCCTGGCCTGACCTACCGGCTCATACAGGCACTCCATGGTTGGTAGCCGGGCCGTTAGAGTTCACGGATGCTGCTGACAATCCTTGGTGGATGCGGGGCGTGGCCGGGGGCGGGCCAGGCCTGCAGCGGTTACCTCGTGGAGCATGATGGGTTCAGGCTGCTCCTCGACCCTGGATATGCGACGGTGCCGCGACTGCTGGAACGGGTCACCGCCGAGCAGGTCGACGCGGTGTTCATCAGTCACGGACATCCCGATCACTGCGCCGACCTGAACCCGCTGTTGCGGGCGCGTGCATTGCCTGCTGACCCGCCGCCGCTGCCGGTGTACTCGCTGCCCGGCGCCCTGGACGCCGTACTCGCGCTGGACCGGCCGGGGATGCTGACCGACGCCTATGTGCTGCACGAGTTCACCGCTGGCGACCGGCTCGACATCGGGCCGTTCCGTGCGCAGACCCGTCTGCTGCCGCACTCGGTGCCCAATTCCGGCGTACGGCTGGCAGCGGGCGACCGGGAGCTCGTGTACACCGGTGACACCGGCCCGAGCCCCGATGTGGTGAACCTGGCGCGCGGTGCTGACCTGCTCCTAGCCGAGGCCACCTACGCGGACTGGGTCCCGGAGAATTTGCGATTCCACCTGTCGAGCGCTCGCCAGGCCGGCCGGCAAGCCAAGGAAGCCGACGCGCGACACCTGTTACTGACTCACCTGCAGCCAGGCACAGACCCCACAGCCGCGCAAGCCGCCGCCGAGGCCGAATACGACGGCGAGATCGGCGTCGCCACTTCCGGTCTCGTCATCGATCTTTCCTGAGCAAGGGTTCCTCGGGCTCAATCGCGTTCACGCCGATGTGGCATGGGGTGCGCAGCACGATCGCATCCATCCTCGCGCGCACGGCGACATCGCGGAAGCGAATCGCTAATCAGGGTGAAACTTTCAGCGGCCACGCCGGATTCCCACGGACCGCATTTCCTTCTATTCCCTGGTCACTACAAGAACGGCGTGACCAATGATGCGTGAGGTGCTTTCTGGACTAGGCCCCGAATCGCCGTGCTGGACGGTTCAAGATCTTGTATATAACCTCCGGGCGTTCCCGCACTCCTGAGTTAATGAGGTGTGAATTGACCGAACGCTCGTGGGGACGTCGCCTGACGACGTCGATCGCACTCGCCATCACGGCACTGGCCGCCACCTTCCTGCCCGCCACTCCCGCTCATGCCGCGTACGGCCCGGATCAGCAGGTCTACGTGCAGGTGATCGCCAACGACGGCTCTGGGATGCAGCTGGCCCGCCTGGAAGGAACCGTCGCGTTCGATGATTCCAACACGAAGTACCGCTACTCGCTGAGCGTGTGCTGGCAGAGCGGCGCCTACCCCCAGCCGTCCTTCCTCATCATCGTCAACGGCTCAGCCACGAACTACCCGGTCTGGACCGGCTCCACCTCGGCTACCGGGTGCCAGCAGGTGAACCTGTACAGCGCCGAGGTCAACTTCGGCAGCGCCGTCTACAACCTCCGCTTCGACGTCACCGCCGGCTGGTTCAGCAGCAGCGGGTACAGGACGCGCACCAAGAGCAGCGGCACGTACGACAACCCCTTCAACTGAGCACCAATAACACAACCGCCCTGTTCCTTGATCGGGAACAGGGCGGTTTGTTGTGACAGTGAAGGTGCATGACCCGGCGAAATGGGACGCGCCAGAAGATCGCCTCCCGTTCCAGCGGTGATCGTTTCCCAGGTGATCCAGCCCCTGGAGGGATACCTTCAGACAATGGACGAGCAGACGCTTCCAAAAGCGGGCATGACGATCAGCGTGCGGACTCGCCGGGACGTTGTGATCATGGATCCGGCGCGTTTCATGACAGCGGCGCGTACGGCATACCGTGATCTCCACCCTGACGTCAGCGAGGAGGCCGCGGCCGAGAGCGTCACAGATGTATACGACGCGGTGAACATCCTGCTGGACCGACTCGGCCGGCTGACAGCTGATGCGCCGGAGATGCCGATCGGCCGCGATGAGTCACGTCGAGGCCACCGTGTCCTGGACCGCCCCGACGGCCTGTCCCCAGCGGGCGAGATCCACCAGATCGTGCTCAACGATCCAAGGCCGTTGCAGGACTACGGCTGTTTCCTACCTGAAGACCCGTTCGCCTTACCCTCCGGCTCCACTCCGCAAGAGGACTGACACCACCCGAGCCTGCAAAGGCCCACTCAGCAGCTAACGACACATTCCGGGACAAGTGGGTAAATATCCCTCCGTATCGATGTGGGCGACTCGTGGAGGCGAGCGATGCGGGGCCGACAAGGGAGCGTCCGGCAGGCGTCACTCCTTTGACCATCACCGTGGTGCTGGGGTTGGCGGCGGCGGCCCTGCTTGGGGTGGGGTTCGTCGCCCAGCAGCACGCGGCGTACACCGAGCCGCTCGGGGAGATGCTGCGGCTGCGCCTGCTGCTGGATCTGATCCACAAGCCGCTGTGGCTGGGCGGCCTCGGCGCGATGATCGCCGGCCAGGTGCTCGGCGCGCTCGCCCTGCACCGTACCGACGTGGCGCGCGTCGAGCCCCTCCTGGCGACCAACCTCATTTTCGCCTTGGCCATGGCGGCGGCCGTGTACCGGGAGCGCCTGGGCCGGTGGGAGTGGCTGGGGGCGGTGCTGGTCAGCGGCGGGGTGGCAGCGTTCCTGCTGTCCGGGGAGCCGCACAGCGGAGGGCCGCCCGTCTCGGCCTCGGTGGTCTGGGTGGCCATGCTGGTCACGCTGCTGACGGCGGCCGGGCTGGTCGTGGTGGCGGTACGGGTCACGCTGCCCATCAAGGCGATGCTCCTGGCGGCGGCCGCGGGCATTCTCTACGGCATCCAGGACGTGCTGACCCGCGACTCCCTGGTCAGGATGGGGCGAACCGGGCACGGTCCGGCCTGGTTGCTGACCACCTGGCAGCCGTACACCCTGATCATGGTCGCGGTGGTGGGCCTCCTGCTCAGCCAGAGCGCCTTCGACGCCGCGCCGCTGCGCGTCTCGCTACCGGCCGCCACCGCGGCCGAGCCGATCATCGGAATCGTCCTGGGCGTGGCCATCCTCGGCGAACGCCTACGCGTCGACCCTCCCGCCCTGGCGGGCGAGGTCGCGGGGCTGATCGCGCTGGTGACCGGCATCGTCATCCTCGGCCGCTCACCGTTCCTGGCCAAGTCCGAGCAGGGCGCCTCCCGGCGTCCGGAGCGGCGGCAGAAATGATCGCGGTCATCTTCGCCCTGCTCTGCGCGGCGAGCAACGCCACGGCGTCGGTCCTGCAACGGCGCGAGGCGCGCACCATGCCGCTGACCATGGCCTTCCGGCCGTCGCTCATCTGGGCCCTGCTGCGCCGCCCGGCCTGGCTCGGCGGCGTGGCCGCGCTCATCGCCGGATTCCTCTTCCAGGCCACGGCCCTGTCCTTCGGCGGGCTCGCGCTGGTCCAGCCGCTGCTGGTCGCCGAACTGCCCCTCACCATGATCGGGATCTCGCTGATACTCAACGTCACCGTGGACCGGCAGTCATGGCTGGCGACTGCGGCGCTGACCGGCGGACTGGCCCTATTCCTGCTCACGGCGGCGCCCAGCAGCAACAGCCGGGCGGTCATCTCCGCCGACGAGTGGGCGCTGGCCGGAGGCGCGACAGTCCTGCCCTGGCCGCGCCGATCGCGGCGGCACGAGCCCTCCCGCCGATCGGCCGCGCGGTCGCCCTCGGCATAGCCACCGGCATCGGTTTCGCCTTCACCGCGACCTTCATGCGGAACAGCACCATCATCCTCCGGGCCGACCCGGCCGCGCTGGCGACCTCCTGGCAGGTGTACGCGATGGTGGCCACCGGCATAGGCAGCTTCTTCCTCCTCCAAAACACACTCCAGAGCGGCCCTTTGATCGCCGCTCAACCGGCGCTCACCATCAGCGACCCGGTGGCCAGCGTCCTCTACGGCATCATGCTCTTCGACGAGCAACTCCGCTCAGGCGCCTGGATCATCCCCGAACTCACCGGCATCGCCCTGATGGTGTACGGCAGCATCTTGCTCGCCAGGTCCCCCGCAATCCACCAACTGAAAGCCGACTCCCCCACACAACCCTCACCGAAGTAGAACGCTCATCCCCTCTTCCGCTTGACGCCCGAAGAGCCGGATCGCTTCCTGAGGCCGGGTTGATAGTTTCCCAGCGGTGACGGAACAGGAGGCCTCATGAACGGCATACGTGGCTGCGCGACCTGGCGGCGATGGCGAGGCCTGACGGGCGCGCCACTTCATCCGGGTGCCCGCATATGAGAATCATGACCCTCAATGTGCTGCTCGGGGGTGAGGACCGGTTCGGAGCGCTGCGTACGATCATCGCGGCGGAGCGGCCTGATCTGCTGGTCCTGCAGGAGTGTGTGGGCTGGGAGGACGGTGTCAGGCTGAGTGCGGTCGCCGAGGTCATCGGCGTACCGGCGGATGGGAAGCACACGATCCTCGGCCGGGCGAACGCGCGGTCGAGTGGGCGGCGATACAACGTGTGCGTGGTGTCGCGTACGCCCATCCTGCAGTGGCGTGTGCACATGCCGCCGACGCTGGCTCACTGCGTCGTTGAGGCCGAGTTGGCATGGCCGGACGCCGACGAACCGCTGCTGCTGCTCGCTACGCACCTGGTGCACAGCGATGAGGATTCGCGGCTGACGGAGGTCGGCGAGTTGCTGGCATTGGCCTCTCCGGAGCGGCTGGCGACCCGTCCCTGCGTACTCGTCGGCGATCTCAACGCGCTCGACCGTGACGATCCGTACCCGGCCGATCTCGACCGCCGGCTCGCAGCGGCGGGCATGCACAAGTACGGCCATCCGCCCCGTTTCGAGGTCATGGATCGCCTGCACGCCGCCGGCTGGATGGATGCGCTTCGCGCTCGGCCGCGATCGCACCGCTGGGTCACCGCCCAGCGCAACAGGGGAACCGCGACGGTGGACACGCGCACCGACTACATCCTCCTCTCCCCTCCCCTGGCGCCTCGGCTCGCGGGAGCCGAGGTGATCGATGTTGGCTCGGCCTCGGATCACCACGCGCTGGTGGCTGAATTTCTCGGGGCGGCCGTCCCCTGACGCTGGAGGTTGCGGCGGTGGCCCGTGACATAAACGGTGATGTGAAGGATTGTCAGGATGACCGTTTGGGTGGTTTTGTAACTCCGGAATAGGCGATATTTCTGGATTTCCTACGCGTCAACTCGTGTGCCCTATACCCTGCGCAAAGTCACGTTTTCGGAGGAGTGTCCAGAGGGAGCCGGTGTGGCATTGTCATGGGGCGATCTCCCGGTCGGGAGAGTGCTCCGCTTTGCCGGAGTCGATTCCAACATTGATGCCAATGTGATGGAATTGTTGTTGGATCCTTTACCGGAGACCGGCCCCGCCGTCATCACCTACGCGGCGGTTGAAGGTGATTCGGTCTCCGAGTTGGTGGAATCCATCCTCCGGGAGCTGGAAATACTGGCCATCGGACTTTTCCCGGCCTGGTTGCCCGAAGGGGAGAGGCTCTCCGGCCCCGGCGGCGGCGGAGTGGCGGCGGCGAGGATCCTCGCGACGCGCCTGGCGTCGAGCACCCGTCATTTCGGACCGTTCCTGGCCGACCTCGCCAGCCGGGCCATCCAGCACCGCGGCCCATTGGTTCCTGGGCAGCGCGGTCCCAAAGGACGATCGTTCCCCGCGGAGTCGCGGGCGGCTGGTCTGGCCCGGGTCATCGCCTCCACGTTCGGCCGCGAATCGGCGGCGCTGGTCATCTACGTGCCGGAGAAGCTGACCTCCCATGGGGAGACCCTTCTGGTTGCCGGATGTGAGTGGCTGGCGCACCGGAGCGGCATGGGGATCTGGCTCGTCGGCCCCGAACTGCGCCGCGTCGAAAACCTCTACCTGAAGGTGCCCGCAGCGGTTAGGAGACTGGCCGACGAGATGACGGCACCGCCGCTCACCGCGACGGTGGGAGTGCCGCCGATCGCCGGAAGGCCGCACGCGGGGAGTGCGGTCGAGCAGGCGATGGAGGCGGCCCTGGCGGAATGCGCGTGGGCTCATGGCCGGACCTGGAATCAGACGTACCAGTCCAAGGACCCGTTGTTCGTGATGATTCGTACGGATCTGATGTGGGTCCCGGAGAAGTGCGTCGTGGAACTCGACGGACCGGAACACGAGACGTTCGCCCAAATGGAGCGCGACCAGATTCGTGACCGGCACCTGGAACGTGACGGGTTCACGGTGTTGCGATTCACCAACCAGCAGATAATGGGCGATCTACGGGCGGTTTTGCGCCACATCGAAGAATTCCTCCGGGGGCGACGCCTCGGAATGAGCGAAGGAGCAGGCTGATGTCCGAAGGAAGACTCACATACCAGCAGGTCGCAGCTCTGCTCGTCTTGAGGGAGCTCGGAACCGCGTTGGCCAACAAGGAACTGAAAGAGGAGTGGGGCTTGGATCTCAAGCCCCCGAACCGCAAGGGTCTCATCGACTCCGGGTTGATTAAGTCGGAAACCAAAGCCAATCGAGCTCTGTGGTTCACGATCACACCGGCTGGTGAAGATCGCGCAATCGAGGAAGTACGCAAGGGAGTCCCGGTGACCTCCCGCTCGGGCAAGACGCTGGCTCTTCTGTACCTGCGGTCCCTCTTGGCGCCCAAAGTGGCGGTCCCAGCCGTCGAGGAACCCGTTCAGGCGTGGGTCACGACGGTGTCGCCGGAGGAAGTGGAAGACCGGATTCGCGAGGCCTATGCGAAGATCACGCCTGGCGCTGGCCGGTGGGCCGCGATGACCAAGCTGCGAGCCCTCCTGACGGACATCGACCGGGATCTCCAGGACGACGTTCTGCGCACCATGATGCTGGCAGGGCGGGTGGACATCGAGCCCGTTGCGATCTTGGGTGACCTGAAGCCCGAAGACCACGCCGCCGCGATCGTCATCGGCAGCACGCCCAACCATCAGTTCCGCGTCGGAGCGTGACGATGGTCACCGAATGGTACGCGCTGGAGAGTCTCAAGATCTTCTCGACCGTCAACGCCAGTGAGGATGTCTGGCGGCCGGTTCCGTTCCACGTGCCCGAGATGCACCCGGCGGCTTCCTACGCTCTTCGCTCCGGACTGGATGCCGCCGCTGACTCTCCCGTGACCAGCCCGATCGGGGTGGTCCTTGAGGGTGGCGCCGGAAGCGGAAAGACGCACCTGATGAGCTGGCTGCGTGAGCAGGTCATCCAGCGCGATGGTTACTTCTTCCTCATGGGCATTTTCGACGCCCGCAACTTCTGGGAAAGCGCCGTCGTGTCCATCCAGGACGGGCTGGCTCGGGTGGGCACAGATGAGGAGACCCAGCTCAAGCGGTTCCTTCGCAATCTGACGGGCCTGATGCAGCTCCCGCGAAAGAACCAGCAGGCGATCATCGGCAACCAGATGGTCACCCGCGAAGATCTCGATCTGTTCATCGAGGCCCTGTACAGAATCGATCGCCGGGTTGGCAGAGAGGCACAAGACGTCGCTCGGGCTCTTGTGCTCCTGGGGGCCACTCACGATGCCCTGGTGGACATCGGCGAGTCCTACATCTGCTCAATCGAGGATGGCGAGAGCTACCGGCTGAGTTGGGGCTTCCGGCAGGTCCACAAATCTCCGCAGGAGATCGTCCGTGACATCTCGCGGCTGCTGGCGTTGACCGGTCCGAGTGTGATGGCCTTCGACCAGCTCGACGCGTTCATCATGCAGAGCAGCCTCTTCGTCGAGGGCGGCCCCGACAGTTCGGCGAACTCGGCAGTTCTTCAGTTCGCTCATGGGCTGACCAACCTTCGTGAGATGACCAGCCGAACCCTGACGGTTCTCTCCTGCCTGCCAGAGACGTGGACGCTGATTGAGGAGCGGGCTGTCAAGAGTTTCAAGGACCGCTTTCGGAAGGCCGCGTTCCTTCGGCGCATTCCAACTCCGGAGGTTGGGGCGGAGCTCGTCACCATGCGACTCGCGGAGCACTTCAAGGACATTGGTTTCGACCGGCCATATCCAACGTGGCCAATCAAGCCGGAGGCTTTCGCTCAGGCTCCCTTCTACACTCCGCGTGAGGTCCTGGAATGTCTGTCCAGGCACATCCAGAAGTGCCTGCTCCAGGGCAAGATCACTGAGCTGGACAGCCTCGACGCGCCCTCAAACGAGGTCGGTCCTTTCCTGAAGTCTGATCCCGAAAAGGAAGTACTTCAGGCGATCGACACCAAGTTCGCAATGCTGGCGGATACGGCCGACGTCAGTGGAGCGCTGGATGCCGAGCTGGAGGATGCGGTTCTTCCTGACCTGATTTCGGCGGGCCTCCGGGCCTGGATCGTGGAGCAGCGCGGGACGTCCGCGCGTTACCGGGTCGACCCGCCAATGGGCCAGAAGACCTCTCTTCACGCGGGTCTCAAGCAAGTCCTGAACGAGGCAACCGAAGACGAGATCCACTGGGCGTTCCGCGGCATCGCCGCCACGCACCATCTCGCGGCGCTGACCCGGCTCCGCAAGGCGGTGCTCAAAGCCGGTCTCGCGGAGGAGAGTCCCAAGCGCCGGTTGATCATCATCCGGAACATCCCGTGGAACTCCGGGCCGGTCACCCAGGAAGCGGTTGCCGGCTTCCACGCCAGGGGCGGCCGGGTGATCGAGGCCGACGAAGAGAACCTCAAGGTGCTGTACGCCCTTCGGGACCTCTTCGCGGAGAACCTCCCGCACCTCGACCAGTGGATCGCCAGCAGGAAACCCACCGCCAACCTCAAGCTCCTCAAGGACGCTTTAGATGATTGGCCGGATCAGGAGCCTCAAGCCCCAAAAGCCCCTGAAGGGCCGCCCGCGCAGGCGAAGCCCGTACTGACTCACGAGGCCGGTACCTCGGAGGAAAGCCGGCCGGTCGGGGTGCCGTCGCTGACCGTAGGGCGCTCGTACGATCGCGGGCTTCCGGTCTCCGTCGAGTTGGAGGCGCTCCGTAAACACATTGCGATCTTCGCGGGATCCGGCTCGGGAAAGACCGTACTGATCAGGCGAATCATCGAGGAGTGCGCCCTTCAGGGCGTCTCCTCGATCGTGCTCGACCCGAACAACGACCTCGCCCGTCTCGGCGACGCCTGGCCGGAGGAGCCTTCCGCCTGGGGCCCCGGTGATGGGGGTCGGGCGGCTCGTTACATCGCGGACACCGATGTCGTGGTCTGGACGCCGCGCAGGGAGAAGGGCCGTCCGCTGGCCTTCCAGCCGTTGCCCGACTTCTCCAGCGTCCGGGACGACGTCGACGAGTTCAACGAAGCCGTCCACGCCGCCATGGCGGCGCTCGCCCCACGGGCGAAGGTGGAAGGCGGCACCAGCAAGGCCCAGGTCGCTCGGGCGGTGCTCATGGAAGCGGTTGTCCACTTCGGGAAGTACAAGAGCGGCGGCCTCGACGGGCTGATCAATCTGCTCGCCGACTTCCCCGAGGACATCAGTCAGATCAACGGAGCAGCGAAGATCGCGGATGGGCTCGCCCAGGTGCTCCGGGCTGCCGCCGTGACCGATCCGCTGTTCGGTGGAGAAGGTGAGCCGGTCGATCCCGGGCAACTTCTCACTCCGGCCGCGGGGAAGCGGGCCCGGGTTTCGGTCATCAGCTTCGTGGGGCTCCAGAGCGACTCCGACCGGCAGTCCTTCGTGAACCAGTTGCAGATGGCGCTGTTCGCCTGGATCAAGAAGAACCCCGCCGGTGACCTGCCCCTCGGTGGGCTCTTCGTCATGGACGAAGCGCAGACCTTCGCCCCCTCTGGCGCCATGACCGCGTGCACGCAGAGCACACTCGCCCTCGCTTCCCAGGCCCGGAAGTACGGGCTCGGGCTGGTGTTCGCGACCCAGGCGCCCAAGGGCCTGCACAACCGGATCCCGGGCAACGCGGCAACACAGTTCTTCGGCCTGCTCAACGCGGATGTGCAGATCGAGGCCGCCAAGGCGATGGCCCGCGTCAAAGGCGGCAGCGCCGATGACATCGGTTCGCTTCGCAGCGGCCAGTTCTACGTCGCACCTGAGGGCGCGGGGTTCGCGAAGGTGCGGACACCGCTGTGTCTGACCCATCACCCCAGGGCGCCGCTGACGACCGAGGAGGTCATCGCCCGAGCGAGCCGATGACCTTGCAGGTCAGCCGGTACATACCGGCACAGGACCCGTATGCTCGGGCACATGGTATTGCCCGCGCAGCGGGCGCTGGTCCCCCTGGAGTCGGTGCTCGGACTGCTGGACCTGCTGCTCGATGAGACGGCCGACGAGCAGAGCGCCGTCGCGCCTCTCGCCGAGTTACTCGACGGCGCCGAGCTGGCCGGCGTGCTACGGCGGACGCGGCAGGTGCGGGCGGCGCTTGCGCGGTGGCGCCGGCGCGACCAGGAGCTGTCCGCGCTGCTGTCCAGCGCGCGTGAGCTGGCCGAGCTGCGCGATCTGGACGCGCTGCTGGACCGCTTGGTGGCCCGGGCGCATGGCCTGGTGGGCACCGACGTGACGTATCTGTCGGAGTTCGACCAGGAGACCGATGAGTTGCGGGTGCGCTCGACACTGGGCACGTTCGCGCCCGAGTTCCGCCGGCTTCGGGTGCCTCCGGGAAAGGGGCTGGCCGGCAAGGTCGTGTCCACGCGCAGCCCGCAGTGGACGACGGACTACGACCACTATCTCGACGTCCCGCATGACGCGGAGATCGACGAAGCCGTGCGGGCCGAGGGGCTGGTGTCGCTGCTCGGTGTGCCGCTGGTGGCGGGCGACCGCGTGCTGGGGGTGCTGTTCGCGGCCAACCGCGACGAGCACGCGTTCACGCCCGAGGAGATCGCGCTGCTGTCGGCGTTCGCCGACCACGCGGCCGTGGTGTTGCAGACGGTGCACCTGCTGGCGCAGGCCCGCGCGTCGGCCGAGGCGGCGCGGGCGGCCAACGATGATCTCGCGCGCACCATGGCGGCGAGGGAACGCGCCAGCGCGGTGCATCAGGACCTCACCCATGCGGTGCTGCGCGGGGGCACCGCGCACGAGGTGGCCCGGACGCTGGCCGCCTCGTTGGGACGGTCGGTGGAGATCTTCGACCGCGACCTGGCCCCGCTCGCCTCGGCGCGGACCGATGCCGCGCGGGAGTCCTCGCCCGTGACCGCGCACGTACGCGCCGCGGTCGAGCGCAGCCGTACCACGGGACGGTGCGTGTTCCTGGACCCGTCGGATGACGGGGCGTCTGTCGTGGTCGCCGTGGTGGCCGCCGAGACGCTGCTCGGCGCGATCCTCGTCGGCCACGGCGAGCTCGCGCTGGGCTCGGTCGAGCGGCGCACGATCGAGCGCGCGGCGCAGATCGTGGCCCTGCTGGCGCTGAAGCGGGAGGCCGTCGCCGAGGCCGAGGAGCGGGTGCGGGGAGAGCTGATCTCCGACATCCTGCTGGGCGACGGCGCGCACCGCGAGGAGCTGATGTTGCGGGCCCGCGCCCGCGGGGTCCGGCTGGAGTCGCTGCGCATGGTCGTGGCGGTGCTGGTGCCGCGGGACCGGCGCAGGGCGGCCGTGCAGGCGCTCGGCACCTGGCGCCCCGGCCTGCTGGCCGGTGAGCACTCGGGCTGTGTGGTCGTGCTGACGGACGCGGCCGACCCCGACAGCGCGGCGGCCGAGGTCCGTGAGCGGGTACGCCCGCTGACGGGGGCGCCGGTGCTCGTGGCGGCCGACGCGCCCGTCGCCACCTGGGGCGAGCTGGGCGCCCGGTTCGAGCCGCTGCGCCAGTGCGCCGAACTGCTGCACGGCATGGGCATCCAGGACACGGCCGTCAACGCGGCGGCCTACCAGCCGTACCTGGCCCTGTTCGGCGCCGGGCGCGACGGGATCGTCGCGTTCACCGAGGCGGTGCTCGGGCCGGTGCTGCGCTGGGACCGCGATCATTCGACCGACCTGATGAAGACGTTGCGCGCCTATGTCGACTCGCTCTGCAGCCCGGCGCGGGCGGCGCGAGCGCTGAACATGCACATCAACACGGTCAACCAGCGCCTGGAAAGGATCACCCTGCTGCTCGGCCCCGCGTGGCGCGAGCCGGAGCCGTTCTTTCGCGTCACCGTTGCCGTACGTATGCACGCCCTCGCGACCGGTCTGTGATCTACGTCGATTCACACATGGCAATGGCTTCAACGGCGTGTGATTCACCCATGGGCGCGGCTTTCGGGTCGGACTTAAGCTTCCGCACAAGCCGCTTGCGTTGCGGCTCGGTTAACAGCCTGTTTCGGCGGTATGCGGGAGGCATCGTGGGTGTTCACAGCCGGTTGGCGGGGTTTCGCGACCTGTCGCCCGGGGAGCGGCGGGCCATCGCCGCGAAGAGCGCGGGGCTCGATCCCGGCGCGCTCGACGTGCTCGATCCGGCCGCCGGGCTCACCCTGGACCAGGCCGACCACATGATCGAGAACGTGGTCGGGGTTCTCGGGGTGCCGGTGGGCGTGGCCACGAACTTCAGCGTCAACGGATCCGATGTCCTGGTGCCGATGGCGACGGAGGAGCCGTCGGTGGTCGCCGCGGCGAGCAACGCCGCGCGCATCGCCCGCATCCACGGCGGCTTCGCCACGACGTGCTCGGCGCCGATCATGCAGGCGCAGGTGCAGGTGCTGGGCGCGGCCGATCCCCACGCGGCGCGGCTGCGGCTGCTGGAGGCGCGCGGTGAGCTCGCCGAGTTGGCGAACACGCAGGACCCGCGCCTGGTGGAGTTCGGCGGCGGCGTACGGGACATCACCGTACGGCTCGTGCCGTCGGGCGAGGACGTCTACGTCGTGCTCCACCTCGTGGTCGACGTGCGGGACGCGATGGGCGCCAACGCGGTGAACACGATGGCGGAGGCCGTGGCGACCAGGGTGGGTGAGATCGCCGGGGGCCGTACCCTGCTGCGGATCCTGACCAACAAGGCGGACCTGCGCCTGGCCAGGGCACGCGCCGTCTTCGACGCCGAGGCCCTCGGCGGCTCGCGGGTGGTGCGGGACATCGTGCACGCGGCGGCGCTGGCCGAGGCCGATCCGTACCGGGCGGCGACGCACAACAAGGGCATCATGAACGGCGTCACCGCCGTCGTGCTGGCGACGGGCAACGACACCCGCGCGGTCGAAGCGGGCGCGCACTCCCACGCGATCGCCCCGGACGGCCGCTACACCTCCCTGTCCCACTTCGAGCGCGACGCCGAAGGCAACCTGTCCGGCTCCCTGGAACTGCCCATGCCGGTCGGCCTGGTCGGCGGGGCCACGAAGGTGCACCCGGTGGCGCGCGCGGCGGTGCGGCTGCTGGGGGTACGGACCGCGAGCGAGCTGGCCGGCATCGTCGCCGCGGTCGGGCTCGCGCAGAACCTCGCCGCGCTGCGGGCCCTGGCCACCGAGGGCATCCAGCGAGGACACATGTCACTGCACGCGCGCAACGTGGCGGTGACCGCGGGCGCGAGCCCCGAAGAGATTCCCACGGTGGTCGCGCGCATGCTCACCGCCAAGGCGGTACGCGCCGACCGTGCCGAGCAGATCCTGGCCGAGCTCCGTGCCGGAGCCGGTGCAGCCGAAGGAGATTGAGCCATGGTTTTGGACGTGGGTATCGACGTCGGGGGCACCTTCACCGACGCCGTCGCCATCGCGGACGGCCGCGCCGTGCGCGGCAAGGCGTTCTCGACGCCGGATGTGACGACCGGCATTCTCGCCGCGCTGAGCATCCTGCGTGAGCAGGTTGGGCTGAGCGAGGCGGAGTTCTATCCGGCGATCGACCGGTTCGTGCTCGGCAACACCATCGTCACCAATGCGGTGGACGAGCAGAAGTACGCCCGGGTGGGACTGCTGACCACGCAGGGCTTCCGGGACACGCTGCGGATCGCCCGATCCGCCCGCACCGACGAGCGTGACGCGCACCAGCTGACCCCACCGCCCGACATCGTGGATCGGCGTCTGATCGTCGAGGTGCCGGAACGTGTCGATGCGCACGGGACCGTGCTGGTGCCGCTGTCGCCCGACGCTGTGCGTGCGAGCGTGGAGGAAGTGCTGGCGGCCGGGGCCGAGTCGATCGCGGTGTGCCTGCTGTGGTCCTTCCGCAATGACGCGCATGAGCGGGCGATCGCCGACTACCTGCGCGAGCACCACCCGGACGTGCCCTATTCGCTGTCCAGCGCGCTCACCCCGGTGTACCGGGAATACGAGCGTATGGTGACCACGGCGCTGGACGCCGCGGTCAAGCCGATCGTCGCGACCCACTTCCAGCATCTCGCCCATGAACTGGCCGCCAAAGGGCTGCGCAGCAGGGTGCAGATCATGCAGGTCCACGGCGGGTTCCTCTCAGTCGAGGAGACCGCGCGGGCGCCGATCTCGATGTTCAACTCCGGCCCTGTCGGCGGGGTGACCGGCGCGCGTCTGCTCGGCATGCGGCTGGGCCGGCGTCGGGTGCTCACCGCCGACATGGGCGGGACCAGCCTGGACGCCGCCGCGATCATCGACGACGAGTTGCGGGTGCTGCCGCGGGCGGAGATCGGTGGGCTGCCTACCAGCTTGACCGCGGTGGACATCGAGACCATCGGCGCCGGGGGTGGCAGCCTGGGCTGGATCGACGGCCGCGGGGTGCTGCGCGTGGGCCCGCACAGCGCCGGTTCCGTGCCCGGGCCCGCCTGCTACGACGCGGGCGGCGAGCGTCCGGCGGTGACCGACGCCGCGCTGGTCATGGGGCTGATCAACCCCGACTACTACCTGGGCGGGACGGTCACCCTGTCGCCGGGCAAGGCGCGCGAGGCGATCCGCCGGCACCTCGCCGAGCCGCTCGCGCTCTCCGAGGACGCCGCCGCGCACGGCATGTACCGGCTGGCGACCTCGCAGATGGCCAACGCGCTGCGCAAGATCACCGTCAATCGCGGGCACGATCCCCGCGAGTTCACCCTGGTCGGCTTCGGCGGCGCCTGCGGACTGTTCGCCGCCGCGATCGCCGCCGAAACGGGAGTGGGCGAGGTGATCATCCCCCGCAACGCCGCCGTGTTCTCCGCCTACGGACTCATGCACGCCGACTCGGTCTTCTCCGCAGTCCAGACCAGCCCGTGGACGATGAACCAGCCGGCCGAGGCACTCGAAAAGGAGTTCGCCGCCCTGGAACAGCGGGCGCGGGACTGGTTCGACGCCGAGGGCATCCCCGCCGACCGCCGCGCGGTCTTCCGCGAGGCTGACATGAAGTTCGTCGGCCAGATCTTCGAGGTGACCACCCGCCTGCCCGAGGAACCGTTCCGGGAGGGCGACAAGGAGGGGTTGCGCCGCCGGTTCGTGGCCGACTACGAGGCCGAGTTCGGCACCGGCACCGCGTGGACCGAGGCCGAGGTGCTGCTGGTCAACTCACGAGTACGGGCGGTCGGCCGCACCGAGACGCAGACCGTGACCGAGACCTTCGACCAGGAGCAGCACACCGCCACCACGCGGGAGGTCATCGAGCCGCTATCCGGACACCGCCAGCACGTCGAGGTGCACCGAGGGTTCGGCGCGCTCGGCAAAGCCGAAGGCCCCTGCCTGATCGAGGAACCCGACACCACCGTCTACGTGCCGCCGGACGCGACGGTCGAAGTCATCGACGGCGGGCACTTCCTCATCCGCCTGAACCACGCCGACGCCGCCTGATCGAAGGAGACCCCCCGTGAGCTCACCGACGCCCGCCGACTTCGACCCGGTCACTCTGGAAGTGATCAGGATGCGCCTCGACTCGATCGTCGAGGAGATGGGCATCGCGATGATCCGGTCTTCCGGATCGCCGGTCATCACTGAGGCCGGTGATTTCAACACCGCGCTGTTTGATCCCGCCGGGCGGATCTACGCCTATTCGGACTACGTGCAGTTCCACATCGGGTCGGGCAGTGTGGCCGTCCGCAACCTGATCGAGGTCATCGGGGACGAGCCGTTGTATCCGGGTGATGCGTTCATCTGCAACGACCCGCACACCGCGGGGGCGAGTCACCCGCCCGACACCAATGTGATCTCCCCGATCTTCCACGGCGCCGAGTTGGTCGGCTGGGCGCAGTCGCAGGCGCATCTGCTGGATGTCGGCGGCATGACCCCTGGCGGGTTCGCGCCCGGCGCGCGCGACTGCTACAGCGAGGCCTTGCGACTGCCGCCCGGGGTGAAGGTCTTCGAGCGGGGTGAGCCGGTGGAGTGGGTGCGGCGGATCCTGCTCAACAACGTCCGCGTGCCCGTGCCCTATTGGAACGATGTGCGCAGCCTGGTGGCGAGCAACAACACCGGTATCCGCCGGCTGCTGGCCACGATCGAGGAGTTCGGCCTCCAACAGTTCACGGCCTACA
>NZ_BLAF01000078.1 GCF_009687885.1 Acrocarpospora pleiomorpha
CGGCCAGTGAACGCGCCCGAGAGGCCACCGCCGGGCGGGACCTTGGTCACCCGGCATCCGGGACGTCCGCCACTGATGGCCCGCGCGGGGGATGGGAGAGCGTGTACGCGGAGGTGGACGCTATGTCAATCGAAGTCAAGGACGTCATGGGGCGCGTGGCCATCGTCGTCCTGGAGAACGCGCCGTTCACCGACATCGTGGCCACCATGAAGCGGTACGCGGTCGGCGCGGTCACCGTCATCGACGCCGACCGGCGGCCGGTGGGCGTCGTCTCCGGCGACGACCCGCTGCTCAAGGAGACCCGCGACCAGGCCGCGGGGGTGACGGCGGTCCAGCTGATGACCTCTCCGGCGGTCACCGTCACACCGGGTACGGCGGTGCGTGACGCGGCGCGGCTGATGCACGGCGAACGCGTCAAGCAGCTGCCCGTGATCGACCCGGTGACCGGGCGGATCGTCGGCACGCTGCACCAGCGTGACGTGCTGCGGATCCTCACCCGGCCCGTCCCCGAGCTTGAGGCCGACATCAGGACCGTGCTTCCCGAGGCGTTGTCCATCGCGATCGACCAGGGAGTGGTGACCATCGGCGGCCGGGTCCAGCGCAGCTCCCAGGCCATCGCCGTCGTCGAGGCGGTGCGCGCCGTCGAAGGGGTGGTCGACGTGGTGAACGAGGTGAGCACGGAGCAGGACGACCTGCTCATCGTCCCCCCGCTGCCGTAGGCGGATGGGATACCGGACCGCTCCAGTGCGACACTGTGGGGCATGGGGAGCGAGCCGCGTCCGTTGCTGCCGCAGATGCGGCTCGATGAGCTGCTGGCCGAGTTGCAGGTGCGGTTGAACGCCGTGCTGGCCACCCGCGATCGGGTGCACGCGCTGCTTGAGGCCGTCGTGTCGGTGGGCAGCGATCTGGACCTGGAGACGGTGCTGCGCCGCATCGTGGAGACCGCGACCACGCTGGTGGACGCCAGTTACGGGGCGCTGGGCGTGGTCGGGCAGGGGAACAATCTGATCCAGTTCATCCCGGTGGGGTTGAGCGAGGAGGAGATCGCCAAGATCGAGCACTGGCCGCACGGGCTCGGCGTGCTCGGCCTGCTGATCAAAGACGCGCGGCCGCTCAGGATGGGCCGCATCTCCGATCACCCGGAGTCCTACGGCTTCCCGCCCGGTCACCCGCCGATGGGCACCTTCCTGGGCGTTCCCATCCAGGTGCGCGACGAGGTTTTCGGCAACCTCTACCTCACCGAGAAACGCGGCGGCGGCGAGTTCGACGAGGAGGACGAGGCCGTGGTGATCGCGCTGGCCACCGCGGCCGGCGTCGCGGTGGAGAACGCGCGCCTGTACGACGAGTCGCGGCGGCGCGAGACCTGGCTCCAGGCATCCGCGGAGGTGACCACCAGCCTGCTGTCCGGCGCGGACCCACGCCAGGTGCTGACCGTGGTGGCCGAGCGCGCCCGGCAGATGAGCGACGCGGATCTGGCCCAGGTGCTGCTGCCGGTCCCGGGCAAGCAGTCGCTCACCGTGGCGGCCGCCGAGGGCGAAGGCGCCGCGGAACTGGCGGAGACCGTCTTCGACGACGTGCTCGCGGGCGAGGTGTTCGCCCAAGGTGAGCCGGTGATCGTCCCGGCCGCGGGCGTGCCGTTAAGTCGGCTGGGCTACGGGCCGGAACTGATGGTGCCCCTGGGAACCTCGCCGAACGTGCGCGGGGTGCTGGCGCTGGCCAGACGCAGCAGGCGGTTGCCGTTCAGCGACGCGGACCAGCAGATGCTGCGAGCGTTCGCCGACCAGGCGGCGATCGTGCTGGAACTGGCCGAGGCACGCCGGGACGCCGAGCGGCTCGGCCTGCTGGAAGACAGGGATCGCATCGCCAAGGACCTGCACGACGTCGTCATCCAGCGGCTGTTCGCCGCCGCGATGACGCTGATGAGCACGGTACGGCTGGTGGAGCGGCCGGAGGCGGCCAAGCGGGTGCGGCACGCGATCGACGAACTCGACAAGACGACCCGGCAGATCCGCTCGACCATCTTCGCCCTGCAGGGGCCGCCCGGGGAGTCCACGCCCAGCCTGCGCGGCCGGATCGTGGAGCTGGTGGAGGGCGCCGGGGCGCATCTGGGGTTCATGCCCGGGCTGCGCATGGAGGGACAGGTCGACGCCCTGGTGCCCGACCTCACCGCCGATCACCTGCTCGCCGTGCTGCGCGAGGCCCTCTCGAACGTGGTACGCCACTCCCACGCGAAATGGGCCGACGTCGCCGTCGAGGCCGCGGGCGGCGAGCTGACCCTGACGGTCGCCGACGACGGCGTCGGCGTGGGCGAGGTGGAACGCCGCAGCGGCCTGCGCAACATCGAAGACCGCGCCGGCCGACTGGGCGGCACCGCCCAACTGGAGACCCCCGACGGCGGCGGGACGCGACTGCACTGGCAGGTCCCCTTGTGAGCTCGGGACCGAATCAGGCCGTCTCGGGCCCGCAGACGAACGGCCTGGCGGCGGGCCCCCGCGGGCCGCTTCCAGCCAGGCCCGCACGTCGTCGAATGTCCGCAAACCGTCCGGCGGCCTGGTGCGACAGCACGCGCCGGCGTTTACAGGTGCCGCAGGCATGGCAGGCCGGGGCAGGCCCGGCCACCTCCTCCGCGAAGAAGGCGCCCATGCTCCGCTCGGTGAGGCGCCGGACGACCTCCCCGACCAGGAACCCCTGACCGGTCCCCGCGAACGCCACGGGTCTCCACCATGCCCAGATTAATCCCTGACCAAGGCCGGCAGAGCGCGGCGCCGGCCCCTTAGCCGACGTAATCGTTTGGGTCGCACCTCCTCGTGGACGAATCCTTACGTGACGCTCGGCACAGGAGTGAGAGTGATCCAATCTGAGTGATCGCCAGCACAGCGAAAAAGGGCTGTGCGGTATTGGCATATAGCCGGGGACGTGGGTGACGGACCGAATCCTCTATCTGATGTTGGAGCTGGCTAATTGCGATGTCGCACGCTTGCTTAACCTCGTCTGGGTTTCGTGCTATTTCTATTGCTGACGCTAGAACTTTCATCTATCCTGGAGGTGACACTGTGGTCATCGCACGGTTCGGGCATCTGATCTCTGCCGAGCACAGACAGGCGATCCGGGACATTGAGTGACGACGGCACACGCCTTGCTGGAAAATTGTCAATCTGGCTGGCCAGTCTCTTTGCCATCGTTGCTTTGATTGTGGGTGCGATCAACCTTTTTCTGGACGAACCCGTGCCAGTGCCTCTTGATCTTGTCGCAGGTTATCTGCTGGGCACGCTTGCCAGCTTCATCGCCTACGTCTACGGACGATCAGAGCTGATATTGGAGCGCCAGGATCGCCTGTTGCATCAGCCGGCGAGGGGCGTTCAGGTGTTCACCACCAGCGAAGAGTTTCTGCGGAAATTGGTGGAGATAACCGTCGGCGCGTCCACCGTCAGCACCCTGAACCTGTCTCCGGCAAAGGGAGAACATCCAGAACTGGACCGATATTTCGACATCGTCCACAGCAGCATCAAGAACCGGAAGAGCCCGCTCCGGAGTTTTCGTAGCATTGCGAGTGTCGACACGGTCCAGAAATCTGCCTGGCTGGTCGAGAGAAGCTACGAACTCCATCAAACCGGACGGGTGTCCTTCGCGATCTTCGACCAAGATCGTATTCGCCCGTTATTGCACCCGTTAAGCCTGCACATCACGTACAAGAACGGAAATATCCACGTTTTCATCTTCCCGCCGGTAAACCTGACGGGCTCGATGGACTCGATTCTGATATCGGATCCAGTGCTGGGAAAGGCGATGCTGGATTACTACAATCTTCTTTGGCACGACTCTCTGAAGATCAACGAGGGTAGGCAGGTCCGGCCCCAGGGGCTCGATCGGATTGTCCAGCTTAATCCGGAAATGGACGCCAATCCATTCTATCAAAGCTTGCGGAAAGGCCTGACCCTGTGACGAATCTGAGAATCAGGCTGAAGTCGGGCGAGCCGCTTCTTGGCACGCTCATCACCCTCGACTCTCCCGAAGTCGCGCTCATTCTGCAGCGCGCGGGATTTACCTGGTTCTTCCTTGACCTCGAGCATTCCGCACTTTTGGATCTTAAAAGCGCACAGCGCATCATTGAGGTTCTCCAGCCTCAGGGGTACGCGGTGATACGGGTGCCGGACAATTCGGAGACATGGATCAAACATGCGCTCGACACCGGGTGTGACGGAGTGATCATTCCGCATATAGGGAGCAGGGCGGACGCGGAGCGGGCCGTTCTATTCTCGAAATATCCACCACTCGGACGGAGAAGCGTGGGCATCGCACGCGCGCAGGGATATGGCTCATCTTTCCAGGATTATCTGAGCGGCGCGGCGGAAAGAATCGCGGTCATCGCCCAGATCGAAGACGTGGACGGAGTGGAGAACGTCGATGACATCCTCGCTGTCGAGGGCATCGACGCCATTTTCGTCGGCCCGTACGACCTTTCCGGAAGCATGGGCATACTCGGCCGGCTGACCGATCCCGCACTGATCGAGAACGTGAATCGCGTCCGCCGCGCATGTCAGACCGCGGATGTGCCCTTCGGCATATTCTGTCCTAACACCACGGCGATGAACGCCGAACTGGCACGGAAAACCAGTCTGCTGGCGGTGGGATCCGATGCCGGGCACATCTCGGCCGGAGCTGCCAGCATATTCCACGAGTTGCGACCAGAAAGGTAGCGTGATGCTGATCAGGGCCGACTCCCTGGAAACCGCCTACACGTCTCTCGCCGGGGATCCGGGCGCATTGGCGGCGCACGTCCAAGGATATCTTCCGCCCGAGGTCTGCGACCGGGCGCGTGGCCACGTCGTCCCACTGCTGCTGGAGAACTCATTTCAGCGAATTTATCGAAGCCAGGTGCGAGCGTTCACGGAGGCGATTTCCCGGGACGTCCACGCGGAAGAAGGGTACCTTGAGCAGGCGACCGAGGTCCTGCGTGCGATGCGTCTCGCGTTCCTGCCTTTCGCCAGCCCGGCCGACATGTTCCGCGCCGACCTGGACGAGGTCGCCCCGCACGGCGCGACCCTGCTCCGTTTCGGCGGTCGCCCGCTCGTGTTCGGCATGATGCGAAGCTGGGAATCCGACATGGAGGCCCTCCCTCATTTCGACATCATTCAAGAAGCGACGCCCGCGTTCGGCTCGACATTTCAGTTCAGCGAACAGTTTGGTGTGAATATCTACACCGAGGGCCCGCGTCACGGCGGCGAACTCCTGGTCTGGGACAAGAAGCTGGGGGATCTGGTCGGAGCGGGATACACGGCACAGGACGGAACGTATGGATTCGATCGGGAGAGATTACCGCCCCCCGATGTGGTCATCCAGCCCAGAACCGGTGATCTGGTCATCGTGAGATCTACGCGTCTGCACGCTGTGAACAAGACGATCGCGGGGCGGCGTGTTAGCGTGTCCGGGTTCTTGGGAGTGGGCGCGAGCCGGGAAAGTATCAAACTCTGGAGTTAGGGCGCATTTCATGTCTATCCCGAGAGTTTCCGAATGGGGCACCGTGGACTCTGACGTTCAATGGGATATGGGCGCGTTGCGTCCTGAGAAGATTTTCTCGTTGACCGGAAAGGTCGCTCTGGTAACCGGTTCCGGTGGCGGCGTGGGCGGATGGCTTGCCGCGGGGCTGGCGGCGGCTGGCGCTCGCATCGTGCTGAGTGACCTCACCAAAGAACGATGCGAAGGGATTTCCAGCCTGCTGTCGGACAATGATGTCGATCACACCGTCGTCCCCGCGGACCTCCGGGAGATCACCGCCCCTCAGCAGATCGTGGCCCACGCGGTAGAACATTTCGGCCGCCTCGACGTGGTGGTCAACGCCGCGGCGATCAACGAGCGCCGTCCCATCTCCGAGGTGAACACCGACCTTTGGGAGCGGATCGGCAGCGTCAATCTGCGAGCCGCATACTTCCTCGCCCGTGAGGCGATGCTGACCATGAGGGGCAGCGGGGGAGGCTCCATCATCAATATCACCTCGATCAATTCCGAGGTGGGACTCGAACACGTCTCGATCTACGGGGCGCACAAAGCAGCCTTGGCACAGGCGACCAAGACAATGTGCGTAGAGTGGGCGAAATACAACATCAGGGTCAATTGCCTGGCGCCTGGCTTTCTGATGACCTCCCTGTCACGCCCCCTCTGGGACGACGAGGACCGGGCGAACTGGATCCTCGACCGATGCCCCATGGGACGGCCGGGAGCGCCCTCCGAACTGATCGGCGCCTGCCTGCTGCTCGCCTCCCAGGCAGGCTCGTTCATCTCCGGAGTCAGCATTTTCGCGGACGGCGGCCTCCTGGCCGGTAGCCCATGGACCAGATGAACCCGGTTCCGCGTTCAGGGCTTTCGTCCAGCGGGGTGGGGGGCCGGTGGCGGGAGGGCCGTTCTGGGAGCCGGTGAGGTCGAGGAGAGGCGTTTGAGTAGGGCGGGGGTGATGCGGCGGTAGGCGGCTGGGTTGATTGGGTTGAGCCAGTGGGAGGCGCGGACGGGGGCGCTGATGTTGAGGTCGAGGTCGCCGAGGACCTCGTCGACGTTGTGCATGGAGAAGGGGATGATCTTCGTGCCGCGGCAGTGGTGGGTGGCGGTGGCGATGTCCATGAACGCGAGCTGGTCGGTGACCATTCGACGCATCGACGCCGGGTCGGGAAGCGGGACCGCGTTCGCGAGGTCGGCGGCGATCCATAAGGCGGCCATCTCGGCGTTGAGCGGGCTGAAGAACGAGGAGTTGTAGCCGTTGAAGTACAGGCCCGGTACGTCGATGGGCCGGATCTGGCGGTAGAGCATGAAGTTGCCGCGCTCGTCGAACAGCCGCTCCTGGACGTCGCCGGGGAGGAATGGGACCCCCTGGGTGAAGCCGGTGGCGCAGATGACGAGGTCGGCGGGGAGCGACGTGCCGTCGTCGAGTTCGGCGTACGGGCTGCCGTCGTTCGCGTGGAGCCTGGCGATGGTGCGGTCATGGTGCACGGTGATGGCGCCGTCGGCGACGCCTTCGAAGAAGCCCTCGGTCGCCAGGCCAATGGCGCCCTTGACGATGTCCTCCATCTGGCCCGGGGGGACCAGGCCGTGCTTGTCCAGGCGGAACTGGCGTACCGACACCGTGCCGATGGAGTTGATCATCCGGGTGCGCATGCCGTTGCCGGGGCCGTGCAGGAACTTCTCGACGCCGCGCAGGCGCAGGTACCGGAACAGCGCCTCGCCCATCCGGGTCAGCAGCAGCAGCTTGAAATTGAGGACGCCGCCGATCTTGCGGGGCACCTTCCACAGCAGGTGGCGGGCGATCACATCGGTGCTCGCGGCGACCTGGCTGATCGGCACCGTGATGTCGCACGCCGACTTTCCGTACCCGACGATCAGGACGTGCTTGCCGCGGGCCGGTTCGACGTCGTGCACCTCGGTGCCCGCGCGCAGCCGCCCGCCGGCCGCGGTGAACTCGGCCAGGCCGGGGTAGCTCGGGATGGCGGGTTCGCAGAACACGCCGTTGGCGACGATCAGCCGGTCGAAGGTCTCCGTCGCGTCGTCCGTGGTCACTGTCCACCCGCCGTTACCCGGTTCGGCCGCGGTCACCCGGGTGTTCAGCCGCACGGCGGGCATGAGCCCGAACTCCTCGGCGTAGGCGGCGAGGTAGGCCTGGACCTGCTCGCCGCTGGGCCACTGCGGGTAGTCCCTGGGCATCGGGAAGTCCGACAGCGAGTACTGCGCCTTGGGGCTCTGGGTGGTCAGGCCCGGGTAGCGCCGGGTCCGGCTCCACACGCCGCCGACGTCCGGGGCCTGCTCGAACACCACCACGTCGTGCCCGGCCTGCGTGAGCACCTTGGCCGTGCTGAGGCCGGCCACCCCGGCTCCGATGATCGCGACTCTCATGGCAGCCGCATCTCCAGCCCGAACTCCGCCATGATCTTCTTGATCAGGGTGATGTCCTTCGGCCCAGGCGGCATGTCCGCGAGCGCCTGGTAGTAGCCCTCAAGACCCGCCGGTGAGACCACCGAGATGACCCGGGACTCCTCCTTGTACGGATTCCGGAACGTGTGCACCACGTTGCGCGGCAGGTACAGGTAATCGCCGTGCTCCAGGGTGAAGTCCTCGCCACCCAGGTGGACGTCGAGCCGCCCGGCCAGGCAGATGAACGACTCGTCCTCGCGGGTGTGCAGGTGGGGCGGCGGGCCGTCGGTCTCCGGCGGGACGGCGTACTCGAACAGCGAGTACGCGTCGTGGGTCGACTTGCCGTCGGTCTTCATCGTGATGCCCAGGCCGATCGCCGCGATCTTGTGTCCGTCGCGGGACGGCAGCATGTATCCACCACCTAGTGTCACCGTGGCCTCCTTCGCCGTGTGTCTGATGTCACAGCGTGCGGGGGCTTGATGTGATCCGCAATCAGGTGTCCCACTGACTGGGACTCAGCGTCGGGTGGAGTACGTCCGGGAGGCGGCCGAGGCGGCCATCCGCACGGCGGGCCCGATCCGGTCGGCCCGAACGAGCTGGCTGGGCCCGGTGACGGACAGCGCCGCGACCACGTCGCCCAGAGGTCCGAAGATCGGCGCCGCGACGCAGCTGACGCCGATGACCCCCTCCTCACGGTCGATCGCCCAGCCGCGCTCCGGGACGGCGGTCAGCTCACGCATGATGGCGACCGGGCTGGTCAGCGTGCGGGGCGTGCGCGCGGGGAGCGGGGCGCCGAGGACCGCCTCGATGACCGGCGGATCGGAGTAGGCCAGAATGGCCCGGCCCAGCGCCGAGCAGTACGCCGGGATGATCCCGCCGACCTGCGACAACATCGGCATCGCCCGATGGCCGGTGATCTTCTCCACGACCAGGATCTGGCCGCCCTCCAGCACGCCCAGCTGCGCTGTGATCTTGGTGGCGTGGTGCAGGTCCTGCAGGAACGGCAGCACCGCCTCGCGGAGCTCCATCCGGATCGGGGCGAGGCTGGCGATCTCGAAGAGCCGGTTGCCGATCCGGTAGCGGCTCCTGGGCTTGTCCAGCCAGCCGAGCTGGAGCATCCGGCCGGCGGTGCGATGCGTGGTCGAACGCGGCAGGCCGCTGCGCGCGACCAGCGCGGCGAGGGTGAGCTCGCGGTGGGTCGCGTCGAACGCGCCCAGGATCGCGGCCGCCCGGTCGAGCCCGCCCATCGCCGATACGTCCCGCTCAGCGGGACTCATCGTTGGTTCCCGGTATGCATACGAGTCAGGCTAAACCTCGTCTCGATCCCTTGGGAGGCCGTCATTCGTACCGCATTCGTCGGCGGCGGAGCCACCGGCATTGGTTACGCGATCGCCGAGCGGCTGGCCCGCTCCGGGCACCGCGTCGTGATCACCGGCCGCCGCGGCGACGCCCTCGACGCCGCCGCGCTGCGGCTCAAGGAGAGCACCGGCGCCACGGTCGCGACGCTGGTCAACGACATATCTGAGGGGGATGCCCCAGTCGATGACATGGACATCCTCATCCTGAACGCCGGGGGTCCTCCGCCCGGCCGGATCCTCGACGTCGGCGACGACGCCTGGCGGGCGGCCACCGAGCTGCTGCTGCTCGGCCCGCTGGGGCTGGCGCGGCGCGCGCTGCCCGCCATGGCCGGGCGCGGCTTCGGCCGGGTGGTCTTCGTGACCTCGGCCGCCGTCCGCCAGCCGCAGCCCGATCTCGCCGTCTCGGTGGTGCTGAGGTCGGCGGTCACGGCCGCCGCCAAGCTGCTCGCCCGCGAGCACGCGGCGGACGGCGTCACGGTCAACTGTGTGGCCCCCGGCGCCATCGACACCCAGCGCCGCCGGGAGATCCTGGCCGGGCGGGCACGCCGTACCGGACTCCCGGAAGCGGAGCTCGACGCCGAGGACGTCAGCGGCATTCCGGCGGGACGGCCGGGACGGCCGGACGAGATCGCCGCGGCGGTCGAGTTCCTGGTGTCGGCGGACGCGAGTTACCTCAACGGGACCGTGCTGACGGTCGACGGTGGAAGGACGGAAACGATCTGATGTCGCAATTCGAGATGGCCGAGTTCCTCGGCTCGATCAGTGATGTGGTACGGCCCGGTCCGGCGCGTCCCGTGGTCGTCCACGCGGCCGAGCTGGAGACGCTGCCGGCCGATCAGGTGCACAACCCGACGACCCTGTCGATCGCGGGCAAGCTGCCGACCGCGACGTTCGAGATCTTCCGGCAGACGATCCCGCCCAGGCTGAGCTCCGACATGCAGCGGCACCATCACGAGACGGTGCATTTCGTGATCTCCGGGCGCGGCCACAGCGAGGTCGAGGACGAGACCGCCGACTGGGCCGCCGGGGATTTCGTCTACACCCCGCCCTGGACGTGGCACCGCCACTACAACGACTCCGCCGAGGAGCCCGTCGAGTTCCTCACCATCGAGAACTCCCGCCTGCTGAACCTGCTGGGCGTCGGACGGCGCCAGAGCGCGGGCCTGTGCACCGTCGCGGAGGCCAGGAGGACTTTCCATGACTGACCACATCAGCATCTGGGGCGAGCTGTCCGACGTCGATCACGAGCTGCGCCACGTCGACGTCGGCGGCGTGCGCACCCGGGTGCTTCGCGCGGGCGCGGGCCCGGACCTGATCCTGCTGCACGGCACCGGCGGGCACCTGGAGGCGTACGCGCGCGACATCGCCGGGCTGGCCACCGCCTTCCGGGTCACCGCGTACGACATGGTGGGGCACGGGTGGTCGGATCTGCCGGACCGGCCGTACACGATCGATGTGCTGTCCGATCACCTGGTCGGCCTCATGGACGCGCTGGGCGTCGAGTCCGCCCACCTGTCCGGCGAGTCGCTCGGCGGCTGGGTGGCCGCCTGGACCGCGGCGCACCATCCGGGCCGAGTCGAGCGCATGGTGCTCAACACCCCGGGCAACATCGCCAACAAGCCGGAGGTGATGGTCCGGCTGCGGGAGAGCACCATGGCCGCGGTGACCGACCCGAGCGAGGCGAACGTGCGCAGGCGCGTCGAGTTCCTGTTCCACCACAAGGAGCTGGTCACCGGCGAGCTGGTCGGCCTCCGCCGCGCGGTCTACAGCCGTCCGGGCTTCGTGCGGGCCATCACCAATACTCTGGTGCTGCAGGATCCCGAGGTGCGGAAGGACTTCGCCTGGGATCCCTCCTGGGTGGGCAAGATCACCGCCCCGACGCTGCTGCTGTGGACCGACCACGACCCGACCGGCGGCCTCGACGAGGCGCGGATGCTGCTGGACTGGCTGCCCGATGCCCGGCTGCACGTGATCGCCGACGCGGGGCACTGGCCGCAGTGGGAGAAGCCCGAAGAGTACCTGCGCGTTCACCACGAGTTCCTGGCATGAGCGAGATCATCGGCATGGTGGGGATGTCGCACTCCCCGTTCGCGACCCTGCTGCCGCCCGCCGACCCCGCTCAGCCGGGCGGGCGCTTCCTCGCCGACGCCCGGCGCGTCGCCGCGGCCGTGGCCGCGCTCGCGCCCGACGCGCTCGTGGTCATCGGCCCCGACCACTTCCACGCCAACTTCTACGACGCCATGCCCCCCTTCATCCTCGGCGTCGAACAGGCCGACGGGTTCGGCGACTTCGGCAGCAAGGCGGGCCCGCTGCCGGTCGCCTCGGCGCTGGCGTGGTCGATCCGCGACGCCCTCGCCGACGACGGCTTCGACCTGACCCTGTCGTACGCGCTGACCGTCGACCACGGCATCGCGCAGAGCTATGACATGGTCCGCGGCACGGCCGACCTCCCCATGGTCCCGCTGGTCGTGAACACCGCCGCGCCGCCGCTGCCCGGCATGCCGCGCTGCGTCCAGCTGGGCCGCTCGCTCGGCGCGGCCATCCGCGGTTCGGGGTACGCCGGGCGGGTGCTGCTCGTGGCCAGCGGCGGGCTGTCGCACTGGCTCCCGTCCAACGACCCGCGGGACCCGTCGGTCGCCGCGGACCGCCGCGAGGCGGTGATCCGCGGCCGCAAGGACACGCGCGCGTTCGCCGCCGCCCGCGAGCCGCGCGTCCTGGCCATGGCCGGCAATCCGGACGCGCCGGTCAACGCGGAGTGGGACCGGTGGTTCCTCAAGCAGCTCGGCACGGCCGACCTCGCGCCGGTGGCCGACCTCGGCGACGAGGGCCTGGAGCGGATGGCGGGCAGCGGCGGGCACGAGATTCGGACCTGGCTGATCGGACTGGCCGCAATGGGCCGGCCGCTCGTGTGGACCAGCTACGAACCGGTGCCGGAATGGATCACCGGCATGGGCATCGGCACCACGTTCGAGGTGAGCTGAGGTGGCCCTCGAGCGGCTGCTGACGGCCCGGGCCACGGGGCACCCCTGCGCTCCGGTGCGGTCCCTGGTGCCGGACATCGACGCGGCGTACGCCGTGCAGTCCGCGTGGGTGGCTTCCGAGGTCGCGGCGGGAGCCGTGGTCGTGGGCCGCAAGGTGGGGCTCACCAACCCCGTCGTCCAGGCTCAGCTCGGTGTCGACCAGCCCGACTCCGGGGTGCTGCTCGACACGATGGAGTGCCCGGCGGGCACCCCCATCGACATCGGCCGGACCCTCCAGCCGAAGATCGAAGCCGAGATCGCGTTCGTGCTCGCGAGCGACCTGACCGGCCCCGCCCTCGAGCCCGCCGACGTCGCCGCCGCGACCGGCTGGGTCGTCGCGGCGCTGGAGATCGTGGACAGCCGGATCGCCGGCTGGGACATCGACATCGTCGACACCGTCGCGGACAACGCCTCCTCCGGCCTGTTCACGCTGGGCTCCCGCCGCCGCCTGGACGGGCTCGACCTGGCAGGATGCGCGATGACGATGCGCCGGGGCGCGGAGATCGTGTCGACCGGATCCGGGGCGGCGTGCCTCGGCGATCCGCTCAACGCGGTCGCCTGGCTGGCCAGGTCCGCCCGCGATCGCGGCCGGCCGCTGCGCGCGGGCGACATCGTGCTGTCCGGCGCGCTCGGCCCGATGGCGCCGGTACTCCCGGGTGACAGATTCGACGCGTCGATCGACGGCATCGGCTCGGTCAGCGCGACCTTCACCGGGAGGCGTACATGACGGACGTGGCCGTGATCGGTTCCGGCAACATCGGCACCGATCTCATGATGAAGATCCTCCGGCTCGGCAAGAACCTGCGGATGGCCGCCAGGTCGACATCGCCCTCGACCTGGCGTCCTAGAAGCTGCGGGGGAGTCCCAGGACCTGGGTGGCGAGGTAGTTCAGGAGGAGTTCCTCGGTGACGGGGGCGACCTTGCCGATGCGGGCCTCGTTCAGCAGGCGGGCGACCGGATACTCCAGCGAGTACGCCATCCCCCCGTGCGTCTGGAAGGCCGCGTCCGCCGCCTCCCACGCGGCCTGCGAGGCCGAGAGCTTGGCGATGTTGGCCTCGGTGCCGCACGGCTGCCCTTGGTCGAACAGCCAGGCGGCCTTGTACAGCATCAGCCGGGCGAGTTCGATCTTGGCCTTCACCCGGGCCAGCGGGAACGCGATCGCCTGGTTGGAGCCGATCGGGCGGCCGAAGACCTCGCGCTCCTTGGCGTACGCGACGCCGACCCGGAGGGCGACCTCGGCGCCGCCGAGGGCGGAGGCGGCCAGGAGCACCCGTTCGGGGTTGAGGATGTCCCACAGGACGACGGCGCCGCCGTGCACCTCCCCGATGACCGCGTCGGCGGGGACGCGCAGGTCGTCGAGGAAGACCATGTTGGACGGGGTGGTGTTGGCGCCCATCTTGGGGATCGGGCGGTAACTCAGCCGGCCGGCGGCCACGGCGTCGGGGACGTTGACCAGGAAGACGGTCAGGCCGCTGGTGCGGGGTTTCGCGTCGGCGGCGGGGATCGTGCGGGTGACCAGCAGCATCCAGGTGGCCCGCTGCACGCCGGTGATCCAGATCTTCTGGCCGTTGATCACATACTCGGAGCCGTCCTGGCGGGCGAAGGTGGAGATCGCCAGCGCGTTGGAGCCCGCGTCGGGTTCGGTGAGCGCGAAACAGGTCTCGATCTCGCCGGTGGCCAGCTTGGGCAGCAGCGCGGCGCGCTGGGCGGGGCTGCCGTGCCGGGCCAGCGTCATCGCCCCGAAGCCGGGCGTCAGCACGTAGGTGAAGGCCGAGCCCCCGGCGGAGCCGGACGCCGACAGCGTCTCGGTGGCCACGGCCAGTTCGAGCAGCCCCTGGCCGCCCCCGCCGTACTCCTCGGGCACGGCCAGGCCGAGCCAGCCGCCTTTGGCCAGCTCGGCCCAGACCTCCTCAGGCCAGCGCTTCTCGGCTTCGCACCGCTGCCAGTAGTCCATGTCGTATCGCGCGCAGATGGCCGCGATCCCGGCCTGGACGGCTTGGGCGCTCTCGGGAAGCGTGAAGTCCATGGCCAGCAATCCTAGGAGATTCGGCGAGGGCGCCTGGCGTGGTAGACGAACGCCGGGGGCAGGTTGCGCCACACCGTGCGGCCGAGCACGACCTCCTCGAAGGATCTCTGCAGGGCCTTCCTGATCCGGACGGCCGGGGGCAGCCGCCGCGCGTGCACGTACGCGAACATGGTGAAAGCCCCGTCCGGCTTCAACGCCGTCAAAACCCCGTTGAGCAGGGCCTCCTGGGTGCCCGCCCCGAACGCGGCCCACGGCAGCCCGCTGATGATCACATCGGCCTGCCCGGCCCGGCGCGCGGCCATCAGGTCGGGGAGCTTGCGGGCGTCGTCCACGATCAGCTCCACGCCGGGATGGCGGGTGGACAGGTGGCCGGCCAGCTGGGGGTTGATCTCCACCGCGAGATGCCGCCCCCGGCCGCCGAGCCGCCGCTGGATCTCGGCGGTGAACGGGCCCGTCCCCGGCCCCAGCTCGACCACGACCGGGTCGCCGTCCTCGGGGATCGGCACGGAGATCGCGGTGGCGAGCCGCCGGGAGCTGGGGGCGATCGCGCCGATCACGGCGGGGGAGCGCATGAACTGCCCGAAGAAGAGCGCTGGTTCGTTGGCCATGGCCTGCACGCTAAAGGGTGAACGGCACCGGTGACCACGGTCGAGCGGCCAGAGACACCGGCCACTTGGAGGACCCGCCTCCTCCCAGCGAAGGAGAAGACCACGCTGACCGGGGGATGCGAAGGGGTTCCGAGTGTGAGGGAGAACACGATACCGACCGGGATGGATACGGAAATCTGAGGATCGGGCCGGGTGTGGGAGGGAGCCCGATGATCGGGTCCGGTGTTCGGGCGGCGCTCGGTATGACCGGGACGGATACGTATCCGCGGGGGAACCCGGTGGTGACCGGGACGGATACGGTTTCAGTCATGCGTTGGCGTGGATTCACCCTGGACTTTCTCCTGGCGGTGGCCGGGGTCGCGCTGTGCGCACTTACCCAACAGTCCTGGGGCGGTCCTGACATTCCTGGCTGGCTGACGGCCGTGGTCGTGCTGGCCGCCGGGCTGCCGCTCGGCCTGGCCCGCCGGACGCCGGGTCCGGTGGCGATCTACCTCGCCCTCCTGCTGGCGGCCCTTGACGGCGTGGGCGCGGGGATCCTCGACGGCCTGCAGATCCTGCTCGCCCTCACGGCGGGGGCGCTGGCCAGGACGCGCGACTGGACGTGGACGCTGCCGGTGGCCGCGCTGGCCTGCGCCGCCACCGCGATCCATCTGGCCTCCGGCACGGCCCCGACCGGCAGCGTGCTCTTCTACACCTTCGGCATCATCGGCGTCCCCGTCGCCATCGGCCGCTACCTGCGCAGCCAGTCGGCCGCCGTGCCGGACGGCGAGGAACGCTCACCCCTCCTGGACATCCTGCTCGCCGGCGGCGGAGTCTCGTTCGCGGTGCTCGGCACCTGGGCGAACTGGCCGGAGGCGGAGATGCACGCCTGGGGGATCGGCCTGCTCGCGGTGCTGTCCGGCCTCGCCCTCGGCGTGGTCCGCTGGCTGCCGGGCGCGGTGCTGCTGCTGGAGAGCGCCCTGCTGCTCGTCGCGGCCGGCCGCGCCCCCGACGCCGCGGCCAGCCTCCAGGTGCTGCTGTTCATCGCCCTCGGCGTCTTCGCCAGCCAGGTCACCTGGCGGTGGCTGCTCGCCGCGTCCGCGCTCACCTGCGTGGTCACCCTGCTCACCGCCGTGGGCGCGGGCGCGGAGGTGACGTTCTGGTGGCTGCTCGTGCTCGCCACGATGGTCGCGGCCCCGGCCGCGATCGGCGCCTTCGTCCGGGTACGGCGCACCGCCACCAGACGCGAGGTCGAACTGGCCGCGGAACGGGCCAGATCGGACCGCCTGGCCGAGCGGGAGCGCATCGCCCGCGAGGTGCACGACATCGTCGCCCACCACGTCGGCGCCATGGTGCTGCGCGCCGGAGCGGCCGAGTACGCCGGCGCCACCGGCCCCGCCGCCGAAGCCCTGGCCGACATCCGCGCCACCGGCCACCAGGTGCTGGAGGACCTGCGCGGCCTGCTCACCGTGCTGCGCGCCCCCGGCGCCGAACTCCCGGTCGGCGACCCCGAGGACGTGATGCGCGACGCCGCCGCCCGGATGGCGGGAGCGGGCCTGGAGGTGGCGCTGGAGATCGCCCCCGAGGTGGCCGTCGCCCCGCTGGTGGCCCGCGCCTCGGCGGCCAGGATCGTCCAGGAGGGCCTCACCAACGTGCTCAAACACGCGGGGCCCGGCGCGCCCGCCCGGGTGCGGGTGGAGGTGAACGACCACGAGCTCACCGTGGAGGTGCGCAACGCGGCGGGCGGCGCGGTGCCGATGCTGCCGTCCTCCGGGCAGGGCATCGCGGGCATGCGGGAACGCGCCCACGCCCTCGGCGGGCGGCTGACCGCGGGGCCGCTGCCCGACGGCGGCTGGCGGCTGGCGGCGGCGTTCGCGCTGCCCGAGCGGGGCTCCGACTGGGACTGCGCGGTCACCCGCTTCGCCAAGGGGGGCGTTCGATGATCAGGATCGTGGTCGCCGACGACCAGGCGCTGGTGCGGGCCGGGGTGCGGATGATGCTGGAGGCCGCCGGGGACATGACCGTGTGCGCGGAGGCGGCCGACGGGGCGCAGGCCGTACAGGAGGCGGAGCGGCATCGGCCCGACGTGGTGCTGATGGATCTGCGCATGCCGCGGGTGGACGGGCTCGAGGCCACCCGGCGGATCCTGGCGGCGCGGCCGGGCACCAGGATCGTGGTGCTGACCACGTTCGCCGAGGACGAGAACGTCTACGCGGCGCTGCGCGCGGGCGCGCTCGGCTTCCTGGTCAAGGACGATCCGCCGGACCGGATGGTGGAGGCGGTTCGGCGGGCCGCCCAGGGCGAGCCCCTGCTGGCCGCCTCGGTGCTGCGCCGGGTGGTGGCCAGGGCGCTGGCCGCCGAGGAGGAATATCCCCGGGTGCCGGCCGCGCTCACCGAGCGGGAACTCCAGGTGCTCACGCTGGTCGGGATCGGCCTGTCCAACGCCGAGATCGGCGAACGGCTGCACCTGGGCGTCACCACCGTCAAGACCCACGTGGCCGCCGTGATGGACAAGCTGGACCTGCGCAACCGCACCCAGGCGGCCGTGGTCGCGCACCGGCTCGGGCTGGTGGACGCCGACTTCCGGCCCACCCGGCCCTGACCGGAGCGGCCGCCGGGGCCGCGCGGCGCGCATGTAGGGTCTGGATCGTGGACACCGCCGAGGACCGGATTTGGACCATTCCGAATCTGCTGAGCTTTCTGCGCCTGCTCGGCGTGCCGGTGTTCCTCTGGCTGGTGCTCGGCCCCAAAGCCGACGGCTGGGCCGTCGCGCTGCTGATGGTCGCCGGATTCTCCGACTGGCTGGACGGCAAGCTGGCCCGGGCCTGGAACCAGACCAGCAGGCTGGGCCGGCTGATCGACCCGGCCGCCGACCGCCTCTACATCCTGGCCACCCTGGCCGGCCTGCTGCTGCGCGAGATCATCCCCTGGTGGCTGGTCGCCCTGGTCCTCGCCCGCGACCTGCTGCTGCTCTGCATGGTCCCGATCCTGCGCCGCCTCGGCTACGGCCCGGCCCTCCCGGTGCACTTCCTCGGCAAGGCCGCCACCGCCAACCTGATGTACGCGTTCCCCCTGCTGTTCCTGGCCGCGCACCCCGGCTGGTACGCGGAGATATGCGCGATATTCGGATGGGCCTTCGTCATCTGGGGTACGGGTCTGTACTGGTGGGCGGGGGTGCTGTACGTGGTGCAGGTGCGCAGGCTCGCACGTGCGTCCCGATGAAGGTGGGATTGGCGTGAAGGCCGTGGTGATGGCGGGCGGGGAGGGCACCCGGCTGCGCCCGATGACCGCCAACCAGCCCAAACCCCTGCTGCCGGTGATCAACCGCCCGATCATGGAACACGTGCTCCGCCTGCTCAGGAAGCACGGCTTCACCGAGGTCGTGGTGACCGTGCAGTTCCTGGCCGCGCTGATCCGCAACTACTTCGGCGACGGCGACGAGCTCGGCATGAACCTCTACTACGCCACCGAGGAGACCCCGCTCGGCACCGCAGGCAGCGTCAAGAACGCCGCCGACCGGCTCCGCGAGGACCGCTTCCTGGTCATCTCCGGCGACGCCCTCACCGACATCGACCTGACCGACATGCTCAGGTTCCACCGCGAGAACCGCGCCCTGGTCACCATCGGCCTCAAACGGGTCCCCAACCCGCTCGAATTCGGCATCATCATCGTCGACGACCACGGCAGGATCCAGCGTTTCCTGGAGAAGCCCACCTGGGGGCAGGTCTTCTCGGACACCGTCAACACCGGCATCTACGTGATGGAGCCCGGAGTCCTGGACGAGGTCGCCCCCGGCGAGTCGGTGGACTGGTCCGCGCACGTCTTCCCCAAGCTGCTGGAACGCGGCGCCCGCCTGTTCGGCTACGTCGCCGACGGCTACTGGGAGGACGTCGGCACCCACGAGAGCTACCTCAAGGCCCAGGCCGACGTGCTGGAGGGCCGGGTGAAGGTCGACTTCGACGACGCCTTCGAGCTGTCGCCCGGCGTCTGGGTCTCCGAGGGCGCCTCCGTCGACGCGGACGCGGTGCTCAAGGGCCCGCTGTTCATCGGCGACTACGCCAAGGTCGAAGCCGGGGCGGAACTGCGCGAGTACACCGTGCTCGGCAGCAACGCGGTGGTCAAGGAGGGCGCGTTCCTGCACCGGGCGGTGGTGCACGACAACGTCTACGTCGGCCCGGCCGCCCACCTGCGCGGCTGCGTGATCGGCAAGAACACCGACGTGATGACGGGCGCCAGGATCGAGGAGAACGCGGTCGTCGGCGACGAGTGCGTGATCGAGTCGGAGGCGTACGTCTCGTCCGGCGTGAAGATCTACCCGTTCAAGACGGTCGAGGCCGGGGCGGTGGTCAACACCAGCGTCATCTGGGAGTCCCGCGGCCAGCGCAGCCTGTTCGGGCCGCGCGGCGTCTCCGGCCTGGTCAACGTCGAGATCACCCCGGAGCTGTGCGTCCGGCTGGCCAGCGCGTACGCGACGACCCTGAGCAAGGGCGACACGGTGGTGACCTCCAGGGACGCCTCCCGGGCGGCCCGCGCGCTGAAACGCGCCGTGATCAGCGCGCTCAACTCCAGCGCCATCAACGTGGTGGACCTGGAGGCCGCCGCCATGCCGGTGGCCCGCTTCCACACCTCCCGGGAGAACGTGCGCGGCGGCATCACCCTGCGCACCACCGCGGGGGACCCGCAGAGCGTGGACATCGTCTTCCTGGACGACACCGGCGCCGACCTGTCCCCGGCCGCCCAGCGCAAGCTGGAACGCGTCTTCTCCCGCCAGGAGTACCGCAGGGCCTTCCCCGGCGAGATCGCCGAGCTGACCTTCCCGGCCCGCGCCGTGGACACCTACGCCCGCGAGCTGCTCCGCTGCGTGGACATGACCGGCGTCAAGGACGCCGAGATGAAGGTCGTGGTGGACTGCGCCGGCGGCACCTCCTCGCTGGTGCTGCCGAGCCTGCTCGGCCGGGTCGGTGTCGGCGTGCTCACGGTCAACAACCGCCTGGACGACGCCTCGCCGACCGAGACGCTGGCCGAGCGCCGCCGCGACCTGCAGCGCCTGTCGGAGCTGGTCGGCTCGTCCAGGGCCGCCTTCGGGGTCAGGTTCGACCCGGTGGGGGAGCGGGTCTCGCTGGTCGACGAGCTGGGCCACCTGATCAGCGAGGAGCGCGCCCTGCTGGTCGTGCTGGACCTGGTCGCCGCCGAGCGCAGGGGCGGCCGGGTGGCGCTGCCGGTCACCACGACCCGGGTGGCCGAGATGGTGTGCCGCTTCCACGGCGTGCACGTGGACTGGACGGCCACCGGCATCGACGCCCTCACCAGCGCCGCCACCCACCCGGAGATGATCTTCGCATGCGACGGCAGGGGCGGCTTCGTGGTGCCCGAGTTCGGGCCCACCGTGGACGGCCTGGCCGTCTTCCTGCGCCTGCTCGGCCTGGTCGCCAGGACCCGGCTCTCGCTCAGCCAGATCGACGCCCGCATCCCCGAGGCCAAACTCCTCAAACGCACCATCCCCACGCCGTGGGCGCACAAGGGCGCGGTCATGCGCTCGGTCGTGGAGGCCGCCGAGGGCCGCCGCCTGGACACCACCGACGGCGTCAGGATCGTCGAGGAGGACGGCAGCTGGGCCATGGTGCTGCCCGACCCGGCCGAGGCCGTCACCCACCTGTGGGCCGAGGGACACGACGTGGACACCGCCCAAACACTCATCGAACGCTGGGCTCTTGTGGTCGAGCGGGCCGCCGGATCGGCTTGAAACGATAACCTGTATAACCTGAAACCCCCTGGCGGATGATGATGGTGTGGCGGCATGGACCTTGGACCGTGCCTGACGGTAGCGTTGGGTAGTCAATGTCCAGCGTGCCTGCCTTGACCTTCGTGTCTGATCAGCGTAAGTTTCGGCATTCGCAGTTCTGAGCAAGTCGTGAGAGAGGCCGAGCCGTTCGATGCCCAGCGTCTACTGCACGCAGTGCGGTCACCCCAACCCCGAGGATGCCCGTTTCTGCTCTCGATGCGGTTCGCCGCTGAGCCCGCCCGCGCACCAGGTGGTGCCGGACACGACCTCGACGATCTCCCTTGAGGCCGTGGACGAGGCGACCGGGCAGACGCTGCTGCCGGATCGTTCCGCGGTCGAGCAGCTGCCGCCGGGCACCGCGCTGCTGGTCGTGATGCGCGGGCCGAACGCGGGCAGCCGGTTCCTGCTCGACAGCGACCTCACCACGGCGGGTCGCCACCCGGAGAGCGACATCTTCCTGGACGATGTGACCGTGTCCCGGCGGCACGCCGAGTTCTACCGGCGCGGCGGCCAGTTCACCGCTCGCGACGTGGGCAGCCTCAACGGCACCTACGTCAACAGGGAGCGCATCGAGGAGTTCCCGCTGGCCGGGGGCGACGAGGTGCAGATCGGTAAATTCCGGTTGGTGTTCCTCACCCGCGGCCCGGGAGGGCCGTGATCGCTGGGTGAGAAGGGGGTGAGCCCGTATGGCCGCTGAGGCGATCAGGGCGCATATGAGCATCGGGGAGGTGCTCGCCCTGCTGCAGGGGGAGTTCCCCGACGTCACGATCTCCAAGATCCGGTTCCTGGAGGGGGAGGGGCTGATCGAGCCCCAGCGCAGCCCGTCCGGATACCGGAAGTTCACCCACACCGACGTCGAGCGGCTGCGGTTCATCCTGACCGCCCAGCGCGACCAGTACCTGCCGCTGCGGGTGATCAAGGACCAGCTGGCCGATCCGCCGGGGCCGCGCGCGGTCGGCGCCGAGACGCCGCCGGTCCGGCTCAGCCGGGAGGAGCTGCTGGCGGCGGCCGAGATCGACGAGGAGACCCTGGCCGAGCTGGAGGACTACGGCCTCATCCCGCCCGGCGCGCGGCGCTACGACGCCGACGCGCTCGATGTGGCGCGCAGCGTGGGGCGGCTGGCCAGGTTCGGGCTGCACGCGCGGCATCTGCGCGCGGTAAAGGCCGCCGCGGAGCGCGAGGCCGGGCTGCTGGAGCAGGCCGTGGCGCCGCTGCTGCGCCGCCGCGCGCCCGGATCCCTCGACCACGCCGAGGAATCCGCACGCGAAATCTCCGGACTTCTCATGCGTTTGCACGCCGCGCTGCTTAATGGCAGTGTTCGTGGCGTTCTCGGCCGCTGACAACGCCTGTCGCTCTCGGGTGTTACGTTGAATGCCTGGTGATATATGCCGCATCCCGGAGAGTGAGTCGCCCGTGTTGCAGATGGAGGTCGTGGGGGTCCGCGTTGAGATGCCCTCGAACCAGCCGATCGTCCTCCTGAAGGAGGCGAACGGTGATCGGTACCTGCCGATCTGGATCGGCATGACCGAGGCGACCGCGATCGCGCTGGCACAGGCAGAGGATCCGCCGCCACGGCCGCTCACCCATGATCTGTTCCGGGACGTGCTGGACGCGCTCGACATCCAGTTGCGTACCGTGAACATCGTCGCGTTGCGTGACGGGATCTTCTTCGCCGACCTGGTGTTCTCCAACGGCGTAGAGGTCAGCGCGCGGCCTTCGGACTCGATCGCGCTGGCGTTGCGCACCCATACGCCGATCTTCGCCAGCGAGGACGTGGTCCGCGAGGCCGGAGTCAGCATGCCCGATGACCAGGAGGACGAGGTGGAGAAGTTCCGCGAGTTCCTGGACAACATCACGCCGGAGGATTTCGGCCGTGCCGGTTGAGATCGGATGATTTTTCGGCTTCACGACGCGCCGATCGCGGTCGTTGACTGAGGCTGGCGCCAGTCCTACCGTGCAAGGGAAACCACGGTTGTAGTTCAAGAACCCCCAGATCAGGCCGTGGGATGAGAGAAAGCCGGAGGTCCGCAGTGGCGGTCAGCAGCGGCGAGGGTAAGACGGCCGGGCATGATCCGGCTCAGCGCGAGTCGGCGCGGGAACGCGCCGGTGAGCAGGGCTTGCTGTTCGACGAGCGGCCCGCGGCCGTCGCCGACGACATCGGCTACCGCGGCCCCACGGCGTGTTCGGCGGCCGGGATCACCTACCGCCAGCTCGACTACTGGGCCCGCACCGACCTGGTCCAGCCGACCATAAGAGCCGCGCAGGGCTCCGGCTCCCAGCGGCTGTACAGCTTCCGCGACATCCTCGTGCTCAAGGTCGTCAAACGCCTCCTGGACACCGGGGTGTCGCTCCAGCAGATCCGCACCGCCGTCCACCACCTGCGCGAACGCGGCGTCAACGACCTGGCCCAGATCACCCTCATGAGCGACGGGGTGAGCGTCTACGAGTGCACCTCGGCCGACGAGGTCATCGACCTGCTGCAGGGCGGGCAGGGCGTGTTCGGGATCGCGCTCGGGCGCGTGTGGCGCGAAGTCGAGGGATCGCTCGCGGAGCTGCCGGGGGAACGCGCGGAGGTCGGCCTTCCGCCTGAGGCCGACCACCCCTCCGACGAACTGGCGCAGCGACGACGCGCCCGCAAGACCGGTTGAGAGCATCCCGGCCCGATGGCGGTAGGCTGGTGGCAGCCGACGACCTTGTGCGGGAGAGTCCCTTCCACGTCCAGTAGGAGGGGCGCCGAAGGAGCAAACCTCCCCGGAATCTCTCAGGCAACCGGTACCGCACGGGCGAGGCGACTCTGGAAAGCCGTGCCGTCCAGCCAGGCGGCCGCACCGAAGGGGAAAGCCGGGCACCTCATCAGGGCTCGGTGAAGCTCTCAGGTCCGATGACAGAGGGGGAGACCCGCAGAGCGACCGGTTCCAGGCCGGGCGCGCTGGTCTCGACGCCGCTGGAGGCCCCTGTCATGACTGTTCACTCCGAGTTCGCCGCTCGTCATATCGGTCCTTCCGCCGCCGATCAGGCGCGCATGCTGGCCGCCGTCGGATACGCCACCACCGAGGACCTGGTCGCCGTGGCCGTCCCCAAGGCGATCCGCACCACAGAGCCGCTGAATCTGCCGGCCGCCGCCAGTGAGATCGAGACCCTGGCCGAGTTGCGGGAACTCGCCGCCCGCAACCAGGTGCTGACCTCGATGATCGGGCTGGGCTACTTCGACACGATCACGCCGGGCGTGGTGCTGCGGAACGTGCTGGAGAACCCGGGGTGGTATACGGCGTACACGCCGTACCAGCCGGAGATCTCGCAGGGCCGGCTGGAGGCGCTGCTCAACTTCCAGACCGTGATCACCGACCTGACCGGCCTGGACGTGGCCGGGGCCTCGATGCTCGACGAGGGCACGGCCGCCGCCGAGGCGATGACGCTGGCGCGGCGGGTGTCCAAGGCCAAGAGCGCGGTGTTCGTGGTGGACGCCGACGCGCTGCCGCAGACCAAGGCCGTGCTGGCCACCCGCGCCGAGCCGCTGGGCATCGAACTGGTCGAAGCCGATCTCGGCGGGGAGCTGCCCGAGTGTTTCGGGGTGCTGGTGCAGTATCCGGGGGCGAGCGGCCGGGTCGCCGACTTCCGCGACCTGTCCGAGCGGGCGCACGCGATCGGCGCGCTGGTCGTCGCCGCCGCCGACCTGCTCGCGCTGACGCTGCTCGAAACCCCCGCCGCGCTCGGCGCCGACATCGCGATCGGCTCCTCGCAGCGCTTCGGCGTCCCGTTCGGGTACGGCGGGCCGCACGCCGCCTACCTGGCCGTCCGGGAAGGGCTGCAGCGGCAGCTGCCCGGCCGGCTGGTCGGGGTGTCGCTGGACGCGGACGGGCGGCAGGCCTACCGGCTGGCCCTGCAGACGCGCGAGCAGCACATCCGGCGGGAGAAGGCGACCAGCAACATCTGCACCGCGCAGGTGCTGCTGGCCGTACTGGCCGCCATGTACGCGGTCTACCACGGCCCCGACGGGCTGCGCCGGATCGCCAGGCGGGTGCACGGGCACGCGGCCCTGCTGGCCGAGGGGCTGCGGGCGGGCGGGGTCGAGGTGGCGCACGCGGAGTTCTTCGACACCGTGCTGGCCCGGGTGCCCGGCCGGGCGGCGGAGGTCGTCGCGGCGGCCCGCGAGCGGGGCGTCAACCTGCGCCTGGCGGACGCGGACCAGGTTGGCGTGTCCTGTGATGAGAAGACCACATACGGGCATCTGGAGGCGGTCTGGGAGGCTTTCGGAGTGCCTGCGGTCGAGGGTAGCCGGGAGGCGCTTCCCGAGGCGCTGGGGCGGACCTCGGACTTCCTGACGCATCCGGTGTTCCACAGCCACCGCTCCGAGACCGCAATGTTGCGCTATCTGCGGAAATTGCAGGACAAGGACATCGCGCTGGACCGGTCGATGATCCCGCTCGGGTCGTGCACCATGAAGCTCAACGCGACCACCGAGATGGAGCCCGTCACCTGGCCGGAGTTCGCCGGGATCCACCCGTACGCGCCGGTCGATCAGGCCGCCGGATACGCCGCCCTGATCGAGACGCTGGAGGGCTGGCTGGCCGAGGTGACCGGCTACGACGCCGTCTCGCTCCAGCCCAACGCCGGGTCGCAGGGCGAGTTCGCCGGGCTGCTGGCGATTCGCGCCTACCACCACGCGCGCGGCGACCTCGGGCGGGACGTCTGCCTCATCCCGTCCTCGGCGCACGGCACCAACGCGGCCAGCGCGGTCATGGCGGGCCTGCGGGTGGTCGTGGTGGCCTGCGACGAGGACGGCAACGTGGACCTCGCCGACCTGGACGCCAAGATCGGCAAGCACCGGGAGGCGCTGGCGGCGATCATGGTGACCTATCCGTCCACGCACGGCGTGTTCGAGGAGGCCATCGCCGACATCTGCGCCCGGGTGCACGACGCGGGCGGCCAGGTGTACGTGGACGGGGCCAACCTCAACGCGCTGGTCGGGCTGGCCAAGCCCGGCGAGTTCGGGGCGGACGTGTCCCATCTCAACCTGCACAAGACGTTCTGCATCCCGCACGGGGGCGGCGGGCCAGGCGTCGGTCCCGTGGCGGTCAAGGCGCATCTGGCGCCGTACCTGCCCGGGCGGGGCGTGGGGGCGGTCAGCGCGGCGCCGTACGGGTCGGCGGGGATCCTGCCGATCTCGTGGGCGTACGTGCGGATGATGGGCGCCGAAGGGCTCAAGGCGGCCACCGAGCAGGCCATCCTGTCGGCCAACTACCTGGCCGTACGGCTCGCGCCGTACTACCCGGTGCTGTACACCGGGCGGGACGGGCTGGTCGCCCACGAGTGCATCGTGGACCTGCGGAAGATCACCAAGGAGACCGGTGTGACCGTGGACGACGTGGCCAAACGGCTGGTCGACTACGGGTTCCACGCGCCGACCATGTCCTTCCCGGTGGCGGGGACGCTGATGATCGAACCCACCGAGAGCGAGGACCTGGCCGAACTCGACCGGTTCGTGACCGCCATGGTCGCGATCAAGGGGGAGATCGACAAGGTCGGGTCGGGGGCGTACGAGAGAGACGACAATCCGCTGCGGAACGCGCCGCACACCGCCGACAGCGTCACCGCCGACACCTGGACCCACGCTTACAGCCGGACCGAGGCGGCCTACCCGGTCGCGTCCCTGCGGGATCAGAAGTACTGGCCGCCGGTGCGCCGGATCGACCAGGCTTACGGCGACCGGAACCTGGTGTGCGCTTGCCCGCCGCTGGAAGCGTACGAGGACTGAACCGTTTGGCATGTCTGGGGGCGGATCGCCGCCCGGAAGGCTAGGATCCTCGTGATCCTTTTCCGGCTGAGATCGGCAGTGGAGGCCCCCCTCATGACGGCCATCGACCCTCGCGCCGATCAGGTGCGGCAGATCGACCGGGCCCGCCGTCTCTACGAGGCGGGCGAGCTGGACGCCGCCGCCGAGCTCTTCGCGGAGCTGGCGACCACGGAGGGCGCGCACGATCGGGCCCAGGCGGCGCTCGGGCTCGCGGTGGTGGCCGAGCGTATGGCCGAGGATCTGCTGGCGGATGGGCGGCCGGACGAGGCCGCCGATGTGGTGCTCCAGGTGCTGGAGGTGACGGACGCGCCGCGGTTGCGGGTGCTGCTGGGCATCGCGCACCTGGAGATGGCCTGCGCGGAGTTCGCCGCCGCCGTCGAGGCGGGGCCCGATGCCGACACTGACACGGCCGCACTGGCCATTGAGCTGCTGGCGCGCACGCTCCCGCTGCGCGGCCGGGACGGCGACGCGGAAACCGTCTGGCGATACGGGTTCGAGCACGCGGACGACACGCTCGCCGCCCAGGTCAGGCAGCGGTACGACCGCCCCTAGTTCCGGCGGCGGCCCAGCGCGTAGGCCAGGTTGATCAGGACGATGCCACCCCAGGCGAGGAACAGGCCCGGGGTGCCCGCGTTGCCGGCCGCGATCGCCGTCAGCGGGATGGCGATGCCGAGCGAGCCCAGCGCCACCGGGATGTGTGAGTTGTCGGGCTTGGGTGGCTTGACGCCCGCTTTGCTCTGGTGAACCGCGACCTCCGCGCGCACCCGCGCGGTGATCTCACTGTCAAGTTTCTCCAAAAACGAGTCGACGAGCGCGTCCTCGTACTCGGGACCGAGGTCCCGGCGCGCTTCGAGGGTGGCTCGCAGATCGTCACGTGGCAATGATGTGTCGGGCACGTAGTCAAATCTGGCACACCCGCGCCATGACGTCATCCTCCATTTGGACGACGCCCGTGTAATGCCCCGGAGGGAGCCGCCGTGCCGGAGGCGCGGCCATGACAAGGTAGCGTCCGGGTATGGAGCTTGAGACCGCCTACGGGCCGGGGCGGGTGGAGATCGAGGTGGCGGAGTCGCCGTGGCTGGTGCTGGCGCTCACCCACGGCTCGGCTGGGGGAGTGGACGCGCCCGATCTGCTGGCGGTGCGGGACGCGGCTTTGGCGGCGGGGGTGAGCGTGGCCCGGGTGGTCCAGCCGTTCCGGCTGCGCGGGGCGCGGGCGCCCGGCCCGGTCGCCAAGCAGGACGAGGCCTGGCTGGCGCTCATCGGCGCGTTGCGCGCGCGGCTACCGGGGTTGCCGCTGGTCCAGGGCGGGCGCAGCAACGGGGCCAGGGTCGCCTGCCGTACGGCGCGGGAGGCCGGGGCCGAAGGGGTGGTGGCGCTGGCCTTCCCGCTGCACCCGCCGGGCAGGCCGGAGCGCTCCCGGGCCGATGAGCTGCGTGGGGCCGGGGTGCGGGTGCTGGTGGTGAACGGCGACCGGGACCCGTTCGGAGTGCCCGCCGAGGCGGACGCGGACCGGCTCGTGGTGCTGGCCGGGGAGGGTCACGATCTCAAGAGGGAGCCGGCCCGGGTGGGCGCGGAGGTGGCCCGGTGGCTGGCGGAGCGGGTCAGGCCGCGCTGCTCGCCAGGTCGGTCGGCCGGTGGGGGGCGATGACGACGCCGTTCGGAAGCAGCTCGCCGGTGTCCTCAAATAGGACCACACCGTTGCACAACAGGCTCCACCCCTGCTCGGGGTGGGCCGCGACGGTTCTGGCGGCTTCTCGATCCTTCGCTTCCGCGTTCGGACAAGACGGGTCATGAGGGCACATCGCCGGGGCTCCGTGTCTATCTCGGGTCGCTCGTTGGACGGATCCCTCAGCTGGACGGGGGACGAGCGCTTGGTTGGACGTGTTGCAGTGGACTACACCAGTGTGCGGTAGGTCACTCGGTCAGGACATAGCCCGTTGGGACGATTTCAACCGGTCCAGTTGGCAAGCCTTGCCGTATGTGATCTGCGGCACAAGACTGCCTGACGGACGATAACAGCCCAAGCGCGACACGCCGTCGTTCCGGTAAATGAGTGGTTACATACCATTCGGTCGGGCTAGACCGGCCAAAACCGCGTCGAGTCCCCGTTCGAAATCCTCCTCGCCGGACTCCACCCGGGCGTGCGCCACGGTGGCGTCCGGATCGGCCCAGCCGGAGCGCTGCACCTCCACCGCGACACTGCCGAACATGTACGCCCTGAGTGTGCGCACCGCGCCCGACGGGTCGTCAAGACCGGCTTCGCGGAGCCGCTCCACCTGGTTGGCGATCGTCGCCAGGGCCATGCCCTTGGGCGGTTTGGTCAGCGCCAGCGCCAGCACGCCCGGGTGTTCGAGCAGGGCCGCCCTGCCCGCCCGCGCCCAGTCCCTGGCGACGTCCTGCCAGGTCTGCCCGCCCGAGTCCACCTCGATCGTGGTGACATGCTCGGCCAGGGCGTCCATCAGGGCCTCCTTGCCGCGGGGGAGGTGATGGTAGATGGCCATCGCCTCCACCTGGAGGGCGTCGCCGAGCCGCCGCATGGTGAGGCGGCGCAGCCCCTGGCCGTCGGCGATGTGCAGGGCCGCGTCGATGATGCGCTCCCGGGAGAGCGGGACGGGCGGGCGTTTGGCTGGCATATCGAGAACCTTACTTCGTACAGGCGGCCTCCGGGGGCACGACTGTCGGCGGGACCGCGTACGCTACCGGCAGTAAGGGTTGGACAGAGTTTGAGGGGCTGACGATGGCGTTTTTCCGTCCGCGTGTGAGCCGGGAGGCGGAGGTTCGCTACCACGCCGACCAGGAGGCGGCGAAGGGCTATCCGGCGATGCTGGAGCGCGCCCGCACGGCGGAGCGGGAGTACCGCGCCAAGCGGGCCGCCCACGCGCCGGGGGCGGAGTTGCGGGCCGCCGGGGTGGCGCTGGACCAGGCGATCTCGGGGGCGCTGCGGTCGGCCGAGTCGGCGCAGCGGGCCACCTTCGGGGTCAAGGCGTATGACGACCGGATCCGGCGCAGGAAGGGCCGGGCCACGCCCGAGGGCGCCAAGTGGACCGCCGAGGTGAACCGGCTGCGGACGCTCCGCGAGGAGCACCGGCTGACCGGGATCGTCCGGGTTCCGGACAACGTTCCGGGATAGCGAGATCCCGGATAACGGATAACCGATCACGCAACCGCTGGGCACGTTCCGCCGCCGGAGCTTACCGTGAGGTACGGGAGGGCGGATGGCCGGACGGGCGCGTTACGCGGCGGGTAAGCCATGCTGGGTCGATCTCGGCACGGGGGACCTGGCCGGGGCGGAGGAGTTCTACCACGGGCTGTTCGGCTGGGACTTCGAGCCGCGGGGGCGTAGTCATTCGACCGCGCTGCTGCGCGCCCAGCCGGTGGCGGGGTTCGGGCCGGTCCGGGAGGCCGGGTGGGTCACCCATATGGCGGTGGACGATCTCGACGAGAGCGTCAAGCATGCCGTACAGGCGGGTGGGCGGTTGCTTTCCGGGCCCGATCAGGTTTTCGACGAGGGCCGGGAGCAGGGCTGGGGGGCGCTGCTCGCCGACCCGGCGGGGGCGATGTTCGGGGTCTGGGAGGAACGGGACTTTCCCGGGGCGGCCATGCATCACGTGCCGGGCACGTTCTGCTGGCACGAGCTGGCCGTCCGGGACACCGAGGTGGCGGCGGAGTTCTACCGGCGGGTGTTCGGCTGGCAGGGCCGGGTCTCCGGCAGTTACACCGAGTTCGACCTGCGCCGGCCGCGGGAGACCGTGACCGGCATGGTGGAGATGACCGACGCCTGGCCGCAGGAGATCGTGCCGCACTGGATGGTCTACTTCGCGGTGGCCGACTGCCTGGCCGCCGCCGACCGGGTGGAGTCGCTCGGCGGCGTCATCGAGATCCCGCCGTTCGCGCTGCCTTCGGGCCGGGTGACCGTGGCCTCCGACCCGCAGGGCGCGGTGTTCTCGCTGATCGAGTTGGCTAGTTAGCTGGCCCAGTCCAGGAGCGGGATCGTGTTGCTGGGGTGGCGCAGCTTGGACAGCGACTCCTTCTCCAGCTGGCGGATGCGCTCCCGGGTCAGGCCCAGGTGCTTGCCGATCTCGTCCAGGGTGTGCGGCTTGCCGTCGGCCAGGCCGAAGCGCAGCGCCATGATGCGCGCCTCGCGCGGGGACAGGTTGGCGAGCACGCCGCGCAGCTGCTCGGCCAGCAGCTGCCGGTCCACCACCTCGGAGGCCTCCAGCGAGTCCACGTCCTCGATCAGGTCGCCGATCCGGGTCTCGCCGTCCTCGCCGATGGTGGAGTCCAGGCTGATCGGCTGGCGGCTGGTGCGCAGCAGCTCCTCGATCTGGTCGGGGGTCTTGTCCAGCTCGACGGCCAGCTCCTCGGGGGTGGGCTCGCGGCCGAGGCGCTGGTGCATGTCCCGCTCGACGCGCGACAGCTTGGACAGCATCTCCAGCACGTGCACGGGCAGCCGGATCGTCCGGGCCGAGTCGGCGAAGCCGCGCTGTATGGCCTGGCGTATCCACCACATCGCGTACGTGGAGAACTTGAAGCCCTTGGTGTAGTCGAACTTCTCGACCGCCCTTATCAGGCCGAGGTTGCCCTCCTGGACGACGTCCAGCAGGGCCATGCCGCGGTCGGTGTACTTCTTGGCCACCGAGACGACCAGGCGGAGGTTGGCCTCCAGCATGTGGTCCTTGGCGCGGCGGCCGTCCTCGATCACCCACTCCAGGTCCTCGCGGAAGCCGGGGGGCAGGCGCTCGCCGGACTCCTCGGCCTCCTCCAGCTTGTACTCGGCGTACAGGCCGGCCTCGATCCGGCGGGCGAGCTCGACCTCCTGGGCGGCGGTGAGCAGCGTGCGGCGGCCGATGGACTTGAGGTAGGTGTGGACGGAGTCGCCCATGACGGAGGTGTTGTCGTCGATGTCGATCGACTGGGCCTCGGCCTCGGCCTCCTGAGGGTCGAAATCCTCCTCCGCCGCCGTGGTTTGGGGGGTATCGGCCAGGCTCACCCCGGCCTCGGTGAGTTCGCGCACCAGGGTGCGGCCCTCCGCGGCGCCGACGCCCGCCTCGGTGAAGGCCTGGCGGAGTTCGGACAGGGAAAGGTGACCCTGCGCGCGGCCTCGCTCAAGGAGCTGGTCGAGCGTCGTGGGGGTCGTTTCGCGTGCGCGCGAGGCCGCCACGGCGGTTCGGGGCATGAGGACACCTCCTCCTTGACTTCGTGCGTAAAGTGATTCTGAATGGGCTGTTCCGGCTCGGTCAGGAAGTCGGCGGCGGGTGGCTCGTCGCTCCGGCGTGCCAGTAGCAATAACGCCTTAAGGCGTGATTTGTTCCCAGGGGCCCGAGAATGCCGGGGGCGGTGGATTGGCCCGCCCGCGCGGGACTCAGTTGGGCAGGATGCTGATGGACACTTCCGGAATCGGCATCGGCTGCGCGTCCTCCAGCCGTTCCTTGGTCCAGTACTCGGAGATCTCGCCCGGGTCACCGGGCATGAGCCGGGAGACCACATTCGGGTCCGTTTCCGGCTCGGAGACCACGCCGGAGTCCGGCGCCGGGGTCGCGCGGGTGACCTCCTTGAGCCGCAGCGACTCCTCGTTCAGCCGCCCCGCCGAAGCGGTGTGCGCCACGGCCACCCCGCCCACGAGGATCGCGCCGACGACTCCAGCGGAGATCAGCATCTTGGGCGTGGGAATCAGCACGGGCACGTCCTCCTAGTGGCGGGCTTACGCAACTGTATGACGAGCGCAGGTCATATTTGGTTCCGCAAGGCGACCATATCGGGTTTGCCGTTGGGCAGCAGCGGGAGTGAACGAACGCGCATGACCGCACGTGGCGCGGCGTAGGCGGGCAGGCGTTCCTTGGCGAAGGCGCGCAGCTCGCCGAGCTCGGCCGGACCGGCCACGACGGCGACGACGATCTCGCCCCACTCGGGGTCGGGACGGCCGAGCACGGCCACCTCGTCCACGCCGGGATGTTCGGCCAGCACGGCGGCCACGCTGCCGGCGACGACCTTCTGGCCGCCGGTGTTGATCACGTCGTCGGCCCGGCCGAGCACGGTCAGCCGGCCGCCCTCCCAGATCCCGAGGTCGGAGGTGCGGTAGCGGCCGCCGCCGAACGGCTCCCCGAAGCGGTAGCCGGAGAACAGCACGGGCCCGCCGATCGAGATCCGGCCGTCGGGCCCGATTTCCAGATCTACATTGTAAAGGGGCGTGCCGTCGTACACGCAGCCGCCGCTCGTCTCGCTCATCCCGTAGGTGGTGACGATCCCCGGATGGGCGGCCAGCAGGTCCGGGGGAGCGGCGGCGCCGCCCAGCAGGATCGTCCGGAACCCGGACAGATCTGCGCCGGAGTCGACCAGGCGGCGCAACTGGGTCGGCACCAGGGACACGTGCCCGGCCCCCGACGCGGCCACCGCCCCGGCCGAGAACCGCTCGTGCACGATCGGCACGGTCTCGCTCAGCATCGCCCTGACCAGCACCTGGAGGCCGGAGATGTGGGAGGTCGGCAGGCAGCACAGCCACCGCTCGCCGGCCGCGCCGATCCGCTGGAGCGAGGCCGCCGCGGAGGCGACCAGGGCCGCCGCGCTCAGCTCCACGCCCTTGGGCGCGCCCGTGGAGCCCGAGGTCGCGATGATCACCGCCACCTCGGCGCGGGTCGGCGCGCCGCCCGCGACCCGCTCCACCCCATCCGGAGTGATCACGTGGGTGGGGCGCAGCGCGTCCAGGGTCGCCTTCAGGGCCGCCGCCGGGAGGCCGGGGGAGAGCGGCAGCACGGCGGGCCCTTCGGCGAAAACGGCCTTCCGCACCGATTCCAGGAGTTCGGGGCCGGGCGGGAGCAGCAGGGCATGGACAGCGCGTTCTGGCACGCTCGCAAGATTAGTGACAAAGGCGTGATCTACCCAGCCGCCACGGCGCGGCTGGGGTTTCTCGTGGACCGTCCCGAGGGCCCGGGACGTGCGGTCACGGCGCGGCGGCTGGGAGGCGGTTGTCGGGTGATGCGACGCTTGTCTCCCCAACCCACCAGCCCTGTGGAGGCGAGCGCGACGATGACGACGCGGGTCTTCGGCATTCCCATGAGCCTGCGGTTCCGCGGGCAGACGGCCCGGGAGGGGGTGCTGCTGCGCGGCCCGGCCGGCTGGGGCGAGTTCTCGCCCTTCCCGGAGTACGGCCCCGCCGAGTGCGCCCGCTGGCTCGCCTGCGCCCGCGAGGCCGCCTTCGAAGGCTGGCCGGACCCGGTGCGCTCGACCATCCCGGTGAACGCCACCATCCCCGCCGTGCCCGCCGCGCGGGCCTTCGAGCTGGCCAAGGCGTCCGGCTGCGGGACCGCGAAGATCAAGGTCGCCGAGCGGGGCCAGGACTTCGCCGCGGACCTGGCCCGGGTGGAGGCCGTCCGGGACGCGCTCGGCCCGGCCGGGAAGATCCGGGTGGACGCCAACGGCGGCTGGGACGTCGACGAGGCGGTCCTGCGGCTCAAGGAGCTGAACCGGTTCACCCTGGAGTACGCCGAGCAGCCCTGCCCATCCCTGGACGAGCTCGCCCAGGTCAGGCGCCGGGTCGACGTCCCGATCGCGGCCGACGAGTCCATCCGCAAGGCCGAGGATCCGCTGCGGGTGCGCGCCGCCGAGGCCGCCGACATCGCCGTGGTCAAGGTCCAGCCGCTCGGCGGGGTGCGCGCCGCGCTGCGCGTGGTGGAGGCCTGCGGGCTGCCCGCCGTGGTGTCCAGCGCGGTGGAGACCTCGGTGGGGCTCGCCGCCGGTCTCGCCCTGGCCGCCGCATTGCCCGAATTGCCGTACGCTTGCGGCCTCGGGACCATGTCCCTCCTGACCGGGGACGTTGTCGCGGACTCGCTCACCCCCGTGGCCGGGGCGATCGCCGTACGGCGTCCGGAGGTGGACGAAGCCGCGCTGGCGCGCTTCGAGATCGAGTCGCCGAAGTGGGTTCGACGGATGGAGGAGGCGGCCGCATGTCTCGCGCGCTAGGCAGTGTTTATGGCCGCGCCTCCGGCACGGCGGGCTTGGCCGCCCTCAGCCTGCGTCTTCCCTCGTCACTCCGGCCGCTTCGCGACCTGCGTTCCTCAGTCCAGACACAGGCGCGGCCAAGCGGAGGTCTCTCGTGAATCCGGCCACCGCGTTGTCGGGCGTGCTCGTCGACGAGCTGGTCCGCTGTGGGCTCACCGAGGTCGTGCTCGCCCCCGGTTCCCGCTCCGCCCCGCTCGCCCTGGCCGCGCACGCCGACTCCCGGCTGCGGCTGCACGTGCGGATCGACGAACGGTCCGCCGCCTTCCTGGCGCTCGGGCTGGCCAAACGCGCCGAGAAACCGGTCGCGCTGATCTGCACCTCCGGGACGGCGGCGGCCAACTTCTTCCCGGCCGTGATCGAGGCGCACGAGTCGGGGGTGCCGCTGCTGGTGCTCACCGCCGACCGGCCGCCGGAGCTGCGCGGCACGGGCGCGAACCAGACGATCGACCAGGTGAAGCTGTTCGGCTCAGCGGTCCGCTGGTTCGCCGAGGTGGGCGTGCCGGAGGAGCGGCCGGGGCAGGTGGCGTACTGGCGGTCGCTGGCGTGCCGGGCCTACCAGCGGGCGGCCGGGCCGATGGATCCCGGGCCGGTGCACCTCAATCTGGCCTTCCGCGAGCCGCTGATCCCCGACGGGGACTCGGCCTGGTGCGAGTCGCTGGACGGCGACGCCAACGGGCCGTGGATCAGGTCCAGGGTCGCGCCGCCGTCGGCGGCGCTGCACATCTCGCCGACCCGGCGCGGCGTGCTCGTGGTGGGCGACGGCGCCAGCAACGTCCGGCGGTACGTGGCCGCGGCGGGCATGGCCGGCTGGCCGGTCCTGTCCGAGCCCAGCGGCAACGGCCGGTACGGCGACCACGCCGTCTCCACCTACCACTTCCTGCTGGGCAACCAGGCCTTCGCCGAGGCGCACGTGCCGGACGTGGTGGTCACGCTGGGCCGGCCGGGCCTGTCGCGGCCGCTGCTGTCCTGGCTGAAGCGCGCGCAGGAGCACATCGTCGTCGCCCAGGACCTGACCAGGTGGCCGGATCCGACCCGGTCGGCCACCCAGGTCGCGCAGGCGGTCGAGATCCCGGTCACGGCCGGGGACGACGACTGGCTGAACTCCTGGCGGCACGCCGATCTCACCACCCGGGACGCCATCGACCAGGTGCTGGACTCCGCCGGGATGAGCGAGCCCAGGACGGCCCGGGATCTGGGCGCGCTGCTGCCCAACGGGGCCCAGCTGTTCTGCGGCTCCTCGCTGCCGATCCGGGATCTGGACTGGGCGATGCGGCCCAGGCGCGGGCTGCGGCTGATGGCCTGCCGGGGGGCGTCCGGGATCGACGGGGTGGTGTCGGCGGCGATCGGGGCCGCGCTCGCCCACAACGGCCCCTCCTACGCGCTGGTCGGGGATCTGACGCTCCTGCACGACCAGAACGGGCTGATCCTGGGGCCGCGCGAGCCCCGGCCCGATCTCTGCCTGGTGGTGGCCAACAACGACGGCGGCGGGATCTTCTCGATGTTGCCGCAGGCGAGCCTGGGAGCGCCCTTCGAGCGGGTCTTCGGGACGCCGCACGGGGTGGATCTGGGATATCTGGCGGCGGCGACCGGCACGCCGTACACGCGGGTCGAGGAGCCGGACGAGCTGTCCCGGGCGATCAAGGGGGACGGTTTGCGGATCGTGGAGGTGCGGACCGACCGGGCGGCCTCCGTCGCGGTGCGCGGCAGGATGCGGGAGGCGGCGCTGGCCGGTCTGACCACTCTCGGCTACTGACGCTCGTTCGCAGGTCGTTCGCAAGGTGGCTCCGGCACTCTTCCGGTCAGGGAAGAATGGGCTGTCCGGACGACAGGGGTTGAGCATGCACGTCGAGGAATGGTTGCAGTCGATTCCGGCCGTCTGGGTCTATGCCCTGGTCGGCCTGGTGATCGGTCTGGAGAGCCTGGGCATCCCCCTGCCGGGGGAGATCGTGCTGGTCAGCTCGGCCCTGCTGGCGGCCAAGGGCGTGGTGAGCCCGGTCATGGTGGGCGTCTGCGCGAGCGCGGGCGCCATCGTCGGCGACTCGATCGGCTATCTGATCGGGAAGAAGGGCGGCAAACCGCTGTTCGACCGGCTGGGGCGGCGGTTCCCCAAACATTTCGGGCCCGCGCACATCGCCAAGGCGGAGGCGATGTTCCAGCGGTACGGGATGTGGGCGGTGTTCTTCGGGCGGTTCGTGGCGTTGCTGCGGATCCTGGCGGGGCCGCTCGCGGGGGCGCTGCGGATGCCGTACTGGCGGTTCCTGGTGGCGAACGTGCTCGGCGGGATCGCCTGGGCGGGCGGGACCACGGCGGCCGTCTACTACCTGGGCGTGGTCGCCGAGCAGTGGCTGAAGGGCTTCTCCTGGGTGGGGCTGGTCGTCGCCGTCCTGTTCGGGATCGGCACCACGCTGTGGCTGAAGAAGCGGGTCGCCGCCCGGAGCGTGGCCGAGGAGGTCAGCGCTCAATCAGCGTGACCTCAAGGGAGTAGTGCGAGGCCCGGTAGGCGTGCGAGCCGTGCTCGACCGCGCGGCCCTGGTCGTCGTAGGTGGTCCTGACCATGGTGAGCAGGGGGGCGCCGCGGCGTTCCCCGAGCAGGCGGGCCTCGGCCGGGGAGGCGGCGCGGGCGCCGATGCGCTGGTTGGCCACCCGCATGCGCACCCCGGCGGCGCGCAGCAGCTCGTAGAGACCGCGCTCGGCCAGCGCGTCGGCGGTCAGCGGGGCCAGGCCGAGCGGCAGCCAGTTGCGCAGCAGCGCGAGCGGCTCCCCGGCGGCGAAACGCAGCCGCTCCAGGTGCATGACCTCGGTTCCGATCGGTACGGCGAGCACCTCGGCCACCGTCTCGTCCGCGGCCGCCGTGCCGATGGACAGCACCCGGGTGGCGGGATCCTGGCCCGCGCGGCGCAGGTCGTCGTAGAGGCTGGTGAGCTCCACCGAACGTTTGACCTGGCCGTGCACGACCTGGGTGCCGACGCCGCGCTTGCGGACCAGCAGCCCCTTGTCGACCAGATACTGGATCGCCTGCCGGATCGTGGGGCGGGACAGACCGAGCCGGTCGGCCAGCAGGATCTCGTTGTCCAGCCGGGAGCCCGGTGTCAGCTCGCCGGTTCTGATCGCTTCCGAGATCTGCTCGGCCACCTGGAAGTAGAGGGGCACGGGGCTCGACCGGTCCAGGTCGAATTCCAACCGAGTCGATGTCACTGTCCGAGGTTACCGGAGGTCAGAATGTCAAGACAATTTACCCTCAGCTAACCCTCAGCCGCGGTCGCGGGCGAAGCGGTTGATGCGCTCCCGCCATTCGATCAGCGCCCGGTCGGGGTCGCCGGAGTCGGGCGCGGTGACGACCAGGCGGGCGCCGTGGCCGGTTCCGTCGGACAGGTGGCAGTCGGCCGGGGGCCAGTCCGCCTTCTCCAGGGCCGCCTGGGCCTGGGTGATCGGGACGGTGAGCTGGCGCTCGAAGCGCACTCCGCCGGGAACGCGGGTGCCTTCGTCGAGGTGGAACCGGGTGACGTACTCCTCGTGGAGCTCGGGGAAGTTGCCCTCGGGCGGGGTGAAGGGGCGGCCTTCGAGGAGGAATTCCATGGCGATCAGGCAGGTCTGCCAGCCGGAGGCGTAGCTGGCCGCCGCGTACCTGTCGTCGAAGGTGTGGGTGAAGATCAGCAGGCAGTCGGCGGCCTCGGGGCGGAGCTCGAAGCGGACCAGGTCGTCGCTCTCGCGGGGGACCGAGGCGGGGGCGTGCTCGCTGAACGCGAAGACGCGCGGCGGGTCGAGCTCGGTGATCACGGCCTTCAGCACGGTGCCCGCGCCGTCGTCGAAGATGATCGTCCCGCCGGGGCGCAGGTCGAGTTCGGCGGCGGGGAACGGATACCACTGGCTGAGGTGGGCGGGGTCGGTGATCGCCCGCCAGACCTTCTCGACGGGGTGGGCGAGCAGCCGCTCCATCCGCAGCACGGTGCGGCCGTCGACGGTGTGCAGGGTCTCGTTCATTGATCGTTCTCCATCGTCTCGAGGTGGAGTTCCAGCGCGTCGAGGCTGGTGGCCCAGAGTCGCCGGTACGGCGTGAGCCAGGTGTCGATCTCGGCCAGCGGGGCCGGGCAGAGCTCATACCAGCGGCGTTGCGCGTCGATCCGGACCTGGACGAGGCCGGCCTCGCGGAGCACGCGCAGATGTTTGGAGGTGCCCGGCTGGGTCAGACCGAGCCGGGCGGTCAGTTCGCCGACCGGATGCGGGCGCTCCAGGAGCAGGTCCAGGATCCGCCGCCGGGTCGGCTCGGCGAGCACGTCGAACAGCACTCTTTGAATATACCGATGAGGGAATATGCCGGCAAACGGATATAGGACATACTTTGTAAAGGCGGTATCCTGGGCGCATGCCGTACACCACCGTCAGCGAGGTCGTGGAGCACGAGACCGAGGTGCGGCGGTCGCGGTTTCTGTGCGCCCTGGCTCCGGCCGGGTCGGAGGAGGAGGCGCGGGCGTTCATCGCGGCGCGGCGGCGGGCGGACGCCTCGCACAACTGCACCGCCTATGTGATCGGCACCCGGATACGGAAGGCCGACGACGACGGCGAGCCCGGCGGGACGGCGGGGACGCCGATGCTGGACGTGCTGATCCGGCGGGGGTTCGCGGACGTCGTGGCGGTGGTCACCCGGTATTTCGGCGGCGTGCTGCTCGGCGCGGGCGGCCTGGTCCGGGCGTACGGAGGCGTGGTGGGCGAGACTCTCGACCGGGCGTCGCCGATCACCATGGTCCCGGCCCGGCTGGTCACGGTCACCATCGACCACGCCCACGCCGGCCGCCTGGAGAACGATCTACGGGTCTCCGGCCACCCGCCTCGCGGCGTCGACTACGGCAACCAGGTCGCCTTCGAGGTCGCGGTCACGGAAAGCGGCCTGCCGGGCTTCACCGACTGGCTGGCCACGGCTACGGCGGGTCGCGCGGCAGCGGCGCCGGGCGCCGGGCTGCACGTTCCCGCTCAGCCCTCCAGGGCGTAGCGCATGACGCGGAGTTTGGCCTGGGCTTCGGCTAATTCTCCGGCGGGGTCGGATTCGCCCATGATGCCGCAGCCGGCGAACAGGCGGGCGCGGTCGCCGGTGATGGCGGCGCAGCGTAACGCGATGCCCCATTCGCCGTCGCCGCGGGCGTCGATCCAGCCGACCGGGCCGGCGTAGCCGCCCCGGTCCATGTCCTCCAGCTCGCGGATGACCTCGAGCGCGGTCTCGGTCGGGGTGCCGCCGACGGCGGCGGTGGGATGCATGGCGGCGACCACGTCCAGCACGGACGCGCCGTCGGACAGGCGCCCGGTGACCCGGCTGGCCAGATGCTGCACGTTCGGCAGGACCAGGAGCTCGGGCCGGTCGGGCACGTCCAGGGTCTCGCAGAGGGGGGCGAGCGCGTCCCGAACGGAGGTGACGGCGCAGACGTGCTCGTACTGGTTCTTCTCCGAGCAGAACAGGTCGGCGGGGTCGGCGCCGGTGGGCGAGGTCCCGGCCAGCACGAGCGACTCGATCGCCCGGCCGGTGTGCCGGACCAGAAGCTCGGGGGTCGCGCCGACCAGGCCGCCCACGGAGAAGGTGTAGCACTCGGGGTAACGGGAGGCGAGCCGGGCCAGCAGGGCGCGCGGGTCGATCCTGCGGTCGGCGGTGGCGATCAGGTCGCGGGCCAGCACGACCTTGTCCAGGCGGCCGCCGGTGATCTCCTTGACCGCGGTGGCGACCGCGTGCTCCCACTCCATCGAGGTGAGCGAGCCGTCGCTGTAGCGGATCCGGCCGGGCGTGCGGACCGGGGTGACCAGGTCGAGGGTCTCCTCCCCGATGGTGGTCAGCCAGGCGCGGCCGTCCCGGCGGGCCAGCACGGTCCTGGGCACGACCAGCGTGGAGCCGGGGGAGCCGGGGTCGAAGGTGAAGGAGCCGAACGCGACCGGTCCCGAGCCGGGCAGGCGGACCTCGTCGTGGATGTCGGCGGCTTGGAAGATCGAGTTGAGCCAGGCGCGCGCCCAGGCGAAGCGGCCGGGGCCGTGCGGGACGGTGACGCCGGCGGCCTCTCCCCAGCCGACGAGGCCGTCGCCGTGCCGCACCCAGGCGTAAGGGGCGCTGTCGGGGAGGCGCGCGATCAGGTCGCCGACGTCGTCGACCGGAACCGTGCGAACCACCAGGGGACGTTGTAGTCCGAGAGCGACACTCACTCCACACACTCTACGCAGAAACTGAACGTGTTCGACATTGGGTGCCCTTTGAGCGGGGGCTCCATGTCAAGGGCCGATAGGAAGTTGGTCATGGAAGGGACGCCTGCCCGGATGGTGATAGAGCAGACATCTTCGCGATCTCTAGCTTGGGCTCCCGGAGGTGCCCATGATCAAGAAGATCACGCCCGTGCTCGTGGCCGCGTTGTGCTGGCCGATGACCGGGACGGCGGCTTTGGCGGCGGCCCGTGCCGAACCGGTGGTGCTGGCGGCGCTCGGGGATTCGATCAGCGTGGGTTTCAACGCCTGCGGCTGGTATGTCGCCTGCCCCTCGCGCTCCTGGGCGGCGGGCGATCACCCGGAGGTCAACAGTCACTATCTGCGCATGCTGGCCGCGGGGGCGGACGTGAAAGGCTTGAATTTCGCCGTGTCCGGGTCGGTCAGCGCCGATCTGCTCGGGCAGGCGCGCGCGGCGGTGGCGGCCAAGGCCACCTATGTCACGATCCTGATCGGGGCCAACGACGCCTGCGTCCGTACCGAGAAGCAGATGACGCCGGTGGCCGCCTACCGGCAGCGGATCGCGGCGGCGTTACGGGAACTGCGGCCGACCGGGGCGCGGGTGTTCCTGGCCAGCGTCCCCGACCTCAAGCATCTGTGGCGTGTCGGCAAGGACAACCCGCTGGCCAGGACGTTCTGGTCGATCGGCAAGGTCTGCCAGGCGCTGCTGGCCAATCCGGGGTCGACGGCGAAGAAGGACGTCGAGCGCCGGGATCGCGTGCGGGCGCGGGTCGTGGCGTACAACTCACAGCTGGAGGCGGCCTGCGCCGAGTACGGCCCCGGCTGCCGCTACGACGGCGGCCAGGTCTTCGCCTACCCGTTCACGCTCGACCAGGTCAGCGGGTGGGACTTCTTCCATCCGAACGTCGCGGGGCAGCGGGCGCTGGCCGAGATCACGTTCAGGGAGATGGCCGATCTCGAGAAGGTCTAGAGCCAGCCGTTGTGGCGGGCCAGCCTGGCCGCCTCGACCCGGTTGCGGGTGCGGGTCTTGCCGATGGCCGAGGACAGGTAGTTGCGCACCGTGCTCTCCGACAGGTGCAGGCGGGCGGCGATGTCCGCGATCGTGGCGCCGTCGCCCGCGACCGTGAGCACGTCGCGTTCCCGGTCGGTGAGCGGGCTCGGCCCGGCGCTGAGCGCGGCGGCGGCCAGGGCCGGGTCGATCACGCGTTCCCCCGCCAGCACCCGGCGGATGGTGGCGGCGAGCTCCTCCACCGGGCCGTCCTTCACCAGGAAGCCGTAGGCGCCCGCCTCCATCGCCCGGCGCAGGTAGCCCGGCCGGCCGAACGTGGTGAGGATCACCACCCGGCAGCCGGGCACCCGCTCGCGCAGGTCGGCCGCGGCCTCCAGACCGCCGCGGCCGGGCATCTCGATGTCGAGCAGGGCCACGTCGGGCCGCGCGTCCAGCGCGGCGGCGACCACCTCGTCGCCGCCGGCGACCTGCGCGACGATCTCCATGTCCGGCTCCAGGCCGAGCAGCAGGGCGAGCGCGCCGCGCATCATCGTCTGGTCCTCGGCCAGCAAAATCCTGATCATGCCGGTACGGTCACCCGCAACCGGAACCCGCTCGCCCCGGCGACCGCCAGCCGCCCCCCGGCCGCCTCGACCCGTTCCCGCAGCCCGCCGAGCCCGTTTCCCTCCACCGGCTCCGGCGCGCCCTGGCCGTCGTCGAGGATCTCCAGTTCGAGGCCGCCGGTGTCGCTGAGGGTGATCTGGCAGGAGCGGGCGGCGCTGTGGCGGATGACGTTCGTCACTCCTTCGCGTACGGCCCAGCCGAGGAGGGCGTCGGTTTCGGGCGGGAGCCGTACGGCGGAGGTCTGGACGCGCAGGCTGATGCCCGCGTCGGCGAGCACGTCGCGGGCGGTGGCGAGTTCGGCGTCCAGGCCGCGCCCGCGGTAGCCGGTGACGGCGGCGCGCACCTCGGCGAGGGCCTGGCGGCCGATCTGCTCGATGTCGGCGGCCTGCCGGGCGGCGGCCTCGCCGTCGCCGGGGGCGAGGCGGCGCACGGCCTCGGCCTTGACGACCATGACCGAGAGGGTGTGGCCGAGCAGGTCGTGCAGGTCGCGGGAGAAGCGCAGCCGCTCCTCCGAGACGGCGACGCGGGCGAGCTCCTTGCGGGTCTCGGTCAGCTCGTGGATGGTGTCCCAGAGCTGGACGATGATCCACGGGATGAGCCCGGCGACGAACACGCCCCAGCCGGAGAACATCATCAGGAGCGGGCCGAGGTCGGCGTTCACGGCCAGGGCCACCGCGGTGAGGGCGAGCAGGAGCAGCATGCCGCGGGCGGCCCTGACGGTGGTTCCGGTGGCGATCGCGGCCATGGTCAGCACGAACGACCAGGCGCCCTGGAAGGCGACGGCGGACGCGACGCCCACCGCGATCAGGAGGGGGAGGGCGATCCTGGTGGCCCTGTCGCGGTCGGTGAAGGCGAGCCGGGTGGTCCACAGGTAGAGGGCGGCGATGGCGGCGATCGCGGGCCAGGCCAGCCAGAGCGGCTGGTCGCGGCCGGAGACGATCTCGGCGATGGGGAACCCGCTGAGCAGGACCCAGACGTGGATCCCGGTCCGGTCGGGGGTGTTCACGGTTTCCATCAGACCATGCGGGCGGAGCGTAGGTAACCGTACCTGGCGTAGGCGGCGAAGGCGGCGGACCAGGCGAGCAGCACCAGGGCGGAGCGAGGATTGGGGGCGTGGTCGAAGGCGACGCTCCAGGAGAGGTTGGCGTAGCCGTGGACGGGGCTCCAGGTCGCGGCCGTGCCGAGCCAGCCGGGGAGGTTGTTGGTGGGGAACCAGAGCCCGCCGATCACCGATAGGCCGATATATCCGGCCAAGTTGGCGGCGGCGGCGTTCTGCGGGGAGAGCAGGTAGCCGTTGCCCAGGGCGAGCAGGCTGAACGGGATCGTGCCTGCCCAGAGCAGGGCGATGACGGCGATCCACTGCGTCGGGTCGAGCCTGACCTGGTTGACGAAGGCGCCCGCGGACAGGACGAGCGCGATCGAGGGGACCACGATGATCGCGGCCGTCGCCGTCTTGCCGCTGATGACCTGCCAGGGGGTGAGCGGGGTGAGGCGGAGCTGGCGCAGCCAGCCGAGGGATTTGTCCTCGGCGGTGCCGGTGCCGTTGCTGAAGGCGCCGCCGAGCGCGCCGTACGCGGCCAGGCCGATCATCGACCAGAGCGCGCCCTCCGGGCGGTCCTCGGCGGGGATGGCCAGGGTGGTGAAGAGCAGATACATGATCAGGGGGACGGCCAGGCCCATGGTCACGTAGCCGGTGTCGCGGAGCATCTTGCGGACTTCGAGCCGGATATAGGGGATCATCCCCGGTTCTCCTTCGAGGTTTGATGTCGTGATCTGGACAGCCCCTGCGGTGAGGTGCCTGGTCGGCGCCTGTCTATGGGAGGGGTTTGTGGGCGATAAGGGCGAGGAAGGCGTCCTCAAGAGGGCTTCCGGCGGCGAGTTCGGCCGCCGCCTTGATGTCGGCGCCGGTGCCCTCGGCGGCGATCCGGCCTTCGGCGAGGACGACGATGCGGTCGGCCTGCCGATCGGCCTCTTCCAGGTAGTGGGTGGCGAAGACGATGGTCTTGCCCTGGTCGGTGAGGCGCCGCATGGCGGCCCAGAATTCGCGGCGGGCGCGCACGTCCAGGGCGGCGGTGGGTTCGTCCAGGACCAGCAGGCGGGGGTCGCCCGCCAGGGCCATCGCGAAGCGCACCCGCTGGCGCTGGCCGCCGGACAGGCGGTCGACGCGTTTGCGCTCGAGCCCGGCGATCTGGGCGGTGGCGACGACCTCGGCCATCGGCAGCGGGTTCGGGTAGGTCGCCCGGATGAAGGTCAGCAGCTCCTTCACGGTGACCCGCGGTGGTGTGCCGCCTTCCTGCTGCATCGCGCCGACCAGTCCGCGCTGTACGGCTTGCGTGGGGTCGCGGTCGTACAGGCGGGCGTGCCCGGAGTCGGGCGTGATCACGCCGAGCAGCATGCCGATGGTGGTGGACTTCCCGGCGCCGTTGGCGCCGCACAGGGCCAGCGTCTGGCCTTCGGGGATGGTGAGGGAGAGCCCGTCGACGGCGGTCACGTCGTGGTAGCTCTTGCGGATGTCGTCGAGGACGACGGCGTTCGTCATGGTCGGAACGGTAATTTTCGGGGCCGCTGGCCCGGCAGGCCGCACAATCCTCTGTTCGGGAGGACAAATGTCCTGGGTTATGAGGTGTAATGAAGTAATTGGTGTATGAAGGTGGTGCCCCATGGATGAGTACTCCAGGATCGTCGCGTCCGTCGCGGCGGAGCTGACGCCCAAGGTGGCGAGCGTCAAGGCGGGGCGGTCGAGCGGCTCCGCGGTGATCTTCACGGCGGATGGGTTCCTGCTCACGAACGCGCATGTGGTCGGCTCGGCGCGTACGGGCTCCGCCGCCTTCTCCGACGGGACGAGCGCGGAGTTCGCGGTCGTCGGCGCGGATCCGCTGTCGGATCTGGCGGTGCTGCGGGCGCTGGAGCCCACCCCGCCGCCGGTCACGCTGGGGGACAGCGACACGCTGGTGGTCGGCCAGCTGGTGGTGGCCGTGGGCACGCCACTGGGCCTCACCGGCTCGGTGACCGCCGGGGTGGTGTCGGGTTTAGGGCGTTCGCTGCCGGCGCGCAGCGGGTCCGCGGTGCGGCTGATCGAGGATGTCATCCAGACCGACGCGGCCCTCAACCCCGGCAATTCCGGCGGCGCGCTCGCCGACGCCGGCGGGCACGTGGTGGGCATCAACACGGCGGTGGCCGGGACCGGTCTGGGCCTGGCGGTTCCGATCAACTCCACGACGCGGTCGATCGTGGCCGCGCTGATGCGCGACGGGCGGGTACGGCGGGCCTACCTCGGGCTGGTCACGACACCCGCGCCGCTGCCGCCCGCGATCAGGGAGCGGGTCGGGCAGGCGAGCGCGTTGCGGGTGGTGGAGGTGGTCGCGGGGTCTCCGGCGGCGCGGGCCGGGTTGCGGGCGGGGGATCTGGTGCTGAGCGCGGGGCGCAAGCCGGTGGGGGACGCGCAGGGGCTGCAGCGGCTGATGTTCGCGGAGGCGATCGGGCGGCCGTTGCCGGTGACGGTGCTGCGCAACGGCGCCCTGGTGGATGTGATCGCGGAACCGACGGAGCTCACGCCGTACTCTACTTTGTAAAGACGGTCGCTTTGGGTGCTTACTTCAGGTACTTACAAGGCTTGCAGCAGTGCCGAGAGGTCCGCTGGGCGGGAGAACATCGGCCAGTGGCTGGTGGGGAGTTCGCGGATCTGCCACTCCGTTCCGGTCACCGCAGCGAAGTAAGGGTGGCCTTGGGCAATCAGGTCCCTTATCTGGGCTGTTGAGAACATGCAGCTCACGAGCGTTTTAGGAACCTTGTCGACGGCGCCCGTGAGGAAGATGGGCTGGTTGATCGGGCCGAGCGGCTGGTCGGTGGCCCGGGCGCCCATCAGGTCCCTGGCCTCCTGAGTCAGGCCCTCGGCGCCGGGATGGCTCTCCAAGGAGATGAAAGGGAACCGGTAGCCGTCGACGAGCGCGACCTCTACAGTTTCGCGTCCGACGAGGTCTATCTGGGCCATACCGTCCGGGACCGGGCCGCTGTCGACGTAGACGACACGGGCGACACGTTCGGGGATCCTGTCAGCGGCCGCGGTGACCGTGCCACCGCTTCCACTGTGCGCGACCAGGATGACGTCGTGCAGGTCCTCGTAGGTGATGAGGTTGACGATGTCGCTGATGTGATCGTCGAGGGAGAGCTCAGGCGAGGCCAGGTGCACTCGATCGGCAAGCCCCGTGAGACTGAGGGGGTACGCGACATGCCCCGCCGCCCGAAGATCATCGACAACATCCTTCCAGGCCCACGCACCCAGCCAGAATCCCGGCACCAGGACAAAAGTACTCATTACGCTCCTCTGATTGGTTGTTGTTCCGGTGCGTGCTCGCGGTTGTTGCGTTGGGGTTGGGGTGTTGTGCTGGTTCTTGACGGCGTTGAGGTCCTTGGTTCCTCTGATTCGTTGCTGGTCTCGACCCGAGCAAGCCGCCCTTGCCGGGGAACGAGACTTTCGTGAGCGCCGTGCCAATCCTCGACGACGTTGAGGTCCATTGATTCGTCTGATTCGTTGTCTCGACTGTATGGATATATCCGGACAGAATCGGTCCTGATATGACGACGAATCGTGTGCTTACTCTGTTGGAGCTGCTTCAGGCTCGGCCCGGTCTGACCGGCCCGGAACTGGCCGCCCGCCTGGAGGTCGACGAGCGCACCATCCGCCGCTACGTCGCCCGGTTGACCGATCTGGGTGTGCCGGTTCAGGCGGATCGTGGGCGTTACGGCGGGTATCGGTTGCTGCCGGGTTTCAAGCTGCCGCCATTGATGTTGTCGGAGGACGAGGCGACGGCGGTGGTTCTGGGCCTGCTGGTAGGCCGTCACAACGGGGTCGCCCTGGGTACGGAAAGTGCCCTGGCCAAGATCGAACGCGTCCTCCCCAAAGCCCTGGGAGAGCGCGTCCGGGCCATTTCGGAAACGGTCGGCCTGGCCTTCCACCGCCCCGCCTCGCCTCCGCTGCCCCCGTCGGCCCTGCTGTCACTCGCGGACGCGACACGCCGCCGCCGCAGGGTCCAGATGCGATACCGCTCCTTCCGCGGCGCCCCGACCACTCGCGACCTGGACCCTTACGGCCTGGTCCTGCACTCCGCCCGCTGGTATGTGACCGGTTTCGACCACCTTCGCCAGGAACTCCGTACATTCCGCGCCGACCGGGTGATTTCCGTCGACCTCCTGGAGGAGACTTTCGCGCCCCCGGACGATTTCAACGCGGTCACTCACGTCTTGGACTCCCTGGCGGGCGTTCCGTTCCGGCACGAGGTCGAGGTGGTGCTGCACGCACCCCTGGAGGAGGTAAGGCGGCGCGTCCCTCCTTCGGTGGGATCCCTGACGGAGATCGGTTCCGGGGTTCGGTTGGTGGCGCGGGCCGAGCGCCTCGATGGGATGGCTCAAATGCTGGCCGGGCTGGGCTGGTCCTTTGCGGTCGTACGACCAGACAAGTTGCGCGTGGAGGTTCTAGCTCTGGCGGATCGGTTGCGTGGTTTTGTTCATGAGAGTTGACCGCAGGTGCTTGCCAGGTGTGGCTGCGACCCTGTTTTGGTGAAGTCGTTGTTCGTGATTTTCGACCGTACGACATACTCGCCGCCGACCCCGCCACGCTCACGCCCTCCTTCCTGTCCTACATTCGGTGACCCGCCTACGGCCTGGACCGCTTCACCTTCCTCCTCGGTGGCAGCGACGGCGAGAACCTCTTCGGGCAAGACCAGCCATAACGCCAGACGACAGGCCCGACGAGCACGCCGCGACCGTCGCCTGCCCAGCCCTGCGCGCTTACCTCAGCCACGGCCGCGACCCCGCATGCGCATAGCCTGCTCGCCATGGACACCCATCCAGCAGATCTGGTCCGCTCCGGCTACAACGCGCTTTCTCGCCACTACCGCAGTGACGACGACGCAGCACACGAGTACGACCGCTGGCGGGCCGATCTGCGGGATCGCCTCCCCGGGCGAGGCCAGATCCTGGACCTGGGATGCGGTTGCGGCATCCCGGTCACCCGGCACCTCGCCGCCGTCGGGCACCAGGTGACCGGCGTGGACATCAGCGACGTCCAGGTCGAGCGCGCCCGCCGGCTCGTCCCGGGCGCCGCCTTCATCCGCGCCGACGCCACCGAACTGGACTTCCCGCCCGGCTCCTTCGACGCCGTCATCTGCCTCTACGCGCTGATTCACATGCCGCTCGACCGCCAGCCGCGCCTGCTGCACGACATCGCCCGCTGGCTGCGCCCCGGCGGCTGGCTCCTCGCCACCACCGGGCAGGACGCCTGGACCGGCACGCAGGACAACTGGCTCGGCGGGCCCGCCGCCATGTGGTGGAGTCACGCCGACGCCACCACCTACCGGTCCTGGCTGCGCCAAGCTGGCCTGGCGATCATCGACCAGCAGTTCGTTCCCGAGGGAGACAGCGGTCACGCGCTGTTCTGGGCACGCCAACCCGTCACCAGTGCACTCGGGCAATCTGAAGCCCTCCCTTGTTAGGAGACCCCCGGCCCGCCTCTGGTTGACAGAGCCATCTGGGCAAGATCAACTGAAACGATCCTCGTCAGTACCACCCAGGGCCACCCCGGGCCCACCGCCGACCGCACCCGTCATGAGGCAGGCATCTCACCAAAATTGCCGGCCCAGTTCAGCTCCTCGCGACGGGCAACGTCTCCCGGGACGGGCCTGCCGGAGTGCGGTCATTTCTCGCGAACAAAAGTCACGGTCTCAGCCGGCAAGTGCGGTCAGAACTCACGAAAATCGTGGTCAGCTCTCGGCTCTGGCTAAATTTCGTGATGAGCACGAACGAGAACTCCTGCTCGGACGAGCAAGGGGAGCACCTGGTTGCGAACCGCTGGGGCCAGGCGAGGTTCGTAGTCATCACGCCCGTCGGTCCACCCCAGGGCGGCAAGTTCAGCGGCGGGCGTTGGGCGTCCGGCCAGTCTGGCCGTGAAAACCGTCATGCGCATCGGCACACCTTCAAGCGCAGCCATGTCCTCGATCTGGCCAAGCAGGTCCATGTCGCGGGGCACAACGCCGAGTTCTTCGCTCAGCTCCCGAACCAGGGTCTCCTCCGGGCTCTCTCCTGCCTCGGCCTTTCCCCCGGGTAGGTAGAACACCTCTGGCGCGGCCTTCTTGCTGACGACGAGCAGACGTCCTCGATCGACGACGGCCGCTGCCACCACTTTCATCACACCGTCGCTAAGCATGCCTGCCAGCATTCCAGATCGGACGTACCCGGCCGCGCCGGGGAACGGTCGCTGGATTCCGACGCATCAACGGAGCTTTCCGTATCGCTACCATCACGAAATATGATGCGGAACCCAACTCTCGGATCTCACGAGCAAAACCAGTTGCGCTCGTTCGCTGATGGGTCGTGATCTGAAGGCGGTTGAGCTTTGCGCGGGAGGACTGAACGTCGGTGCTGTGGTCCATCACGTCATGGCTGTCATTTCGTGCGGGAACGGCGGGGCCGGGCAGATCCCGGAGACAGACAAAGGG
>NZ_BLAF01000079.1 GCF_009687885.1 Acrocarpospora pleiomorpha
GGTCCACACCCTGCGCGGGTTCGCGCCCGGCCTGTACGCGGAAGCCGGCGCCATGCGCATCCCCCGGGTGCACGACCTGACCCTGGAGTACTGCCACCGATTCGGCCTGGACCTGCGCCCGTTCGTAATGGACAACCCTCACACGCTCGCCTACATCCAGGGCAAACGCCTCACCATGGGCCGGCTCGACGCCGAACCCGATCTGCTCGATTTCGATCTGGCGCCCCACGAGCAGGGCCGTACGTACACGGATTTGTGGCGAGAAGCCACCGCCGAGATCCACGACCTGTACGCCCAGGAAGGCGAGAACGCCCTGGACCGGCTCTGCGCCGAATACGACCGCTACTCAATCCGGGCGTTCCTCCTCGAACGCGGCTTCTCCCCAGGCGCCATCGAGCTCTACGGGATCATGAGCTTCCGCGAGGCCAACCTGAACGCCGCCATCATCGAGCAGTTCCGCGAGATCATCGGCCGCGCCTTCGAGGACATGCAGGAGATCGCGGGCGGCTCCGACCTGCTCCCGACCGCGTTCTACCAGCAGATCAAGGACCAGGTCAGGTTCGGCCACGAAGTCCACGCGATCGAGCAGGACACCGACGGCGTGCGCCTGCACGTGCGCACCACCACCGGCCACACCACCCTCACCGCCGACTACGCGATCTGCACGATCCCCTTCTCGGTGCTCCGCGACATCGAGATCACCCCGCCCTTCTCCCGAGGCAAACAACGCGCGATCCGCGAACTCCACTACAACGCCTCCACCAAGATCCTCTTCCAGGTCCGCCACCGCTTCTGGGAACGAACCGACGGAATCATCGGCGGCACCACCGTCACCGACCTCCCGATCCGCCGCATCTGCTACCCCTCCTTCTCCGACCCCCACGAGGACCGCGCCGTCCTTCTCGCCAGCTACACCTGGGGCCAGGACGCCCTGCGCTGGGGCGCCATGTCCCGCGAACGCCGCATCCAGCAGGCCCTCGAAGACGTCGCCAAAGTCCACCCCGAAATCAACGACACCTTCGAATTCGGCATCAGCCACTGCTGGTACGACGACCCCTGGGCGGCCGGCGCGTTCGCCCTGTTCGAGCCCCAGCAGCAGTCCGGCCTCCACGACGACATCCTCAAGCCCGAAGGCCGGATCCACTTCGCCGGCGAGCACTGCTCGCTCTGGCACGCCTGGATCGAAGGCGCCCTGGAATCAGGCCTACGCGCGGCCACCGCCGTACACGAAGCGGTTTCCGGCACCCACAGCAGCGGCTCCTAGCACCACAATGGAGATCACGCGGTCACGTCCGGGGCGACCACGACCTCGACGCCGAGGTGGCGGATGCCCTCGACCGTCTCGGTGGGAGTGGCGGAGTCGACGATGACAACGTCGAAGGCGCTCAGCGGCATCATCATGTGCAAGGCACGACGTTCGAACTTGGTGTGATCGACATACAGGATGCGCTGTCGAGACGACTCGAACATCGCCTGCTTGATGAGCCCGGTCTCCACCGCCTGGTGGAAGCAGGCGTTGTCGATCACGGCCGCGGTCGACATGACGAAGACGTCGGCGCGCATCCGCCGGATGGTCTCGACGGTCTGGCCGTCCTGATAGGCATCGCACCACTCCTGGTACTTCCCGCCGACGAGGTTCAGGGCGATCCCCGGCTCGTGCTTCAGGGCTTGCGCGACCGCGTCGAAGTTCGTGATGACGGTGAGCGGTGATATCCCCTTGATCTCGTTCGCGAAGAAGATCCCTGTGGTCGAGTCGTCGAGGAAGACAGCCTGGCCCGGCTGGATGAATGTCGCCGCGGCCCGGCCGAGGGCGAGCTTGGCCAAACGGTTCTCGTCGAGGCGGTACTCGGTGCTCGACTCGAACAGTCTTGTCGAGACCGCGGTGGCCTTGCCGTGGCTGCGGCGGAGGATGCCGACGGTCTCCAGCTCGACGAGGTCGCGCCGGATGGTCATGGCGCTCACATCGAACCGTTTGGCCAGAGTGGCCACCGCGACGCTGCCGTGCGCGATCACATACTGGGCAATCGACCTCTGGCGCTGCTTGTTACCGCCTTCCGGTTCGGCGGACTGTCCGTCCATCTCCTCCGTCCCCTGGGCAGGCCCCGTGCTGGCGATCATCACGTGTTCGACCCTATCGCTGCCAGGCTCCGCCATACCGGGCCAAGCGCGTCCACGGCCGTGAGATACGCCTGATACCCGCGTTCCATGACGGCGGCGCCCGCCTCCGACGGCTCGTGCCTGCGCTGGTAGCGCACACAGCGGTCGACGGCCTCGGCCAGATCCGAGAACACCCCTACACCCACGCCCGCGCACAGCGCCGCGCCGAGCGCACCGGTCTCGTTGCTCTCCGGCACCGAAACCGGCCGGCCCAGCGCGTCGGCGAACATCTGCGACCAGATGCCGCTCCGGCCGCCTCCTCCGGTGATGGTGACCAACTCCGGCTCATACGTCCGGCGGAGTTGCTCCACATGCCATCGGTGGGTATGCACGATCCCCTCCATGACCGCGCGAACCAGCTGTCCTCTGGAGTGCCACGCACGCAGCCCGACGAAGCCTCCCGAGGACTCCTTACCGAACGGCGAGCCGTACAGGAAGGGCAGGTACAGCAGGTCGTGAGGCTTGTGCAGATCCTTGGCGACCTCGACGTTGAGAGCGGCGAACGGGTCCGTGTTGTCTTCTAGTCTCACTGAGCTCAGGTTGTCGGCGAACCATTCGAGGTTGCTGGCGGAGGTGGGTGACACGGCCATGCTCATCCACTGTCCGGGCTCGACGAAGCTGCGGCACAACCACATCGGGCTGGTGTGCGGCTGGTCGGCCACCACCTCGTTGATGTTGTAGGTCCCGGCGATCAGCGTCATCGCGCCCGGTTTCGCGCTACCCGAGCCGATGGCGCACGCGTCCACGTCATGCAGTCCCGAGACCACCGGGGTCCCCTGCCGCAACCCAGTGTATTCGGCCACCTCGGCGGTGACCCGCCCAGCGATCCGCGTCGAACCGACGATCGGGGGCAGCAGGGACCGAAGTGATCCCAGTCCGTAGAGCTCGAACGCCCGCTCGTCGTACCGCTGGGTCGCCACGTTCACGAATGAGCAGCTCGCGTCGGTGAGGTCGGTCGTCGCCTCCCCGGTGAACGCGAGCTTGAGCAGGTCCTTGCAGGACAGGGCGAAGCTGCTGCGCGCGAGCACCTCCGGCTCGTGCTCCCGCAACCAGGCGAGCAGCGCCGAGGCGGCCGCAGGGAACGGCGGCTGGCCGGTGAGTTCCAGCGCGGCGTCGTGAACCCCGGCGCGTTCCCACTCCTCGACGAGCTCCGCGGCGCGGGTGTCGAGGGAGAGGATGCCAGGCCGGGTGGGCTTCCCCGCCGCGTCAGTCAGGTAGACACCGTCTCCGTGGCCGGTGATGGCGACGGCACTGATCGAACCGCCGGCGTCGGAGCCTGGGAGGTTGTCGACCACCGCACGCACGGCCTTCAGGCCGGCCTCGACGACCTCAAGCGTGTCGCGCTCCACCCAGGCCGGCCGCGGCGTCGCGATGCGGACGCGGCACGAGGCGGAGGTGACCTCGTGGCCCGCCACGTCGAAGATGACGGCCTTGGTGATCGTGGAGCCGGCGTCGATACCCAGCAGATAGGTCATGGTGTTCCCGAGTAGCGTGGCTGCAGCTTCTTGATGTAGTGACGGTAGTGGGCCATGTCTGTTTCGACCCGGTCCACGGCCCAGCCGCAGAACCGTGTCACGACCTCGGCCACCTCAGCCAGCGAGGCCAGGCCGAGGTCGTCGTCGAGTCCGGTCATGATCCGCCGAGCGATGATGTCCTCCAGCGTGACGGCCTGTGACTCCTCGACGGCGAACACCACCTCCGCTGCGGTCGTCGCCCTCGTCCCCCGGAGCACCTCAGCGAGCCGGGGGTTTCGTGCGGCGATGTCCTCGACGGCCTGCGCCCGGATCCCGTACGAGGCCACGAGCCTTGCGGCCACCTCGGGAGGCAGCGCGGACCTTTCAAGGTATCCGGCGATCCAGGCGTTCCGGTCCGGGTGCTCGGCGCCGGGCAGCCGCGCCGTGCGGGTCGGCGTGCGCGTGACCTTCCGGTCGAGGAGCTTGAGCACCCGGTCGACCACGTCCTCGCCGACCGATCGGAAGGTGGTCAGCTTGCCGCCGATCACCGACAGGACTCCCCGCAGCGGTCCGTCATGCGTCTTGACGATATGCCGCCGGGTGATGTCGCCTGTCGGCCCGTCCGCGGAGTAGGGCAACGGGCGGACGCCCGCGTAGCACCACACCACGTCGTCGCGGCCCAGCCGGGCCTCGGGGATGAGTATGTTGGTCTCGGCCAGGATGTAGTCGATCTCGCCGGCCGTCGGCGACACCGCGCCCGGCTCACCGGAGAAACGGTCGTCGGTGCTCCCCAGCAGGTAGCGCCCCCGCCACGGGATCACGAACAGGGCCCTGGAGTCCGATCTGGCCTCGTAGTAGACGGCGTCCGAAGGCGCTCCGGGGAATCGGCCGACGACCAGGTGGGTGCCTTTCGTCCCGCCCATGAGGGGGACGGGTTTCGAGCTGTGCATCGCTGTCAGCACATCGTCGACCCACGGGCCGGCGGCGTTCACGACCAGTCTGGTCGTCACGCCGTACCGCCGGCCACTGGTGGTGTCGGTGAAACGCACGCCGGTGATCCCCTCGCCCGACCAGGTGGCCCCGTCGACCTCGGCGTGGTTGACGATATGCGCTCCGGCCGCACGGGCCGCCGCGGCGAGTTCGGTCATCAACCGCTCCGGCTCGGCCACCTGAGCCTCGAAGTACGCCACCCCGCCGCGCAGGCCGGTCCGGTTCAACGATGGCAGCAGCCTGACGAAGGATCCCGTGGAGTACTGCCGGTGCCAGGCGGTCGACTTGTCGAAGGACAGCACGTCGTAGGCGAGCATCGCCGCCCGCAGCAGCCACGGCCGATGGGTGGCGTCGCGGTAGAGCGGGAGGCAGAACCGCAGCGGCTCGATCAGGTGCGGAGCGGCTCTGAGGAGCCACTCGCGCTCCCTGAGCGAGTCGCGGACCAGGGCCACGTCCCCTCGCTCCAGGTACTTGAGTCCTCCGTGGATGAGGCGGCTGTTCCACGCCGACGTCGCCCACCCGAAGTCATGCTTCTCGAGGAGCAGTACCGGTACTCCGCGAAGCGCGGCGTCCCAGGCGATCGCCAGCCCGTTGCAGCCACCCCCCACCACGACGAGGTCGTACTGGGATCGAAGTGACAGTTCTCTGGAGTTCACACGCGAATCCTTGGACTTGGGGTCGGGTCGAAGGGGAACACGGGCAGGCCGGTTACCCGGCCTGGTCGCTGAGGCTGCCCGCCGAGATGTCGCCGCTCGCCACGTTGGCGTCGACAAGACCGGGCAGTTTGGCGAGGAATGCGTCCTTGCCGGTGACCACGTTCTGGTAGGCCGCGTCCACGTTGTCCTCGGTGATGATCGGCATGTTGTAGGTGTAGGCCTTCTGGTACGGCTTGCCGGTCGCGACCAGTCGCGCCACGGCGAGCCCCGCCGCCATTTCCACCACGCCGTGCTGCAGGTTGGTGCCGAGCATCGAGCCGTTCTGGACCGCCTTCAGGCCGTCCTCGATGCCGTCGATCCCCACGACGAAGATGTCCTTGCGCCCGGCCTCGGCCAGACCCTTGGCGGCGCCCAGCGCCATGTCGTCGTTCTGGGCCACGATTCCGTCGATCTTCCCGCCGGCCGACTGCAGCCACGTCTTCACCTTGTTGCCGGCCACCTCGGGCTTCCAGTCCGCCGCGTCCTCGGCGACGACCTTGATGTCCGGGTTCTTCGCCAGGATGTTGTGCATGCCCTTGGTCCGGTCGATCTCGAAGGACGAGCCGAGCGCGCCCTGGAGAATCGCGATGCGACCCTTGCCGTTGAGCTTGTCGACCATGATCTGCATCGCCTGCTCACCCGCCTTGACGTCGTCGGGCAGCACCGAGGTGGTGATGTTGGAGGTGTCCTTCAGCGTCGCGTTCACCGCGATGACCGGGATGCCCTCCTTCTTGGCGCGGGCGAGCTGAGGGCCGAGGGAGTCGGCCTGGACCGGCGCCACGATGATCGCGTCGACATGCTGGTTGATCATCTGGTCGATCTGGCTGGCCTGGGTGCTCACGTCCTGTTCCGCGGAGTTCCACAGCAGATCGATGTCACGCGCCTTGGCGTACGCCTCCATCCCCTCCTTGCCCTGGGTGATGAAGGGGGACATGAAGTAGACCGTGGCACCAATCCGAAGCCGGTGCTCGCCGCCTTCGGCGGTGTCGGGCCCGCAGGCGCCCAGCGTCATGACCAGGCTGGTGGCGGCTAGTGCGGTCAGTTTCCTGAAGGTACTCATCTGGCGTCCTTTACCGGTTGGGGGGTTGAAAGTGCGAGGGCTAGCTCTTGCGGCGGGTAACGAAGACATCCACGGCCACGGCGGTCGCGATGAGCGTGCCCTTGATGACGCTTTGCCAGTACGAGGGGACGAGGAGCAGGTCCAGCCCGTTGTTCAGCGTCTGGATGAGCAGCAGGCCGATCAGCGTGCCCCAGATCGTGCCGCGGCCCCCCATCAGGCTGGCCCCGCCGATGACGACGGCGGCGATCGCGTCCAGCTCGTAGCCGGCGCCCAGGGTGGGGGCCGCGGTGACCACCCGGGAGGACAGCAGCCCGCCCGCGAGCCCGGCGAGTGCGCCGGACACGGCGTAGACGCTGAACAGCACCCCGCGTACCTTGATGCCCGCGATGCGCGCCGCCGTGATGTTGCCGCCGACCGCGTACACCCGGGTTCCGTAGGTGGTTCGGCGCATGAGCAGGGCGAGGACGGCGAGGACGAGGAACATGAGCCAGACGGGCAGTTCGAGCCCGAACAGCGTGGTGTTGGCGAAGGCGCCGAACCCCGCGGGGATCCCGTTGATCGGTGCGCCGCCGCCCACCACGTACGCCAGCCCGGAGGCGGTCGTGAGCATGGCGAGCGTCGCCACGAAGGCGGGCAGGTTCAGGCCGGCGACCAGGATGCCGTTGACCGCGCCGCAGGCCAGGCCGGCCGCGACGGCAACCGCGATGCCCAGCCACAGCGCCTCGGGATTGGCCTTGGCCACGATCGCGCCGGACATGGCCGCGAGCGCGATCACGCTGCCCACCGACAGGTCGATGCCGCCGGTGAGGATCACCAGGGTCTGCCCGCACGCGATCAGCGCGAAGGGTGCGGCTGCCACCAGGATCGTTGCGAGGTTTCCCGCGGTGGCGAAGTGGGGGCTCGCGAAGGAGAAGTAGACAAGCACGCAGAGCACGGCGAGTGACATGCTGTTGGCGATCATGCCGTTCTTGACCTTGGTCGCGATCGCCAGCCGCCTAGAGACCGTCACGTCCGTTCCCGCGACGATGAGTTGCGTCATGAAAGGGGCCTATCTGGGAGAAGCGTGGAATCCGGCGGCGTGGGAGAAGATCTCTTCCTGGGCTGCCGCGGCCGAGGTCGTCGCGAGCGAAATGTCGCGCTCGATGCGTCCCCGGCGCATGACGAGCACCCGGTGCGCGAGCCCGAGCACCTCGGGCAGGTCTGACGAGGCCATGACGATCGCCATTCCGGACGAGGCGAGATCCGCGATGACGCGGTAGATCTGGCTGCGCGCTCCCACATCGACACCGCGCGTCGGTTCGTCGAGCAGCAGGACGTCGACCCGGTCGGTGAGCCATCGTCCGAGGACGACCTTCTGCTGGTTGCCACCGGACAGGGCGGCCACGGGCTGGTCCAGAGAGGCCGAGCGGAGACGCATGTCGTTCATCACGTCCGTCACCCGCGATCTGGCCAGGGTGACGCGCTTCCAACCGCCGACGGAGAATCGCGAAAGCCGGGGCAGGATGCCGTTCTCCAGGATGCTGAGACTTGGCACCAGGCCCGCGACCTGCCGGTCCTCGGGGACGATCGCCATGTGGGCGCCGATCGCGGCGGCGGGGTCGTTGCGGCGCACAGCGCGCCCGGACACGGTGACCGAGCCGCGCCTGCGACGTCGGATCCCCATGATGGTCTCGATCAGCTCGGTACGCCCCGCGCCTACCAGCCCGGCGAGCGCCACGATCTCTCCTGGGCGGACCGAGAAGCTGACCGGTGTGCCGAACCCCTCCACCTCGACGTCGGTGACCAGCAGCCGGGGCGCCTCGTCACGGGGTGGCGGGATCTCCGGGAAGATCTCGTCCAGATCGCGGCCGATCATCGCGGTGACGATCTGATCATCGGTGATCTCGCCGCCTGGCCGGTCCTCGATGAGGTTCCCGTCGCGCAGCACGACCACCCGGTCGGCCACCGCGCGGATCTCCTCCATCTTGTGCGTGGTGTAGATCATCGCGACCCCGCGCTCGCGCAGCCGGTCGATGATTCGGTAGAGCCGTGCCACCTCCACCTCGGAGATGGCCGATGTGGGCTCGTCAAGTAGCAGGACGTCGCATCCGGTGGAGGTGCTCTTAATGATCTCCACGATCTGCTGCATGGCCAGGCTGAGTTCCCGCATCGGGCGGCGTGGGTCCACGACCAGCTCGAACTCGCGAAGCAGCCGCCCGGCCTCCGCGATCATGGCCGATCGGTCGAGCAGGCCAAGCGCGCCCTTGAGCTCCCGGCCCAGGAACAGGTTCTCGTAGATCGTCATATCGGGGATCGGCGCGAGTTCCTGGGGCACGATAGCGATGCCCGCCTCGCGTGCCTCTCGGACGCTGGCCGCCCGGAGCGACCTCCCGCATACGTGGATCTCGCCAGCGCTGGGCGCCTCCTGGCCCGCGATGATCTTCATGAGCGTCGACTTCCCCGCTCCGTTCTCGCCGACGAGCGCCGTGACGGTGCCGGACCGCAGTGTCAGGTCCACCCCCTTGAGGACGGAGACGTGGCCGAAGGCCTTGTGCACGTCGCGACATTCGACGACCGGGGCGTCAGGTGATCGATCCGGGTACTCCTGGGTCGAGTGAAGCCGCACAGCAGCCTCCTTGTGCGTTTAATGTGTATTGCAACACCGTTTTAACATCGTTTACTGTGATGTACGGCATGTAGAGCCGTCAAGTGCACGAGCAAATCTGTGCGAACGATCAGTTAGCCCCGGACCAAGGGAGTCGCAACCGATGGCCAGACACAACGTGGATCCGGGCAAAATCCGCGGGCTGACCAGCCTCATCAGTGCGGACGGGCATTTCCTCATGTCCGCCATCGATCACCTGGGAGACTTCAGCCGGCTGCTGCCCGACGTGGGCGGTACACCAGATTTCGCACAGATTGTGTGTGCGAAAGCACGGATCGCGAGGGTACTCGCCGAGGAGTCGTCCGCGATCCTGCTCGATCCCGAGTACGGCATCGGTCATCTCACCGCGAGCGGCGCGGTACCGGCGGGGATCGGCCTGGTGGCCAGCATCGAAGGCGACGACTACGAGGTACGCCACGCCGAACGCCACACCCGCCTGCGCCCCGGTTGGTCACCCGCCAAGGCCAGGCTTGCCGGCGCGGACGCCGCCAAGCTTCTCTGGTACTACCGACCGGACGGGAATCCGGACGTACGGGCGAGCCAGCTCCGGGTACTGGAGAACTTCCTTCAAGCCTGTGACGACAACGGCCTCGTCTCCATCGTGGAGCCGATCTGGTCACCTCTCCCCGAGGAGAACGTCCTGGATCCGGCCTGGAGGGCGGGCCGCGTCAGGGGCATCATCGAGTCGGCCATCGAGATCGACCGCATGGGTACCGATGTACTGAAGGTCGAGTTCCCCGGTTACCTCGGGGACGAGAGGTCCGAGAAGGACGCGCTGCGGGCCTGCGAGGAACTCGATGCGCGCACCGACGCACCATGGCTGATCCTCTCGGCGGGCGTCGGTTACGAGGACTTCGTCACCCAGGTCGAAATCTCCGCGACCGCGGGCGCGTCAGGCTACCTGGCAGGGCGCAGCCTGTGGCGAGAAGCGGTCACGGCGTCCACACCGGCGGATCGCGAAGCGAGCCTCGATCTCGTGCGCGAACGCCTCCGTCGGCTCAACGCCACCGTCCGCGACAATGCGCGGCCGTTCGTAGCCACCCACCCGCTCGACGACATCCTGGGTGCGCTCGGCCCGTTCTGGTACGAGTCATGGCACGAGAACTCCGACGCACCGTCGAGATCGGGTCATTAGGTAGCTCGCGGTCGCCGCGCTGGTCAGCACCAGCAGCACCACGAGTGCGGTCAGCACCCCGGCCCCGGGTGTGACCTGCGGATCCGGGATCTCGTCGATGTCGGTTGAGCAGACCAGTGCCCTGCTCAGATCGCCCGCGTACACGCAGGCGGTCGCCGCCACCGCTGAGCCCGGATCCCCGCGCATGACGCCGCTCACCTCGTAGGTGCTCTCCCCCGGCGGCATCGTGACCAGCCAGGACGCGTGCGTCTCCCCCACCGACGCCCCCGCCGCCTCGACCTTCCGGAGTCCTGGCGGGAACGTGATCCGCACATTGGCAGCCAGCGGCGTGGTCTCGTGGTTGACGGCCTTGATGACGTAGGTCGTTCTCTGGTCGATCTCGTTGACGCCGTTGGCCAGGCCGACGGTGACCTGCGGCGAGGCCAATAGAATCGCGATCATCATTCCCCCCGCGGCTTAGGATCGCAGGTGGGGACCCCGGATGGCGCGGCGCATTGCCGGGACGCCCGCGAGTCGCGCACGATGAGGCATGAACATTCAGGACGAGCTGGTACGCCTCCGCCACTCCCTTCATCAAGAACCCGAGCTGGGCCTGACCCTCCCCCGGACTCAGGAGAAGCTACTCGCGGCGCTGGACGGACTGCCCTTGGAGATCTCCACCGGTGAGGCGCTGTCGTCGGTCACCGCCGTCCTGCGCGGGGGACGTCCGGGTCCCACCGTCCTGCTGCGGGCCGACATGGACGCGCTGCCCATCCAGGAGCGCGCGACGGTGCCGTACCGCTCGAAGATCGACGGGCGGATGCACGCGTGTGGCCACGATCTGCACATGGCCATGCTGGTCGGGGCGGCGCATCAGCTCAGCGTGAGCAGGGACAATCTCGCCGGGGACGTGGTGTTCATGTTCCAGCCCGGCGAGGAAGGCTACGAGGGCGCCAGACTGATGATCGAGGAAGGCGTGCTGCAATCGTCCGGCTGCCACCCCATCGCCGCGTACGGCATGCACGTCTTCGCCACCGCCGTCCCCACCGGCCTGTTCCTCACCAAGGGCGGCCCGATCCTGGCGGCGGCCGACACCTTCCAGGTGACCGTGCGCGGGCGCGGCGGCCACGGTTCCGCGCCGCATCGCGCGCTCGACCCGATCCAGGTCGGCTGCGAGATCGTCTCCCAGCTCCAGACGTACGTGACCAGGAGCTTTGACGTCTTCGACCCGGTGGTGGTGACCGTCGGGCAGTTCCACGGCGGCACCGCGGACAACGTCATCCCGGACGACGCCCGCTTCGACGCCACCATCCGCTCCTTCTCCGCCGAGACCCGCGCCCAGGTCAAGGAAGGCGTCGTACGGCTCGCGCGCGGCATCGCCGAAGCGCACGGCCTGACGGCGGAGTGCTCGTTCGGCATCGACTACCCGGTGACGGTCAACGACGAGGCGGAGGCGGAGTTCGCGGCCGAGACCGTGCGGGAGGTCCTGGGCGCGGAGCGCTACGTCGCGATGGCGCAGCCGGCGACCGGCTCGGAGGACTTCTCGTTCGTGCTGAACGAGGTGCCGGGGACGTTCCTGGTGCTCGGGGCGTGCCCGGCGGGGCAGGATCCGGTGGGGGCTCCGGCGAACCATTCGGCTGAGGCGGCCTTCGATGACGGGGTGCTCTCCGACGGGGCGACGCTGCTGGCGGCGCTGGCGACGCGCCGCCTGGCGGCGGCCTCGGCGGTGCCCGCCGGGGAGCTGAGCGAGCTCACCGGTTGAACAGGAGTTTCGCTTCCTGGATCAGGTCGATCTTGAGGGTGAGCTTCAGGGAGAGATAGACGATGGCGAAGGCGAGCAGGAAGGTGAGCGTGCCCGCGACGATGCGGACAAACCAGTTCTGCCGTTTCAGCCAGGCGGTCGCCGCGCCGACCACGCGCTTGGCGAAGTCCAGGACGTTGCTGGCCCAGTGGAACTCGGTGGCGAGCACGGCCAGGCCGCCGAACACGATCAGCCAGCCGGGGCCGGGGAACGGGACCATGATCAGGCCGCCGATCACCATGGCGCCGCCGATGATGCCGACGATGATCTTCAGGGTCAGTCGGCCGGCTGCGGTGGAGCGCCACCGGTCGAGCCATTTCATCGGCCCTCTGGCCTCCCCGTTGCGCGTGTATTCCGCTAGTTTCTCCTCCTCCCCGCTCTCAGTCCGTCCTTGTTCCTGCGCGTTCTCGGTTGTCGACACGGTTCACCCCCACACCTACGATAGCCAGCGGGATCTTCCGGTCTCCTCATCAATGCGGAGGAGTTCTCCCTACATCCGCAGTATCGACGGTCTGTTCGGCGATCTCCAATTCTTCGTCGGTCGGGATCACCAGGACCGTCACCTCGGAGCCGTCCTTCGAGATCGTCCGGGCTCGGGCGGAGTGCGCGGTGTTGCGGGCGGGGTCGATCGTGATGCCGAGACGGTCGAGGCCGGTGAGGGAGAGTTCGCGGGTCCGCGGGTCGTTCTCCCCGACGCCTGCCGTGAACACGATCGCGTCTACATGTCCGAGGACGGCGTAATAGTTGCCGATATATCCGCGTATGCGGTGGGTGTAGACGTCCATGGCCAGGCGGGCGTCCCGGTCGCCGTCGTCGACCTTGCGCCAGACCTCGCGCAGGTCGTTGGCCCCGGCGAGCCCGCGCAGGCCGCTCTCCCGGTTGAGGGCGGAGTCGATCTCGTCGAGGGTGAGTCCGGTCAGCCGCGCGACGTAGGGCAGCACGCCGGGGTCGAGGTCCCCGGATCTGGTGCCCATGACCAGCCCGGCCAGCGGCGTCAGGCCCATCGAGGTGTCCACGCTCCTGCCTCCCCGGACCGCCGTCGCGCTCGCGCCGTTGCCCAGGTGCAGGACGATTGTGTTGACCTCCTCGTACGACCGTCCGAGCAGTTCAGCGGCCTTCCGGGAGACGTACGCAGCTGACGTCCCATGAAAGCCGTATTTGCGGACATCCCACTCAGCGGGCACTGCATACGTATATGCCGCCGGTGGCAAGGTCTGATGGAAAGCCGTGTCGAAAACGGCCACATGCGGAAGCGTGGGAAACGCCCGCCTGGCGACCCGGATCCCTTCCAGATTCGCCGGATTGTGCAGCGGCGCGAGAGGAATCAACTCCTCGATCGCCGCCTCCACCTCGTCGTCGACCAGCTCCGCCCTCTCGAACCGGCTGCCGCCGTGCACCACCCGATGCCCGACCGCGACGACCCGATCCAGTGCGGGCCCTCGCGCGGCGAACGTGTCCAGCACCGCCCGCAACCCGGCCTCGTGATCGGCGAAACCGTCGGCGCCCACGGCCTCGCCATTGTGGACCAGATGCCCGGACGACTCCCCGATGCGGTCGACCAGGCCGGTCGCCAGCCGCGACCGCGTGTCCATGTCCAGCAACTGGTACTTGATCGACGACGACCCGCTGTTGAGAACGAGAACGTGCATCATTCTCCCTGCGCCTGAATCGCGGTGATCGCCACGGTGTTGACGATGTCGTGCACGGTAGCGCCCCGCGACAGGTCGTTGACCGGTTTCCGCAATCCCTGCAGCACCGGCCCGACCGCGACCGCCCCCGCGCTCCGCTGCACGGCCTTGTACAGGTTGTTCCCCGTGTTGAGGTCCGGCACGACGAACACCGTCGCCCGCCCGGCCACCGGGCTGCCGGGCATCTTGGTCCTGGCCACGCTCGGCTCGGCGGCGGCGTCGTACTGGATCGGGCCCTCCACCGGCAGGTCCGGTCGCAGCTCGCGGACCATCGCGGTGGCCGCGCGCACCTTCTCCACCTCGGGTCCCGCGCCGGACTCGCCGGTCGAGTACGACAGCAGCGCCACCCTGGGCTCCACCCCGAACCTGGCCGCCGTGGCCGCCGAGGAGATCGCGATGTCGGCCAGCTGCTCGGCGGTCGGGTCGGGGACCACGGCGCAGTCGCCGTACACCAGGACGCGGTCGGCCAGGCACATGAAGAACACGCTGGAGACCACGCCGACGCCGGGGCGGGTTTTGATGATCTCGAAGGAGGGGCGGATGGTGTGCGCGGTGGTGTGGATCGAGCCGGAGACCATGCCGTCGGCCAGGCCGAGGCCCACCATCAGGGTGCCGAAGTAGGACACGTCGGTGACGGTGTCGCGGGCCCGCTCGACGGTGATGCCCTTGTGGGCGCGCAGGCGCGCGTACTCGACCGCGAAACGTTCGCGGAGTTCGGGGTCGAAGGTACTGAGCACGCGGGCTTCGCCCAGGTCCAGACCGAGCCGGGCGGCCTGGGCGCGGATCTCGCGCTCGTCGCCGAGCAGGGTGAGGTCGGCGACGCCGCGCCGGAGCAGGATGTCGGCGGCGCGCAGGATGCGGGGTTCCGCGCCTTCTGGGAGCACGATGTGGCGGCGGTCGGCGCGGGCGCGTTCGAGCAGGTCGTATTCGAACATGAGCGGCGTGACCACGGTCGCGGGGGTCACGTGCAGGCGGTCGAGCAGGGCGGAGCCGTCCACGTGCGCGGCGAACAGGCCCAGCGCGGTGTCGATCTTGCCGTGGGCGTCGGGGGTGAAGCGGCCTTCGACCCGGGAGAGGCGGGTGGCGGTCTCGAAGGTGTCGCCGGGGGTGGTGATCACGGGGAGGCTGATCTCCATGCCGGTGAGCAGCCGCAGCACCGGCTCGGGGAGGGGCATGCCGCCGTTGAGGATGATCGCGGACAGGGCGGGGAAGGTGTCGGCGTGGTGCGCGGCCAGCAGGCCGGGGAGCAGGGCGGCCGCGCGGTCGGCGGGGGTGATCACCGCGACGCCCTCGGTGAGGCGCTCCAGGATGTTGGGGAGCGACATGGCGCCGACCATCAGGCCGCCGACCTCGCGGCCGAGTTGCTGCTCGTCGCCGAGGACCAGCGTGCCATGGCAGCCGGACAGCAGATCCGCGACCGTAGGCGCCGACAGCCTCGCCACCTCCGGGAGGACCCAGACCGGAGTGGGGCAGTCTTCTACGGCATCGGCCACTTCGGCCAGCTGGGCGGGGTCGACCCGGGTGATCGTGACCGCGATGCCGAAGGCGTGTTCCTCGGCGAGTTCCTTGGCGGAGAGTTCGACGGCGGCGGCGATCTCCTCCGGCGTTCGTTGCAGGCCGTTGACCACGTTGAGGACGGGGGTGCCGAGGTTGGCGGCGACTGCGGCGTTGAACTCGAACTCGGTGGGCGCGCCGACGTCGGTGTAGTCGGTGCCGATCACGACGACCGCGGCGCAGCGGGCCGCGACCGCGCGGTATCCGGCCACGATGTCGGCGATGGCCTGCTCAGGGTCGGCGTGCACGTCCTCGTAGGTGACGCCCGCGCAGACTTCGTACGACAAATCCATTTTGAAGCGGCTTCGGGCGGTGTTGATGAGGTTGTCCTCCACACCGGCCCGAACCACCGGCCGGTAGACGCCGACCACGCCCACCTGCCGGGAGAGCAGCTCGATCAGTCCGAGGGCGACCGCGCCCTTGTTGCTTCTGGCGTCGCTTGCCGCGACGTAAACGCCGATCGCCATGCGGGTAATGGTATGGCTCCCGCCGCTGGGCGGGCAGCGGGAGCCGTACCGGACTGGAGGTCGGAGGAACCTCCAGAATCAGAGGGCCGTGCAGGTCACCGGGTTGGGGACGTTGTTGGTGCCCGGCGCGGCGGCGTTGAACCCGAACGTTGTTGTCGCGTTCGGGTTGAGGTTGCCGTTGTAACTCATGTTGTTCACCGTGACGTTCGCCCCGCTTTGGGTGTGAGCGCCGTTCCACAGCGATTGGATCGTCTGGCCGTTCGCGTAGGTCCAGCGGACCTGCCAGCCGGTGATGGCCACCGTGCCGCTACTGCGGACGGTCACGGTGGCGCTGAAGTTGCCCGGCCACGTGTTCGTGATCGCGTACGTCGCGGTGCACGCCTTGCCGACGCCCGGGCTGGGGCTGGGGCTAGGCGAGGGGCTGGGGCTAGGCGATGGGGATGGGGACGGGCTGGGCGACGGACTCGGGCTGGGCGAGGGCGACGGTGACGGCGAAGGCGACGGGGGTGCGCCCGTGCGGTCGCCGTAGATGATGCCGCGGCCGTTGGTGCCCAGGTAGACCCGCCCGTAGGTGCGCGGGTCACCGGTGATCGCCTCGCCGATGTTGCCGTACTGGTGGGCGTCGTCGTTGATCCGCACCCAGGTGCCGCCCGAGTTGTCCGACCGGTACACGCCGCGCACATTGTCGATCTTGGCGATGGTGAACAGCGCCGGGTAGCTCTGCCCGGGAGCCGCCCGCCCGAAGCCGACGTTGTCCGCCTCCTGGACGTTCGCCAGCTTGGTGAAGGACGCGCCCGAGTTGGTGGAGTGCCACAGGCCGTAGGTCGCGCCCGTGCCGCCCGCCAGCCAGATGTCACCCTCGCGTCCGGGCACCGCCTTGAACCGGCCGGTGGTCGGCAGGCCGGTCGCCGCGGTCGCCGTGAAGGCCGCGCCGCCGTTGGTGCTGACGTAGAACTGGCCGTTGGCGAAGGCGTAGAACTTCTGCGAGTTCACCCGGTCCGACTCGATCCGCGAGTTGGCCGGCACGCCCGTCGCGGTCTGCCACGAGTTGCCGAACCCGACCGAGTAGACGACCTGGATGCCGCTGTCGCCCGGAGCCCAGACGAACCTGCTGCCGTCGGCCGACGCGGCCACCGTGCCGCCGTTGTTGACGCCGCCCGGCTCGCCGCCCTGGAACCAGTTCGCGCCGCCGTCGGTGGAGAAGGACACATGGCTGTCGTTCGGCCGGTCGGAGTCGGTGAAGTTGCCCGATCTGACCATCACGCTCGGGTTGGTCTCCGCGTAGTCCAGCGACGTGGTCGAGGTGAAGGTGGGCGCCGTGAACATCATCGGCGGGACCGCGTCCAGGTTGGTGTGCCGGAAACCGCCGATGTCGCCAAGGCCGCTGACCAGCGGCGCCGCGCCGGACGGCGGGCTGATCAGGTCGAGTACGGCGGTCTCCTCCAGCCCCTTCACCATCGGCCTGATGGTGAACTGGCCGCCGGTGTCCCAGAGTTTCAGGTCGGTGCTGCCGTAGATGGTCGCGCCGGTGCCGTACATGAATCGGTTGCCGTTGAACGGGTCGATCTCCAGCGACTCGACCATCCAGCCCAGCTTGGGCGTGACCTCCGGCGGCTGCGGGTTCGACCCGAAGGTGAGCCACGGCGCCGAGGTGATGTCCATCTTGTAGCGTAAGCTCCGGTTCGGGTAGGAGGTCCAGTCCCACACCCGGGTCCAGGTCGCGCCGCTGTCGGTGGACCTGAAGAAGATCACGTCCGGCCACCAGGACATCTGGGTGGACACCATGATGGTGCCCGGGTTCTGCCGGTCGATGGTCAGGCCGCTGTAGCCGAAGTAGTCGTCGGCGCTGCTGGACGGGATCGGGCTGATCTGGGTCCAGGTGCCGGTGGCGGTGGCGTAGCGCCAGACGTCGCCCTTCGCGCCGTCGTAGGGGCCGCCGGTGTCGCTGGTGGCCAGGTAGAGGTAGCCGTTGACGGTGTCGAGCACGCCCTTGTGGGCGATGTAGCCGGTCGGCTGCCCGGCCACCCGCTCCCAGCTGGTGCCGCCGTTGGTGGTCCGGTAGACCGTGTTCTGCTTGTCGGCCACGCCCACGTAGATGGTCTGGGTGGCGTTGCCGGAGGTGCCGGTGCGCTTGTCGAACGTCACCCAGACGACGCCCGGCTGGTGGGTGCCGTAGCCGTTCGGGTCGCTCGGGTCCGAGGCGTAGTTGCCGGCGTTCGGGAAGGAGGTCACCTTGGCCCAGGTGGCGCCGAAGTCGAGACTCCGCCACAGCCCGTTGCCGTTGGGCGCGCCCATGTAGAGCGTGCTGTTCCGGTTCGGGTCGACGGCCAGCCGCTCGCCCATGCCGCGGCCCGGCATGTTGCCGCCCATCTTGAACGGCAGCGGGGTGACCGACCAGGAGTCACCCTTGTTGGTGGAGCGCAGGATCGCGCCGTTGTTCGGGTCCCAGCTGTTGGTGTACATGCCGACCGCGGCGTACACACGGTTCGTCTGCACCGGGTCGGTGGCGATGCTGTCGACGCCGTTGTAGCCCCAGTTGGTGAACCCGACCCAGTCCAGCAGCGGCTTCCAGCTCTGGCCGGCCTGGTCCCAGCGGTACATGCCGCCGATGTCGGTACGCGCGTAGATAAGGTTCTGCTCTGTCTGGTTGAAGACGATGCCCGGCACGAAGCCGCCACCGTCGATCCGCACGTTCTTGAAGCTGTACGGGTCGGACGCGGCGGCACCCGCCGGCGCGTTTCGCACGACCACCGTGACCAGGGCCACGGCGACGAGCGCGAGCATGCTGAGAAGCTTTCTTCGCATGGACGGTCTCCCTCGGAAATGGTTAACCGCCATGCACGATCAGGTGGGGACCCTGACCGTCCGCCCAGCGCGTGCATGGAACTGCCGAGAGATTCACACAGCCGCCAAGCCCCCGTCAATAGTTTGAACTATAAACGAACTCAGGCGTCTCAGCTTGTGAGACGTACGCTTGCCAGGCACGCTTTTACCTGGAAGATCCGGTAGCTGACACATGATGGCAGGATTTCTGGTGATTATTTCGGTCATGGACGATATGCGCGTGATCAATACACGGACCATCGAGGACTTCCGGGCCGCCAGGGGCGGCGGCTCCTTCGCCGGCCGCCAACTCCTCCTGCTCACCACCCGCGGCCGCGTCACCGGCCGCCCGCACACCACTCCGATGATGTACGTCCTCGACGGCGACCACCTGGTGGTCCTCGCCTCGAACGCGGGCGCCACCGAGCCCCCGGAGTGGTACCGCAACCTGCTGGCCCAGCCCACGGTCACCGTCGAGGCGGGCGCGGAGGTCTACATCGCCACCGCCCGCCCGGCCGAGGGCGAGGAGCGCGCCCGGCTCTGGCGGTCGATCACCGAGCAGTACCCGTTCTTCCTCGAACACGAGCAGAAGGCGGGCCGGACGATCCCGATCGTCACCCTGGCCCGGGTGAGCTGAGCTGGAGATCGTGGTGCCGGCCGCGCTGGCGGCCCTGCATGTCCGCTACGAGCGGGACGCGGGGCCCGCGTGGACTGCCTCGCTGCCTGGCTTGGCCGAGCGGATGCTTGAGCGCTGGGGACTGCGGGTGGACGGGGGCGCGATGCACGGGGTCATCACGCTCGTGCTCCCTGTCCTGCGGGCCGATGGGAGTCCGGCGGCGCTCAAGCTCCAGCCGGTCACCGAGGAGACCAGGGGTGAAGGGCCGGTGTTGCGGGCGTGGGCGGGAGACGGCGCGGTGCTGCTGCTCGACGAGGATCCGGCCAGCGGGTCGCTGCTGCTTGAGCGGCTCGATGGGGGGAGGTCGCTGGAGAGCCTGCCGGATTCGTGGGAGGCGCTCGAGATCCTGACCGGGTTGCTGGCTCGGCTCGTTTCCGTGCCCGCGCCTGCGGGGTTGCGGAGTCTGGGCGATATCGCCGCCGGCATGCTGGCCGCCGTGCCGGAGGCGGTGGTCGGGGCCGATGATCGGCGGTGGCTGGACATGCTTGCGGGAGCCGTACGGGAAGTGGCCGGGGAGCCCGGTGATCGGCTCCTGCACTGGGATCTGCACTACGGGAACGTGCTGGCCGGGCAGCGCGAGCCGTGGCTGGCGATCGACCCGAAACCACTGGCCGGGGATCCTGGATTCGAACTATTGCCCGCGCTACACAACCGCTGGGACGACGTGCAAGCCACCGGAAATATCCGGATATCCGTGCTGAAACGGTTTAATCTCATGACCGAGATGCTGGGTCTGGATCGGGGACGTGCGGTCGGCTGGACGCTCGGCCGCATTCTCCAGGACGCCCTCTGGGACATCGAAGACGGAAACCCGGCCAAGGACCCGACCCATCTCGCCATCGCCGACGCTCTCCTTTCCCGCTGACTCCAACCTGTGCTTCTGGGTTGCCCCAGCGCCGAACGATCGGAGGACGTTGGCCGCCCCCGCGTGGAACTCCATGGTGGTGAAGTGGCGCTCCTGCCGTGCATTCGCGGACGAGCGCAGACAGATGTTCGCGGCCGTGCTGACGACGCTCAGCGTGGGCGTGACCAACGAGTCCATCGCCGGATCCTCCCTCTCCCCCGGAATCCCCGAACCATCATCAGCAGCGCCCGAACGACACGCTTGGCCTATATTCTCGGCGCCACGATGACCGGCCCACCCGACTCCGCAGCCCCGGCGGTCCGGTCATGACCGGCCTCGGCACCATCGCACTACTGGCCGGCGCAGGGCTACTCGCCGGGGTGGTCGGCACCGCGGGCGGCATCACCTCCTTGATCTCCTATCCCGCCCTTCTCGCGGTGGGTCTTCCCGCCCTGTCGGCGAACGTGGCCAACATCGTCGCCCTCGTCGCATGCTGGCCCGGCTCGGCCCTCGCCTCTCAGCCCGAGCTGGTCGGCCACGGACCATGGCTGCGCCGGTGGGTGCCGCTGTCGGCCCTGGGCGGGGCGGCGGGCTCGCTGCTGCTCCTATCCACACCGCCGGGCGTCTTCGCCGGCGTCGTGCCGTTCCTGGTGGCCGCCGGTTCGCTGGCCCTGCTCGCCCAGCCCCGGCTTGCCGCCCGGCACCGGCGCGGCCATCCGGCAGGAGCGGGCGGTGTGGTCCTTCCGCTGGGACTGATCGCGATGTCGGTGTACAACGGCTACTTCGGTGCCGGGTCCGGCGTGATGATCCTCGCCCTCCTCCTGATCACCTCCGAGCCCCGTCTGGCCACCGCCAATGCCCTGAAGAACATGGTCATCGGCGCCGGGACGCTCATCTCCGCCGCCGCCTTCGCCGCTTTCGGCCCCGTCGACTGGACGGCCGTCGCGCCGCTAGGACTGGGCATGTTCGTCGGCTCCACGCTCGGCCCCCGCATCGCACGCCGCCTACCGGCCACTCTGCTCCGCTGGCTGGTAGTCCTGATCGGCATTGGTCTGGCAATCCAGCTATGGATCAACCCAAACGGCTGATCACCTCCACGAGGCCGATGGGCAGAGCAACGGCGCCCGACCGTCAACTGCCCACCTGACCTGGCGTCTTGGGCGATCACCAAGGCTTGGATACGTGCCCATCAGCGTCCAGGCCATATCGGAGAATGTCCCACCCCCGTTGCTCCTTTCGCGCTGAATCCGTTTGCGCTGACTCAGATCGCGCTGATCGGGCGACCTGCAGATGCCCTGGCTCCATCGCGCACCTCTCGCTGCGATCTCCGGCAGAGATGAGGGCTGTTTTCTATGGGTTTGTCCCGTTAAGGTGACCTCCACGGATCCGTGGGAGGAAATGTGCCGGTCTTCGTGGCGCGTCTGCTCAGCCGGATCACGCTGCTGGGCAGCTGGTGGACGCCCGTACTGGTACTGACCGTGGTGTTCGTGACCAGCTGGCCGCTGATGGCCCTGGCCGAGCCCGCGGGAAGCGCGATCGTCGAGCCGGGCAATTTCTGGTGGTATTTCGTGGTGACCTCGGCCACGGTCGGCTATGGGGACCTCTATCCGGAATCAGCCGCCGGACACGTCGTCGGGGCGTACGTGATCGTGGGCGGGATCGCCACGCTGACCACGGTATTCACCCGGCTGGCCACCCGCCTGGAGCAGGCCAAGGGACGCAGGATGCAAGGAGCCATCACGGTGGATACATCCGGTCATATCGTGCTGCTCGGCTACACGCCCGGGCGGACCGAGCACATCGTGGACGAACTCATGGCCGATGGCACAACCCGGGTCGTGCTCTGCGCCTGGGACGAGGTCGGCGCGCACCCGATGCCCGACCGGGATGTGGAGTTCGTCCGGGGCGACCTGACCGACGCGGGAGTGCTCCAGCGCGCCGGCGTCCACCGGGCGTACAGCGTGCTGGTAGACGCCCGCGACGACAACGAGGCCCTGACCGTGGCGATCACCGCCGACCACGTCGCGACGGACGCCCACCTGGTCGTCGCCCTCCGCGACATCGCCCGCGTCCGCCACCTCCGCTACGTCGACGAGAACCTCCGCTGCGTCCAGTGGCACACCCCCCACATGATCACCGAAGAACTCAAGGACCCAGGCATCACCGAGATCTACACCCAGCTGATGACCCACGGCGGCGCCGACACCTATTCAGTACGCCTACCGGAATCCCTCGGCCCGATCTCGGTGGACAAATGCCAGACCACCCTCGGCAGACAACATGGCGCAACCCTCCTCGCCGCCCACACCGGCGAACACCTCCTGGTCAACCCCAGCTGGCAGGCCGAACTCCCACCCGGAGCCGTGCTGTACTACGTCGGCTCCCACCGACTGACCCCAGAACAGGTCGCCGAAACCCTCCGGACCTAGCCTTCTCTTCGACAGCTCCAGGTCACACACTGGCCAGCTCGCAGGGGACGTCGCGGTATCAGACGACGCCCCTGCGGGGGGTAGTCAGATCAGGCAGTGGGTGACAGCTGGCTGTAGAACTGTGCGCCTGGCCGAGTAGCAGGCGAGTCCGCCAGCGCGCCCCGCAACACGTACTCAACTCCTCACGGGTTCACCGCTTGGAGGTCTCCATCTCGCCACCCGCACGCCCGATCATCATGCCGCATCTGTCTCCTCCCCTGATGGTCGGAGCTCGCGCACGCCACACAACACCCCACAAGGCCATGAGCTAGGCGGATGTAATTGTCGACAAGCGCAGGGCTGCGTTGCGATGTCCGGGGGCCGTTGCTGCCGGGCTTGGTGCGGCCGGTGCCCGTTGTAGTGGATCAGGTATTCGTGCAGCACGCGGGCCAGATGGCGTTCGCTGAGGATCTGGATCCGGTCCAGGAGTTCGCGGCGTAGGGCTCCGATGACCCGCTCGCACATAGTCACACGCGATGATCCGTGGCTTGAGCGGTAAGGAACTACCGCCAGGTCGGCCCGGCGGGGCGGCGACTCGATAACGGCAGCGTGCAGGATCTCCCACACCGTGGAGGCCGCGATCGGGTAACCCAGGCGAGCCAACTCGCCGTGGATTTTCCTGTGCCCCAGGTCGGGTTCTCCCGCGCCATCCGCACTATCCCGGGCTCCGCCTGTCCGTGAAGGACCACTTACGCGCCACGAGGTGACGATGCCAACGCAAGATCGTCGCCGACGCGACCGGGAACACCTCCTCTCACCGGCCGCGGTGGATCAGCCGAGATAATGCCGCCAGCCAGAGCCGGTCGGCGTGACCCCACCGCGGCCGGCCACCAAGTTGACGGTGGAGCCCCTGGTTCTCGTGACGGAGCACCAGCAGCCCGTCCTCCTTGGACAGATCAGCGTGGACCAGCACCGCATCGTCAGGTAGACCAGCGACAACAACACCCCGCGATGGGTCACCATCCCGCCTCCAGGATCTCGTCGAGCGTCACGGTGAACTCGTCGGCATGGGCCCGGGAGAACATCAGGGGCGGCTTGAGCTTCAGCACGTTCCAGAACGCGCCGGTCGGATAGACGAGGACTCCCTCGTCCTTGAGGCGCTCGCAGACGATGAGCGTCTCTTCTCCTGCCGGTTCCTTGGTGTGCCGATCCCGGACGAACTCCACTCCGCTGTAGAAGCCCTGACCGCGTACGTCGCCTACCAGCTCGTGCCGCCCGGCCAGCTCGGCTAGCTGGTCCCGCAGATACTGCCCGACCGACAGCGCGTTGTGCTGCAAGTTCTCGTCTTCGAGGATGTCCAGTAACTCCAGCCCGATCGCACAGGCGACGGGGTTGCCGCCATAAGTGGAGAAGAACCGGCCGGTCGCGTCGAACGCCTGTGAGATGTCCCTCCTGGTGACCAGCGCGGCCATGGGGAATCCGTTGCCCATGGCCTTGCCCATCGTCACGAAGTCCGGCACGATCTCCGGGCCTTGCGTCTGGAATCCCCAGAACGCCTCGCCGAGCCGGCCGAAGCCGACCTGGACCTCGTCGGCGATGGTGAAGATGCCGCGTTCGGCGGCTGCGGCGAAGATCGGTGCCAGGTAGCCGGGCGGCAGCACGATCTGCCCCGCTCCCGCCAGCAGGGCCTCGAACAGGTACGCGGCCGGCATCCGGCCCTCCCCGGCGAGCCGGTCGAAGGCGCCGATCACCTGCCGGGCATAGCGAGCGCCCGCCTCCGGATCGTCATAGCCGTAGGGCCCCCGGTATCGGTCCGGAACCGGTGTCGGGTGGGTGGTGTCCGGCTTGCCGTAGTGCCGGTAGCGCGAGGGGCTCACATCGGCGACCGCCGAGGTATAGCCGTGATATGCGTCGTCGATGACGACCACGTCGTCGCGTCCGGTGACGTAGCGAGCCATGCGCAGGGCGAGGTCGTTGGCCTCGCTTCCGGAGTTGACGAAGTAGACGACGTCCAGGCCGTCCGGCAGCGTGGCGGTGAGGCGCTCGGCGTACTCGGTCAGCACGTCATAGACGAACCTGCTGTTGGTGTTCAGCCTGCCTAGCTGCCGCGACGCGGCCTTAACGAGCCTGGGATGGCTATGCCCGACCAGGGTCACGTTGTTCAGCGCGTCGAGATAGGAGCGGCCCTGCTCGTCGTAGAACCGGCAGTCCCGCCCCGAGGCCATGGCGATCGGCGTGCTGAAGTAGGTCGGGTGGGTGTTCGGCAAGTGTACGCGGCGGCCTTGCACGGCCCGGTGGATCACAGGTGTCCAGGCGGTGACCGTGTGCCGCGCGCCCAGCAACGGGGTCGGGTCGGGGAACAGCGCCTCCCAGACCCCGCGGTCGGAGTGTGTGACCCCGATGGGCACCGCGGTCCACTCGCCGAGCGGCGCGGTGGCGGTCTGGACCCGGACGCGTGGGGGGAGCCCGTCGCCGGTGTCCGCCGCGACGTGGCCGAGCAGCCTGTGGGGCTCCACGCGCTCACCCGCGCTCACCTCGACGGACAGCCCGGTGTAAAGGGTGCGGAAACCCACGCCCTCCGCCGGTTCATGCCGCAGCACGAGATCCACGCCGGCGACGCCGGAGTCCTCCACCACGCCGGCCAGCGGGGCGTGAACCGCCGTACCCGCTGCGGCGAACACGTCGACCCCGAGGTGGACGTTGGCCGGCTCCTGCTCCCCGGTACGGCGCCGGCGCGGAGCGAGGAACCGCGGCTCGCCGTACCGTCCGACCGGTGTTGCGGTGTCGTGGCCGAGGATCCCCGTGCGCGCGGCGGTGCGTAGCGCTTCCGGGTCGCGAGGGTCGATGCCGTCGAAAAGAGCGCCGCTCGCGCTCAGGTCGACCGGGACGAGCGGATCTGCTACAAGCGGAGCCATTGAGGCCGTGTTGGCCGCGAACCACTGCGTGACCGACGTGGCAGGCGGATGCGGGTCGAGCCCGCACGCCTGGCGAATGACCGCGGTGCCCAGAACGGCCGGCATGTCCGCCAGCGCGATCGCCAGCTCGATGGCGGCCTGTGAACGGTGTCTGGGGTCGCCGTGCCGCTGCTCAGCAGTGAGCCGGGCGGTGGTAGCGGCGACCGTGGCGGACCGGATGGCGATCAGTGGGAAGAGCAGGTCGAGCTCGGCCTCCTCCAGTGGGCACGCCTTATGGTAGGCGGCGGCCAGCGTCGCGGCCACGGTCAACGGGCGGGGTGATCCGCGCATGGCGCTGGACGCCAGCACCGCGAGGTCTGCGACCCGCGGGGCGGGCAGCGCGTCCCCGAAGTCGATCACACCGGACACGCGGTACCCGTCGTGGTTCCGGCGCACCAGCACGTTGAAGACGTTGAGATCATGATGGACGACGGCCGTCGGCAGCCGCGGCAGGCCCTCCTCGAGCATCGGCAGATGCCGCTCACGCAACCGTTCGACGGCCGCGCGGAGGTCCGGGTCCTCGATCCGAGGGATCGAGCCGACCAGCGCGGTGCCCGCATGCGCGAAGTGCCAGTAGTGCGGGCTCGGCGGACCGGGATGCTCGAACGTGGCGGTGGCCACGGCCAGCCGTCCCGCTGTCGTGCCGATGTCGGTGAGGAGTTCAGCAGACCGGCGTCGCACCTCGGCCAGCGGCGTCCCACTCACCCACGTCAGCATGCGGACCACCAGATCTTGGTCGCCGTCGTGGACCGTGGTGACCAGGGCTCCCGACCGATCCTCGACGACCCGCGGAATCTGTAGCCCCGGCTCGCGCTCGGCGAGCTGACGCAGCAGCGCCGACTGGAACTCGTTTGCTCGCCGATCCTGTGGACCGGACACCTTGAGGACATATTGGGCACCGGTGCCGTCCACGACGTGTGTGTTGTGATCGGTCTCCCCGGCCAGCGGCCAGCAGGAGACGGCCTGCACGCCATACTGGTCGCGTAGAATCGCGCGCACGAAAGAGTCGGTGGGTTTCGGCGCGCCCGCGGTGATCCGCTCGTAGCGCTCATCGTTGGTCTGCATTGGCACGGAGAACTCCTATCGGCCAGGTCTCGGCGGGACATCGCGGGACGGAGACGGCACGTCCGGCGCGCGAGCGCTCGCAACGTCAACCGTGGCCCGCTCCGCTGCCCGCGGAGGCATGGATGGGCTGTGAGGATGAGCGGACGCCGCAGGATCGGCGTCGGAATCGGTGACGATGGCCTGGTGCTCCGGATCCAAGCTAACCGTGAGGCTCCGGTCCGGCTCGGCCGGCAGAAGCCATCGTGCAGGAGGGCGATGTAGTTGCCCAGGCCAACCTCCGGTTCGGTGAAGCTTCGCCGCACGATCGTGCCGAGCGGTTAGAAGAAGAACACCAGCAGCAAGGCGGTCGCCGGCGAGACGAGCCAGCCAGCTGCCGCCGAGTACGGCCCGGTCGCACGGGCGCCGTCCGCAGTGGCAGGCGCCGGTGGCGCGAACGTCATCGTTGTCTCACCCTGCGAGCCACGTCGTGTACCTGGTGAGGACCTGGTCGAAGTTCTTGCCCCACCAGGCGGAGTCGGCCCGTACGACGCTACTCCGGCGGTCGGGTGTGAAGGGGTTGACCTGCTGCTGGATGGTGTCGAAGTTCGGCGTGATCTTCTCATTGATAGGCTGCACGGACGCCAGCTCGGCTAGCTTTGCCGATGGCTGCTCCTTGGAGGCGCTGGCGATGAACTTCATCGCCAATTCCTTGTTGGGCGTGCCTTTCGGCACCACGAGATCGTCCCAGTTGACGATCGTCTTGTCCCACACGACCCGGAAGGGGGCGCCCGCCTTGAGCGCCTGGTACGCCCTGGCGGACAGCACCAGCCCCATGTCGACTTGGCGGTCCACCAGCATCTGCTGCATCTGGCCATAGGTCTTGGCAAAGGTGGTCACATTCTTGATCGGGTCCAGCTTGCCGAAGGCCCGGTCGAGGTCAAGCGGGTAGAGCTTGTCCTGCGGAACGCCGTCGGCCAGAAGTGCGGCTTCCAGAAGTCCCACAGCGATCTCCGGCGGCACGATCCGTCGCCCGGGATACTTCTTGACATCGAAGAAGTCCGCGATGGTCGTGGGTGGGTTTCCCGCGTATTTCTTCTCGTCGTACATGAACATGAGGCTGTAGAAGTACGCGGGTACACCGCATTCCCCGACGGTGTCCGGCGGGAAGATGCTCTTGTCAATGACCGTGAAATCGAGTTTCTCCAGATACTTCCCGCAGTACTGCTGCGCGGCCGCAGCGCTGACGTCGACGACATCCCAGGTCACCTTTCCGGCCTCGACCATGGTCCGTATCTTCGCCTCGTCGACCGGACCGTCATTGCGCACCGTCACACCGGTCTCGGCGGTGAAGGGTTCCTGCCACGCCTTCTTCTGGTAGTCCTGGAACGGGCTTCCCGTGGACACGAAGGTAAGTGTTCGGTCGGGGTCACCGGTGGAGTTACTGATACTGCAGGCGCCTAGTCCGACCACGGCCAAGCACGCGGCCATGAATCTGAGGGCTTTGTTCCGATGCACGATCTCCTCCGGGAATGCTGGTACAGGGTTCTGCATTAGCTGTGGTTCGAATGTCCGGCGCCCCCCGAAGCGCCCATCGGCCGCTTGTCAGCGAACCGACTCGACGTACGCGGATAACGCCCTCGTGAGCGTGTCCACCTGTTCCTCACTGATCAGCACGCCGCTGATCGATACCGGTCTCGATCTGCGGCGCTCCGCCCACCCCGCGATATCGGCTCGTGCGGGCCAGCACGACTCGCGGGGCTGAGCCGAGCGACTTGATCGACCGGGATGCGAATTCGCCCGGCCGGTGGGCACGGCCAGTTCGCGTCAGGAAGCGGGGGCCAGCGCCCCGGGAAACGGAAAGTGGTCGAGGCCATGGGCGGCGGCGACGGAGGGGCTGGTGAGACGTCCGTTGTGGGTGCTGAGACCGCGCATGAGGGTGAGATCGGCGCGCAGAGCGTCATGCCAGCCCCGATCGGCGATGCGGGTTACGTAGGGCAGGGTGACGCTGGTGAGGGCGTGGGTCGAGGTGTTGGGCACCGCGCCGGGCATGTTGGCCACGCAGTAGAAGATCGTGTCGTGGACGCGGTAGGTCGGCTCGGTGTGGGTGGTGGGCCGTGAGTCGGCGAAGCAGCCGCCCTGGTCGACAGCGATGTCCACCAGGACCGCGCCCGATTTCATCCGGGCCACGAGGTCGGTGGGAACGAGGGTGGGAGCCTGCGCGCCGGGGATGAGGACCGCGCCGATGACCAGGTCCGCGTCCAGCACCGCCTGCTCGATCTGGTAGGCGGTGGAGGCCACGGTGCGGACGCGCCCGCGGTAGAGCGCGTCGGCGGCGCGGAGCCGGTCGAGGTTGACGTCCAGGAGAGTGACCTCGGCGCCCATGCCCACGGCGATGCCGGTGGCGTTCATGCCGGAGACCCCGGCGCCGATCACCACTACCTGGGCGGGAGGTGTGCCGGGGACGCCGCCCGGCAGGAGACCGCGGCCGCCCGCCGAGGCCATGAGGTGGTAGGCCCCCACCTGGGGGGCGAGACGCCCGGCGACCTCGCTCATCGGGGCCAGCAGCGGCAATGCGCCCGCGTCGGTTTCCACGGTTTCGTAGGCGATGGCGGTGACCTGTCGCTCCAGCAGCGCCTCGGCGCACTCCCTGGACGCGGCCAGGTGGAGATAGGTGAAGAGGACCTGGCCGGGGCGCATCCGGTGGTATTCGGCGGGGATCGGCTCTTTCACCTTGAGGATGAGATCGCTCTCGGCCCACACGTCGTCGGCGTCGGCGAAGATCTTGGCGCCAGCGGCGATGTACTCCTTGTCGCTGATGGAGGAGCCGGTGCCGGCGTCGTGCTCGATGAGGACATCGTGGCCGTGGCCGGTGAGGGTGTACACACCGGCGGGGGTGACGGCGACGCGGTATTCGTGGTTCTTCAGTTCCCGCGGAACACCGATTTTCATTGAACGCCCTTCCAATCGTGGCGGCAGGCGGCCCGCTCCTGGCCGTGCCGGCTGTGATGATCGGGAGATCGACCATCCGGGGAGGGTGTGGCTTGGCACCCTCCCCGGATGACGCCTATCCGCGTTGGATCTCCTCGGCGAGCTGGCAGCAGCACTTGCCGCCGTCCTCGCAGACATGGCCGGACTTGCCGAGTCCGGCACGGGCGAAGGCCACGCCTGCCGCCTTGGCCTGCGCGCCGTCCCCTCGCTCGTAGACGACCTTGCCGTCGACCACGGTCGCGGCCACCTGCATGTCGATGAGGTCGTGCGGGTCCCGGGCAAGCACGTTGCCGTCCACGATGCAGACGTCGGCCGCCATCCCGCGCTCCAGCGTGCCCTTCCACTTCTCCGCGTGGTCCTGGTAGGCGGCGGTGCGGGTGTAGGTGGCCAGCGCGTCGGGCACGGAGATGCGCTCCGCCGTACCCGCGACGCTGCCGTCGCCGCCTTCGCGCAGCGCGGCGGCCATGGTACCGCGCAGCCAGTGGAACGCCACCACCGGCGCGTCCGACCCGCTGGTCACCGGTACGCCCGCCCGGAGAGCGCTGCGGTAGGGCCACTGGTATTCGGTCAACTCCGGGCCGATGACCGATTCGAGCACCCGCCCCTGCAGATACAGGATCTCCGCGTTCATGTTCGCGCCGATGCCATTGCGCGCCATCGTCCGCAGCGTCCGCGCCGAGGGGAAGTTGCAGTGGATCACGTAGTGGCGTAGGTCCTTCTTGCGCCCATTCCGTCCGAGCGCGTTGACGTAGCCGGCCACCACCGCGTCGGTGGTCGCGTCGCCGCACGCATGCGTGCCGATCTGAAACCCGGCGTCCGTCGCGATCTTGATCATCTCGTGCAGGTTCGCGAGCTGTTCCTCATGCGTCGCGCCGCCGATGGTGAGCTGGCCGTTGGATCCGTCCGGATACGGCTCGTTCATCCATGCCGTCTTCTGCCGGGGGATGCCGTCGGCGAATACCTTGACGCCGACGACGTTCAACAGCCGCGTATCGACGCCCTCCGGCCGCTGGAACCCCTCGAGGACGTTGCGCAGCGCCTGCGGTGTGGAGCCGCCGCCCAGCAACGAGGTGATGCGCAAGGTGAGCGTCCCGGCACGCACCTTCTCCGAGTAGAGGTCCAACGGGCCCGTACCGGGCTCGGTGGCGCTCGTGATGCCCATGGAGTGCAGGAGCTTCACGGCGCTGTCGATGGCCCTCGATCGCTCCTCCCGGCTGAAACCGGGGACGACGCTGCGCACCAGGCCCTGTGCGGTCTCGCGGAAGACGCCGGTGGGCTCGCCATTCGCGTCCTTGTCAATGACGCCACCGGGTGGCGGCACAGTGTCCCGGGTGATGCCGGCCAGTCGCATGGCGGCCGAGTTCACGGACACCGCGTGCGCCGAGAAGTCGTTGAGGACCACCGGATGGTTCCCGGAGACCGGATCGATGTCGGCGGCGACCGGGGCCCGGGGCAGCTTGAGCTCCTGCCAGCCCCGGCCACGGATCCACGAGTCGGATGTCGGCGCCTCTTCCGCCGCCTTGCGGACCACGGCGACCAGTTCCTCGATCGTCGTGGTGTCCACGTTCAGGTTGTAGGGCTCGCCGCTCAGGCCGAGCGAGGCGACATGGTTGTGCGCGTCGTTGATGCCCGGCAGCACCGTGCCGCCGCCGGCGTCCAGCAGTTCCGTCCGGCTGCCCTTGAAACGCCGGATGGCACGGTCGTCCCCGACGGCGAGGATCCGCCCGCCGCGGATCGCGACGGCCTCCGCCTTGCGGAAACCCCTGTCCAGGACGAGCACACGCCCGTTGTGAATGATCAGATCGGCGGTCTCCCGCGACGACGACGACGCGTGCGCGGCTCCGGCGGGCATCATGCCCGCCATCGCCGTGCCTGCCGCCACCGCAGCGGCTCCACGCAGTACTTGACGACGGTCCACTTCAGGATTCATGTCGAGCTTCTCCTTGGCGCGTGGGGGGATTTAGACGTGCGGTGCCGCGCCAGAACACCGGAAGGCCGGGGACTAAGGTGCGATCAGCCGTCGGCTGTCGCGATCACACGCGAGTGCCGTGCGGGAACCTGGCACCCCGCAGGAACTGCACGAACTTGCGGTTGAAGGCCGAGGGCCGCTCCCACTGGGGCGCATGGTTGACTTCGCTGAAGGTCAGGGAGCTGGCGTTGGGCAGGTGCTCCAGTACCATCCGCGCGATCGGCGGAGGCATGTACAGGTCCGCGTCGCCCATGGTGATCAGCGTCCTGGTCCGGATGGTCCGGACAAGATCCCAGGTCGGCCGATTCGTCAGTTTCGGAAACGGAGTGGGGTCGGGCCTGGACTGGTGCACGATCTCCTCCCACGCGTGCACGCCATCCGGATTGACCGCCCGGTAGGACGGGCCCAATTCCTTCATGGAATGCGAAAGGCCGCTGAATCCCGTCCCCTGTATCCGGCTCAGCGCATCGAGGAACTCGGGTTCCCGGATTCCCATCTGGCTGTTGATCAGGGACAAGCTGCGCAATCGTCCCGGATGGGAGAGCGCGAAGTCCACGGCGACGTAGCCACCAAGAGCCGCGCCGACCAGATGGAACCGGTCGATCTTGAGGTGGTCGGCCAGCGCGAGCAGGTCTGTCACGGCGGACGGATCTGCGGAGGTCGCGGCCGATGACTGGTAGGTTCCGCGCCGCGAGTACGCGATCGCCCGGAAACCGTTCTTGGCCAGTGCGGGCTGCTGGTACGGCCAGGACAGCGCGCTCCCGGTGCCCGCGTGTAACAGAATGACCGCGGCGCCCTTACCGCCGGTGTCCCAGTACCAGAGTCGCCCGCCGGGGACCTCCACGAAGCCCTCGGTCGCCGCGACCTGCTCCGGGATCGGCTCCGGCGTCAGCGGATCGTCGTCACGGCCGGTGGCGGCCCCGGCCGCGGGCGTCCCCAGCGCCATGGTGGCCGGTACGGCCGCGGCCGTCGCCAGCAGTGCGCCCTTGAGCAGGGCGCGTCTGTGGGTGGCATTCATCCGATCGGGTTCTGACATGTGCCTTGCTCCTGTCTCTGTTGTACGGCCCTCCGCGTCGCCCATCTCCTCAGCTGATCTGCCACTTCGACCACCGCTCGACAACCTCGGCGCGGTGCTGCGTCCACCAGTCGGCGTCGGTGTACAGCAGTTTCTCGGCGTGTGCCGGGTCCATCGCGTTGACCTGTGCCTGCAGGTCGTTGAGCAGGGGTTTGGCCGTGGTGTTGGCCGCGCCTGCGCCGGAGACCTGTGCGAAGGCCGCCGCCTGCTCCGGTTGCGACGCAAACCGGATCAGTTCCTCGGCCAGCGCCTTGTTGGGGCTGCCCTTCGGGATCACCAGCGTGTCCCAGCTCATCGGGACCTTGTCCCACACCGGCTTCCACTGCGTGCCACCGGCTTGGAGCACTGAGTACGCGCGGGCGCTGACGACGAGCGCCAGGTCGGCCTGGTTGTCGACCATGATCTGCTGCTGCTGGCCGTAGGTCTGCGCGAAGGTCGTGTCGGACCGGATGCGGTCATAGACGCCCAGCGCGCGATCGACGTCCAGCGGATACAGGCTGTCCGCCGGCACGCCTTCGGCCAGCACCGCGGCCTCCAGGACGCCGATCGTCGGGTCCTTGCTGAAGATCACCCGCTTTCCCGGGAAGGTCTTGCGGTCGAAGAAGTCGGCGAGCTTGGTGGGCGGCTTGTCGCCGTAGGTTCGCTCGTTGTACATGAACAGCAGCCCGAAGAAGGCGGCCGGCACTCCGCAGTCGGACAGCGTTCCCGGTGGAAAGCTGTTCTTGAGGTCTCCGGCGTCGATCTTCTCCAGGAGCGTGCCGCAGGAATCTCTCGGCAGGAACGCGTCGGTGTCCACGACGTCCCAGGTGACATTGCCGGCTTCGACCATCGTTTTCAGCTTGGCGTTGTCCGATGGGCCGTCCAGCCTGACCTTGGCCTTGGCGGAGGTCTCGAACGGGCGCAGCCATCCCTGCTCCTGGCCGTTCTGGTAAGCCCCCTTCCCGTAGGAGACGAAGGTCAACGTGCGTTCGCCGCCGCTCCCGGCTCCCCCGGCGCCGCATGCTGTGAGCAAAGTCGCGACCATTCCGATGGCCGCCGTCAGGTGGAGCCTCTTTTGACGCATGGCGGGTTCTCCCGTTGTGCTTGAAGGTTCGTAAAGGGGGGTGAGGAGGTGTGCCTGGAAGGTCAGGCGTCAGCTGCGGCCCGGACCACTGCCTCGGTGGGAGATTCGTGGCCGGCCGGGAGTGGTCGGTCCGCGACGACGGCCTGGTGGCGCGGATCCCAGCTGACGACGACGGAGTCCCCGACGGCGCCCGGGGCCGCGGAACCGGCCAGCACCATCGCCGATCCCTGGACGCCGTCCGGGAACCGCAGGCCCACTCGATGATGGTTTCCCGCGTAGACGACCTCGACCACGGTCGCCTCGATTCGCTGGTGCCCTGCTGGGACGGTGTCACCGCCCGCGTGCAGCACTACGCGCTCCGGCCGGACCACGACCGCGCCGCCGTCACGGTCGAGGCCGGTGAAGGTGTTGGACTCGCCGAGGAACTGAGCGACGAACAGCGTCCGCGGCTGCTCGTAGAGCTCGGTCGGGGTGCCGACCTGCTCGATGCTGCCCTCGTTGAACACCGCAATCCGGTCGGACAGGGTGAGAGCCTCGTGCTGGTCGTGAGTGACAAAGATGAAGGTCATACCCAGTTCCCTGTGCATGCGGGCGATCTCGCCCTGCAACTGGTCGCGCAGCTTCTTGTCCAGCGCGCCGAGCGGCTCGTCCATGAGCAGGGCCCGCGGCTGGTAGACGACGGCGCGGGCGAGCGCCACCCGCTGCTGCTGCCCGCCGGACAGCTGCGCCGGCAACCGGTCGGCGAACGCTTCGAGGTGGACGAGTTCGATGACCTCGGCGACCCTGGCGGCGACCTCGGCCTTGGGAAGTTTCCGCTGCTGCAGGGGATAGGCGATGTTGCGGTAGACGCTCATGTGCGGGAACAAGGCGTACTGCTGGAACACCACGCCCAGGTTGCGCCGGTGCGGCTTGACTCGCGACACGTCCTGTCCGTCGATCCGGATCGAGCCTGCGGAGAGCGTGGTGAAGCCCGCGATCATTGACAGCAGCGTGGTCTTGCCCGATCCCGACGGGCCGAGGAAGGTCATGAACTCGCCCGGGGCGATCGTCAGTGACACATCGTCGACGGCGGGCCGGGCCGGGCCGGCGTACACCTTGCTGACGCCGCTGATGGTGATCCCGTGGCCATCGCTCGGCTGGATCATGACGTGCTCCGGGGCGCAGAAGGCTGTCGGCGGACAAGCAGGGGGATGAGCAGGACGAGCGTGGTGGCGACGACGATGAGGCTCGCGGCGGCGCCGATCGTGGGATCGATCTCGAGGGTGATGGAGTCGTACATCTGCACCGGCAGCGTCCGGATGTCCGGCGTCTGCAGGAAGAGCGCGATGACCACCTCGTCGAGGGAGGTGACGAAGGCGAAGACGAAGCCGGACCCCACCCCGGGTAGCACCAGCGGCAGGGTCACCCGGACGAAGGTGGTCACCCGGTTCGCGCCCAGGCTGGCCGACGCGGTCTCAACCGTTCGGTCGTATCCGGCGAGGCTCGTGCCGACGGAGGTGACGACGAAGGGCACGGCCAGAACGGTGTGAGCGAGGACGAAACCACCCAGCGTGCCATTGAGCTGCCACTGGAGGAAGATGCCATAGATCGCGACCGCCGTCACGATGCCGGGCACGATCATCGGTGCCATCATCGCCGAACGTACCGCGCCGAGACCGCGCCACACGGTCCGGTCGAGCCCGAACGCGGCCGCGACGCCAAGGACCGTGGAAAGCGCCGCGACGAGCAGGCCGACCTCGATCGACGTCAACAGCGAGCCGACCCATTCAGGCGAGGAGAAGAAGCTGACGTACCAGCGCAGAGACCACTCCCGCGGCGGAAACTGGAACGTCTCCCCGGCGCTGAAGCTCATGGGGATGACTACCAGCGTGGGGCCGAGCAGCAGCAGGGCGACACAGGCCACCCAGATGCGCAGGCTCCATCCGAGCCGCCGCTCGCGGCCACCCGGGCTAGGCATGATCCACCGCCCTGCTCAGGCTCGCCACCGGCCGGGCGATGCGGGAGACCGCGAAGAGCACGAGCAACGTGACCACGAGCAGGACGCCGCCGAGGGCGCCGCCGCCGGCGAAGTCGGTGAGGTCGCTCACCCGGGTCTCGATCACCTGGGAGATCAGGGCTTCCTGCGGGGAGCCCAGCAGTGCGGGCGTGATGTAGAAGCCCAGAGTCAGGATGAACACCAGCGAGAACCCGGAGATCACGCCGGGCAGCGACAGCGGGAGATAGACGGTGCGGAACGCCCGGTGCCGGGGGGCACCGAGACTGGTCGCGGCGTCCAGCAGCTTCCCGTCGATCGTGCTCATGGCACTGTAGAGCGGAAGCACCATGAACGGCAGCATCACCTGCACCATCGCCACCGTGACCCCCACGACCGTCCCCAGCAGGACCACGTCGTTGACGCCCAGCGCCGCGAAGGCCCTGTCGATCACTCCGCCCCGCTGCTCCAGCAGGTACCAGGCGAAGTTGCGGGCCATGACGCTGGTCCAGAAGGGCAACAGCACCAGCAGCAGCAGAATCCCGCGGGCCTTCGGTCCCACCCTGGTCATCGCGTATGCGTAGGGATAGGCGATGACCAGGGTGCACAGGCCGACCAGTAGGGCGGTCCACAACGTCCGGAGCAGGACGACGACGGACACCCCGTCGTCAAGGAGCGCGAGATAGTGACTGAAGCCGAACTCGGGTTCACTGACGCTCCGCCACACGATGAAGGCCAGGGGGTAAAAGAAGAACACGAGCAGGATCGCCGTCCCGGGCAGGAGCAACCAGCCCGCGACTCGCCGGCCGCGTGCCGCCGGGGGCGGGAGTTCGCCCGGCTCCGCGGGCAGCGTCGCGATGGTCATGGGGAGGTCTCCCCCACGGCCCTGATGTGCTTGATCAGCACCCTCGCCAGCTCGTCCACCTGCTCCTCGGTGATGACCAGCGGCGGCGACAGCACGATGGTGGTTCCGGCCGCCCGTACGATGACGCCGTCGGTCCGGGCCCCGCTCTGGACGGCCGAGGCGTCGCGATCCAGCTCGACACCCAGCATCAGCCCTACGCCGCGGACTTCGCGGACGTGACTCAGCTCTTCGAGCGGCCTGAGTGCCCGCAGCAGCCGCTCTCCCACTTTCGTGGCCCGGTCCAGCAGTCCTTCTCGTTCAAGGATGTCGATGTTCGCCAGCGCCACGGCGGCGCCCACCGGGTGGCCGTTGTAGGTGAATCCGTGCAGGAACTGCACGCCATCGGCGAGGTCGAGCACCCGCCGTCCGATCAGGACCGCGCCCATGGGGATGTAGCCGCTGGTGATGCCCTTCGCGGTGACGATCATGTCCGGCTCGATGCGGTAGTGCTCGCTGGCGAACCAGTGACCGGTCCGGCCGAACGCCGTGACCGTCTCGTCGACGACGAGCAGGATGTCGTTGCGGCGCAGTACTTCCTGAACGCGCGGCCAGTAGTCGGCCGGCGGCGGCACCATGCCGCCGACACCGAGCGCGGGCTCGCCGACGAACGCCGCGATCTTGTCGGCGCCGATCGCCGCGATCCTTTTCTCCAGCTCGTCGACCAGCAGGTCCGTCGCGTTCGCGCCGTGCTCGAGTTCGTGCGGTTTGCCGAGGAATTCGACGCCGGGCATCAGCGGGCCGTATCCGGCTCGCAGGCGGTCGATGCCGGTGGCCGACAGCGATCCGGCGCCCATCCCGTGATATCCGCCGGTGCGGGCGAGAATGACGGTCCGTTCCGGGTGCCCGGCGTGGTGGTGGGCCAAGCGGGCGAGCTTGATGGCGGTTTCGTTTCCCTCCGATCCGCCGTTGGTGAAGAACACCCGCTCGATGCCACCCGGGGCGAGTCGCAGCAGTCGCTCGGCGAGCCTGATGGAAGGTTCGTTCGAGTAGTCACCGAACGATGAGTAGAACTCCAGCTTCGCGATCTGGCCCGCGGCGACGGCGGCCAGCTCCATGCGGCCGTGCCCCACCGGACATTGCCACAGACCGCAAGTGCCGTCGATGTAGCTCCGGCCGGTGACATCCCACAGCATGGCGCCGTCGCCCCGGTCGAAGATGAGCGGCTCCGTGGGCGCGCCGATGACGGTGTGCGGGTGGATCACCGAGCGCACATCCGCCTGAGCGAGCTCGTGCGCACAAGTGGACTGGTTCGTCATGAGTTCTGGTCCTCCTACAACCGCACCGAGACCGATTTGATGTCGAGGTAGGCGTCAATGCCTTCGCTGCCGCCCTCTCGTTCCTGTCCGCTGTTCTTCATGCCGCCGAATGGCAGCTCGGGGCGTACCGGGAACGGGTCGTTCACGCCGACCACGCCGAAATTCAGCCGGTCCACGTTGCGCCAGACACGCGCGAGTGCTTGCGAGTACACGTAGGCGGCCAGGCCGTAATCGGTTCTGTTGGCCCGCTGGATGACCTCGTCCTCGCCGTCGAAGGCATACACCGGCAACACCGGGCCGAAGGTTTCCTCCGAGCTGATCAGCATGGTGTCCTCGGCACCGGTCAGGACTGTCGGCTCGAAGAAGGCGCCCTTGAGTGCGGGGTCGTCCGGCGCCCACCGGCGACCGCCGGCGGCGACCACCGCCCCACGATCGACGGCGTCACCGACGTGCCGCTCGACCTTGTCGATGGCGTCGAAGTCGATCAGCGGGCCGATCGTGGTCCCCTCGGCCGCGCCGTGCCCGATCCGCAGCTGCGCGACCTTGTCGAGCACGAGACCGACGAACTCGTCGTGAACGCTGCGGTGCACGTACAGCCGGTTGATGGAGATGCAGCTCTGCCCCGCGCCGGCGAACTTGGTCGCGACCACGGCAGCCGCGGCCGACTCGAGGTCCGCGTCGTCGTACACGATGGCGGGCGCGTGACCGCCCATCTCCAGCGACACCCGCCGGAGCCGGTCTCCGGTGGAGCGGATCAGGTGCAGGCCGACCTCGGTGGAGCCGGTGAAACTGACCTTCCGCAGCCTTGGGTCGGCCAGCAGGGCACCGGCCACCTCCGCCGGCCTGGTGGTGGTGACGCACTGCAGCACACCCGCGGGCAGCCCTGCCGCGTGGACGATCCGGATGAGCTCCGCACCGATCAACGGGGTCTGCTCGGCGGGCTTGACGATGAGCGGGCAGCCTGCGGCGAGCGCGAGCCCGACCTTCCGGATCAGCATGCTGGCGGGGAAGTTCCACGGCGTGATCGCCAACGCGGGCCCGACGGGCACCTTGAGCACCAGCCCCGGTCCTGCTCCGGCAGGCTGTGTCACCCGTCCGTGAGCGCGCCGTCCCTCCTCGGCCGCCCAGTCCAGCATCCTCGCACTGCCCATGACCTCAGCGCGCGCCTCGGCCAGTGGCTTGCCGTTCTCACTGGTCAGCAGGACGGCCAGCCGGTCGGCGTGCGCGCGGATCTCGGCCGCCGCGTCCCGGAGCATCCCCGCGCGGTCCTCTGCGCTGACAGCTCGCCAGCCGTCGGCGGCGGCTTCGGCGGCGGCCAATGCGGCCAGGGCGTCTTCCCGCCCACCGTCGGCAGCTTGGCCGATGACCTGCAGAGTCGCAGGATCGGTGACATCGAAACTCGCGGATCCCCTCTGCCACCTGCCGTTGAGGAGCAGCGATTCGGGTGCGACCGAGACTGGCGGCGAAGCCGGCATGTCCAAAACCTTCCTGAACGGATGACCGTGGCGGGTGGGGCCAGTCTCTTTGCCGGTATTGATAAAGTCAACAGCAGTGAAGCGTCGTTTCACGTCCGAGATCTCCGGATACGGATCGTCGCCCTTCCTGCCATAGTGCGCTCACTCTCCGGAAACAATCCGGCGAGCCCACCTGTTGCTGACATCAACTGCTACTCGAAGCCGCACCGTGCTCGTGCGCGTTGTCACTACAGTGGACGGATGGACACATCAACGCCCGCCGCGATCCGTGACACCCATCCCCGGACAGAGGCGACGAACCTCGTCCCCATCAGCGGCCTGCTGTCGTACCAGCTGAGCCGGGTCGCCAACGCGCTGTCCAGGAGTGCCACGGTCCGCTACCGCCGGCAGTTCGATGTCAGCCTCGGGGAATGGCGTGCGATCGCACTGCTCGGCGAATCGGCCCCGCAGACGCTCAACCGGCTCGCCCGGCTCGCCGCGCTCGACAAGGCGCAGATGAGCCGCGTGATCAGCGGGCTCACCGAGCGCGGCTTCGTACTCAGGGAGCAGGGGCCGAGGCGGACGACGCAGCTGTCGCTGACCCGGCGCGGCAAGACCCTTTACGAGGGCTTGATCACCGCGGCGAACGAGCGCAACGACGCGTTCCTGGTCTGCCTGACCCCCGAGGAACGCGTCGCCCTGGACGCCGCGCTCGAGAAGCTTGCCACCCTCGCTCGCGCACTCGAACGCTCCGAGAGCGCCTGAGCTCGGCTTCCTGTTGTGCTGGACAACACATAGCCTTCTGTTGACCTTATCAACAGTGCTCTGCGAAGCTGGCCGCATCAGGCGCGACAGGAGGTTCCCCAGAGGTGGTCGACCAAGTGACGATCTGCGAGTGCTTCGCCCGCGACGGGCTGCAGCACGAGGAGACATTCCTGCCAACGGACACCAAGATCGCGGTTATCGACGCGATCGCGGATGCCGGCTTCCAGCGGATAGAAGCGACCAGCTACAGCCATCCCGACCATGTGCCCGCCTTTCGCGACGCCGGCCAGGTCCTGGCCGGCCTGCCTCGGCGAACCGGAGTCGCGTACAAGGCGACCTGCCCCAACCCGACCGCGGTGCGACGCGCGCTCGCGGACGCCGAGGCCGGGTTCGGAGCCGACGAGCTGAGCTTTCTCGTCTCCGCCACCGAGTCACACACCCAGCGCAACCTCCGGACCACCAGGGCCGGGCAGTGGGAGCGGGTGGCCGAGATGGCACGGCTGGCCGACCGGCGATTCACCCTGGTCGGCGTCATCTCCGTCGCGTTCGGCTGCCCCTTCGAAGGGCCCGTCGCTTCGGACGGCGTCGTCGCCGACTTCGAGCGGTTCGCCGAGCTCGGCGTCGACCTGGTGACGATCGGGGACACGACGGGTCTGGCGACCCCGCGAACCGTGGCCGAGCTCTTCGGCCGAGTCCTGAAGGACTATCCCGAGGTGCCCGCCGTGGCTCACTTCCACAACACCCGAGGCACGGCGCTGGCGAACTGCGTGGCAGCGCTGGACGCCGGCTGCCGGCACTTCGACAGCGCGCTCGGCGGCGTCGGCGGGCATCCCAAGCAGATCACGTACGGCCAGGGGATGACCGGCAACGTGGCCACTGAGGACCTGGTGAACGCATTCGAGTCGATGGGCGTGGCCACCGGCCTCGACATCGACCTGGTCACCGCGGCCTCACGCAGGTGTGAGGAGGCTCTCGGCCGGCCGCTGCACAGCATGGTCGCCCGAGCCGGCTGGGGATTGAACGTGACAAAGGGGGAAGGTCAGTGACCGACCAGAACGTGCTGCTCACGGAGGATCACGGGGCGGTCCGCGTGCTGCGGATGAACCGGCCGGACAAGCTCAACGCGCTCAACACTCCGCTCACCCGAGCCGTGCTCGACGGCTTGCAGGCGGCTGAGGCCGACGACGGCGTCCGCGCAGTCGTGCTCACCGGAGCGGGCCGGGCGTTCTGCGCAGGCGCCGACCTCGCCGAGTTCTCCGAGCTCACCCCCCACAACCAGGAAGCGGTCCTTCGCAGAGCGGAGCTGACCGCGCGCGTGCAAACCATGCCGCAGAGCATGTCCAAGCCGATCGTCTCGGTCGTCCGCGGCGCGGCCGTCGGCGGCGGCGCCGGCCTGGCGACCGGGTGCGACATGATGGTCGTCGCCGACGATGCCGTCCTCGGCTATCCCGAGCTCAGACATTCCATCGTGCCCGCCCTGGTGATGACGGGTCTACAGCGGCAGTTCGGGCGAAAGCTCGCCTTCGAACTGCTGAGCACCGGCCGGATGCTCGACGCCGGCGAACTGGTCGCGCTGGGCGTCGCCAACCGGGTGACTGCCCCTGGTGAAGCACTCAAGGTGGGCATCGACATCGCCACCGGATGGGCGAAGACGAACACCCGGGCCATGACGGCGGCCAAGAGCCTTTTCTACCGGGTCGCCGACCTGCCCTTCGACCAGGCGATGCAGGCCGGCCGCGACGTCAACGCGATCATGCGTGGATTCCGGGAGGTGGGGTGAACCTCCTCGTCGGCATCACCGTCGTCGACTTCTCGAGAGTGCTCGCCGGGCCTATGGCCACCCAGATCCTCGCCGAGCTCGGCGCCGAGGTCATCAAGATCGAACGTCCGGGCGCGGGCGACGAGTCGCGCGGCATGCAGCCTTTGCTGCCGAACGGGGAGAGCGCGTACTTCTTCGCGTTCAATCGGGGCAAGCGCTCGGTCACGTTGAATCTCCAGACCGAGCATGGCCGGGAGACCGCCAGGAGGCTGGTGGCCAAGGCCGATGTGCTGGTCGAGAACTTCCTGCCCGGCACCATGGACCGTCTCGGCCTTGGCTACCGCGGGCTGGCCGCCGAGAACCCCGGCCTGGTCTACGTGTCCTGTACGGGCTTCGGGCAGACCGGGCCGAACGCGCACCTCAGAGGCTACGACACCATCTTCCAGGCACTGTCCGGCATCACCTCGATCACCGGCCATCCGGACGGGCCCCCGGCCAAGGCGGGAGTCCCCGTGGCGGACATGACCACGGCGCTCTGGATCGCCATCGCCGTCCTCGCCGGGCTGCTGCGCCGCAGCACGACCGGCAAGGGCGGCCAAGTGGACCTCGCGATGATGGACGTGCAGATCACCCTGCTCGCCCTGGCGGCGGCGCGGCTGTTCGCCCTGGACGAGGACGTCACCCGGACCGGCACCGCGCATCTGGGCCGCGTGCCGTCGGAGGCGTACCAGTGCGCCGACGGAACCTGGCTGCAGATCAGCTGTAGCGATCAGCACTGGCCGGTACTCTGCTCCGCGCTCGGTCTCCAGGAGCTGGCGAGCGATGACGCCCTCGCGACCAATGCGGGAAGGGTCGTCCAGCGCGACAGGGTGAGCGAGGTGTTGCGCACCGCCTTCGCCAAGAGCGACCGGGCCGAACTCGCCGCGGCCCTGCGAACGGCCGGGATCCCCGCCGGTGAGGTCCACACCGTGCGCGAAGCGCTCGCCGACGAGCACACGGTCGCGCGGGGTGTCGTGGGTCACTTCGACCACCCGATCGAGGGCCGGTTCCCCGCGCTGCGCACGCCGTTGCGTCTCGATGACCCGGACGGCCGGGGATTCTCCGCCGCCCCGATCGGCACCCCTCCGCTGCTGGGTGCGGACACAGCGACCGTGCTCATCGAGAAGCTCGGGCTCACCGAGGCCGACCTCGCCGCACTCGACGAAGCCGGGGCACTGCGATGACGGCCCCCGAACCAACCGTGATCATCGAAGCCCGGGATGAGATCGTCCGTATCGTCCTCAACCGTCCGCACGCCCGCAACGGCGTCAACCTGGCGATGTGCCTGGAGCTGCGCCAAACGTTCGAGAGGCTCGACTCCGATCCCGGGGTGCGAGCGGTGTTCCTCAGCGCCAACGGACCCGCCTTCTGTGCGGGCGCGGACCTCAAGGAGCGCGTCGGCAAGGACGAGGCGTGGGTGCGCCAACGCCGCCAGGCATCCTTCGCCGCCTATGAGGCCATTGAGCGATGCGCCAAACCGGTCATCGCCGTGATCGACGGCCCGGTCGTCGGAGCGGGCGGCGAGATAGCGATGAGCTGTGACTTCGTCGTGGCGTCGACGGCGACCACGTTCCGGTGGCCGGAGCCGCGCTGGGGCACTGTCGGCGCCACCCAGCGGCTGCAACGCGTGATCGGCAAGCGGCACGCCAAGGAGCTGCTGTACACCAACCGCGTCATGACCGCCGGTGAAGCCCACCGCCTCGGCCTGGTCACCCGGCTGGTCGAGCGGGCCGAACTGGGCGCGGAGGAAGCACGCATCGCCAGTGCGATCGCCACGGCGCCCGCATTGGCGATCGAGCTCACCAAACAGGCCATCGAGCTGGGCGGGGAGACCGATCTCGATCGAGGCATCCGGATCGAGATGGCCGCCATCGAACGGAATCTCTCGGACGGGTCATGGCGTGCGGGGGTACGCCGCTTCGCCGACCCGGCGGACGACGAGCAGCAGAAGGAGTGACGTACGTGGAGGAGAACTTCGATCCGGCGGACGCCTGCCCGGTGACGACCGACGCCGTGCTGCGCCGCGCCGTCGCCATCGGTCCCGACCTCGAGGCCGTCGTCAGCCCTTCCGGCCGGTGCACGTACGCGGCACTCGCCGCCGAGGTGGACCGCATCCGCGCGGCGCTCGCCGCGGCGGGTGTACGACGCGGTGACCACATCGCGATCTGCCTCGGCAACGGCCCTCGATGGGTCGCGCTGTTCCTGGCCATCGGCTCGCTCGGCGCGGTGACCGTGCCCGTCAACACCCGGTTCCTGACCGAGGAGTTCGCCTATGCGCTGCGGCAGTCACGTGCCACGATGCTCTTCGTCGCGGACCGCTTCCTGAAAGCGGACTTCATCGCGATGCTCAGGAACATCTGCCCGGCGGTCGACTCGGCGCTGCCCGACCCCGGCCTGCCTGATCTGCGCGAGGTGGTGATCATCGGCGACGACGTCCCCGCCGCAGGGCGCTCCTGGCCGGACTTCCTCGCCCACTCGGCGGAGCCCGCCGAACCGGTGTGTGAGCCGGACGACGTGCTGCTGATCCAGTACACCTCGGGTACGACCGCCTACCCCAAGGGGGTGTTGCTCACTCACCGGAGCATGTGCGCCGACGCCTTCTTCTCCGGCCTGCGGCTGGGTCTGCGGGCGGGCGACCGGTTCCACAGTGCCCGGCCGTTCTTCCATGTGGCGGGCAGCGCCTTGTCGATCCTGTCCAGCCTGCAACATCTGGTCACGCTGGTGACCATGGAGCGCTTCGAGGCCGGGGAGGCGCTGCGGCTGATGGAGGCCGAGCGGTGCACGCACTTCTCGGGCAATGACACCATCGCCCTGATGCTCCTCGGCCACCCCGACGCCACCCGCAGGAAACTGGCGTTGCGCGGGGCGTGGCTGGCGGCCTCCCCCGCCATCGTCCGCCGAGTGATCGACGAGTTCGGGGCGGCCGAGGCGGTTGTGGCGTACGGACTTTCCGAGGCATCGCCGAACGTCGCCCAGTCGGCGTGGTGGGAAGAGCAGCAGATCCGGGTCTCCGGCCGGATGCTGCCCCAGCCAGGCGTCACCGTCCGGATCCGGGACGTCGAAACGGGCCGGAACCTGGGGCCAGGTGAGGTCGGCGAGATCCTCGTACGCGGCTGGAATGTCATGCGCGGCTACTTCGGCATGCCCGAGGAGACGACGGCGACACTCAGCCCGGACGGATGGCTGTCCACGGGCGACCTCGGCAAGCTCGGAACCGACCGCAGGCTCGAGTTCCTGGGCCGCGCGAAGGAGGTGATCCGCGTCGGCGGCGAGAACGTCTCCCCCACCGAGGTCGAGGACGTCCTGCACCGGCATCCCCAGGTCCGGCAGGCCGCTGTCGTCGGGGTTCCCGATGCCCGGCTGCTGGAGGTGCCCTTCGCGTTCGTGGTGGTCGCCGAGGGCGCCCAAGCCGAGGCTGAGGAGATTCTGAGCTGGGTGGGCAGCCGGCTGGCCGGGTTCAAGGTCCCGAGATACCTGCGCATCGTCGACGGATTCGAGAGCATCGGCATGACCGCGAGCTCGAAGGTCCGCAAGCGCAGCCTGGCTGAGCATGCCGAAAGGCTACTGGCCGGGGAGACCCTTCGATGAGGATCGAGACTTCGGTGACCCGATTGCTCGGTGTCGCACTCCCCATCGTGCAGGCGGGCATGTCCTGGGCCTCGTCGGACGCGGCGCTGCCGCTCGCGGTCTCTCGAGCGGGCGGGCTGGGCGTCATCGCCGCGGGGCCGATGCGGCTGCACGATCTGGAACGCACCATCGACGAGGTACGGGCCGGGACCGACAAGCCCTTCGCCGTGAACCTCCCGCTGTACCGCAAGGGCGCGGACGAGGTCATGGACTTGCTGGCGGCGAAACGCGTACCCATTCTGATCGCCTCGCAGGGTGGCCCGCGCCGCTACCTGGACAGGTTCCATGACGTGGGCACGACCTGCCTGCACGTCGTCGCGGGCACCGAACACGCGGCCAAAGCCGTCGACGCGGGCGTGGACGGCCTGGTCGTCGTGGGCGGCGAGGCCGGTGGGCACCCGCCCGCGAGCCTGGTGTCCACCCTGATCATCACCCGGGCCGTCGTGAGGGCCGTACGTGGCACGCCGGTCATCGCCTCCGGCGGTTTCGCGGACGGCGCCGGCCTCGCCGCAGCGCTCGCGCTCGGCGCGGGCGCGACCCAGTTCGGCACCCGTTTCCTGGCCAGTCACGAGGCCGCTGTACACAGCTCCTACAAGGAGGCTGTGCTCCGGGCGGGGATCGCCGACAGCCGTACGGTGGGCCGCGACCTCGGCATGATCCGCGCCCTCGCCAACCCCTTCACCGACCGCATGACAGAGCTCGAGAACACCGGCGCGGACCTGGAGCAACGGCGGGTCGAATTCAGCAAGGCGACGCTGAGAGCCGCGGCTCTCGATGGGGACACCGCCGACGGGAAACTGGAGGCCGGCCAGTCCGCGGGCCTGATCGACTCGGTCCTGCCTGTCTGCGAAATCGTGCGCAACCTGATCGAGGAGTACCGCACAGCGCGCCGAGCCCTTCCGGAGATCCGCGACTGACCATCCTGCTGGGCGCTCGCGGAGACGAGGTGCTCGACCGGTGGCGATCCGTGCCCAGAGCGTGGCCCGCTGCCCGGATAGGAGCCTGACAGCGGCCACGTCGTGAGCGATTT
>NZ_BLAF01000080.1 GCF_009687885.1 Acrocarpospora pleiomorpha
AGAGCGTGACGTGCGACTCGCGGCAGCATTACTGGCGATATGTGAATAATCCTGGGCGATCTCCGATGGGAACTTACGACCGCTGCGGGAAAGTGTGACACGTGCCGTAAACCAGATCTTGTCGGACGGTCCGACCGCATGTTCCTGTTCCGGAAATAGCTTGATCGGTTCGCTCATCACACCGTTCCTGCCTCTCGTGGAGATCCTGGTGCCGTTAGTGCTGTGATCGCGGACCCAGAGGCCGCCGTTTCTCAGAATGAGGGTGAAGTGATGACGGCTCACCAGGGATCTTTCCGTCGAGGTGAGCCACGGGTCGATAGAAATCCCCTCGGTGGGGGCGCGTCCGACGGGTGTCTCGCCGTCGCCGGAACAGGTGAAGCGCTCCACACACTCCCCGTCGACGATGAGTTTCAGCTGGACGACGGGAGCGCGCGGCCCGTCGTCGGCAAGTCCGAGACCGTGCACCTCGCACGTCGGCACCCCCTTCCGGACACGGGGAAGCAGGACATGGGTCCCTCGTGTCGTGTCATAGAGGGTGCATCGGGAATCCGGACAGCTCCACCTGCGGTCCAGGATGTCATACCTGGGAGTGCGTCGCGGGCCAGCCAGCAGGCCTTGCTTCTTCAGTTGGTCTTTCTCGGCGTGGCGTGAGATGTCCCAACTCGACGCGACGCCGAGGTCGACAGGCCGGACGACCATGCGGCCGTCGTTCTCCACGTGCGGTTCCAGGAACTGGTGGGTGTTGCCCTGTAGCCAGGGGTGTTCGACACGGTGACCACGGAAGCGGTCGCTGGAGATCACCTGCAGGCCGGTGGCCTGGGCTAGTTCGAGAAGACGTTCGTCCGCGTCATCCAGGACCTCCAGCAGCCCGTCACGCCGCAGACCGGACAGGACACGCCGCTCGGACTCCGGCAGCAGGGCGGGAGCGAACAGGCTCCGGTCCACGACGAGATACGTACGTACGTCAGGATCATTCTCGCGGATGACCAGCGCGTCGAGAAGCCGCTCGAAACGGATCAGGCCGCTGACCGCTCGGTGGCGAGAATCATGACTCCGAATCACATTCGATAAATCAACGAGGAAGTCGGCGAAGGAGACATCCCGCACAATGTGATCACGCATGAACGTTTCTCCTAAAGCGGCCCACCAAAGCTCCTTATCTAGGTACCATCCCAAGTCGTAGAAGAGAGCGCAAATCCCAACACTACGGTCTATGGAGTGCTATGTCTGGGTGGGGCACACTTGATCCACCGGACGAATCGGCCCATACTCCGCAAAACTCGACATGGGGATCCCTGGAAGGTTTAGCGGATAATACCGGGACATCCGCCGGAACACCGGGACAAGGGACCTCCGCTGGGCCGACCAAGACTTCCAGCTGGGGCAGCCTGGATGGTCGGCAGAACACACAGGACCGTCCTGGCGACACCAGCTCATCAACTGCGGACGACATTTATCAGCCGCCTCCCGAGGCCTCTGCGTCACTGTTGCGAGATGGCGACGTGGTTTGGGCCCGGTTCGACCACGGTACAGCTCGCCTCGGTTCCGGACAGCGGCTCCTGGTCGAAGCGGGATCCAAAGAACAGGTGACCGGCTGGCGGAGAGTGGAAGTCGTCGCCTCCGCCCAGCTGCGCGTTCGGGTCGTGCCGGTCGTGTGGTGTGACCCCAAGAAGGACGTGGGCGACGACCCAGCGCTGCTCTACCGGCCAACCCTCTTCGGTACGCCGTCGCGACCAGACCGGGCGGGGTCGTTCCCGATCGGCCAGGGACCCGATCTGCAGACCATGCTCGCGGACCGGATCAAGGCGGCGGAGACAGCCGTCCAGGAGCGTGTCCTGATCGCGGAGCGACAGGCCAGGGAGCAGATGGTCGCGGCAGACGAGCGTGTCCAGATCGCAGAACGGCAGGCGAAGGAGCGGACAGCCGCAGCTGAGCAACAGCTCACACAGCTGAGGGCGCAGGTCACTCAGACGAAAGCCGATATCGACAAGGTGAGCGACGAAGCCGAGAGACGAGTCAAGAAGATCAATAACGAAGTCCAGCGACTCCGCGATTCCTACGCCGGGGCTCGCTTGCTGAATGGCGCGCTCCTGTTCGTCGTGGTGTTTCTGGTCCTCGCTCTGATCTTCCGGGAAGTCGGTACATGAACCTTTCCCAGACCTTGACGCGGCTGTGGAGCCGATTCACGACTTCCGCCGAGGAGGCGAGCGCAATGGTCGAGCCGATCGACACGGCCAGCCCGACGGCCAGCGACACGGTCTCCCGACTTCCGAACGAGATCACTCCCAATACGTCGCCCCGATCTCCGGACGGCGACCTCCCCGACGAAAGCGAGCGCATCCCGGAAGATCCGGTGTCCGAGAAGAGCTCTGCGCCTGAGGATGATGAGATCCCGCTACACGTTCCCGCCAATGCGGAAGTAAGTGAAGGCGACGAGCCGCGCGCCGCGGCGGCCGACGCCGAGGCGGACTTCGAGGCCCTCGAATTCGGTCCGTGGGGCACCTTCGAGGACCTTAGGGAGGAGCCAGAAGGCGTAGAGGACTGGGGTACGACGCCGGTCCCGATCCTAGTCCCGGAGATCACGGTGGTCTGGCCGCAGCCGTACGCCCCAGAACTGGCCGAGGCGATGGCATCGAGCGGGCCGGACGGCATCGAACCTGACAGGATCGTCCGTGAATTGCCCGCGCTCTGGCACATCCTCACCGACGCCGTACACCAGGTTGGCTTCGGTTGCCTTACTCGTGAGTCGGTCCGGTGGGGATCGGGAAGCTGGCAGCTCCTGCCCATGCCACGCCACTCCCTCACGGGGTCCGTGCTCAAGCCGGACGACCTCGATGTCCGCCTACGGCGGTCCGGCTGGCTTCAGGACCTTCAAGTGATCGCCGACACGCTCGTCCGGGCGGCGGTGGGACGGTGGCCGACCAACCCCATCGACGCGATGGCCTTGGTCGACTCTACGGCAGGTGATATCGCACCAGGGCTCGATGCTGTGGTCGACCTGCTGCTGAGCAGAACCCTCGAACCGGGCGACGTACACGCCCTGTTGGAACTCCACCGCGTCCTGGCCAGGACGGACAGAAATCCGATGGAGTTCCGGAGTTTCCGCGAGACTATGGTCGGCTCCGGCAAAGCGTCGGGCAGCGTGGCGGACAATGAGGACCTGGCCTGGTCGATGTCCACCGGAACTGCGCAGACATGCCTGGCGCTCATGGACGGCATCACCGGCGATCACGACGGCTCGGGACGCAGGGCGGTGCTCGCGGCGATGGCCGCGGTCCGGAGCTCCTGGGAGTCAGGAAAGCTGGAACCTGCGGCGACGATCGCAGTCGCCGACGGCGAGGTGTGCGCGCGGGCCTCCGACGGAGGCGCTACCGCGATCTTCGCGCATCTCCTCCACGACGGCCGTGGGCAGCTCGCCTCGGTCGGCGACTCGGCCGCGTGGCAGCTCCGGCCGGACGACCAGATACGGCCCAAGCGCTACCAGGCGTGGCGCCTGACCCCCGTCCACACCGAGTACGCGGAGAACCTCCGCGTAGATCCCGACGCCACCAGGGGCAGATCCGCGCTCACCCGCCATCTCGGCGGGGCCGCGCACCGGCCTTTCACCCTTCGGTTCGGCCTGACCCCCGGTGATCTGCTCGTGCTCGTCAGCGACGGGGCCGCGGTAAGCGAGGAGCCGGGCCAGTGGTTCGGGAACGTCCTGACCGAGCTCGCCGGTGGGCGGATACAGGCCGGGCGGCCGGTCGGCCCGGGGCTCGCGGCGGACCTGGTGATACGGGCGGAGCGCTTGGGCGGGCTGGATAACGCGACGGCTCTGGTCATCGAGACCGACTGGGCCCGCCCGGAGGCCGCGGTGCGGGCAGACACGGAGGAAGATCACAGATGAACGAGCTGGACGTGGCAGTGGATCGTAAGCAGGTAGTGGGCGGCGACGACTTCGCCGTAGGTGTCAAGCCGCCGACGCAGCCGCCGGATCGGGCGGCCGACGGCGAGTTCGTCCTGGCCCTCGACGCGAGCGCCTCGATGACCTGGCCAGCGCAGAAAGGTCGCGACGGAGGGCCAACCAGGTGGGATTTGGCGCGCAAGGGCGCGCTCGGGCTCGTGGGTCTACTGGAAGCCACGACCAAGGTGCACATCCTCTTGTTCGCCGGTACCACTCGGATCGTCACGGCGGGTACCGCAGGGACCGTGGCCCGCGAGCTGGCGCGACTCCTTCCTGAACAGCTTTCCGAGGACTTCACGGGGACCAGCATCGAGGCCGCGCTGGTGGATTCTTACCAGCTCCTCGAGCGGTCCACGGCGATATCCCGGCGCCTGATCATCCTCAGCGACGGCGATGCGACGGCGGGCAACCAGTCTCCAGACCACCTGGCCGGGCTGGCGAGCCGGGCCATGTCCAAAGACCTCTACACCGATCCCATCGGCCTCGGCGCCGAGGCGAATGTCGACCTCCTGCTCCGGCTCTCCGGAACCGGCCCTTGCGATCACGTCGCGTCCCGCGAAGAGGCCGACAAGGTCATGATCGAGGTGATGGGCAGGCTAGCGCAGACCGGCCAGCAAGTCGCCGTCTCGGGCGGTGAACTGCGGTTGGAGGTGAGCCCCTTTTTCTCCGTACTCGGTGTGTACCAGCTCCGTCCCGCCTGCAGGGCCTATCCCGCGCAGATCGTCAAGGGGAACGAAGGGGAGAGTGTGATCACCCTCCAGGTGGGCGCCATCGGGCCCGGCGAGTTCTCGCGCCCGCTCTTCGCGCTGAAGCTCCGCGCGCCTGCGATCGGCAAAGTCGCCGAGGTGCCGCTGGTGCGGGCGTCCGCCACACTTCGCTCCCGGCGCGGTGCAATTTCCTGTTCCGGGCAGGAGCAGAAGGTGAGCGTCCTGCCCGGTCCCCTGCCGGCGGGCGCAACCCGGCCGCCGTATAGCGCTGAGTTGCTCGACCAAATCCGGACGGTGGATTTGGAGGCCGAGACCGCCGAGCGACTCAGAACCGCACCCGACGGGAGATACCAGGAGATCTACAGTGCCGCCAAGGACGAGGCCGCGTCCGCCGGGCTATACAGCCTCGCGGGCCAGTACTCTGACGCCATCAAGGCGCTCGGGGCTGGGCTCGAGCCCAATGACGTCCGCAACGAACAGCGGGCTACGTCCAGTCGGAGAGCCACCTCTCCGGTGATGGGGCTGCGGGAACGTCCGGTGCTGCCCCCTTCCGAGCGGTTGCGGCCTCCTTCCCTCAACCCTGTCTTCTCCGAAGACGAATGGACCGATGACCCGCCGGACGGCCGGTCCGGTGACGGTGACCAGCCCAAGACGGACTACGGAGACGCTTGGTGAGCGCGATAACCGTCGTCCTCGACGCGGCGAACATCGCATGTGTCCGTAACCAGCGGCCAATACGGTTCCGGTTCAGCCGGGTGGAGGAGGTACGGGACGCCTGGCTGGAACGGCAACCGCACGGCGAGGTCCGCGCCGTGATCGACGCCTCCGCCTACCGCCGGATGCTCGACAGGCCGCGCGCTCGGCGAGCAGAGGAGGATGGCTGGCTGGAGACGGCAACGGGAGATGCCGACGACCGGATCTTGGACCTGGCCGACCGCTACAGCGCCGCGATCGTGAGCAACGACAAGTTCGACTACGCCCGCGACGACTTTCCCTGGCTGCAGGGGTGCGGTGACCGGGTCTTCTCGGCGAGCTGGAACGACGGCGCGCTCCTCATCCAGGCGCGAATCCTGCGGGTGGCGTCGGCACGGGAGATCTCTTATGCTCAGGCGGAGAAGCGCGCCAAGGCAGGCATCCGTGACGACCTGGGCGACCGCGTGTTCAGGTGTACGGCCCCGGCCGAAGTGTGTGACCACGGGGGTCGGCTCGTGGAGCATGGCTTGCTACGGGAGCAGTCTGACGGGTTCTTCTGCGTCGCCTGCCAGCATCCGGCTCAAGAGGAGTACCTCGACGCGGTCGTGGCGGAACAGACGGGACCGCCGAGGCTGGCGGTCATGCACCATCAGCTCTTCCAGCACGAGGTCACCATGAGCAGGCAGGCGCTCGTGCTCGGCCGAGGGCAGTCCAGCCGCCCGCACATCCACGACGTCACTGCTGGCCTGCCCAGAGAGGAAGCCGTGCAGGTCAGCCGGGAACATCTGGAAGCGTTCCTCGACGATGACGGCAATTCGATCGTGCGTCACCTCTCCCCGAACAACGCCTCCTTCCTCAATCCCGAACCCGGGCTCGACGGGCTTCCGCGCGACAACCGCCTCGCCGACCGAGCGGAGTACCTCGTCAGTGAGGACGACGTGATCCACCTAGGCCCGGGTGCGGTCCGTTTGATCGTCACGGTGCCTAGAGGGGTTCCGGAATGACGGGCGGTTTCACCCGGCTGGACAGCGACATCCACCCTGGAAAATGCGCGTACTACCCGCAGGCTTACAGTGACGGCCGATTTCGGGTGCGTGGACTGATCTCCGGACAGGGCCAGGGCTACGTGCTCCGCGTCGATGATATGTGGGGTGGCAACGCGGCCGTACTCAAGGGAATGTGGTGGAATCAGCAGACCCTGGCCGAGCCGGCGAGGGCCGAGACCGAGCTGAACGAAAACGTGGCCGAGCTGTATCAGGGACTCCGGGCGGCCACGCAGTCCACGCAGTTGAGCCAGCAGGCGCCCGCCATCGTCGAGGTACTTCTTGAGCCGTCCCCCAGTCTGCTGGCCGTGGGCGTCGCCAATCCTCCCGATGAGTTGTTCATCGTTCAGCAGTTCATCGGGCACGGTGAGATCGCCGCACCCACGCTGGCCGACCACCTCAGGCAGAGAGCCGCCGAGAAACGGCCCTTCACCGAGGCCGAACTGCTGGATCTAGCCGACCAACTCTGCAACGCGCTCGCCGCGCTCCACGCCACTCGTCGCCAGGACCGTGCGAACAGGACCACGTACTGGATCCACGCGGACGTCAAACCGCAGAACATCTTGGTCCTCGGACCGCCCTGGCGCTATGTCCTCATTGATTATGAGGGCGCGGTGGAGAAAGGGAGTATCGTCCGGCTGACCACAGAGGGCTACGCGCCACCGGAGTCGCCCCGGCCACTCGAACGCGAGCAGGCCGACCAGCGCTTCGACCTCTACATGCTCGGTGCCACCCTTGCCGAGGCGGCGGGATTGCGCCGACTGAGCCCTGGCACGCGCTCCGACCTCTACGGAACCGACAAGAACGCCCACCTGGAGGCCAAGAAACAGCTGTCCGAGCTGGGCTACGGGCCCATCCTCACCAGCATCGTCGCCACCTGCCTGTCCAGCCCGGACTTTCGGCTGGCAGAGGTAGGGGCCGTCCAGCACGAATTGTCCAGAGTACGGCAGAACTCAGCACTGCGCCGCGCCCTGATGGGCACCTGAAGTCGCCGTCATTCACCTGGGAAGAAAGGAGCCCGATGGACAAGCGCATCCGCGGCAAGTCCGGTCGGCTCTGGTCGGTGCGATCGCTGCTCCTTCGTGGCGGCCATATCCGTCCCACGGTCCATGACGGCCGGTACGACCCGTCACGGCGCGTGGACCTGGTCCAGGACCAGAACACCTACGGAGCGCTGCGACGGTTCGCCGACCGGCGCCAGCGGGCTGCGGCCATCTCGCTGATCTCCGCGGGCGCTCCCGTGACACCCGTCCTCGTCGACGTGATCGACGATCCGTCGCTCGCCCCGTCCATCGTCACGTCGTGGGTCGCGGGCGGATCCGACGTGCTGCTCGACCGTCTCAGCGAAGTGGACGACCTCGCGTACTTGATGGAGCGGGGACACAAGTGGACACCCGCGCAGGCGCTGCGCACGCTCGTACCACTCGGGCAGGCCCTGGACGTCATGGCACGGCAGGGCTTCATCCCGATCGAGTTGTCCCCCGACCACGTGATCTTCAACAGCGGCAGCATCCAACTGGTCGGGATCGGCCGACACCTGTACCGGCCAGACCTGGGCGACATCCCCGACGTCAGCGGAATGTCGCTGTTAACCACGCTCCTGCTCGGCGACGACCATCCGGCCTCCGGCGCGAGTAGCGCCGTGTGGCGGGACGCCCAGCTCCGGGCCCTGTTGCGGCTGGCGGGATGGATGGTCTGCGGCCTACCGCCAACCCTCTGGGGTCACGTCGCTTCCTGGACCGACCTGCAGCACTACCTCACCTACGCGGGCTTCACCGAGGTCCCCCGGATCCGCCCCGGACAGCTCGCCCTGCACCTCGCCGAGGCCGCCGACCGAGCTGAACAGCAGGCCGCTGAGCGTCAGGTGAAAAGCGCTCCCGCCGTCGTCCTCTATGATGATCACCAGTGTTCGAAGGGCCCTGAGACCCTCTACGACTGGTTCTCCAACCACATCGGGCGGGCCGTCCTCGCCGTCGTCACCAACGTGGAGGAGAGCACGGTCCGGGCACGCATCGAGACTTTGGGCGAGGCGACGGTGATCGTGACCGTGCCGTGGCAGGAGACTTACCACGCCGCGCTACGCGGCAGCCACGGGCACGTCGACCTCACCCATCATTACCGGGAGGGCGACCGGATAGCCGTGGCGATCACCCGGGTGCTGCCCTCAACCACGGGCGGGCAGCGACCCAGAGTGTACGCCCGGCTCACGCAGGGTACGGCGCCGCCGATGCGTACCCGTCGTCGCTCCTCAGTTGATCTGAACGCCGAGTCGGTGCGGCTGGGGTTGCTGCATGAGCACGGGCCAGGGGTGATCGCGGTGGCCGCGTTCAGCACCCGCCGGATGGGAGTGGGCGCCGCACTGCTATCCGGAGCAGGCTGGGTGCTCGTCGACCCTTCGGAACTTCCGGACGTGGTCGCCCGGCTCGTGGCAACCAATCCCGCCGCGCGCTACGTCATCGTCGGCGAAGCGTCAGGAAAGGTCGCCACCGCGCTGAGAGGGGTGAAACCGGAGGTAGTGCTTCCGCACTCCGCCGCTCCGCCTCCGCAGATCGCCGGCAGGCCTGCCCTGGCCCTGCCGTACGTGATGGATTCTAAGCTCGACGACTTCGGGCGCCGGCTTCCGGACAGGACGGGCAGCTCGTTCCGTCGCAGGACGTTCCCCGCCGGATGGGCGCACGAATGGGTCAGCACCGACGCCGAGCAGATCACCAATGCCAGCCGGTCAGCCCTCGCCAAGAAGCTGAAGAGGCACGCCGCTCTCTTCGCCGACAACACCGAGCTGCTCGTACGGATCGGAACCTTCCTCCGGCGACCGGGACACCAATCCGTCGACCCCCACCGGCTGGACGTGAACCTGCAGCAGGCCGCCACTGTCCTCAGCAGCGTGCCAGCTCGCGGCAAGTTCCGGCGTGACCTGACCAGCGCGTTGCTCGGCACCTCCTACAAGGACCTGTACCGAATCGTCACCCAGCGGCTCCTACCGGTGGCACTCCAGCTGGCCGACGCCTACGACCCCGGCCTGCTGCTCGGGGGCCGGGGTATGGACGAGAACCTCTTCGACGAGCCGGGGGTGCGCCGACTCGCGCTTTACGGCCGGCTGGTGACGGCCCTGCCCGGCCAGAAGCACGCGGCCCTGGCTGAGATCGTCTCAGCTCTGGAAGACGACCTGGTCACCGCCCTCGCCGACATCCCCGCGCCCAGCCTGCAGTACCTTGTCGCCCGGCTGCGCTCGCCCGAGTTGCTGGAGACCCTGCGCGGCCTGATCACGGGCGGCGATTTCGATCTGCTCACCCGATACACCCCGACAGCGTGGCGATTGCTCCTTGAGGAACTACGTCAGCCAGAGTTGCTCGGCGTGCTGGGGTTGGGCTGGGCGTTGGTCGTCGAACGGGACCAAGACCTGACGGTGGACGGCCGGATGCTCATCCGGCTGGCGGGTGAGACTGGACGTGAGCCGGGCCACATCGTCCGCGCGCTGCTCGACACGCCGACGGAGTCGTGGCGAGGCGTGGTCGATAACCCCGGGCTCGCGCGGAATTGGCTCGCCCGCTACGGCGACCTCGACGTCGCCGGAGTGCTACGGGTGTTCCCGGACGCCGAGCTGATAGTGCCGCGCGTCGGTTACGACGCGCTGCGAGCGGCCGCGGCGGGCGGACTCGATCGCGGGCGGCTCGACCAGCTCCTGACCTTCGCCGCGAAGGCGGCGATATCTCCCGCCGAGGCGATCGAGGCCTTCCTATCGACTGGCATCGACGCCGACCGGATCGACACGATCATCGGGCCAGCCGCCGTCGCTTGGTCCGCCTACCGGATCCAGGCGGGCGACACGATCGATGAGGTGATCCGTCGGCTCGTCACCGATCCGCAGGTGCTCCGCGTGTGGGCAATCGAAGGGCGGAACCTGTCCTTGAAGGTCCTCACCGACCTACTCGGCACCCGCCCGCAGGATCTGGGCGTCGATGCGCGTGAGGGACGTGAACTCCTGCGTTATCTAGAGCGCGAACCCGGCGTCATGGATCTGTGCGCGCGTGTCATCTTCCCCCGCCAGCGCCTGAGGCTGCTCCGCCTGGCCGCCGCGAATCCGGAGCGTCGCCTGGTGCATCCCGCGGTGGCCGCCGCCCTGCCCGGAATTCTCGACGAACCCGACCTCGACGCGGCCCTGAGTCAACTCCTCGACGAAGGGCTCGATTACAAGCAGATCGTCCTCGCCAGGACCCTGTCTCTCGACCGGCCGCGTCGTGAACTGCTGCGTTCGCTCGGCCCGGTCGCACTGGAGATGGACGCAGCGGAACTCGCCACGCTCCTGACGCTGGCCCGGATCGAGGGGGCTGCCTTCGCCGTGGAGGCCGCCCAGCTCGAGTGCGAACGGGCCGGGACCGTCCAGCTGCTGTCGCGGTGGGGTACCCGGTGGCTGCCCGTCCTTGCGGGTCGACAGGGTGCCACGGTAGCGGTGCTTCTCGCCAGGCATCGGCCCGAGGGCGGCGAATGGATCTCCCAGTGGCTGCTCGACGCTGGCGTGGACGGCTTGGCAGCGCTCGCACGGCACGGCCGGGGATTACTCCACCTAGTTGCGGAGACACGTCCGCCAGTGGCCGACGTCCGCGTCCTATCCGAGCTGCTCGACCTTGGCCCTTCGCAGGCCCCCCGGCTCTACCGGTTGGTCGTCGACTACGGTCTGCCCCGAGAAAGCTGGGGACAGGTCTACCGCTGGCTGGAGGAGGGGAAGCCGCCCGATGAGGTGCTCCTGCGGCTCTGGGACTCGGCTGCCGCCCGGCTGCTGGCCTAACGCGGTGTGAACGCTGAACATCGTCGACATTCAGGAGAGTGCCCCGCCCACTCAGCCACCTGGGTGGGCGGGTACTTCGGCAAGCGCGGCCGAAGTCGTAGGGCCGGACAGCCAGCGGTGAGGCGTGCTGAAGATCGAATCAGGCTATGCGCGACTCGCCACATAGATGCACGCTGACGCCGAGTTCGGCGAAGAGCGCGGCCTTCGCGAGGAGGGCCCTGTCGGCCGTCTCGTCGTCAGAGGCGTACGCGACGTTGAGGTGGTTCGCCTTGTGGCGGGCCATGAACTGGTCGCGGCTCACAGCGTGGAAGACCGCGTGCATGATGGGCCAGGCGGGGGTGGTCGCTTGGGAGCGGCTTTCGGTTTCCTCGTCGGGAGCGAGGTGGCCAAGGCGCGGCCCAGGTCGACGTGGAGTGCGCCGCCCTGGACGAAGACTCGGCTCCAGACGATCTCGCCGGGCTTGCAGACGCCCTTGATGGTCGATCCGCCGAGTGGGAAGTAGACGGGGTCCTGGTGTCAGCCGACAGCGCCCGCGTATCCGTCGGCGAAGTGGGATGGCGGCACCGATCCCGAGATTTCGAAGACCCAGACCAACTGGTCCTCGTAGTCCTCCTGGTCATCGCCCCAGCGGACGTTGTGGAGGGTGGTCACCGGGTCGGGGCCCACGGCCGTCCAGATGCGGTTGGTCACGAGCGCGTCGACCGCGACTCCCTCGTCAGCCTCGTCGGAATAGGGCAGGGCCTACCCGTCCCACAGCACCCGCGACCCCGTTGCGCGAGGTCACTGGCGGGCGGTCGGCGTTGTTGAGGATGCCCTCGGCGAGGTCGGAAGCCAGCGAGAGATCCTTCGATCCCTGCTGGTACTGGATGGCGACGGCGTCGAGGCCGAAGTCGTCGCTGATGCGCAGCGCCGCGATGTACATCTTAGGTTCGCCTCTGATCTACTCAACCTGGCATGGGATGCACAGCAGGGGCTAGCCCACGGTATCGAGCGGATCGTTAAGGCAACGAGAGCAGATCACATTCCACACTCAATGCTCCAAGGCTATGCGGGATCGTGGGGATTTCCATCGCTCTTCGTCTACACAAAGCCTCAGGGCATGACCACCCAGGAAGCTCGAAAACGCATGGCGACGTACATGGCAGCCAAGAAACATCAGCTCCGGTCCGATAGGGGCTCTTGGCCTCCTTGTGGATGAATATGCGAATTCTGTCGCTATTCAGTATATAAACTCACCCGTCGCCGACAATCCCGAGCCAGACAAACTTGGCAAAGAGATCGGTCTTGTTGATGTCTACCGAATGAGTAACGCAATACCACCGTCCGCCCATAGAGCAACACATAGATTGCGCGGAAAGAAAAAGAAGGGAAAGGAAGGTCGATAACCTCAACCGTTTAGCTACCTGTCAACGCAACATTGAGCCCTTTTCATTCTGAAGCCGCAGGTCACGACAGGTGAACCCGGGCAGTCCAGCGATCACCAGGGTCCTGGCCGAGCTGACCACAAGCAGTTCAGCACCGGCCGGTGATGCTGAAGTCATGACTGACCTTGAGCACGTGGACCTGGACCTGCTCGCCGGACTCACGGCAGAGCTCGACCCACTCATGTACGGCATCCTCGCCAGTGACGACGTGAAACAGGCGGGCGACTTCGTCGATGACGTGACGCGCCACTGTATGAAATCGCCCTACTTGGAGCACCTGTCGAGTGCGAGCAGCATCTACTGCATCTGGATGGACATCGACGACATCCTCGACGGCTGGCCCGTCGAATACGGGCCCGACAGCAAGGTCCTCGCCCTGCGCGAGTTCAAGCGCGCGGCCCAGGAGTGGCTGGACATGCCGCGGACGCAGGCTGGCCTCCAGGACTACCTGCGGGGGGTCCACTGGCGGCAGCGGGGAGCCTCGCCGGGCGATCACGACGACCTGCGGCAGCCTTGATCATTAACCCTTCTTCACCAGCTCACCCATCCACCATGAGCTACTACTTCAGGATGAAAAGAGCTCCATGATAGTTCCGTCCACAGCGAGCGGGATGAGCACGGCCGCCAGCTGATCCTCACCGTGACGCAGGCACAGCTCGTGTATGTGCCGATACGAGACGACCGCAGCGATCGCTGGTCGGATCGCAACCGACGCTACGGTGGTCCGCTGGATTCGACGCACAGCCAGACGAGAGGGCTCCATGCGCGCTCACCGCCCCCGAACAGGGAGAACGAGCCGGGCGGACGCCGCGAAGGTCATATAGGTATCGAGAGTATCCCCCCACGGACTTGAACTCCCATGAACCAAGATCATCGGTGTGCCCACGTGGGCACACCGGGTCGACAAGAGCCGCGAGAACCGCGCAGAACCCGGCTCAACCTGGTTACCGCGACCAGCGGAAAAGACAAACCCGCAGGTGAGAACCCTATTACCGGTCCGGTTCGATTCCCGTCACCCGCTCTCCTTCTTCAAGGCCCGGGCATGACGGAATCACCTCCGGCACCATGAGGGGGGCAGCCCTTCCGAACTCAGGGTGAATCGAAGCCCCTGTCAGTCCTGGACGGGTTCAGGGCGAGGTGGACTCGTTCAGAGGGCTCACCCGGTCGCGTGCCGCGATAGCCAAGGCGATGAAATCACGAAAACGTGCGAACTCCTCCTGGTCCATCTTCAGTCTCACCCCGCCCGTAACCTGGTCATCACCCCGCCTGGCGCCGAGCCGAACCTTGAACCCATCGCCGTGCGGCTGGACATCCACCCCAAGAAACGCCACGTGGTAGCGGCTGCTCTCGGACAGGCCCCGGAGGAAAATTTCCAGGGTCCTGCCGTCCTGCACCAGGATGTAATCACCGAGCTGAAACTCTGCCGCCATAGCTCCCGCTTCGAAACCGTGTAGATAACAGTGCCCCGACTGTCCCATACGATCGATCGCTACACGCCGAGCTTGTGGCGTACGTATCGGCGATCTGAAGGCCCAAACTCCATGCCGTTCTCGTCGAGGGCGTTGTAGATCGCCACCCGATCCTCCGGGAAGACGAAGCCGACAGCGACCATCCCCTGCGCCATGTCCTCACCTGCCCATTCGAGAAGTTCTACGGCTTGCAGCCGCTGCCCCTCCAACGCGGCCAACTCGCCGGGCACGCCCTCTCGCCACACCAGCCGGAATCCCTCTCCGGCCCAATCCAGCGGCTGAGCCGGATCAACGGTGTTCCACGTGATCGAGATTTCATCGAACCTGTGGTGAACGATCTCGACCTGCTCACCCTCGAAGTCCAGCAGGACCAGCCCGTCAGAGAACCACGCGTCCTCATCGAGATCCCACACCAGCAGAGCACGGGTCAGCCTCCGGCCTTCCAGCATGGCCAGTCTCCGACCATGAGCGGCAGCGACAGCCGAACACCCCCTCAGCCACATCGGCCTGTAGCCAGCGACCCCGAAGTCAAAAATTTGGCGATGATGTCAGATGACGGCGGCCTGGCGGACGCGCTGACGTTCCTCTGTCCGCCGGTCACCCAGGCCCAGACCGCCGAGGAGCGCCGCCGTTCGGACGAGAACGACGCGTACATCGTCAGGCACGAGAACGCGTGCGCCGCCCACCCACGCCACATGCCCAGGATCAAACCGGGCGGTGCGACTGCTCATCATGGTCTTCCCCGGCAAGCCGATCGTCTACAAATGACGTCCGGCCTTGCGGTAAGCGTCCAGGATGTCCTTCCGCAGTAGGTGCCCGAACCCGGCCCGCTCCAGGCGCAGCCCCAGGTCGGCCACGTCGGTGCCGAGTGCCTCCGCCGTCTGCGCCAGATGCCAGTCGTGCTTGGCCAGCCGGTCGAGCAGGTACCCGCGCCGGGACTGCGACTCTGACAGCCGGAAGGTCTTCAGGTAGGCCAGCCGTCCGTCTTCGTCCGTGATCGCCTCGCTGAGGTGGTTCTCCCGGTGTCGTTCGAACGAGGGGAGGAACCGGCGTAACGTGTACCGCCCGATCCGGTGCACCGCCTGCTCGCGCGTCGCGGACTCCAGGACCCCCGCCGCCATGACCGAATCGTGGAACTCCGCCCACTCCTGTTCCCGCAGTACGGCCTGGCCCCGCAGATCGGCCAGCGACGACACCGTGGTTTCGTCGATCACCGCCCGGAAGTCCCTGGCGGGGTAGAACATGGCGTACTCGTAGATCAGCTCGCCGTACATGTCGCGGATGAGTGTGGGGTGCAGGGCCAGGTAGTCCTCCGGATGCGGCACCACGAACGCGCTGGCCAGCGTGTCGCCGACATAGAGCATGAGCCCGCACTGGCCCGGATGGAACTCGAAGACGCGCAGCGCGTCGTCGAGCCCGCGTACCTGCGCCCCCGTGTAGGCGTCCTCGATCCGGGGCGAGAGGCCGTGGTTGACCGCCTGGTGGGTCCACTCCTCCCATGCGATCTCGGGGCCGCCGAAGTGCAGCGCGAGATACCCCTCCATGGCCAGGTGCAGCGGCAGGAACCGCAGCCGGTTCCGGTCCACCCGCCGCGCCATGCGCCGCCGGACCCGGATGCCGATGTGCCGCAGCGGCTGCCCCAGCTGGGTCCCGTACGCCGCCGCCGGCGTGCCGTCCGTGGTCCAGGAGGCGACGAAAGCGTGCGGAATGTAGGAGATATATGACGTCTTGTCCGGCAGGTCGACCAGTGACGGCTCGTCGCCGTAGATCTTGGCGTGCAGGCGCAGGTCCCTGATGGGCTCAGGCCGTACGAGCGGCACCAGCCGCACCGCTCCCCAGGTCTGCGCCGGCCGCGTCTCCAGCCCCGCGAAGTCGATCATCGGCTCGACCCCCGTTCCGCCAGATACGCCTTCAGTTCCGCCAGACCAGTGCGTCCCTCCGCGAACCCGGCCAGCTCCACCAGCGCGGGCATGTCCTCGGCGTCTCTGATGCCCGCCGTCGGCACCATCGGCGAGAGCCGCCGTACCTCGAACTCCTCGGCGTCGAAAACCGGGTTCAGATGCACGATGCTGACCTTTCGCCCCGGGTCGAGCCGGCGCCGCCACACCCGCAGCACCTCCGCGGCCAGCCCCGGCGGCGCGTTGTCCCACCCGTCCGAGACGATGATCAGCCGCTCCGGCCGCAGCTCCAGGGCGTCGATGATCCGCCGCCCCAGCCCCGTCGCCCCCACCGGCCGCGCCCGCAGCGCGTCCGAACGCCCCGACAGCCACAGCCCCCGGTAGGAATCCGCCAGTTCCTTCAGCAGGTAGTGGCAACCGAGCGCGACCGCCAGCGGCCGGCGCCGCTTCACCGGCGACCCGTACGAGGAGAAACTGTCGTCCAGCACCGCGACGACCTTCCCCCACGTCCCCGCGTACGCCCCCGCCGCCCGCGCGGCCGACGCCCGCAACGCGGCCTCCAGTTCGGGCCCCCGCTTGGCCTCCGGCAACGCCAGCGCGTACGAGGCGAGCCGCACCAACGGCATGGAGGCCAGCTCGGCCCGCGTGTCCACGCCCTCCCGCCGCGCGGAATCCGTCAGCCGCAGCCGCTCCAGCCGGGTCAGCCGGGGCGCGATCCGCTCCAGGAAAACCGCCCGGCTGATCCCCCGCCGGGCCGCGAACCCCTCCGCGACCGTGTACGGCAACTCGTACAACGCCGCGCTCTCGTGGTGGGCCCGCCGCCACACCTCCAGGATCGGCGTCTCGAACCGGACCCGCCGGCGCGGCGCGAACAGGAAATCCCCCAGCTCGCCCGCCAGCCGCAGATGCGCGTGCCGCACCGCCGCCTTCACCCCCGACCGGTACTTGACCGCGTCGAAGGCGAGATCCCGCCGCCCGTTCAGCCAGTCCCGCACGATCGCCCGGGTCCGCCGGTTGTTGACCCCGTCCCGCCGCAACTCCCCGAACAGCCGGTACACCCGTCCCGGACTCATCCGCCCCAACCGCCACGCGATCAGCGCGCCGTCCCCCGACCCGGGCTCCCGCAGCACCTTGCGAATGATCATCGCCGCGTTGTGGTCGTTGATGTCCAGGGCCAGCATCGCCGCGTAGACGTCCGGATAATTGCCGTGGATATATTGGTGCAGGAATTCCAGCGAGAACCGCTGTTCCCGCCCCGACTCGTAAAACTCCCGCTGCCCCGTGGACGTGATCGCCGCATTGGCGAAAAGCAGCACGTCCTCGCACTCGATCAGGTCGGCGTACGTCTCCATCGGCCATCCCCCAGCTGTGAACGACCGGCCGGGGAATGGGGGCACGAACTGCGAAGCATCGCTTCAGAGGCGGGTTCCGGAAGTCGCACCGAAGTCCCGCGACCGGTCAGCCTGGACGATATCAGCGCTTTTGGTAATCCCGCCAAACAATAACTCCTCCCCTGGAAAGGCTCAGCCACCGGCAGCGCATCCGCACTGTCGATGAAGAAGGTCCGCCGCCATCGTCGCCCGCGACCCGGCGTTGACGGTCGTCTACGACTGGAGAGTGCGGATCGCCGGCTACCCGGGATCTGTTCGCTCTACCGCGGGGTCAAAACACAGAACTCATGGCCATCGGGATCGGCCATGACCACCCAACTGACCTCGCCCTGACCGATGTCGATGCGCGTTGCCCCGAGGGAGATGAGACGGTCAACCTCCGCTTGCTGATCACCGTCGGCGGGTGGAGCGAGGTCGAAATGCAGCCGGTTCTTCCCGGTCTTCGGCATCAGTGGCGGACCGCCCCAAGTGATCTTCGGCCCGCCGTACGGCGAGCGAATCGCGGTCTCTTGGTCCTGATCCCAAACCAACGGCCAGCCCAGCGCTTCGCTCCAGAAGTACCCGACCTCCTGCGAACCGTCACACGCAAGCGCTCCGATGAATCCGCAGTCGGCGAGGAAGTTGTTGCCCGGCTCGATGACGCAGAACTCGTTGCCTTCAGGGTCCGCGAGCACAACATGAGCATCCTCCGGACCTTGACCAATGTCGATGTGCCGGGCGCCGAGCCCGAGCGCCCTCGCCACCGTCTGCTGCTGGTCCTCGATGGACGTACTCGTCAGATCGAAGTGCATCTGGTTCTGGCCGACCTTCTGCTCCCGAGTTGGAAGAAATCGGATCCGGAACCCGGTGTCATCGCTCGGCAGGAGCGCAATGCCGTCTTGGGGGTCGTCGGCCATCTCCCAGCCCAGGACACCGGCCCAGAAGCGCGCGAGCCGGAGCGGGTCGCGCGCATCGAAGCAGAGCGCGAGAAGCTGACAAGTCATTCCGCTCCGCACCTCCGATCTGCTGATTCAAAACCACAGACAGGGCACGTCCTCCGCGCCCATAGAGAAAATAGCGCGGGTTCGATTCCCGTCACTCGCTCTAGCGTGAAGGGCCAGGTCAGGGAGCTTCCCTGCTTGGCCTTGATTGTGCCGCCATCTATGAACACGGCCTGTCGACGGCGCTGAACCGACAGCACAGCGAACACCAAACCTCGCCCGGCACCAGCGATCCGATCACCTGGGTGAGCAGCAGTTCTTTCAGCTGGCTCAGGCCGATGGCTTCCTTGCTGAAGCAACGAGCGATCCAGACATCGTGATCACGTGTCCACCAGTTGTTGAGCCGAAGGTGGACAGCGGACACTCCGTCGAACCACCACAGGTCCGCCGGGCCTGAGGCCTCGTTGGCTGGTGACGGAAAGTCGGCGCCTGCCAGGACCGGAACGATCCCCTGTGGGGAAGCCAACTCCAGAAGCAGATGCGGCCAGTGCCGCACGGCCGCAAGCAACGCGTGCGCCTCAAGCCGCTGATCAATGCTCCGATTGAGGATCCTGAGAGGCTTGTCCGCGAGAGTTATCCCGGCACGGCCATCCAACAGCACCTCGACGCCCCAGGTCCAATCCCCGTCCCAGATCCCAGGAAAGGCCCACCCCTCGGCTGTGCAGTAGACCGTCGCCTCCCCATCAAGTCCGTATTCCATGCCGTTTACGCCGAGCCCGCCGTACCTCTGCTCAAAAGCGATCATCGCCTCGACAGCTTCATCGGGAGCTTGGATCTCGACGCCGACCCGATCGACGGCACCGGCATTCCTGTTGATCCAATCCACGGGCATCGGGTTCGACCAACGTGCGAACTCGTCCAGGAAGTGGCGGAGGCGAGGCGAGATAGATCGATCCGTCCTTATATGCACGCACCTCAACCTACGACCGCCCCTCACCAGAAGCACGGAGGGTGGCGGTGTAGTGGCGGACCTTCGACGCATCGGTGCCGTAGAGGCAGAGCACGCCGTACTACACGCTGATCACGGCTCCATCCCATCTATAGCAGCGGAGGACGGTAGAACGTTGGCGTCGTAGGCTGCGCGGCATGACCGGCATAGAGGGCGCGGTGGTGTCCGTCCAGCATGTGCTTGGTGACGGGCCGTTCGCGGAGGTTGGCGAGGCGTGCGTGGTCCTGGCCGATACCACCGGTGACTACATCGCCGTCGGCGGCTCGCCAGGTTACCCGCAGTGGGCCGGGCGCGACGTCGCCCAGACCTCTGGCACGGAGGCCTGGGACCGCGTCGGCGTCTACACGGCCGACACGCTCCGGTGTAGGTGGTTGCTGCGGCTGCGCTGGCCCGTCAACGCTCTGGCCTTCCATCCCGAACGACCGATCCTGGCCGTCGGTTCGGGCTCCTACGATGGCGGCTACATGTTCGACGGCGAGCTGATCATCCTCGACCTCGACTCCGGTCGTGGCGTCTCCATCCTCAATGTGTCCCGGGAGGTCACCGGGCTGAGCTGGCGAGACGGGCAGACGCTGGAGGTGACCCTGTCGGTACGTGACGACGACGAGCTGGAAGAGCTCGGCACCTCCGCGGTGACCACCACGATCACGCTGGACGACTGGACGGCCGTCCGCGCGCGTTCGGTGCGCGTCGGCGGCCTCCCGGCCACGCCGGTCGAACGGGTCGACGACACCAACAGGACCACCGCCGAGGCGACCCTGCGCGCCATCGCCTCCGGGATGGGGCTACGGCGCACGGTGCGACGACGCGTGTGGGCCGTCGTGGTGCTCGCGGACGGGCGGGTCCTGGCGTGTCTCGACCAGGTGGCCGCCGAATGCTGGACCGGCGCGGGCCGGCCGTTGTGGTCGGTGCCCACCGACGGCATGGGCTGCCAGATCTTCGTCGATCCCGGTCATCCCGTCGTCCCGCTGTCCCTCGGCACGCACCCGCCCGACACTGTCGTCATCGGCACCCTGGACGGGCGCATCCTCGTCTGCCGCCCAACCTTGAACGGCTGACACGACGTGCCCGTGGCGGTGAATTCTGGCCGGTATGACCGAAAGAACCGACGCCCGTACGAACCAGCTGACAGGAATCCCGCGATTGGTCCAGGCCAGGCCACCCTGCGCGGCCCAGTCGATCGGCTGAGCCGGATCAACCGTGTTCCAGGTGATCGACACATAGAACGCAGGAGGTCTCCGCTCGGCCCGCCCGCCTGACCCCTCAGCGGCGGACTCGGTAGCGGATGTGGGTCGCCTCAGGCGTGTCGACGACCCGCACGATGTCCAACTCGACGCGGGACGGCAGTACGTCGAACAGCCGGCGGCCGCTACCGAACAGCACCGGAATCTGGTGGATCTGCAGCTCGTCCAGCACCCCGGCTTTCAGCGCCCGGTGGGCTGTGTACGCGCCGTGCACCAACACGTCCCGGTCCCCGGCGGCGGCCTTCGCCTGTGCCATCGCGCTCTCGATTCCATCGGTCACGTAGGTCACCAGCGGATAGTTCGCGACCGACGGGCCGGGCGGCCGGTGGCTGGGCACGAAGATCGGCACACCGCGTCCGTGATGATCGCCGCCCCAGTGATCAACCTGCTCTACAGTACGCCGTCCCGCGAGGATCGCCCCGGTCGCGTTGTATTCGTCGGTGAACCGCCCGGCTGTCCCATCCGTCCGGTGCCACTCCCCATCGGGCGTGAGGCCCCATTCGTGCAGCCGGATGAAGCCGTCGCCACCGGGGTTGTCCGGTCCGTCGTTCGGTCCCGCGATGTACCCGTCGAGCGACATCGACATGTAGAGCACTGAAGCAGCCACTTCGACCCCCTTGGTCTCTGGTTCACCCTTTGCGGTAGACCAACGACGACAGCATTCTCATCGGCCGCCCCTTCGGGCCGTTAACGGGCCCTTGCTCCCGGCGAGACCGCGCGGTCAGCCCACCCCTCCATGTTCCGCTCAAGATCCGCCTGGCCGTCGCCGGCTCGGTCGGTCCGTGGAGGTCGCCGTGGTTCGCCAAGGGTGCGCTGAACAACGATGCCCCGATTGATCGCGATGCTGATAGGGGTTCGGGTGAAACCGATCGCATCACTGCCGTACAGGCCTGGGCTAAGGGACAGTTCCTAGACACCGAAACGACGCAATCACCTACGCATCGGCGATCTTCAGGTACGCGCCGCCCCCAGCCTGCTGGCCGGATGCCCCGAAGTCGAACACCTGACGATCCTCTTCCCCGTCACCCGCTCACTCCGGGCTCTCCCGAGGCGTTGATTTCTCTCCGTCGTCATCAAGAGGGTCGAGCAGACCGCAGGCTCCTTCGATGCCTCCTGAGGAGACCAGGTCACGGATCGCAGCCGCCATACGTTCGAACCCGACATCCCTGATGACGATCAAATCTGAGCACCAGAAGTACCGACCGCCGAGACACTCACCCGTGCGCGCGTTCTTGTCCATGATCTGCTGGACTACATCCAGGGTCATGAAGGTCGCATACCGGCGTGAGCCATCGCGGAAGGTGATCGTCGCATCTGCCTGGTCGGCGGTGTCCGGCTCGTATCCTACCCAGGCTGGAATGGTCATCTCGAACTCGGGATCCGTGATGCAGTAGAAGGTCCCGTCGAAAGTGATCACCCTGTTGCCTCTCCCGTAGCCGGCCGCGCCGTCTCGGCGACGATGGCAGCAGTGACGTAGAAATCGTCCGGAGCGATCTGCGTCACCGCATCGAGGCGGACTGCCCGTCTGTTCGCAGTGATCATATGAACCTCCAAGTGCCGATATCTGAGGTCCCGCAACCAGATCCGTTCGAGTTCGGCCGCGATCTCTAGGGTTGGATACCCAGGCGCAGTCCGGCATGTGGTCATGATCAGACTGTCCGTATCGCCGGTAAGGTGAACCGCCACCTCCGTGATCATGGGCGAGTGCCAGAGGTAGACATCGAAGTCGATCGCCATGCCGTCGAGGTCATGCCCATCGCTGGGGGACGACTCGCCCATCACCCGCTGCTTCACGGCGGCAAACTCGGAAGGTCCCACCAGGACAGTGTCCCGTCTCCACATCGCGACATGATCACCGTGCAATTGGGCAGGGTGGCGAGGGAGCAGCCACAATCACTCACAATCAGCCCAACGCCCAGCTCAGCCGCCCCACCTGCCGTACTCGTTACACTTCTCAAGCCGAACAGCGCGGGTTCGATTTCTCGTCACCCGCTCTCGGTACGTACGAAAAGCCAGGCCAGGGACTGATATCCGGCCTGGCTTTGATCGTTTCTAGGCTTCAGTTCGATCTTCCGTGCCCCTCGCGTGCCCGATCCCTCTGGATCCTGCGTGTCTGGCTTGGCTTCCTCTCGTCCTTCAGGATGTGCTCGGCGGGCTTGCTGAGCGCGTCGGCCTGAGGCGCGGATCATGGTGTGTGGAGAAGTCGTGCAAATGATGTGTAGGTGCGTCGGGAGATCTGGTCGTGTCCCACCTACAGCCACGAAACTGCACGTATGCGTCCCGCGATGAAGACGCCCCGCTGGGCCAAGGGGGCCGTCATCATGGCATTGCTCGGATGGCTTGGGCTGGCCATCGTGTCCTACCTGTCGCTGCCGATGTTCCAGACGATCTGGTGGTTCAGCAAGCTCATGACTGCGGCGGCCTGGATACCGGCCGCTCTATGGTCCTTCACCGCGGTGATGACCTACCTGACGTTAAAGGCGTACGTCCGATCCTTCGCCGTGCTGGTGATCGCAGTGCTCCTAGGCGTGGTCATCTTCAGGATTGACTGGCAGGCCCTCTACATCGACAGTCAGTTCAAGTTCCACCGGGATGAGTTCGCCGCTCTGGCTGCGGAGAACAAGCTCAGCCGACCACTCACGGTGCCATGGTGGATGAAGTACCTGTCGCTAGACGGCCAGGTACGACACCTTCCGGTGTTCGAAGACACCTGACGTGCGGAGACCGGCGTGGGGATCGCCTATCTACCGCACCCGCCGACCTCCGAGACGATCGTCCAGACCGCTTCCGGTGACATCGGCAAACCCGTCCGAGACCTGGGCAACGGCTGGTGGTGGGTGGAGTAGTTCAGATGCAGCAGTGCGAGGCGACAGCGTCCAGCCGGTCCGTCCGCCCAGATGCCGTCGAGTGCCTAGCGCAAAACCTGTCGGCGGGCCACCACTAGCCTGTGCGTGCCGGGAATGGACTCACTGCGTCAGAATTTCGCGGCGTACCGGGCCGCTGATGATCCATGCGCGCGCATCGTCGAAGCAGGTGGGTGTGATTCGATGATGGTGTGCGCACTCGTGACCCCCGCCCGAACCTTGATCGTGACCGCATTGTGCGCACGGCGTTGGCGGTGATCGACCGTGATGGGGTCGCGGGGTTGACGATGCGCAAGTTCGGGGCCGAGCTCGGTGTGGATCCGATGGCGGTCTATTACTACTTGCCGGACAAGGGTGCGTTGTTCGATGCGGTGGTGGAGGCGGTCCACGACGAGATGGGGGAGCTGGAGGTTGGGCCGGACGCGACGTGGCAGTCGGTGGTGTGGGAGGCGTCGCAGCGGATGCGGACGGTGCTCCGGCGGCACCCGCACACGGTTCCGTTGATCGGCACTCGGCCCGTGCTGTCGCCGAAGATGCTGGCGGCCAGCGATCGGTTGATCGGGCAGCTGGTGGATACCGGTTTGACCGCGGCGACCGCCCTGAACATTTTGGCTTGCGTGCGGGCCTTCACGATCGGCTATCTGTTGATCGAGGTCGGTGTGCCGGCCGGGCCGCCGATCGAGAAGGCGGGAGAGGTGGGGGACGTCATGGCGGGCTATCCCGCGCTGGCGGCGGGCATGGCGCAGGGCTACGACCCGGATCGGCAGTTCGATCTGGGGTTGCGCGCGCTCGTGGATGGCTGGGTGGCCTCGGCCGGTTCAGGTCACTGAGAAGTTGCCCATCATCATCATGTCCTCGTGTTCGAGGTTGTGGCAGTGGAAGACGTATGTGCCGGGATAGTCGGCGAACGGGATGATGATTTCGGCGAGTTCTCCTGGTAGCAGGTCGAGGGTGTCTTTCCAGCCGTGATCAGTTGGTCTCGGTTCGCCGGTGCCGCGGGCGAGTACCTGGAAATGGCTCAGGTGCAGGTGTACCGGATGGTGCAGGTCACCGACGAGTTGCCAAATCTCGGTGGAGCCCAGGCGTGGGCGGGCATGGATGTGATCTGGGTGATAAGGCTCGCCGTTGATGAGCCAGCGGTGCGTTCCGTTGACGTCCTGCGATTGGAACACCATGCTGCGGGTCACCGTCGCGTCGGAGCGCAGCAGGGTGGGATAGTCACCGGCGAGGCGTTCGGGGATCCGCGTGTCGTCGGATGCCCTGTCGCCTACGCGGAACCGCATCACCAAGCCGGTGCGGTCGTCGCCGAACTCGTTGATCAGCGTGACACGCTGACCGGGTGCCCAGCGAGAGAAGTCGACGATGACGTCCATCCGTTCGGCCGGAGCGAGATCGATGTGGTCGTGCGTGATCGGGGCGGGCAGCAGGCCGCCATCCGAGGCGATCTGGACCAGCGTGCCGCCGCCGGGCGGCGGCGGATCGAGGCGCAGCCGGTACCGGCGGGCGTTGGACGCGTTGAGCAGCCGAAGCCGGTAGCGGGCGCCGTCCACATCGGTGACCGGCCACGGTTGCCCGTTGACCAGGATCACGTCGCCGAGGACACCGGCCTGGTAGGGCGGGGTGACACCGGGAGTGTCCAGCAAGTCGTCCGACACGCTGGGATACAGCAGCGAACCGTCGCGGTCGAAGGCCCGATCGGCGATCATCAGCGGGAGATCACGAGGTCCGCTGGGGAGCGGCAGCGCCTCCTCTTCATCGTCAGTGATCAGATGGAAACCGGCGAGGCCACGCCACACTCCAGGACCGGTGAAGTCCATTCGGTGATCGTGATACCAGAGCGTGGCCGCAGGCTGGTTCATCGGGTACTCGTACTGGCGGTGCCTAACCGTCACCGCCCCGGCGTGATGACCGCGGTGGTCACGCATGGCCTCGGGCAGGAGGAAGTCCGTCGGGTACCCGTCGTGAGCGGCGGGGGTGTGTCCCCCGTGCAGATGCACCACCGTCGGGACCGGCAGTTCGTTGCGGTGCGTCACCGTGACCGGCCTGCCCCGCCGAGTGCGCAATGTCGGTCTCGGAAAGATGCCGTTATATCCCCAGATAGGAGTCGACACGCCGTCGAGAATGTCGGCCTGCCCGACCCGCTGCACCACGTCGTAACGCTCCCCATCGGTGACCGACGTCGGCCGCAGGACCGGTGGCACCGTGAGGCGTCGGGTGAAGGGCGCCGGCAATGCCCTGCGGCTCCGCAGCAGCGTGCCGGTGGACGACGATCCGCTGACCCCGACGGTCAGCGGGATCCCCAATCCGAGGACACCGGCGCCCAAGGCCGCGCCCACCAGCAACCGGTGGCGGCTCAGCCCGCTCACGCGTCAGCCCCCGGCGGCGCGCGCCACGCCCAGACCGCCACCGCGGTCGCGGCCATGATGATCGCCACGCCCAGCGGAATGTGCAGCGTGAGGATCCGTCCGAAACCGAGCGAATTCTGAGTCGAGGTCAAGCCCAGCAGCCCGACCACGAACACCACCGGCCACCACGACCGGCGACCCCACACCGTGATGATCAGCGCTATCGGGATCGCCAGGATCAGCAGCATGTCGATGACCGCGGCAGTGTTCTGATGCGCCAACAGCGATGAATACGTTCCGGACAGAAACTGGCCAGCGAGGATCGGCTGCAGATAACACAGTGCCGCCACCAAAGAGACGATGACCCGGTAAGGCCACAGAAACCAGCGGACGTCACGCCGCCGCCTCAGGGTCTGCTCATCAACGTTCATCACCCAGCCCGGTCGGCCATGGAGTCCGGTGCGCATGGCACACGCCCTGGCCTCCTTTTCTACGGTGTAGAAATAGCCTACCATCGCCGTTCAGCGGTGGCCGGCGCCTCTCCTCCGTTTCCAGGGGTTCGACCTCAAGACACCGCGTGATCGATCGTTGTGACATGTGTGAGGCAGATCACTCCACCGGCTCGGCGTTCCTCCAGAACGGGTCCCGGCCGATGAAACCCAGCAGTTTGGTCTGGGTATCCGCATCGCCGGGTACGTCGACTCGGGCGCCGTACTGGCCGGAAGAACGGAGAATCTGCTCCATCTGCTCCATCCCGCCGAGGAGTTGAGCGCAGAAGTCGGGGTCCAGCCGGTCGTCCTGGCCGGTGGCCCGGGAAAGATCCCAGGTGTGCATGAACACGTCGGCGGTGTAGAACTGGTCGATCGCGGTCGCCAGCGGCACGCGGCCGATGTGCGGGTTGGTGAGCTCCCGGTGCGCCGTCTCCGGATCGTCCAGCACCGCCTGCACACCGTCGCAGTGAACCTGCCACGCGGCGACCGGGTTCTCGTCCACTGACGGTCCGCGGGACAGTTCGATGCCGGCACCGGAGGCAAGGAACCCAGGGAACCAGTCGGTCAGGTGTCGTACGACGTCGCGGGCGGCCCAGTCGGCGACCGGGGATGGCACGTCCCAGGATCGGGTGCCGCGGACCCGGTCCGTGAACAGCCCGGCAACCTGGCGGTGCCGCTCGGCCGGGCGGTCAGACAGCGCCATCGATGATCATCCGTTCCAGCTTCGCGTAACCCTCGTTGACACCGACTTCCATACCGCTGCGCAGCCACGCGTCGCGGCCTTCGAAGCTGTCGACCAGCGACTGCGTTCGTAGCCGCGTACGGCCGTCGCCCAGGTCCTCGAACCACAACGTCTCCAGCGCGACTCCGTCGGGATCGCCCTCGAATGTGAAGGTCTGCACGATACGGTCCGGCCGTACCTCGTGGAAGCAGCCGCGGAACGCGTACTCCGTGCCGTCGTGCACCGAGACGTACCGCCAGCTGCCGCCGGTGGACGCGTCCCAGTGCTCGATCCGGGTGGCCATGGCGTTGGGGCCCACCCACTGGGCGAACAGCACGGGATCGGTGTGGGCGCGGAAAAGGTGCTCGGGTGTTGCCGCGAAGTCACGAGTCATCCGGATGACCGGCACTTTCGGGTCGGCTTCGATGGCTGTCTCTGTGATCCTGTTCATGCTCGTCTCCCTTCATCGCCGCCAGGACGGCGTCGAGGCGGCGGTAACGCTGCTCGGCGCGCCCCCGGTAGCGCTCGATCCAGGTGTCCATCAGGTCGAAGGCCTGCACCTCCAGGTGCACCGACCGGGGCTGCGGCCCTCGCGGCCGGCTGACGAGCCCGGCGTCCTCGAGCACCCGCAAGTGCTTGTAGACGGCCTGCAGCGTCATCCTGTACGGCTCCGCCAGCTGGCTCACGGTCGCGTCGCCCTCCGAGAGCCGGGCCACCATGTCGCGCCGGGTCGGATCCGCGAGAGCGGCGAAGACTCGGGACAGCGTGTCCGCGGTCATCCGCCCTCCAGTTTCAACTCAATAGTTTAAAGAACCCTAGGCCGTAGCTCGCCCGTCCGTCAACCTGCGCATCACCGCGGGGTAACTCACCTGCCAGTACGCCACCGCGAGCAGCCCCACCACGATCCACCAGGCCGCCAACCCGCCCCCGAAGACCGCCAGCAGCACGGGAACCAGGACGGCGGGCAGGGCCCAGCCGAGCAGCCAGCGCAGCGGGGCCCGGGCGGCGGCGCCCAGCACGGCGGAAGTCAGGAAGTAGGCGGTCATCCCGCCGCAGAGGGTCCACCGTACGGCGGCGGCGAGGTGGCCGTCGGCGTGCTCGGCCAGGGCGCCCAGCCCGGCGGCGGTGGCCGCGACTCCGGCGGTCATCGCGAAGTGGGCGGGCAGCGTGATCCGGGCCCGCAACCCGCCGAACCCGGGCACCGCGGCGGCGCCGTACTCCAGGGTGAGCCACCACAGGCAGACCAGCAGGCCGAACCCGGCCAGCGCGGCGACGCTGAAGGCGGGCGTCCAGCTGATCTCGCCCGCCGCCACCACGACCTGCATGACCGCCTCGCCGAGCACGATGATCACGAACAGCCCCAGCCGCTCGCCCAGGTGCGGGACGTTGAGCCGGGCCCCGGCCGGGAGCACGATCCGCCGAGGCACCCGGCCGCGCAAGTAGGCCCGCTCACGCCGGCGGTGGGCCTCGTCGCGCAGACCGGCCAGCCTCTGCTCGGGATGACGGCTCTGCAGGTACGAGATGAGGATGTCGGCCGCCGTGCCGAGGCCCCAGAGCCAGTATCGGCCGGGCGCCGGCACCCAGATCGAGATCAGCCAGGGTAGGAGGCCCGTGCCGTACTGAGCGGCGGGCCAGGCGCCGAGGAAGGTGCCGGTCCGGCTCCAGGTGCGGGTGGCGAGCACCCGGCAGGCCACGTACGCGATGGCGAACGCGCGCGCCCGGTCCCCGGCGGCTTCCGGGATGGCGGCGGCCATCACCGCGATGCCGAACATGGCGATCAGCATGGACTGGCGGCGGGTGCGCTCCCCGGCCACGTTGGCGTAGAGGGTGAAGCTGGTCCAGACGCTCCACACCGCGTAGTAGAGCACGATGAACAGGCCCGCGTCGGCGAGTCCGATCGGGTGGCCAGGGCTGGGGTGGAGCACGTGCGCCAGCTGGGCGACCGCGACCACGATGATCAGATCGAAGAACAGCTCAAGCCAGCTGGCATGCCGCTCCGGAACCTCCTGCTCAGCCATGACCTGCAAGGTACTGGCATGGGCGGTTCACGCCAATTCGTACCAGGGGATGCCAATGTCACCCTTCCGGTGGGTGGCCTGCCTCCACCCGATCGGCGATCATGATTCGGCCGCTTCGGGGGACCCGGCACTCTCGTGAACGCCGGGTTCATTCGCACCACGCCCGCTAGGAGGCGGCCATGCACCGTCAGCGAACCAAGCCCAAGAAGAAGGCCGGCTCCACATCCGGGTCGGAGGAGGAGCAAGGTTCCATAGCTCCGGCCCGTACGCCAGGTCAGGACCTTCCCACGCCGATCGTGCTGGCCCAGACGCCCACCATCGCGACGACGAAGCCGCTGCCGGAGCCTCCGGTGAAGTTCTCTCGGCCTGCCCTGGAGATCCAGGAGCCCGATCCGCAGCGTACGACTCCGCGACCTCTTCAGCTCGTCCGTCGAGAGCCCAAGGTGCGGCCGACGCGCATCATGCTCCGGCAAACCCCCGACGGCCCTGTCGAGTTTCCGATGCGATACGCGCCGCTCCTCCAAAATCCGGGGGAAAGCACCACCACGTCGTCTGACGAAGAGCCACTGGTCACCCTGACGCCATCCATCCAGCCGCGTTCGCGGCAACCGGTGCTGAACACGACGCCCTCACTCACGCCGCCGAAGAAACAGCCGGTCCAACTGCCGAGCACATCGCTCACCCCGAAGAAGCCGGCGCCGCAGATTCTGAGCAATCCCAGCAGGCTGGGGATCGGGCCGACCGAATCCTCCCCCGCCCCCCGAGAGCGCAAGATGCGGCGGGAGAAGGTCCAGCGTTTCGAGGAGTCCGACGTCAGCGGGCCGGAGCGGCCGGCGAGGCTGACGACCCGTGAGGAGGGTGGCCCGTCGCAGCGGACGAGGTCCCCCAGCGGGAGATCGCAGACGCTGGCCTTGACGAAGCGACGCGGAACCCGGCTGGAGGACATGGACCGGCAGGACGAGACCCGCTACCGCTTGAATGCGGCCCGCGACATGGCGTTCGTCCAGTCTCTCTACAACGACCTGTTCCTCGACGGCGTACTCGCCGCCGACACCAGGACAGTGCAGCAGGACATCTACCGGAGGCTGGGCTTCAGCGCACTCGGCTACCTGGAAAAGGCGATCACGGAAGCGGAGGTCTTCCAGCTCATCGCGGGCGCCGGGCCCGGGACGTACAACGTCGTCAACCAGCTCATGGCGTTGGCTGGCACGGATATTCGTGAGGCGCTGAAGATCGGGGACTATGTCTCCTTCTCGAATGCCCGGTATCCGGGCTTCCGCGCTACCCAGGAGCAACGGCAACGCCGTCTCATCGTGAACGTCGCCAACCAGCAGGCGAGTATCAAGATCATGCAGGGGCTCCTGCCGCTGTTCAACGACAAGACCGTCGAAAGGTACTTCAAGGAGGTCAAGGTGTTCCTCTCCACCGTGGCCCTGCCTCTGGAGGATGTGAAGAACGACAAGCTCGTCGTCTACTACGACGTCGGCCCGGTCCAGGAGGACAGCAGCGACTACGTCGGCGACCAGCTCGCGACCATGATCTACGCCATGATCCAGCCGGGGGACGTCGACGAGACGATCACACCGTTCTACTCCGAGCTGATGCCCGCCGTCTCCTGGGCCGAGGACGCGCTGGACTTCGCACCCGAGTTCAGGGGGCTCAGCTTCACCCAGTCCCGCGCCCTGGCCATCGCCACGGCGATGCGATTCGCGGACGACAGGTGGGACAAGACAGGCGAGACGGTCGGCAGCGCCGAGGACTTGATGAAGCTCATCCAGATGGCCTTCATGGTGCACGGCATCCACCCGGCCATGCCCCACCGCCACAAGCCCTCGACCATGTGACGTCCCACCTCATAGATTCCTACGCACACATGTGACCGAAGAAGCCGGGCCCATTGCATGTGTCCTTAACAGCACCATTACACGGCGCTCCATGTGTTGACGTTGACATGCATATGGTGTTACACACATATGACTCGCGCGGGAACACCCGACACCGCGCGACGTGAGATAGCGCGATCACCGAACTACGCCACGGCGTTGGACCGTGGCGTGGTCCCGCCCCGATCAGGTCTTGAGCTTCAGGGACCCACGTCGGCCGGTGATCGCGTGGACGTGACACCGAGGAGTGACGATGCATCGGATCCCGCTGCCGCCTGGCTTCCTGTGGGGCGCCGCCACGTCGGCGCATCAGACGGAGGGGGCCAACGAGAACAGCGACTGGTGGGCCCTGGAGAACATGCCGGGTTCCTTCTGCGAAGAACCCAGTGGGCAAGCCGTGGACAGCTTCCATCGGTGGGCCGAGGACATGGATCTGGCAGCCGATGCGGGCCTGCGCGACTACCGCTTCAGCATCGAGTGGGCGCGCGTCGAACCAGAACCGGGCGTGTTCTCGGGTGAGGCTCTGAAGCACTACCGGCACATGATCGAAGGAGCACTCCAGCGTGGTCTGCGTCCATTGGTGACCCTCCACCACTTCACCTGTCCCGCGTGGTTCGCAGGCTGGGCCGATCCGGCGGCGCCGGATCTCTTCGCCCGCTACGTAGCTCAGGTGGCCGGGATCCTCGATGACGTCGAGCACGTGGCCACGATCAACGAACCGAACGTGGTAGCGGCCTTCCCCCGGCTCCTCGCCCAAGGGCCGGGTGGGCTCGCCAAGGGCCTTCCCGAGCCGGAGGAGACCATCGCGGAGGGGCTCGTCTCCGCGCATCGCCAGGCCCGGCACGTGCTGCGGACGGCACTCCCCGAAGTCCAGGTCGGCTGGTCCATTTCAGTTCAGGACTATCAGCCGGATCCCCCAGCAGTCGCGGCAGCCGCCGCGTACTTGTATCCGCGCCAGACCCGCTTTCTCCTGGAGTCGCGCGATGACGACTGGGTCGGAGTGCAGGCGTACACACGGGTCCGTCTTGTCCTGGATGGAGATGTCGCGCGGCCGGCCGCACCCGTTTCGTCGGCGCAGCGCACGCAAACCGGCTGGGAGTACTATCCCGCGGCCTTGGGCGGAGCGGTGCGGGAGGCGGCCCGTGTCGTGGGAGCCGTTCCTGTCATCGTCACCGAGAACGGCGTGGCGACCGGCGACGACGATCAACGCATCGCTTATACCCACGGAGCGTTGACCGCGCTGGCGGCGGCGCTGGATGACGGGATCGACGTTCGGGGCTACTTCCACTGGAGCCTGCTCGACAACTACGAGTGGGGTAGCTGGGGTCCGACGTTCGGCCTCGTCTCTGTCGACCGCGGCACCTTCGTGAGGTCACCGAAACCGTCGTTGGCGTGGCTGGGCAGGGTCGGCACATCGGGGCTCATCCCATCCCTGGAAGAACGATGAGCGGCTGCTGCAATCCAGAACGGGAAGGCGAAACACCGCCGGCACCGCGTACGTTGTCCGAGCGTCACAGCGGGTCGAGGGCCGGTTACGTCGATCTACCGGGCGGCGACTTCGCCATGGGCGACGCCTTCGCGGAAGGCTACCCGTCCGACGGGGAGCGGCCGGTGCACCGCGTCACGGTCAGCGGCTTCACGATCAGCTCGACCACGGTGAGCAACCAGGAGTTCGCCGTCTTCGCCGGGGCGACCGGGTACCGAACCGAAGCCGAGCGGTACGGCTCGTCCGCCGTCTTCCACTCCGCGCTTCGCGCGCCGGCACGCGACGTCCTGGGCGCGGCCGCGGGCGCCGCCTGGTGGCTCAACGTACGGCGCGCCGACTGGCGGCACCCCGCCGGCCGGAACTCGCACTGGACCGACGTGCCCGACCACCCGGTCGTGCACGTCTCCTGGCGGGACGCGGTGGCCTACTGCGAGTGGGCCGGCGCGCGCCTGCCCACGGAGGCCGAGTGGGAATACGCGGCGCGCGGCGGCCATCAGGGACGCCGGTTCCCGTGGGGGCAGGAACTCGCGCCCGGGGGAACGGACCTCTGCAACATCTGGCACGGCGAGTTCCCCACCCACAACACCTTGAGCGATGGATTTCTCACCACCGCGCCGGTCCGGTCGTTTCCCCCCAACGACTTCGGCCTGTACGAAATGACCGGCAACGTCTGGGAGTGGTGCGCGGACTGGTTCTCCGCCTCCTATTACCAGCGCTCTCCACTCCATGATCCCCGTGGCCCGCTCTCCGGCAGCGCGCGGGTCACCAGAGGTGGCTCCTACCTGTGTCACCGCTCGTACTGCCACCGGTATCGGGTGGCGGCGCGCTCACGGAACACTCCCGAATCCTCCACGGGCAACTGCGGGTTCCGTGTCGTGCGGACACGAGGCAAGGACCAACGATGACCCCGAACATCCTGCTCATCACCGCCGACGATCTCGACGCCACCGTTCCGGGATGCTTCGGCGGCACCGCGAACACCACACCGCGTCTTGACCGCCTGGCCGCCGAGGGTATGCGATTCCTGCGCGCCCACGTGCCCGTCGCCGTGTGCCAGCCGAGCCGCTCGGCTCTGATGACGGGCCGGCGCCCGCATCGCAACGGCGCGCAGGGCTTCGAACCGGTCCTCGACGAGGTGCCCGTCCTGCCGGATCTGCTCCGGCCGGTCGGCTACCGCTTCGGCATCCTCGGCAAAGTCAGTCACCTCGCTCCGCAGGAACGATTCGGCTGGGACACCGTTCGCACCGAGGAGCAGCTGGGCACGGGACGAGATCCACAGGCGTACGCGCGGGCCGCCGCCGAATTCATCGCCGACGCGGCGCGGCCCTGGTTCCTGCTGGCCAATGCCCACGACCCGCACCGCCCATTCCACGACAGCGAGACCGAACACGCGTGGTGGCCCGAGGAGACCAGGACGGACGTGCCGCCGCCGTCCAAGGTCTTCGACCCGGAAGAGGCCGATCCCCCAGGGTTCCTCCCCGACCTGGCGCTGGTGCGGAAGGAGTTCGCCGAGTATCTCAGCTCGGCCCGCCGCTGCGACGATGTCGTCGGCGCCGTGCTGGACGTCCTCGATGCCAGCGGACAAGCCGGCAACACGCTCGTGATCTTCCTGTCCGACCACGGTATGCCGTTCCCGTTCGCCAAGGCCAACTGCTACGTGCAGAGCACGCGGACGCCCCTGGTCATCAGGTGGCCCGGGCACATCGCCGCAGGTCGCACGGAAGGCTCGCACTTCGTCAGCTCACTCGACCTGTTTCCCACCTTGTGCACGGCCGCGGGCGTCGACGCCGGGCCTGACCTCGACGGCCGCTGCCTCACCTCACTGTTCACCGGCGGTCGGCAAGCAGGGCGGGAACACATGGTCACCGTCTTCCATGAGACCGCCGCCAGGGAACGCTTCGAAATGCGCGCGATCCAGACCGCCGAGCAGCTCTATGTCTGGAACGCCTGGAGCGACGGTGACCGCTCTTACCGTGCGGAGAACATGTTCGGCCACACCTGGCCGGCCATGCTGAAGGAAGGCACCGAGAATTCCGAAATGGCGCGCCGGAACGAGTTCTACCGAACCCGCTGCCCAGAGGAGTTCTACGACCTCACCGGCGACCCCCACGCTCTCGACAACACGGCCGGCACCGGGCGTCACCGCAAGGAACGAGACGAGCTACGGTCGTTGCTCCTGGCGGATCTTCAGTCCCACGGCGATCCACTCGCCGACGCCTTCGCTCGCTTCGCGGCTGAACGACGCACGACCTAGCCTCCAGTACTGCAAGGGACAGCAAAGTTGCTCGAATACGTCATTCTCGGTTTGCTCGGACTCCGTCCATTCTCCGGCTACGACATGCGGAAATGGATGGAAGGCAAAGGCCAGTACGTGGGGTACGGCGTCCAACTGCCGCAGATCTACCGGACCCTCGCGAAACTCGTCGACCGCGGCTGGATCGAGTTCCAGGTCGATTCCCGCGAGGGGAAGCCGGATGCCAAGCTCTATCGACTGACCGATACCGGCCGGCAGGAGCTCGTGGCCTGGGCGCGTTCTCCGTACGAGCCGTCGCCCCGGCCCATGGATCCCGACTTCATGGTGCGGTTCGTCATCGGCGGGGCCCTGGGCCGCGACATCGCCATCGCACTGCTGCGAACCGAACTCGACTACCGCCGAACGCAGGCGTCCAACCAGAACTGGCTGGACTTCGCCCATACCCCATTCGAGCCCGTGTCCGAGGTGGACGAGGCATGGGTCCGGGAACTGCACTGGACCGCGCACGAGCGCGGCTACGCCTCCACGGCCGCCTACATCGCCTGGCTCGAGCTCACGCTGGCGCGCCTCGAGATCGCTGACGGCACCACCCCAACGCGAGGACCCCGCTGAAATGCGAATCATCTACGTGGATGTCGACACTCTACGTGCCGATCACACTCAACCCTACGGATATCACCGGCCCACCACCCCGCACCTGCAGCAGCTGGCCGAACGCGGCGTCGTCTTCGACCGGTATTACTGCTCCGACTCGCCGTGCCTGCCCTCACGTACCGCGCTCACCTCGGGCCAGTTCGGCATCACCAACGGAGTCATCGGCCACTTCGGAGAGGCCGCCCGCTTCCGGCTCGATCCGGGCCACGGCGCCGAGCCCGACCGTCCGCTGCTGGGGCAGCACCTGCAGCGGCATGGTGTGTACACGGCGGCCGTCTCCATGTTCGCGGAGCGGCACCGCGCATATCACTTCCTGGGCAACTTCCGTGAGTCCATCCGGGCCACCGGAGAGCTCAACGACGAGCAGGCGCACGACGTCAACGCCACCACCATGGACTGGATCCGGCGCCACGCGCACGAGGACAACTGGTACCTGCACGTGACGTACTGGGAGCCGCACACCCCCTACCTGCAACCAGCGGCATGGACCCAGAAGGCCGCCGATTCCGGTCCTGCCCCGCACTGGCCCGACGCGGAGACCATCGCCGGCCACGCCGAGATCTACGGCCCGCGCAGTGCCCTCGACCTGCACTACAGCGTCTTCCCGCAAGGCAGTCCCAATGCCAACATGCCGGAGGCGATCCGCGACCGAGCCGACTTCGAGCACCTCGTCAACGGCTTCGACGGCTCGATCATGTATTGGGACCATCACTTCGGCCAGCTGCTGGCGCTGCTCGACGAGCTCGGCATCGCCGAGGAGACGGCCGTCATCGTCAGCGCCGATCACGGAGAATCGCTCGGCGAGAACGGCTCCTACGCCGAGCACGGACTGGCCAACGAGCCGACCCAGCGCCTGCCGCTGGTGATCTACTGGCCCGGGGTGACCGACGACCTCCCGGAAGAGCGCCGCCGCTGCGATGCCCTGCTGTACAACATCGACCTGGCCCCGACGCTCTGCGAACTGCTCTCACTCCCGACGCCCGACGGCTGGCAGGGCGCGTCCTTCGCGGACGCGATACGCGGTGCGGAACACCCCTCCCGCCCCTACCTCGTCCTCGGCCATGGCGCGCACACCTATCAGCGCGCGGTCCGCACGCGAGACCACCTCTACATCCGCACATACCACCCCGGATGTTTCCGCGCTGAGCCGGAACAGCTCTTCCATGTCGCCAAGGACCCGCATCTCACCCAGGACGTCCTGGCCGACGAGCCGGACCTCGCCGCCGCGATGCGCAACCACCTGCAGGAATGGTGGCATACCTACGCGGGCGCTCCCGGCAGCCTGCCAGACCCCATGCAAACGACCTTGCAGGTCGGGCCCACGCACTACAACGACCCCACGCGGTACATCGCCCACCTGCGCGACACCGGCCGCGCCCATCTGGCCGACCATCTCGAGCAGCGACTGCGGAGGCCCGCCTCGACGGTCCCCGTCTCCTGGCACGCTCAGATCGCCCCGCGGACCGAGGAACTCGTCCTGCGGCACGTCATGGACCGCAGCCGGTGAGACGCGTCGAAGACCCTGACGACAGGGTCGCCACCGCACCGGCCTCATCGGCGGGCAACGTCGGGGCCCTCCTCCTGATCGCGAACCTCGGCTGGGCCGTGCCCTCGGTGGCCGGGGCGACCCTGCTGCAGGCGCTGGTCGCCGACATCGACCCCGCACGGAAGATCGCCTTCTACGGCCTGCTGTCCACTGTCGGCGCCGCGTGCGCGAGCCTCGGCATGATCGTCTCCGGCACCCTGTCCGACCGCACCCACAGCAGGTTCGGCCAACGCAAGCCCTGGATCCTCGGTGGCGGGCTGCTCGCCGCCGCGTCGCTGAGCGCGGTCGGTCTCGTCACCTACACGCCGGCCATCCTGGCGCTGTACGCCCTCTATCACCTCGGGCAAAGCGCCATGCACGGGGCACTGTTCGCCCTCGTACCCGACCTTGTGGACCGGGCCCGCTACGGTCGCGCCTCAGGTCTGGCCGGCCTCGGACTGCTGCTCGGGCAGACACTCGGAGGCTTCGCCGCCGCGTCGTTCCTCACCTTGCCCGCCCAGGGACTGGTCGTCCTGCCGTGGCTCACCGCGCTCGTCGCCGTCCTCACCGTCAGCAAACTGCCCGCCAGCCGTCCCGGCGTTCAGCCCGCTCGGGCTCCCTCGATCAGGGCGGCCTTCAAATTGCCGAAAGACGCCGACTTCTGGCGTGCCTTCGCCGGTCGGTTCCTCTTCCTGCTCGCCTTCTACCTGATCATTTCGTACCACCTGTACGTGCTCACCGATTACTTCCACGTCGCGACCGAACACACCGGAGGCGTCTTCGCGTCGCTCACCCTGGTCTTCGCCGTGGGAGCCGCCGTATGCGTGGCGCTTTCCGGTGGCTGGTCGGACCGCATGGGCCGCCGCAAACCCCTCGTCGTCGGCTCGTCCGTCCTGCTCGCCGCCGCCGTCCTGCCGCCCGCGTTCAGCGACCAGCTGCCCTCGTTCTATGCGTTCTTCGGTCTCGCCGGCATAGCGTTCGGCACCTACCTCGCCGTCGACCAGGCGCTGATGGCCGATATCCTTCCCGAACGCGCCAACACCGCCAGGGATCTGGCCGTGCTCAATGTCGCCAACAGCCTTCCGCATGTTCTGGCCCCTGGCATCGCGGGGCTCATCGTCACCGCCACCGGCTACGCCGGCATCTTCGTCGCGGCATCCGTCGCCGCCGTTCTCTCGGCCATAGCCGTACAGGCCATGAAGACCATCGACTAACGCAAGGACGTGTCAACGATGAGACTTCACCCAGTCCTCCGCCTTCTCATCCCGGCCGTCACCAGACGCCTGTCCAGAATGTCGCACCCGTCGGCCACCGACCGACCGGCCAAGTCCGCGGAAGCCGCATACGGACGCCTGGTTCAGAAACCACCGGTCGACGTCGCCGTCACCAGCCTCCGCATTCCCCGCACCGACGAAGGCGGCAATATCGAAGCGCGCGTGTACCGGCCCGCCGGTCCGGACAAGGCGCGGGCGGCGCTCGTGTACTTCCACGGCGGAGGCTGGTGGCAAGGTTCGCTCGAGACATCCCACTCGCACTGCGCCCACCTGGCCAAGCTCGCCGACGCCGTCGTCATCAGCGTGGCCTACCGCCTGATCCCCGAGCACCCGTTCCCCGCCAACCTGCGCGACTGCTACACCGCATTCAGGTGGGCGGCGGAGCACGCCGGCGACCTCGGCGTCGATCCGTCCCTGATCGCCGTCGGCGGCACCAGCTCAGGCGCCAACCTCGCCGCCGCCGTGGCCCTGCGCGCCCGAGACGAGGACGGCCCGGCGATCGCGCTGCAGCTGCTGGAGATCCCCGTCCTGGACATCACCGCATCACCACAAGCGCCGGCGGACGCACCACCCTGGTATCACGTCATGATCGACCAGGCGCGGCAAACCTTCGACCGGTACGCCGGCTCGGGAGCACGACCGGAGGACCCTCTCGTATCGCCGCTTCTGGCCGAGAGCCTGCACGGCCTCCCTCCCACCGTCATCCTCGCCAACGAGCTGGACGTGGTGGTCGACCACGCCGTCCGCTACGCGGACCGGCTCCGGGAGGCGGCCGTACCGGTCACGCTGACCGTCTACCCGGGACTCGCACACGGAATGCAGGCCTTCACCAGGATCCTGCCGGTCGGACGACGCTTCCGCGCGGAGGCGGCCCGCGCCCTCTCCGCTCTGTCCCTCACCGACGTACGGCCAGGTGCCGTGTGAGGTGGTCGATCACCTCACGCGCGTCGTCCTCGATTCCGTGGATGAATGTGGACTTGCGGCGGCGCAGTACGGGCAGGCCCAGTGCGTACAGTCCTGGGCTGTCGACCGCGCCGCCCTCGTGGCGGAGGTGGCCCTTCTGGTCGACCACGGGCACGTTGAGCCAGCCGTAGTCGGGGCGATATCCCGTTGCCCACACGATCGTGCGGATCTCGCCGCTTCGCAGGTCGAGTTGCCAGCGGGCCGACTCGGGCACGTGGGTCGGCGCGAAGCGCTCGGGCGGGGCGACCTCGGCGTCGCGGCCGTGAGTTCGGGCCCACTCGTCGAAGGTGTCGAGCAGGCGCCGCATTTTGAGGTCCGCGAGCGAGAACACGTTTCGCAGGCCGCCGGAGAACAGCGCACGGCCGTCACGCACGGCCGCCCAGCGGCCCACCAGCTCGACATCCATCGTGGCGAGCGCGTTGAGGTCGAGCGTCCTGCGTTCGGGCGTCCCGACCAGCTGCGGCGAGGGTAGCCGCCGGGCCCGCGTCAGATCGTCGACCTCGTCGTGGCGCTGGTCCCAGACGCCCGACGCATCCATCCACCACAGCACATCGCGGCCGCGGTACAGGCGCGGCAACCGCACGTGCTCCCCTACCGAGAGGATCACCGGTCGCCCCGACCGCCGCAGCTCGGCTGCCAGTTGTACGCCGGTCGCCGACGCTCCCACGACGAGTACGCCGCCGTCGGGGAGCCGGCTGGGGCCGCGGTAGTCGAACGGCGTCAGTTGCACGACGGACGCCGGGACCGCGTCGGCGAACTGCGGCACCGCCGGCTGGTTGCAGGCGCCGCTCGCGATGACCACTGCCCGGCAGCTGATTTCGCCGCGGCTCGTCGTCACCTGGTATCCGTCGTCGGTGCGTCGCACCGATGTGACGTTCGTACCAGTACGGACGGGAGCGTGCGAGACGGCGGCGAAGCGCTCGATGAACTCGACCACTTCGCCCATCGTCATGTAGCCGTCAGGGTCCGGGCCTTCGTAGCTATGGCCCGGCAGGCGGCTCTGCCAGTTGGGAGTAAGCAGCCGCAGGGAGTCCCAGCGTTCGCGTCGCCAGGAGTTCGCCACCTCGCCGCGCTCGAGCACGACGTGGTCGACCGACCGGCAACGGAGGAAGTGGCTCGCGGCGAGGCCCGCGTGCCCCGCACCGATGACGACCGCGGTGGTGCGTTCGATGGCTCCTCCCTCAGGCGACTTCGACGGTGACGTTCGTGGGGTTCGTGAGCGCGTCGAACACGGCGGAGCGCTTCTGGGACTGGGCCACCAGCGCTTCGATGTCCTCCTTCGAGGCGTCCGCGTCGATCGTGAACGTCACCTTGACGTCGTTGAAGCCGTTGCGCACGTCGCTGTCGGCACCGAGGATCCCGCGAATGTCGTGGTTGCCTTCGACCGTCGACTCGACCGAGCGCAACTGGATGCCGCGGTTCTGGGCGACGGACGCCACGCCTGCCGTCAGGCAGCTCGCCAGGCCGACGAGGAGGTACTCGATCGGCGTGATGCCGTTGTCCTCCGCCGCGAAGACCTCGGGGTGGTCGGCGGTGAACACCGTTTCGCTCTTGTGGCTCTGCTCCTGCCCGAGGCCGAAGAAGTTCTTGATCGTCGTGGTGCTGTGGACGCCGTTCTCCCACTTGGCGGAGGCCCGCCAGGTGAACTGAGCTGCCTCAGGTGCGCCCTTCAACACCTCGCGGGCGTCGAGCAGTGCCTTGACGTTGACTCCGTTGTCGATCGTGGTCATGTCGCGTAGCGTCCTTTCCGTCATGCGGGGTGGTTTCCCGTCGAAGATTGGCCTCAGCTAGTAAGGCGTTCCATCCCGTTCCACCGGATTTCCCTGCATTTCCCATCGGGATATTTGACAATATCTTGGCCATGAGGAGTATGGCTAGGTATGATTCCGCCCATGGTGTCGGCGTCGACGTTCCCCGCCGGCTCGGTCGGTAGCGTCGAAACGCAGTACCTCGACCTGCCGGAACCAGTGCGGCTGGACTGCGGGCAGGCGCTGCACCCGGTCCGCGTGGCGTACGAGACCTACGGCACCCTCTCCCCCGCGCGTGACAACGTCATCCTGGTGTGCCATGCGCTCAGCGGCGACGCCCACGCGGCAGGATTCGCGAAGACTCCGGCCCAGACCAGCACGCGTGACGGGTTCGGGGCCGCGGACCGCGACGGTGCGGCCGGTAGCGGGCTCGGCTGGTGGGACGGGATGATCGGCCCCGGCAAGGCGTTCGACACCGACCGCTACTTCGTCGTCGCCACGAACCTGCTCGGCGGCTGTAGCGGGACGACGGGGCCGTCGTCGATCGACCCGGCGACAGGCAGGCCGTACGGATCCGACTTCCCCGTCATCACGGTCGCGGACATGGTGCGCACCGAGCGGGCATTCCTGGACGTCCTGGGTGTCGAGCGGCTCGCGGCGGTGGCCGGTGGCTCGCTCGGCGGGATGCAGGCGTTGCAGTGGGCGATCCTGTTCCCTGACCAGGTCGATGCCATCGTGGCGATCGCCAGTACGCACGCCCTGCACCCGCAGGGCGTGGCCTGGAACGCGATCGCGCGTAACGCCATCATGGGCGACCCCGCCTGGCAGGGCGGCCACTACTACGGCACCGACCGTGCGCCCCACGCCGGCATGGGCGTGGCGCGGATGGTCGGGCACGTCACGTACCTGTCCGCGCCGGCGCTGAACGACAGGTTCGGCCGGCGGCTGCAGTTCGCCGACGACATCCGCCACACGATCACCGAACCGGAGTTCGAGGTCGAAAGTTACCTGCGCCACCAGGCCGACTCGTTCGTCAAGCGCTTCGACGCCAACACCTATCTCTTCACCTCACGGGCGCTGACCTATTTCGACCTCGCGCGGCAGCACGGCGGCGGATCGCTCGCGCGGGCACTCGAACCCGTCTCGGCGCGGACGCTGCTGATCGCGTTCAGCTCCGACTGGCTGTACCCGCCGTCCGCGTCGAGGGAGATCGAAGACGCGCTTCGCGCTCTCGGCAAGCCGGTCGAGTTCCAGGTGATCGACGCGCCGTACGGCCACGACTGCTTCCTGCTCGAGGAAGCGCGTCAGACGCCCATAATCCGCCGCTTCCTGGCCGAAAGGTAGGGTCGGCGGATGACGTCGAGGAAGAGGCTTTGGTGACCGATCAGTTCCCCCGCGCCGAGGAAGCCCGCGCGTTCGGATTCGAGACACGGCAGCTGCATGCCGGGCAGCGGCCCGACCCGAACACGGGCGCGCGTGCGGTGCCGATCTTCCAGACGACCAGCTACGTGTTCGAAGACCCGGAGTCGGCGGCGGCGTACTTCAACCTGCAGGAGTACGGGAACACGTACTCGCGCATCATGAACCCGACCGTCGCGGTGTTCGAGGAGCGAGTGGCGAACCTCGAGGGCGGTTGCGGCGCGGTGGCGTTCGCCAGCGGGATCGCCGCGCAGGCGGCGGCGCTCTTCACGCTGCTGCAGCCGGGCGACCACGTCGTCTCGTCCTCGGCGCTGTACGGCGGGACGGTGAACCAGCTCAAGCACCTGCTGGGCAAGATGAGCGTCGAGCTGACGTGGGTCGATCCCGACGATCCGGACGCGTGGCGGCAGGCGGTCCGCGCGAACACGAAGGCTTTCTTCGGCGAGACGATCGGCAATCCTGCCGGGAACGTGCTGGACATCGAGATCGTGGCAGCCATCGCGCACGAGCACGGGCTGCCGCTGATCGTGGACAACACGTTCGCGACGCCGTACCTGTGCCGCCCGATCGAATGGGGCGCCGACATTGTGATCCACTCGGCGACCAAGTTCATCGGCGGGCACGGCACGAGCATCGGCGGCGTCGTCGTCGAGGCGGGCACGTTCGACTGGTCCAACGGGCGGTTCCCCGTGGTCGCGGATCCGTCGCCGGCCTACCACGGCCTGCAGTTCCACGAGACGTTCGGGACGTACGGCTATCTGATGAAGCTGCGGGCCGAGACTCTGCGCGATCTCGGCGGGGCACTCGCGCCGTTCAACGCGTTCTTGTTCCTGCAAGGGCTCGAGACGCTGTCGCTGCGGATGGAACGCCACGTCGAGAACGCGCGGGCGGTAGCGGCGTTCCTCGAGTCGCACGAGTTGGCGGCGAATGTCACCTATCCCGGGCTGCCGGCGAGCAAGTACCGGCCGCTCGTGGAGAAGTACCTGCCGCGTGGTGCCGGCGCGGTGTTCTCGTTCGACTGCGCCGGTGGCCGAGCCGGCGGGCAGGACCTCATCCGCGGTGTGACGCTCTGGTCCCACCTGGCGAACGTCGGCGACGCGAAGAGCCTGATCATCCACCCTGCCAGCACGACGCACCGCCAACTGGGCGACGACGAGCTCCGGGCAGCCGGCATCGCACCCGGGACGGTGCGGCTGTCGGTCGGCACCGAGTCCGTCGAGGATCTGATCTGGGACCTGGAGCAGAGTTTCGCGCACGTCGGGAAAGGGGTAGCGGGGGCATGACCGATCTCGGGCACTACCAGGACCCGTTGACGATCCAACGCGTGCTCCACAGCGCTAGGACCATCGCGATCGTGGGTCTGTCGAACAACGAGTTGCGAGCCAGCTATTTCGTTGGCTACTACCTCAAGCGGCACGGCTACCGCGTGATCCCGGTGAATCCGCGCGAGACGCAGATCCTCGGAGAGACGTGCTACGCGAGCCTGCTGGAGGTACCCGTGCCAGTGGACGTCGTGAACGTCTTCCGCGCGCCCGACGCGCTGCCGGGGATCGCGCGGGAGACTGTGGCGATCAACGCCAGTGCGCTCTGGTGCCAGTTCGGCGTAATCAACGAGGAAGGCGCGCGGATCGCGGCGGACGGCGGCGTGACAGTGATCATGGACCGCTGCCTCAAGGTCGAGCACGCGCGCTACGTGGGCCGGATGCACTGGCTCGGCTTCAACACCCAGCGCATCACGTCCGTCCGCGCCGGCCTCCAGTAGCTCGGCCTGCCTTCTGCTCGTCAGGAGATGGTGAGCGTGCCGTTCGCGTTGCGGGCGCACGTGACGATCGTGCGGGGCGCGGCGGTGAGAGCGCCGGTCAGGCACTGGCCGAGGACGGTGTGGCCCGCGGCGTTGGGGTGCCACGACTCCTGGCAGGTCTGGAAGTAGGTGACGCAGGTGTTCGCCAGCCGCTGGATGCCGATCTTGTCCCAGCCGGACAGGCTGGTGATGGGCGTGCCGGACGGCCCGTCCTGCACCCGTACCGGTGTGGCGAGTACGCCTGTCGGGCTGCCGGGGTTCTCGCAGAGCCGGGCCCCGTCGAAGGCCTTCTGGACGTCCAGCACGCGCAGGTCGGCCGCCGGACGCTCGGCCGCCAGCGTGGTGTAGGCGTTCTTGACCAGGGTGCCGAGGTTCTGGGAGAACATGTGCCCGGGGGCGAGGCTCGCGCGGTGGATCGGGCAGCCGGCGGCGTACCGCTCGGCGCCGAGGGCGCGGAACTTGTCGCGGGTGTCGGTACGGCTGTCCTCATCCCGGTACTGCGTGGCGACGTCGAGCGGCAGCGGGTTGGTGTAGGTCTGCAGGACTACTTGGTGAACGCCGTCGGCATCGATTTGGGCGAGGGTGTCGAGGACCTGGCGCAGAGCGGCGGTGGTCTCGGTGGTGGCGGTGACGACCTCGGGGTCGGTGGCCAGGTCCGAGACGGTGCAGGGCTCCTGCGGCACGTCGCCGTTCAGGTAGGCCCAGAACTCCCACCAGCCCGTCCAGGCGTCGGCGATGAAACGGTTGGCGCACAGCTCGGCCACGTCGCCGAAGGTGAACTGGGTGTTGTTGGAGCCGAGGCCGATGAGGACGACGTCGATGTCGTGGGTCTGGGCGACGGCGCGTAACTGGTCGAGTTGCGAGGCGACGGAGCGGCCCTTGGCGCGGGCGCTGGAGGGATTGGCGATGTCAGCTGGCTGGCCGCCGGAGCACGCGAGGTTGAAACGGTCCTGGATGCCGGGGAGTGAAGCCTTGAACAGCGAGGCATTCGCCGACCGGTGGCAGAAGTAGGCGTTGCTGTTGGCCGCCGACCAGCCCGGGAAGGCCTGCGCCGTCCCGGAGGCGTCGACGACGGGCTGGTAGTCCCCCGCCCCCTCGCCGCTGACGAAGCTGTCGCCGAGCACGACGGCGGCGGTGGGCAGGGCCGCCTGCGCCGCTCCGCCCTGGACGACTTGCATGCCGACCGCGCCCAGCATGAGCGCGACCATCGCGGCCGCACGGCGGAGAACCCTCACAACTCCCCATTTCCTACTAAACAAGTATGAAATAACGAATGCCTGGATCACAACATGCCGCGCCGATGGCGTCAAGATCGCCACAAGGCCCAGCCGCTCCACCTAAGAGATCGCGTATCGGCCTGATCGTCAAGCATGCGTTTGTTTGCTAAGGACCAAACGTTCGGCGACCGGCGCACCAACATGACAGGCCCCCTGCGACCCCTGGCCCAGCGCATGCGGACACTCGATCACGCCTGC
>NZ_BLAF01000081.1:0-656 GCF_009687885.1 Acrocarpospora pleiomorpha
CTGGCATCCGAGCACGGCAAGCGGGATGAACGCGGATCGCGCGCCCGACACCGACGATCGAACGAGGCTCGCGCCCAACCAGCTACCGCAGTCGCATCACGGTGGTTCTCCCACCCACCCAGCCTGTTTGTTTCCCTCAGGCTCCGCCCGGCCCGCCAGCACCGTGGCCACCCGAAGAAGACGACGGGCGTATCGGCGTCGTTTTCCGCACAGGTCGAAGTGCCGAGACCGAGGCTTCAGGTGGGTTGGTTGGGTGGGGGTTTCAAGATCCGGTGGTTGAATCGGGGCATGGGACTTGATGTTGTGGTGCGGGGTGGATGGATTGTCGATGGGACCGGAGCGCCTCGGTTTCGGGGGGATGTGGGGGTTGAAGGTGGGCGGGTTGTGGTTGTTGGGCGGTTGGGTGGGGTGGATGCGGGGGTTGTGATTGAGGCTGAGGGGAGGTTTGTGTTGCCGGGGTTTGTTGATTGTCATTCGCATGGGGATGGGGTGGTTTTTGAGGAAGGCGTGCAGTTGGCTTGTTTGCGGCAGGGGGTGACGAGTGTTTTGGTGGGGCAGGATGGGTTGTCGTTTGCGCCGGTTAGGGAGCGGGCGACATTTCGGTATGTGCGGCAGTATTTTGCGGCGATTAATGGGGGGCATCCGGGGGTTGAGGG
>NZ_BLAF01000081.1:1241-86647 GCF_009687885.1 Acrocarpospora pleiomorpha
GGACTGTGCGGTTTGACGTTATGGGGGCGGCGGAGCGGGGGGCGGATCAGGATGAGCTGGGGATTATGCGGGGGATTGTGGAGCGCGGGTTGAGTGAGGGGGCGGTGGGGGTTTCGAGTGGGTTGGAGTATGTGCCGGGGCGGTATGCGGATGTGGGGGAACTAGCTGGGATTTGTGAGAGCTTGGGTAGGTTGCCTTATGTGACGCATATGCGGGGATATGGGGCCGAAGCAGGGGTGGGGGTGGCGGAGGTTGTGGAGATCGCGCGGCGGGCGGACGTGGCGGTGCATATTTCGCATTTTCATGGGCCTTCGGGGGAATTGCTGGGGCTTGTCGAGCGGGCGCGGGACGAAGGGGTGGATCTGAGTTTCGATACCTATCCCTATCTGCGGGGGAGCACGATTCTGGGGATGGTTGTGTTGCCCAATTGGGTGCCCGCGGCCGATATCGAGAAGGCGCTCGCCGTACTCGTCGAAGAGGGGGAACGGGTAAAGCGGGAGTGGTCAGAGGTGGTCTGGGAGCGGTTGACGTTGGCGCATGCGCCAACGTTCGAGTGGGCTGAAGGGCTGACGCTGCCCGAAGCCGCGGAGAGATACGGCGCTTCGGTTGAGGAGTTCTGCCGGGTCCTGCTGATCGAGACGCGACTGGAGGCAGGATGCGTGATAGCGCGTCCGGACGAAGGCCCGAGCGGCGAGGAGTCCATCAGAGCGATCATGCGGGATCCAGGACATATGGGCGGATCCGACGGCATTCATGTCGGCGGACATCCCCACCCCCGCGCCTACGGGACCTTCGCGCGCTACCTCGGCCGTCATGTTCGTGAACTCGGCGACCTGACCTGGGAACAAGCGGCGATACACCTCGCCTCGCACCCAGCCCGCCGCTTCCACCTCCCAGACCGTGGTCTGATCCGCCCCGGCCAGATCGCCGACCTGATCGTCGTGAACCCAGACACAGTCTCCGACACCGCGACCTACCAGAACCCACGCTCCCTCTCCATCGGCATCGACGACGTCCTCGTCGCCGGCGTGCACGTACTCAAGGACAGCCACCTAACCGGAGCCACCCCCGGCCGCGCCCTCCGTGCCGCCTGAGGTCCAGTACGATCCACGGGGTGGTCTATACCGGGGAGGCGGCATGAACTTCGACGACCCGGTCATCGACTGGCGCACCCGCGGCTTCCTGCACCCGGAACCGATCACCAGAACCGACTTCCTGGCAGCGCGCCACTCCCTCTTCGACGGCCCTTTCACCTGGCCGCTCCTCGTGCTCCGCCAATCAGCCCTCAACCACAACATCGCCACCCTGGCCCGCTTCGCCGCCGACCACGGCCTGACCTTCGCCCCGCACGGCAAAACCACCATGTCCCCCGAACTCGTCCAGGCCCAGCTCCGCGCCGGCGCCTGGGGCATGACCGCCGCCAACGCCGCCCAAGTCCTCGCCTTCCGGCACTTCGGCGTACGGCGCGTGCTCCTGGCCAACGAAATCTACGACGTGGGAGCGCTCCACTGGCTCGCTGGCGAGCTCGAAGCAGGCTTCGAATGCCTGGTGTATGCCGATTGTCCCGAAGGCGTCAGCGTGCTCTCAGCGGCTGCGGGGAAGAAGCCGTTCCAGGTCCTGATCGAACTGGGGCAGCCCAACGCACGCACCGGCTGCCGCGGCCTAGAAGAACTGCGCAGCCTCACCGAGATGATCACCAACACTGAGGGCGTCGAACTCGCGGGAGTAGCCGGATACGAGGGCACCCAACCCGGCCCCGACGAGGTCCGCGCCTACCTCCGGCAACTCGCCGAAGCCGCCGAACTCGTCAGGCCGTACACCAAGCACCTGATCGTCTCCGCGGGCGGCAGCGCCTGGTTCGACCTGGTCGCCGAAGAGCTCGGCATCGAAGACGCCACCGTGATCCTGCGCAGCGGCGCGTACATCGCCCACGACGAAGGCCTGTACGCCCGCGCCAGCCCCCTCCGCGACGTCCTCCGACCCGCCATCGAAGTCTGGGCCCAAGTGATCTCCACCCCGGAGCCCGGCCTGATCATGGTCGGCATGGGCAAACGCGACGTCCCCTACGACATCGACCTGCCGATCCCGCACAACATGCCCGACGGCATCACCGTGGAGCGAATCCAGGACCAGCACACCTACCTCAGTGGCGACGGCCTGCGCCCGGGGGACCTGGTCTCGTTCGGCATCTCCCACCCGTGCACGGCGTTCGACAAGTGGCGCGTCATCCCCGTCGTCGATGACGACCACGTGGTCGTCGATCTGATCACCACCTACTTCTAGGAGCGAACATGCAGGAGATCCGTACCACCGACAGCTACGCGCCGGTCGGGCCGTACTCGCAGGGCCTGGTGGTGGGGGACTTCGTGTACACCGCGGGCGTCGGGCCGCTGGACGCGGTGACCGGCGAGGTGGTCGGCGTCGACGTGGCCGAGCAGACGCACAAAACCCTGCAGAACCTGGGCGCCATCTTGGCCGCGCATGGGCTGACCTTCGCGCACGTGGTGAAGTCCACGGTGCACCTGCAGAACCTGAAGGAGGACTTCGCCGCCTACAACGAGGTGTACAAGTCGTACTTCACCGAGCCCTACCCGGTGCGGACCACCGTCGGCTCACAGCTCCTGGACATTTTGGTGGAAATCGACTTCGTGGCGTACAAGGGGCAGTAAGTGGACACCTCCGTGTACGTCTTCGCCGAGGACCTGGCCGAGGGCGTCGATCAGGTCCTCGACCGGATCACCGGCTACGGCGCGGCGGGGGTGACCATCGCCGTGACCTCCGAGCGGTCCAGGGACATCACCCCGCACGGAGTCACCCGGGTGACCGTGCGCCACGACGGCGTGCGCGTGCCCTGGCCGGACGGCGGTCGCCTGGTCCCGCCGGCGCAACCCCAGCTCCCCTTGGGCGAACTCCGCCAAAGGGGACTGGCCGTACACGGCTGGACGGTCTTCCTCCGCAACCCCGCGCTCGGCGAGCGGCACCCCGAGGTCACCATCCGCAACTGCTTCGGCGACCGCGGCTCCCCGGCCGATCTCTGCCCGGCCCACCCTGACGTCCGTGAGTACGCGGTGGCCCTGGCCCGCGCCGTCGCCCGCCAGGGCTTCGACAGCGTCGTCGCCGAAGCCCTGCATTTCAGCCCGTTCAGCTACGAACGCTGCGCGGTCCCGCTCGGCCCGATGGACGCCTTCCTGTTCGGCCTGTGCTTCTGCCACCACTGCCTGCGCCGCGCCGCCGACCTGGGCGTCAACGCCGAGGTGGCCCGCGAGGAGTGCGGCAGGATCATCGGCGGCGTCCTGGCCGGCGATCCGCCCGCCCAGGGCGAGGTGACCAGGGCCGCGCTCACCGCCTACGCCGGACCGGAGGTGGTCGCCTACGCCCGGGCTCGCTCGGAGACCGTCACCACCCTGGTCGCCGAGGTTTCCGCCGCCGTCACCGAGGAGGGCTCCAGGCTCACCTTCACCGACGGCACCGGCGCCGCCAAGGGTTACGCCGACGGCCTGCCCCCGGCCGGGCTCGCCGCCCACGACGCCTGGCAACTCGGCGTCGACCTGGTCGCCCTCGGCGACATAGTGCAGTCCGTCGCCGTCCTGGCCTACGCCCGCGACGCGGCCAGGGTCGCCGACGACATCGCCGCCTACCAGCGCTCGGTCGGCAAGGACCGCGGACTGCGCGCAGTGCTGCGGCCAGGCGCGCCGGACATCGCCGCCCTCGGCGAGACCGACGCCACCGACCGCCTGGCCGCCAAGGTCCGCGCCGCCAAGGCCGCGGGCGCCACCGGCGTGGACTTCTTCGCGTACGGCCTGGCCCCGCTGAACGTCCTGGCCAGGATCAAGAACTCCCTAGGCTGACTCGCGGATCACCAGCTCGGTGGGCAAGATCACCGGGCTGGCCGCGTTCTCGTCGCCCTCCAGCAGGCTGAGCAGCAGCGCGACCATGGCCGCCGCCTGCTCGATGATCGGATGCCGGACGGTGGTCAGCGGCGGATCGGTGTACAGCGCCGCCTCGATGTCGTCGAACCCGACGATGGCCACGTCGTCCGGCACGCTCCGCCCGGCCTGGCGCAGCGCCTGGATGGCGCCGATGGCCATCAGGTCGTTGGCGATGAAGACCGCGTCCAGCTGCGGATCGTCCTCCAGCAGCTGCCGCATCGCGATCGCGCCCGACTCCCGGGTGAAGTCGCCCACCGCCACGATGGACCGCCGGTCGGAGTCGCGCAGCGCGGTCCGGTAGCCGGTCAGCCGGTCCTGCCCGCCGATCATGTCCTGCGGGCCCGCGATGGTGGCGATCCGCCGCCGCCCGCGCTCCAGCAGGTGCTTGACGGCCTTCTCCGCGCCGCCCACGTTGTCGTTGTCCACGTACGGCAAAGCCACCGGAACCGCGGGCCGGCCGTACGAGACGGCGGGCACGCCCATCCGGGTGATGGCGGCCGGCAGCGGGTCGGCGCCGTGCATGGAGATGAGCATGACGCCGTCCACGTGCCCGGAGGCGATGTATCGCTCCACCCGGGCGTGGCTCTGGGCGGTGCCGCTGAGCATCAGCACGACCTGCTTGTCGGCCGCCTCCAGCTCCACGCTGGCCGAGCGGATCACGGTGGAGAACATCGGGTCGTCGGAGAACACCCTGGTCGGGGGTTCGGAGACGACCAGGGCGATGGAGTCGGTTCGCTGGGTGACCAGGCTGCGCGCCGCCGAGTTGGGCACGTAGCCGAGCTCGCGGACGGCCCGCATGACCACGTCGCGGATCTCCGGGCCGACCGTGGACTGCCCGTTGACGACCCGGGAAACGGTTGCCCGGGACACCCCCGCACGCGCGGCGACAGCCTCCAGGGTGGGGCGCTTCATCGAGACCCTCCGGTAATGAGAAATGCGCGACCAAGCGTACCGATCTTACGTAGGCGCAGGTCGGGCGATTGAACTGAGATTATTTTATTCCAGGGGGCGCATTTCTCATTACCGGGGGATTATCCCTTGATGCCACCGGCCAGCAGGCCGCGGACGAAGTAGCGCTGCATGGACAGGAACACGACCAGCGGCACGATGATCGACACGAACGCGCCCGCCGTGAGGCGTTGCCATTCGTTGCCCCGGGTGCCGGCCATCTGCGCCAGCCGTACCGTCATCGGAGCCGAGTCCGGCGTGCCACCGGCGAAGATCAGCGCGACCAGCAGGTCGTTCCAGACCCACAGGAACTGGAAGATGCCGAAGGAGGCCAGGGCCGGCAGCACCAGCGGCAGCACGATCCTGCGCAGTATCTTCCCGTGCGTGGCGCCGTCCACCCGGGCCGCCTCGATCAGCGAGCCCGGCAGCTCGGACATGAAGTTGTGCAGCAGGAAGACGCCGACGGGCAGGGCGAAGCAGGTGTGGGCGAACCAGACCTGGATGAACTTGGCCGGGCCTTCCAGATCCCAGGCGGGCAGCACCTGGAGCCCGAACAGCTCCACACCCTGGGAGAAGAACGACAGCAGCGGCACCAGGGCCATCTGCAGCGGAACCACCTGGAGGGCGAAGATGCCGATGTAGATCCAGTCCCGGCCGCGGAAGTCCAGCCAGCTCAGCGCGTACGCGGCGAAGGTGGCCAGGGCCACCGGGAACAGCACGGACGGGATCGTGATGACCAGCGAGTTGATCAGGAAGCTGGCCATCTGGCCGGACGAGGACGACGTGCTGAACAGAACCGACTGGTAGTTCTCCAGCGTCAGCACCGGATCGCTGAAGAACGTCCACCAGCCGGTCTGCTTGATCTGGTCCTCGGGCCGGAAGGAGGACAGGAAGAGCCCGAAGGTCGGCGTGGTCCACAGCAGCGCGATCACGATCGCGATCAGGCTGGCCCATCTGCTGGTCAGCCGCTTGCGGACGCGGGACTGCGGGGTGCTCGGCGGCGGGGAGGACGTTCTGGGGGTCGGGGTGACCGTGGCGGTCATCTTGCCTCCCGTTGCTGCCGCAGGTTGCGGATCTGGTAGATCACGATGGGGATGACGAGCACGAACAGGAACACCGCCAGGGCCGACCCCTTGCCCGTCTCGCCGTAGCGGAAGGACTGGTTGTACATCTCGTTCGCGATGACGCTGGTGTCGAACTGCCCGCCGGTCATGGTACGGACGATGTCGAACAGCTTCAGCGTCCCGATGCACTGGGTGACCACCACCACGATCACGGCCGGCCGGATCGCCGGAATCGTGACCCGGAAGAACATCTGGATCGGGCTGGCCCCGTCCAGCCGGGCCGCCTCCACGATCTCGGACGGGATGCCCTTGATCGCGGCCGACAGCACCACGGTGGCGAACCCGGCCTGGATCCAGACCATGACGATGATCAGGAACAGCGTGTTGATCGGCGGATCCAGCAGCCACTGCTGCGGCGTGCCGCCCAGGAGGACCACGATCTGGTTGAGCAACCCGATCTGGTCGGCCTCCTCGGGGCGGTAGGCGTACACGAACCGCCAGATGATGCCCGCACCGACGAACGAGATCGCCATCGGCAGGAACACCAGCGACTTGGCCAGCGACTCGAACCGGGTGTTGTCCACCACCACCGCGTACACCAGCCCGATGGCGGTGACCAGCAGCGGCACGACCAGCACCCAGATGAGCGTGTTCCGCAGCACGGTGAGCGCCTCGGGCTGGGTGAACATCCACGTGTAGTTCTCGAACCCGACCCAGGTCGAGCTGTCCCCGTTCATGAACGACAGGAGGGTGGTGCGGATGCCCGGGATGATCAGACCGATACCCAGCAGGATCAGCGCGGGCCCGAGCAGGATGAGGGCGTGCAGCCGGGCCCGCTGCCGCATCGGGGCGCGGTCCAGGAGGAGCAGCATGAGGCCGATGAAGGCGAGGAACGCGACGACACCGATCAGGAGTTGAACCAGCTTGGGTGACTCGGCCGCGAAGTCGAAGTTCAGATCCATGGGGGTATGGGTCTCCCTTGAGGCAGGCAACGTCCGGCTCCGATCATCGGAGCCGGACGTTTACTTCAACCTGTTGAGCTTGGTTCTACGACTTCGGCCAGGAGGCGTCAATGAAGTCGAGGGTGGACTTCGTGTCCTTGCCGTTGATCCAGTCGGTCATGCCCTTCCAGAAGGTGCCCGCGCCGACCGCGGCGGGCATCAGGTCGGAACCGTCGAAGCGGAAGATCGTCGCCGGGTCCTGGAGGATCTCCATGGACAGCTTGTCGATCGGGTTCTGCGCGTTGGCCAGGTCCACGCCCTTGTTGGCGGAGACGTAGGTGGCCAGCTTCATCCGGCGATTCGGGAAGTCGGTGCCGGCCAGGTAGGCCTGCACGGCCTGGACCTCGGGACGGTCGGCGAAGGCCGCGACGAACTCGCCGGCGCCGAGCACCGGCTTCTTGGAGGCGTCGTTGCCGGGCAGGTAGAAGGCGTAGACGTCGTCCTGCTCGCCGACCACGGTGCCCTCAGGCCAGAAGTTGGCGTAGAAGGAGGCCTGCCGGTGCAGGGCGCACTTGCCCTCGGTGATCGGCACGCCGCCCTCCTGGAAGGCGGTGCTGGAGATCGACTTGACCGGGCCGTAGCCGCCGTTGACGTACTTGTCGTTCTTCAGGATGGCGCCGACCTTGTCGACCGCGGCGGCGACCTTCGGGTCGTTGAAGGCGAGCTTGTGGGCGACCCAGTTGTCGTACTCCTCGGGACCGAGGTCGCGGAGGATGATGTCCTCGATCCAGTCGGTGGCCGGCCAGCCGGTGGCGTCACCGGACTCGATGCCCGCGCACCAGGGCTTGATGCCGGTGGCGGCGATGGTGTCGGTGAGGGTCATCAGCTCGTCCCACGTGGTGGGGATCTTCCAGCCCTTCTCGGCGAACATCTTCGGCGAGTACCAGACGAAGGACTTCACGCTGGCGCCGAGGGGGGCGCCGTAGAAGACGTTGTCGACGGTGGCGTACTTGGCCCAGTCCGGCGACCAGTTGGTGTCGGTCAGCTCCTTGACCTTGGCCGAGGCCGGCTTGAGCTTGCCCGCCTTGGCGAAGCGCTCCAGCAGACCCGGCTGCGGGAAGATGGCGATGTCAGGCGGGTTGCCGGCGTCGGAGCGGACCTGGATCTGCGCTTCGAACTCGCCGGTGCCCTCGTAGGTGATCTTCATTCCGGTGCACTTGGCGAACGGAGCCCAGGCCTCCTGGAACAGGTCCGCTTCCGTGTCACGGATGGGGGAGTAGATGCTCACCGTCTTACCGGCGAACGAACCGTATTCGGCAAACGGCTGGCACTCCGCGGAGACGCTGGCGCTGCCCCCTGCGGCGGGCGGCGTGGTGGTGTTCTCCGAAGATCCGCATCCGGCGGCGATCAGCGCGAGGCCGGCTGCGACGGCCGTTATGCGGGCGGGTCGGGAGAGGAGCGACATGGACCCTTCCTCCAAAGCTGTTACCGGGAACTCTCGTGAGAGAGCGATTCCGGAAGCCTTATCTCTTGTCGTGGGGATGTCAATCGATGTGAGATTACGGTTACGGGATTGTGAATTGCGCTGTTAGGTCGATTAGAGAGCGCTCTCAGGCGTCTCTGTAAGAACGCCGGGCGGCGCGGGGGCCGCCCGGCGTGGTGATCTGCGCTGCGTCAGCTCGCCGCGAAGGTGAACCAGTTCAGGTTGACGAAATCGGCCGGTTGGCCGCTGGTGAAGGTGATGTAGACGGTATGAGTGCCGGTGGTGTTGGCGATGTTCGCCGGGACCGTGATCCAGGACTGCCAGCCGCCGGTGTTGGAGACCGCGAAGTCGCCGATGGGAGTAGCGGTCGGGCTGCCTAGCCGAACCTGGACCAAGCCGCTGATACCGCCCGCGGCGCCGGACGCGACCCGGGCCTTGAACTGGAACTCGCCGTTGAAGCGCACGCCGTCGAAGCGCAGCCAGTCACCGTTGGCGAGGTGCGCCGCGTTCTGGCCGCCGCCGGTGTCGGTGGTGGTCTCCAGCGTGGTGCCCTGCTGGGCGTTACGCGCTTCCGCCTGGATGGTGGAACGCGCGTCGAATCCGGTGCCCGGGCTCGGGCTGGGACTGGGACTGGGACTTGGGCTGGGACTTGGGCTTGGGCTCGGGCTGGGGTTCGGTCCCGCGCCGTTGCCGTTCTCGACGCCGCTGCCCGCCGCGCCGCGCCAGGCCATCGCCCGCGCCGGTACGGCCAGCGTCTGCCCATCCGAAAACGTTACGGTCACGGCGGAACTCGACACGTTGTAGGCGATGTACGTCTTCGCGCCACCCTTATTGAGCACCGCGTACGTCGGAACATTGGCCGTGACCGAATGGTCCGGAGTGCCCCAGGCGTTCAGCGAGGAGATCCAGTGATACGCGTGCGCCCGCGAATCACCGTCCTCCGGACCCGGATTCGCGCCCAGCCAGAGCGACTGGGCCTGCGCCGGATCGCTCATCGCCAGGAACTCCCAGATCACATCCCGCCACTCGGCCTCCTGACCGCCGTTACCGGCCCGGATCTCGGCCACGTTCTGCAGGATGTCGGCCTTCCACGCGCCGTGGTAGAGCGAGCCGCCCGTGATCGGCAGCATGTTGATGCCGTGGATCTCCTCCGGGTTGGCGGTCCACCAGGTGGCGTACGCGCCGGACGCGCCCCAGACGATGCCGAGCGTGTCGTGCGGGAAGGAGGACGGGAAGACCGCGTTGTCCTTGTCGAACCAGTACTGGCCGATCGCGTCGCGTTCGGTCGTGTACTGGTAGATGCCCATGTCGCGGAGGGCGTTGTCGCCGGTCGCCTGGCCGTACAGGACGGCGGCGGCGTTGAACATCATCGCCTCGGACGAGGACTCCTGGTTGTTGCCGTGCGCGAACGAGCCGTGCCCGGCGGCCCAGGCGTGCCCGGCGTACGGGTCGAAGTTACGCAGGAACGGGAACCGCGTGTCGCTTCTGTCGTAGTTGGCGGCTTCCTTGACCAGGAGTTTCAGCATGCCGCCGTACTGGGAGTCGGCGACCCAGGCCGGGTCGTGCTGGGCGATCATGGCGCCGGCCAGGACGTAGTAGCCGTAGTGGAAGTGGTGGTCGTTGAGCTCGGCGTCGGAGCCGTACGACGCGGGGTAGCCGATCAGCGTGCCCCAGGTCGAGTCGTAGGCGAACAGCCGCCCGGTCTCGCCCGAGCCCGCGGTCAGCCAGTCGGCCAGGCGGGTCTTGACCAGGTTGATCGCCCGGTCCCGTCCGGCCGTGTAGCCGATCTGGTTGGCCACCGGGATGAGCGCGGCCAGCCGCCAGAGCGCCTTGCCGGTCCAGTAGGTGTCTGCCGCGCCCTTGTACGGGTCGGCCGCGTTGAGCTCGGCGTCGATATCGGCCCTGATCCGGTTGGTATCGGCGGTGGGCGATATCGGCAGGGCCGGAAGCACGCCGTTGAACTTGGAGACCGTGCTGAACGAGGTCCCAGCGCGGACCTTCATCTCACCGCGTGGTGAGGCGTAGGTGTGCGCGGTCAGGGCGTCGCTGGTGTTCAGCCACTGGTGCCGGTAGAGCGCGAACAATGTCCCGGTCTGGCTGCCCTGGCGGGCGGTCGTGGTGGCCGCGTAGGTCGCGGTGAGCTGACCGGCCGCCGCGTTGTAGGACCAGCTCACGGTGGTGTTGGTAACGAAGGAGTAGGCGTACTGCGTGTAGAGCGCCAGCGCGGCCCGGGACGGCAGCACCGCGACCGAGTAGAAGCTCGCCGGCGCGGTCGCGTTGGCGGTTCCGGTCAGCGTCCAGTTGACGCCGGTCGGCGCGAACAGCGCGTAGTCACGGCCGTTCACGGCCACGCCGAGCACGTTTCCGGTGTTGCTCCAGACGGTCGTGGGCCCGTTGAAGGTCACCTGCGCGTTGCCGCCGGTCGCCTCCGCGAACACATACGGCGAGCCGTGCCCGATCGTGGTCCGCAGGGTGCGGGTCCCGTCGGTCCACCGCGGCGTCACGGTCCAGTCCGACCAGCCGTCCACCTCGGTCCGGGGCGCGTTAAGTCCCGAGATGCCGACGGTCAGGTCGTTGGGGGCGATGTGCTCGTAGTTCCGCTGGTCAGGAGTGATCGTCGGGCTGGGCTGGTAGCCCACGCCGAGCCCGTTGGCCCAGGCGTGGAAGGCCAGTGGGTGGGCGTACATGTTCTCGGAGTACGGGTTGTCCGCGAACCGCTGCCAGACCAGCGAGGACCACCAGTCGTTGGTGGGCACGGCGCGGCCGGCCATCCGGGACGTGACCTTGGGGGTCACGGCCTGGCCATTGAAGTTGGAAGGGCCGACGGTGCCGGCGGGGCGGGTGGCCGCGTAGCTGCCCGCGCCGACCGCGACCGCGTTCGCGGGACCCGCGGTGACGACGGGGACGACGAGCGCCGTTGCCACCATGCTGGCGGCGACAACGACTGTCTTGAAACGCACGGTTACCTCCTCAGGTACCGAGCTGGCGGGGCTTGCCCCGCCCGAGGGATTTCAGAGAGCGCTCTCAGCGGCAGGAAGGTAACCCCGCAGTTAACGTCGCGTCAATGGGTCATCACGAGCATCCAGGAAAACGTGTGCGTCAGGGCTCGTCTTGACAGCCGGTCCATCCAGCCGGGATGCTGCCTGAGAGCGCTCTCACGGGGAGGCGCGGGGAGGGGCGAGACGACATGACCGTGTCCGCGGAGTTGGCCCGGGGGGCGCAACCCGGCGTGCTGGAATTCCCTGCGGGTTTCGTGTGGGGGACGGCCACGGCGTCGTACCAGATCGAGGGCGCGGCCCGGGAGGACGGCCGGGGGCCATCCATCTGGGACACCTTCGCGCGGACCCCTGGGAAAGTGCATCTCGGGCATACCGGGGAGGTCGCCTGCGATCACTACCACCGGTATGCGAGCGATGTCGCGATCATGGCCGGGCTCGGCATGGGGGCCTACCGGTTCTCGGTGTCCTGGCCGCGCATCCAGCCCGATGGTTCCGGTCCGGCCAATTCCCGGGGCCTGGACTTCTACGACCGGCTGGTCGACGAGCTCGGCGGGCACGGCATCACGCCGATCCTGACCCTCTACCACTGGGACCTGCCGCAGACCCTGGAAGATCACGGCGGCTGGACGAACCGCGACACCGCCGAGCGTTTCGCGGAGTACGCGACGATCGTGCACCGGCGGCTCGGGGACCGGATCGACCTGTGGACCACGCTGAACGAGCCGTGGTGTTCCGCGTTCCTCGGGTACGCGGCGGGGGTGCACGCGCCGGGACGTACCGACCCCGGGGCGGCCTTCGCGGCGGCCCACCACCTGCTGCTCGGCCACGGCCTGGCCACCCGCGAACTCCGCCGCGCCGGGGCTCGCCAGGTCGGCATCACCCTCAACCTGGCGCCGGTCCGCGGCTCCGACCTGACCGCGGTCGCGGTGCCCGACGGGATCCTGAACCGGATCTTCCTGGATCCGGTGCTGCGGGGCGAATACCCGACCGATGTGGTACGGCGAGCCGAGCGTTTCACCGACTGGTCGTTCGTGAAGGAAGGCGACCTCGCTCTGATCGGAGCGCCCATCGACATGCTCGGGGTGAACTACTACCACCCGTTCCAGGTGGAGCCGCGCCCTGGGCAGCCCGCCAACCCGGTCTTCCCCGGCAGCGAAGGCGTCGGCTTCATCGACAAGCCCGGGCCGACGACGGCCATGGGGTGGCCGATCGAGGCGGATGGGCTGACCGAGCTGCTCATCGGGCTCAAGAGGGACTATCCGCCGGTGCCGTTGGTGATCACCGAGAACGGCGCGGCCTTCGAGGACGTGCTGTCCGGGGGGCGGGTGAGCGACGAGCGGCGGATCGCGTTCCTGGACGCGCACTTCCGGGCCGCGCATGCCGCGATCGCCGCAGGGGTGGATCTGCGGGGGTATCTGGTGTGGTCGTTCATGGACAACTTCGAGTGGGCGTACGGATACGAGAAGCGGTTCGGGCTGGTTTACGTGGATTACGCGTCGCAGGAGCGGGTGCCGAAGGAGAGCGCGCGCTGGTATAGCGAGGTCATCAGGCGGAACGGCTTGCTGGCGTGAGCGATGCCAGTGACGGAGGCACGTGGCGGTCCGCAGGGATAGATCATTTCAAAGTCGCACGCCCGAGCGGTTTGTCCGGATTCTATGGCACTAGAATCCGGACGCCAGGAGTCCGCGACTGTGAAATCGCGCTGGAGATGGATGGGGGAATGGCGTGACCGTGCGCCCGACCTTGGAGAAAGTGGCCGCCCGGGCCGGCGTGTCCCGGGCGACCGTTTCGCGGGTGGTGAACGGGTCGGCGAGCGTGGGGGAGGATATTCGGATCGCCGTCATGCGCGCGGTGGACGAACTCGGATATGTCCCCAATTTCGCGGCACGGAGTTTGGTCACGCAGCGGGCGGACTCGATCGCGCTGGTCTTCTCCGAACCGCCCGTGCGGGTGTTCTCGGACGATCCGACCTTCGCGGGGATCATCCGGGGGGTCAGCCAGGAGGTCGAAGCCGCCGACAAGCAGCTCGTGCTGATGATGGCGGGGTCGGCTCGGGGCCACGAGCGGGTCGAGCGTTACACGACGGCCGGTCACGTCGACGGTGTGATCATCGCGTCCATGCACGGCGCGGATCCGCTGCCGATGACGCTCGCCCGGCGGGGGATCCCCGTGGTTTGCAGCGGTCGCCCGATCACGGGGAATGGGCTGCCTTATGTGGACATGGACAACGTCTCCGGCGCCGTCCAGGCCGTAACACATCTCCTCGAACGCGGCCGCCGCCGCATCGCCACCATCGCGGGCCCACCCGACATGGTCGCCGGCATCGACCGCCTGAACGGCTACCGCCAGGTCCTGCGCGACTCCGGCCGCCGCTCGATCATCGCCATCGGCGACTTCACCCGGGAGTCCGGCGCCGTCGCGATGCGGCAGCTCCTGGAAGACGATCCGGCCCTGGACGCTGTCTTCGTCGCGTCGGACATGATGGCTTTCGGCGCCATGCAAACCCTGCGCCTCGCTGGCCGCCGGGTGCCGGACGACGTCGCGGTGGTCGGCTTCGACGACGTCGCTTCCGCTGTGTACACCGATCCGCCATTGACCACCGTTCGCCAGCCGACCCTGCAAATGGGACGCGAACTCGCGCGACTGCTGCTGGCTCCGGACGTGTCGTCGCCCGTGGTGCTGCCGACGGAACTGGTGGTCCGCGAATCCACCTGAGGCCATACCGGCTGAGACGGCCGGGCTGGAGGCTGCCCTCGCCCGGGTGGCACCGCTGGCGGAAACCTTCGCTCGGTGAATGAACTGAAGCGCTCTGCGGAATATGGACGGCGCGTAAACCGCCACCTCTACTAGGTAGCGAGGTTGTCGGCGTCGGCGGAGGGGGCTACACGATCGTGCCGTGGACTCCCCATACCTGGGCGATGTGGTTCAGGTGCTCCTGGTGCACCCCGTCCACGCCGGTCGCCCTCCACCCGTCGGGCGGGTCGCTGTCCGCGGGCCAGAGGGCGTACTGGCCCTCTTGGCTGATGATGACGGTGAAGGTGGGCACGGTCGCCCCCTCTCTGCTGAGAGCGCTCTCCATTGAGAGTGCTCATATTTTCCGGACCCGTCAAGGGGTGTAGGTTCGGAATCTGAACATGGGAGATCGTTAATGGCGAACTCGCTGTCCTCGCTCCGCGAGATGAACCGGCGCATGGTGACAGAGGCGGTGCGGAAGGCGGGATCGCTCACTCAGGCCCAACTGGCCAGGACCACCGGTCTCTCTCCCGCCACCGTCTCCACCATCGTCCGGGAACTCCGCGACCTGGGCATTCTCGCGATCACCTCAGGTGGCGGCCGCCGCAACGCGGTCACCCTGGCCCCCGAGACCGGTCTCCTGGTCGGCATCGACTTCGGCCATTCCCACCTGCGCGTCGCGATCGGCGAGGTAACCCGCCAGGTGCTGGCAGAACGTGCCATCCCCATCGACGTGGACGCCAGCGCCGCCGAGGGCCTGCTCGCCGCCGAACTTCTGGTAGACGAGCTGCTCGAAACTCTGGGATCCGAGCGCGCCGAGATCTTGGGAGTGGGTCTCGGTGTTCCGGGTCCGATCGATCCGCTCACCGGCATCCTCGGGTCGAGCACGATCCTCCCGGGCTGGGTGGGGATCAATCCCGCCCTTGCGATGAGCGAGCGCCTCGGCCTGGCAGTACACGTCGACAACGACGCGAATCTGGGCGCTCTGGCCGAGGCCACCTGGGGTGCCGCGCGGGGGCGGCAGGACGTCACATACCTCAAGGTCGCCTCAGGAGTGGGTGCGAGCATTCTCATCGACGGGCGCGTCTACCGCGGTGCGAGTGGCGCCGCGGGGGAGCTCGGGCACATCACGATCGACGAGAACGGGCGGCTTTGCCGGTGCGGGAATCGTGGGTGCCTGGAGACGCTGGCGGGTGGACTCTATCTGACTGAGCTGGTCAGAGCCACTCACGGCCCGGGTGTCACGGTGCCCCGGCTGGTTGAGCTGGCCGCCGCTGGCGATGTCGGCTGCCGCCGGGTGATCGGTGACGCGGGCCGCCATCTGGGCGTGGCCGTGGCCAGTCTCTGCAACATTCTCAACCCCGGGCTGGTCGTGGTCGGCGGTGCTCTCGCCGAGGCGGGGGCGCTCCTCATCGACCCGATCCTGGAGGTCGTCCACCGCCTCGCGATCCCCAGCGCCGCGGCCGTCCTCACCGTGGTCCCGGGCGTCCTGGGGGAGCGTGCCGGCGTACTTGGCGCTCTCGCTAGTGTTCAAGTCTCGAACATTGAGAGCGCTCTCTAACTTCTCACTTCTGGGCCTTGACCCTCGTTGGACTAAGGCGCAAAGTATCCTCAATCGCCGATCAGCGCTGCGGTGACTGCGGTATCCCCTCACCCGAGAGGTTCCTCATGCAATCCGTACGACTTAGAAAACGCTCTCTGCTAGCGTGGCTGACGGCTGTGCTCCTCCCCGTGAGCCTGCTCAACGCCATGACCGCCAACGCCGCCGTCCCGGGGACCCCCTCCGGCTGGAGCCTGGTCTGGTCCGACGACTTCAACGGCAGCGCGGGTTCGCTGCCCTCCTCGACCAACTGGCAGATCGACACCGGCCACGCTTACCCGGGCGGACCCGGCAACTGGGGCACTGGGGAAATCCAGAACTACACCGCGAACCCCTCCAACGTCAGCCTGGACGGTGCCGGCAACCTCCGGATCACCCCCATCGGCAGCGGTCAGAACTGGACCTCCGCCCGCATCGAGACCCGCAGATCCGACTTCAAGCCCGCCGCCGGGCGAATCCTCCGGATCGAGGGCCGAATCCAGATGCCCAACGTCACCGGAAATGCCGCCCTCGGGTACTGGCCGGCCTTCTGGGCCCTGGGCGCGCCGTACCGGGGGAATTACTGGAACTGGCCCGGCATCGGCGAGTTCGACATCATGGAGAACGTCAACGGCCTCAACTCGGTCTGGGGCGTTCTGCACTGCGGCGTCAGCGCCGGCGGCCCGTGCAACGAGACCACCGGCCTTGGCAACAGCCGCGCCTGCCCCGGCTCTTCCTGCCAGTCCGCCTTCCACACGTACCGCTTCGAATGGGACCGGTCAGTCAGCCCCAACCAATTGCGCTGGTACGTGGACGGACAGCAGTACCACAGCGTCAGCCAGGGCCAGCTCGACGCGACGACGTGGAATAACATGACCAGCCACGCCGGATATTTCATCCTTTTGAACGTGGCCATGGGTGGCGCCTTCCCGAACGCCCTCGCCGGGTTCGGCACCCCCACCGCCGCCACGGTCTCCGGCCGCCCCATGGTGGTCGACTACGTCGCCGTCTGGCAGAGCGGCACCACCACGCCGCCGACCTCCCCGTCGCCTTCGCCGCCTCCCGGCGGTGGCGTGGACGCGCGCTCGACCATCCAGGCGGAGGCGTACCAGGCACAACAGGGCACCATCCGCGAAACCACCACCGACTCCGGCGGCGGCCAGAACGTCGGCGCCATCGCCAATGGCGACTGGCTCCGCTTCGACGGCGTCCGCTTCGGCTCAACCGCCGCGACCCAATTCCGCGCCCGCGTCGCTTCAGGCGCGGCCGGCGGCGTCAGCGGCCTCGTTCAGGTCCGCCTCGACAGCCTCACCGGCCCGGTGATCGGCGACTTCGCCCTCGCCAACACCGGCGGCTGGCAAAGCTGGCGCACCGTCCCCGCCAACATCACCCCCGTAACCGGCACCCACACCGTCTATCTCACCTTCACCAGCGGCCAGCCGGCCGACTTCGTCAACGTCAATTGGTTCACGTTCTCTACCACGTGAGCCATGGCGGCCCGCAGGCTTGGACACGGCTCAGTGTCCGGCCTGCGGGCCTTTACGAGGACCACTGATGTTCTCCGAGAAACGACCGATCCCCCGTGGCGTACGCCAGGAAACACGCCCGAATCTCGGTCAGATCATCCAGCCGGGTGGCCCGGATGATCCCACCCTCCTTGAACTCCAGCTCGTAATCGCCCGCCGAACCCGGAGAAACCTGCATGAAGTGCCGCCCATAAACGACAAGCGCCACGAACGGGTTCTGCACCGACATCGTCCCCAGCACGTCATGAATCAGCCCCAGATCGGGATCGGTCGCCACCATCCCGTCCCCCGTATGAAGCTGAATCCCCGGATACGCCCCCAGTGGCTCCCGATTGTGCACAAGATCCCGCTGCGGGTCATAGCAGACAAGACCTTCATCCCGCGCGAACGCGAACACCGCGTTCGACACCTCATCCACCCGATCCGCCCCGATCCGGATCAGCCCACCACTGACGTCCTCATCGGGAAACCGCTCCTTGAGCATCGACCCTTCGGCATGCGGATACCGCTCCCGCGCCACCGCCCGCCCGATCGGCTCGCTCTCCCGCCACACCGCCAGCACAAAACTCATGCCTCCGACGATAGTTGCGCTCCAGAACCTCACGCGCCTGACGACAGCCGGGCCTCCGTGGCCAGATCGCGTACGACCTGGATCAACTCGGCCGGATCGAACGGCTTCGTCAGGTACGCATCCACCCCGATGCCCAACCCGCGCCGCTTGTCGTCCTCCTGCGCCCGAGCGGTGATCAGCACGACCTTGATGTGCGTGGTCAGCACATCCCCCCGCAACTTGGTCGCCGTCTCCCACCCATCCATCCGCGGCATCATCACATCCAGCGTGATGACATCCGGATCCACCTCCCGCACCCGATCAAGACAATCCTGCCCATCGGACGCCGTGTACACATCGAAGCCCTCCAAGGTCAGATTGACCGCGATGAGCTGTCGAATGACCTCGTCGTCATCCACCACGAGTACCCGCCCCAGAACCTCACCCACGGCCGCGAGGCTAACCCCTCCCAGGGGTACCACGCGCGCTTTTCACCGTATGTGTACGCCCCGACCACAACACCCTCAACAATCATGGTGCCGAGCGTCCCCCGACTACTGGTAATCTAGCTACACGTTGAGCCCCCTTAGCTCAGGGGATAGAGCACCGGCCTCCGGAGCCGGGAGCGCAAGTTCGAATCTTGCAGGGGGCACCCAGAACAAGGGAACGCCTTTGGGTCGCCGATTCGCCTTCGGGCGGGTCGGCGATTTCGGTTGTTAGGACCTGAATTGTGGACAAGTCGTCGCCGGGTGGGGGCCGCCCATGGCCGCCGGGACCTGCTCGACTGGTTCGACGGTTTGGGGCTCAGCCGCGTCGACCTGAACGCCAGCCCGGACGGGCAGGGCCTCTACCGGAGCCTGGGGTTCGCCGATCACCCCGATCCCACGCTCAGCCTTCGGCACCGTACGCGCGGCTCCTCGCTACGCGGGTGACCGGCTGAGGTCCGTCACCATCGAGTACGACACCACCAAGGTCACCGCCGCCGTCGAAGAACGCGACGAACCGGCTGTCGATGCTGTTCAGATCCGTCATGCCGACTTCCTCCTGCGCCGCATCCTCAGCACGACCAGACCGCCGATCCCGGCGGCCACCACGAACGCCAACCAGAGGGCGAGACCGATGACGGCGATATTGACGCCGGACCCGGAGAAGCGCAGATGCTGGGTCGTGGTTGTCGAGGTGAAGAGCATCTGCGCCTGCTGGACCGGCGGGGCGAAGACGAGCACGGTGCGGTAGTTGCTGTCGAGGTCGATCAGGGCCCTCAGGGTGACGTCGAGGTCGTCGACCGGCCGGCCGCAGTCGTAGCTGAAGCGGGCGCCATTGTCGGTCACGCCCACCAGGGACGCCAGCCGGCCTGGGCACGGCTTGCCGTCCTGCGCCACGGTGATGGTGCTGAGCAGGTAGTCGCGCACCACGGACGAGCGTTGCAGTTTCTCATCGCCGGTGAGCTGGCGCGGCACGTCTTTGAAGGCGCCCTTGGCGGATCCGAGTGCGAACCAGTCGTCGGGGCTCGCGGTGTAGAGGATCTCCACCTGCGATCCGGTGGCGCTGATCCGCGCCGTCGGCGGTGCGCCGAAGGGGTGCGCGGAGGCGGGCATGGCGACGCCCACCATGACCGGCAGTACGGCCGTGACGAGCAGCGCGACCGCCAGTGTGCGGGTAGGGATGTTCACGCGATCTCCTGAACGAAGCCGACCGGGTGGCGGGGCGCCACAGGGCGACTCCGGAACCCGGCTAGATCATTTCTGATGACCGACTCGTGATCTTCAGGTGGCGTCCGGGAGGAGAGACCTCCCCGGTCTCGCCTCGCACACCGAGGCCGGGGACGTCTGATGGTGATGTCAGACCCCGGCCTCGTCGGCTGTGCGGGACCTGACGGAGATCGGTCCAGATGGAGTGTCGCCGCCGCAGAAGAGCGAGCGTTCATATTCAGCCAGGTGCCGTCAGCGAGAGTGCGACGAGAGAGGAACCAGCGCATGAACGTCCGATTTGCTGTAGAAGCAGACATGTCTGACTGTTTGCGATTAGAGCGATGATTTCGGATCCGAGCTGCGGGTGGTGACCAGCCGCGCGACCAGCGTGAGCGTCACTACATGCGCACGGTGGGGCCGCCGGACGGTTCGGTCCAGCGAGTGAGCAGCTCCTCGTCATGGGTGATGGCGAGGATTCCGGCGCCGGTTTCGCGGCGGTAGGCCTCCAGGCGGGCGATGAGGTGGGCCTGGGTGGAGGCGTCCAGCATCGTGGTCATCTCGTCGCAGATCACATAGCGGGGCCGCAGGGCGAGCGCGCGGGCGACGCAGGCGCGCTGGAGTTGCCCGTCGGAGACCTCGTGCGGGCGGCGGATCAGCAGCTCGGAGGTGAGCCCCAGGTCCTCGGCCAGTTCGGCGGCCGGGCCGGGCGATCGGCCGGTGGCGTGGAACGGCTCGGCGGCGATCTCGCGCAGGGTGAGCCGCGGGTCGACGGCGAGCCGGGGCTGCTGGAAGATCAGCGCGACCCGGGTGCGCAGGTCGCGGGAGGCCCGGTGCCGCCAGCGGTGGACCTCGGCCCCGTCCACGGTGAGCCGGCCGGCGTCGGGCCGGAGCAGCAGGGCGAGCACCCGGGCCAGGGTGGACTTGCCGCAGCCGCTCGGCCCGGCCAGTCCGGTGACGACGCCGGGGGCCACGGCCAGGTCGGCGCCGCGCAGCACGCGCTGCCGGCCGTAGGCGACGGTGATGCCGTCAGCGCGCAACATGATGCTCCAGGGGGTGATGGCAGGCCACCCTGCTCGGCTCCGTCCCAGCCTCGGGCAGGTGCGAACAGGCGGCGGTGGATCGGTCGCAGCGCGGCAGGAACGCGCAGCCCGCGGGCAGGTCGGTGAGTTCCGGAGGCCGGCCGGGGATCGGGGTGAAGCCGCGGGACGGCAGCGCCTCAAGCAGCCCGGCCGCGTACGGGTGACGCGGTCCGGCGAAGAACTCGGCCGCCGGAGCGAGCGACACCACGCGGCTGGCATACATCACCGCGATGTGGTCGGCGACCTGCTCGGCGGCGCGCAGGTCGTGCGTGATGAGCAGGACGGCGCGGCCGTCGTCGGCGAGCCGCCGCAGCTCGGTCATGGTGGCGTCGACGAGCGGGCGGTCCAGGCCGCTGGTCGGCTCGTCGGCGATGATCAGCCACGGGTCGCCGGCCAGGGCGATGGCGTTGACGACGCGCTGTGCCATGCCGCCGGACAACTGGTGCGGGTACCGGTCCAATTGCGCCGGGGCGAGACCGGCACGCGCGGCCAGTTCGTCGGCGGGGGCGGGGTTGCCCAGCTCGCGCAGGGCCTCGGCGAGCTGGGCGCGGGCGGTGCGCACCGGGGTGAGGTGGGCGGCCGGGCTCTGCGGGACGAGGCCGATCCGGCGGCCGCGCACCGTGCGGGCGAGCACCCGTTCCGGCGCGGCGATCAGGTCGAGGGGCGGCGCGCCGCCGGTTCGCAGCCAGGCGGACCCGGCCACGGTGGCGTTGCCGGGCAGCAGCCCCATCAGGGCGTGCGCCATTACCGACTTGCCGCAGCCGGACTCGCCGACCAGGGCCAGGCACTCGCCCTGGCGTACCGCGAAGGAGGCGTCGCTCACCGCGTGGACGGTCGCGCCGGGCAGGTGGAACCGTACGGACAGGCTCTGCACGGTCAGGGAGGAGGTCACAGCTGTAGCTCCGATCGCCAGCGCGGGTTGGCGCGGTCGCGCCAGTACTGGACGAGCACCGAGATCGCCAGGGTGGGCACGAGGATGAACAGGCCGGGGAAGAGCGAGGCCCACCAGTTGCCGGCGAGCAGCGATCGTGCCCCATCGTTGATCATGTTGCCGAGCGAGGCGAGGTGCGGGGGCAGGCCGAGGCCGAGGAAGCTGAGCGCGGTCTCGTGCCAGATGGCGTGCGGGACCATCAGTACCGACGCCAGCGCGATGTGCGGCAGCAGGTGCGGCAGGAAGTGCCGCCGGACGATGCGCAGCCGGCCGGACCCGCCGGAGATCGCGGCGTCCACGAACGGCCGGGCGCGCAGCGTGAGCACCTCCGAGCGGACGATCCGGGCCGCGGTCGTCCAGTGGGTGAGCCCGACCGAGGCCACGACCGCGGTGGCGCTGGGGGAGAACAGCGCCACGATGAAGATGCCGAACAGCAGGTGCGGCACCGAGTTGAAGCCGTCCACCACCCGCATGATCAGCCGGTCGGCGGTGCCGCCGAGCGTGCCGGCGGCAAGTCCGGCCACGGTGCCGACGGTGACCGACACCAGGGCCGCCACCAGGCCGATCAGCAGCGAGACGCGCAGCCCGTAGACGACCCGCAGCAGCACGTCGCGCCCGACCTCGTCGGTGCCGAACGGATGCGCCAGAGACGGCGCCTGGTTCGCCGAACGCAGGTCGACGAGTTGCTGGTCGAGTTGCACCACCATGGGCACCAGCAGCACGGCCAGTGCGAGCGCGATGAGCACCCCGGCGGCGATCCACCGGGATCGGCCCGTCGCGGCCTTTCGCGCGGTCAGGGACGTCGCGGTCATCAGCTCACCCCCAGGACGCGCACGCGCGGGTCGGCGATCACGTAGGCGCTGTCGGCGAGCAGGTTGCCGAGCACCACCGCGAGCGTGGCCAGCAGGGTGAGCGCGGCGAGTAGTGGGAAGTCGGCGGCGAGGGCGGCCTGTACGGACGCCGACGCCACCCCCGGCCAAGAGAACACGGTCTCCACCAGGATCGCCCCGGTGACCAGCTCGGGGATGCGCGCCCCGAGCAGCGTGATGAACGGCAGCAGCGCCGAGCGCAGCGCGTGCCGCACGACCACGGTGCGTTCCCGCAGGCCCCGGGCGCGGGCACCGAGCACGAAATCCTCCCGCAAAGTGGTGATCAGCGACTCGCGGACGAACAGCAACAACCACGAGGACTGCGAGAACGCCAGCACCGCCACCGGCAGGACCATGTGCGCCAGCACGTCCCCCGCCTCCAGCGTGGTGGCGGCCGGGTCGGTCAGCCCGCCCGGCGGCAGCCACCGCAACTGCACCGCGAACACCCAGATCACGATCAGCCCGACCCAGAACACCGGGGCCGCCTCGTTGGCGTACGCGGTGCCGGTGATCAGCCGGTCGAGCCACGAGTCGCGGAACCGGGCGGCCAGCGCGCCGACCGCGAGGCTGGCCGCCAGCATGAGCACCAGGGCGCAGCTCACCGCGAGCAGGGTCCAGCCGAGCCGCTCGCCGATCACCTCGATGACCGGCCGGTGCATGCTGCGCGAGTCGCCGAGGTCGCCCTGCACCAGGTTGCCCAGCCAGGTCAGGTACTGCTCGGCGACCGGCCGGTCCAGGCCCCAGTTCTCCCGGATCTGTGCCATGACCTCGGGGCTCGTGATGACCGCGCGGTCACCGAGGTACTGCCGGACGGGGTCGAACGGCGAGGCCTTGGCCAGCGCGAACATGCCCAAGGTGACGGCGAACAGCAGTGGCACGGTGAACGCCAGCCGCCAGACCGCCATCCGGACGAGCGCACGCGTCACGACGCCGGCTTCCACTCGGCGATGTTCCGGAACAGGCCGCCGGTCTCGTGCTCGTGCGCCTCCACCGACGGGGCGATCCCGGTCCACTGGCCGCGCACCACGTAGACGTGCTTGAGGTACACCAGGTACGCCCAGGCGGCGTCGTCGCTGATGCGCTGCTGGAAGGCGTCGTAGGCCTGCTTGCGGGCGGCCGGGTCGGACGTCTCGCGGCCCTTCTCCAGCAGCGCGTCGACCTCGGGGACCTTGTAGTTGCCCGGGTTGAAGAAACCCTGGCCGGCGAAGGCGGAGTGGAACAGCTCGTAGTTGGTGTAGTCCGGGTCGAACGGCGCCCCATAGCCCATGACCAGCGCGTCCTTAGCCATGCGCGGCTCGATCGCGTCCCAGTCGAGTCCGGCCAACTGCACATCGACGCCGATCTTCTTGGCATCGGAGGCGACGGCGAGAGCGAGGTCCTTACGCAGTGAGTCACCGGCCGGGTACATCAGGGTGAAGCTCGCACGGGTGCCGTCCTTGGCGCGAATGCCGCCCTCGCCCATGGTCCAGCCGGCCTGGTCAAGAATCTGGGCGGCCTGTGCCTGGTCGGGGGTGGGCGAACCGGTGATGGCCGGGTTGTACCAGGTGGTGTCGGGCGCGATCGGGCCGAACGCGGGGACTCCGGCCCCGGCCAGGATGGTGTCCACCATCGCCGAGCGGTCCAGCGCCAGGCTCACCGCCTTGCGGATCGCCACGTCGCCGGTGACCGGGGTACCGAAGGGGAACATCACGCCCCGGTAGTCGGCGCTCGGCACCCGGCGCACGGTCAGGTCGGACTGGCCGTCGAACCGCGCGGCGGCCTTGGGCGGCAGCACGGTCGCGTCGAACTCCCCGGCCGCCATCCTGGTGGCGCGCACGTTGTCGTCGGTGGCGTACGCCATCACGAGCTGCTTGATGGCGGGCGCGCCTCCCCAGTACGACGGGTTGGCCTTGAGCACGAGCTTGTCGCCGGGCGTCCAGGACACGAAGGTGTACGGCCCGGTGCCGACCGGCTTGGTGTTGAACGCCGCGCCCTCCAGGCTCTGCCCGTCGAGCAGCTTCTTCGGCACGATGCCCAGCGTCGTGCGCTGCAGGATCGGCGCGTACGGGTACTTCAGGTGGAAGACCACCGTCGCGGGGTCGGGCGCCTGCACGGACTCGATCGCCGCGAAGTCGCCGCGGATGCTGGAGTTGTTCTTCTCGTCCAGCACGGCCTGGTACGTATAGGCGACGTCCTCGCTGGTCAGCGGGGTTCCGTCGTGGAACTTGACGTCCTTGCGCAGGGTGAAGGTGACCGTGGTGCCGTCGGCCTCGGGCAGCTTCTCCGCGAGCGCGGGCTTGAGTGAGAGATCGGCGTTGCGGCTGACCAGCCCGTCGAACAGGAGCGAGCCGCCGTCGACCGCGTAGCCCAGGACCGGGTTGAGGGTGTCCGGCTCAGAGCTGATCCCGAGAACGAACGTGTCGTCCGGCGAGCCTTTCGACGAGGTCTGGGGCGCCGTCGGCGCGGCGCAGGCGGTGAGTGCAAGCGCGGCAATTAGGACGAGAGGGGCAAGGGGTGCGAATCTGGCGCGAAAGGGCGTCATGGGAGCGAAGGTAAAGCGATCACCTAGTTATTGCAAGTCCTTCGCAAATACATCAGATGACAAACAGTCGCCCAGTGAGGTTGCCCTTCTTCACGGCCGGGTGTGGATTGCTGTGAAATGAGCCAGCGTGAGCCCTTGACGAGCCTTGTCTTAAGTATACAGAATTCATGGCGCACGCAGTCGGGAAAGGAGCGCCATGTCCACCGAGGCCGCGCCGACCATCGGGACCTACCCCAGCCCAAAGGACAGTCGCTGTCCCTACGAGCCGCCGAATGCCTACACCACGCGGCTCGAAGAGCAGCCCATGCTGAGGATGCGGCTGTGGAACGGCGACGAGGCATGGGTGGTGGCCGGATACGAGGAGGGACGCATGCTGCTGGGGGATCCCCGGGTGAGCGCGCGACCCGACCTGCCCGGGTACCCCCACGTCAGCCCGGCTCTCGCCGGCTACCGGAAGAGTGGCCTTCAGACGTTCAACAACAAGGACAACCCGGAGCACAACGTCGAACGGCGCATGTTCACGAAGTGGTTCACGGTCAAGCGGATCGAACGTCTGCGCCCCCGCGTCCAGGATCTCGTGGACCAGGCGGTCGACCGGCTGATCGCCATGGGTTCACCGGTCGACCTCGTCGAGCATTTCGCGTTGCCCATTCCTTCTCAGGTGATCTTCGAGCTGCTCAACGCGCCGTATCGGGACCACGAGATCGTCGAGCACGAGACGCACACGATGTTGTCGTGGCGTTCCTCGGCCGAGGAGTCGCGGGCCGCCTCGCAGCGTCTTCTCGACTACTGCCACGGCCTCATCCAGGACCGCTCGGAGCACCCGCGGGAGGACGACGTCCTGTCCCTGGCCATCTCCGAGCACGTCAAGACCGGTCATTGCACCATGGAGCAACTGGCGGAGGGCACCCGCCTGCTGTTTCTCGCGGGTCACGAGACAACGGCGAACTCGATCGCGATGTCCGTCATGGCGCTGATCGACCACCCCGACCAGCTCGCGGCGCTCCTCGACGCGGAGGACCCCAGGCAGGTCGCCTTGGCCATCGACGAACTGCTGCGCTTCGCGACGATCGCGCAAGCCGGCCGGTGCCGGGTGGCCCTCGAGGATATCGAGGTCGGCGGCACGACCATCAGGGCAGGGGAAGGCATCGTGGTCTCCAGCGAGGCCGCCAACCGTGATCCTCGAGTCTTCGACCACCCGGCCGAGCTCCATCTTGACCGTCCCAACGCCAAGGACCACGCGAGCTTCGGCCACGGAACCCACCGATGCATCGGAGAGACCTTGGCGGAGATCGAACTGCAGGTCGTCCTCACCACGCTGTTCCGCCGGCTGCCGGACCTCCGCGTCGCCGTCCCGCGCGACCGGCTGCGGTTCAAGACGGATCACACGATCTACGGCCTGTACGAGCTTCCGGTGGCGTGGGGTGATCCGAAGTGAAGTTCCAGGTCGGGACCGCCGGAGAGCTGACCGTCGATCGATCGTTGTGCATCGGCAGCGGCCAGTGTGTTCTCACCGCCGCGGACGTCTTCGATCAGGACGACGACGAAGGCCTGGTGGAGGTGGTCGTCACCGAGATCGACCCCGCGATCGCGGACGGTGTGATCCAAGCGGCGGACGGTTGTCCATCCCGGGCCCTGCGGTACCTGGCGTCCTGACGATGAGACGCATGATCTTCGACACCGACCACGACGACTTCCGCGACATGGTTCGCTCCTTCGTCGCCACGTCCGTCGCTCCCCGGGTTGACGAGTTCATCCAGGCCGGCGCGATCGCACGGGACGTGTGGCTCTCAGCTGGGAAGCTCGGGCTTCTCGGCCTCCACGTCCCCGAGCGGTACGGCGGGTCCGACGCGCCGGACTACCGGTTCATGGCCGTGGTCCTGGAAGAGCTGTCGCGCGTGACGGTGGCGCTCGGGTCGGCGTACTCGATCCACGCCGACATCGTGGCGCCTTATCTGCTGCACCTGACGACGGATGAGCAGCGGCGGAGATGGCTGCCGGGTTTCTGCTCGGGAGAGATGCTGACCGCCATCGGGATGACGGAGCCATCGGGTGGATCCGACCTCGCGGCCCTTCGCACGCGTGCCGTCCGGGATGGGGACGGCTGGCGGTTGACCGGATCGAAGACGTTCATCACGAACGGGACGACCGCCGACCTCGTCGTGATCGCGGCCCGGACCAACCCGGCCGAGCGGAGCCGGGGTATCACCCTCTTCGGGGTCGAGGCCGGCACTCCGGGCTTCACTCGGGGACGGAGGCTGGACAAGGTCGGCCAGTCCGAAGCGGACACGGCCGAGCTCTACCTGGAGGACGCCTGGGTGCCGGATGACAACGTGATCGGCGCTGTCGACGCGGGCTTCCCCAGCATGATGGCGTGGCTGCCGCAGGAACGGTTGTCGGCGGCGGTCGCCAACGTCGCCCATGCCGCACAGCTCCTCGACGAGACGATCGCCTACGTCAGGGACCGGCGGGCATTCGGGCAGAGCATCGGGTCCTTCCAGCACAACAAGTTCCTGATCGCGGACCTGGTCACCCGGGTCGAGGCGACTCAGGCGTTCGTGGACCAGGCGGTGCTGGCCCATGTCCGTGGGGAGCTGACGGCCGTAGCCGCGGCGAAGGTCAAATGGTGGTCCGCCCAGGTGCAGAACGATGTGCTCGACCATTGCCTCCAGCTGCACGGCGGGTACGGGTACATGAACGAGTACCGCGTGGGACGCGCCTGGCGTGATGCGCGGGTGACCAAGATCTGGGCCGGCTCGAACGAGATCATGAAGGAAATCATCGGGCGAGACCTGGGGCTCTGACGTTCGAAGGTCCCTCGACAAGAGGTGCGTTTGACGCAAGAATTCTGTATTCAAGATACAAGAAGGGAGTGGAAGCGGTGACAAGCGTCCTGAGGCGCGTCCGCGTGGTCGTCGGGTCGATCGGCGACGACATCCACGTCGTGGGCATCACCCTGCTGGGCCATGCCCTGCGCAACGCGGGCGCCGATGTGATCCAGCTGGGGATCCAGACCTCGCCCGAGGAGTTCGTCGCGGCCGCCGTGACCGAGGACGCCGACGCCGTGTTCGTCTCGTCGAGCAACGGGCACGCGGGGATCTTCTGCCCCGAGCTGGTGGCAGGACTCCGCGAGGCGGGCGCCGACCCCATCCTGTACGTCGGGGGCAACCTGTCGGTCAGCGCCGCGACGCCGTGGGACGAGGTGCGCGAACGCTTCGCGCGCATGGGATTCGACCGGGTCTACCCACCGCGCACATTGCCCGACCAGGCGGTCCGGGATCTGGCGGACGATCTGCGTGCGCGCGGGAGCCAGAATGCCTGACCAGGTCTCCAACGAGATGCTCGACCTGGACGAGCTCAAGACGCAACGCGCGTCCGTCTTCCACCGGCAGCTCGGCCGGGAGCCGTACGACCTCGACGAGGCCTGGGACTTCGCGCGATCGAACGCGGAGCGCCGCGGTATGGCCGCCACCCTCGCCCGGGCCAAAGCCACGGGTAACACGGTGGCCATTCCCCGCGCGGGTGTCGCGCACTGGGACGCGCAGCTCGAGCTGATGCGCACGCTCTCGGCGGCGGGAGCGGGCGTCGTCCCGATCACGGTCGACAGCCTCACCCGGTCCCTGAAGTTCGAGGACGCGGCCAAGGCCCTCGCCCAGAGCACGCCCGACCGCTCCGTGCTCAACGGATATCCGCTCCTCGCCCACGGAGTCGAACGCACGCGGGAGCTGATCTCCGCCGTCGATCGGCCGGTCATCGTGCGCGCCAACGCCATCGACCTGCGGCTCGTAGCCGAAACCGCGTTCGCCTCGGGGGCGACGGGATTCGTGTCGGGCCCGATGTACGCGACCCTTGAGTACTCCAAGCTGGGGTCCCTTGAGGTGTCCATCCCGAACTGGCAGTACATCTTCAGGTTGATGGGAGAGTACGCCGCCCACGGCGTCCCCATCGTCGAGGACGCGATCGGTTTCGCGCAGAGCGGGACGTGCTCGGTTCCCTCGTTGATGCATGTCGGGGTCGTCCTCGACGCGCTGATCATGGCCGGGCAGGGAGTGAAACACATCGTCCCGTACCAGATGCTCCAGGGGCACGTGGCCCAGGACGTCGCCGGCTGCATCGCGGTGGGCACGCTGACCGACGAGTACCTCGCCAAGCTGGGCTTCGGGGACGTGCGGACCTACGTGGCCAGCAGCGACTGGAACGGCGCCTTTCCAGCCCGCCAGCCCGACGCCTACGGCCTGCTCGCGGCCAACGTGCTGGCCTGCGCGATCGCCCGGACGCCCGTCAACTACGTGAAGACGATCGAGGAGGGCATCGGCGTGCCGACCGCGGCGGCGAACGCCGCCAGCATCCGGTTCACGCGGTACCTGACTCACCTGATCTCCCGCCAGGCCACGTCGCTGCTCTCCCCCGAGGTCGAGTTCGAACTCGAACTGAACCTGATGGAGGCCCGCGCGATACTCGACGCCGTCCTGGACATGGGGAACGGCGACCCGGTTCGGGGGTCGATCTCCGCCTTGGCCACCGGCGTGCTGGACATTCCGTTCTCTCCGAACGTGCATGTGCGGGGAAACGTCCTTCCCGTTCGCGACGCCGACGGCGCGGTGCGTTTCCTCGATCATGGCGCGCTGCCGTTGCCCGCCGCCGCGCTCCGGATCGAAGCCGAACGACTCGCCTCCCGCCGCGCGCGCAGCGGCTCCGGCGAGCTGTCCTACCAAGACGTGATCGACGACCTGTCCTTCCTCGAATTCGAGGAGCCAACCCTGCCAGAAGGCGGTGACCCCCATTCCTGACCTGAGTTCATGGTCCACCTCGATCACCGACGTCGAAGACAGTTCGATCCGCTATCGCGGTGTCCCCATCGAGGACCTGATCGACGACGGTGACCTGGCGACCACGCTGTGGTTGGTGCTCTTCGGGGGAACACCCGGCACCGGCTCCGCCGACGCGCTCCGCCGCGCCCTGATCGCCGCACTGGACCACGGCGTCTCGGCCCCGTCCACGCTGGTCGCGCGGGTGACCGCGTCGACCCGGTCGGCGGTGCCCTTCGCGGTCGCCGGTGGCCTGATGGCGTTCGCGGGCCCCGCGCACGGGGGAGCAGCCGAAGGGGCGGCGAACCTCTTCGTCGAGATCGCGGCCTCGGACGACCACGAGACCGGCGCCCGCGACGTGGTGCGGCGGCTGCTGGACCGCGGGGACAGATTTCCCGGGTACGGGCATCCCTACCACCGGCGGGATCCGCGCGTTCCCGCCCTCATGAGCGGCGTGGCCGAGGACCGGACCCACCGGCGGATCGCCCGGCTCTGCGAGGCGGCACTCCGTGCCGAGTCCGGACGCGACCTGCGCATGAACGCCGACGCCGCGGTGGCCGCGCTGCTCCTGGACGCCGGGCTCGGCACCGCCGACATCACCCTCGTCACCGGGCTGGGGAGGGCCTTCGGGCTGGCCGCGCACGCCCGCGAGGAGCTCATGGGCGAGAAGCCCTTCCGCGCCCCGTCCCTGGACACGATCCGGTTCGTGTCACCCGCAAAGCAGGAGGAAGCGTAAGCGATGACGAAGCTGCTCGAATACCAGGTGAAGGAGATCCTCCGCGAGGAGGGGATCGCGACGCCACCCGGGCTGGTCTGCCGTTCGGCGGCCGAGGCCCGGGAGGCGGCGGCGGAGCTCGGTGGCCGGGTGTTCGTGAAGGCGCAGGTCGCCGCCGGGGACCGGGCGTCCGCCGGCGGGGTACGGTCAGGCGCGGACCCGGCGGAGGCCGAGGCGATCGCCGCGGAGCTCCTCGCGGCCACCATCCAGGGCATGCCGGTCGAGGCCGTGCTCGTCGAGGCCGGCATCCAGGCCGAGTGGGAGGGGTACGCGAGCGTCTCGATCGTGGAAGGCCCGCCGCGCCGCGTGCTTCGCTTCTCCAGCTCCGGCGGGACTGGTTTCGACCCGGCGCGGGCGGCCTTCCAGCTGGAGTTCGACTCGCACATCGAACCCCACGTGATCAGACGGGAGCTCCGGCGCACCGGCCTCGCCTCGCACGAACTCCTGGAGGTGACGCGGACGCTGTCCGCGATGATCCGGTGCGTCTCGCGCTGGTCGGCCTACCTCCTGGAGCTGAACCCGATCGCGTTGACCCCGCACGGCCTGGTCGCGCTCGACGGCAAGGCCGACATCGACGACTATTCCAAGGCCCTGATCCCGGACGCGGCGTACCTGGAGGCGGTGGAGACGGACCCGCGCGAGCGGCTCGCCCGTGAATACCAGTCCCGTGACCACCGGGGGAGCTTCCGCTACGTGCAGCTGCTGCCCGAAGGGGCGGCGCCCGCCGAGCAGCCCCGGGTCGCCTCCCACTCGGTCGGAGGGGGCGAGTCGATGGTCGTCCTCGACGCCCTCGCGGCTGCGGATCTCGCGCCCACGAACTACTGCGACACCTCGGGCGCTCCCTCCGCCGAGAAGGTCGCGGTGGCGGCCGAGCTGGTGGCGGGTCAGCCGCACATCGAGGGCGTGCTCTTCTCGACCTGCATCGCCAACCAGCCGCTCACCACGACGGCGCACGGGCTGGTCGACGGCTGGGAACGCGCCGGTTGGCGAGGGCCCAGCGTGGTGCGCTTCGCGGGCAACGAATCGCCGCAGGCGCGGGACATCGTCGCGCGGTGGGGCACGGGCCGCATGGATCGCCTCCGTGTGGTCGGTGAGGAAACCGATGAGTGGACGGCCGCGCGGATGCTGCGTGACCTGATCGAGGACGTCAACTCCAGCGAGGAGCAGGGCCGATGAGTTTCTTGGTGGACCGGAACACGCGTGTTCTCATCCAGGGCATAACCGGGCAACTCGGCGTGTACGTCACGGAGTTGATGTCCAGGGCCGGCTACCAGCCGGTAGCCGGCGTCACCCCCGGCCGTGGCGGCACCTCGGTCGGCGGAGTTCCGGTCTTCGACACCGTCGCCGAAGCGGCCGACCAGACCGGGTGCACCGCGTCCCTGGTGCTGGTGCCCCCGGCCGGGCTGCGGGACGCGGCGCTTGAGGCGATTCACGAGCGCATGGACCCCGTCACGCTCATGGTCGACGGAGTTCCGCTCAACCTGTCGATCGAACTGCTGAGCAAGGCTCGCGAAAGCGCGGTGACGCTGATCGGTCCCAACAGCCCGGGAATCATCAGCCCGGGCCAGTGCCTGCTCGGGGCCCTGGATCCCAGCAGGTTCAGGCCGGGCGAGGTCGCCGTCGTTTCGCGCAGCGGCGGGATGATGTCGACGATCGCCGACAACCTCGCGCGCGCCGGCATAGGCACGTCCACGTGCATCGGCATCGGCGGGGACAGCGTGATCGGCATCGACATGCCCACGGCCGTCACGCTGGCGGAGAAGGACCCGGACACCCGGGCGATCGTGATCTTTGGCGAGATCGGGACCACGCAGGAGGAGCGGCTCGCTGAGCTGATCCGCAAGGGCCAGGTCGGCAAGCCGGTCGTCGCGTACATCGCGGGCGCGGCGGCCCCGGCGGGCATCCGCTACAGCCATGCCGGCGCGCAGGCCGACGGACCTGCCGGAAGCGCCCAGGCCAAGATGGCGACGCTCGCCGAGGCGGGCGCGCACGTGGTCGAGAGGTACGTCAGCGTGGGGCAGCTGACCAGGGAACTGCTGGGCTGATCGGCCTTCACCGGTCTCCGGATCGGCAAGTGAAACCCGCATCCTGGCTATTGTATTCAAGATACTGAATCCGTATATTCCGGAGTGGCTCGGACGCTCCACATCCCGGGCAGGACGAGGAAAGGGGTGGGCATGGATCTCCTCATGCAACACCTGTTCAACGGCGTGGTCGCCAGCTCCGTATACATGCTCATCGCGGTCGGCATCACGCTGGTGTTCGGGCTGACGCGACTGATCAACTTCGCGCACGGCCAGTTCCTCGTCCTCGCCGTCTTCGTGGCGCTCGACCTGATCACGGCGGGCGTGCCCTTCGTCTTCGCCGCGCTGGCCGCCGTCGTGACCGCCGGGGCGATCGGCTGGCTGAGCGAACGGCTGCTCTTCCGCTTCACGATGGACAACCCCTACAACGGACTGATCATCGGCCTCGGGCTGCTGCTCGTGCTGGAGGCGGCGGCCTTCAAGATCTGGGGCGGCTTCCAGGTCAGCGTGCCCGCCGCACTCGACGGCGGCGCCGCCCTCGGCGACACCTACTTCGCCTGGAACCGGGTGCTCGTGCTCGTCATGGCGGGCCTGGTCACCGCCGGTCTGTTCCTGCTGCTGGCCAGGACGAAGCTCGGCGCGCAACTGCGGGCCGCGCACGAGAATCCCGTCGCGGCATCGCACGTCGGCGTGAACGTCGGGCGCATGGTCACGGTCGCCTTCGTGGCGGGCTCCGCGCTCGCCGGTCTTGGCGGCGTGTTCTACGGCACGCTCCAGCCCGTGGGCGCTTTCGACGGCGGGCACCTGATCCTCAAGGGATTCGCGGTCGCCCTGCTGGGCGGCCTGGGGAACGTGTCAGGGCTGGCGAAGGCCAGCGTGCTCTACGGCATCGGTGAGACGTTGGTGGCGGGTTACGGCCGCGCCGAATACGTTCCGTTCTTCACCTACGGAGTGATCATCATTGTGCTGCTCGTGCGGCCGGGTGGTCTCTTCGAGAAGCACCCGCCCGGCGACTCGACCTTCGCCCGGTCATCCAGGGGCGTCGCCCACGTGCGGAGGCACAGCCGGGTGGAGACACTGCTGGGCGGCGCCGCCTTCGTGCTCCTGCCGATCGTGATCTTCGAGGCGGTGGGCACGTCCCGGTTGCAGTCGCTCGTCCTGCTCAGCGTCCTGTACGCCATCCAGGTCTACGCGCTGGCGTACGTGTACGAGACCACCGGCGTCCTGTCGATCGCGCAGGGCGGCCTGATGGCCGTGGGCGCCTACTCGGCCGGGGTCATCGCCGTGCACCTGGGTCTGGGCTTCTGGTGGGCGCTGCTGGTCGCGGTGCCGCTGACGGTGGCGGCCGGGGCGCTCCTCGGGCTGGTGGTCTCCCGATGTACGGGCCACTACCTGCTCCTCGTCACGCTGGCCTTCTCCGCGCTCGTCACCCAGGTGACGCTGACCGCCATCGACCTGACGAACGGCGACAACGGGCTGATCCTGCCGGAAAGACTCCCCGTGATCGGTCCCATCACCTTCACCGACCTCCGGTCCCAGTTCTACCTGGTGCTCCTCGTGACGCTCCTGGCCGCCTTCGGCCTCCGCATGGTCAAGCCGACCCGTTTCGGCAGGCAGCTCGCGGGAGTCCGGGAGAACGAGAGCCTCGCCCGCTCGATCGGCCTGCGGGTCGGCCGGGCCAAGGTCGGCGCCTTCGCGCTGAGCGGAGCCGTGTCAGCCGTGGGGGGCGTGCTCTACCTCTACACGCAGACCGTGATCGTCCCCACGTCGTTCGACGCCATCTTCAGCATCGAGATCGTCATCATCCTGATCCTGGGCGGGATCTCACTCGCCGGCCCGCTGGTCGCCTCGATGGTCTACGTGTTGCTGCCCGAGCTCCTGCGACTCGATCCGGTGGACCAACAACTCCTGTTCGGGGTGCTCCTCATCATGATCATTCTCCTTCTCCCGCGCGGCCTGGTCCCGGCGCTGATCACCGGCTACTCGACGCTCCGGTCTCGTCTCACCCGTACCGGTCACCCGGCCGCGGCCGCCGGCTCCAGCAGGCCCGCGGCCGGTGGCGCCGACGCGCGGCCCTCGTCCGACCTGGTGCGAGAGGAGATCTCATGAGCGAGGTCCTGCTGCGTGGCGCCGGGGTGACGGTTCGGTTCGGAGCGCTGGTCGCCTGCGACGCGGTGGACATCGACGTCGTGGCCGGTGAGATTCTCGGCATCATCGGCCCGAACGGCTCGGGGAAGAGCACGCTGCTGCGCGCGCTGTCCTCCGTCCACCCGCCGACGCGGGGCGGCGTCTTCTGGCGAGGCGAGGAGGTCACCGGCTGGAAGGTCGACAAACTGGCCCGGCACGGGCTGGTCATGGCGTCGCAGAACCAGATGGTCTTCGGCGGGGTCACCGTGCGGGAGGCCCTCGCCATCGCGCACAGCTGCCGCCCGAAGAGCAAGCGCGTCGACGAGGCGCTCGCCGGGGAGAGACTCGTCGCGCTCGTGGGCCTCGACGCGGTCCTCGACGCGCTCGCGTCCGACCTTCCCCTGGGCTATCTCCGCCGGCTCGGGATCGGCATCGCGCTGGCGGCGCAGCCAGACCTGCTGCTGCTCGACGAGCCCGCGGCCGGGCTCAACGACTTCGAGACGCGCGAGCTCAAGGCGCTGTTACTGACGTTGCGGGACCTGGGCGTCACCGTCGGCATCGTCGACCACGACATGACCTTGATGGTGTCCATGTGCGACAGGGTGGTGGTCCTCGACGCCGGAAAGAAGCTGGTCGAGGGCCCTCCGTCGGTGGTGGTGAAGGATCCGCGGGTCATCGAGGCCTACCTCGGGACCCCGATGGAGGAGAAGCCATGAGCACTGCCGAACTGGAGATCTCGGGACTCACCGCGGGGTACGGCGGGGTCGTCGCCGTCAAGGACGTCAGCCTGTCCGTGCCGGCGGGCACGACCGTCGCCCTGCTCGGAGCGAACGGCGCGGGCAAGAGCACGATCCTGCGCAGTGTCTCCGGTCAGGTGAAGCCGCGGTCCGGCGACATCCGGCTGAACGGGGAGTCGCTCGTCGGTCTCCGCCCCGACCAGACCCTCGCCAGGGGCGTGGCCCATGTGCTCGAAGGCCGGCAGGTGTTCGCGCAGATGACCGTGCTGGAGAACCTCCGGCTGGGTTCCGTCCGGCGCGGCGGCGGAACCCATGACGAGACCATCGCGCTGCTGCTCGACCACTTCCCGGTTCTCGCGGAGAAGGCGAAGCAGCCGGCGGGTCAGCTGTCGGGTGGACAGCAGCAGATGCTCGCCATCTCGCGCGCGCTCATGTCGCGCCCGCGGATGCTGCTGCTCGACGAGCCGTCGCTGGGCCTGGCACCGGTGATGCTCCCGACGATCGTGGAGCTGATCCGTTGGGCACAGACCACGTTCGGGGCCGCGGTCCTGATCGTGGAACAGTACAGCGCGCTGGCCCTACAGGTCTCGACCTGGGGTTACGTGCTCCGGAACGGACACCTTGTCGCCTCCGCCTCCAGCGCGGAGCTGTCGGAGGGCGACGCCATCAACACCGCCTACTTCGGTGTCGACCCCTGAGCGATCGACCCGGGGAATTCACGGGCTCGGACACCCACGTCCGGAAGAACCAAAGGAGAGTCATGCGTAAGAAGTTCGCGGTTGTAGCCGCCGTCATGTCACTGTCGACGGCCGCCGCCTGTGGCTCGGACGGGGGAACGAGCAGTGTCAACGATCACGTGATCGAAATCGGGGCCGTGCTGTCTTTGACCGGCCCCTTCGCCGCCCAGGGCGAGGCCCATCTGGGCAGCATCAAGCTGGGGATCGACCAGGTGACCAAGGCCGGTGGCATCACCGTCAACGGCCAGAAGTACACCTTCGCCGTGACGACGAAGGACTCGGCCAGCGACCCCGCGAAAGCGACGGCAGGGGTCCTGGGCATGATCCGCGACGAGGGGGTCAAGTACCTGATCGGGCCGGCCGACACCCCGTCGGTGGTCGCGGCGGAGTCCGTGGTCACCAAGCAGGACGTGCTGTGGCTGGCCGGGTCGACCTACATCTCCGGCCGGCTGGAGGCGAAGGCCGGTGACCCGGCCTTCGCGAAGATCTTCGGTACGAACCCGAGCGCGGCCACGGTGTTCCCGGCCGCCGTGAACGGGGCGCTGCAGTACCAGCCCGGCACGAAGACGGCCGCGATCGTGTGGCCGTCCGGGGCCGCGTCCGACCCCTACGTCGAGCTCATCGAGAAGGCCTTCGCCGCCAAGGGGGTCGACGTCGTGGACAAGCTGCGTTTCGACATCGCGAGCACCGACTTCTCCGGCATTCTCACCAAGCTCAAGTCGTACAAGCCGGATATCGTCTTCACGGGCACCACCAGTGGGGCGGTTCAGGCCTTCGCCTCCCAGGCCGTGCAGCTCGGCAGCCCGTTCGGCAGCATGATCGTCTTGGGGGCGACCGCCGGAACCGGACTGACGGGGAACAACGGCAAACCCCTTCCCTTCCCGTACATGTACATCATGAACCGGGGCCTGGACCCGTACACCGGCAACCCGGACGTCACCCAGCTGTTCCAGCAGTACGAGCAGGTCAACGGCAAGCCGCCGGCCCTGGACGCGCAGCTGTACGCGACGGAGTTCACCTCCTCCATCAACGCTCTCGCCAGGGCCATGGAGAAGGCGGGAACCGTCGACGACCCCGACGCGGTGGCCAAGGCGCTCAAGACGGTGAGCGTCAACGCGGGGAACGGCGACGTCTCCTTCGCCCAGAACGGGGTGCTGCAGGCACCCATCGCGGTCTGCGAACTCCGCGACGGAGACGGCACCTGCAAGCTGGTCACGCCCGGACAGTGAATTGGAGACCGATGACCTGCGCGAAACTCGCGCAGGTCATCCGGATCGAGTGCCAGGAGTGATGATGAGTTTCGAGCCCATGGTGGACGGCGTCGCGATCGTGACCGGCGCGGGGTCGAGCGGACCGGGCTTCGGCACGGGCAAGGCGAGTGCGGTGCTGCTGGCCAGGTCCGGGTGCGGCGTCGTCGTCCTCGACAGCGTGGCGGAGCGGACCAGGGAGACGGTCGAGCTCATCGAGTCGGAGGGCGGTCGCGCGGTCGGCTGCGTGGGCGACGTCCGCGACCCGGCCGTCGCCCGGCGCGCCGTGGACACCGCGGTGGACACGTTCGGAAGTCTCACGACCTTGGTCAACAACGTCGGCGTCTTCCGTTCCGGCACGCTCGCGGCCATGACCGACGAGGACCTGGAGCTGCACCTGGGGGTCAATCTCAAGGGCACGCTCTTCCTGATCCGGGCCGCGGTACCGGCCATGGCCGCGTCAGGTGGCGGTTCGGTGGTGAACATCAGTTCGATCGCCGCCCATCGCGGGGTGTCGAGTTCGGGCACCGTCGCCTACACCGCCTCCAAGGGCGCCATCGAGGCGGTCGCCACCGTCCTCGCCGCCGAGCTCGGGCCGCAGGGCATCCGGGTCAACACCGTGGTGCCGGGTACTCTCGACACCCCGCTGCTGCGGATGACCCTGACCCCGGAGCAGATCGCCGACCGCCAGCGCACCGCCCCGCTGGGACCGGGCGGCGACGCCTGGGATGTCGCCAGGGCCGTGGTGTTCTTCGCGAGCCCGTGGGCCCGCTGGGTCTCGGGCGCGATCATCCCGGTGGACGGCGGATTCCTGACCACCTCGCCCGCCATGTTCACGGGGGCGGTCGACACGAAGTGAGCCCGCCCGACCCCTTGCCCTCTGAGAGAAAGGCCTCGATATGAAGTTCGCACTGTTCCAATCGCCGCACACGCCGCCCGAGCGCACGCCTCGTGAGGTGTACGACTGGGTCGTCGGCCAGGCCGTCGTGGCCGACCAGGCCGGCCTCACGGAGTACTGGGTGGGTGAGCATGCGACGGTGGCATGGGAGCCGGTCCCGAACCCCGAGATCATCCTCGCCGCCGCGGCGGCGAGGACCGAGCGCATCAAGCTCTGCCCGGGGGCCCACCTGCTTCCCTACCACCACCCCGCGTCCCTCGCCGTGCAGGTCTCCTGGCTGACGCATCTCGCGGAAGGCCGCTACATCCTCGGGGTCGGCGCCGGCGCCTACCCGTCGGACGCCGCCCTGCGCGGCCTCACCGACATGCGGGGCAACCACGACATGGTGGTGGAGGCTCTGGAGATCATGGAGAAGGTCTGGGCGGCCGAGCCGTTCCACCACGAGGGGAAATTCTGGAAGGCGGGTTATCCGCAGACCAAGGAGGGACAGCTTCCACTCCGCGACGTCCGGCCGTACGGCGGCAAGGTCGAGATCGCCATGGCCGGCACGAGCTCGCCGTCGAAGTCCCTGGCGTTCGCGGGCTCGCGCGGCTACATCCCGCTCTCGGTCTTCTCCGGCAACGAGAGGGTCGCGCAGCACTGGGCCACGTTCTCGGAGGCCGCCGAGGCGGCCGGCCACACGGTCGACCGGTCCATGCTCCGGGTGCAGCGCGACGTCTTCGTCGCCGAGACGGACAAGGAGGCGCGCAAGTGGGCCATCGAGGGCGGCCTGGGCTACGCGTGGAGTCGGATCCTCCTTCCGCACTTCAAGCGGCTGGGGCTGCTGGATGGCCTGGTCCAGGGCGTGGCCGATCCTCTCAGCGTCGACCTGGACTACCTCGCCGACCACGTCTGGATCGTCGGATCCCCCGACACCGTCGCCGAGAAGCTGGCCGCCTGCCTTGAGGAGAGCGGGGGGTGGGGCACCACCCTCGTCCCCGGACACAACTACGCCGCCAATCCGGAGCCCTGGAATGAGTCGCTCCGGCTGATGGCCGCGGAGGTGGCTCCGAGGCTGCGAAAGCTCGCCCCGGCCGCCGACTGATCGTCTACCCGTCTCCACAACCGTCAAAGGAGCGCACATGACCCAAGAGGAACTGCTGGCCGTGGCCAACGCGTACGTGGAGTGCTACAACTCCGACGACCTTGCCACGATGAAGACGCTGATGAGCGAGGACGTCGAGGTCACCCACCACAACCGGGGGGTGCACCGGATCGGCCGGGACATCGTCTTCGCCGGCAAGGAAGGCGCCGCGGCCGTCATCCCCGACAAGCATTTCCGCGATCGCCGGCGCATTGTCGCCTTCGACGACGTGGTCCTCATCGAACACACCTGGGCGGCCACCGCCAAGGCCGACATGCCCGGCTTCGCCAAGGCGGGCGAGTCGATCGAGCTCGAACTCTGCACCGTCATGACCATCCAGGACGGCAAGATCGTCAAGTACGACGACTACGGGTGAGCACAAGGGACGCCGGACGGGAAGAGCGAGCGGAAGGAGAGGTGCGACGATGACCATCGATGGTCCCGCGTTCCGGCGGGCGCTGGGGCGGCATCCGACAGGAGTGGCCCTGGTGACCGCCATGGACGCCGCCGGAGATCCGGTCGGCATGATCGTCGGGACGTTCTCGTCGGTATCCCTGGATCCGCCGCTCGTGAGCTTCATGCCTGACCGGTCGTCCACCACCTTTCCGAAGATCAGAAATGCGGTGCGCTTCGCGGTCAACGTGCTGAGCTCGGAGCAGGCCGAAGTGTGCCGCTCCTTCGCGGCCCGCTACCCGGACCGCTGGGACCGGATCGCCTGGCAGCCCACGCCGGGAGGCGCTCCATCGCTTCCCGACGCGCTGTTGTGGGTCGAGTGTGAGCACTACGCGGTGCACGAGGCGGGGGACCACCACATCGTCATCGGGCGGGTCACGGCGCTGGGTGAAGGCAGCGACGCGCCGCCACTGGTGTTCTTCCGCGGCGGCTACGGGCAGTTCACACCGGCGTCTCTCGTTCTCGCCCCCGAGATCGACCTGCTCCCGCAGATCCGGCTCGCCGACCTGGCCCGAGCGGAGATGGAACAGATCGCCCAGCGCACCGGTTTCGAGTGTGTCGCCCAGGCGCTGCTGGGCGATGAGCTCGTCTTCATCGCGAGCGCGGGCGTCAGCCCGCACGGCCACGCGCCCACTCGCGTGGGGCTGCGAATCCCGTTGGTTCCGCCACGGGGCGGTCTGTTCGCCGCCTGGCAACCGCAGGAGAACCTGCGGTGGAGCCGCCGGTTCCGGCACATGGGTGAGACACCCGCCGGTTGGTCCCGGATGCTCCACCGCATCAGGGAACGCGGCTGGTCGATCTGGCTGGCCGACGACTCCGCCGAGCTCGATCGGCTGTTCGACGCGGCCTCCGGGGGTGAGATCACGACCGACCTGGTGGAGCGCGTGTCCCAGGCGATCGACAGACTCGAGGCATCCGTCGAACCGGCTGACCTCGACCCCGGGGAGCGTTGCGCGGTGCGGTTCCTCGGCGCTCCCGTCTTCGGGACCGACGGCAGGGTGCAACTCGCCCTCCGGCTTCTGGGGCTGCCGCCGGAGATGTCCTGGGCGCACATGCGGGACCTGGCCGTGCAGCTGGTCGCGGCCGCCGATCGTGTCTCGCGACTGCTGGGCGTCGATCCGGACGCCTGCCGTGCGCGCGACGCCCTCCCGGCCTGATGCGGCGTGCGTCAGGGGTCGCCGTCATCGTTGTCGCCGCGATCGCCGTCGACATCTCGACAGTCATCCTGGTCGCGCTCCTGGGGGTCGTCGGGCATCAGCTGCCCGGAGGCCAGCCGACCTGGGTCGTCGGAGTGGCCGTGGCCGCGTACTTCCTGGGCGGAAGTCTCGCCGCGGCCGTGCTGGGCAGGCGGCTGGAGGCCATCGGGCCACGCAGAGTCGCCTCGGCGGCCACCATCGTCAGCGCGGTGGCACTGCTCGCCGTCGCCCTGGGCGGCCAGTGGCCGCCCGTCCTGCTGCTGGCGAGCGTCGCCTCGGGAGCGGCATTCGGCCTCACCCTGCCCTCGACGAACGCCGTTCTGGACGGGGTGGTCAGCCCCCGGCGACTGGTGGTGGTGCTCTGCGTCAAGCAGGCCGCCATCCCGATCGGGCTTATGACCTCGGCCTACGCGAGCACTGTCGTGAGCGGAATCGGCTGGCGGGCGCCCTTCGCCATCGCGGCGGCGCTGTCGCTCGCCACCGTGGTCGGCTTCCGCGCCGTCCTCCCGGCTCGGCCGCCCGCGTCACGTCCCCTGACGTCCGCGTACGGGCCGTCGGCCGAGCGCCGGCTCACCGCGCTCGGCTGGGTGACGCTGCTGGCCTCGCTCCTGCCGGGAGCGCTCACCGGGTACGCGTTCGCCGGGCTTACGGCCGCCGGGTTCGCGAACCAGGACGCGGCGCACCTGCTCATCGTGGCGAACGTCCTCGGGATCGCGTCGCGGATCGTCTCCGGGCTCCTGGTCCAGGCTCGCCCGGAGCTCACGGACCTGGCGCTGGCCGGCATGATCCTTACTGGCGGAGGGGGCGCCCTGCTCCTGGCCATCGGGCAGGCGACCGCGTCGGCCGTGGGGATCCTGGTCGCCTTCACCTTCGGCTGGGGATGGTCGGGGCTGATGTTCACCAGCGCGATTCGCAGAGGGCTGGGACGGCCAGCCATGGCCGGCGCGGTGGTTCAGTCCGGAGGGATGCTCGGTTCCGCCACCGGACCGCTCGTGATGGCCGTCACCAGCGGTGTCAGCGAGCCACGGCTCGGGTGGCTCCTGGTCGGCGGCCTCGCTGTCGCCTCCGGAGGCATGCTCTCGTGGAGCCTGCTCGTCCCCCGCGGCCGGTGATCACGATGCCCTGGTCTCCTCAAGCATGTCGATTCCTTTGAGGATGGAGTCGAGGGAGGCGTTGATCATCCTTCGGGTCAGCTCCAGGGCATGCTCGGTGTCGCCCGCCCGGATGGCGGCGAGCAGTTGCTCGTGGTTGGAGAGGGAGTTCGTGAGATGCGCGGCGTTCTGAACGGCGATATACCTGAAGCGAAGGGTGCGCCGCCAGAGGCCTTCCACGAGCTCGATCAGCACCTTGTTGCCGCACGCCCGGTCGATGACGCCGCGGAACTCGCCGACCAACTGCAGGTAGGAGTAGGTGTCCGCCACGTCGGCCGCGGCCCGCATCTGCTTGAGGACCTCGGCCATCCTGTCGGTTTCCGCCTCGGTGAGGTGGGGCATCGCGAGCCTGGTGCACTCGATCTGGACGAGTTCCCGGCAGGCGTACAGCGCGGCCGCGTCCGCTTTGGCAGGAGGGGCGACCACGGCTCCTCGGCGGGGTTCCATGTGCAGCAGCCCGTCGGCCGCGAGTTTCCGGATCGCCTCACGGAGCGGGGACCGGCTGACACCCAGCCGTTCGCAGAGCTCGATCTCGTACAGGCGCTGCCCGGGCCGCAGTTCGCCTCGCACGATCATTTCAACCAGCCGGTCCATCACGGCGGCGTGCAGCAGCGGAACGTTGAGCGCGTCCTCGCTCATGGGTCGCTCTCCTGTCGAACATCGATCGTGTATGCTTGATTATTGTATACTGAGTTCAAGATACTGGCGGAACGATGGATCGGATTTCCGACGGCCGGAGAGAAGCGACCGAGATACGACTCCGCGCCTATCCGCCGGACATCCTCCGCGAGGAGGACTTCGAGCTCCATCGGGCACCGGTGCCGCGCTCCCTGGAAGCCGGCGAGCTCCTGCTGGCCAACTCGTGGCTGTCCCTCGACGCCTCGGCCCGCCTTCGCATGCGCGAATCGGATTCGCCGTATATGCCGAGGATCACGTTAGGCGGGCCCATCAGTGGTTTCGCCCTGGGGCGCGTGCTGTCCTCGCGCCGCTCGGGCTTCGCGGAAGGCGATCTCGTGCTGCACAGCTCCGGCTGGCGGACGCACGCGGTGATTCGCGCTGACGAGACCGGCTGGCGAGGTCCGCACCGGATCGTCGAGGAGCCGGGCATGTCCGAGGCCGCGTACCTCACCGCGCTGGGTCCCGCCGGTTTGACGGCATACGTCGGGATGGTCAAGCTCTTGGACCCGCGACCCGGTGACGTCATCTTCGTTTCCGCCGCCGGAGGCGGTATCGGGAGCCTCGCGGTGCAACTCGCGAAGATCGCGGGTGCGCGGGTGGTGGCCAGTGCGGGGAGCGCCGAGAAGCGGGACCTCGTCCTGGGGTTGGGCGCGGACGTGGCGCTCGACCGACGTGTTCCCGACCTGTCCGCGGCACTCAGAACGGCGGCTCCTGGCGGCATTCACGGATACTTCGACTGCGTGGGAGGGCCGGAGCTCGAAGCGGCGATCGACAACGCCCGGCCTGGGGCCCGCATTGTGATGTGCGGGACGGTGTCGAACTATGACACCCAGTCAGGTTCCCTCCCGCGAAACCTTTTTGCCATCGTCGCCAAGGAACTATCGGTGAAGGGCTATCTGACCAGGTCCTACGCCGAACTCCTGCCCACCGTCCAAGCGGAGATGGCGAAACTGGTCCGCGACGGACGTCTGCGGGATCGGGTCACCATCCTGAAGGGGATCGACAGCGTGCCCCGCGCCTTCGTGAGTTTGTTCCGGGGAGAACATGTCGGGAAGCTGCTGATCCAGCTCTGAGGCCGGCTTCGGTCGGGTTCAGCCGTTGAGGAGTCGCTCGGTTTCGCGCCACAGCCGGGGAGATCTTCGATGCCGAGGACTTCCTGCGGTCGCTGCCGCTGGACGAACTGGGCCACGGGTGACCTCTGGCCGCGAACCGACGCAACAAGACGCCCATCCGTTGCGGATGGGCGTCTTGGGAGACTTGGCTACTTGAGGATCGGGTACTTCTGGACGATCGCGGTGCGCGACCACCAGGCGCCGATGCCGAGGGTGTTGCCGGCGGAGGTGAGGGCGAGGCCGATGAGGACGACGGCGTAGATGAGGTGTTCGTCCAGGAAGGGGTTGTTGGCGAGGGGGAGTTCGGCGGCCCACATGAAGATCAGGAGCAGGGAGCCGGTGGCGGCGGCGATGCGCATTCCGGCGCCGGTGATGAGGGCGGCGCCGATGCCGAGCAGGCCGAGCATGAACAGCCAGTCGACCCAGGCCTGTCCGGCCAGGCTGGAGAAGAATCCGCCGAGGGCGTTCTCGCCGGTGCCCTTGAGGAAGCCGGTGGTGGGGCTGCCGCCGTTGATCCAGGAGCGGGCGGCGGGGGTCGCCAGGCCCCAGCCGAAGGCCTTGTCGAGGAAGGCCCACAGGAAGACCCAGCCGAGGGAGATGCGCGCGACGGCCCAGACGTAGTCCACCGTGCGTGCCGCGCTGGACGGCGTGTGCGAGTTGAAAGTGCGGGGGATGTGGACGGTGCGGCGTCCTTCGGTGGTGGCCATGGTGAGTCCCTTTTAAGAGCGGTCCTTGTCTTGTTCTCGCACCCCAATAACACCCTTTTCTCAGATCAATGCTTAGGGCTGGAGGACTCGCGCGGCGGGCCCGCTAGGCCCGTTCCGGACGGGACTTTCGGCCCTGGATCAGCATCACGGTTCCAGGCATTCGGGGATCGAGTCGCAACGGCCCCGAGGCTGTTGCGTGCGGCCGGAGGCGTCGTAGATCTTCACCCAGCAGATGGTGGGGAACCGCTTGAGGGTGAGCGTGATCTCGTTCGCGATGGTGAAGGCGGACCCGTCGCCGCGCACGTGACCGGTGAGATACACCCGCGCGACGCCTCTGCTGATCGTGAGCTTGCTGAATCCGGTGGCGTGCGAGCTGACCAGCCGCAGCCCCGCCGCCTGTTCGGCCGCCGTCGGCCCGGCGAACAGCCGCAGAAGGGCGCCGCGCGCCACGCCGGGGGGAATCACCGGGCGCAATACGGTACGCGGATGCCCGGTGGAGTCCGGCAGGCGAATCCCTGCGTTCACGGTCCAGTACGGGGCGGAGAAGTCCACGACGACCCTGCTGGGGCTCGTCAGCGTGTACATCCGGTACGGCACCCGCTTGGCCAGCCCGACACCGAACGACAGCACCGACTCGAAGTCACCGGCGTTGACCACCTGGATGATCCCGGGCAGCGCGTACGTCGTGCGCGCCGACCCGTACGAGGGGGTGCCGAAGGCGTCATGGCCGTCGGCCCCGGTGAAACGCAGCAGGAGAATGGCGTCCCCGGTTACCCGCACATCCTCCCCGGACCCGTCGGCGACCAGCCGCTTGACGTACGTGCCGCTCCGTCGCACAGGCAGTCCGTCGCGGAACTCGAAGACGAGGCGATCCAGCCCGGGATGGCGTTCGGCGCGGATCGCCACCAGCACGGGGGTGGGCGCGGGCACCGGGACGGGAAGCCCGGCCGCCTGGACGGTTTCTGCGATGAGAGAGCGCATGATGATCATCTCTTCTCGTTGGTTCACGACCGGACAGAACGGCCAGGGTTCAGGTGCCGGCCGGGAGTGCCGCGCGGCCTGCCTCGAGGCGGGCCACCGGCACTCGGAAGGGGGAGCAGGACACGTAGTCGAGTCCGGCTTCGTGGAAGAAGCGCACCGAGTCGGGGTCGCCGCCGTGCTCGCCGCAGACGCCGATCCGCAGGTCCGGCCGGGCCTGGCGGCCCTCCTCGACCGCGATCGACACCAGCCGGCCGACGCCGCGGCGGTCGATGGTCTCGAACGGCGAGGCGTCGATGACGCCCAGGCGCAGGTAGGCCGGGAAGATCGAGCCTTCCACGTCGTCGCGCGAGAAACCCCAGGCCATCTGGGTCAGGTCGTTGGTGCCGAAGGAGAAGAACTCCGCCTCGTGCGCGATGTCGCCGGCGGTCAGGGCCGCGCGCGGCACCTCGATCATGGTTCCGATGGGGATGCCTGGGACGCCGGCCAGGACACGTTCCGCGTCGGCGCGTACGAGGTGGAGTTCGCGGACGTCGCCGACGAGCGGCACCATGATCTCCGGTCGGGGGTCGCCGCCGGCGGCGACCCGTTCGGCGGCGGCCTCGGCGATCGCGCGGACCTGCATCGCGAACAGCCCGGGCACCAGCAGGCCGAGGCGGACGCCGCGCAGGCCGAGCATCGGATTGCTCTCGTGCATCCGGCGGACCGCCGCCAGCAGTTTCCTGTCGTGTTCGGTGGTCGCGCCGAGCAGGTCCTCCAGCGCGGGCAGGAACTCGTGCAGCGGCGGGTCGATCAGCCGGATGGTCACCGGCAGGCCGTCCATGGCCGCCAGGATGCGGGTGAAGTCGGCCCGCTGGAGCGGGAGCAGCGCGTCCAGCGCAGCCTGGACCTCCTGCTCGCCCTCGGCGAGGATCAGCCGCTCCACCAGCTCGCGCCGCTCGCCCAGGAACATGTGCTCGGTACGGCACAGGCCGATTCCGGCGGCGCCGAACCGGCGGGCACGGGCGGCGTCCTTCGGGGTGTCGGCGTTGGCGTACACGCCGAGCCGGCGGACGGCGTCGGCGTGCGAGACCAGCCGGTGCACCGCCGCGACCAGCGGACTTGAGCCCGCGTCCAGCTCGCCCTCGAAATACTGGACGACGGGGGACGGGCGCACGGGAAGCTCGCCCAGGTAGACCTTGCCGGTGGTGCCGTCGATCGAGATGAGGTCGCCTTCGCGGACAACCACGTCGCCGGCGCGGAACTCCCGCAGCTCGTCGTCGATCTCGATGGCGGTGCCGCAGACGCAGGTGCGTCCCATGCCGCGGGCGACGACGGCCGCGTGCGAGGTCTTGCCGCCCCTGCTGGTGAGGATGCCGCGCGCGGCCAGCATGCCGGGCAGGTCGTCGGGATTGGTCTCGCGCCGGACCAGGATGACCGGCTCGCGGGCTTCGGTGGCGCGCCGGGAGTCGAAGACGGCCCGGCCGCAGGAGGCTCCGGGTGCGGCGGCCACGCCGGTCACGATCGGCTCCGGGTCGCCCGCCAGGTCGAAGCGGGGGAACATGAGCTGGGCGAGCTTGGCGCCGTCGACGCGGCGCAGCGCCTCGTCCAGGTCGATGACGCCTTCGTCGACGAGCTGGGCGGCGATGGTGAAGGCCGCGGCCGCGGTGCGTTTGCCGACGCGGGTCTGCAGCATCCACAGCCGGCCCTCCTCGATGGTGAACTCGATGTCGCACAGGTCGCGGTAACGCTGCTCCAGGACCCCCATAGCGGCGGTCAGCTGGTCGAAGCTCGGCGGGTCCAGGTGTGCCAGCTCCTGGAGGGGCAGGGTGTCGCGGCTGCCGGAGACGACGTCCTCGCCCTGGGCGTTGGGCAGGTAGTCGCCGTAGCGGCCGCGGGCGCCGGTCGTCGGGTCGCGGGTGAAGGCGACGCCCGTCCCGGACCTGGGGCCCCGGTTGCCGTACACCATGGCCATGATGGTGACGGCGGTGCCCAGGGTGTCGGGGATGTGCTCGGCGCGGCGGTAGACGCGGGCGCGTTCGGTGTTCCAGGAACGGAAGACGGCCAGGACGGCGCCCGTGAGCTGCGCGGCCGGGTCCTGGGGGAACGGCTCGCCCGTGTGGTCCTGGAAGATCTGCTTGTACTCCTCGACCAGGTCGCGGAGGTCGGCCGCGTCGAGTTCCGGGTCGGTGCGCACGCCGGCCGCCTGTCGGCGCGTCGCGAGCGCTCGTTCGAAGAGGTCGTGCGGGACGGCCTCGACCGTGGTGCCGTACATGGAGATGAGCCTGCGGTAGCAGTCCCAGGCGAAGCGGTCGTCGCCCGAGGTGGTGGCCAGGCCGGTGACCGTGGTGTCGTTGAGGCCGACGTCCAGGATCGTCTCCATCATGCCGGGCATGGAGAACTTGCCGCCGGAGCGGACCGACAGCAGCAGCGGATCGGCCGGGTCGCCGAGCCGGCGGCCCATGGTCTTCTCGACGCGGAGCAGGTGGTCGCCGATCTCCGCCGGCAGCCCTTCGGGGATTTCGCCCAGTTTGAGGTAGGCCCGGCAGGCCTCGGTGGTGATCGTGAAGCCCGGGGGGACCGGCAGGCCCAGCCGGGTCATCTCGGCCAGGTTCGCGCCCTTTCCGCCGAGCAGGTCTTTCATGTGCATGTCACCGTCGGCGAAGTCGAAGATGTAGGTCATTTCTTCACTCCTTGCCGTGACTCGTAGGCGCTTCAAGCCTTTCGAGCGGTACGGCGGAGCGCCCCGAGCCCAAAGGCACCGCCGGGCGGGACTTTCGGCACATGTCTGGATCGGTGAGATTGGCGACCGTGGAAGAGCCGTTGAAGGAGGCTCCGATGCGTGTCGTCAACGCCGTGGTGCGATGGTTACTGCTGTCCCCGTTGCATGATCTGCTGTCCCGGAGCGTGGTCCTGTTATTGATCACAGGTCGCCGCTCGGGGCGCACCATCGCCGTCCCCGTCCAGTACGCGGAGGATGGCGACGTCCTCACGATCGTCAGCAGGCGTGACCGGCTGTGGTGGCGCAACCTGGCTGGAGGCGCACCGCTGACCGTGGTCCTGCGGGGTAAGCGGCATGCCGCCTACGGGGCAGTGGACAGGGCGCCGACCGCGGTCCGCGACGCCCTCGGAGCGGTGGGCGTGCCTGTGGTGCCCTCGCTCGAGGACGGTGTGGCGGTCACGATGGTGCTCGCGCCGGCCGAACCCCGGCCCGAGCCCAGCGGGCTGTGGCGTCGCTGGTTCGGCGCTGTGACGCTGGGCGAGCTGGCCGGCTTCGCGGTGCCCGCGCTGGTCGCCGCGTCGGTCGCCTCGGCAGGCCCCGAACTGCTGTCGGCGCTCCTCATCGTGGCCGCGGGAATCGTGGAGGGCTCGGTTCTCGGCCTGGCTCAGGCGTACGCACTGCGAACGGCCCTGCCGTGGGTGCCGACCGTCACCTGGGCAGGGGCCACCGCAGGGGGAGCGGCGGTGGCCTGGTCGATCGGCGCGATCCCCATCGTACTCGGCGGATTCGACCAGCCGCCGATGGTGCTCGTGCTGCTGGGCGCCGTCATGCTCGTCGCGATGGGCGGTCTGCAGTGGCGTGTCCTGGCCTCGCGCCTGCCTGGTACGGCCTGGTGGGTCGCCGCCACGGCGGGCGCCTGGATGGTGGCTCTCGCCGCGTTCGCCGCCGTGACCACGCCGCTGTGGCGGGAAGGGCAGCCGGTCTGGCTGGTCGCCGCGATCGGCGTTCTCGGCGGCGCCGTCATGGCCGCGACGGTGGCGGCGCTCACCGGGCTCGCCTTCGTACGCCTGGTGAAGTCAATGGGCGGGCCGGAAGTTCGGTCCTTCGCCTCTACGAGCACGCACCGGCATCGCCGGACGATCGGCGTGCAGACCCGCAGAGAGGAATCACGATGAAGATCGGTATCAACGGCTTCGGCCGGATCGGCCGCGCTGTGCTCCGCGCCGGGCTGGACCAGGGGCTGGACATCGTCGCGATCAACGACCTGGCCGACGCCGACGCGCTGGCCCATCTGTTCAAGCACGACTCCACGTACGGCACCTATGACAAGCCCGTCTCGGTCGCCCCCGGCGCGCTGATCGTCGACGGCAGGCGCATACCGGTCACCGCCTACCGTGACCCGTCCGGCATCGACTGGACGGCGTACGGAGTGGACCTCGTGATCGAGGCGACCGGCCGCTTCCGCAGCAGGTCCGACGCCGAGAAGCATCTGAAGAACGGCGCCCGCAAGGTGCTCATCAGCGCGCCCGGCAAGGATATGGACGTCACGCTCGTCCCCGGCGTCAACGACGTCGCCTACCGACCCGGGCTGCACCAGATCATCTCGATGGCATCCTGCACGACCAACTGCGTCGCGCCCATGGTCAAGGTACTCAACGAGACGTTCGGCCTGGTCAAAGGCTTCATGACGACCGTCCACGCCTACACGGGCGACCAGCGGCTGCTCGACTCCCCGCACAAGGACCCGCGCCGCGCCCGCTCGGCCGCCGTCAACATCATCCCCACCACGACCGGCGCCGCCCGCATGGTCGGCGAGGTCATGCCCGACCTGCGGGGCCGGCTCGACGGCATCGCCCTGCGCGTCCCGGTCGTCGACGGTTCGCTGACCGACCTGGCCGCGGTGGTCGGCCGCCAGACCAGCGTCGAGGAGGTCAACCACGCGTTCGCCCAGGCGGCGCAGAGCCGGCTGGCCGGCGTCCTGCGCTACAGCACGGCCCCGCTGGTCTCCAGCGATATCATCGGCGACACCGCCTCCTGCGTCTTCGATGCGCCCCTGACGCAGACCGACGGCACGCTGGTGAAGATCTTCGGCTGGTACGACAACGAGTGGGGCTACGCCAACCGCCTCGTCGAGACGGCCACCCGGATCGCGGCCGAACAATAGGTCTCCACCAGGGGCCCGGGTGCGGCGGCGGGAGCGTCAGGGGGAATTGGTCTGGGTGAGCAGGCTCTTCACAGGAACCTCCAGAGGTTGTTTCCGGACCCGTTGTCGTCGGCGAGCACGACCTGCGCGCCCTGGGAGGTGCCGCTGAGGCCGAGCACCCGGCCGCCGTTGGCGCACTGGATGCGGAAGGCGGCGTTGCTTCCGTAACGCAGCCGCCAGCGGTGGTCGTTGGTGCCGTTGTCGGCCCACTGCACGACCCGGGACCCGGCGGCGGTGGCGGCGTTCTCCACGCCCAGCACCTTGCCGCTGTTGGAGTTGCGCAGCCGCAGGTAACCGCCGGTGTCCACGACGGCGGTCCACAGGTGGTCGGCGGTGCCGGTGTCACCCCACTGCACGACCAGCGCGCCGTCGGCGGTGGACATGTCGGTCACGCCCAGCACCATGCCGGTGCCCACGTTCTGGATGCGCCGCGCGCCGTTCGGCACGAACCGCCACTGGTTGTCGGCACTGCCGTTGTCCGGGTCCTGTACGGCGAAAGCCCCGTTGGCGGTGCTTCCACTGAGGATGCCCAGCAGCTTCGAACTGTTGGCGTTGCGGATCTTGACCGAGCCGTCGCCGACGTCGATGATCGTCCACCGGTGGTCGGCGGTGCCGTTGTCGGTCCACTGCATGACCCGGGCGTTGTCGGCCGTCGACATGTTCTCGACGCCCAGCACCTTGCCGCTGTTGACGTTGCGGAAGCGCAGCGCGTTCCCGTCGACGACGGGCACCCAGTCATGGTCGGCGGTGCCGTTGTCGGTCCACTGGAGTGCCAGGCCGCCGTCGGCGGTGGACATGTTCTGGATGCCGAGCGCCAGCCCGCTGGCCGCGTTGGCCAGCCGGAAACTGGCCTCGCCGCCCGTTGGGCCCCCGCCGCCGGCGTTCCAGTAGACGACGTAGTTGTGGTTGTGGGCGTCGTAGAACGGCCCCAGGTTGACCGAGGAGCCGTTGGCCGTCGCGGTGAACGCCAGCGCCGACGTGCTGGTCCGGTTGATCGTCGAGGTGTTCAGCGTCGGCGCCGACGACAGTGAGGTGCTGCCGTAGTTGCCGGAGAGCACGACCGGGCCGTACCCGACGGCCTGGAGGTTGGGGTTGTCGTTGGCGGCCTTCATGATCACCCGCATGGGCAGCCGGACGGCCACCGTGTCGCCGGAGGTCCACGACCGGGTCAGCACCGCGTAGGAGCCCGGCGTGGTGGCGATGCCCTGCTGGACACCGTTGACGCTCACCGTGGCACCCTGCGTCCAGGCCGGGATGCGGATGCGCATCGACCACGACCCGCTCACGTTTCCGGTGACCTGCAACGACGTGGTGTCGCTCACGGGGTAGGAGGTGGACTGGGTGACCGTGATGCCGCGCTGCGACCAGTTGAGCGTGGAAGGCACGAACAGGTTCACGAACAGCGTCGTGCCGTCGTGGAAGTAGATCGAGTCCATCAGCTTGGTGTTGACCTCGATGCCGGTGCCCTGGCAGCACCAGAACGAGTCGTAGTCCGTGCTCCAGGTGCCGCCGCCCCAGGCCGGGCCGACGCCGCGCCGCCCGCCGGGGTTGAGCGGGGTGAAGTAGGTGACGTGCCCCCGGCTGTCGGCCGGGTTCTGCTGGCCGATCAGGTGGTTGAGCAGGGCGCTCTCGTAGAAGTCGAAGTAGTCGGCCCGGGAGGGGGACAACAGCCACAGCTCCCGGGTCAGTTTCAGCATGTTGTAGGTGTTGCAGGACTCGGCGGTGTCCCTGGACAGGTAGCCCGCGATGGCGTTCGGCGCGCGGAAGTGCTCGGCCTGGCTGTTGCCGCCGATCACGTACGTGTGCGCGGTGGTGGTGATGGTCCAGGCGTTGGCGGCGATGTCGCGGTAGCGGGTCGTGCCGGTCGCCTTGTACTCGCGCGCGGCCCCGATCCACTTGGGCACCTGCGTGTTCGCGTGCAGGCCGTTGAGCTGGTCCTGGTTGGACGCCAGCGGGTTGAACACGGCGGCGTGGTCGAACCGCTGGGCCGTGGTCAGCCAGCGGGAGTCGCCGGTCATCTGGTACAGGTCGGCGAGCACGGCGTTCATGCCGCCGAACTCGGTGCCCAGCATCGCCTGCATCTGGCTGGACGACAGCCGTCCGGTCCGCGTGTCCACCCATGCCGCCAGCGCCAGCAGCACCGTCCTGGCCTGGGTGTCGCCGATGTGCCGCCACACGTCCAGCAGCCCGGCGAGCGTCTTGTGGATGCAGTAGTACGGCACGTTGCCGTTGCTCAGCGTACGGTTCTCCACGGCCGTGATGTCGGACTCGGGAAAGCCCGACAGGTAGCCGGAGGTGAACCCGGCCGCGCCGTTGTTGGCCTGGCATTTGGCCAGCTCGGCGACCATGTAGGTGGCCTTGTCCCGGCAGGTGGTGTCGCCCAGCACGGCGTACGCCTGCGCCCAGGCCGTCAGGAAATGCCCCTGCATATGACTGCGGAACGGGAAGCCGGGGGCGTCCCAGCCGCCGTTGGCCGAGGCACCGTTGGTGGAGAGGCGGTGGTTGGCGCGGAAGACGTACAGCAGGCGGTCGACGTCGACGAAACGCAGGTAGGACAACGTGCGGTTCTGGTTGTCGAGCCAGCGCCCCGAGTTCAGGCGCACCAGGCCGAGGTCGAACTCGTAGGCGGACACACCGATGTCGGATCGTACGGGGGCGATGGCGGCCTGGGCGGCGGACGTACCGGCGACCTGACCGGCGGCCGAGAGCGCGACGGTCGCGCCCGCGGCTTGGAAGAGCTGGCGACGGCTCAGAGACATGGGGGCTCCTGACCCGGTTGGCGCTATGTGTGTTAGCGCTAACATGTCGAGAACTACACGTGCCCCCTGACAGATGCCGGAAGGGCTGTGATGTCGCGGAGTACATCCAACGCCCGGGGGGCCGTCAACGGTCCGTCGCTCACGGCGACCGTCACGCTGCGCGCCACACGTTTCCCAGCCTGGACTTTTCGTCCAGTGGTGGATATGTCACGAACGGCACGATTCGTGAACGTTTCACGGAAGTAGCCAGGTCGCGCATCGTATATTTCGTGATCTGTGAACGTAACTTCACGGGAGCTGGGGGTTGGCGAGATCGGGGCAGCACCGCTCCACTCCCGCGCTAGCCGCGAGCGTGCGTTGTCTTGGTGGCGTCATGTGCCAGTTCGACGGCTCCTGTGACGCCGGAGAGGTCGCCGAGGCCCGGGCTGACGAGGTAGGCGTCCATGGCCGCCTGATCGGTCGGGACCGGGTAGTCGGCGGCCAGGTCGAGTACGCGTGCCCGTACCTGCTCGATAAGGGAAGGATGCTTCGCCACGCCCCCGCCTACGATGACGCGCTGGGGGGACAGCGTGTAGGTCAGGTTGATCACGGCGAGAGCGAGGTACTCGGCCTCGAGCTGCCACGCCGCGGCGTCCTCCACCTGCTCGGCGGGCTGGCCCCAGCGCCGTCGCATCGCCTCACCCGAGGCGAGCCCTTCCAGACAGTCTCCGTGGAAGGGACAACTCCCGGCGAAGGGGTCACGACCGGTGTCGTGAGGGACGCGTATATGCCCGAACTCGGGGTGCGCCAGCCCGTGCAGCGGGCGGCCGTGGACGATGGCGCCCATGCCGATGCCGGTGCCCACGGTCACGTACGCGACCGTGTGCAGGCCACGGCCCGCGCCGTGCCGTGCCTCGCCCAGCGCGGCCCCGTTCACGTCGGTGTCGAAGCCGACGGGGACCTTCAGCGCGGTCCGCAGGGGCGTGACGACATCGGTGTTCGCCCACCCCGGCTTGGGGGTGGCGGTGATGTGGCCGTACGTCGGCGAGGCGGGATCCAGGTCGACGGGACCGAAACTGGCGACGCCGATCGCGGTCAGGGTGTCGTGGCGCAGGAAGAACCGCACCGCCTCGGGGATGGTCTGCGCCGGGGTCGTCGTCGGTATCACCTCGGTCGCGAGCAAACGTCCGGCGTCGTCGGCGACCGCGCACACCCACTTCGTGCCGCCCGCTTCGATGGCTCCATAGATCGGCAACGAGGATCAGCCCTTCAACGAACTCTTGGAAAGATCACCAGTGTAAGGGCCAGGGTCGGCCGGCCGTGCCGAAAAGGTCGTTAACCGACCGGCCGAATTAATGGTATTTCGCTGGAATGGCACGGGCGATTTTCTGCGGCCGTCCACAACTGGTATCCAAGTCGGTATTCCTAGCGTGGAGCGCGGGCGCGGGCCGAAAGGCGTACCAGACGGCGGGACGTGCCTGTTCGGGGCCGGTCGGGCTTCGGACTTTCTCGCAACAGTTGAGACGGGGTATTCAGTGCATAGAAATTCCACGTTCCGGCGCGCCTTATTGGTGGCCGGAACCGTCCTGTTCACCATCGGGGGAATGCTCGCGGGGATCACCCCCGCGAATGCGGACACCACCACTCTGGTGCCCGTATCGCTCACCACCGGCGCGGGCTCGATCGGGAGTGGCCAGAGCGTCGGCAACCTGAGAGTTCAGGATCAGTCCGGCATCGACGACGACTGGGACGAGTACGTCGAGTTCCGCGGCCACACGGCGAACACGGCCTACAGCGGCCAGCTCACCTACACCCTGCCCCCGTCGGTCCCGGCCTCCTCGGTCAGTGGCGTGCAGTTGAGGCTCAACTACCGGGGGCCGTCGAGGGCCGAGCAGCAGTGGCAGTGGAGCGTCTACAACTTCACCACCGGCTCCTGGGTGGTGCTGGGGGACAACACCGGCGCCACCTCCTGGGGGATCTGGAAGCTGCTGACCTTCAACGCTCCGGGTCCGCAGACGGAGCTGGTCCAGGCGGCCACGGGGAACATCCTCATCAGGATCACCTCCTCGAACGCCGTGGACGACGCCGACCTGGACTATGCGGGCCTGACCGTCACCCACGCCGAAACCACGCCGACGCCCGAGCCCGACCTGTGGCTGCCCGCCCAGACCGACCGCTGGCAGTACCAGCTCCAGCCCAACGCGACCGGCAGCGGCACGGCCGGGGGCATCAGACTCAACCTGTGCACCGTTGCGTATAGCGGCGGGTCGTGCGTCTCCCCGACCGTGTACGACATCGATCTGTACGCCCCTGACCACGTGACCCCGAACACGGCCGCGGTCCAGGCCATCCACGCCTCAGGCAAGCACGCGATCTGCTACATCTCCGCCGGAACCTGGGAGGACTGGCGGCCCGACGCCGGCGACTTCCCCGAGTCGGTCAAGGGCAACGACGTGGACGGGGGCCCGGACGGCACCTGGCCGGGGGAGAAGTGGCTCGACGTGCGGAACCTGGCCGTGCTGCTGCCGCTGATGGATGCTCGCGTCGCCAAGTGCGAGCAGGCCGGTTTCGATTCGGTCGAGTTCGACAACGTCGACTCGTACCAGAACGACCCGGGATTCGTGATCAGTCCAGCCGACCAGCTCGCCTACAACCGGGCGCTGGCCGATCTGGCCCACGACCATGGTCTGTCGGCCGGGCTCAAGAACGATCTCGGCCAGGTCGCCGACCTGATCGACTGGTTCGACTACGCGATCAACGAGAGCTGCCAGGAGTGGGACGAGTGCGATCTCCTTGACCAGTTCCTCGTCGCGGGCAAGGCCGTGTTCCAGGTCGAGTACACCGACGAGGGGGCCACGGCGGCCGGCACCTGCCCGCCGGCCAACGCCGCAGGTCGCGGTGCCATCCTCAAGACCCTCGACCTCAAGGCCACCCCCTGGCGGCCGTGCCGCTGACCGCCTTCATGCACCCCACCGCCCTGTCGAAGCACGGTGGTGGGGTGTTCAGGGCTGATCGCTATGATCCCCTGGAAACGAGAGGGTGGTGCATGGTGAAGGGCAAGCCGTACCAGAAGGAGCTCTTTCGTCTTCAAGGTGAGTTGGTCAAGCTCCAGGAGTGGGTGCGGGCGGAGGGGAAGCGGCTCGTTGTGATCTTCGAGGGGCGGGACGCGGCCGGCAAGGGGAGCACGATCAAGCGGGTGGCGGAGTATCTGAATCCGCGGGTGACCAGGATCGTGGCGCTTCCGGTTCCGACCGAGCGGCAGCGTACGCAGTGGTATTTCCAGCGGTATGTCGAGCATCTGCCCGCGGCGGGGGAGATCGTGTTGTTCGACCGCAGTTGGTACAACCGGGCGGGTGTGGAGAAGGTGATGGGGTTCTGCACGCAGGAGGAGTACACCCGGTTCCTGCATCAGTGCCCGATCTTCGAGCGGCTGCTCGTGGAGGACGGCATCCTGCTGCGGAAGTACTGGTTCTCGGTCAGCGACGTCGAGCAGGAGAAGCGGTTCAGGGCGCGGCTGGAGGATCCGATGCGGAGCTGGAAGCTCTCGGCGATGGATCTGGAGTCGATCACCAGGTGGGAGGACTACTCGCGGGCCAAGGATCAGATGCTGGTTCACACCGACATTCCCGAGGTGCCGTGGTATGAGGTGGAGAGCGAGGACAAGCGAGCCGCCAGGATCAACATGATCTCCCACCTGCTCTCGACCATCCCGTACGGCGAGGTGCGGCAGACTCCGCTCGAAATCCCCAAACGCCCCCCGGCGAGCGGCTACCGCCGCCCACCGCGCACGCAGCGGAACTATGTCCCCGACGTCGCCACCACGCTGCGAGATTAAGCCGCATCCGTAAGAGCCCCTTCTGCGTAAGAAGGTACGGTGCGTAGTGGAGCGTGACGTTTACCGTCGTGTTGTGGAATTCGGCAGCCGGTATACCTGGCCGGACACCGCCAGCGCACGGTTGTCGCCGTGCTGCTGGTGCACGCTCACCAGGTCGTGCCGGTAAGGGCGCGGCGATCCCGGCACGGCTGAGTCCATCCGACGCGAGAACGGTATAAATGTGAAAAATCGACCGCAACGGCGCTAAACAAAATGCGGCTCGAGGCTCGACCGAAACCGCTTTAGCCGCTCTTGTGGCCAAATATTTCTGTGACAGTGCTCGTGGTGCACGGGCTATGGGGTAAAAGTATGATTACGCCCCTGGAGCGGGAGGGCGCTGGCACGAGACCCTCAGGAGGGGCGATGTCCTTGAACGGTTGGGTGCCGCTTTTGCTTGCATCCGCGGGAAATGCGCCGATACTCTACGTCTGTTATAGGCTCTACGTAGTGAACGCTGCCGACAGGGCCGCCAACCGGCCGAGCGACAATCACGAGAAGTCCTTTATATACAAGAGCGGCCCTAAGTCGCAGATCGAGGCCAGGTCCAGGCCGTCTGGCAGTGTATCTCCTGGGCTGGCGACCGAGCTCGCCGCAATGATGGCCGATGTGAAGAAAGAGCTAACTTCCAACAGGAATGAGCTGAAGGCGGGGCTGGCCCTCGGCAACCAGTTCGCGGCCGGTAGCTACCTGAACGGAGAGATCGCACGCAGAAGGCGAGCGATCAGGGACGCGATCAAAACGCTCCCAAAGGGTAAGAAGAAGAGGAAGAAACTGCGCAGGAGGCTCTTGGAGCAGCTTGCGGCGATCCAGTTTGCCAGCCCGCACGAGGTTGCCGAGGCATTGGCGCGGTTCGCTCACAAGCTGCAACGCAAGTGGAAGCTCCGCGTTCCCAAGTACGTGTTCTCCTCGCTGCCCAGCGCATTGGCGATCGGGTAGTCCTTGCCTAAGAGGTAAGGTGCGGCACGATCAAGCTTGTTCGCCGGAGGAGTTTTCGCCGGGGCTCTTCCTATGGGGAGGCATGTCGTTCTCGAACCAGGCGACCTCCTGTTGCATGGGTCAGGCGTTGCACGATCGCGACCACAGAGCCAAGGCGTGCGAGATATTTCGCCGGGAACATCGAGGGCAGCGGTGGCGGGATCGCCGCCAGGACGATGGCGGCAATGTTTACCCAACAGGGCTATATCCGGAGGTTACGCCGCGTTGAGGGGCAAGTGTGGGGACTCCAGCGTATGATCGTCAGTGATGAGTACTGCGTGGACGTGCTCACCCAGGTCGCCGCGCGATCGGGGCGCTGCAGGTGGTGGCGCTCAGCCTGCTTGAGGACCACGTCGCCCGCTGCGTAGCCGCGACCGACACCTCCGACCTGGCCGTCGACGCCTGGGTCAAGGATGCCTTCAGGCCATCGCCCGCCTCGTTCGCTCCCGAGAAGGGTCACCATGGAACCGTACGGAAGCTGGCCTTCGCCGGTTACGGCCGAGCTGGTCGCGCACGGCCGGCGGGAGTACGGCTTCCCGCAGTTCCAGAACGGCCTCTGGTGGCAGGAACGCCGGCCGGAGGAATCCGGCAGGACCGCCATCCTCCACGAAACGGTCGAACCGCTCGCCGGGGTGGACGCCAGGACACGGGTCCACGAGTACGGCGGGCGCTCCTACCTCGCACTGCCCACCGGTGGCTTCGTCTTCGTCAAAGAGGACGATCAGCGGATGTACCGGACGTCAGCGGATGGACAGGTGACCGCGCTCACGCCTGACGATGGAGCCCGGTACGCCGATTTCACCCTCTCCCTCGACGGCACGGAAGTCTGGTGTGTCCGCGAATCGGAGCACGCCGAGGGCGTCACCCGGGCCGTGGTGGCGGTGCCCCTCGCCGCGGGCGAGGTCAGGGTGCTGGTTGCGGGCGCGGACTTCTACGCCTACCCCACCCCTTCACCGGACGGCCGCCGGCTCGCCGTCGTGTCGTGGAACCACCCGCGGATGCCGTGGGACGGCACCTGTCTCCAGCTCGTCCAGGACGGCACGACCGTGAGCGTCCTGGGCGGCCCCGGCGAATCGGTGCTGGCCCCGGTCTGGAAGGACGACTCCAGCCTGTTCGTGATCTCCGACCGCTCCGGCTGGTGGAACCTCTACGAACTCGCGGTCGACGGCTCCGCGCTCCGCCCGCTCTGCGCGATCGACGAGGAGTTCGCCCAGCCGCTCTGGGAGCTGGGCAGCAGGCCGTACGGAATCCTCGACGACGGTCGCCTCGCGGTCCTGCACGGCCGTGGCGACCAGCGGCTCGCTCTCCTGGATCCCGAGGACGGCACCCTCCAGGACCTGGACCTGCCCTACACCACCTGGCTGCCGGCGCTGGCCGTCTCCGGCTCCCGCATCGCCGGGACCGCCGCCGCCCCCGACCTCCCGTGGTCGCTGGTCACCGTCGATGTGGCCGGGGGATGGACGCCGATCGCGACGCCGGTGGCCGACCTGCCCGACCCGATCCACCTGCCGCGGCCCAGCGAGCTGGTCGCCCGCGGCCGGTCGGGCCGGTCGGTGTCGGCCTACGTCTACCCGCCCTCCGGCCCGCACGCTGCCACTACCGTGGGCCCCGCGCCCTATGTCGTCTTCGTGCACGGCGGCCCCACCGGCCATGTGGGCACCGACCTCGACCTCGGCAAGGCGTTCTTCACCAGCCGGGGCATCGGCGTGGCCGACGTCAACTACGCGGGCTCGAGCGGCTACGGCCGGGCCCACCGGGAGCGGCTGCGTGGCCAGTGGGGCGTGGCCGATGTCGAGGACGTGGTGGCCGTCGCCGAGGAGCTGGTCCGCGCCGGGCTGGCCGATCCCGCCAGGATCGCGGTCCGGGGCGGCAGCGCGGGCGGGTGGACGGTGCTGGCCGCCATCACCGCCACCCGGGTCTTCTCCGCCGCGACGTCGTACTACGGCCTGTCCACGGTGGAGGGTTTCAGCGAGGAGAGCCACGACTTCGAGTCGCGGTACGTGTCCGAGCTGATCGGCCCGGTCGACCCGAGCACCCGGGAACCGCTCGCCCGCGCCCACCTGACGAGCTGCCCCGTGCTGCTCCTGCAGGGCCTGGACGACCCCGTCGTCCCGCCCAGCCAGTCGACCAGGTTCGCCGACGCGCTCAAGCGCGCCGGGGTGCCGCACGCCTACCTGGAGTTTCCCGGCGAGTCGCACGGGTTCCACAAGCAGGAGACCATCATCCGCTGCCTGGAAGCGGAACTCTCCTTCTACGGCCAGTGCTTCGGCTTCACCCCACCGGGCATCCCGCCCATTGACCTGCGCTAGAAGGACGGCTTGTTGGTTCAGAAATATTTTGGAGTATCTCCGCAATATTTTGGGAGGGTCGCCATAAGCGCGTCGCCGGATTCGATCAAGATCCACTCAATGGGTATACCCGGCGTGTATAGCTGCTGTCGTACACGCTGCTCGGGCTTCTGGAGGAGTCCGATCGCCATGGCTATGACCTGAAACAGGCGTATGACCGTCGTTTCGGGGCGGCGAAACCGATTCGGTTCGGTCAGGTGTATCGGACGCTGGCGCAGCTGGTTCGCGACGGGCTGGTCGAGATCGTGGGCGTGGAACCCGGTGGAGGACCGGATCGCAAGCGCTACGCCATCACCCAGGACGGCGTGACCGACTTGGACCGCTGGCTGGCCGAACCGGAGGACCCGCAGCCGCAGCTGCAAACGGTGCTGTTCACGAAGGTGATGCTGGCACTGACGTCCGGCCGGTCCGCCGAAAGCTTCCTCGACGCGCAGCGGGAGCGGCACATGGCCGCGATGCGCACGCTGACACTGGCCCGGCGCGAGGCGCCATCCTCGCAGGACTCCCTTCTCGCCGACTACCAGTTGTTCCACATCGAGGCAGACCTGCGGTGGATCGACCACGCAGCGGCCCGGTTGGCCGCCCTAGCGGACGAGACCGGTGATGAGCTGTGACCTACACAAGAGCTTCGGCCCCACGCGGGCGCTACGGGGCGCCGGGGTCTCGGCGAACGATCCCGAGGTGCTGGCGGCTACTCCGGAGCCGGATTCACCGAGGAACTCCAGGCCGACGACCGGACCGGCACGGTCCTGATCGGCTTGGGCCGGCTCTACGCCGACGGGCCACCTCCCGGTCGATGATCAGGTCGGTGAATTATCGGCCCTGCCGTCTAGGACGCGTTGTTCGTGGTGAGGCTCGACATGCCTGGAACCGATGATTTATCCGGCTAAGTCGTAGACGGTGACCGCGATGCCGCGTCGTACCAGGCGTTGAATGACGAGCGGTTCGATGCGGTCCCAGGTGCCGCCGGCTAGGCCGCAGCCGATGCGCGGCATGTGTACGCTCGCGCTGCGTTCGACGGCGTGAGTGGCGAGCAGGTCCAAGCAGCTGTCCACGGCCTCGTAGCGGATGGGCGGAGTGGTTTCGGTGCCGTGGATATCGTGCTGGCCGACCATGTTGGCCACCCAGAGGTCTTCTCCGACTGAGATCAGTTGGATCCTGCCCAGGCCGAAGTCGTTGTGCTGGCGGTCCTGATACCAGGCCCGGTAGGCGGCTTCCGGTTGAGGCCAGCGCTGGGAGACGGCCACCACGAAGCCACGGCCCCACCCGCCGATGTCATTGCACACATGACAGATGATTTTCGGGCCGTCGCCGGAGGGAGCTGTCGCATCGCCTGTCACAAAGGAGATCACGCTCGCAGCCTACGAAGGAGCACCGACAGAACTCGGCCTCTGGGTTTGTCGGAGCGGCCTGGCAAGATCTGTTTCGCTTACCCCCCACGCTTGAGGAGATGTTGATGAACAGCGCGATCGCCGAGGACTACGCCTGGTTCGACGACCATGATTCGGGTCTGGCCGAGGGGTTCTGTGTCACGTTCGTTCGTGGCCTGACCCCGCAGCAGGCCTTCGACCGGCTCGGCATCACCCCCGATCCCGATCCCGATGACGACGGCTTCTACGAGGAGGGAGTAATGGCCGCGAGCGCGGTTGACGGGGGCACCGTCCTGATCGAGTTCAACGGTTTCGAGGGCATCAGCGACACGGTGGCTGGGCCGTTATCGATAGGTACCGTGACCGCGGCGGTGTTCTGCAATGTCAACCTCGACCAGCAGTTCGTCCATGCCGCCAACGGCCAGGTGGTGGCCGCCTTCGAACCGGACTACCCCGGCTCCCGCTCAGGAACCGACGAGGACCGCCTCCTGACACACATGATCGAACTCGGCATGCCCACCGAGGACGTCGACGACGCTGACGCCTGGGGCGACCCCATCCACACCGCATTCGCCCTAGCCGAGCGCGTGACAGGGGTACGGCTGACGCCCGAGGCCATCGACAACCCCGCTCTCATCGGCTCGACCGCCCACCTGAGCTGAGGTCCACCGTGGCGAAGGCGCGAGTAGCAGCGGGTCAGGAGGTGGAAGATCTGGTCATGACGTTACCCACCAGACGGCGTCACCCGGCGATGGCGGCGCGGCGGAACAGGTCCGCGGGCATTTCCTCGTCGAGTTGCCAGGTGATGGCCATGGGGCGGTTGCCGCGGTGTTCCACGTAGTGGGCGGTGCCGTGGAAGACGAATGGTTCGGGGTGGCCGTTGTCGTTTTCTGTGCGCTCGCGGGTGAACAGCAGGATGTGGCTGCCATGGCGTTTGTGGGTCTGGTAACGCCGGCCGGTGGTCGAGTCCGCGCTGGTGCGGTTCTGGGATTCCCAGTGGAATAGGGCAGGGGTGAGCGCGTAGTCGCGGTACATGGTTTGGGGAGAGAATTCCTTCTCGTTTTTGTGCAGGGTCACCAGGAGGGCGTCGCATTGGCTGGCGGGGCTCCAGGCGACGCCTTCGCGCATCGTGGCGGGGACCGAGCCGCCCAGGGTGGCCCAGCCGATGGCGGCCAGGATCTCGTCGGCGGAGTAACTGGCGTTGATAGCGAGCGGTACTTGGGCCAGTGACTCTGGCAGGGATTTGGTGACGTGGCGGGGGCGTTCGATGCCGAAGGTGAGGACCTCGCGGATCTCCTCGCAAAGGGCGGATTCCGCGCGTAGCCGTACCAGTGCCTCGTCGTAGGTGGTGAAACCGCCGCCATCGCGCCAGAAGGAGAAGAAGAGCATGCGGGCGAACGCCTGCTCGATGGGGGAGTAGTCGGCGTAGCTCAGGCCGGCGGGGTGCAGGAGGCGGGCGTAGGTGTCGGCTCGGCGGCGGTCGTCCACGTGGAGGAGGGCTCGGACGCGGCGGCCAAGCGCTTCCTCCATGGGGGAGGCGGCCTGGTCGAGGAGGTTGGCGCGGCGTAGGAGATGGGTCCAGTAGCGGCGGTTGCGGTAGAGGTCGCTGATGTCACGCCCGCTCGCTTCGAGATAGCCGATGAGCGACATCTCGGCATATGAGCGGACCTCTTGGGTAATCGTGGTGATCGTGGCGCTGAGGTGGAGTTTGAGTTCGGCGAGCAGCCGGTCCTTGGTGACCCGATCCAGCACGATCTGGCTGCCGGAGGGCAGCAGCGGGAAATCGCCGGCCACCTGCTGTCCAAGGCGGCCACGGGAGAATCCTGTCAATGCTTGGAAACGGCTGGCGAACCGATACTCCTTGCGGTGCTGCCCGACGAAATCCAGCACCGTCAGGACCTCTTTTTCAGGTGTACGGCGCAGCCCGCGACCGAGCTGCTGCAGGAACACGGTCGCGCTTTCCGTGGGCCGGAGCATGAGCAGGGTGTTCACATCGGGGACGTCGAGGCCTTCGTTGAACAGGTCTACCGCGAACAGGAAGACGACCTTTCCGTCGCGAAGGTCCTTCAGCGCCGCCTTGCGCGGGGCGTCGTCGGTGGACGCGTCTACGGCAAGAGAGCGCAGACCCATCGCGGTGAAGAAGTCGGCCATGAAACGCGCGTGCCGTACCGACACGCAGAAACCGAGCCCGCGTATCGAGGAGAGGTCACTGACTTTGTCGCGGAGCGCGTTGAATATCAGCCGGGCGCGGACGTCGTCGCCGGTGAACACGTTTTCCAGGGCGGCGTTGCTGTAGGAGCCGCGTGACCATTTGACGCTGGTGAGGTCGGTCTCGTCGTTGATACCGAAATAATGGAAGGGGCACAGCAGGTCGGCGTCCAGGGCGTCCCAGAGACGAAGTTCTGAGGCGATGCGCTTGTCGAAGAATTCGTCTTGGACCCAAGTGCCGTCCGCGCGTTCGGGGGTCGCGGTGAGGCCGAGCAGCTCTTTGGGCTTGAGGTGGTCAATTATTTGGCGGTAGGTACGGGCGGCGGCGTGGTGGAACTCGTCGATGACCACGACGTCGAAGTGATCGGGCTCGAAGGCCGTGATGCCCTTGCTCGTCAACGACTGGACCGAGGCGAACACATGCCGCCAATGCTTGGACCGGCTTTCGTCAACATGCAACTCACCGAAGTCGGGCGCTGCCAGCACCTGCCGGTACGTGCGGAGCGCCTGACCGAGAATCTCGCGACGATGCGCGACGAACAGGAGCGACGGCTGGGACCCGAGACGTTGCCGCAAAGCGCGATAATCGAATGCGGCGACCACGGTCTTGCCGGTCCCCGTGGCGGCGACCACGAGATTGCGGTGCCGCCCGTGCACGGTCCGTTCGACGTCGAGATCATCCAGCATTTCGAGCTGGTGCGAGAACGGGTGGGGCAGCAGCTCCGGAATATCGAACAGCCGCTGACCGGCCTTCGACCGCGACAGCACCTCGTCCAGGCGGTCGCCGTCCGCCGAAGGGTCATAGGGCTCGAACTGGGGCCGGTTCCAGTATGAGTCGAAGGTGCCCTCGAATTTGTCCAAGAGCCGGGGAGTCGTCACCGACGAGAGCCGGACATTCCACTCCAGCCCATCGAGGAGCGCGGCACGTGACAGATTTGAGCTGCCCACATACGCGGTGTCGAAGCCGGTACGGCGGCGCAGTAGCCACGCCTTGGCATGCAGGCGGGTGGAATTCTGCTCGTACGTGATCCGGACTTCGGCCCCGAATTCACGTACCAGCCGGTCAAGGGCACGCCGTTCGGTCGCGCCCATATACGTGGTGGTGATGACCCGCAGCGGTACGTTCCGGCGGCGCAACTCGATCAGCGCTCGTTCCAGAATGCGCAGCCCGGACCATTTGACGAACGCGCACAACAAGTCCACCCGGTCGGCACTGGCCAGTTCGGTCGCCAGCTCATGGGCCAGATTAGGGTCCTCGCGGGCATTGGTGAGCAGCGCCGCCTCGGAAAGCGAGGTCAGCGGACGGGCGGGCGAGGAAACGCCCGGCATGTTCTTCACGACCGATAACAGCCGACGCGGCCCTTCCTCGACGACTTCGGGATCGGCGAGCTGACGCAGCAGCCGGTTGGCCAGCTCTACCTGTTCCTCAGGGCTCTTGAGCGCGGCGAACGCCCGAGCGGCCGTTTCGCCGATGAAACGGCCGAGCAGGTGGGCGGTCTCCTCTTTGTCGACCGGAGAGATCTCAACGAGATGACCCGAATCACGCCAGGAATCCGTACGACGAGTGAGCCGGCTCGTGAGCAGCGAGTCGTACAAGCCCGGAACAGGTGCCTCGTCCACAGATAACTGCCTCCTCGATCGACGATCAGGGTAATCACATCGCCACGGGCGCCCCTGCACCACCCTTTTGCGCCACGCCACGTCGACTGCGTAGTACGCGCTGTTCACAAGGTGGTGCAGTTCGGCGCGAGATGAGCGGCCGGAACGGGACCGGTCGAACATTGACAGGCGATCAACTCCTGGTACGCCCACGGTAACTTCCGGAAGGCGGCCCGGTGGGTGGCGGATGTTTCCACAGGGTGCTGGCCGCATCGGGGTTATCCACAGAATGGGATTCGGTTGGAGGGAGCCCGGTCGAGTTCCGCCACGCTTGTCCCGCGTCGTGGGAAGGAGCGTCGTGAGCGAGCATTTCCGAGTGGGGGAACTGCGGGAGCGGGGATGGGAGTCCGGCCATGATCCGGGTGATTCTCGGGTCTCCCGATCGGCTGGCGCCTAATCCGGTCTTCAGAACCATGGCTCCGATGCGGCTCTACGAGGTCGAAAGGGTGATCCTCGCTGAAGAGTCGGAGCAGTTCGCCGTGTTGCGGGACAAGGCGGAGCGGAGATCCAGGGCGGCCCTCGCCGTCGCGGAGCGCAGGCGTGGTGAAACGGTCGCGCGGGTGGAGGGCGTGTCCATCGTGGTGCCGGTCGTGGACTGGCATGCCCTGGTCCGCGAAGCGGTCGCGCACCGTAACCGGCGTGATGAGGAACGGGCATGGCAGCGGCTCGATCATGTCGCCACTCCGGCGCGCGTGGCCGATGTGGATGAGCTGACCTTGCAACGGTGGGTCGTCAACTATCTCCGGCACGAACTCACCGGCTACGAGGTCGAGGTAGAGGCGCTGTTCGGAAGGGTGGGTCGTGCGGAAGGGATGCGTCTGCTCAGAAGACGGATCTATGCGGCCATCGCCAGCGCGTACCCCACGCTGACGGAGGAGTGCCACCGACAGCTTGAGTCGCGCGAAGGGGAGACGCTGTGACGCGCCTATTGACGTGGCTCATGACGAGTTGCGGAAGGGCTAACGCGCCAGTGGTAGCGCCGATCCGGGGAGGCGGCCAGCGGGGTGGTAGACGGCGCACATCACGTCGCGGTCGCCGTCGGCCCAGGTCTCCGCAGTTGGCATGATCGGGTAGAAGTCCAGGTCATCGCGATCGCCGCCCCACAGTTCCGCGTAGCGTTCGCCGCAACTCCGCCAGGCGAACGCGGACAGCCCAGCCGGGTCGTACGGCCCGTCGGGCATGTGGGTGAAGCCGTACGACTGGTTGTCCGCGCCGTCGGCGCACGGCGTGTAGAGCACGATCCGCTCCGCCGCCCCCGGTGAGTACGCCGGGTCGCTGAAACACTCGCCACCCTCGATCATCAGGATCCCGGTCGTCTCGGCGGTGATGAAGGTCTCCGTCTTGACCATGGGCGGCACCACGAACAGAGTGCCGAGCGCGACGATGGCCGGCAGCAGCCCCAAACGAGCCATCCGATTCACCCTTTCGCGTTCGCCCGCAATCCGTGGCCGATGGTAGAGGGATTCGGAGAAACACCAGGCCAACGCCGGATGACCGCCACATTGACGATCATGAATTCATCTTCCTGTCAGGCAAGGTACAGGTGAGCGTCAGTGGTGCCTGGGTGAATTCGCTGGCGTCCACCCCGCACTCGCGGGTGGACGAGTCCATTTCTTGTGGAGAGAACCAGAAGTGAATGAGCCCAGAAAGCCGTGGCCGATCAGGTCCCGGCAGGCGAAGCTCGCGTCGATCGGCGCCGGTGCACTGCTCGTCGGTGGCCTGGCGTTGGCCCCCGCCGCAATCAGTGCGGCGGCGCCTCCGAAGTACCCGGCCGCCGAGGTGCACAAGCCTTCCCCCATCCCCGACCGGCTGATCCTCATCCCCACCAACACCCCGGCCGCCAGCCAGCGTGTGACCTGGCGGGCCGAGGCCACCGCCGACACCGCCCAGGCCCAGATCCTGGAGGCCCCCCGCGCGCTCGGTGAGGTCGCGCCGGCTGCGGGCGCGGTGACCAACGTCATGGCCATGGCGAGCGTCCCGGTCAACACCACGCTCGGGTACGCCTCGACCTACCACACCGTCGAGTTCGTCGGCCTGAAGCCCAACACCCGCTACACCTACCGCGTCGGTGACGGCACCAACTGGAGTGCGTGGACCGACTTCACCACCGCCGCCGCCGGTTTCCAGCCGTTCTCCTTCATCTACTACGGCGACGCGCAGAACTACATCGACTCCGCGGTCCCGCGCGTGTTCCGCCAGGCGTTCGCCGACCGGCCGCAGGCCAAGGCGATCGTCAACGCGGGCGACCTCATCGACTCCGCCAACAGCGAGGAGCAGTGGGGCCAGTGGTACCAGGCCGGCGGCTTCATCGACGGCCAGGTCAACAACATCTCGGTCCCCGGCAACCACGAGTACAGCGGCGGCCTGTCCACCTTCTGGCGGCCGCAGTTCCCGTACCCGGACAACGGGCCGGGTAACCCCGAGCTCAAGCAGACCGTCTACAGCGTTGACTACCAGGGCGTACGGTTCATCGGCCTGGACAGCAACCTGCAGAGCAATGCCACGCTGATGGCCGCGCAGACCACCTGGCTGGAGGGTCTGCTGAAGGACAACCCGAACAAGTGGACCGTGGTGACCTTCCACCACCCCGTCTACTCCAACACCGGCACCCGCAACAACCCGGTGGTCCGCGCCCAGTGGGGCCCGCTGTTCGAGAAGTACGGCGTCGACCTGGTGCTGCAGGGCCACGACCACTCCTACGGCCGGGGCAACCTGAAGTCCGCCCGCCAGTCCGCGATCACGCACAAGGGCGTCTCGTACGTGGTGTCCGTCTCCGGCGGCAAGATGTACGAGCTCAACGGCGGCGTGAACTGGACCGGCAACGGCGCCGAGGTGATCAGCAGCAGCGAGAACACGCAGCTGTACCAGATGATCGACGTCGACAAGGACCGGCTGCGCTTCGAGGCCCGCTACGCCAACGGCGAGCACCACGACGGCTTCCTGATCCGCAAGAACGACGCGGGTGAGCGCACCGTCACCGAGCTCGTCGCTGACAACACCGGCGAGCAGGTCACCGTGGACAAGACCAGTGTCGAGCCGGGTGAGCAGCTCACCGCCACCGCGTTCGGCTACGACTCGGGCGAGAAGGTGAAGGTCTACCTCCTCCGTACCAAGGGCACGGCCGCGAACGCCGGCGACGGCGACCGCGACTACGACAGCCGGACCTACGTCGGCACCCAGACCGCCGACGCGCTGGGCAAGCTGAGCTACAGCTTCAAGCTGCCGGCCGACCTCAACAAGGACAGCACCTACCGGGTGTACCTGGAGAGCGCCACCCAGAAGATCACCAGCCCGGTGATCACGGTCAAGTAGTAGCCCCACCGGATGCGGGCCCGCCCCGGTACCGGTCCTCCGGGACGGGTACCGGGGTGCGGCCCGCGCCCGCGGGCCGGGCCGGCGTACCGCGCCGGCCCGGCCGCCCCAGGCCGGCCATCCGGCCGGCTCGACAGGAGATCCCGTGACCTTCCGTACCCGTCTGGCGGGCGTGCTGCTCGCCGGGGCGGCGGTGGCCGCCGTGCCGGCGGCGCCGGCCGCCGCTCATCCTTTCGGCCCGCCGTCCACCGCGCGGATCAGCGTCGACGGCTCGCACGTGGCCATCGCCTGGCTGGCCGCCGAGGACGACTGGGTCGCGCTCGGCCGCTCGGTCGGCGCGTTCGGCGATCCGTCCGCGGGCGTCGACACCACGCTGACCGGCGAGCAGAAACTCGCCCGTTCCACCGCCGTGCGCGACTACCTGCTGGCCCGGGTCGGGGTGACCCAGGCCGGGCAGCCCTGCGCGGCCGAACTGGCCCCATTGGAGCGGTTACTCGCCGAGGGCGCCCGGTTCAGCTTCGCCTGCGCGAACCCGGTCGTCGATGTCGACGTCCGGATCGACGCGCTGACCGACCTGCACGAGGCATACCGCACCGTGCTCACCGCCGAGACCCCCGCCACACCCACCCAGGCGATGCTCACAGCGGCGACCGCCACCCAGCGCCTGCGCTTCGACCCGTCGGCGACGGGCGGCATCTCCCTCGTCGTTCCCGCCATCGCGCTGGTCGCCGCACTCGGCGCGCTGGCCGCCTTCCTGGTACGGGGTCGGCGGCGCGCGGGCACACGCGCATGAACGGCACCACCGACCAGGAGAACTACCTGATCACGCTGTTCGACAGCGCGGGCGCGTTCTGGCTGGCACTGGCCGTCGCACTCGGCGTCGGCGCGCTGCACGCGGTCGCACCGGGCCACGGCAAGAGCGTGACCGCGGCGTACCTCATCGGCACCCACGGTCGCTACCGCGACGCACTCCGCCTCGGCGTGGTCGTCGCCCTGATGCACACGGTCTCAGTGCTCGCCCTCGCACTGACCTGGGCAGGCCTGACCAGCTCCGTCGTCGGCACCAAGGCCGTCACCAGCTGGCTCCAGGTGATCGCGGGCGTGGTCGTAATCGGCGTCGGCGCACATTTGACCTACCGCCACCTCCGCAACCGGAAGACACACGCATACGGCCACGGGCACGGGCACGGGCACGGTCACGGTCACGGCCCTGGGCATGGGCATGGGCATGGGCATGAGGAGCCTACGGATCCGTGGTCCCGGCGCGGACTCATCGCCCTCGCGCTGTCCGGCGGGTTGGTCCCTTCGCCCTCAGCGTTCATCGTGCTGGTCAGCGGCCTGCTCACCGGACGCGCGCTCGACGCCGTCGTCCTGGTGCTGGTTTTCGGCGCCGGAATGGCGATCACCCTGACCGCCGTCGGGATCGTGACCGTACGCGGCGCCGCACTGGTGAGCCGCCGCGCCCCCGACCTACGCCTCCTGCGCTCAGCCGCAGCCTGGACACCCGCACTGGCAGGCGTCGCGGTAGCCATCGGCGGCTGCCTCTACTTGGCCACCGCCGTCACAGCACTGGCCTCGTGACCGGAGCCACAAGCCTGGTCGCGTGCCACTTGCCCACCGCAGGAGAGGTCATACAGGCCCGGCCTCGCCGGGAATGTAGGGTCGCCAAGCATGACCACCGACCTGGAAGAGTTGGCCGTGCGGCTGCGGGAATTCGTGCGGTCGCGGGACTGGGAGCAGTTTCACACGCCCAAGAATCTGGCCATGGCTCTGTCCGGAGAGGCGGGAGAACTGCTCGCCGAGTTCCAATGGCTCACCCCGGCCGAATCCCAGAACCTCGACAGCCCCACGCTCGCCCGCGTGCGCGCCGAACTCGGCGACGTGACGCTCTACCTGATCCGTCTGGCCGACGTGCTCGGCGTGGACCTGGTCGAGGCCGCCCACGCCAAACTGGACGAGAACGCCCGCCGCTACGATCCCGAGCGTTATCGCGGTTCCGCCAGGAAGGCGCCCCCGCTACCCTCGTGATGACCATGTGATGCGGCCCGACGGGCTTCCGCCTAGCGGATAGGCCCCCACCCGCACGAGTCTTCTCGTGCTGCCTGGGGGAAGTCCGTGACGGCGTTGCGGCTGTCTGTCGAGAACCTGCTCGCGTCACCGAACGAGGCCGCCCTGGCGGCGGCGATCGCGGAACATTTGCGAATGACCACCGGGCGTGGCCCGTCTCCGGCGGAGGTCAGATCCTGGCAGCGGAGCCTGCCCGCGCTCGCGCGCGACCTGGCCGACGCGGGCTTGGACAAGGTCGAGATGCTGGTGGAATACAAACTTCCGCTGACCAGCAGGCGCGCCGACGTGGTCCTGGCGGGAGTCCACCCGCGCACGGGCGCGGATTCGTACGTGGTGGTGGAACTGAAGCAGTGGAGCCGCGCCGAGCCATCCGAACTGGGCGAGCACCTGGTCATCGTGGAAGGCGTCCCCGGCGGCGAGAAGCTCAATCCAGCCGAGCAGGTCCGCCGCTACTGCGAATACATGCGTGACTTCCTCGGCGTCTTCAAAGACCGACCGGATGCCCTGCACGGCGCCGCCTACCTGCACAACGCCATGGACCTCGACATCGACGGCCTGGCCGATCAGGTACGCGACGAGCACAGCCGCCTCTTCACCAAACAACGCCGCGGCGACTTCCTGCGATACCTGTCCGAGCGCTTATCCGAAAAATCCGGCGCCGACGCCGCGGACCGCCTGCTGCACAGTGTCGTGGCGCCCAGCAAGCAACTCATGACGTACGCGGCGAAAGAGATCCGCGAACGCGAGCAGTTCACCCTGCTGGACGAGCAGCAGGTCGCGTTCGAACTGGTGACACGCGCCGTCACCAGAGCCCGCAGATCCGACACCAAACAGGTCGTCGTGGTCACCGGCGGCCCCGGCAGCGGCAAAAGCGTCATCGCCCTGTCCCTGCTGGGCGAGTCACACCGGCAGGGCCGCACCGCGTTGCACGCCACCGGCTCCCAGTCCTTCACCCAGACATTGCGCCGCTACCCCGGCCGGGGCAGCACCCGCATCAAGAACCTTTTCGCCTATTTCAACAGCTTCACCGACGCCGAACCCAACAGCCTGGAGGTGCTGATCTGCGACGAAGCCCACCGAATCCGCGAGACCTCCACCAACCGTTTCACCCCCGCCGCGAAACGAAACGGCCGCAGCCAGCTCGACGAACTCCTGTCCGCGGCGCGCGTCCCCGTCTTCCTGCTCGACCAGCACCAGGTGGTACGGCCCGGCGAACTCGGCACCGTCGAGCGAATCGAGACCGTCGCCAGGGCCAAGGGCTACGACGTGCACCACGTCTCCCTCGACGAGCAGTTCCGCTGCGGCGGCAGCCGGAAGTACGAACAATGGGTGCTGCGCCTGCTCGGCCTGGCCGACGGCGGACCGGAGACCTGGGACGGCGACGACGGCTTCGAGGTGCGCCTGGCCGGTTCCCCGCACGAACTGGAAGCCGCCCTCCGCACCAAACCCGGCACGGCCAGGATGACCGCCGGCTACTGCTGGCCCTGGAGCGACCCCCGCTCCGACGACACCCTCGTCGACGACGTGAACATCGGCGACTGGGCCCGCCCCTGGAACGTCAAGAAGGACCGCGCCGTCGGCGACGCGCCCCCCAGCATGCTGTGGGCGAGCGACCCCGGCGGTTTCGGCCAGGTCGGCTGCGTCTACACGGCCCAAGGTTTCGAGTACGACTGGAACGGCGTCATCCTCGGCCCCGACCTCACGATCAGGGACGGACGCCTGGCCACGGTACGCGAGGCGAACAGGGACCCCGCCTTCAAGAGCCGCCGCTCCGTCCCCGACACCGAGTTCGACCAGCTCGTCCGCAACGTCTACAAGGTCCTCCTGACCAGAGGCATGCGCGGAACCCTGCTCTACGCGGTGGATCCCGATCTGCAGAACCACCTGTCCACGATCATCGACGCCGAGCCTCGGTGACGAATTCGCGGATGAGGTCAGGGTCCTTCCGGCCCTCGCGTTCGACCCCGCTGGACACGTCCACTCCCCACGGTCGCGCTTCGGAGATGGCCCGGGACACATTCCGCGAGTCAAGGCCACCCGCCAGCATCCACTTGCCCGAAGGTCGGCCGCGAATGGCTCCCCAGTTCCAGGGCTCGCCGGACCCAGGCTTGGGAGCGTCCACGATCAGCAGTTCTTCGTCGAACGCGCCACACCGCAGATCGGCGTCCGCGGCCACCGCACGCACCAGGGTGAGACCTTTGAGCGCGATGAAGTCGCTGTGCGGGTGATTCCCATGCAGTTGTACGGCCCGCACTCCCGCCTCAACCGCCACCGCCCGCACGATCTCCGGCGCTTCGCCCGCGAAGACCCCGACCGTGAGCACATGCGGCGGAACCGCCTCCCCAAGAGCCCTGGCCTCGGCCGCAGTGACCTGACGCTTGCTCGTGGTCAGCACGAACCCGATCGCGTCGGCGCCCGCTTCGACGGCGGCGGTCACATGGGCGGGTTCCCGCAGGCCACAGATCTTCACGTACACGGCTCAGAACCCTAGTCAGTCCGGGGAGCACATGCGTAAGCCGGACATCACCGCTTGAAGGGCGTCGGCGAGGGCGCGGGTCTGGGCGGGGGAGAGGCTGTCGAAGACGAGGCGGCGGACGTCCTCGACGTGTTCGGGGGCGATCTTCTCGACCAGGCAGCGGCCGCTGGGGGTGATCTCGGCGATGGTCACCCGGCCGTCGTCGAGGCAGGGGCGCACGGTGACCAGGCCGCGGTCGCGGAGCTTGTTCATGCGGTGGCTGAGGCGGCTCTGCGACATGTTGAGCATCGAGGCCAGGTCGCTCAGCCGGAAGGAACGTTCGGTGAGGGCGGCGAGCAGGCCGTACTCGATGTGGACGAGGCCGTGGCGGCGCTGGGCGCGTTCGAGTTCGGGCAGCGCGAGCATGGCGAAGGCGAGAAGGCCCTGCCATGCCCGTTGCTCTGTTTCGTCCAGCCATCCGCCCCGAGGTTCCACATCAGAAAGCGTACGTACCGAACCTTCCCCACGCGACGACGGCGGCGAGGGCGAGGAGGACCAGATTGATGACGATCGCCGGGGGTTCCTTGCGGCGCAGGTGGGTGAGGGCGGCGCCGATCATGACGATGACGAGGCCGGTGGCGGCGAGGGGGGTGAGGATCGGCAGGATGCCGGTGACGGCGGGCAGGATGAGGCCGATCGCGGCCAGCAGTTCGAGACCGCCGATCGTCTTGATGGCACCGGGGGAGAAGTCCTCGGTCCACGGCAATCCCGCCTTGAGTTTCTCCTTGGGCTGGGTGATCTTCATGACTCCGGCCCCACCGAAGAGGGCGGCGAGCAGGCCCTGCAGGACCCACAGGAATACGTTCACATTAGGCTCCCTTGAAACTTGACGCTTCAAGCTATCGAACGTTACTTGAAGCCTCAAGAACTTGAGGGGAAGGATGCGCAGGCGTTACGCCACAATCGCGTCAGTCCGTCCGGAAGGACAGCCCATGCCGGCTGAGCGCCTCCCGCAGCATGCCCATGGCCTTCGGCCCCATCCCATGCAGCCGCAGAAGCTCAGCCTCGGTGACATCGGCAAGCTGCTCAAGATTCGTATAGCCGGCGCCGGCCAACGCCCGCCGCGCGGGCGCACCGACCTTCGGCAGGTCGGTTGCGTTTTTCCTGGCCAGGACGAAGAGGACGGGCATGTCGCAGATGGTTGGATCGTCGTGGAGTTCGGCCATTCGGGCCAGGAAGCGGGGCTCCGCCGCCGGAGCCTTCGGGTGGAGGGGAGTGGCCGCGAAGCCGCGCCACAGATCGGCGGCGGCCGCCGGCGGCCGGTGCACCATGCCGTCGACGAAACGATCGACGCGGAATCCGGCTTGTTCGCACGCGGCCCGGCTGGCGTCTTCACTGCCCAGCTCCGCCATCGGGTCGGTCATCGCCACGCCCACCTCGGCCGCGCATTCGCGAAACACCCGGGAGGCGGCCGGGAAACCTTCGCGCATAGCCGAATACGCGAGTATCCCGCCTGGCCGGAGCACCTGATGCCACGCGGCGAGCGCGCGGGCGGCATCCAGGTAGAGAACGCTCGACGAGCACAGCACCGCGTCGAAGGATCCGGGAGCGAACTCCCGCAAATCCGTAGCGTCCGCCTTCTGGTAGCGGATGTTGGGTAACCCCGACTTCGCCAGCAGGGCTTCGGCCTCCCGGAGCATGCCCGCGGAGATGTCCACGCCGACCACCTCGCCGGCCGGGCCGATCGCCCGGGCGGCGGCGAGCGCGGCCAGCCCGGTGCCCGTGGCGGCGTCCAGAACCGAGATCCCCGGCGGCAACTCCGCCAGCTCCACCAATCGCTCGGCATATTCGACATGCCAGCTCAAATCGCCATATGTGCTGGCGCGCTGGTCGAAGTACGTCTCGTTGAGAGTCATGAGTCTCAGAATGTCGGAAAGATCGGGATCCGGTGCAAGCTGACCTCCAGGACGGTTGCCGTCGCCTTGGGTTCCTCGGTGAAGTAGAACTCGGCGGTCACGTCACAGCAGTATGGAGCGCCCGGCACCTCCACCCGATAAACCCGGGTATGCGGGCTGTCCCAATGCACCCGAGGCGGCACGAACCCCACCCCCAGCAACGCGTCCAGATCGGCCCGGATCAGCGACGTGGACGCCGGCTGGATCTTCACGTACGCGAACCGCCCGGCCCGGCCGCTGATCAGCAGCTCGGCGGCCCCGGGCGGCGGCGGCTCCACCGCGACCTCGCCCCGGCGCGGCACCAGCTCGCCCAGCAACCCGAGCGACCCCGCCACCAGCACGGGATCGTCCATGCTCAACCGGCAGAGCGTCTGCGCCCACGACAGCAGCAGCCCGGCGTCCAGCGGCACCCCCGACCGCCGCCGCCCCCGGGCCTCCGCCAGCTCCACCAGATGCCGCGGCACCGGCGGCCGGGCCCACGCGGCCGGCCAGTCCTCCAGGTCGAGATGCTCGTGCCCGTTCACGATCAGCGTGTACAGCGGCTCCGCCGGGAAGTCGTTGACCCGGATCAGCAGCGCGTCCGCACCGGCGGACGCCTGGTACGGAAACTCGCCGTCCCCGGTGTGCGCCCACCCGATCGCCGTCGCCGTGTAGTCACGCGGCGACCTGCCCTCGACCAGCGCGGCCAGCTGCCCCAGCAGTTCCTCCGGCGCGCACCACGCCTCCTGGTCGCCCAGGCTGACCCGCAGCCGGTTGCCCAGCCGATCGAAGGAGAGCTCCTGGAACCCGATGTCGTGCCCGGCCCTGATCCGGGTGATCACGTCGTGCACGCCCGTGCTGTCCAGCCAGCCGTGCTCGATGGCGCTGACCACGTGGTTCCAGCAGTCGCGAAGCCCGGGATCCACGGGCCGGACACGCCGGGCCGCGGCCAGGAGTTGGGGGTCGAGGTCTGGCATGGGGTGGATCCTTTCGACGACCGGCCGCCCGCTCATCTCAACGGACGGCCAGTCGCCGCGGGCTCACGACACCGGATCGGTGACAAGGATGTCGAGAGTGGTGGTGGCGGTGGAAGCGGGGAGGCCGGCCGTGCCGATGAGGGCAACGGTAGACGACTCGCCGTGTGCGGCGTAGTGGTCAGGTCGATCGCGGCTGGCCGAAACCCGCGATCAAGCAGGTCAGGTCATCCGCGCCGGTCAGGCTGACCTGAGCGATACCCGACACCGGCACGTCGATCATGCGCCCCCAGGACCCGGTCCCCGACTGCACCATGATCGTGCCCAGCGTCTCGTTCCGACCGTCCCGCGTGGTCATCCGGACCGTGTACGGCCCGCCGGTCGTGCCGTACTGCACGGTAATGAAGATCCACGAGGGCTTGCCCTGGTACGCGAAGATCCGTCCGGCGGTGCTGCCATCCGGGGCGGCGAAGGTCTTGGCCGTCATGTAACGCCCGTTGGCGGCCTCCAGCGTACGGCGATAGCTGTCGGCCATCCGGCGGTCGTCGGCGGTGAGCTGCCACATCCCGACCCCGCCCAGCGCCACCGCCACCACGAGCGCCGCCGCCAGCCGCAGCCTGCCCCGCCAGCGCCGGCGCGGCGGGTTCAGCGCGGCCAGCACCTTCAGCTCGAACCCCGGCGGCGGCTCCACCTCGGGCGCCAGCGGCAGCAGCTCGTCCACCACGAACGCGGCCGCCTCGAGCTCGCGGTGGCAGTCGGTGCAGGTGGCCAGATGCCTGAGGGCGCGGGCCCGCTCGTCGCCCGCGGCCACCCCGGCGGCGAGCTCGGGGATCAGCTCCCGGACGGCCGCGCACTCCGGTGTCTCAGTCATCGCTCACCCCCAGCTCGTGCCGCAGTTTCGCCAGGCCTCTCCTGATCCGGGTCTTGACGGTGCCGAGCGGGATGCCCTCCCGGTCGGCTATCTCCTTAGCGGTCAATCCGTAAAATACTGACATCACGATGGGGCGGCTCTGTTCCAAGGGCAGCGCCTGTAATCCGGCGCGGAGCTGGTCGGATCCATACGGATCGGTCTCGAAGGGATCCTCGGCCGCGACGGGCTGGAGCGCCCGCAGCAGCGGTTCGGGGTCGGCGCGGTGTTTGTGGCGCAGCCGGATGGCGTCCACGGCCAGATTACGGGTGATCGTGAGCAGCCACGTCGCCACCCGCCCCCGCCGGGGATCGTAGGTCGCGGCATGCCGCCACACCCGGACGAACGCCTCCTGCGCCACCTCCTCGGCCAGGCCGGTATCGCCCACCACGCTCAGCGCCAGCCCGAACACCCGGGCCTGAAACCTCCGGACGAAGGCCGCGGCGGCCTCCGCGTCGCCCGAAGCCATCCCCGCGACGAGAGATTCATCCGACAGTGCCACACGCCTACGACGAATCCCGAAGCCAACCGGTTCAGTGAATCTTTTACGGATTTTTCTCCGTATTACCGGGCGTGGAGGCCAATGTGAACGTGCGGGACTTCGAGGCTGCGGCGAAAGCCGTCCTCGACCCCGTGCATTTCGACTACTTCGCGTCCGGTGCGCAGGACGAACTCACCGTACGGGCCAACGAGGCGGCATTCCGGCGCCTCGCCCTGGTGCCCCGGATCCTGCGCGGCCACAAACCCCCTCGTCTCGGCCGCACCGTGCTCGGCAGCCAGGCCTCCATGCCGATCATGATCGCGCCCACGGCCTTCCACCGTCTCGCCCACCCCGACGGTGAGCGGGCCAGCGTCAGGGCCGCGGCCGAGGCGGGGGTCATCATGATCGCCGCCATGCTCGCCACCGTGGCGATCGAGGACATGGCCGACGAGGCCCGCAAGGTCGCCGAAGAACCCGTCCTCTGGTTCCAGCTCTACCTCCAGCCCGACCTGGGCTTCACCGAGGCGATCGTCCGCCGCGCCGAAGCGGCCGGCTGTACGGCCCTGGTCGTCACGGTCGACTCCCCGGCCCTGGGCCGCAACGAGCGCGGCGACCGCAACGACTTCCACGACCTGCCGCCCGGCATCCGCTGCGAGAACCTCCGCGAGTCCGGCGGCAGCGTGCGCGGCGTGGTGCTCTCCCCGGAGATCTCCTGGCGGCACCTCGACTGGCTGCGCGGCATCACCAGGCTGCCGATCGTGCTCAAAGGCGTGCTGCACCCGGCCGACGCCGAGCTCGCCCAGCGCCGCGGCATCGACGCGATCATCGTGTCCAACCACGGCGGACGGCAGCTGGACGGCACCCCGCCCGCCGTCGACCGGCTGCGGGTGATCGCGGACGTGGTCGGCGGCGAGCTCCCGCTGCTGGTCGACGGCGGCATCCGGCGCGGCACCGACGTGGTCAAGACGCTCGCCCTCGGCGCGACCGCCGCCGCGATCGGCCGCCCCGTGCTGTGGGGTCTGGCCGCGGGCGGCGAGGACGGTGTCGCCCGGGTGCTCGACCTGCTCCGAATCGAGCTGCTCAACGCGCTCACGTTATGCGGCTGCGACTCGGTCGAGTCGGTGCCGCGCGATCTCGTCATCCAAGGAGCCATGTGAAGATCATCGGAGCCGGTGTCGGCCGGACCGGGACGCTCTCGCTCAAGTCGGCGCTGGAGGTGCTCGGCCTCGGGCCCTGCTTCCACGGCCGCCACGTGCTCGACCACCCGGAACGGCTCCCCCTGTGGGAAGCGGCGTCCGAGGGACGGCCGGTCGACTGGACGGCCGTGTTCCGCGGCTACCGCTCCACCGTGGACTGGCCCGGCGCGGCCTACTGGCGCGAACTGCGCGCCGCCTTCCCGGACGCGAAGATCATCCTCACCGTCCGCGACCCCGCCGGCTGGTACGAAAGCGTCAACCGCACCATCTACCCCATGTTCGGCAGCGGCGCCGACCCCCGCGCCCAGCACGCCCTGCGCGTCGTGCCCGGACTCGACGTGTTCACCGCCTTCCACCGGCGCATGATCTGGGACGGCTTCTTCGACGGCAGGTTCGCCGACCGCGACCACGCCGTCGCCGTCTACCAGGAGCACAACGCGGCCGTCATGCGTGAGGTCGCCGCCGACCGGTTGCTGGTCATCCAGCCAGGCGACGGCTGGCAGCCGCTGTGCGACTTCCTCGGGCTGCCGGTGCCGGTCGAACCGTACCCGCATCTCAACGACCCCGACCGGTTCTGGGGGCGGGTGGCGGCGCGGATGGCGGAAGCGCTCCAGGAGGGCTGATGCTGCCGCTCATCGGGCTGCTGGTGGTGGCGAGCCTGCCGTACTGGGTGCCGGGAGCGGTGGTCGCCCTGCGGATGTGGATCTTCGCCAGGATCAACGGCGAGGAAGGCATCCAGGTCCCCGGGGAACTCGTCCCCGTCGAGCGGTTCCGCCAGGTCTACGCCGATCCGGCCGCCAACGGCCGGAGCCGCGGCGCCGCCCTCTCCGACCTGTTCTGGTACTGGCTGTCGCCCGGCGCCGAAATCCACCAGGAACACCTGGAACCCGGCGAACGCTACGACGAGGTCGCCCGCGCCACGCGCCGCTTCCTCTCCCTGCCCACCGCCGACGTCACCGCCCTCGCCGTCCGCTGCGCCGGCCGCGCCCAGATCCGCCGCTCGGTACGGCTACGCGACCTGATGATGCCCGTCTGGGCGGAATTCTTCTACGAACTGGTCTTCGCCGAACGCTGCCCCCGCCACGCCCGCGACCTGATCGTCGCCAACGCCGACGACGTGGTCACCGCGCTCAAATTCTGCGGCCTGCGCCACATGGACCGCCGCCACCGCCTCACCGAATACCTGGAAACCCGCCTCGACGACGTACGGCATCCGCTCCCCGCCGGCCTCACCCGCCACGAGCAGGCCCTCTACCTGCAGGGCACGTTCTTCAACACGGCCGTCGTGCAGCAGTCGGAGGCGTCCGCGCACATTCTCATGTCCCTGGCCAGGCACCCCCACGGCGACCTTTCCCACATCATCGAGGAGACCTTCCGGCTCTACCCGCTGTTCGGCATCGCCCACCGCGTCACCTCCGCCGACATCACGGTCGACGAGACCACGGTGCTGCCCGCCGGTTCCGTGCTCTGCTTCAACTACCCGGCCTTCCACCGGGCCGGATTCGAGCGACCCGACGAGTTCGACCCCAGCCGGTGGGAACACCTGTCGGTCAAGCAGGCCAACCACATCCCGTACGGGATCGCCGCCAACCGCCCCTGCCCCGCCTGGCGGCTCTCCCCGATCGCCCTCCGCGCGGCGACCGCCGAACTGCTCCGGCGCCACAGCTTCCACAGCACGGCCGCCCACACCCGCTCGCTGCCCAACCGCGGCCCCTGCCTCGTGCTGCCGCGCGGCTCCCGGCCATCCCCGCTCGCCCTGGCGTTCATCAGGGTCAGGGATCGCTGGGAGGACGTCGGGCGCGGGCTCGTCCAGCTCTGCCTGGGCACCTACATGGTCTGGGACGCCCGGCGGGAGCGGCTGTGCGAGCGCCACTTCGCCGCCAGCGGCCACAGCAGGCCGACCCCGGCGAGCAGCAGCAGCGAGGTCACGATCCACTCGTTGGAACCTCCCGGGCCGTAGACGTAGGCGCGGCGGCCGATGTCGATCGCGGGCACGCGCTGGCCCTGGGTGAGGGTGGCGCTGCCGTACAGGTAGACGTCGCGGTTTTCGCCGTCGGCCGTGAACGTGCCGTACCAGGAGCAGGCCTCGTGGCCGAGGTGAGAGACACACCGGGAGAATCCCGCGGTGAATGTGCCCTGGACGCCCTCCCCCTGGGCCGCCCGCAGGGCCGGGCCGATGGCCGGCACGGCCAGCGCCAGCAGGAGCACCGCCGCCGTGGTCGCCACGGCGACGGTGAACCCCGACGGCCCGCTCAGGCGCGCGCGCACGTGCAGACGGCGTCGTCGGACGGCTTACGGTGCAGGATCACCGCCACCACCATCGGGATGAAGACCAGCGTGTTGTAGAACAGGTGCAGCTCGACCCGGGGCACGATCAGCTGCACGATGCTGGTCGGCACGGGCTTGCCCGCCAGGAACAGCCCCGACTGCGCCTGGAAGAGCAGAAGCAGGTGCTCCAGGTGATGCCAGACCTGGATGCCGAGCGAGATGTTCCACCACGTTCGAGCCGTTCCCGTGAACCCCTTGCGAAGCACGATCAGACCGACGAGCATGATCAACGCGTACCCGTAGTGCAGCGCCTCGGACTTGATCACCCACGGGAAGAACTGGCCCAGCACGCCGCGCGATTCGGGGACCGGCCAGCCCAGACCCCAGATCTGGATGGCCTGGACGATGTGCTCGGCCCAGTGGGCGATGACGATGAACAGGAAGACATTGAGCGCTGTACGGTGACCCCCCGCGTTGAGGGACTGCCACCTACCCCTACGGATCGGAATAGCCGTCATCGGCGTCTCCTTGGTAATTGTCTACCTTGGCACTCTGTTGTACGGGAAATAGGTGGCCTTGAGATTCCCCGGCGTGGCTTGAATCCCGTGACTTTCCCGTGCCGTATTACCGACGACCCCTCAGGAGGAGATCGATGTTCCCGGCCCCCGTACTTGACGCGCTGCGGATATCGCCGAGCCGTACCGCCATCGAGCACGAGGGGCGCGAGATCACCCGCGGTGACCTGCTCACCGCCGTCGCCCGCATCGCCACCGGACTACGCGCCGCGGGTCTCGGCCCCGGCAAGGGCGTCGCCCTCATGACCACCACCAACCCCGACGCCTACGCCGCCCACCTGGCCGCCCACGCCCTCGGCTGCCGCGTCGCCGCCTTCCGCCCCCGCTGGAGCGGCGACCAGATCGCCCACGCCCTCGGCTACCAGTTCGACGCCCTCATCGTCGACCCCGGCACCCACGCCCCTTACCTGAAACTCCCGAGCCCCGACCCCGGCACCCGCTCCGGGGACCTGCGTGTTCCGGTCTTAGACACCGCCACACTGCTCACCCACCCCGCCGACCCGCTCACCCTCGACGCCCGCCCCGGCGACATCGCCCGGCTTACCTTCACCAGCGGCAGCACCGGCCAGCCCAAAGGCTGCGCGCAGACCTACCGCGCCTTCAGCCTCGCCTACCAACGCGACGACTGGCCCCCGCAGCTGGCCTCGTTGATGACCCACTTCCAGCGCTGCCTCGTCCACGAGAGCCTCGCCAGCCCCGTCATGATGACCTACTTAGGCCGCTGCCTGGTCACCGGCGGCACCGCCATCATGACCAGTGGAGACCTCACCCCTGACCTCATCGAACGCCACCGCGTCACCGCCACCATGATGCCCCCGCCCCGCCTGCACGTCCTGCTCGCCACCCTCCACCAGCGCCCCGCCGACCTCTCCACCCTGCGCGCCGTCGTCCTCGGCGGCTCCCCCGCCGACCCCGGCCTCCTCACCGCCGCCATCGACCGCCTCGGCCCCATCATCTGGCAGGGCTACGGCCAGGCGGAAGGCGGCGTCATCTCCATGCTCACCCCCACCGACATCGCCACCTGCCCCGACGCCCTCACCACAGTGGGCCGCCCCCTCCCCACCGTCGAGCTAAGCGTCCGCAACTATGACGATCGTCCCGCCACCCCCGGCGAAATCTGGGTCCGGAGCCCCCACATGATGACTGGTTACTGGAACGACCCCGACCAGACCGCCGAGGTCCTGCAAAACGGCTGGCTCCACACCCGCGACATCGGCTACATCGGCCCCGACGGCCTCCTCCGCCTGACCGGCCGCAGCCGCGACGTCATCCTCGTCAACGCCGAAGTCTGCTACCCCACCGCCATCGAGCGCGTCCTCACCACCCACCCCTCCGTCTCCGCCGCCTACGTCACCAGCACCCCCGACCCCACCACCGGCGAGGCCATCCACGCCTTCGTCGTCCCCACCCCCGACCACCAAATAGACAACGAAGCCCTTCTATCCCTCATCCAGTCATCCCTGAGCAAAGCGCACACCCCCAAGACGATCAACGTCCTCACATCCGTCCCCATCACCCCCGCCGGCAAGCCCGACAAGCGCGCTCTCGTCACCTTGATTCCCCTCCTCAGCCCTTGATTCATCGTTCCCAGCCGACATGAGGCTGGGCTCATCGGCCGGAGGGTTGAGCGGCCCCCGCAGGAGCGGGAGCCGTAGACAAAGATCTGCGCACGCTGCACGCCGTGGACCCCTCGGCCTCTGGCACCTCCCCCAGGCCCTCGACCTGCTGTACCCACACCTCCGCCCGCCGCCCCTGGGAAGAACTTCTCGGCGGCTAACCCCCAGGGAAGGCTTCGGGTACCCCGGGGTTCCATGTTGGTGGTCTGGCGTACCACTAGATGCTGTCTGATTACGCTTTGGGGCGGGAGGCGCTGTGGCCGAGTTCATGGGGATGGATCCAGCCGGGGTGCAGGCGTTGATCCGGCGGCTGGAGGCCGGGAAGAGCGTGCTGGCGGGGGTGCGGCCGGGGTTGGAGGCCGCGATCGCCGAGGCGGGCGCGGATTGGGCCGGTGCGGGCGGGATCACGGCGATGCATCGGGCGTGGGCGTTCTTTCATGACTCGCAGGCGGACCTGCGGTGGCGGCTGCAGGTGCTCACCCAGGTGTTGCCGGAGGGTTCACCCGCGTTGACGACGGTACGGGTGCCGTTCACCAGCCAGGAGCAGGCGGCCACGGCAGGAGCCCAGGCGGGGAGGGCGCTGGCCGATGCGCTGGCCGTCCACCTGGCCGAGGGAACGCCGGGGGCATGGGCGGGAGTGGAGGCGGCGCTGACCGCCGCCGGAACCACCGACACGCGCGATCCGGCTTATGCGTCGGCGTTGCTGGCCGCGCTGGGAACTCCCGGCAAGTTGCGGACCATCTTCGGGCGATGGATGGAGGCCCACGCCGCCGGACGGAGCCGCGGCCTGACCCCGGAGGAACTGGGCAAGGCGCAGTCGTCGCTGGGGGCGTTGGCGGTGGCCTTCGCCGCCGCCGAGAGCTCCGCACGCCTGCCTGCGGGATGGCGAGAGGATGCGCTGACCCGCGCCAATCCGGCCACCTTGTCAGCGATGGTGGCGCTGGCCCGCCCGTCCAGCGGCTTCCTGAACGACGTCGCGGCTGGCCAGTTCAGTTCACCCACCGCCGGGTTCGCGCCCGCTTTCCCGGATCCGGACTGGAACACCGTCTGGGTGGTCGGCGCCTACACCGGTAACCCGGAGGCACTGCAGAGGCTGCTGGCCGACCATAAGCAGGTGGCCGGGCAGTTGCTCGACCCTGATCTGGTCAAGGGGACCGGCACACCCGGCTTCGACGACCTGCTCGCCATGGTCCTGGGCCGCGCGCTGGACCCGGGCACGGGTTCGGCCGCGACGCGGGAGCGGGCTTGGATCAACGTGATCGACGGGGTCGGTTATGACGGTACGGAGAAGGCGGCCGGCCATTACGCCACCTTCGAGAATTCGCCGCTCAACCAGGTCCTCGCCAAGAACTTGACCCCGTATTTGGGCGAGCTGGCGCGCGGCCAGGTCCATGCCGATTCGCCGGGGCTGGGGTTGGCGCCCTCCGGCCCGTGGACGGGCCTGCACGAGGACGTAGCCGCCCGTTTCATCGGCGCGCTCATGCAAGACCAAGCCACAGCCACGATGTTGCAGGCTGATTTCCAGGCGTATGTGCGGAATCTGGACATCGGCCAGGCGCATCCGTTCAGTTCCGATCCGGCCGAGCGGGCCGAGTACACCCGACTCAGCGCGGAGGCGGGCGGGCTGTCGAATCTGCTGCTGGACGGCTCGGCCTACGCGGAGTTCAACGATGATGAATTCATCGACATGGTCGCCGACGCGGCGTTGTTGCCGGTGAACTACACCACCGCCCGGATCTTCAAGGACGCCACCCCGCTCGGCAGCGCCGCGATCGACCACCAGAGCAGTGACACCAAGGACACCTTGGCTGGCATCCTCAAAGACCACCTTGATGAACTGACCCCCGAAACGGCCGGAGTGGTCGCGGACAGACTCGTAGACGCTGAGATGCAAATGCTGTTCGACTCGCTTAACCGGCACGGTCAGCCGTCGCTCACGAATGAAGACGCT
>NZ_BLAF01000082.1 GCF_009687885.1 Acrocarpospora pleiomorpha
GGGCAGCCCCGCCACCAGACCTGGCAGCCCCGCCAACCCCCACAACCCGCACAATCCGGACAACCCGGACGCCCCTGGCAACCCCAGCAGTCCGGGCAGCCCGGGCAGTCCGGGCCGCAAACACCCACAGCCAGGACTCCAACCCCGGCCCCGCCCGGGGCATCGCATCCAACCCCGGCATGGCCCCCACCGCCATCGCACCCGACCCCGGCCCGCCCGGGGAGCCGCACCCAACCGGTCCCGCCCGGGGGGTCGCATCCGACTTCGGCATGGCCTCCACCAGCGCCGCATCCAACCCCGGCCCTGCCCGCAATGCCGCACCCGACTCCGGCTTCGCCCGGGGCGTCGCATCCGGCTCCGGCCGCGCACCCGACTCCACACCCGGCCCCGCCCCAGACCGACGAGGCACGTCTACAGGCAGCCGCCGGGCAACCCCGCCCCCACGAGCGCGGAAGCAGTGAGCCATAGAAGATCACAAGGATCCACAGAAGATCACGAGCCGATCGCCATCGAATCACCGCGAATTCGAGCACGGCTGCGAGTATGGCGTCCACGGTCCTGCGGACGCGTTCGCCGCGCAGGGGCTGGTAGCTCTCGCCGACCCCGGCGATGAGGACGCTCCCAGGGGGTGGGAGAACATCCGTGCCATGGCTTTCGTGCGGGTGTCACGGCGTTGGCGGGGGTGGGCGGAGCCCAAGGAGAAACAGAGGGATGGGTGGGTGGGAGAACCACCCAATTCTGTGCCGAGCGGAACTCGGAGAGCGGGCGAAGTCTGGCGTTGCCAAGGCTGGGGTCTGGGCGAGGTATGCCGGTGTGGCTAGGAACGATCGCGCTCGCGATTCCGAAGCTGCGGCAGGGCTCCTACTTTTGTGGCCGCGTGGATGGTGAAGGGGGGCGCACGATCTAAGCTTGGGTGGCGTGACTGAGATCGTGCTGGCTTCCGCGTCTCCGGCTCGGCTGGGTGTGCTTCGTGATGCGGGACTCGACCCCAAGGTGATCGTCAGTGGTGTGGATGAGGACGCGATCGTCGCGGCCACTCCTGGTGATCTCTGCCTGGCTCTCGCTCAGGCGAAAGCCCGTGTCGTAGCGGACGGTCTTACCGGCGACATTCTTGTCATCGGATGTGATTCGGTCCTGGAATTCGATGGTGTGGCATATGGAAAGCCTGATTCCGCAGAAGAAGCTGTGGCACGGTGGACCGCCGTGCGGGGTCGATCCGGCCACCTGCTGACCGGCCACTGCGTAATCCACACGACCTCCGGCCGTACCGCGTCGGCCGTCGGCTCAACCGAGATCCGCTTCGGCACGCCCACCGATGCCGAAATCGTCGCCTACGTCGCCAGCGGCGAACCCATGAAGGTCGCCGGCGCATTCACACTCGACGGCCTCGGCGGCTGGTTCATCGACGGGATCGTCGGCGACCACGGCAACGTGCTCGGCATATCTCTGCCTCTCCTGCGTCGCCTATTCACCGATCTGGGTTTCCCCATCACACCTTTCTGGCAACGCTCAGCCACCTGATCCTCTACACGCGCACAACGTGACCTCAGCGGAAGTCAGGGCACCCGCCTGGAACGCTTAACGGTTCCTTCCGGCGACGCCACAGGCGTGAAAATTGGGGCGGGCACCCGCTGGCGCCGGAGCTTCTGCCGCGCGCCTACCTGAGTCGTCATTTCCGGCCAGAATGCCGCCAACCATTGACCGCGCGTCGTTGGCTGAGCCGTTGGAACGAGCCGTCGCGGTGGGGGAGCGGACACGCTAGCCTGCCGGGCATGAGTGGCATAGGGCAACCGGTTCGGCGCAACGTAGGCGGGTTCGCAGACGGGGTGGGATTCTTTCTGAAAGGGCTGGGCTGGTGCGCCCGGCGTCCGGGCTGGTGGTTGTTCGGCCTGATTCCGGCTCTGATCGCGTTCGTGCTGTACGTGGTGGCGCTGATCTGGCTAGCCACGAATGCCGGCGACATCGCCGCGTGGGTTACCCCGTTCGCCGATGACTGGGGCTGGAAGGGCCTCTTCCGTACCCTGATCGGAATTCTCATCTTCGTGGTCGGCCTCGGACTGTCCATCATCACGTTCACCGCCGTCACGCTCGCCATCGGCGAACCCTTCTACGAGAAACTCTCGGAGAAGGTCGAAGAGGACTTCGGCGCGGTACCCGGCGACGACCTGCCATTCTGGCGCTCGCTGTTCCGCTCCATCCGCGACAGCCTCATGACGCTCGTCTACGTTCTGATGTTCACGATCCCCTTGTTCGTTCTCGGATTCGTCCCCGTGATCGGCCAGACGATCGTCCCCGTCCTCGGCGCCCTCGTCTCAGGCTTCTTCCTGACCGTCGAACTCACCGCCCTCGCCATGGAACGCCGCGGCCTCCACCGCAAGGACCGCTTCGCCATCCTCCGCAACAACAAGGGCTCCGCTCTCGGCTTCGGCGTCGCCATCTTCCTCACCTTCCTGATCCCCTTCGCCGCCGTCATCGCCATGCCCGGCGCCGTAGCGGGCGCCACCCTCATGGTCCGCGTACGCCTAACGCCGTCAACCCTGGTGCCCTAACACTCGAAGCATCCGACACCCTTGCTCCAACTTTCCCGCCCGCTGTCACCTCCGGCGCCGGGCGGGCTGAGTCCCGCTGCACGGGTTCGTTTGGGCTTCGTACCCACGGCTGTCATCCCACGTTGTGGCGTGCCAACGGCTGGACGGCCTGGTACAACCGCCGACCGAGGTGCTTAGCGTGCGAACGCTTGCCTCGGTGCGATAAGAACGCCGCAGCTCGGCATCCTGCCCTCTGCCTCCATGATCGTCTGACGGGTGTGAGCTGAGGGTCATGTCGCCGCCGCCCCAACACCGCCTCGACTGCTCGCCTCCCGCTCCCACACGGCACATCGCGTCCCTACACGGGCATCTCCCGCCTCCAAGCGGGCACACCTCCCGTCCCCGTGCGGGCGCGCTGCGCTGGTTCCCGGCCGCGACTCACTTCCGGTAGCGATGCCGGGGAGCCGCGGGCCTGGTGGCGGATGGGTTCACTCCGGCGACAAGGGCCACGAGCTCCATGCCGGTCAGGACGTCGGGCGGCCAGGGCCAGTGACGTTCTCTAGCAGGTCGGCGCGCTGCCAGCCGCCCAGCACGGATGTGATCCCCGCGTTTCTGCGACGGTGAGCGCGATCAGGTCTCACCCGTCAACGGTCATGAATTATGGCTGCCGTACTCGCAGGGCAATGCCGCGGCAGATTTCCAACGCCGCGCTCTCATGCGCGCGGCACGAAGAGATAGGCCGCCGCGCGCGGTGTGATGTCCTCGTCGTAGCCGCCGGTGATCAGCACTCGGCCATCTCGCAAAATGGTCGCCGTACCGACCAGGCGGGCCGCGTCCAGCGACCCAGCGACCGGGTGAAACCGCCCGTTGTAGATCTCCGGGATCCGCGCTCCGCCCGCGATCAGAATCCGGCCATCGGTCAGCGGCACAAGCGAGCCATCGATCTTGTAGCGTGGCTCGATCATCGGTGGCAGCTCACGGAACCTTCCGGTGGCTGGGCTGTACAACTCGGCCACGTTGAGCAGGTTGTCGCGATCGCCGTCGCCGGGAACCGAGCCACCCGCCACCAATACGGCCCCATCCTCCGTCACCGCCGCACCCAATTTCCGGCGGGCGGTCTCCATCCTCCCCGTGACGCGCCACCTGAACGCGTCAGGATCGAAGATCTCAGCCATCGTGCTAACGGGATCCCCACCGACCACGAAGATCCGACCGTCCCGCAGCGTCACCGCCGTGCCTCCGGTTCGCGGCGTCGCGGCTGGCGCGGGGGCGAACCGCCCGGTCCGCGGATCGTAAACCTCCGCGCTGCCGAGGATTCGCCCGCCGGGCCCCGTACCACCCGTGATCATCACACGCCCATCCGGCAGCGACGCTGCCACGTGCCCGCCCCGACCCTCTGCCATGGAGCCCGTCGGTCGGAATGCCCCCGATCCAGGATCGAAGATTTCGGCGCTGCTCAACGGATCCCTGCCCTCGCCGGGCCACCCGCCGATGATGAGCACATCGCCATCCGGCAGGCGGGTGGCGGTATGCCCGGTCCTCGGTGATCCCATCTCCGGCCCTGCCACGAAGATGCCACGCTCGGGCTCGAAGAACTCCGACCGCCGACCTCGCTCGCTGTCCTCGCAGCCGTGGGCGGTGCACCCTCCCGCCAGCAGCACCCGCCCATCTCGCAGCAGGGTTGCCGTATGCGCGGCCCGCGGGATCTCCGCGTCCCCCACTGATCTCAGCATCGTGCCTGCTGGGTTCGCGCTCGGCCGGGTTCCTTCTGTCTCCGGTGAGCTGGCCGTGGAACACCCGGCGAATACGAGCACAGCGCCGATCACGTACATCCATCTCATGCTCGGATATACACCGCTACATGCTCCCGGGTTTCCGCCGCTTGGTACGACGCTCCTAGCTTGTGATCCGGCCTCTTCCTCCACGATCGTCTGACGTGTGTGGCCGGCCGGTTCTGGTGGTGATACCAACGGCTCGGGCCTGGTGACGACTGGTCGTCCTCGAATCAGCGATCAGCGTGCGGACCGGCGCTGCGTGTTCATGCGTCTCGTTGGTCGTTGGTTTTGAGGAAGGTCTCTACCTGGCGCTGTAGTTCTTGCAGGTCATTGACGGCTCTGGCAAGTTGTTGAGACCAGGCTTCGGCTTGTTCTGGTGAGGCTTCTTTTTCGAAGCCTTCGGTGCTGGCGATTAGGGCGGGGAAATCGCCGAGTGTTGCCACGAGATTGTCCAGGTGCCGGGTGGGTCCGGGTGAGTCTTCGTAATCCTGGAGTCGGGGTGAGTGCGCCTCCGGTGCGAATGGTGGATGCGCCGCTGATGTGGTGATCGGTGGGTGGGGGACTGCGGGCGGATGGGATGGCGAGGCGGGATGGAAGGAAGGAAGGGGAGGTGGTGAAGGGCGGGATTCCGGGATGCGGAGGGTTTCTGAGTGGGGTGAGGTTGTGGGGGCGCGGAGGCCGCTGAGTTGGCCCAGGCGGTTGGATTCTTGAGGGCTTGTGGGGGTGGGGATGGTTGGTGGCGGGACGGTGGGGCGGTGATCGTGCTGGCGGGGGATGTGGGTGACGGCCAGGGTGCCCATGACATGGGCCGCGTCGATCTGGCGATTGACGTGGTTCTTGGTGAAGCCCCAGCGTTCGCGGCAGTAGTCCTCGAAGCGGGGGTGGGTGGCGCGGTGGAGACGCCCGGCGCGGATGCGGGAGAGAGCGTGGCCGACGTCGACGAATGTGGTGAGGCCGTGTTCGATCGCGTTCTCGGCTTCGGCGAGGGCGAGCTGTTCTTCGAGGCTCAGATCGTCCGGCTCCGGCTGTACGGGCGGCGGGGCCGGACCGTCCGCGAGAAGTCTGAGGATCTGGCCGTGGCAAGGGCCGTGAGTGCACCAGCAGGCCAGCGCCTTGCCGCGGAGTTCGCCGAGCCGCGCGAGCAAATCGGGGCGCGCATTGAGGTGGACCTCGAAACGGCGTAGCTGCTCGCCGCGCAGAGCGTCGTCTTTCTCGTGCGGGTTGCCCCACACGCTCCGGGAGTCGATCCGGACATACAGGGATTGGGACTTGGCCCAGGCGATCAGGCGCGGGTGGCCTCGCCGCTGGTTCATGCTGACGAGGACGGTCTCGCCGCCGAGCAGGGCGGTCAGCCTGGATCGCTCATGATCGGACCAATCCTCGACGGATGGGGGAGCCACGGATCGACTGTCGCGCATGCCCATAAACAGTGCTCTGCCCAGTAACCGGCCTCGCTTCAACGCGCGGGCCTCTTTACCGCATTATGATCTTCGCTCTCCGCGAACACATGGCTGCCGGCGAGACGAAATGACACAAATACCACCTGTATCACTGTGAAGTTGGTTCGTTATGTACCGAGCACATCCTTCCGGGCGGACCTGCATTTCATGCCCCGGTGCACCCAAATCGCAGTCGAGTGATATCAGACGGCCGAGTTTCCCGCTTGGTCCACGCGGTAAACGTGAAGATCATGCACAGGCGTTTTTTCCTGGGCATGCTGCGACCTGCGGGAATGTGAATCACAAGGGCACAATTGCAACAGGTTCAGGTTGGCTGTCCACAGAATTGAGTTCGGCTTCTGGGCATGAGCGCCGAGGCGGAATAGTTCGAGCATGAGTTCAGCGAACCCGAGACTCCGGTTGTCGTCGCCGACCGACATCCTGGCCGCCGTGCCGTTCCTGATCGGCTTCTATCCCGAGCGCAGCCTGGTCGTGATCGGATTGATCGGGTCGGCTGTGCGGGTGACCACGCGCTGGGATCTCCCCGCGGAACCCGGCGCACTCGACGGACTCGTGCCGCTGCTCAAGCGCGAGCAGGTCACCACGGTCATTCTCATCGGGTATGGTCCGGGATCTCTTGTGACCGCCGGGGTAGACGAGGCCACCCGCCTGTTGCGTACGGCAGGCATCAAGATCACCGAGTCCTTGCGTGCCGCCGACGGCCGCTATTGGTCGTATGTGTGCCAGCGCGTGGCCTGCTGCCCGCCCGAGGGGGTGGCGTATGACCCCAAGGCGAGTCCGATCGCGGCCGAGGCGGTAGTCCAGGGCCTGGTCGCCCTTCCGAACCGCCGCAGTCTGGAACGCTCGGTCGCGCCATACAGCGGCATGGCCCGCGTCTCGATGAACCGCGCGACCGACCATGCGATCACATCCATCCGGATCACCCTGGCCAGAGGAAAGCCCGCGGACATCGTGGCCGATGGAATAGCCCGGGTCCGAACCGCGATCGACGTATACGCGCGCGGCGACCGCCTCAACGACGACGAGGCCGCTCGCTTGGGCCTCGATCTGGCGGTAATCCGCGTGCGAGACGAAGCCTGGACATTGATCGACGACCGCGCCGCACACCTCACCCTCTGGCGTGACCTGACCCGCCGCCTGAACCCCCGTCACGCCGCCCCCGCGGCCTCCCTCCTGGCCGCCACCGCGTGGCGCAACGGTGACTGCGCCCTCGCCACTCTGGCCCTCGACCGAGCTCTCACCGCAGACCCCCGCTACACAATGGCAGTCCTTCTCTCCCGTGCCATCCGCAACCTGCTCCCCCCAAACGTCCTCCGAGAACGTATGCCCACCCCCGAAGACCTGGATCGAGAAATGGGCACCCCCACCATGAAGTGGCTCTCCCCCCTCCTAGCCCTCCTCGAAGAACCATCCGCCGTCGCGAGCTAACCGAACGGTGTTGGCCTGGGGAGCTGCTCGTTCTGTGGGGTTGCTAGGGCGGGGGATCGGAAGCGTCATCGGTTGCTGTGTTGGGTTGGGTGGTCGGGGGTGGGGATGTTGTCGCGGCTAGGCGGGCGGCGCGGGCGGTGAGGTAGTCGCGTTCGGGGATGTTTGTGGTGTGGTTTGCGGCTGTGCGGTAGTCCTCGATGGCGCCGGGGAGGTCGTCGGCCATTTCGCGGAGGTGGGCGCGGGCGGTGTGGAAGCGGTGGTGGTCGGTGAGGCGGCCGTCGGCGTCGAGTGTTTTGAGGATGTCGAGGCCGGTTGAGGGGCCGTGGACCATGGCGGCGGCGACGGCGCGGTTGAGTGTGACCATGGGGTTGTCGGACATGCGTTCCAGCAGGCCGTAGAGGGCCATGATCTGTGGCCAGTCGGTTTGGTCGGCGGTGGTGGCTTCGTCGTGGAGTGCGGCGATCGCGGCTTGGAGTTGGTAGGGGCCGACCGCGCCCTTGGCCAGGGTGGCGGTGATGAGCGTGACTCCTTCGGTGATCGCGTCGGAGTCCCATGTGCTGCGGTCTTGTTCGGTCAGGGGGATGGGGGTGCCATGAGGGCCGGTGCGGGCGGCGCGGCGGGCGTCGGTGAGGAGCATGAGGGCGAGCAGGCCGGCGATCTCGCATTCGTCGGGGAGCAGGGCGTGGATCATCCGGGTCAGCCGGATCGCCTCGCGGGCGAGTTCGACGCGGTGGAGGTCGGGGCCGGTGGTGCTGGCGTAGCCCTCGTTGAAAGTCAGGTAGAGGACATGGAGCACCGAGCTGAGTCTGCGTGCGCGTTCATGCGGGGCGGGCATTCCGAACGGGACGCCGGATGTCTTGATGCGCTGCTTGGCCCGGCTGATCCGCTGCGCCATCGTCGCCTCGGGCACCATGAACGCTTTGGCGATCTGGGCTGTGGTCAGTCCGCCTACCGAGCGCAGGGTGAGGGCGATCGCGGAGGCGGGTGTGAGCGCGGGATGACAGCAGAGGAACAGCATGCTCAGCGTGTCGTCCTGGTCCGAGGCGTACGCGTCGTCGGCGGCGGGCGCGGACCGCAGTTCCGGCGGGGTTCGCGCGGCGACCAGTTCCTCCCGGCGACGGCGGGCCTGCTCGTTGCGGACCTGCTCGGTCATCCGGCGGAACGCGACCTGAATGAGCCAGCCACGCGGATTGCCGGGCAGTCCTTCCTTCGGCCATTGGGCGGCGGCGTCGAGCAGGGCTTCCTGGACGGCGTCCTCGGCCGTGTCGAAGTCTCCCGTGCGCCGGGTGAGCACGCCGACGACCCGCGGCGCGAGTTCGCGCAACAGGTCATCGATGGCCCGATCATCCAGCGTTGACGACTCCTCGGACGGACACCACCAGGAGTGCCTCAAGGCGTTGACCGCTCGGAAGTACATCACTCGGCCTGCCACAAAGCGTTGACGGCCCTCGGACGGACATCACTTGGCGTATCTCAAAGTGTTGACGGCTTTCTCGGGCGGACATCACTTGGCGTGCCTCAGGGGGTTGACAGTTCCTCGGGTGGGGCTGACATCACCTGGCGAACCTCGATCGGCATGTTGAGCGGCTTGCCGCCCGGTCCAGGTGCGGCCGAGACGAACGCGGCGAGCTCGAACGCTCGCTCCTGGCTTTCGCAGTCCAAGATCCAGTAGCCGACCAGAAACTCCTTCGTCTCTGGATAGGGACCGTCGGTGACCACGGGGATCCCACCGTCGCCGGCTCGCACTGTCCTGGCCTGGTCGGGCATCGCCAGCCCCTGCGCGTCCACGAGTTCCCCCGAGGCAGTGAACTTCTCGGTCACGCCGTGCATGAACTCGATGTGCGCCATGACATCTTCCGGCGGCCACGTGCTGATCGGCGGAAACTCGGCCTGCTGCCCGAACTGCATGAGCATCATGTATTTCATCTCTCGGCTCCTTCGACGCCCGCGCCCTACTCGGCGCTCTCACGTGTAGGTAGAAGCAGGCCACCACGTTCTCTACATCCTCCCGAGCATCCAGGACAAATCTCAACAAGAGGCCGGAGAGCGGCCGGCCGAGGGAGCGAGGAGGTCCAGGCGATGGCGGTCGTGGGCGGTGGAGAGGCTGAGGTGACGGCTATGCGCGGTGGTGATGCTCGGGCGCGAGGAGGGTTCAGCCGGGAGGGCCACGCGAGGCTCACGTGACTCACGCAGCGGTGGTCACGGTGGCGTGGAGGGCGCCAGGAGGAGGGCCAGATGGAGGTCCGGGCGATGGCGGTTGCGGGCCGAGAGGCTCAGGTGATGGCCATGCGCGGACGGGATGCTCGGGCGCGGGGAGGGTTCAGCCGGAGGGCCACGCGATGGTGGTCACGGTGGTGAGAGGGCCAGCCAGGAAGAGGAGGGACAGGCTGCGGCGGTTGCGGGTGGCAAGCCGGGTTAGGCGATGGCGCTCACGGTCAGGCGCTTACGGTCAGGCGATGGCGGTCACGGCCGGGCGAGAGGGCCCTGATGAGAGGGCCCGGGCGGAGGCCAGAAAGTGACGGCGGGCAAGACGGCGGGCAAGGCGCTGGACAAAGTGGAAGGTCAGGTGAGGAGCCCAGGTGGTGGCGTGTGGTCTGGTGTTGGGAGGTGGAAGCCTGGGGCTGGGAGAAATTGGTGTTCGTTAATGCGGGGGGAATGTGGGCGTATTTGGTGTTGGGCGTCCGGAAAGTGTGGTGAAGGACGGTGGGTGGGTTGTTGGGAAAGTGCGTGTTGGTGTGAGGTGGGTTGGTTGGTGGGGGGTTAGTCGGCTTCGGCTTGGCGGCGGCGTTCGTTGTAGGCGCGCATGCGGGCGGGGTAGCCCGTGAGTTGCACGTCGTACACGGGGAGTGCGAGGTCGCGGGCGACCTTCTTGATGACTGCGGGGGAGCCGACTCGGCGGCGGGTCCATTCGCCGTCGTGCGCGATCGCGACGGCGGTGGTGTCGGTCGCGAAGGTTTCCGGCTCGACGTAGAACTCGACGCCCCTTCGTGACTTGGCGAACTCGATCAGGGCCTCGATGTCCTGATCGGTTGCCTCACGGTCGAATTTGGCGACCTTGGGGCCGCGATTGCGCCTAAGGCCGTAGCGGTCACGCCATCTCATACCCCTTATATACCGGTCCTGAGCGCAAGTCGGTGACAATGAGGGCGCTCCCGGGGTTCCGTGGGGGACATCCCGGATGGACCGCGGCCCTGTCTCGATCGAATATGAGTAGGCGAGAGGCCACGTCATCGCGGTGGCGAGGCAGACTCGAAGGGGAAGTGGTCGCGCGTACCCGCACGGCTGCTCGGATCGACGGAAGGTAAGGCTTTTGATGCCGGCGGCAGCGACACCACCGTGGCCGGGCGGCGCGCCCGCGCCGCACCCTCAGCTCCGGGTGACCAACGATGATCGAGACCAGGTGGTCGAGCACGTCAAGGCCGCGTACGCGGAGGGGCGTCTCGATAAGGACGAGATGGACGAACGCCTCCACCTCGCCATGACGGCCAGGACCCACGCCGACCTCATGCCGATCATGACCGACCTGTACGGCTCCCGCCCCCCGTACATCCCACCACCGCCTTCCCTGACCCCGGTGCACGCGACCCAGCTCCCGCGCCCCATGGCCCGGGACGCGGCCGACCGTGTGGTGGCCTCGGCCGCCCACCTGATCAGTCTGACCGGCCTGTTCGTCGTCGGCCCGCTGATCATGCTTCTCACGGCCGGCAAGTCGTCCCCCTACGTCCGCAGACACGCCGTCGAGGCCCTGAACTTCCATCTGACCGTTCTGGGGGCGACCTTCCTGCTTCCGATCACGGTCATCGGAATCGTCCTGATCCCGGTGATCTGGGTCCTCGGGTTCGCCCTGTCCGTTGTCGGCGGCGTCTCCGCCCTGGCCGAGGGCGACTTCCGCTACCCCTTCACGCTCCGGCTGATCAAGTAGCCACCACCGCGCACCCCCCAAGCGGTGGTGGCCACCACTCGATAAGGTCAGAACCCGATTTCGCTGCGGATCAGGATGACCGTCCCGCGATCAGGCAGCTCGCGCTCGAATATCAGGATCTTTCCCAGGAACGACGGCTGGCCGTACACCTTCTGGCACCGCGCCCACTCCCGGGGCAGCGAGCATGTCCGGATGCGGCGTAGCGCGGTGTCCAGGTCCGCGACCACCTTCTGCGCGCCGACCACCCAGATGGCCTGCCGCGCTCGCTCAAACGCCTGTCCGAGCCCGCGGACCGTGGGGGCAGTCCCCGGGATCAGCCGTCGAGGACCTCGTAGCGCACGCGCATGATGCCCGTGTGCAGGTCGCCGATGGCGTCGTAGGCGGCGCGCGAAAGGTCCAGGCACAGGCCGCCGTTGCCCCACGGCCCACGGTCGTTGATCCGGACCACGACGGACTTGCCGCTGGTGGGGTTGATCACCCTGACCTTGCTGTGCATCGGGATGGATCGATGGGCGGCGGTCAGCGCGTTGGGATTGAAGCGCTCGCCGCTGGCCGTGGTCTGCTCCTCCTGGTAGTAGGCCGCCTTGCAGCTGCCGGACGAGACCACCCGCGCGTTCGACTCCGAAGCTGTCGGGCTCGCCGACGGTTCCGCGCGAACCGGAGCCTCCTCGCTCGGCTCAGCGCTGGCACCTGCGGAAGCGCCGGTATCCGAGGGGTTCGGCTCCGTGCTCGGGCTGGGCGCGGTTGGTTTCGTGCTCGCCGCGGGGGAACTCGGTTCAGCGCCCGCGGACGTCGGTTCACCGGCCTTCGACTGAGCCGACCCGGCCCTCGACCCCGCGCCCGGCTTCTCCGGCGTACGCACCGGCGGATGACCCTTCGCCGTAGACGTCGCGGCAGGCGCGGACCGGGCCATCCTGGCAACGTCAAGCTCGGGCTCCCTGGTCACCGACCACGCCGTCACGGCAGCGGCGGTCACACTGCCGGTGACGACCACCGCCACCACAATCCGACGCGCGGGAGAACCCTTACTGGGGGAGGAATGCCGGCCCAACGAAACCACAGTCCTTGATCGGGAGGGAAACAGGACAACAACGACTACCCAATCCCATAACAGGTCATTGGACATCTTTACGGAACATATGCGACAAATCGCCCATATGCGTATTGATGTGACCCATCTCACAGCGCCCCAAAGCGGGAGCCTAGAGCGCCGACCCAGAACCGAACCGCCAAATATAACGAATTCGCATAGATCGCCAAGCCGCTGATCAGGGCAAAAGCGCCTGAACCATCCCGATCGTGTCGGCTTCCTCCGCACGCTTATCCGGCCGATACCGGAGCACCCGCGCGAACCTCAACGCCATCCCGCCGGGATACCGCGTCGACCGCTGCACGCCATCAAAGGCGATTTCCACCACCATCACCGGCTTGACGGTGACCGTCCACCCATCGGTGGGCCCATCCGCCAGCCGCAGGAACTGCTCGGTCTGCCACGCGAGCAGCTCATCGGTCAACCCCTTGAACGTCTTCCCGAGCATGACATATCCGCCGGTCTCCGGATCCAGCGCACCAAGATGGAGATTGGACAGCTTCCCCTCCCGCCGGCCATGCCCCCACTCGACCGCCAGCACCACCAGATCCAGCGTGTGCCGAGGCTTGACCTTGATCCACCCGGCCCCCCGCCGCCCCGCCGCATAGGCCGTCTGAGGCGCTTTCACGACCACACCCTCATGCCCCCGCCGCACCGCGTCCGCGAAGAACGCCTCCCCCTCATCCGCGTCCCCGGTCACCAGCCGCGGCGCGATCAACTCCGCCGGTACGGCTCCCGCCAGCGCCGCATGCCGCTCCGCGTCCGGCAGATCCAGCAGATCCACCCCATCCACCCGCAACGCGTCAAAGAAGAACACACTCAACGGCACCTCCCGCGGCCCGACCTTCGTCGCCACCCGCGCGGCCGTCACCTGGAACGGCTCCGGCCACCCGTCCGCCCGCAGCGCGATGACCTCCCCGTCCAGCACCAGATCCGTACGCTCCAGCCCCAGCATCGCCTCTACCAGCTCGGGCACCTGCGCCGTGATGTCATCCAGCGTCCGCGTGAACACCCCGACGTGATCGCCCGACCGGTGCGCCTGCACCCGCACCCCGTCCAGCTTCCACTCCACGGCCGCCGGCCCGCCGATCTTCTCCAGCGCGGCCGTGACGGTCGGCGCGCTCTGCGCCAGCATGGGCGCGACCGGACGCCCGACCTCCAGATGGAAGTCGCGCAGCGCGTCCACCCCACCGGCCAGCGCCGCCGCCCCCACGGCGGGCAGCCACCCGCGCAACATGAGCGCCCGCCGCACTTCAGCCGACGGCACGGCAGCCGCCTTGGCGATGGCCTCGATCATCACCCCGTCGAGCGCGCCCTGCCGCAGCTCCCCGGTCAGCAGCCGCCCCAGAAAGGTCTGCTCCGGCCGCGTGGCCGCCCCGAACAGCTCGGCGACCAGCTGCTTGCGCGCCGCCTGCGACCCCTGCCCCGACTGGGCCTTGATGCGTTCGAGCAGCGCGTCGATCTGGGTCAGCGTGGCCGTGGCGGCCAGCCGGGGCTCGGGCAGCTCCTGCAGGCTCCGCCAGCCCACGCCGATCTGCCGCTGCGGCAACTCCCCGGACAGGTACGCGATGGCGATCTCGGCCTCGTCAGGCCCGACTCTGCCCAGCAACTCGGCCAGATGCCTGATCTTGGCCAGGCGGGCCGACTCTGCGGCCACCGCGGCGGAGGTCCTGGCAAGATCGATCAGCAACACAGGGTAATCCTGCCCTAGTCCGCTGTAATGCCGCCAGTTCCCGGCATGACACAGCCCCCGGCGGCGGGCCGGGGGCTGGAATCGCCAGGGTCAGCCGACGTCGAGCAGGTCCACAACGAAGATCAAAGTCTCACCGGGCTTGATCGCGCGACCGGCGCCCCGGTTGCCGTAACCCAGGTGGGGCGGGATGGTGAGGCGGCGGCGCCCGCCGACCTTCATGCCGGCGACGCCCTGGTCCCAGCCCGCGATGACCTGGCCACCGCCGAGCGGGAACTGGAAGGCCTGGCCGCGGTTCCACGACGCGTCGAACTCTTCGCCGCTCGAGAACGCGACACCGACATAATGCACACTCACGGTATGCCCGGGCTTGGCCTCCGCGCCGTTGCCCTCGACCAGGTCGACGATCTCCAGGTCGGAGGGCGGGTTGCCCTCGGGGAAGTCGATCTCGGGCCTTTCGAGTGCCACGTGGGTCTCCTTGTTCCAGCGCGCCTCTCGGTTGCCAGGCGGCGAAGCCGCCCGCGTCCGGCAGAGGTGGCGCGCCCCCAGGCCGGCGGCCGATCGTGGTTCCGACCGACCAGCCGACTCTACCGGGCGCCACTGGATCACCGGCGGCTTCCCCATCACCAGCTCTGGTGCAGCGGCATGCCCTCGGTGTAACCAGAGGAGCTCTGTACGCCCACGACCGCCCGCTCATGGAATTCCGCCAGGCTGGCCGCCCCCGCGTACGTGCACGCGGACCGCAACCCGGCCACGATCTCGTCGATCTGATCTTCCACCGAGGGCCGAACCGGATCCAGATACATCCGCGAGGTCGAGATGCCCTCCTCGAACAGCGCCTTGCGCGCCCGTTCGAACGGCGTGTCCTCCGCCGTACGCAACCGAACGGCACGAGCCGACGCCATTCCATAATTTTCCTTGTATTTCCGCCCGTCGGCGGAGGTACGGGTATCCCCGGGCGACTCGTACGTCCCGGCGAACCACGAGCCGATCATGACATTGGACGCCCCGGCCGCCAGCGCGAGGGCGACGTCACGCGGATGCCGTACCCCGCCATCGGCCCAGATGTGGCGATTCAAGCGGCGGGCCTCGGCGGCGCACTCCAGCACGGCCGAGAACTGCGGACGCCCGACGCCCGTCATCATCCGGGTCGTGCACATCGCGCCGGGCCCGACCCCGACCTTGACGATGTCGGCCCCGGCCTCGACCAGATCCCGGACCCCGGCCGCGGTGACCACGTTGCCCGCCACGATCGGCACCCCGGGCGCCAGCGCCCGCACCGCGACGAGCGCGGCCAGCATCTTCTCCTGATGCCCGTGCGCCGTGTCGACGACGAGCGTGTCGGCTCCCGCGTCGAGCAGTTCCTTCGCCTTCGCGGCGACATCGCCGTTGATCCCGACGGCCGCCGCGACCCGCAGGCGCCCTGAGGGGTCCACCGCGGGCTGGTAGAGGGTGGCCCGCAGTGCCCCCGTACGGGTGAGAATGCCGACCAGCCGCCCCTCCCCGTCGACCACGGGAGCGAGCCGGTGCCGGCCCTCGTGCAGCGCGCCGAAGGCGGTCTGAGGGTCGACGCCCTGCGGCAGCGTCTGCGGGGATTCGGTCATGACCTGGGAGAGCTGGGTGAACATGTCCACGCCCTGGCAGTCCGCCTCGGTCACGACCCCGATCGGCCGGTTGTCCCAGTCGACCACGATGACCGCGCCGTGTGACCGTTTGGGCAGCAGGTTGAGCGCGTCTCCCACGGTGTCGTGCGGGGTGAGCGTGATCGGCGTGTCATGAATGAGATCGCGTCCTTTAACCCATTCGATGACGTTCGCCACCACATCTATGGGAATGTCCTGCGGAATCACGGTAAGTCCGCCGCGTCTGGCCACGGTCTCCGCCATCCGGCGGCCGGCGACCGCGGTCATGTTGGCGACGACCACGGGGATGGTGGTGCCCGTCCCGTCATGGGCGGATAGATCCACGGTAAGTCTCGACCCGATGTCCGACCTGGACGGGACCATGAACACGTCGCTGTAGGTCAGGTCATACGGCGGGGTTATGTCGTTGAGAAATCGCACGTTATGAACATTCCCTGCGTTCCAGCACGGTATGTAAAGATGACGCCGATCAGTTCAGTCGAATGGGGGACCGTCTGTGATCATTGTTGACCGGCCAGAGCTGCTCGTCGTCGGCCACGTCGTGCGGACCACGAACGCGGCCGAGGCCGACCCGGCGCGCGCGCAGCTGCCGGCGCTCTGGGCCCGCGCGGGCGCGCCGGGCGCGTTCGCGCACGTGCCGGGCAGGGCTGACGAGAACGTGTACGCGGTGCTCACCGATTACGAGAGCGATCACAACGGCGCGTACACCCAGATCGTCGGCGTCGCGGTGCACACCGCCGCCCGGCTGCCCGAGGGCATGGTCGCGGTCCGGGTGCCGGGCGTGCCCAGCATGCACCTGGAGGTACGCGGCCCGCTCCCGCAGACCCTGATCGAGGCCTGGCAGTACCTCTGGAAGCACACCGAGTCCGGCACGGCCCCCGCCCGGGCCTTCACCACCGACGTCGAGGTCCACCATCCGGCGGGCGCGGACCTCTACGTCGCCGTGCGGCCCTCCTACGCGGAGCCTCAGTCGTCGTAACTCCACAGCGGTTCGGGGATCTCGAAACCCACCGGCTCGCCCCACCTGTTGCGATAGCTCACCTCATGGACCGGTCGCCTGGGCGCGACACCCCAACGACCGGTCGGGTAGCCAAAGGTGACGGTGCACGCCAGCTGCCAGCCCTTACCCTCCGGCACACCGAGGATCCGCATCGCCTCTTCGCCGTGGAACAGCCCGAGCACGGTCGTCAGCGCGCTCCCGACGCCGAACGCCCGCGCCGCCAGCTGAGCACTCCACACAGATGGATAGATCGACCCCCCGGACGGGTCGTTGCGGGTGAACGCGAACAACATCAGCGGGTACGCCTCGAAATGGTCCGCGAGATGCTGCGCCGACTTGAGCACACTGAGCGCCTGCGGATCGCCCTTCTCGCGCATCGGCTTGTAGTGCGTCTCGAACAGCACCCCGAGCGCCTGCCGGTACAGCGGCCCGAGTTCGGCCTTCACCGCCGGATCGTCCAGCAGCAGGAACCGCCAGCCCTGCGTGTTGCCGCCGCTCGGGCCGCGCACGGCCGCGTCCAGGATGCGTTCCTGCACCTCGGCCGGGATCGCGTCCGGTTTGACCCGGCGCATCGCCCGGGTGGTGTAGAGGGCTTCGAAGACGTCCATCAGGCGAGGACTCCCAGGTCGCGGAGATTGTTGGCGGTTTCGTCGTCCAGGCCCCAGGAGGTGAGGTCCCGCAACCTCGTCGCGGGGGCCAGGTCGCTGTGGGGTGCGCCGAGCAGGCGGGGGGCGGGCGCGGGCTGAGTGACACCCGAGACCTCCACGAACGTTTCCCGGGCGCGGTTGTGCGGGTGCTCCGGAGCCTCGGCCAGCTCCAGTACGGGCGAGACGCACGCGTCCGACCCCGCGAACACCGCTTCCCAGTCCGCCCGGGTCCGGGTCGCGAACACGGCGGCCAGGTGGTCGCGGATCACCGGCCAGTTCGCCTGGTCATCCCGATCCGGCAGGTCGGTGAGGCCCAGTTTGCCGAGCAACTCGGCCCAGAACTGCGGCTCCAGGGATCCGACCGCGAGGTACTTTCCGTCCGCCGTCTCGTACGTGTCGTACATGGGCGCCCCGGTGTCCAGCAGGTTCGTGCCGCGCGCACCCCAGAAACCCGTCTGGGACGCCTGGTAGAACATCGCCAGCAGCAGTGCCGCGCCGTCCACCATGGCGGCGTCGATCACCCGGCCCCGGCCGGTGCGCCCGCGCTCGATGAGGGCGAGCAGCACGCCGTACGCGAGCATGAGGCCGCCGCCCGCGAAGTCGCCGAGGATGTTGATCGGCGGGGTGGGCCTGTCCCCGGCGCGGCCCAGCGCGGACAGCGCGCCGGAGATCGCGATGTAGTCGATGTCGTGGCCCGCCGTGGCGGCGAGCGGCCCGTCCTGGCCCCAGCCGGTCATCCGGCCGTAGATCAGGCGCTCGTTCACCGCGTGCAGGTCGGCGGGGCCGATGCCGAGGCGCTCGGCGACGCCGGGGCGGAACACCTCGATGACCACGTCCGCGCTCGCGGCCAGGCGTTTGAACGCGGCGACGCCGTCGGCGGACTTCAGATCCAGGCCGATGGATCGTTTGCCCCGATCCATCACGTTCGCATGCGGCGCGTCGGTGACCGCTTTGACCCGATCCACCCGGAGCACTTCCGCGCCGTGGTCGGCCAGCATCATGCCCGCGAACGGCCCGGGAGCCAGCCCGGCCAGTTCCAGCACGCGTACCCCGGCCAACGGTCCGCTCATCTCGGCTCCCTCGCTCGAATACCTAGAACAATATTCGGAACGGACCTTCGCGGCACCGCTTGGGGGTGACCAGTATGGGAGAATTACCGCCTCTTATTAACGAGAAACCCGTCCCATAGACAGCCGCAGGGCCGCCGACCAGACGACTCACCGCGGCGGCTGTCCAGATCACGACTTTCTCATTAATACTGTGCGGGCAAGGGGGCACGATGGAGGGGGAACGGCTGGTCGCGGGGCGCTACCAGCTCAAGCGGAAGCTCGGGCAAGGCGCGATGGGCGTGGTGTGGGAGGGGCACGACACGCTGCTGGATCGGCCGGTCGCGGTCAAGGAGGTCATGCTGCCGCTCGGCCTGCCGCCAGGCGAACTGGAACGCCAGCTTCTGCGGACCGGGCGCGAGGCCAGGACCGCCGCCCGGCTCAGCCACCGCAGCATCGTCGCGATCTACGACGTGGCGGAGGAGGACGGCCGCCCGTGGATCGTGATGGAACTCGTCCGCGCGCCCTCCCTGGAGCAGCTCGTCCGGGAGCAGGGCTCGCTGCCGGTGAAAGAGGTGGCCGCGATCGGGCGGCAGATCCTGTCCGCGCTGGCCACCGCGCACGCCGCCGGGGTGCTGCATCGGGACGTCAAACCGGCCAACATCCTGGTCACGCCGGAGGGGCGGGCGGTCCTCACCGACTTCGGCATCGCCACCACCGAGCACGAGGCGAACCTGCCGGTGGTCGGGATGATCACCGGGTCGCCCGCGTTCCTCGCGCCGGAACGCGCGGAGTCGCGCGAGTTCGGGCCACCCTCCGACCTGTGGTCGCTCGGCGCCACCCTGTACGCGGCCGTGCTCGGCAGGTCGCCGTTCGACCGGGGCACCATGATCGCCACCGTGGCGGCGGTGCTGACCGAGGAACCCGACTTCGGGCGGCTCCACCCAGCCCTGCATCCGGCGCTGTCGGCGCTGCTCAAGCGGGATCCCGCCGAGCGGGCCGACGCCGCCGAGGCCGAGCGCCTGCTGTCCCTGGTCGACGGCGGGCCTGCGCGCGAGCCGGGGAGCCGGCGGCGGAGCCGTACCTGGCTGATCGCGGTCGCGGCCGTCGCGGTGGTCGCGGTCAGCGGGACCGCCGCCTGGTCGATGATGTCCCTCGACCAACCAGTGGCTCCGGTCATCGTGTCTCCGTCTCCGTCTCCCTCTCCCTCTCCGTCACCGGAGCCGAGCGTCACTCCCACCCGCGTGTCCGCCTTCAAGCGGTACGTCTCCCCGGCCGGCTGGACGATCGGCTACCCGCGCACCTGGACCGGCTCCCGCGCGGAGGCGTTCACCGAATGGCTGAGCCGCGACGGCGGCAGCCACCTCGGCGTGGAGGAGATCGTCCCGCACGCCGCGCAGCGCGAGATGATCGCCGAGATCGAGGCCATCCGCTCCCGCGACGCCCGCGACTACCGCCGCCTGCGCCTCGATCGTGTCTCCTGGTCCTACGGCGGCGCCGTCGAATGGGAGTCCACCTTCACCCCGGTGGACACCGCGAGCAGCCCCTGGCTCACCGTCGGCGTCGGCTACCGCGAACTCACCCGCCTGCTGACCGTCGGCGACCGCGCGTTCCTGATCACCTGGACGTCGGAGGAGGCGCGCTGGGCGGCCCAGACGGAAGCGATGACCAAGGTTCTGGACAGCTTCCGGCCAAGGTGATCCAGAGCGGGAATAGGCCGGGAGAGTCGAGGGTTCTCCCATGTCGGAGTGGGAACAACTGTCAACGCACGCCCAACGAACCGACAGTTTTCTCGGGTTTAACGTGTCGAGTCTGGTCTGGGTTGTTTTAGGGGGATAGCGTTCCTCTAGAGACGATCTCTACTATCCTGGGGGTGGTGTCATGCCCGAGCGCACGACCAGTATGACCACCCATCGGAGAGCGGTCGAGCAGATCCGCGACTCCTACGCCGCGATCCCCGACGACGCGGCCCCGCGCCTGGCCAAGGCCACCACGAACCTGTTCCGGTTCCGCGAGCCCGCCAAGGTCGCCAAGCTCTCCGCCCGCGACCTCGACCAGGTCATTCACGTCGACCCGGATGCCCGCACCGCGGAAGTCCAGGGCATGACGACTTACGAGAATCTGGTCGACGCCACGCTGCCGCACGGGCTGATGCCGTTCGTGGTGCCGCAGCTGAAGACGATCACGCTGGGGGGCGCGGTCACCGGGCTCGGCATCGAGTCCAGTTCCTTCAGGGACGGTCTGCCGCACGAGTCGGTGGAGGAGCTGGAAATCCTCACCGGCGACGGCCGGATCGTGGTCGCCCGCGCCGACAACGAGTTCAGCGACCTGTTCCACGCCTTCCCCAACTCGTACGGCACGCTCGGCTACGCGCTCCGCATCAAGATCAAGCTGGCCCCCGTGCAGCCGTTCGTGCGGCTCACCCACGTGCGGTTCACCGACGCCGACAAGTGCATGCTGGCCATGCAGGAGATCTGCGAGACCCGGGAGCACGACGGCGACCCGATCGACTTCATCGACGGCACCTTCTTCGGCCCCGACGAGATGTACATCACGCTTGGGCGGTTCGCCGAGCGCGCACCGTACGCGTCGGATTACACGGGAATGCGGATCTACTACCAGTCGATGCGTAACCGTACCCGCGACTGGCTCACCATCCGCGACTACCTGTGGCGCTGGGACACCGACTGGTTCTGGTGCTCGCGCGCCTTCGGCGTGCAGCAGCCCCTGGTGCGGTCCATCACCCCGCGCCGCTGGCTGCGCTCCGACGTCTACCGCAAGCTGGTCGGCCTCGACCAGCGCTACGGCATCACCGCCAGGATCGACCGCTGGCGCGACAACCCGATGCACGAGTCGGTCATCCAGGACGTGGAGGTCCCGGTCGAGCGGGGCGCCGAGTTCCTGGAGTTCTTCCACAGCCAGGTGGGCATGACGCCGCTCTGGATGTGCCCCCTGAAAGCCACCAGAGACTGGAGCCTCTACCCGCTGGACTCCGGGCGGCTCTACGTGAACTTCGGTTTCTGGGGGATGGTGGCCCTGCCGAGAGGACGGCAGGACGGCTACTACAACCGTCTGATCGAACGCGCCGTGCACGAACTGGAGGGCCACAAGTCCCTCTATTCGACCTCCTTCTATGCTCGAGAGGAGTTCTGGCGCTTCTACAACGGAGACGCTTACTGGCCGGTCAAACGTGCGTACGACCCCGGTGGACGTTTGCTCGACCTGTATGAGAAATGTGTACGGGGAAGGTGATGACACATGAATCTCGCCGAGATCTTTGAAAGGGTTGTCGGATCTGGGGCCGGCATCGAGTTCTGCGCGTACGACGGCAGCAAGGCGGGCCCATCCGGCGCGGACATCCGCCTCGAGGTGAAGTCGCCGCTCGCGGTCGCCTACCTGGCCCAGGCCCCGGGTGAGCTCGGCATGGCCCGGGCCTACATCTCCGGCCATCTGGACGTGCAGGGCGACATGTACGAGCTGCTCGACCGGATGTGGTCGTTAACGATCAACGACATCTCGACGTCCGAGAAGATCGCCGCCGTCCGGGCGCTCGGCGTCAAGCCGTTGCTGACCCGGGTCCCGCTGCCCGCCCAGGAGGTCCGCCGCTCGGCGATGGCCCGCCTCGGCAGTCGGCACGCCAAGCAGCGCGACGCCGAGGCGATCCACCACCACTACGACGTCTCCAACCGCTTCTACGAGTGGGTGCTCGGCCCTTCGATGGCCTACACCTGCGCGACCTATCCCACCCCTGACGCCACGCTCGAACAGGCCCAGCACACCAAGTTCGACCTGGTCGCCAGGAAGCTCGACCTCAAGCCCGGCATGCGCCTGCTGGATGTGGGCTGCGGCTGGGGCAGCATGGTCCGCCACGCCGCCCGCGAGTACGGCGTGAAGGCGCTCGGCGTCACCCTCAGCCGCCAGCAGGCCGAATGGGCGCAGAAGGCCATCGCCGAGGAAGGCCTCGGCGAGCTCGCCGAAGTGCGCTTCCTGGACTACCGCGACGTCGCCGAGTCCAGCTTCGACGTGATCAGCTCCATCGGCCTCACCGAGCACATCGGCCGCGACCAGCTCGGCGCCTACTTCCGTTTCCTCCACGGCAAGCTCAAGCCCGGCGGCCGCCTGCTCAACCACTGCATCACCCGCCCGACCGGCAAGGAGCGGACGATCAACAAGGGCGGTTTCATCAACCGCTACGTCTTCCCCGACGGCGAGCTGGAGTCGGTCGGCACGCTCGTCCGGGAAATGGAAGACAACGGCTTCGAGATCCGCCACGAGGAGAACCTGCGCGAACACTACGCGCTGACCCTCCGCGACTGGTGCCGCAACCTGGACGACCACTGGGACGAGGCCGTCCGCGAGGTCGGCCAGGGCACCGCCCGCGTCTGGCGCCTCTACATGGCCGGCTGCATCGTCGGCTTCGAACGCAACAAAATCCAACTCCACCAGGTCCTAGGCGTCAACCTCGACGACGAGGGCGCCTCCCACGTCCCCCTCCGCCCGTCCCTCGACTGGCCCTGATATTTCTGAGTACGGCTCCCGCGCGATGTTCCACGCGGGGGCCGCCATCTCTGGTTGACGAACTCGGGCTCGAACCCCGCCGGGCGCTCGGTTCGCCAAGCCCTCCATCATGGCGCCACCGTCGGGTTATCGCGGCACAGTCCGACCAGATCGCACCTCGCACAGGTGTCACACCACTGCGACTTTCTCGGGAGCCGGTTCTCCCGGAGCGCGTCCCCGGCATCCAGGATCTTGTCGCGGATATCGAGCAGCAGCCTTTCGTTGATGACCTCGCGCTGGCTGGCGGCGCTGTCGTCCAGGCGTTTGATCAAGTCAATCCGGCCGTCCACTGTCACGCCGGGGGTGACATGGACCCGGATTGGCTGCTCTGAGTAGAGCGTGTTGAGCAGTCCGGCTCCGTTCTCCCGCAGGTAGCGGCGGATCGCGGCACGTGCGGAGTTCCGGAGCTGACGGGTCAACTCCTCCCTATACCCCAAGGGGGTATTACCGAGTCCGAAGTGTTCAATCCGTGGGGTGAAACGGAAGTCCGATGTTCTCCCCCTGCATCAGCCTGTCGATTGACTGCTGCATCACCTTGCTGTCGTTCAGGCGCGGGAACGGCTCCCCGGCAGGGACGTCCACGCCCAGGAAACGGCAGAGCGGCTCCCACCCTTCCCGCACGTCGAACACCAGCAGCCGCTCAGGCGGCAGGCTCTCCTTCACCGTGGCCGTGTGCCGCTCGAACGCCGCGATGGTGTCCTTCTCGTCGGGGACCTCGCCGAAGGGCCGGTCGCTGCCCAACCCCTCCCGTTTCATGCGCTCGAGCAGCGGGCGGGTGATCTTCATGCTCTCCACCAGACCGGCCATCTCCGGTGCCAGCTTCTCCGCCTGTAACCGCGCCGGGCCGTTGGCGATGAGCGTCTGCATGCTCGCAAACCAGGCGTACGGGTCGCGTACCGTAAGGACCACCTTGGCCTCTGGGTACCTGGCCGCCAGCTCGCGCCAGAAGAACGAGGCCGGCCAGTCGACAGCGGAACGGAACCCCTCGAACACGTGATCCCACTCCGGCACCGCGTCACCGTATGCCAGGGGCGCCCACCGCCGGGCGCGGTCGGGGTTGGACCCGACGTCGAACATATGGTGGCAGGGCCCGAACCCCAGCCGTTCCAGCGCCGCCTTCATCGAACTCGTACCGGTGCGCGGGAATCCCGCGCCGATCACGGTCAGCATGTTGCCCCTCCATGAGGTGTCGGCTTGCCCCGATCATGGTGGTGCGATCATGGACCTGGCAATCCCTTCTATGACCGTCAGCCCCGAAATGTGACAACACCTGAGGTACCGAAGGGGGGATGGCGGGGGCTCCGACGAAGGCGGGGGAGAAGCCGTTGGTTGAGCGCGGGGAGGTAGCCGTGCCCTCGCCGACGGTCAGCTCAGGACCGGTGACACGACCTTCGCCACGCGGACGGATTTCGAGATCCGCCACGAGGAGAACCTGCGCGAACACTACGCGCTGACCCTCCGCGACTGGTGCCGCAACCTGGACGACCACTGGGACGAGGCCGTCCGCGAGGTCGGCCAGGGCACCGCCCGCGTCTGGCGCCTCTACATGGCCGGCTGCATCGTCGGCTTCGAACGCAACAAAATCCAACTCCACCAGGTCCTGGGCGTCAACCTCGACGACGAGGGCGCCTCCCACGTCCCCCTCCGCCCGTCCCTCGACTGGCCCTGATACTTCCGGGGTACGGCTCCCGCGCGGGGTTCCACGCGGGGGCCGTCTCGTGTCCTGGTACCAGGGGCCCTTAGGCGGGTCCAGCGCGGGATTCGTTTGTACCCCGGCACCCGAGCTTCAGGCGATTCCGGGATGACTCCCGCGCAGGTCCGGCGCGGGAGCCATTCGCGTGCCTATCCGAGGGGGACGCGCAGGAGTTTGTCCCCTTCGCCGTTGGTGGTGCTGACCCAGAGCGCGTCGGCGACCTTCTCTACGGCGCGCAGCCTGCCGTGCACGCCCTGGAAGTAGGCCGATGCCTCCCCGGCCTCGGTGCCGTTCAGGGGGATGCGCCACAGGCGTTGGCCGCGCATCGCGGCCAGGTAGACCGTGTCATCGATGATGGCCATGCCGCTGGGGGAAGCCGTGTCGGGGGTCCAGGTCTTCTTCGGGTTGGTCATGCCTGCGGTGGTGCATTCGCCCTCGCAGGTGGGCCAGCCGTAGTTTTTTCCTGCTTCGATGAGGTTGAGTTCGTCCCAGTTGATGTTGCCGAGTTCGCTCGCCCAGAGGTGTCCGGCTGAGTCCCAGGCCAGGCCTTGGGGGTTGCGGTGGCCGAGGGAGTAGACGGGGGTGCCGGAGGGGTTGCCTGGTGCGGCGGCGCCCTCTCGGGTGATGCGGAGGATCTTGCCGTTGAGGGAGGCAGGGTCCTGGGCCAGGTTGGGTTGCTGGGCGTCGCCGGTGGTGACGTAGAGGAAGCCGTCGGGGCCGAATCTGATGCGGCCGCCGTTGTGGAAACGGTTCTTGCGGATGCCGGTCAGGACCGTGCGGTAGTCGGTGAGGGTGGTGCCGTCGAAGCTCATCCGGGCCACGCGGTTGCCCTCGGCTGCTGTGTGCATGACGTATATGTCACGATCGGTGGTGCCGTTCCAGGTGGAGGGGATGGCGATGCCCATCAGGCCGCCTTCGCCGTCCGTGCTGACGGTCTCCGGAACCGTGCCCACCTCGGTGCGCTGCCCTTCGGCGGTGACCTTGTAGATCTTGAAATCGTCGCGCTGGGTGACCAGGGCGTAATCGCCGGAGGGTGCCCAGGCTATGTCCCACGGGATGGTCCAGCCCTCCGGCAGCGTGACCGCCTGCTGCGGCACGGTCTCGGCGCAGGCTCCCGTGGTGAACGTCTGGGTGCCGCTCGGCTCGGAGGTGTTCCCGGCCACGTCCTCGGCCACCACATGCACGGTGTACGGCGTCGCGCAGGTCAGGCCGGTGACGGTGACGCTGGTGGCGCCGGTTGTGGCCAGGACGTTCTCGGCCTCGTCGCGGACCAGGTAGGTGGCCGGTTCGCCGGTGGACGCCTGCCAGGCCAGGTCGACGGTGGTATCCGTGACGTTGGACTGGGTCAGTTCGGCCGGGGCGCTCGGGGGTTCGGTGTCCCCGGCTTCGGTGGTGGCGCATTCGACCAGCGGGCTGCTGTCGGAGACGTTTCCGGCCGCGTCCTTGGCGACGACGGTGAGCTGGTAGGTGGTGGCCGGGGTGAGGCCGACGATGAGGACCGGCGGAGCGGTCGCCTCGGCGATCGTCGTGCCGCCGTCGAAGATGTCGTAGCCGGTGACTTCGACGTTGTCGGTGGAGACCGGCCAGTCGAGGGCCAGCTGGTCGGGGCCGATGTCCTGGCAGACGGGCTGACCTGGCGCGGTCGGAATCTCCGTGTCACCACCGGGCGGCGGACACTCACCGGGCGGAGCAGGCGATTCAACCGGAGGCGTTTCTACCGGGGGCGTTTCCCCAGGGGGTGTTTCTCCTGGAGGTGTCTCAACCGGGGGCGTCTCAACGGGAGGTGTCTCAGCCGGAGGAGTTTCGGCGGGAGGCGTTTCTGCCGGGGGTGTCTCGGCTGGTGGCGTCTCGGCTGGGGGAGTCGATTCGGCCGGAGGTGAGCCGAGGAGTGAGGGAGTTTGTGATTCTCCCGGCGGGGTTTCTCCCGGCGGGGTCTCGGCCGGAGGTGTTTCCGCCGGGGGAGTTTCGGCCGGCGGGGTTATCGTCGGGCATTCCGTCGGAGGTGGTGTTTCGGATGGTGGGGGTGTTTCGGTGGGAGGTGGGGTTTCGGTCGGGGGTGCCGTCAGAGTGCGGACTTCCAGGTGATCCAGGTGCGGGTTCCCCCGCCGGGACGCTGAGGTGACCCGGATGGTGTTCTCGCCCTGGACGAGCGTCGTCCGGAACGACACCGTCCGCCAGAACCGCCACCAGCGCGTCCCCGGGAACCGCTGGTCCTCGGCGACGGTCTCTCCGTTCACCGAGATATCCGAACTCCCGTTGCGCCGGTTCGTGTTCGCGTACCGGATCAGGATCTTCGCCGGTCCGGCCGTCTCGGCCGTGACCGACCATTCGACGTAACTCCCGGCCCGGTTGGACCCGTTGACGTATCCCTCGCCGGTATATCCCCGCCGGGCCCTCTCGACCCGGCCCTGGACGATCGTGGCGGATTCCGCTTCGTACCTGGTGCCTCGCTGGAACGGTGTCGCTGCGCCGGCGTTCGCAGCCGGTGCTGCGGTGACCAGAAGCCCCGCGACGAGCACTAACGCACCGGTGATCGCATGGCCTCGCATGGCGTGTCTCCCCGGAAACATCGAATGGCGGCTGACCGTACCCGCGCCCCCTACCCGCGTTGTTTCCGGGGAACCACATCAAGAAATTACGGCTACCGCAGTTCGCGTTTGAGGATCTTGCCGGTGGCGGTCATCGGGAGGCTGTCGCGGAACTCCACCATCCGGGGGTATTTGTAGGCCGCCATCATCTCCTTGGACCAGGCCACTAATTCCTCTTCCTGGACGGTGGCGCCGGGCTTGCGAATGACGTACGCCTTGACTTCCTCGCCGTGGGACTCGTGCGGGACGCCCACGACGGCGGCCAGCGAGACGGCCTCGTGGGTCATCAGGACCTCCTCGACCTCCCGCGGGTAGACGTTGAAACCACCCCGGATGATCATGTCCTTGGCCCGGTCGATGATGAAGTAGTAGCCGTCCTCGTCCCGCCGGGCCACGTCGCCGGTGCGGAACCAGCCGTCGCGCATGACCTCCTGGGTGGCCTCCGGACGGTTGTAGTAGCCCTTCATGACGTTGTGGCCGCGAATGGCGATCTCGCCCACGTCCTCGACGGTGTTCCAGTCGCTGTCGATCAGTCGCATCTCCACGCCCCAGGCGGGCGTGCCGATCGATCCGGCTTTGGGGACCTTGGCGAGCTGGTTGAAGGAAGCGACGGGCGAGGTCTCCGACAGGCCGTACCCTTCCAGGATGGCCACGCCGAAGGTCTTCTCGAAGTCCTTGAGCACTTCGAGTGGGAGGGCCGAGCCACCGGAGACGGCCGTGACCAGGGACGTCGGGGCTTCGGTCACCGAGGTGAGCAGGGCCCAGTACATGGTGGGCACGCCCGCGAACAGGGTGACCTGCTCCTGGGTCATCAGGCGCAGCGCCTCGCCGGGTTCGAAGCGTGGCATCAGCACGAGCGTGGCGCGGCGGCGGAAACCCGCGTTCATGATTACGGTCTGGCCGAAGGAGTGGAACAGCGGCAGCGTGGCCAGATACACGTCCTGCGGCTGGCGCGGGAACATCTCATCGCTGATCATGGCGTTGATCAGCATGTTCTGGTGGCTCAGCTCGGCGCCCTTGGGCTGCCCGGTGGTGCCGCTGGTGTAGAGGATCACCGCGGTGTCCTCGGCGGAGGTCTGCACGGTCTCGAACACGTTGGAGACGCCGTCGAGCGCGGCCCAGATCGTCTCGCCGTACGGCGATTCGGTGGCCAGCGGGGTCGCGGGCAGCACGATGAAGTGCTCGGCGGCGGAGTCGTCGAACCCGGCCCGGCCGCGCTCGCCGAGCGGCAGGTCGGGGGTGCCCTCGAAGCAGAACAGCGCCTTCGCCTCGGAGTCGGCCAGATGGTAGGCGATCTCCCGGCCCTGCAGCAGCACGTTGAGCGGCACCACCGTCGCCCCGGTCTTCAGGATCCCGAAGTACACGGACGGGAAGTACGGCAGGTTGGGACAGGCGAGCGCCACCTTGTCGCCCTTGCCGATGCCCCGCGACACCAGCAGATTGGCCACCTGGTTGGCCACGGAGTCGATGAACGAGTACGGCAGCCGGAGGTCGCCGAAGACCACGGCGGTACGGTCCGGGGTCTCCCGGGCGGTGTCCTCCAGCACGATGGACAGATTGAGCATGCCCACATAGTTCCACCACGCCATACCGACCGGTAGGTAACACGAGGTTGCGAACTGGACGCATTCCACGAACCGGAGTAAGTACGGAGTTATGGATTTCGACTACGTGATCGTCGGGGCGGGTTCGGCCGGATGTGTCCTGGCCGCCCGGTTGAGCGAGGACCCGAACGTCAAGGTCGCGCTGATCGAGGCCGGCGGCAGCGACCGCAAGCTGGAGGTCCGCATGCCGGCCGGCTTCTCCAAGCTGTTCAAGACGCCCTGCGACTGGGACTACAGCACGACGAAGCAGGCCGAGCTCGCCGGCCGGGAGCTGTACTGGCCGCGCGGGCGCATGCTCGGCGGGACCTCCTCGATGAACGCGCAGATGTGGGTGCGCGGCACCGCTCTCGACTACGACCAGTGGGACCTGCCCGGCTGGAGCTACGACGAAGTCCTGCCCTACTTCCGGCGCGCGGAAGGCCGCGCCGGTTCCAACCACGGCGACGTGTACGGCACCGACGGCCCGATCACGATCTCCGAGCTCCGCAGCCCCAACGTCATCACCTCCGCCTTCCTGGCGGCGTGCGAGGAGATCGGCCTGACCCGGCTGGCCGAGGTGAACGGCAGCAGCAATGAGGGCTACGGCACGACCCCGGTCACCCAGCTCCGCGGTCACCGGTGGAGCGCCGCCGACGCCTACCTGCGCCCAGCCATGAACCGCGCCAACCTCACCGTGCTGACCGCCGCGCACGTGCACAAGGTGCTGATCGAGGACGGCCGCGCGGTGGGCGTCCTGTACGGCGACGACCTGCGGGTGCGGGCCGCCCGCGAGGTCATCCTGGCGGCGGGCGCGATCGGCTCGCCGCAGCTGCTGATGCTCTCCGGCGTCGGCGACCCGGACGTGCTGGCCGACGACCTGATCGACCTGGTGCACGCCTCGCCGCAGGTCGGCGCGAACCTGATGGACCACCTGGTCACCGGCGCCTTCTACCGGTGCCCGCAGCCGATCACGCTGAGCGGCGCGGAGTCGCTGCCGAACCTGCTGAACTTCCTGTTCCGGCGGCGCGGCATGCTCACCACCAGCGTGGCCGAGGCGATCGCGTTCATCAGGACCAGCCCCGAGGAGCCCGCCCCCGACATCGAGCTGGTCTTCGTGCCGGGGCCGTTCGTGGACCACGGCCTGACCAAGCCGTCCGGGCACGGGATCACCGTGGGCGCCGTACTGCTCCAGCCCGAGAGCAGGGGCCGGATCACGGTGCGGGACGGACGGGCGGTCATCGATCCGGCGTACCTGACCGCCGAGGCCGACCTGCGGCGGCTGGTCGCCGGGTTGAAGGTGGCCAAGCGGGTGGCCGCGACCTCGGCACTCCTGCCCTACGCGGGGGCGCCGATGGAGCCGTACTGGGGGCCGGAGAGCGACGAGGAGCTGGCCCGCTGGATCCGCGAGCGCGCTGAGACCATCTACCACCCGGTCGGCACCTGCCGGATGGGAGCAGACGAGGACTCCGTCGTCGATCCGGAGCTGAGGTGCGGGGCGTGGCCGGGCTGCGCGTCGTGGACGCGTCGATCATGCCGACGCTTAACCGCGGGCACACCCACGCGCCTACCATCATGATCGCCGAAAAGGCGGCAGACCTCCTGAAGGCGGCGTCATGAGCGTGACCACCGACATCGACCTCTCCTACATCCCGTTCTGGGGACGCCCCCAGCACGAGCGCGTGGACGCGTTCCGCCGCCTCCGCCAGCTGGAGCGCCCGGTCTTCTGCTACGAGAACAGGGTGCCCTTCATCAAGCAGGGCAAGGGCTACTACGCGCTGGTACGGCACGCCGACGTCACCGAGGCCAGCCGCAACGCCGGGATCTTCAGCAGCGAACCCACCTCCAACAGCATCCCCGACATGCCCAACTGGCTGGCCGTCTACTTCGGCTCGATGATCAACATGGACGACCCCAAGCACGCCCGGCTGCGCCGGATCGTCTCGCGCGCCTTCACCCCGCGCATCCTCGCCAAGATGGAGGAGGACCTGCAGCGCGCCGCCGGGGAGATCGTCGCGAGCGCGCCGGACTCCGGCGACTTCGTCCGCGAGATCGCCGCCCGGCTGCCGGTCCAGGTGATCTGCGACATGATGGGCATCCCGCCCGACCGGCACGACGAGATCCTCCGCCACACCAACGTCATCCTGGCCAACGCCGACGCCGAATACTCCGGCATCACCGTCGACTTCACCCACCCGGACGCCCCCTTCCGCCGCTGGCCGGTGGCGCGCGGCCTGCTCAAGCTGATCTCGGCCGGGCGCGCGCTCAGCCTGCTGGCTCAGCGGCTCGGCCGGGAGCGGCGCAAACACCCGACCGGCGACCTGACCTCGCTGCTGGTCAACGGCGAGGAGCACCTGACCTCCCAGGAGCTCGGCTCGTTCTTCATCCTGCTCGTGGTGGCGGGGAGCGAGACCACCAGGAACGCGATCGCCCACGGGCTGAAGCTGCTCACCGACAATCCGCAGCAGCGGGAGCTGCTCCTGAGCGACTTCGAGAAGCACGTGCCCGGCACGGTCGAGGAGGTCATCCGGTACGCGACACCCGTGATCCAGTTCCGCCGTACGCTGACCAGGGACCACACCATGAACGGCCAGGACTATCGCGCGGGCGACAAGGTGCTGCTGTTCTACAACTCGGCAAACCGGGACGAGGCCGTGTTCACCGACCCGGACGTGTTCGACGTCACCCGCAGCCCGAATCCGCACGTCGGGTTCGGCGGGCCCGGGCCGCACTACTGCCTGGGCGCGCACCTGGCCCGGCGCGAGATCACCGTCATGTTCCGCGAGCTGTTCACCCGGCATCCGCAGATCCGTACCGTGGGGGAGCCCGACTACCTGCTGTCCAACTTCGTCAACGGGGTCAAACACGTGGACTACGCCTGGTGATCGACCGCCGTGCCGCGGCCACCTGTGGCAGGATGTAACAGAACGTCATTCTGGAGGGGTGGCCGTATGACGACTTCGCCGGTTGAGCGCGCGCCGATAACATCGGTAACTGACATCAACCTGTCCGACTGGGACTTCTGGGGTCGTCCCATGGCTGAGCGGGAGCACGCGTTCCGGCTGCTCCGCGACCTGGACACGCCCGCGTTCTTCGCCGAGCCCGAGGTCTCCTTCGCCCCGCCGGGGGTGGGCTACCACGCGCTGGTGCGGCACGCCGACATCCTGGAGGCCAGCCGGAACCCGGACGTCTTCTGCTCGGGGGCCGGCGGCGCGACCAACATCGTGGACATGCCGGCCGAGTTCATCGAGTACTTCGGCTCCATGATCAGCATGGACGATCCCCGGCACGCCCGGCTCCGGCGTATCGTCTCCCGCGCCTTCACGCCCAAGATGATCAAGCAGTTCGAGGCGGACGTGGAGACGGCCGCCGGTCAGATCGTGGACGATCTCATCGCCACCGGCTCCGGCTGCGACTTCGTCACCGAAGTGGCCGCCCGGCTGCCCTTGAAGATCATCTGCGACATGATGGGCATCCCGGAGAGCGACTACCGCTTCGTCTTCGACCGCTCGAACGTCATCCTCGGCGCCTCCGACCCCGAATACGTCAGCGACCCTGCGGCCATCGCCACATCGTTGCTCACCGCCGGGATGGAACTCCAGCAGCTGGTCCAGGACCTGGCCGCGCACCGTCTCGGCACGCCCACCGACGACCTCATCTCCGCCCTGGTCAACGCCAACATCGACGGCGAGCAGCTGACCGCGCAGGAGCTCGGCTCGTTCTTCATCCTGCTCGTGGTGGCGGGTAACGAGACCACCCGGAACGCCATCTCGCACGGCTTACGCCTGCTCACGGCCAACCCCGACCAGAAGGCGCTCTGGCTCGAAGACGTGGACGGCCGGGCCGCCGGCGCGGTCGAGGAGATCGTCCGGCTGGCGGCGCCCGTCAACTACATGCGGCGCAAGGTGACGCGCGACCACGTCATGAACGGCAACCTCTACCGGACGGGCGAGAAGGTCGTCATGTACTACTGGTCGGCCAACCGGGACGATCGGGTGTTCGCCGAGCCGGACCGGTTCGACATCGGCCGCAGCCCCAACCCGCACGTCGGGTTCGGCGGGCCCGGGCCGCACTTCTGCCTCGGGGCTCACCTGGCCCGGCGCGAGATCACGGTCATGTTCCGCGAGCTGCTGCGCCGGGTCCCGCAGATCGAGGCCGGGCCGCCGGAGCGGCTCTTCTCCAGCTTCATCAACGGGATCAAGCACATGGACTGCACGTTCTATTAATTAGAAAGTCGTGATCTGGACAGCCGCAGCGGTGAATAGCTTGGTCGGCGGCTATGCGGCTGTCTATGGGACGGGTTTCTGGTTAATTAGAGTTCGCGACCTTGATGGACTTGAACACGGTGCCCACGTCGGGGAGCAGGTCGTCCTTGATGTCGGGCACCTGCATGTAGACGATCGACGGCAGCGGCGCGCCGGTGTTCACCGCGGCGACCACCACCAGCGTCTTCCCGCCGTCGTCGCTCACCTCGTAGGCGGCGAGCTGGCCGATCCCGCCGCGCAGCTTCTGCTGCCCGACCTTGGACACCTTGTTGCCCTTGGGGAACAGGTTCTGCCTGGCCTTGAAGACCACCGCGCTCAGCACCGGGCGCAGATCGTCGGTGGTCGTATACTTGGAGGCCAGGTCCTGCCCCAGCGGGCCGGACATGACCTGGGCGAACTGCGGCTTGCCCTTCGTGGTCAGGCCCGCGCTGACGAACTGCCGGGTGACGTAGCCGTAGGTGGCCAGGTTCTTCTGCTGGTCCACGTCCGTCTTCCACTGGCCGCCGAGCTTCGGGATCGAGACACGCGATTCGCTGTCGGCGATCCTGCCCTGTACGGGGGACGGGGTGCCCTCATACTCCAGCAGGCCCGCGGCCTGGGGCTGGGTGGCGTTGGACGCGGACGCCTTCGACGGCGACGGGGAGGGCTCGCTGGGGGAGGCGTCGCCGCTGCTGGCCAGCGGGCCCGCGAGGAACGCCCACAGCAGGGCCCCGATCAGCGCGATCAGGACGGAACCGGCGAGGGCGAACAGCCAGATGGGGCGGCCGCGCTCCTCATCCTCGTACTCCTCGATGGCCTGGTAGTTCTCGCCGAAGACGTTGTTCCAGAGTTCCTGCTGGCGGTGGGCGGGAGGGGTCTTCGGGCCGCTGATCTGGCCGGCGGTGACGAACGGCTTGTACTGGTCGTCGCCCTGCGGGTGCTGGTGTTGCTGGGGTGGCTGTGGGGGGCGCTGGCCGGTCATCGGGAACTGGGGGACGCCGTGTTCGCCGGTTTGCGGGCCCGTGAAGGAGGGTGCCTGCTGGGGTGGGGCGGCTTGCGGTGGGGCGGAGGCGTCCGCTCGGTAGAGGGGGGTTTCGCCGGTTCCGAACGCCTGTGGGGTGACCATGCCGAACGTCTGGGGGTCGCGGGGGCCGGGTTGCTGCTGGGGCTCGGGCGGGCGGTTGCCGTGGCGGGGCGGAGCCTGCTCGTACTGGCCGGGCTGCTCGAACTGGCCCGGCTGTCCGTGTTGTCCGGGCTGGCCAGGCAGACCGGGGGCACCGGGCTGTAGGTGTTGCCCGGGCTGACCGGGTAGCCCGCCAGGCTGGCCGAGCGTGGGCGCGCCGAAGGGGCCTGTGGAGAAGGGCTCGGGGGCCGGGTGCTCAGGCTCTCGCTGCCATGCCTCACGGGGGTGGCGGTCCTGTTGCTGCGGGTCGCGGAACTGGGGGTCGCGCGGCTGCGGCTCCGGGAACTGGGTGACGTGCGGCGGCTGATCGCGGAACTGCTCGCGGGGGTCACGCGGTTCGCGGAACTGATGTTCGCGGGGGTCATACGGCTGGGGTTCCCGGAATTGCTGTTCGCGGGGATCATACGGCTGGGGTTCGCGGAACTGCTGTTCGCGAGGGTCACGCGGCTGGGGCTCGCGGAACTGGAAGTCGCGGGGTGGCTGCGGGTCCATCGGCGGCTGGCCGGGCTGCGGGTCGCGGTAGAGCGGTCTGCCGAAGGGGTCGGTGCCGCCGCGGCCCACCCGGGGCTGCTGGTCGTAGTCGTTGAGCGGGGGCGGGAGGACCGGGTGCTCGCCCGTCCGGTACGTTCGCTGGCCGTACGGGTCGGCGGGCGGGGGCTCGAATGAGCGGCCCGGCGGGGTGGGCCCGGAGGCCGGGGGGACCTCGGGCCAAGCCGGGGGAACCTCCGGCCAGCCGCCACGAGCAGCGGCTCGCTGCGACTCGTCGTGCTCCGAGGGCATGGGACCTCCCGAGTTCATGCCCGAATTGGGGGCGCCTGGCATGATCTCATGCGACCCGGGGGGTACCGCAGCGAAACTCGAGAATGCCCCGCGGAACTGCTCGCCCGTGGGGTCGGTCGGTGGATCCTGCATCGGAAGATCCGTTTGCCGGAATTCCGGGCCCGATCCCGGCTCGACTGAGTTCGCCACGAGATGAGGGTAAAGGAAAGGGACACCAGCGGTCACAACGGATCTATCACCATCGGGTATCGGCAGTTGACTCCGCGTGTAAGATCCGCTCTCTCGTCCGATAACGTCGGTCATCCAGTTGCGGACTGCGCTAGGCTTGGGTTATGCGTGCGGAGACCCTGCTTCTTACCGGGCCGCATCGAGTGAGCTGATCTCAAGCCTCGATGCGGCTGCCCCTCGTGCTGTAGGCCGGGGGGTTTTCTTATGGGCAGGTGGCGATAAATCAGGAGTGAACCGTGGATGAGCAGGTGTACGACCCGCAGGCGCTGCAGGCCAAGTGGCAGCCGCGCTGGGAGGAACTGAAGCCCTACGCCGCGAGCGAGGACCCGGCCGACCCCCGGCCGCGTAAGTACATGCTCGACATGTTCCCGTACCCCTCCGGCGACCTGCACATGGGCCACGGCGAGGTGTTCGCGATCGCGGACGTGGTCGCCCGCTACTGGTTCCAGAAGGGTTACAACGTCCTGCACCCGATCGGGTGGGACTCCTTCGGCCTGCCCGCCGAGAACGCGGCGATCAAGCGCAACGCGCACCCGGCCGAGTGGACCTACGCCAACATCGAGACCCAGGCCAACTCCTTCAAGCGGTATGGCATCTCCTTCGACTGGACCCGCCGCCTGCACACCAGCGACCCCGAGTACTTCCGCTGGAACCAGTGGCTGTTCAACCGGTTCTTCGAGCGCGGCCTGGCCTACCGCAAGGGCGGCCTGGTCAACTGGTGCCCGAACGACCAGACGGTGCTGGCCAACGAGCAGGTCGTCCAGGGCAAGTGCGAGCGCTGCGGCGCGACGGTGGTGCGGCGCGAGCTGACCCAGTGGTACTTCAAGATCACTGACTACGCGGACCGGCTGCTGGACGACATGGCGCAGCTGGAGGGCGGCTGGCCCGAGCGGGTGCTGACCATGCAGCGGAACTGGATCGGCCGCTCCACCGGCGCGGACGTGCGATTCCAGGTCGAGGGCCGGGACGAGCCCGTCACCGTCTACACCACCCGCCCGGACACGCTGTTCGGCGCCACCTTCTTCGTGGTCGCCGCGGACGCGCCGCTGGCCGCCGAGATCTGCGCTCCGGAGGAACTGGGCGCGCTGGAGGCGTACCGCGCGGAGGTGGCCAAGCTGACCGATATCGAGCGGCTGGCCACCGACAAGGAGAAGACCGGCGTCTTCCTGGGCGTGCACGCGATCAACCCGGTCAACGGGGAGCGCATCCCGGTCTGGGCGGCCGACTACGTGCTGGCCGACTACGGGCATGGCGCGATCATGGCGGTGCCCGCGCACGACCAGCGCGACCTGGACTTCGCCCGCAAGTTCGAGCTGCCGGTCCGGGTCGTCGTGCACACCGGCATGGCCGACCCGGGCGAGACCGGGATCGCCACCCCAGGCGAGGGCACGCTGGTCAACTCCGGGCCGCTGGACGGCCTGGCCAAGGCGGAGGCGATCGCCCGAATCATCGAGATCCTGGAGGGGCACGGCACCGGCCGGGCCACCGTCAACTACCGGCTGCGCGACTGGCTGCTGTCCCGGCAGCGGTTCTGGGGGACGCCGATCCCGATCATCCACTGCCCCGACTGCGGCGAGGTGCCCGTACCGGACGAGCAGTTGCCGGTGACGCTGCCGGATCTGCGCGGCGAAGCCCTGGCTCCGCGCGGGGTGTCGCCGCTGGCCTCGGCCACCGACTGGGTGAACGTGCCCTGCCCCAAGTGCGCGGGTCCCGCCAAGCGTGACACCGACACGATGGACACCTTCGTCGACTCGTCGTGGTATTTCCTGCGGTACGTGGATCCGACGTACGAGGACGGGCCCTTCGATGTGGAGCGGGTCCGCAAGTGGGGGCCGATCGACCAGTACGTGGGCGGGGTCGAGCATGCCGTGCTGCACCTGCTGTACAGCCGGTTCTTCACCAAGGTGCTGCACGACATGGGCATGGTCGACTTCGTCGAGCCGTTCCTGCGGCTGCTGAACCAGGGCCAGGTCATCAACGAGGGCAAGGCCATGTCCAAGAACCTGGGCAACGGCGTGGACCTGGGGCAGCAGATCGACGCGTACGGGGTGGACGCCGTCCGGCTGACCATGGTGTTCGCCGGGCCGCCCGAGGACGACATCGACTGGGCGGATGTGTCCCCGTTCGCGTCGCAGAAGTTCCTGGCGCGCGCGTTCCGGGTGATGACCGAGGTGTCCAGCGCGCCCGGCGTCGACCCGGCCACCGGCGACCTGGCGCTGCGCAAGGTCACCCATCGCACCCTGGACGAGGTCACCCGGCTGGTCGAGAGCAACCGGTTCAACGTCGCCGTGGCGCGGATGATGGAGCTGACCTCGGCCACGCGCAAGGCCATCGACTCCGGGCCCGGCGCCGCCGACCCGGCCGTCCGGGAGGCCGCCGAGACGCTGGCGATCATGCTGTCGCTGGTCGCGCCGTACGTGGCGGAGGAAGGCTGGGAGCGGCTGGGGCACCAGCCGTCGGTGGCGCTGGCCGGCTGGCCGGCCGCCGACCCGGCGCTGCTGGTGCTGGACTCGGTGACGTGCGTGGTGCAGGTGGCGGGCAAGGTCCGGGACCGGCTGGAAGTTTCACCGGACATTTCGGACGCTGACCTGGAGGTGCTGGCCCTGGAGTCCGACAAGGTCCGGCCGTACCTGTCCGGGGCTCCGCGCAAGGTCATCGTGCGTGCGCCGAAGCTGGTGAACATCGTCCCGTGAGGTCGCGTCCCGGCGTGGAGGGTCCGCCCGCCGCGCCGGGACATTGACCGCCGTCCTGGGACATTGACCGTGGTGTCGCCCGGCGCTCAAAATTGCGGCGAGCCACACATGTTGAATATTGGCGTGCGGTCAGGGCATGCCGCGACCACCGCCGCTCGGTCGAGCGGCGGTTCTTGGGGTGCGCGCTGACCATAGGCTCATGGCGGCCGCCCCCAGGGTGGAGGGCGGTCTACCTTGTCCAGATATTTCACCACTTCAAGACTCGGCAGAGTCCTGGGGTCCATCGCCGTCAGCGCGGGGATGGTGGCGGCGATGCTCGTCGCGACCAGCTCCCCGGCCAACGCGGCCGGGACCGGAACCGGATACCTGCACACCTCCGGCAACAAGATCGTCGACGCTACAGGTGCGACGGTCCGAATTACCGGAATCAACTGGTTTGGGATGGAAACCGACAATAAGACGTTTCACGGCCTTTGGGCCAGTGTGACCTGGAAGTCCCAGATCGACCACATGGCGCAGCTCGGGTACAACACCATCCGGGTGCCGTACTCCGATGACGCGCTCAAGGCGGGCGCGGTCGCGACCGGCATCAACGACTTCACCAACCCCGACCTCATCGGCCTCTCACCCCTCCAGATCCTGGACAGGGTGATCGAGTACGCCGGGACCAAGGGCATGCGGATCATCCTGGACCGGCACCGGCCCGCCGCCGCCGGGCAGTCGGCGCTCTGGTACACCGCCGCCGTGCCGGAGAGCACCTGGATCGCCAACTGGCGGATGCTGGCCCAGCGGTACGCGGGTAACACCACCGTCATCGGCGCCGACCTGCACAATGAGCCGCACGCCGAGGGCACCAACCCGAACGCGACCGGCTCCTGCTGGGGCTGCGGCGTGGAGGCTCGGGACTGGCGGCTGGCGGCGGAACGCGCCGGCAACGCCATCCTCGCGGTCCAGCCGAACTGGCTGATCTTCGTCGAGGGTGTCAGCTGCCCCAGCGGCGGTCTGTCCAACGTGTGGGACAACGACCCCAGCAATGACGAGGACTGCGGCTGGTGGGGCGGCAACCTGACCAAGGCAGGGGAGTTCCCGGTCCGGCTGAACGTGGCCAACCGGCTGGTTTACTCGCCGCACGAGTACGCGACCTCGGTGTTCAACCAGTCGTGGTTCAGCGACCCGACGTACCCGGCCAATATGCCGGCCATCTGGGACAAGTACTTCGGATACATCCACAAGCAGAACATCGCGCCGATCATGATGGGCGAGTTCGGCAGCACGCTGGCCAGCAACGTGGACCGGATCTGGCTGACCGAGCTGATGAAATACACCGGGACCGGAGTGAACGGGATGTCGTTCACGTACTGGTCGTGGAACCCGAACTCGGGGGACACCGGAGGAATCGTGATGGACGACTGGGTGACGGTGCAGACCGCCAAGCAGAACATCCTCCAGCCGTACCTGATTGCCCCGGTTCCGCCGGGATCCTCCCCTAACCCGACGGACACGACCCCGCCGAGCACACCTGCTGGTCTGGCAGCTTCGGGGACGACGTCCACAGGAACCCAACTGGCGTGGACCGCGTCCACTGACACCGGCGGTAGCGGTCTGGCTGGGTACGACATCCTTCGGGCGCCTGGCACTACTGGCGGCACGTTCGCCGTGGTCGGCGATTCGACGACGGCGTCCTTCGCGGCGACTGGCCTTACGGCTGGTACGACGTACCGGTTCCAGGTTCGGGCCCGTGATGGTGCGGGCAACCAGTCCGCGGTCTCCAACACGGTGACCGTGACGACCACAGCAGCCACCGACACCACTCCGCCGAGCACTCCCGCCGGTCTGGCGGCTTCTGCGACGACCTCGACCGGGACTCAGCTGGCGTGGACCGCGTCCACTGACACCGGTGGCAGCGGTTTGGCCGGATACGACATCCTTCGGGCGCCTGGCGCTTCCGGTGGCACCTTCGCCGTCGTCGGCACCTCGACGACCGCCTCCTTCGCGGCCACCGGTCTTACGGCTGGTACGACGTACCGGTTCCAGGTCCGGGCCCGTGATGGTGCGGGCAACCAGTCCGCGGTCTCCAACACGGTGACCGTGACGACTACAGCAGCCACCGACACCACCCCGCCGAGCACACCTGCCGGTCTGGCGGCTTCCGGAACGACCTCGACCGGGACTCAGCTGGCGTGGACCGCCTCCACCGACACCGGTGGCAGCGGTTTGGCCGGGTACGACATCCTTCGAGCCCCTGGCGCTTCTGGTGGCACCTTCGCCGTCGTCGGCACTTCCACGACGCCGTCGTTCGCGGCCACCGGGCTGTCCGCTTCCACCACCTACCGGTTCCAGGTCCGGGCCCGTGACGGTGCGGGCAACCAGTCCGCGGTCTCCAACACGGTGACCGTGACCACCACCGGCACCGGCACCGGCGGGTGCTCGGTCGCGGCCACCACCCAGAGCGCCTGGCAGAACGGCTACGTCATCCAGCCGATCAACGTCACCAACACCGGCACCTCGGGAATCACCGGCTGGACGGTGACCTTCACCCTCCCGGCCGGACACACGATCACCGGCTTCTGGAACGCGGTCATCACCGTCAGCGGCCAGACCGTCACCGCCAAGAACACCTCCTCCAACGGCACCCTGGCAGCCAACGGCAGCACCAACTTCGGCTTCCAGGCCAGCCGCCCCAACAACGACTCCGCCCTCCCGTCGGGCTACACCTGCACCTCTCCCTGATCTCTAGGGAAACGCGAGGGCCGGGCTGAGTCCCGGCCCTCGCCATGTGACGGGGGTGTCTCTATGGGATTCGCCAAGCCGCCTGCGCCCCCCGGGCGACGCCAGCCGCACGTCATCGCAAAGGGCACCATCTCGGGCGGCGACAACCTCGGCACACCAGCCAAGCGCCTCGGGCCAGCCCCGGCAGTGCTCCAGCGTGATCTGGTACGCCCCGATCACGGACACCCTGGGAACCTTCAACGCCATGATCCTCACCTTCCCGTAACGCAGCGGCACCGTCCGAGGCGGTCCAGCCGCACGGCTTGATCAACTGGAGCAGCACGCCGAAGCTGACGAATTGATGACCTCGCAGTGGGATCCGGGCCGGGATGGACTCCCGGCCCGGATACCGTTGCCGGTCTTGGCGCCGGTGCGGCGAGAACTACCACCTGCGTGAACGGCGCCGGATAGCGGTGAGTAAGCCGACCCGCTCGTTCTGCTGGGCGCTCTTACGGGGAGGGAACCGCAGCCGAGATCTTGGTGAGCATTTCCTCCAGGATCGGGCCCGAGGTGCCGAAGTTCAGGCGGGCGAAACCATCTGGAGCGCCGAATATCGGGCCGGGGTTCAAACGGACCCCGGCTCGGCTTTCCAGGTGTTCGGCGGCGTTGGGGATGCCGAAGTCGAGCCAGCCCAGGTAGGTGGCGGCCGGGATCTGGTAGCGGACGTGCGGGGGGATGCGTTTGGCGATCAGCTTACGGTTGCGGTCGAGGATCGCCATGACCTCGGCCAGCCACGCGTCTCCATGCCGCCAGGCGGCGACCGTGGCTTCGACGGCGAGCACGCTGGCGGCGCCGTACAGGTGGGGTGGCTGTGCTTGGAGGGCTGCCCTGACTCCTGGGTGTCCGAGATGGGCCACGGCGCAGTGCACGCCGCCCATGTTGAACGCCTTGCTGGCCGAGGTGATCGTGATCGTCCGATGCGGCAGCAGGGTCCCGAAGGAGATGTGTGCATCCGGCGCGAATGCCAGATCGGCGTGGACCTCATCGGCGATGACGATCATGTCGTGCCGTTCGGCGAGTTCGGCCAGGTCCTGCAGGTCGGCTCGGGTGAAACAATGCCCCGTTGGATTGTGCGGATTGACCAGCAGCAGCACCTTGGCCCCGCCAGCGTCCGCCGGTCGCTCGAAGTGCCAGGTCTCGCCGTCGGCGATCAGCTCCAGCGGAACCGGCCGCCGGTCCATGGCCCGCAGGGTGTCCAGGAACGCGTTGTAGGTCGGGGTGTGCACCAGCACGCTGTCCCCTGGCTCGGTCATGAGATGCAGGACGATCTGCAGAATCTGGTTCAGATTCGTGAACGACCGCACCAGGCCCGGATCCGGACGGAAGTCGTACCGGCTCTCCATCCGCTCGGCGAACGCCTCCGCCAGCGGTCCTACGGTCGAGTCGTCCAGCCAGCCGGGATAGCCCAGATCGGTGTCCACCCTCCGCAACACGGCTTCCCGCACAGCCTCAGGCGGCGGAAAATCCATGTCCGCGACCCAGGCCGGAATCACCCCCGCCGCGACCTGCGCCCATTTGAGCCCATCCCGACCAGCAACATCAGCCAAGCTCAACTCATCAAGTCTCCGCCTCACAATTCAGGATATTTCCCCATAAACGGGCACACTATTATGAATACCGGGTAACGATCACGTCGGCCGCCCCCACCAACAGACCGCGCTCCCAAAGCCGCACGGCTACATCACCCCAAACGCGATCACCCCTTCGCTGGCTTGGGCACGCCGTTTCAGTTGATCAATTGGTGAGGCTGGATTGCGCTGGGCGACGCTGCTGTCTCGCTGGCATCGGTGCACCGCCTTGGTTGATCAACTCGCGCGGACGCACCGGCCCCAAACGAGGTCACTGCCCCGAACGAGGTCGCCGGTTCGCTGGCTTGGGCGCGCCGCTTTGGTTGATCAATTGGTGAGGCTGGATTGCGCTGGGCGACGCTGCTGTCTCGCTGGCATTGGCACACCGCCTTGGCTGGTCAACTCGCGCGGACGCACCGCCCGAAAGGGGTCACCACCCCCGAACGGGGTCGCCAATTCATCGGCTTCGGCGTGCCGTTCCAATTGATCAAGCCGTGTGACAGGGCCACTCGAGCGATGCCATTGCTGACACCGGCTCGCCGTTTACGTGATCAAGCCGCGCGGCCACAGCACCCCAAACAAGCCACAGCCCCGGCTGCTAAGACAGCCAGGGCTGAGTGGTTCGCCGTTATGGGCACGTGGGCCTGTCTCAACGGCCCTGCCTCAATGGCCAACGGGACGAGTCCCTGGCCGAGCGGCGCCGCTTGGTGTTACAGCTTGCGCAGGACGGCCGTGACCTTGCCGAGGACGGTGGCCTCGTCGCCGGGGATGGGCTCGTAGTTGGCGTTGTGGGGGACCAGCCAGACGTGGTTGTCCTTGCGCTTGAACGTCTTCACCGTGGCCTCGCCGTCGATCATGGCGGCCACGATGTCGCCGTTGTCGGCGACCGGCTGCTGGCGGACCACGACCCAGTCACCGTCGGCGATGGCGACATCGATCATCGAATCGCCGCTGACCTGGAGCAGGAACAGGGTGCCTTCGCCGACGAGCTGCTTCGGCAGCGCGAAGACATCCTCAATGCTCTGCTCGGCGAGAATCGGGCCACCGGCCGCGATCCGGCCGACCAGCGGCACGTAGGCGGCGGTCGGGCGATTGAAGCCCGAATCCTCCTCAGCCGCGTCCGGGTCGACCCACAGCACAGGCTCACCCGGGAGGCGCACTTCCAGCGCCCGCGGGCGATGCGGGTCCCGGCGCAGGTAGCCCTTGCGCTGAAGGGCGGTGAGCTGATGCGACACGCTGGATGTGCTGGTCAGCTGAACGGCCTCGCCGATCTCGCGCATCGACGGTGGATAGCCCCGCTGCTGAACGGAATCGCGGATCACCTCAAGGATCTTGCGCTGCCGAGGGGTGAGGCCGAGCGAGTCCCGCCGGCGCACCGCCAGGTCGCTCACGCTCTCGTCGTGCTGGCTCACCAGACCGTCGCTGTTCACCCGGGCACCTCCCAATCCGTATTCCCAATGTCGCTCAGAGCGACGGTACCGCGATTCAAGATCATTATCAAACAATTGTTCGATAGTCCTCGAAAACGTCGGTCCCGTGGTGTACAACATCGTACGGGAGTTCGATCGACACCGTGTTCGATTCCGCGATCTTTCTTCCAAGTTTTGATCTTCCTCGGTGGCTGGAGGTAACGATGCAAGCCACAAAACCGTCCATGCGTCCCGATCCGGTCCCCAAAGTCCGATACCCCAGTCCCCCCGTGCGCCTCACCCGCCGGGGACGCATCGTCCTCATCACCTTCGTCGCCGCCCTCACCCTCCTCGTCCTCTGGTACGGCACGCGCGCCGCCGTCACCGCCTCGACCGGCCGCCCCGACCACTCCGGACTCCCCTGGGTCACCGTCCAGGAGGGCGACACCCTCTGGGAGATCGCCACCGCCGTGAGCGAAGGCAACGACCCCGGCCCAATGGTCCGCCAGATCATGAACCTCAACGGCCTCCCCGACCCACTGATCCGCCCAGGCTCCAAGCTCTACTTACCCAGCGGCCAAGCCGGCTGACCCGAACTCGCCTCCAGGACGTGGGCCGGACGCGTACGTCTGCGACGACAGCGAGGCGAGAACTCCACCAACTTCCACGAACACGAAGCCTCAGACCGAGCGCGAGCGCGTCCGTGAACGGCTGCATGGGGAACCCCTGCCGATCCCGCGAATGCGGGAGGTTCGGGCCGAGCGCGAGCGTCCCAAAGGG
>NZ_BLAF01000083.1 GCF_009687885.1 Acrocarpospora pleiomorpha
GGGCGACCACGGTGATGGCGGGGTCGGGCGGAGCCCGAGGAGAAACAAAAGGGAGGGTGGGTGGGAGAACCACGGCGATGCGGCTGCCGCTTCGTTAGGGCGACCCACCGGGATCGTCCAGCCTGGCGGCAGTTGGAGGACCCGCAGCTCAGCCCGTGTCGGTGCTAAATGGGATATTCGCGGATTTGTTGAATCGCATGCTGTGCCAGTGGGAATTGGCGCCTGATCCCTTCGCGAACGAATCCCGATTTATGTCGGCATAATCGGGCAAACGTGGATCTAATTTGTGCATTGAAATAGCGGCCTTGGCCACTTACCGTGTTTCGTGTGTCAGACATCTCTCGACGTAGCGCAATTGTCGCACTGGTTCCCTCCGTCGGTGCCGCGGTGGCGCACCTGACCGGAAGACCGGCGATCCCCTCCTCCGATCAAGGTGACCACCAGCACGGTCCGGCACACACCGCAGGGTCCGCGCACGCCGGCTTCCGGTCCGGGACCCATGTGGACAACGGCAAGAACGGGTTTCACCCAACGACGCTAATCCGGGATTTCGATCGGGGAAAAACGTCTCTCCTCGCGGACGGGAGAACACTTCGGGAATGGACCCTGGTGGCCCGGGAAAAAGAAATCGAGGTGGCTCCCGGAGTCACCTTCCCCGCCTGGACCTACAATGGCAGGATTCCCGGGCCCACCCTTCGTGCGACCGAAGGTGAGCGCCTGCGAATCACCCTGGTCAACCATTCGGCACACGCGCACACGATTCACTTTCACGGCCTGCACGCGGCCCAGGTCGACGGAACCGCGGGAATAGGCCCGGGCCTGGTCCAGCCGGGCGGCCAGACGGTATACGAGTTCGACGCCGAGCCGTTCGGCCTGCACCTGTACCACTGCCACGTGACCCCGCTCGCCCACCACATCGCCAAGGGCTTATACGGCGTCTTCCTCATCGACCCGAAGGAAGCACGCGCCGAGGCCGACGAACTCGTGATGGTCATGAACGGCTTCGACACCAATTTCGACCGCGCGAACGAGCTGTACGCGGTCAACACCATCCCCTTCGTCTACATGAGCGACCCGGTGCGGGTGACCGTCGGCGAGCTGGTACGGATCTACCTGGTCAACGTCCTCGAATACGACCTCGTCAACTCCTTCCACGTCCACGGAAACTTCTTCGACTGGTATCCCACGGGCACGTCCATGAGCCCGGCGGAGCACACCGACACGGTGATGTTGTGCCAGGGCCAGCGCGGAATCCTCGAAATCACGTTCCCCCGCGAAGGCCGCTTCATGTTCCACGCACACCAGTCGGAGTTCGCCGAACTCGGCTGGATGGGCTTCTTCGAGGCCGGCTGTGGCCCCGCCTGCGAAAAGAGTGGGTGATATGGAGAGCCGCCTGAACACATGGGTGCTCGGACTCCTGCCGCTGTGCGTCATCGCCATGGCGGTGGTGGGCTTCGCCGTACTCGGCGGCCCTGGCCTGACCGCGCGCAACGGTCCTCCGGCCGAGGAACTCGTCGTGGAGCGGACGATACTCGGCGTGGGTTCCATCGAATTGGTCGTGCGCAACGCGGGCCCCGATCCGGTCACGCTCGCCCAGGTCGCGGTCAATGACGCGTTCGCCGACTTCCGAATAAGCGAACCGGAGATCGGCCGCCTCGGCTCGGCCAACGTGCGGATCACCTTTCCGTGGGTCGACGGCGAGGCCTACGAGGTGGCGCTTCTCACCTCCACCGGCGGAATCGTCGCCCACGAGATCCCCGTGGCCGTCCTGACACCGGACCCGTCCGGATTTATCGGCCTGATGGCGCTCTTGGGGACATATGTCGGTGTAATCCCCGTAGCCATAGGAATGCTCTGGCTCCCCTGGCTGCGGCGGGTGCCTCCGGGCTGGATCCGGGCCCTGATGGCGCTGACCATCGGGCTGCTCGCCTGGCTGGCGATCGACGCGGCACTCGAAGGAATGGAGGTCGCCAACGCCGGTGCGGGCGCGCTCGGCGGCGCCGGACTTGTCGGGATCGGTGCCATCGCCGCCTACCTGGTGCTGTCCGGCGTGCAGAACTGGATGGCCGCACGACCCGGACAAACAGGCGGTTATCGCCTGTCGCTGCTCGTGTCCGTCGGCATCGGCCTGCACAACCTCGGCGAAGGACTCGCGATCGGCTCGGCCTACGCCGTCGGCGCGCTCGCCCTGGGCGCGACGCTGGTCGCGGGCTTCGCGATCCACAACACCACCGAGGGCCTCGCCATCGTCGCACCCGTCAGTGACGAGCGCACCTCACCGTTCCGGCTGATCCTCCTGGGGCTCGTCGCCGGCGGCCCCGCCATCCTCGGCGCCTGGCTCGGCGCCGCCACGACTCAACCCGCGCTCGCCGCACTGCTGCTCGGTCTCGGCGTCGGCGCGATCGCGCAGGTCATTTTGCAGCTCGCCCCGTCCGTACGCGACGGCGGGGGACGGCTCCTGCATCCCGTCAGCATCACCGGCATCCTCACCGGAATGCTCCTCATGTACGCCACTGGGCTCCTGACCTGAACGCGGAACCCCGGGCCGCTGGATCCGTACGCGGCCCGGGGGACTGGTCAGCGGTTCAGGGAGACGACCGGACGCTTGTCCTTCGGCAGCGCCTCGATCATCGACCGGGGCATGTTGATCGTGTCCGCGCTGACCTGGGGCGGCAGGTTGGCCATCCACTGCGTGGCCGAGATGTCCTCGAACCGCGGGTTGCGGAACATTTCCAGGAAGACCAGCGGCTCATTCCCCAGGTTCTCGACATAGTGGCCGTACGCGAACGGCACATACCCAACGTCCCCCGCGCGGAAGTCGAACGTACGAGCCAGGCCTGAGCTGGCGAACACGCCCATCCGCCCGAAACCGGAGATGTAGTACTGCCACTCGTCGTCGGTCGGGTGCCAGTGCAGTTCGCGCATGCCGCCCGGCTGGATCTCCACCAGCGCGGCGGAGATGGTGCTGGACGCCTTGAAGGTGGTGGAGTCGACGATCCGTACGGTCCCGCCGGAGAACCGCTGCGGCTCCTGCGCGAGCATCCGATGGGAGAACCAGTTGGGCACGTCGCCGGTGGGGCTGATGATCCGGTCGGATTCCAAGGGGGGCGGCACCTGGCCCTTGAAGATGTACTTCTCCTTCTCCGGCATGTTGGCCATCTGGTCCGGTGTCCAGCCGAAGTTCTTCGCCAGGACGCTCTTGGGGGTGTGTGAGAAGAAATCGCTCATCATGAAGGTCGAGTTCTCCGAGAACTGGCCGTCGTCGAAGACCAGCAGGAACTCCACCCCTTCGTCCAGCGCCTGGATGTAGTGCGGGATGCCCTTGGGGAAGAACCACAGGTCGCCCTTGCGCACGTCGTCCAGGAAGTTGCGGCCCTCCTGATCTACCGCGCCGATCCGGCAACTTCCCTCAAGTACGTATGCCCATTCGGCCTCCTTGTGCCAGTGCAGCTCGCGGTAGGCGCCCGGGTTGAGCTTCATGTCCACACCGGCCAGCGTGGTGGCGATCGGCAACTCCCGCTGGGTGATCTCGCGGGTCCAGCCGCCTTCTTCGAGCCGGGTGTGCGCCATGGAGAAGGAGAACTTCATGTTGGGCACGGTGCCGTGGTCGGTCTCCGGCGGCGTGAGCATGTCGGGATTCTGCAGGTCCAGCTCGATGTTCCGGGGACCGGTGTCGGTGCCGCCTTGGCCGTTGCGTTGCGGATGCGGGATGCGCTGTTGCTTGGGCTCTTTCATCAATTACCTCCAGCGTGGATACCCCCGCCCTCAGGCGGGGGAGGAGACGCGGCGCTGTGCCGCGCTTCTGAATGGGTTGCGTAGCCGTAGCCGTCGGCTCTCTGGAGCAGGCGGACGTGGCGGTGGTGGATGCCCTGCACAGTGCCGTGCCGGGTGGCGACGTTGAAACTGCCGGTTGCGCGGACCGCGACCCGCCCAGCGTGAACCCCGGCCTTCTTGCCCGTCGGGACGTTCGCCCGGACCAGGTCTCCGGTCTGAAAGCCGCGCACGGTCTTGGTTCGGGGTAGCCGCAGTCGAGGAAAGCCGTAGGCGTCGGTGCGGGTCCGGCAGTACATCCCGCGACCGGTCGCCTTCACCGCCAAGACGACGGAAGGCCAGCTGGTGACGTTCTCCAACTCGCCGACGTGTAGCGCGTCCAGAGTGTGCGACTTCGGCGCGCCGGTGCGGGATCGGTTCCACTTCGTACGCCCGCCCGAACTGGTGGCGACCGGCAGCCCGATCGTTTCCAGCGCCCGCCACAGCCCCCACCTGGTCGAGTTGACCGCCGCAGCGTCCCGCAACGGCGCCTTCGCCTGTCTGAGGATCTTCGCCAGGAGCGCGGGCTTGGTCTTAAGGAACTCCTCGATCGGTGTTGCGTTCTTGGCCTGGTTGCACGTGATGCAGGCCAGGGTCAGGTTTGAGACGCGGTCTGAGCCGCCCCGGGAGCGGGGGTGAATGTGGTCGATGTTCAACGGCACGCTGGAGGTGCCGCAGTAGGCGCACCTGCGGCCCCACTTGGCAAGCAGATACTCCCGCACCTCATACCCGGCGAGGGTGCCCTGCTGGTACTCCACTCCTTCAAGGGGCCTGCCCGCCGACAAGGCGTGAGTGTCGAACGCGACCCGCTCCACACAGATAGCGGTGACGGGCGCCCAGCGGGTGAGTCGCGACACCCATGACACGGTGCCGTTGACGCGGTGCAGCAGGGACGGCGAGAGCCGCCCCTCCGGCTTGCCCCGGTTAAGGAACCGGGGGGCGCGATAGCGCAGATTCCGAGAACGGCGCCCCCGGCGCAGTGCAGCCCGCGAGGCGAGCTTGTCGCGGATCTGCCCGCCCCGGTGGCCGAGCTGGAGCGAGTACACGCCGGTACGACTCCCGCCATGCTCGGTGAACACGGCTAGACCGGTGTGCTTGGAGCCGGGGTCGATGCCGACCCGCACGCCGGTCACGGTGGAGTCGGCGGCAGTGCGGTCTTTCAGTCGGATGACGAACGGGGTGTGCCGGTGAACCACGGCCCGGCCAGAGGCCAGCAGGCGGCGGGCGCGGGCCGGGTGACACGGGTCGAGCGGCTGGCCGTGCTTGTCCAGGACGAACACGACTGGGTGGCCCTCACGGGCCGCTCCCTCAGACGCCGAGGCGCCCTTGAGGTGACGCCGGAGCAGACGGGTGCCGTCCGCTCCGATCTCCCCTCGCCCATGTTCCACGCCAGCGCCCGGCAGCGCCGGGAGTCCGTGAGCCGTTTCGTCCCCACCCTCGGGGTTGTCTGCTCCCACCGATTCCAGAGCGGCAGGCTGAGGAAGCACCTGCCGGTGGGTCTGCTCGCTTACGTGAAACGTAGTCAATCGAATGCACCTCCTTCACGGTGATCGACTGGGGCTGGTCAACGCGGGGCTTCGAAGCGCATTGCCGCACCTCAAGCCCCCTCCTTCAGGAGGGGGTCGTTGACATGAGATCGTCCTTCCGGATCGTGGTAGCTGGAACAGGCAGCAGGAAAAGGGCGCGGACGAATTCCGCGCCGCCCAGCACAAACAGGGCAACCGGGATGGCGGCACCGGTGAGGAGCAGGACCGCCGTTAGCCATTCCGGCGAATCGGAAATGTACGACAGCACGGCCAGCAGGAGGAATGCGAGCAACTTGATACGCGTCCTCGACATGGAGATCGGTATGACAATCCCGTGGTCGGCCTGGGGGACGGCGGCGGGGTGCGTATGGTCAAGGTCGTCCTGGGCGCGCATCGGGAGGTCTCCTCGGTCGTGGGAACGGTCAGAAGAGCTGGGTGTCGCCATCCGCGGTCGGGTCTTGGTAGGTGCGATCTTCCCCAAAATCGCCCCCAATACGATAAATCTGAACATTCAAGGCTTGTTACGCCAGAGCGGCGATACTCGGTTAGGAATACCCTCGCAAAAAGGTGCACGAAACGTCGACCATCTCAGAACTTCAAGGGGAGAAGCTTATGGCGAAGGATGCCGATTAATCGGCAGATAGAGTTTCTGATTCGCATTTAGTGCAAACCTGGATGTTCTCCACCGCCAGACGGGACGAAGATCCAACTGGACTGCCCGTTCGCGGTGGGGGGATCCGACCGGGTTGCCGGTCCCGCTTGGCATGCGGAGATCCGGCCGGACGGTTGGCCGCGCAGTTTGCGGGGATCCGGCCCGACGGTTGATCGCGCTTGGCGTGCGGGGATCTGACCGGACGGTTGGTCAGGCTTGGCCTGCGAGGGTTCGGTCGTGCAGCCCGCGGGGGATTGCTGGGCAAGATCCCCACGAGCGGCTGGCTGTGCTGCGTGTCACATCGCCACATGTCACGAAGTAGGGGTTCCGCTCGGTCATGACAATGACGCTTTCGAAAGATGAGGAAAGATCATGTCGAACGCCCAGACCGCCACACTCCGCGACCTCCACAAGTCAGGCGACCCGCTGATTCTCCCGAATGTGTGGGACGTGGCCAGCGCCACCATCGTGGCCGAAGCGGGTTACCCCGCCCTCGCCACCGCCAGCGCGTCGATCTCCGCCATGCTGGGATACAGCGACCACGAGGGCGCGCCCGTCGAGGAAATGCTCGACATCGCCGCCAGAATCATCCGCGCCGTGAACGTCCCGGTCACCGTGGACGCCGAAGCCGGATACGGCCTGCCCCCCGAGGAACTCCTCCAACGACTCACCGCCATTGGCGCGGCCGGATTCAACTACGAGGAGACCGACCACCAGACCGGCGCAATCCGCGACATCGACACGCAGGCCTCACGCATCACCGCACTCCGGGCGGCGAACGCGGACCTGGTGATCAACGCCCGGATCGACCTGTTCCTGACCGGCACCCCCACGGTCGAGGAGGTCGCCGAACGCGGCCGCCGCTACCTGGAGGCGGGCGCCGACTGCATCTTCCCGATCCTGGCCCCATCCGAAGAAGTGATCGCCGAACTGGTCAAAGCCATCCCCGGACCGATCAACGTCACCTTCCTCCCCGGCATGGACCTACACCGGCTGGCCACCCTCGGCGTCGCCCGCGTCTCCTTCGGCCCGATGACATACCTGACCGCACTGGACGCCCTCAAATCCATGGCCACCCGAATCCAGTCGGGCCAAGACCCCTACGGCACCTGACGACCTGTCAGCGGCAGAGCTCGGCCATTGTCCCGGGGCGACCTCTGGCAGCGAGGTCGCCCCGGGGCCGGTCAGCCGAGTTGATCGCGCAGGCGTGCGCATTCACGCGCGAACCTGCTACCCCGCCCACTACCGGCATGCGCCGACACGGCCGGGATCTCCCCGCGAGCCCCCACCCAAACCGCCAGGTCGGCGGCGAGCGCCACCGTCTCGCAATGGGTGATGGTCGGCCGCTCGTCCTGTCCCGGCAGCAGCACCGGCAGCGCGATCCGAAGAATCTCCCAAACCTGCGCGTGCGCCCCCTGCTGGGCGGCTTCGGTGAGCGAGGCCAGCACCGGCCGCTTCTCCAGCTTCTTCCACCGGACGAGCCACGAAAGCCACCGCCCGACCGCCTCAGCGGGCAGATCCCCCGTGGCCGCCATCCGCAGCAACGTCGGCACCGCGTCCTCATCACGGTCGGCCAGCAGGAAGGCGACCAGAAGCGCGCTCGCTTCCCCCACCGGCCCGTCGGTCAACAACACCAGCTGGCGCGTGCAGGCATACGAGCGGTGCCTCTTGAACTGCACATAGGGCAGAAAGCTCACCGAGACGACATCGCGATGGGACGGCAGCATCGACGGCCACCAGTCCATGGCGTGACCGTGATCGCTCCGACGCGACGGCTCCGCCAGCAACTCGTCGATCAGCTCATGCCCGGTCGGCTCCGCCCGCAGCACCGGAATCAAGCGCCCTCGTTCCTCGAGCAGACCCGTCTCCGGATCCTTCAGCCCACCCTCGGCCAGCCACGCCGCGACGGCCACGGCCGCCGAAGAGCCCAGCCGCGCCGCGCGTTCTGCGGCGGCCGGGTGACTCCCTCGGGGCAGCCGCAACAACGCCTGCTGCAGGTCGGCCACCAGCGGTTCGACACCCGCCGCCGCGCACGCCTCCAGCCGGTCCACCAGCACGTCGGGGTCGACATGGCCGCTGGTGAGCGTGGGCGTCGCCAGCAGCACGGGTGGCAGCGCATCCTCCCGCAGCGCGAGGTGGATCTCGCTGAACCGGCGCTGCAGGAACATGAACGGCGCCGAGCTCTGCGCGGGTTTCGACCACCGACGGTCGTCGGGAGAGGCACCCGGACTGATCATTTCGCCGGCCAGCGCGCTGCTCCAATAGGGCAGCAGGTCCCAGGCATTCCCCACGTACACCTGGTGATCGAGCCAGTGGAACTCGGCCTTCAGTTTCTCCCGCAGGGCCGCGCGGTCACGGCCGGCCTGCTCGACGAAGGCGGCGAGCCACAGCTCACCCGCCGTCCATCCATGCAACGCGTACGCCGACCAGATTACGGGGTCGGGAAAGGGCTCGGGCTTCGCCAAGGCGGGCAGTGCCGTCGGCGTGAACGTCGTCGGCGTCGGGTGCGTCGTGATGTCACCCCCGAACTTCGCGGCCACCTGCTCGCCAAGGTCCGCGGGCAGCTGCGGAACAGCCTCCGCGATCAGCGCGGCACTCGCCTGGAAGGCCGCCGCGTGCTTGATCGCCAGCGTGACCGCCCGCCGCTGAACCTCGTAGGAGCTGTGCGCGAACGCCGTCACCAGCCCGGGCGCCAGCTCTTCCGCGCTCGCGGGCGCACGCCGTACCTGCTCATCCAGCCAGGTCAGACCCGCGCGGGCCAGCTTGGCCTCGGCGCGGAAGGCCAGCGCGTCAACCGCCTCGCCGACGTCGGCGCTGTCCTGCGGCCCCGTACGGCGCAGCTGGGTCAGCGCGAGTTCCGCCACCGGCCCGGGCGCGGCGGGAAGCAGCCGAAGATAGTCGCGCGCCCGCTCGGCGCCCTCCTGCGGCGTCGGTTCGATCATCTCGTGCAGCCGGACGAAGAAGCGCAGGCCGTTGGCGTCGCCGCCGCGCAGGAATCGGCTCACGCAGCCGTCGAGAAGCTCCGCCCGCGACACTCGCCCCGCCGCGAGCACATCCCGCAGGCGGGCCAGCCACCGGGTGGGCTCGGGCGTCAGACGTTCCTCGCGCAACACGCGCCCGATCCCTTCCGCCTCGAAGATGCGCGGCAGCAGCCGCCCGAGCAGCGGGTCATCGTCCACCTCTGCGGCGGCCAGCCAGGCGACCACGAGCGGATCATGGCGGGGCGGTTCGATCGACGACGCCCGTAACAGCCCGAGCACCAGGGGAGCGAGGCGGTCGCCCGCCGTGCGGATCTTCTCGGTGAGCCGGGTGGCCACCTCGGCCTGCCAGCCGGCGGGACGGCTGGTCACCACACGAAGCAGCTCGGGCGAGAGCGGCCGCGAGCCCCAGGCCGGGTCGAAATCGCGGCGAGCCAACCAGGCGGCCGCGGTGGCGGGACCGGAGATCGTCCCCGCACCCACGATGCGCAGCGCCGTCCCATAGCTGGCGGTCGACGTATCCGTCGTCTGACGCCTCAACCACGCCTGCGCCCACGGGCTGTCCTGCAGGTCCGCGCCGTGCTCCGCCAGCCACCTCTCCCGGGCTGTGTCCGCCGCGCTGACCCGGCTCTCCTTGAGAAACCCGGGCAGCTGTTTCGCCACCTCCGCCCGTTCCGCCTCGGTGAGCTCGAGCACCCGATCGGCCAGCGCCTTGTCCCCCCGCTGGGCGATCAGCTCGCGGATCTCCTGCCAGGCACTCACCCGGCCACCTCCACCGCGCTACGGGCGACGATCCTGGCGGCCGGCACGTGCTTGCACGGCCCGCTGAAGAACCTGGGCGCGAGCGCGGACCCGCTGAGCGCCCGGCCGCCGGAGGTCGCCAGCCCGAGATGCCCGTCGACCAGGCTGGACGGCGCGGCGTAGGTGTACGCCTGTGTCGCACTTGTCATGCCGGGGAGACTAGAGATCATCCCCGACAAAAATGCGCCCTACGGCAACGAGCATAGAACTTAAGCTGACTACACAAATTGTGGATCTGGTCTGGTTTGGGTTATGACCGTAATGGGTTTTTGTCACACAACTAAGTGTACTTGCCCAAACTTGTTTGATTCTTCATACTATTGTCCTCCTAACGGTGGGGTCAGCTAAGGCACGGGGGCCTTGCCGACTGCGCCCTCCCATGGACGATTGGTCGAGCCATGTCCGCTGTGTGTTTAGTGTGCTACGAGACGTGGCCGGCGGTAGACGAGACACGATGCCCCGACTGTGGCTGGATCACGGCAGATGGGAACGATCCAGACTCTGAGCAGCTTGATCGTGCCAGGCACCTCCGCGACCTCCGCGCCGCGATCCGGGTCGCGCGCAAGTCCGGCTGGCCCACACCAGCGGATCTGAAGTCGTTCCGCCGTCTCCTCCGGGGCACCCTCAGCACCGAATCGGACGAGGAGCGGAAGGAACTGGACGCTGCCCACGCCGAGGCCGACCGGGCGCAGCAGATGGACTGGCGAGCGTCCGTGCGAGGGAGCGACGCGCTGGCCGAGGGCTTCACCTTGTTCACGGATACCGCGTCGTCGCTTCGGCACCATCTGTTCATCGTGCGCCTCACCCGTGACGATATGGCCGCCCAGGAGTATGTCCTGAACCCTGGCACGGGCAGGCCGGAACCCGCGGGCGACGAAACGCGGATCCCGTGGCGCGTGTTCATCCCGGGCCTGTCGAGCTCTTCGCAGATCCGGCAGTTCCAGCTGGCCGGGGGCGTGGGCGTCAGGCCACCGCATCTGTTCGTGGACGGGATAGGCAGCCCGGCGCTGGCGAAGGCGCTCCCCGGCGCGGTGCCCTGGGACCCGAACAGCGGACTGTGGACTCAGCCGGTCGTCATCAACTTCGTGCCGGGCTGGCCGCTGATCGACCGGATCGCCGGCTGCCTGGAGAGGGAACTGGCCGCCACGATCTTCACGGTCCCGCCCCAAGGCGTGTCCGAGCAGGAGGTCATCACCGAGATCCTCGCGCGCATACCGCTGGTGACCTCCTACTACCTCCTGCTGGCGGAGATCAACCTGGCGACGTCGGAACTGACCCGCCGGGAGGAACCCCTTTTCGAGAAGGGCACCGTGGCCGGGCTGCAGGACGAGGTGACGGTCACGGTGACCATTCCGGGAGTGGCCAAGGGCGGCGTCTACCTCCCGGTGATGACCCGGCCCGAGCCGCCTGAGGAGGGCCTCGACCCCGAACCCTGCACCGTCGGCGGCATCGTCCTGACCACCAGCAAACCCAACGTTCCGATCCGTGTCACCGCGAAGCTCGAAGGCGCCGGACATGTCTCCCTCACCCCGTCGGCACCGGGCCGGGGATCGAGCGGTCCTGATGAGGTCCCCGCTGCGGCGGAGCTGGCGGAACGCTGGCAGGCGTGGCGGGACCACACCGATTCGATCGACGTCAAGTTCCTCATCGAACTGAGCGCCGCGGACTGGAAGACCTTCAAGGCGCGCTGGGATCTCGTCGGCAAGCTGATGCGGGCGGCCCGGACGACGCTCATCGGCGAGGAGAAACGCCTGCGGCTGCAGGTGGTCGGCTATGGGCACCACGACACCCAGCCAGAGCTCGTGGACGCCAACCTGTTCACCCGTTCCGCGGCGCGCGGGGTGAACTGGTCGGAGCCGACGAAAGACCCGGTCTCCACCGGACTTGAGCACGCCTTTCGATACGTGGCGGAGAACACCACGTGGGAGGCGCCGACCAAACGATTCCTGGTGACCGTGGGCAGCCGCGTCCCCTGTGTCACGGACCAGCTGAGCGAACACGCGGCATACGCGGACCGGTGTCCGGACAACCTGAACTGGCGGGACGAGCTGGCCAAGATCAAGGCCGACAATGTCACCTGCCTGGCCGTGACCTTCCCCCGGGAACTCCCGCTCCACGAGTTCCAGGAGAAGTTCCAGCGCAGGCACGATGACCATATCTGGCAACAGATCGGCTCAGGCGGGGTCTTTCCCACACCGGACTCGGATATTTCGAACAAGCTGCTCACCGCGCTGGGTATCCACCTGGACGCGCCGTTCCCCTTCGCTGTCTTCAGCCCGACCGAGCCGGGGGTCAACGGCGTGTCCAAGCGGAGAACCGCATGAGTCCTGATCTCAAGATCGGCGCATCGAAGAAGGCCGTGGGTCCCGTCCTCAAGATCGGCCTGATCGGTGCGCCGAACAGCGGAAAGCTCACGTTCCTCAGCGCCCTGACGACCGCCTTCCTGTCCCGCGGAGCCCCCAACGGCTGGGTGGTCAACCCCGAACGCGACGCGCTCGCGTTCGACGAATCGGCCAAGGAGATCCTGGCTCTCCGGACCTTTCCCAGCCGTACTGAGGTGGAGAATTCGGGAAAGCTCTGGCTGCGGTTCTTCTTCTCCTGGGAGCGGAGGGGGGAACCGTCACGGACGTTCACGGTGGAGATCCTCAACCGAGCGGGGCAGGCGTTCTCCAGAAGGTCTCCGGACAGCAGCGCCGTGGCCAAGGAACTGGCGGGGTGCGACGGATACCTCCTGCTGATCGACCCGCTCCGGGAACGATGGCGCGGGGACAATTCCGACTTCTTCAGCCACCTTCCGGCCAGGATCATGTCGAACGACATGCCGCTGAGCGAGTTCCGGAAGAGAGCCCTCGCCGTCTGCGTGACCAAATACGACGACGCCCAGGTGTTCCCGCCCTCGCTGAGCGGGAATTACGGCACCCAGCAGGCTACGGCGCCCCACTTTCCGACGGTGGAAAGCGCGGACGCGAAAAGCTACTTCGAGTGGGCGTGCGCGCATTTCGCGGACCACACCGCGCGTCCGGGAAATGACAGCGCCGAGCGCCTGCACCACCAGATCGAGAGGATGTTCGACCCCGATCTGACCGCGTATTTCGTGACCTCCTCGGTCGGCTTCCGGCGGAGCCAGAAGGGCTTCGAAATCAAGGAGTTCGTCAATGTTCAAGGGTCCAGAATCCTGAGCTCGGTCACCCCCATCAACGTGCTCGAACCGATCATCAAGCTCGCCGAGTTGTCGGGGCGGCTCTCGTGAGGCGGGCTGTCACCAGCGTGCTGGGTTGCCTGATCACCCTGCTCGTCACGCTCCAGGGCAGCGCCGCGGCCGACGACGACCTGGCGCCGATCTACCACGCGTTGAAGCTGGATGATCGTGTCACCACCTACCTGGTCCTGGTGGACATCTCCGGCAGCGTCAACACCCGGTTCCCGTACATCCGGCAGCAGTTGATCGACCTGCTGCGCGAGAACCCTCGAGACAAGATCAGATTGATCCCGTTCGCGGAGCGGGTGCAGGCGGACATCCCCATCGACAGCCCGGCGGACCTCGACGATCTCCCCGAAGCGACCGGCCGGCACACCGACATCGGGCTCGCGCTGGAGTTCGCGATCACCCAACTGGAGCTGGAGCAGTCGACCGGCTCCGTCCAGGACGCCTCGATCATGGTGCTGTCCGACCGGATTCACGAGCCGCCCCAGGGCAGCCGGTATCCGAACAGGCGGACGGAGAGCTGGAAGGAGCTGAAGCGGCGAGCCGACCGGTTGCAGGAGCTGATGCCGGGGACGAGCCTCTACATCGTCCCGATCACCAAGGGCATCCGCCTCGACCGGGAGCGGGGCAACACCCTGGACTGGGTGTTCCCGACGAACGTGATCCACGATCCGGACGGCACGGCCACCGACCTCCGGGCGGCCAAGGAAGAGACGCTGCGGCGGGAGGCCACCCGCCTGCTCCGGCCCGACCAGGAGCTGACCCTGACCGGCAGGATCACCGGGCCCGGCACGTTCGACGCGATGGCGGGAACCGCGAGGGCCACTGTCGAATTCGTCTCACCGGCGGCCTGGACCCCCGTTCAGATCACCGCACTCCGGTCGGCCACCCCGGGTGTCACGGTGACACCGGTCGATCGCGGGCCATGGACCCTGGCGCCGGCATCGAAACGCCCGGTCACCATCGAGGTCGATGTCAGCTGGCCGAAGCCGGTCCGGAAGTTCCGCGACGCCGACGTTCCCCTGCCCTTGAACGTCAGGGTGGTCGCCGACGTCACGACCCCTTGGCGGGCCGGACTCGACAAGCTGAAGTTCCACGGCCCCGTCCCGCTCGTAGAGACGGCGGACTTCCCCCTGTTCCGCGACGGCCCGATCCATGTCCCCGGCACCTGGCCGATATGGCTGGTCGTCGGGGGCGGGGTCCTGCTGATCGTGGCAGTTGCGCTGGTTGTCCTGTGGATCCGGAACCAGCGGAGAATGTCGGGATATCTGTGCCTCCTGGTCGCCTACGGAGGCGACGAGGGGATCCGGCAAGAACGATTGGGTCCGTTCGAGTTGGCGCGGCACCGGGAGCTGGACATCCCCTTCGAGCGGCCGACGCGCCAGGAACTCGGCCGCATCTCCACCGCGACGACCGAGCGGGCCCAGGCCAAAGTCTCCAGGACGCCGGGCCTGCGCCGCTCCCAGCGGGGACTGATCGTCACGTACTCCGCTGACGGCTCCGCCGCGACGGAGCACAAGGTTCCCTACAACGATCATTTGCTCATCCACGGCGTGGACTTCATCCACCACGACCACGTCCACGACAAGAACGCCACCAGCTGTGACGAGCCCGTCGAGGGTGAGTCGCGATGACCACCGAGACTCCTCTCTGCGACCTCGTGGTGCGGCTCTGCGGCGAGATCCTGTCGAGGCGGGCGGTCAGCGAGTCGCTGTTCGCCGAGGCCCAGGATGTGGCGGAGCGGCTTACCACCTGCCACCGGCTCAGGATCGCGGTGGGCGGGCGCCAGCAGGACGGCAAGACCACCTTGGTCAACGCCCTGCTGCGCGCCCGGCTGGCGACAGGGGACGGGACCGAGGGAGCGCGGGTGGTGACCCGCTACTTTCCTTCGCATACCGACCAGGTGACCGTGCGGCTGCTGGATGGCTCCTCCCATCAGATCAGGCCAGGGCCCCGGGGCGGGTTGCCCCAGTCCCTCGGGTGGCCGGTCGCCAAGATCAAGCACGTCGACGTCGGCTTCCCCGGGGCCACGCCCTGCGATGGCATGATCATCGACACTCCGGGGCTGGACCGGCCAGACGGTGGCCGGGAGATCTCGCTGGCCGCCTGCGCCGACGCCGACGCCCTGGTGTTCGTCGTCAACTTCGAGGGCCAGATCGACAGCGAGGCGTTGCGGTGGTTACGCCGGGCCGCCCCCTTCGGTCTGGTCGGTGAGGTGGGCGCCATCGGGGTGGTCACCGGGATCCAGAATCTGGAGTCCCGGCCGGAGACGAATCCGTGGCCGTCGGCGCGGCTCCGGGCCAGCGTGTGCCGGAGGCAGCTGGGCGGCCTGCTGTTCCGGGTGTTGCCCGTGCTGGATCTGCTCGCCCAGACCTCACTGGGCGCCGATCTCACCGAGTCGGACGCCCTGGCACTCGCCAACCTGGCCGCCTTCGGGGACCGGAAGGCCGTCCTCGCCGCGCTGTACGACCACGACGAATTCCTCACCTGGGAGAGCGGTCCGCTCGACCGGGCCACCCGGCATCGCCTGCTCGACATGCTCGGCATCTACGGCATCCACCTCTGCCTGGACCACGTCGGGGCCGTGGCGAGCGCGCGCACGGTGCGCCAGGAGCTTCGCGCCGCGTCCGGGATAGACGAGCTCGTCCGGGAGATGGAATCGGCCCTGCTCCCGCAGTCCGATCTGCTCCGTGCCTCGTCCGCGCTGAATCGCCTGCTCACCGCCGCTTCCCAACGGGAAGACGAGAACGGGGGGGTGGACGAGATGTGGGTCTTCGAGGCGGCCCGCCGGATCGAGAACTCCCCCGAATTCGGGCGGATACGGCTCCTGAGGGCACTGCGCGAACTCCACGACGGCCAGTTCCACCTCAACCAGGCGGACGCGGAGGCCTTGCGCGGGCTGGTCGAGGGGATGACGCCCGCCGAATGCCTTGGCGAGCCCAGGGGCACCCGGGGCTGGGCGCTGTCCGCGGCGGCCGAGCGCGAGACGATCCGGTGGCGAACGCTGGAGAACACCATGCTGCCGCCCATCCGCACCTATGCGCGGATCGCCTGGACCATCTGCCAGACCTTCATCGAGGGGCGGCCGACATGACCGGCGCGTGGGGCCTGGCGATCGATCTCGGGACCTGCTGCGTCACCGCGGCCACCCGGTACGACGGGGAGGCCGCGGTGCTTCCGCTCGATCCCGGGCGAGACGATCACTCGCTCCCGGCGCTGGTCCTGGTGGACGGCGACGAACTCGTCGTCGGGCGCGAGGCCGTCGACCAGGTCACCCGATTCCCCGAGCGGATCATCCGCTCGCCCAGGCACCTGCTCTGGGCCGACACCGCGCTCTACGTCGAAGGCCGGTGGATCGACCCCGTCGACCCGGTCGCCGCGCTCCTCCGGGTGGTGTCGGCCGCCGCCCGGCACCGGTTCCCCGACCACGAACCGGACTCTACTTTCCTGACATATCCGGCTCGGTGGGATGAACCAGCGCAGCGGCGGCTCCGCGAGGCGGCTCATCGGGCCGGGCTCGGTGAGGTGGTCCTGCTGCCGGAGGCCATCGCCGCCGCCCGCTGGTACGCCACCAGGAAACCGAGCACCAAGGGCGCCGTGGTCGCCGTCTACGACCTGGGCGGCGGCGGCTTCGACACCGCGGCGTTACGCCGTACCGAGACGGGCTTCGAACTGGCCGGAGCGGCCGGCGGCCTGGACGAGGTCGGCGGTGAGGAGTTCGACCGGGCGCTGCTCCACGTGGTGAAGCAGTATGCCCGCCTCATCGACCCCGGCGCCGCGGCCCGAATCTGGGACGCGGCCGACCGCTCGGCCGTCATGACCCAGTATCGCTGGGCCGTGGAGGCGCGCGAGGCCAAGAAGGCGCTGTCCCGCCGGAGGCCCTGCCTGGTGGGCGGGGAGCCCCCGTTCTCCCCCGGCATCCAGGTCACGCCCGACGAGTTCGAGGAGGCGATCGGCCTCGCGGTGCGCAGGACCGTGACCGAGCTGGGCCGGACCATCCGCGCCGCCGGACTCGTCATGGACGAGCTGGACGCCGTCTATCTGACCGGCGGGTCGAGCGCGATTCCGCTGGTCAGCCAGACCATCGCCGGTCGGCTCCAGGACTGGGTGGCCGTGGAGATCGCGCCGGATCCGAAGCACACGGTAGTGCTGGGCGCGCTCACCGACGTGCCGCCACCGGACGATGGCGCCCGGCCGGCCCGGCCCTGGCGGCAGCGGGTGGCCGGTCAGCCGACCGCGCCGGCGCTCTCCGGCTCGTCCCTCTTCACCGGCACCGACCAGGGCCGCCTGTACGCCTTCGACCTGGCCACCGGGGCACGCCGCTGGCAGACCGGCGGCTACGTGCCGATCACGGGAGCGGCCGCGACCGAGGAACTGGTCGTCATCGGCGACACCGACGGCCGGGTCAGCGCCTACTGCTCGGCCACCGGAGTCCGGCACTGGTGGCGCCAGCTGGACGGACCGCTCTCCACCGGCCCGCGCGTCCACGGCGAGCACGTCTATGTGGCGTCCGAGCAGTCCGGACTGCACTGCCTGGCCCTGGCCACCGGCGTCACCACCTGGCGGTGCAGGGCAGCCCAGGCGAAGGGATCGCCGCCCGTGGCGGCCGACGGGTGGGTCTTCGTCGGTGGCCGTAAGGGCATGCTGTTCGCCGTCGCGGGGAGACAGGAGGAGTGGCGGGTCCGGCTCTCCTCCGCTCCGGTCGTCGGCCCGATCGAGGTCACCGGCAGCATGATCTTCGCCGCCACCGAGGACGGTCAGATCCACGCCGTGCCCCGGCACGGTCCCCCCGAGGTCAGGTGGCGGCAGCCCGCCGGGGTCAGCCCGGGGACCGGCCCGCGTTACCACCGAGGTCGCGTCTACGCCGCCACCGGCGACGGGCGGATCGCGGTGTTCGACGCCGAGGACGGCCGTCCTGAGCCGATGCTCCGGGCGGGTGCTCCGGTGACCGCCCTGGTTCCGCACGGGGACGCGCTCTACGTGGCCGCCGGCTCCGCGCTCTCCGTGGCGAGAGTCGCGGACGGGACGGTCCGGCGCGTGCACGGCATCGACTGGCCGGTCGAGGCGGCCCCGGCGTTCGCCGACGACTTCGTCTTCCTGTGCGGCACCGGTGGCCAGGTCGCCGCCGTACGGCTCGAATCAGCGAGGAGTGGCGACTATGGCCGATGAGATGCGGTTTCTGGAAGACGTCCGGGACGTCCTGCGCGATCAGGGCCATCCGCTTCCCGCGGACGCGGTCGATCGGCTGATCGAACGGGTCACGGCCGAGACCGCGACCGTGGTCGTGGTGGGCGAGCAGAAGCGGGGGAAGAGCTCGCTCATCAACGCGCTGATCGAGTGGGACGCGCTGCTCCCGGTGGAAACCGAGATCGCCACCAGCGTGCACCTGGCCGTGCAGTACCGCGCCCAGGCCGGGGCTGTCGTCTTCGACGACGAACATCCCGGCGGACGTGAGATCGGCCTTGCCGAGATACGCGAGTACGCCTCCCTGGATCCGGAGACGCAGAAGCCGATCCGGCCGGGGGTCCGGTGCGTCGACGTGTTCCTGCCGGCCCGGCTGCTGCGGGAAGGGCTCACGCTGGTGGACACGCCCGGTGTCGGCGGTCTGGTGGCGGGTCACACCTCGATCACCCTGGCCACCCTGGCCAGAGCGGACATTCTGCTCTTCGTGGTCGACGCGTCCCGGGCGATGACCGAATCCGAGCTGCAGTTCCTGACCCGTGCGGCGGAGCGCATCCCGCAGGTCGTCTTCGCGCTTACCAAGATCGACCTTTTCAAGGACTCGGCGACCGTCAAGCAGGAGAATCTCGCCCGGATCCGGGCGTACGCGCCGCGCTTCGCGTCCGCGTCCTGGTTCTCGGTGAGCAGCAGGCGACGGCAGGACGCCATCGCGGCGGAGGCCGCCGGCGACGCCGAACTGGCTCGGCACCGGTACACCTCCAGCGGTTTCGGCCAGCTGGAGGAGGCGCTCCTGGCGATCGTGGCCGACCGGGCCAGGGACGTCAGGCGCGAAGCGGTCGATCAGGCCCGGATCCTGATCTCCGGTGCGGTCACCGACGCCGCCAACCACCTGCGCGCCTACCGGGAGGACCGCTCGCTCGTCAGCGACCTGGAACGGCAGCGCGACCGCCTGAAGCACGTGGCCTGGCGGGTCGAGCTGGAACGCGCGCACCGGGAGGAGGCCGTCGGCCTCCTGGACCGCATGGCGGCCCGCCTGGACCAGGTACGGCAAGCGAAGGAGGAACTCATCGCCCGCGGCGGACCCGACCTGCGCGCCGAGATCATGACCCACCTGGACTCGGCCACCGAGGGCCTGCTCATCGAGCTGGAAGACGACCTGGTGACGCGGCTGGCCGCGATCGCGGGACGGACCACCAGCGGGGTCATGACCGACGTGGGTGACCTCCCGCTCGGCGATCTCGTCCTGCCGAAGCTCCCGATGGACGTCAACGAGCCACCGCGGGGACTCATGGGGATGCTGGCCAGAACGCGCCCCTTCGCCGACCTGGGTTCGCTGGCCATCTCGGTGGCCGCGCTCCTCAATCCGCTCATCGCATCCTTTGTCGGCGTCGCGATGCTGGCGTTCGTGGAGCGGCTGGGAAAGCAGGAGCAGAAGCGGCGGCTCGCCCAGCTGGACGCCCGCCACTATATGGAGCGCTATCTCGATGTCCTGAACCAGCAATTCGGTCAACTCATAAATGAGGCGATAGCCGCCAGCGAGAACGGACTGATAACCCATATGGAGGAGAGCCTGGGCCAGGCCGATTCCCAGCTGACCGAATTAATCAAGGAGCGGGGAGACGCCGACCGGATGACCAGGCAGACCCTGCTGGGCAAGCGGCGGGAAGCCGAAAAGCGGCTGGCCGAACTGAACGCGCTCCGCGCGCGCGGCGATTCTCTGGCCGACGAATGATCAGATTCCTGGGTGCAATGGAACCGTTTCTCACCGCCGGACGTTGGCTGGTCAACATCGGCGGAAATTTCCGTGCGAGCATCGGAAACGCACCGCCGATCTCCACGCGAAGGGGCAACGCGGATATGGTCGTCAGTTCTGTTTCCCGCCGGCTCGCCGGGCTCCTGCTCATCAGCGTCCCCTTCATGACGGCCGTGGCCGCCGAGGCCGTTCCCATTCCGCCCATCGAGGTGCAGCCGATCGACGTGGTCATCCTGGTCGACGAGTCCGGCAGCCTGTCCGCGAGCGCCGTGAGCCAGGAGCGCGCGGCCGCCTCGCTACTGGCCGTGGGCGAGTTCTCGTCCAAGTCCCGGGTCGAGGTGGTCGGCTTCGGCAGCAAGAACACCCCGGACCAGGACGCGCTGGACATGGTCTGCCCGCTCACCCCGCTGGGCAGCCGGGAGGACCGCGAGGCCATCCTGAACTGCGTCCAGGAACTGCATCCCCGGACCGCGGCGGAGGGCAACGACACCGACCACGCGGCGGCGCTCGGACGTGCGCTCGCCACCCTGCGCGATTCCGGCGACGACCAGCGCCAGAAGATCGTCTTCCTGCTCACCGACGGCATCCTGGACGTCCAGCGCAGCCTGAACTACGGCGACAGCCCCGCGGTACGGCAAGCCGCCGCGGAAGACTACATCCAGGCCCACCTGACCGAGGCCACCAAGCTCGGCATCCAGGTGTGGCCGCTGGGATTCGGCAAGGCCGACCCGGCGCAGCTGCGCGGCTTCGCGGTCGGCAAGCCGTGCAACAACATGGGCGACTCCAAGCCCAGAGCACAGCTGATCAAGGACGAGCGCGAGGTCTTCGCGGCCATGGTCCGCGCCTACGCCGCCGCCAGGTGCGCGGGCTCGGAGGTGGCCGAATCGCAGACCGTGCCCAGCGGCGGCTCCCGCGAATACCAGCTGCGCATCCCCGTCATCGCCACCGACGCCTCGATCACCGTCTCCAAGCGCAACCCGCGCTTCAAGGTCACCTACATCGACCCCAACGGCAAGACCGTCCCCAAGTCCGGCGAGTTCGACGGCTCGACCTTCCAGGTCAACGGTGAGGACACCCCGGTGGAGGGCCTGCAGATCCGGCTGCCCCGCCCGGGCACCTGGAAGGTCAGGGTGGAGGCCGCCCAGGACGCCAAGCCCGAGGAAGTGGTGGCGGCCGTGACCTGGCAGGGCGCCGTGCACTCCTCCATCACGCTGGACTCGCCCAACCCCGACCCGGGCAAGGAGGTCGTGGTCCGGTCCCGGTTGCAGACCAGGAAGGGCGTGGTCGTCGCCGACGACGACCTGTCCGCGCTCAGGTTCAGCGTGGACATGACCGGCGACGGGGTGCCGGGCACCGTGCACGCGGAGCTGAACGACTCGGGCGCCGGCCCCGACCGCAAGGCCGGGGACGGCGAGTTCGCGGGCGCGCTGACCATCCCGCCGGGAGCCTCGGGCGCGCTCGAATTCGTCGGGATCGTGGACGCGACCGGGGTGCAGGGCGACCGCATTCCGTACCAGACGACGGTCGCGAAGCCCGGCGAGCAGGTCAGAACCGTGGTCGACATCCCGCAGCAGACCATCGCCCCGGGCGACGACGCCACCGGCACGGTGACCGTCAGCAACGAGACCGGGAAGCCGATCAGCGCCACGCTCGTCCTGGAAGAGCTGCGGGAAGGCGATCACATCGAGGTGGTGGACCCCGACGTGCGGCTGGCGGTCGGCCAGTCCTCGACCGATGTGACGCTGACGCTGGCCGCCGACTCGGCCGAAGGCGACGTGCCCGGGGTGCTGATCCTGCGCGACGCCGCCGACCCCGCCAAGGTGTACGGCCAGGGCTTCCTCAAGCTGCGGGTGGCGCAGCCGCCCTCGCCGGTGCCGTGGATCCTGGCCGCGCTCACGCTGCTCGCCGTGATCACGGCGACCTACCTGACCGGCCGGATCCGGGCGGCCCGGGTGCGCGGCGACGTCCAGGATCTCACCCTGGTGCTCTACCAGGGCGACCGGGAGATGGGCCCCTGGCGGGCGCCGATCGGCCGCAACCGCAGGCTGACCTTCGTCATCCGGGACACCCACACCGACCACCCCTACCTGGATCGCCCGAACCAGGGCGACCTCACCTACGAGGTGGTCCGGGCGGGCCGCGGCGCGGGTCTGGTCCTGCGCGGTCCCGGCGGGGAGCAGTACCCGGTCCGGCCGGGGGTTCCGCAGGCGGTCGGGGACGGGGTGGCGATCGCCGTACGGGACGGCAGGCTCGACCGGCGGCCCGAGCCGGCCCCCGGCGCCTACGGATCCGACCCGTTCGACCAGCCCAGCCATTACTCCAACGACCCCCTGATGTGATGCGGGCTTCGGTGCAGAAAGCGAGCCGTGGATGAGGATCTATCAGCCGATGTTGTTCGTCGGGTTGGGCGGCACCGGCTGCCTGATCGGAGCCGAGCTGGAACGCCGGCTCCGGGACGAGCTGTGCGGCCCTGACGGGCGGGAGCTGCTGGACCGCATGCCGGGCCAGAACTTCCTGCCCTACCAGCTGCCGTCGTGCATGCAGTTCGTGTACGCCGACCTGAACGAGGCCGAGCTGCTGCGCCTGAAGACCAGGGCGGTGCCCGGCTCCGATCATGTGGCGGCCGGGATGCGCACCAGGAACCTGGTGCCGGACCTGGTGCCGCGGTTCGACACCTACCCGGAGGTGGCGCGCAGCCTGCGTACCAACATCCAGCCGCTGGTGACCGAGTGGCTGCCGCCCTCCAGTGGGGAGCCCCGGGTGGCGCCGCTGGTGCGCGGTGCCGGGCAGCTGCCCACGGTCGGCCGGGCGGCCCTGTTCGAGACGCTCCGGCACGGCGTGCGGCCCGCCATGGCGCCGGTGGCCAACGCGGTCGGCAGCATCAGCACCTCCGGCGGCGAGCTGGCCCAGCTGGGCGGCAGGCTGAGCTCCTCCTGCGACGTGTTCATCGCGTTCTCGGTGGCGGGCGGCACCGGCAGCGGGATCTTCTACGACTACCTGCATCTGGTCGGGCACGCGCTGGAGCAGGCCGGTCTGCGAGCGCAGATCTACCCGCTGGTCCTGCTGCCGTCCGCCTTCGACGAGGGGCTCGGCGGCGGGCGGCGGGCCACCCTGAACGCGGGCCGCGCGCTGCTCGACCTGTTCCGGCTGGTCGACGACCAGAACGGGCACGCGGCGGGCACCGAGCTGAGCAACGTCGGCATCACCGGTGACCTGTTCGTCCGCTACCCGGTCGAGGGGGAGATCCGGCTGCGCGCCTCGACCGTGCAGACCGCGTTCCTGTTCGGCCGCACCTCGGGCGTGGACCGGGAGGACCTGCACCGCTCGATCGTGTCGCTGGTCATGTCGCTCGTCGGCACCGACATCGACCAGGGCGAGGAGGAGGGCGCGCGGGTCTTCGACCGGGTCTACCAGTCCTTCGCCGACGACTTCATCAACCGGGGCGTGGAACGCGAGACCATCGCGGTGTCCGGGATCGGCAACCGGGGGGTCTCCACCAGCCTGGTCGCGTCCATGACCGTGCCGGTGGACGACCTGGCCGACCTGGTCGCCTCGCGCATCCTGGCCCGGGCCGTCGCCGAGCTGGCGGCGCCGCCGCCCGGCCGGGCCGAGACCAACCGGGACGCGGTGGAGCGCATGTTCGGCGCGACCAACCTCGACCCGCTGCGGACCCGGGCGCCGCTGACGTTCACCGAACTCCAGGCGACCGACGGGGCCAACGCCATCTACCGCATGCTGGCCACCCGGATGCGCGGCATGGAGGACAACCTCAAGGCGCTGGAGGCCAGCCTGCGCACGGTGGTGCCGCAGATGGTGCAGGACTTCGACCCCCGGCGCGGGGTCGAGCAGATGCTCGGCGACTACGACCCGCTCCGGCTGCGCCGGATCCTGAACGGCCACCCCAGCCTGATCGAGGAGGTCGACAAGCTGGGCTTCCGTGGCCTGCTCGAACTGCGGCGCAGCGAGCCGCCCGCGCCCGCGGGGCTGGCCGTTCAGCCGTCGCTGCCCCAGCTGCGGGACCGGCTGCTCGGGGTGCGGAAGGTGCGCTGGGGCGATCCGGTGGTGCAGCGGGTGATCCAGGAGCAGGACGTCTGGTACCACTGGCGGGCCAGGGCGATCTGGCACTCCGCGTGGGGGGACCAGACCGCGCGGTGGGAGCACAAGCTGAGCCGTACCAGCCGGGATCTGAGCGATCTCACCGACGAGCTGATCGGCCACGCCCAGGAGGACGACGCGCGGTTCGCCCGCCGGGCCCGTGACCTCTACCGGGCCAGGGTCGGCGTCACCTACCTGCTGCCGCCGCGCGGGGAAGACCTGGAAAGCTTCTACGAGCAGGTACGGAACCGGGCGATCAACCACTACGTCGGGCGGGGCAGGCTGCGACCGAACGCCAGCGAGGCCGACCTGCTCAACGAGATCATCGACACCGACGGCTGGCGCCGGGTGTTCCAGATCAGTACGGAGGACGGCCCCGCCTACGCCAAGGCACACCTGCGGGACCGGATCAAGCAGGAGGTCAAACGCCTGTTCCGGCACCGCGAGCACGGCGAGCGGCCGCTGCTGGCGCCGATGGCCGACCTGGTCGCCCAGGCGGCGGGCAAGGACGGCGCGCTGGTGGAGGAGGAGGACCTGCTCCAGTTCCGGCAGAAACTGGCCGCGCTGGTGCCGAGCGGATTCTCGCCGCAGGGCACCGGGGAGATGAAGGTGCTCATCTCCTACCCCGCCGCGGCCCGGGACGCGGGCGTCGAGAACTACCTGCGCAGCACCATCAACCTGCCCAAGCACGGACCCAACCCCGAGTTCCGGTCGCTGGACGCCGACGCCATCGTGGTGGTCCAGTTCCGGACCTCGATGGGCGTGACCGAGGTGCCGGAGCTCCGGGAGGTGCTGAACTTCTGGGGCCAGGCCCTCCGCAACGAGCAGGATCAGGACTTCCTGCGCTGGCGGCAGCGGCTCGGCTACGACTTCGGCTACCTGATGACCACGCACGAACACCGGGTCCGGATCCTGCAGCGGTTCCTGATCGCGATGTGGAACGGCCAGGTCCAGATCGAGGACGGCGGGCCCGACTCCCCGGAGCGGATCAGGATCGTGCTCGACCAGGGGGCCGACGCCATGTCGATGACCCTGGCGCTGACCACGTTCGCGGGGGCGTCGTCGTGGGGGAGCCTGGTCCGGGCGTACGAGGAGTGGACGCTCAGCGACGACGAGTCGATCCGGCGGGACTTCGCGGCCCGGCTGATGCGGCTGCTCCCGATCGGGCTTGAAGCCACGCCGATCCCGCCCGACCCGATGTTCGAGCATTTCATCCGGGTCGCCGAGGAGCAGCTCAAACTGCTGGAGATCCGGATGCCCACCCTCTCGGAGTCGGGCCGCCGCCAGGCGGAACGGCTGGCCGAGCTGTGGGGCGGCACGCTGCGGGACGCGCTGCGCCTGCCGTTCACCGGAGTGTCCAACCCCGTGCACAACAACCTTGAGGATCTCGCCGAGGTGGTCAACCGGTGGCTGTGACAGACGGGCTGGAACCGGATGTCCTGGTCCTGGACATCCGGGATCGCGACGTCGGCGACGAGGGCTGGTCGGCGCTGGGCCGGGTCGCCGACCGCGGCCGGGTGCTGGTCGTGGATCGGGTCGAATCGCTGGCCGTCCGGCAGATCTTCTACGAGGACATCCTCGGCACCAGGGCGGTGCAGGCGGTGCTGTGCGTCGCGGTCGGGTCGCCGCGCCGCGGCTCGGACGCGCTGCTGACCATCTCACCCGCCATGGCCACCTCCGAAGTCACCGCCACCCTCTGGGTGGGCGACGGGACGAGCGTCGAATGGGACATGGATCGGGGCCGGGCGTTCCCGCCCGCGGAGGATCCGGACCGGACGCTGGCCTCCCTGACGGACGTGCTCAGCCTGCCCGAGGTCTTCGACGCCGTGGTGGGCCGGATGCGGGACATCCCCAACCGGCTGGCGTCGGCCGGGATCACGATGACGTCCGGCAGCTTCGGCGACGAACTGCTCGCCGACGCGCTCGCCGGCGGCCTCGACCGGCTCACCGGTGGCGCCGAAGTGTCGCGGATGACCCAGAGCGGGGCCGCCGACCTGGCCGCCGCCGACCGCTCGCCCACCCGGATCCTGCGGCTGCTCCTCAACGACAACCCCGTGGACGTGGCGGATCCGCTGGTGCCGAGAGAGCGCATGAGCGTCCTGCGCGACCAGGCCAAACACCGCGCGGAAGAGGTCAGGCAGCTGGGCGCGGCGCTGGAGACGGTCGGCGCGCTCACCGGCAACCCGCGGCCGGGCGCCCTCGCCGTGAGCCAGGTCCGCGCGTCCGGGTCCGCGCTGCGCAACCTGCGGCAGACCGCCGACACGCTGTTCGAGGAGGCGGACGGCTTCGACGGGACCGACCACTCCATCAAGGACCGGCTGGCCAGGGAAGGCGTCCGCACCGACCTGACCATCGGCCCTGGCAGCCCCTCTGACGCCCTGCGGGTGACCATCAAGGCCGAGTTCACCCGCAGGGTCTCCCTGCAAACCCTGGCCGTGCGCCTGCGCGCCTACGCCGCGCAGGTCGCACCCGGGGGGAGCGGGGCCTTCCGCGATCACCTGCGCCGCGCCTGCCCGGACGCGCTGCTCGACGATCTCGACCGCCCCCGGCCGTTCCCGCTGGACGCCATGCGGACCACGCTGCTGGTCAGCGCGCTGGCCTTCGGCGCGGTGCTCGGCGTCGCGGTGGGGCCGCTGGCCGGGACCCCGCTGGCCTCAGGGGTCCGGCTGGCCGGGGTCGGCCTGATCGCGGCGATGGTCTGGGTGCTCGGCGTGACGCTGCTGATGGCGCGCGTGCCGGAACCTGAGGGCGAGCACGGCTGGCGGGACCTGCCGGCCGGCCAGCTGTTCCTGCACGGCGCCCTCATGCTGGCGGGGGTGGCCGCCGGGCACTTCATCTGGTGGTTGCCGTTCGCCGACGGCGCGTTCGGGCCGCCGGTCGAGATCACCGTGGTGCTGGTGCTCGCCGTCCTGGTCGCCATGGGCTTCGTCCTGTACGGCTCGTGGCGGCGGATGGTCGACCAGTGGTGCCGCAGCCTGCCGGGACCGGCCGCCGAGGACGCCGCCACCCGGCTGGCCGAGGTGGTCCGGCGGGTGGCGGTCCGGGAGTGGGCGCTGGCCGAACGCCGCCGGGACGCGGCCGACGCGGCGAAGACGTACGCCTCGGTGCTGCAGGATCTGACGCTCGCGCTGCACCGGGGCGTGGCCGAGCATCGCAAGAAGCTCCTGGACCGGAGCGGCCCGCTCGGCCCAGTGCGCAAGGGTTTCGTCGGCTCGCCCGAGTACGGCGCCGAGTTCGCCCACCTGGTCGCCGACGACCTGGTCGACCTGGCCGCGCACATCCTCGACCCGCTCTGGAACCACCTGTACGGCACCGCCCTGCGCGAGGTGACCTGGCGGATCGAGGACAGCGCGCAGCGCGGGCTCACCGAATACTGGGACCACCTGCGCCGGCGCGGCGTGCACGAGCGCCCGTCCTTCGGCACCGACAACGTCCGCCGCACCGAACTGGCCGAGACCGTCTGGCGGCGCTCGTCCGGTGTCGCGGAACTGGTCAGGATGCCGGTCGGCGGGCGGATGATCCAGCTGTGCGACCAGGACGACCTGCACCTGCTCCAGTCCACGTCGGGCGGGCAGGCCGTGCGGTTCGTGCCCCGGGTGGCGCAGCCGCCGGTGGGTGGGCGCGACGGTTACGGCGACGGCGGCGCGCACTTCCCCAGCGACGTGGTGTGGACGGCGGCCAGCCAGTTCGCCGGGGTGGTCCGGCTGGTTCCGCTGCGCACCGGCATCGTGTCGGCGCACTGGACGATGGGAGCGCAGACGGGTCCGGGCGGTGGCGGTGGCTGATCAATTCGGCACTCAGCTCGATTACACCGACGCCGAGGGCACGCAGCGACAGGGAAAGCTCATCCATCAAGGGCCGGGGCGGATCAAGCCGGGATCCGAGCTGGTCATCAGCGAGATCCAGGTCGAGGTCGACGGCGTCACCGGCTGGCTGGTCAAGAAGTCGCTGCACCAGGCCGCCGCCAAGCACGACCCGCAGCTCTACGCCCGGATGGAGAACGAGGTCAGGACCGGTTTGATGCTCCGGCGCCGCTTCGGCGGCCCCGCCTACCCGGCCGAACTCGCCCGCCTGGCCGGTTACGACGTCGACTGCGAGGAACCTTTCGTCCTGTACGAGCGACTCCAGGGCAGCGGCTTGGCCGCGGACGTCGCCGGCCGGCTGCTCCTGGAGGAGCAGAAGCAGTTCCAGATCACCCTGCTCCGCGGGGTGCGCATCCTCGAACAGGTCGGGATCGTGCACCGGGGCATCACGCCGTACAGCGTGTGGTGGGACGGCCATGTGGCCCAGCTGACCGACTTCGAGCTGGCGATCAAGGCGCAGCGCTGGCGGACCCCCGTCGGCGAACGGCCGTGGGCCTCGCCCCAGCAGCGGCACGGGGTCGGCGGCACCTGCGCCCGCGACGACGTCTGGAGCGCCGGAATGGTGATTTATCACGTGGCGGCGGGCACCCGGTCCACCGCCGCGCTCAACGGGCCGCTGTCACTGAACGCCGTGGAGCCCAGAACCCGGGAGCTCCTGGCCGGGGTGTTCGCCGACAAGGCGAAGAACCGCCCGCACCCGCTCGACCTGCTCATCCGGCTGCGCGAGACCGACCCGATCGCGCCGCCGGAAGAGGCCGCCGACGGGGCGTTCGAGCGCGGAGGCCTGCGCTACGACGAGATGATGCGGCAGAAATGGGGGTCCACCTGGCGCCGCCCGCCGGTGGCCCGGGACCCGATGGTCGAGGACGACGACGAGGACGAGGTCGCGCCGCCGCCGGCCCCATCGCCGCCGGAATACCACGCCCCGCCGTCCGCGCCGGTGGTGCGCGTGGGCGGCGGCGGGATGGTGCTCGCCGTGGTCGTCGCCGTCGTCGTGCTCGCCATCGCGCTGTGGTTGATCGGAGGGATGCTGTGAGCGAGAAACCCGCTGCCATTCGCTGTCCCGTCTGCCTGGATTCCTTCCCCTGGAACACCGACGGCGCGGACCTGTACGAGCTGGAAAGCGAGACCCTGCAGTACCGCCTGATCAACATGGCCAACCTGCGCGACCCGCACAAACGCGACTACCGCCTCCGCTCGGCCTTCATCCGCTGCCCCAACCCCTCCCAGGACACCGGAACCCACTACCTCCCGGTCCTCTACGGCCGGTACGGGCGTCCCCTGGTCATCGGCTTCGTGGGCGCCAGCCGGACCGGCAAGACCCACCTGCTGGCGGCGATGATCGGCGAGATCGAAGCCGGTAACCTGCAACGTTACGGCCTGTCCGCAGTCCCCCTCGATCAGATCCGGCACCGGGACTTCCTCCGCGAGAAGGTGCACCCGCTCTATGACGGCGAGCGACTGGCCTACACCGCGCCGAGCGACCTGCCCGAATTCGTGGACGCGATGGTCTTCAGCCGGACCGGGGATACCGGCGGCCATCCGGTGGCGTTCTTCGACCTCTCCGGTGAGCAACTGACCCGGGTCGGCCGCGGCGAACGTTTCCTCGCGGCCGCCGACGCGCTGATCTTCGTGGTCGACCCCGAGAAGTCGCTCCGGCTGCCCGGGTTCGCCACCAAGCCCAGCGACCTCGGCGACCTCGCCTTCGGCAACGTGCTCGACCAGCTCTTCCGGCAGGACGCCATCCTGGACATCCCCGCCGCGATCGTGGTGAGCAAGAGCGACGTCCTGCGATTCATGCATCCCGTCGATCGGTGGCTGGCCCAGACCAACCCCGGCGGAGCGCTGGACGCCGAACTCTTCCGGATGGAGAGCAGGGACGTGTACGCGTTCCTGCACCAGCACGGCGCGCAGGGCTGGCTGCTGCCGACCGCCCGCTGCCGCCGCTGCACGCTGCACTTCGCGTCCGCCACCGGCGGCAGGCACACCAACGGCCGCTATTTACGGCAGGTACGGCCCCAGCGGGTCCTGGAGCCCCTGGTGGCGGTGCTGGCCATGACCGGCGTCATCACCGGACCGGAAGCCGAGGCGGTGGGACGGTGAACACGGGTACGGACGTGCATTGGCTGGTCTTCTCCTGGGAGGACGACCAGGACGGGCTGGCGCTACGGCGATCGTCGCTCCCGGCGGGGGAATGGGTGAGTTGGGGACGGCGGCTGCTCAGTCACGTCGAACTTCAGCGCAAGCCCGACGCCACCGCCAGTTCGAGTGTCTGCCGGTTGGATCTGGACGGCCAGATCGTCGCCCTCCATCGGCATCCCACCGCCGAAGTCGATCCGCGGAAGCGCATCAGGACCTACGCCTACCTGGACAAGCAGGCGGCTCTGGGCGCCCGCGACGTGCTCCTCTGGGGCGAGGACTGGCAGAAAGGTGTGCCTTCGAACCCCTCTGGACCCCCCCTGCGGGCAGATCAGCTGCCAAAGCTCACAGAAGGGCTGGCGAGTGCCTACACCGAGCGGGTCTTGAGGACGAACCGGGATGCGCTTCGCAAGCTCGTCACCGAGGTGCTGCGCAACCCTCGGGCCATGTTCTCCTGCCGTATCGACGCCGGGATAGAACCCCGCCTGGTGATGTGGGGTCTCATGGACCTCCTCGATGGGGTCGTCGGAGTCGGGGATTCCCGCTACTGGACCTTCTCCACGGATGAAAGCGACGACCTCGGCCGCGACCTTCCGCGTTTCGTTTTCCTGGACCAGTGGAAGGTCCGCTCGCTGGAATCCGCACATAAACGCATCGACCTCACCAATATCACCAGGTTCGCCGATGACCCTTACACCCATGCGGCCAGCCATCTCGTCGAGGCGTACTGGGGGAGCGCCGACGGCGTGGCCAAGCTTCGCGCGGCGGCCAAGCTCAAGGAAACCGGCAATGACGAGCGCCGGATCGCAGCGTTGCTGGCTTATGCCCAGAAGGTCACCGTTGTTCCCACAACGGGGGAGACGACGTCCCGTGATATGACGCCCAAGTGGGAGGAATCGTACGAGGTGGTCGGCGAACGGTCCCTGGCGGTCGGTGGCGACATACTCGACTACGAGCCCCAGTTCACCGCCGAACAGGAGCAGCCGGAGCACGCCCAGCTGGACGCGTCGCCGGACATCGAGGCCGGGGAGCGCGACCCGACGATCGCGGCATGGCGCTGGCCGCCCGCGGAGGACGCCCCGCGGCACCCGAAGGGCAAACCGGCCTATCAGCCGCCATACGCGGAAGACGAAACAGCGCACTCGCCCTATGCGGCAGGTAGCAGGCTGGGCGAGGTATTCAGAGAACGCCCCCCTTCATTCGGATGGGCACAGATCGGGGACGGCCCTCCCTCCGAACCCACCACCCCGGCGCCTCACGCCCGATCTGGACGCCCGCTCGCTGAGCGCGCGCCTGCGCCCGGCGGGAATGCACCGCCCCTAGTCCATCCCATGCCCAGGCTCGTCCGCGATCTACTCCAGGCGAAAGACGCAAGGACGGTACACCAGTTCGTGCATGCCATGGCGACATCGGCGCACCATGAGCCGGACTATCGCAAGTACTTGCAGACCGCCCTCATCGAACACAGGTGTTTCCACGACTTCTTCTCCCAGATCGATGGGGTGGATGTCGAAACCGAAATCGAACAACTCGTCGTATCGGCATTTCTGGCGGCGGACCGGGCATTCGACGAGTCGGCGGTCAAGAAGGCGGCCGGCCTCGCCGCCATGACCGGCATGCCAGACGTCGTCATCGCCACCTTGGCCAGACTCACGGGGGAGGCGGGAGGCGGTCACGCCCGGATCTGGCTCGACCTCGTGGTGAAAATCAGATCCGAGCAGTCTCGCCGGTCCTGGAGAAAGTCGCGACAACAAGGCACGGCACGAAGTTCGAGGAATCCTGACGAGGCCGGCGGCAGCGCCCTGAGCAGGGGGGAGAGAGCACGATCGATCTTGGAAAGGGTCGTCCTTATCGGCGTTCTCGCCTTCTTCTTCGCGGTTGTGATCGCCGTAGCCATCTACGTATTCAAATGAGGCAGGCGGCGGGCAGGAGAAACGTTCGCAAGCCTTCGAAGTCGTCGGGAGAGCGCATATCGATCTCGTCCGGCTGGGATTCCATGAGCATCTTCGCCGCCTCCAGATAGCCTGCCAGCACGTCCTCATCGGCCTGCCTGCGCGAGCGCGGATACCAGACGATTCCATCGGACCGATATCGCAGATCGGAGAGGTGCAGCGGCGGCTCGGCCGCTCCGTGGCGATGCTTCCACAGGCCCGTACTGGGATCGAAACGGTAATCGGTGAGCAACCGGTGGCCGGACGCGGCGAGCAGGTCGACGGCGTCGATGAGGTAGTCGCAGACGGTGTCGGAGATGAAGTAGTTGAAGTTCACGCGGACCCATCCGGGCCTGACGCTCTCGCACCCCTGCTCGATCTTGTCCCGCAGCGCGTGGGACCGCGCCTGGTCGATGCCCAGCAGCCGGTGGCCGTACGGACCCGCGCAGGAGCACCCACCGCGGGACTGGATGCCGAACAGGTCGTTCAGTAGCGCGACGACATAATTGTGGTGCAGGTAGAGCGAACCCGCCCGGACGCGGAGCGAGACGATCGACAGGCGCCGGGAACGATGGCTGCCGAGTATCTCGATGTTCGGATTGTGCTGCCACCGGTCGAGCGCGCGGCGCCAGAACCGCTCCTCCCGCGCCTGGATCAGCTCGGTGCCCACGGCCTGCTTCAGGCGGAAGACCAGCCCCGCGCGGATGGACTCGACGATGGCCGGCGTGCCGCCCTCCTCGCGGGCGACAGGGTCATCCAGGTAACGATGCCCGACCGGGTCCACGAAGGCGACGGTCCCGCCTCCGGGCGCCGTCGGCACCTGGTTGCGCACCAGCTCGCGCCGGACCACCAGGACGCCGGGGGTCTGCGGCCCGCCGATGAACTTGTGCGGGGACAGGAAGATCGCGTCCTTGTGATCTGATCGCCCGGGCGCGGTGGCTTGCATGCGTATCGGCACGTACGGCCCTGCGGCGGCGTAATCCCAGAACGACAGAGCGCCATAAGCGTGCAGTAACTCGGCGATCCGCTCGGTATCGGACAGGATGCCGGTCACATTGGAGGCCGCCGAGAAGCTGCCGATGAGCAGCGGCCGATCGGCGTACTGCCGGAGTTGCGCTTCGAGGTCGCCCAGGTCGATGTGACCGTGGCAGTCCTCCCCGATGACGACGACTTCGGCGATGGACTCCCGCCAGGGCAGCTCGTTGGAATGATGCTCGTACGGTCCGACGAACACCACCGGCCGCGGCATCGGAATGTAGAGACCGGGAATGCGCAGTTCCAGGATGCCGATGAGCTTGTTGACCGCTGCCGTCGCGCCGGAACCACAGAAGATGACCAGGTCGTCGACGCCGCCGCCCACCGCGTCGTGGATGATCTCGCGAGCCTCCTCACGCAACCGGGTCGTCTGCAGCCCGGTGGCCGAGCTTTCCGTGTGGGTGTTGGCGTAGCGGGGCAGCACCTGATCCCGGATGAAGTCCTCGATGAAGTCGAGCGATCTGCCCGAGGCGGTGTAGTCGGCGTAGGTGGTGCGACGCGGACCGTACGGGCCGTCGAGTACCTCGTCGTCCCCCAGGATGCCGCGGCGGATCCGCTCCAGCAGCGGCGATGTCGTCGGCTCGCGCGAAAGGCGGTACGAAGCGCCGGACGGCTCATTGGGCGCATACGAACCTGGTGCCCTGGCGATGACGTCCGTGGAACCCGGGTTCGGATCCTCGGTCATATACGGATTTTTCAGGACACCGCTTGACGCCCGTTTGCAGTCGGCTTACCCGGGTCTTCAGGCCTCTTCCGGCTCTTGGGGTTCCTGAGGCCATGAGTCGGGGTCGGAGACGAATGTGCCCTCGCGGATGACGGTGTAGACCCAGCCCTGCTGGCGTAGCACTTTGACCGCCTCGCGTACGGTCTTCGTCGTGACGTCGAAGCGTTGCTTGAGGTGGACTTCGCTGGGTAGCGGGCGGGTCGGCCGGTAGGTGCCATTCCTGATGTCGTTCGCGAGTTCCGCGGCGATCTCTCGATACCTGCTGTCCGGCTGCCGGATCTGTCTGGGCGCGTCCCGCGGTCCGACGAACGTTCCGTGGCCCGGCAGGTTGTAGATGGTGTCGTCGGCGCGCAGCTCTTTCAGCACGCGGCGTGCGGTGTCCCGGGAAATGTCGAACTCCCGCACGAGCTCTTTCTCGCTCGGCACGAGAGAACCGGCCGGTAACTCTCCGGAGGAGATTTGCTCGCGAAGGATCGTCTCCACCTGCCGATACAGCGGGATAGATCCAGATCGGTCCAGCACGCTGGCACGCTAAGGGCAGCCCCGCTCGCCCTTAGTATGCCATACCTCCCCGGGGATGAGTGGATACAGGCATTGCACCTCTCCGTGCCTCCGGCTGGATGTATGCTCTGTTCCGTCCAAGCGATTAATGCTCAAATCGGCGAGGGCGGCACTAGAGTGGTGGTAGACCTCTACCCGAATGGCGGACCGCGCTAGCGTGAAAACCGCCGCAGAAACGCGGAAGGGCCTCCTGTCCGCCCGAGTTTGGAGCCCGGCTGACAGGAGGCCCAACCGATCACCCCTTTACGGGGTGTGCGATTCGATCAGAAACCAGATGATCCAAAGGATCATCCGCCACATCGGGCGAATAGCCGGGGCCCTGGGGCCCTCGACCTTGCGCGGTTCCTGATCGTCCTCTGATGCGCGGTCATCGACCATCGCAAGTGCCTCCCCGTGTTCTTGCGTCTGCTCTTCAGACGCAATCGGTTGAGAGGTCGGCACTTCGCGACGGTTAATCCCGCCGCCTACCACCTTAGGGCCTTGTCCTCTCTTGTCTCAGGAAAACCTAAAACGGACTAAATCGATCATTTATAGGGCTACTAGCCCTATAAATAGAATTTGAAGCACACCCGACTGGATTAGAAATACTTACGGTGGCGAGCGAGCGCCTAGTGCGGGCCGAGGGTGATGGAGCCGAACACGTCTCCGGCTTGGATGACCGGTCCCTGGATTCTGGCGTTGCCGCTGATGGTGTTGGTGACGTCGTGGCTTTGGCCGATGTTCTCGGCGGTCTGGGCCGCCCATGAGGTGAGTGCCTCGCCGAAGTCGGCGTCGGTGTGAGCCCATTCGACCAGGAGGTCGGAGATGTCCGGCGCGGTCTCGGGGCTGGTGGCTTCCACTGCGGCCAGTTCGCGGGAGTTGTCGCCGAACCTACGGCGTACGAGTGAGGTGAGCGAGGTCCACGCGGTCTTGCCGACCTCGCCCGCGACGCCACCGGCCAGCGCGGAGAGGAGTGCGGCGATGACGGTCGGGTCCATTGCGCTGCTCCCTAGCTCGTGGGTGACCGTGTCGACGACCAGGGGACCCATCGGCCGTCCCCGGCGCAGAGTTCCCCGGCAATTACCGCCAGCGGTGCAGGGGTTTGTCAACCGATCCGCGGAAATGGTGAAGTGCTTGCCGCGAGCTCTCGTACGGGAAAAACTCTCTACGTGGCGGGAATGGGGGCGCGATGATCGAGCCTGGCGAGGGAGAACGCAAGGCGACTCGTAATGAGGCGTCAGGGTTCGTCGGAGGACCGCTCATCCAGGCCGGGCATATCGGGAACTTGGTCCAGCATTTTCCGGTTCCTCCGCCCAGTGAGCCTCCACGCCAGGTGCCGCCCGCGCCTCGTGGCTTCGTCAACCGCACGCGCGAACTGGCCGCCCTCGACGGATTTCTCGACGATCGGGACAGCCCGCTTGTTGTGGTGGTCAGCGGTCTGGGCGGGGTTGGCAAGACCGCTATCAGCCGCCGCTGGGCCCACCATGTCAGCTCGCGGTTCGCCGACGGCCAGCTATATGCCGACTTAGGCGCATATCGGCACGGCGGCGGAGTCGAGGTCGGTGATGTGTTAGGCGGCTTTCTGCGTTCGCTGGGTGTGCATGAGGAGTGGATCCCCGCCGATCTGGCCGAGCGCGCGGCGCTGTTCCGTTCGCGGACGGCCGACGCGAACCTGCTCGTTCTGGTCGATGACGCTCAGCATGCCGCTGAGGTGGTGCCCCTGCTGCCGCCGTCGCCGGGCAGTGCGGTCGTGGTGACCAGCCATCGCCAGCTCAACCAGCTCGTTGTCGGAGGTGCCCGGACGATCCCGCTGGCGCCGCTGGCCACGGCCGAGAGCCTGCTGCTGTTGTCGGACATGATCGGTGAAGCGCGGATCGCGGCGGAACCGGAGGCGGCGGCTGAGTTGGCGCGGCTGTGCGGAGGGCTCCCGATCGCGCTGCGTGTGGCGGGGGCGCGGCTGGTTCAACGCTCCCGATGGCCGCTGAGCAGGCTGGTGGACGAGCTGACCGACGACCGGCGGCGCCTGGATCGGCTGGCGGCGGAAGGGGAGGTGGCGGCCGTGTTCGACGCGGCATACCGTGGCCTGCCGCCACAGTCGGCGCGTCTGTACCGGCTGCTCGGCTCGCTGCCCCTGACCACGTTCTCCGCCGCCGTCATGGAAGCCGTCGTCGGGACCGACGTCGAAGCGGCGCTTGAGGCACTGCTGGAGGCCAGCCTCCTGGAGGAGCTCGACGTCGACTATTACGGGCTGCATGACCTGGTCAGGCTGCATGCCGCCCGGTGCGCCGAGCGAGAGGAGCCCGCGGACAGCCGGCGTGCGGCCTTGCGCGCGGTGGTGTCGTGGTATCTGCGCGCGGTGTCGGCCGCCGACGTCAAGATCTTGGGGGATCGGCTGCGGGTGGCTCCGGTTCAGGACTGGGATGAGGCGCCCTTCGCCACGCCGGGGGACGCGCTCGACTGGCTGGAAGCCGAACGCGGCAACGTCCTGGCGCTGCTGAGGGCGGCCGCCGAGGCCGGCTGGCAGGAACAGATCTGGCCGAGCGCCGAAGCCCTGTGGGCGCTGTTCCAGCAGCGCAAACACTTTGCCGACTGGGTGGAGATCAGCACGCTCGGGGCGCAGGCGGCCCGTGTTCTGGGACATCGCGCCGCCGAGGCTCGGATGGATAACCAGCTCGCCAGGGCGTACATCGAACTGGCCGATCATGAGTCGGCGGCGCGCGTGCTCGCCGAGGCGCTGGCGGCGGCCGAGGCCGCGGGGGATTCGCGGCTGGTCGGGATGGTTCAGGAGTCGTATGGGCAGGATGCGCTGGCCCGAGGCGACTTCGAGGCCGCCGAGGAGTGGTTCGCGCGGGCCCAGCAGGTCTACGCGGACAGTGGTCGCCGTCGTGGTGTCGGCCTGCAGTCCTACCACCTCGGCCAGACCCGCGCCCGCGCCGGCCGCCACGCGGAGTCTGCCCAGGACTTCGAGCACGCGATGTCGATCATGACGGAGCTCGGAGACGAGCTCAGCCAGGCCAAGATCGCGATCGAGCTGGGCGCGGTCTACCGGCGTCTGGGTCGCCCAGCAGAAGCCGTCGCCCTGGTAGAGCGGGGCCTGACGGTCATGAGGGGCCGTCGGATGGTCGCCAAGCAGGCACGGGCATGGGAGATTCTGGCCGACCTCGCGGCGGACTCCGGTGATCGTCCACGCGAGCTCGCCTGCCTGACCTCTGCCCTCGACCTGTACGTGGCCTCAGGCAACCAGACCGGAGCCGACGCCGTGCGCACCCGGATGGCTTGATCAAATCGATCGGGGGGGGGTCGCGTTTATGCGATATTTCGCGAAACCCACGCTAATCGTAAGCGCGAAGAGATCGTCAAGTCGGTGCCCCATCGCTAGCCAGGCGTGCACGACGCAGGGCAGGATCGCCGGATCCAGGTCAGGCGTCGCGGAAAGCAGCAGTTCTGGACCATCTCGGATCGTCATCAGGACCTGGTGATCATCGGCCAGGGCGGTGGCCGCGCAGCCGGGATAGCGGCGCAACGTGTCTTCCGCCCATCCTGGCCTCTGCCCTCGGCCGACGATGATCGCGGCGCTCTCCACCAGTCGACGGTCGAGTTCCTCGATGTCCACGACGAGATAAGGATCAGGTCCCGCGTCGTCGAGCCGCGCGGCAGCGGGGTAACGCTTGATGTCAACGCCGCCGGGCGTGAACCGTACCCGCGCCAGGAAGGCCGACGGCGTCAGCCGTTCCCCGTACGGCTCGGGCAACGGGCTCGGCACCACCGGACCCGGCGGGACAGGCAGATCGATAAGCCGGTAGACCACCCGGCGAAACGCCTCCCCTGAGTCGCCCACCTGACCCAGCGTCCGCCCGGTCACATCCGCGTAGGCACCCGGCACGTACGTGGCGATCACACCACGAATCTGCTCCAGCAGCCTACGGTCGAGGTCCAGGCGCGGCAGCCTCCCGACCAGCTCGGCGATGGGGGACTCGGGATCCAGCTCCTCGCCTTCGCCTCCAGAGGAAGCCAGCATGGTTGGCCGGTCCAGCGCGACACCGTAGAGGGTGACAGACCCGTGGTCCCCGATCACCACGTCGGCGGCGATCAGCGCGGCCTGCCAGCCCTGCTCAGGCGGGATCACCGTCAGCCCGGCAGCCCGCGCGGCGCTTAGCCACAGGTCCACTTGAAGCCCACCGTGCCAGGCCCGGATATTCGGGTGCGTGAGCACCGCCACGCGATACTCGTCCATCGGCAGCTCGCTCACCAGCCTGGCCAGCAGCCCGCTCGCCGCGCCGAACAGCGAATGTTCGCCCCAAGTCGAGCTGACCACCACCAACGTGCCCCCAGGCGGGACACCGAGCGCGCGCCGATACCGCTCCCGCCGGGGAAGATGCGCGACCATACGGTCGAAACTCGGATCACCCGTGACCACGGCGAACGGAACGGCCTCCGGGCAATAGCGTGCCAGGCGTTCCAACTGCTCCCGATGGGACAGCGCGATTGCGGCCGGTAGCACCCGGCCGTCGCGCACCAGCTGGCTCCTGGCCAGCCCCGCCACCTGCGAGCTGTAGCCGTTCGGCGTCCGCAACAGCCGGTTGTGCCCGGCGCCGTGCGACATGAGCAGCAGCGGCGCGCGCAGCTCGTTCAGCTCGCCGTTCGGCGACGCGGCCACCGTGAGATCGAACTCCGTACCCACGGCCTGCCGCCACGGCACCACCCGCGCCCGGATCTTCCGCAGGTATTCCCCGAGACCGTCGTCGAAAGCCGACCCGGAAACCGTCGTGAACAGGGTCTGGATCCGAGGATCGGAGCCGAACACCGGCAGCACGTCCGCAAGCCGCCCCGCGGACGCGAGATTCCGGACGACCGCGAGGACCTGCCGCTCCGCGCGAACGGTCACCCAGCGATCGCCGTCCACACCCCTCCAACAGGCCGTCCTTATTCAGAACGACTCTATGACCGTTTCCTCCTGCGGGCGTACACGACCAAACAGACGATCAAGCCCGCCTCGGCGGTCAGGATCAGACGTGCTGGGCCCCGTGCGGTGCAACATCATCGCACTCGCTTTCTATGGTCGGTTCCAACAGCTAAGCGCGAGAGGAGCACTCGAGCTGCTGAGATACGGGCATGGACTTCGACGAAGCACACCAGTTCGCCAACGAGTGGGCAGCGGACTGGAACTCCCACGACCTTGACCGAATAACCCGCCACTACGCCCCCGACCTCATCTTCACCTCCCCACTCGCCGCACGAATCATCGAGAACAGCAACGGCGTCATACACGGCCTCGACGCCCTACGCGCGTACTGGTCCGAAGGCCTCCGCCGCAACCCCCAACTCCACTTCGAAATCCTCGGCGTCTACACCGGCATCGACACCATCGTGATCCACTTCCAACATCAAACCGGCCAGCTCTCCGCAGAGATCCTCACCTTCCACAACAACAAGATCATCACCGGTACAGCCACCCACGGCCCCCACCCAACCTGACCAGACTGGCGCGTTCGCGTCCTAGTTCGCAGCGGGGACGAGCGTGTTCGACCGGCGAGCGATGAGCCAGCGGCCCTCGCGTCGCACGAAGACGTACAACGCCCTCATTTCCGGGGGACCGCCCGCGCGAAACGCTTCCTCGGTTGGCCACGCGTCCTTCGTTGCCGTGACCACGTCATCCGTTAGGGGCACGATGTCGCCGAGCCGGTAGTACGCGGTGGCCTCATGGAGGAATCCGGCGGCCAGCCCGGCACGACTCGCTTCGACGATCTCCTCGCGGCCGCGCAGCACCTTGCCGAGGGCGTTCACGACGAGTGCGTCGGAGGCGAAGTGCGCGGTCATGAGTTCGGCGTCGTTGGCGTTGAATCCGTCCTGCACGTCGCGGACGATCGCGTGCAGGGCCGCGACGTCCTCGGGGCCGAAGGATGCCTCCTGCGGAACCCCCGTGTTCTGCCCCGCGACCATGGACCAGTCGCCCCCGGCGCCGCGACGCCAGACATAGCTGGGCAGGCCGAGCTGCCGCGGCGTGAGGGGCTCGCCCTTGGTGGTCAGGTACTCCTGCCGGACGCCCGTCAAGGCGACGTTGGGGGTGATGAACCGGATGTGCTCGACCTCGTACCGCACGCTCATGTCGGCCATCGCCCCGGGGAGCACCGATCGGGTGAACTCGGCGATCGTGTCGAGACCGATGAGGCGGCGACCGCCGCCGGTGACCCAGACCGCCTCCGGATCGAAGAGAGCGAGGAAACCTTCGACATCCTCGCCGCGTTGCGTGCGCTCTACCACGGCGACGAGTTCGACGAGGCGGTCGGCGTCGAGAGACGACGCCTCCGCAGGTGTGATCGTGTGCATGGCTAGAGTCAACTTCATCAAGTGGACTTGACGTCAAGGGGTGGTGGCGTGGACTCGTTGAGCCCGGATGCCGTATGGCTCAAACCCGGCCAGGTCGCCAAGCGGGCGGGTGTGGCCGTGTCGACGTTGCACTACTACGAAAGTCTCGGGCTCATCCGCAGTCGGCGAACCGCGGGCGGACGGCGCGAGTACCGGCGCGACACCCTGCGCCTCGTGGCGTTCATCCGCGCCTCGCAGACCCTGGGCATCTCGCTCGAACGCATCAAGCAGGCGCTGGACGGCCTGCCCCACGACATCCCGCCGACCAAACGCGACTGGGCCCGGCTCGCGCGCGAGTGGCGCGAGGACCTCTCGGCACGCATCGACCGCCTCACCGCGTTGCGCGACAACCTCGCGAACTGCATCGGCTGCGGATGTCTCTCGCTTACGGCGTGCCCGTACACCAATCCCGCCGACCGGCTCGGCCGGGAAGGACCGGGCGCCCGGCGCCTGACGACACCGAACGAGCGGTCATGACGACTGGGGCAGCTTGGTGGAGCCACGCTTGGCAGCCGGGGCGGACGGTGGTGGCACGACGGGGCCGATGTCACCGTCCGGTGCCTCGTCGAGGTCGACGATGACGGGCGCGTGGTCGCTCGGACCGGTACCCTTACGCGCCTGCCGGTCCACCCAAGCGGCCCTGACCCGCTCGGCGACGGGACCGGAAGCCAGCACCAGGTCGATCCGCATGCCGAGATCCTTGTGGAACATTCCGGCCCGATAGTCCCAGTAGGTGAACACCCGCCGATCAGGCCAGCGATCCCGGACAACATCCCGCATACCGAGCGCCGTCAGCTCAGCCAGCGCCGCCCGTTCCGGCGGCGTCACATGCGTCTGGCCGATGTACGCATCCGGGTCGAAGACATCCGCATCGGTGGGCGCGATATTCAGATCCCCACACGCGATCGCGACCTCAGGCCCGGCGGCCAGCACGTCACGCAACGCGGCCAGCCAATCCAGCTTGTACGCGTAGTGATCGGAGCCCGGCGTGCGCCCGTTCGGCACATACAGCGAATGCACCCGAATCCCCCCACAGGTCGCGGCCACCGCACGCGCCTCAGGCAGCGGAAACCCCGGCGCCCCCACCACACCGGTCACGACATCGTCCAACCCCACCCTGGACAGAATCGCCACGCCGTTCCACTGCACCTCACCATGGAGCGCCATCGCATACCCACGGCCAGCGAGCTCGCCGCCAAGCAACTCCGTGAAGGCAGAGTCGGTGAGCTTGGTCTCCTGCAGACAGACAACATCGGGCTGCCGCTGATCCAGCCACGGCAACAACCGCGCCACCCGCTGCTTGACGGAGTTCACGTTCCACGTCGCCACCCGCACACAAGACACCCTAGCCGCCTTGCCCCCCGGCCGATCGTCCTCTCGTTACGAACGAGCTGTTCATAATCGGAGGGCACATGCGCGCCGAGGTCCGCACGGGCACGAGTTCGGCCGGCACCCGCACCTTATGGAGCCATCCACCAAGTTGTGATCGCTGCAAGTCGGGTCGACTGGCGACGGACAGTTACTCTAGCCGTAGGCTGACTAGGGGGATGGCGTGCTACTCCGGTTCCGTGCGGCGAACGTTCGATCGCTGCGCGATGAGCAAGAGTTGGCTTTCGTCGTCCCCGAAGACAAGCCGAGTCTCGCAGCGCGTGCGGTGAGCCTGGGGGGAGACCGGTCGACATGGGTCTTCTCCCTCATCGGCATCTTCGGTGCCAACGCGTCTGGTAAGTCGAATGTGCTCGCCGCCTTGACTGATATGCGATCGGCGGTCCTCAACTCCTACGCCAGCTGGGCGTCTTTCGACGGTATCCCTCGACAACCCTTCCGCTTGGACCCAAAGGGCGAGGACGACCCGAGCTTCTTCGAAGTGGACTGCGTGATCGATGCGGTTCGCTGGACGTACGGGTTCGAGCTTGGCCCCACGCGGGTCGTGGCGGAATGGATTCACAGCTACCCTCGTGGTCACCGTCAGGTGTGGATGGATCGCGACACCTCGCGAGCAGAGGTGTATGAGTGGCCGGGCAACCGGGTGAAGGACCGAGCTCAGCTAGTGCGGCGTACTCGCCCTAATGCCCTGCTTCTGTCGACAGCGGGTACGGACAACCATCCTCAACTGTCGGCACTTTTTCATTGGTTCCGCCGTAATCTGCTGCTCATCAATCCAGAAGATGAGCGGGAGGCTCGCGAGGCGTTCACCACGAATGCGCTGTCGGGCCGGGAAGCGCAGCGGATCAAGGACCTCCTGAGGGTCGCGGATTTGGGAATCACCGACGCGAAGGTCACCCGGGAGGGGAAGAATCGAGCAGCGCCTGTGCTGTTCCACCAGTCCGCTGCCGGAGAAGTTCCGTTCGAGTGGCGGCATGAGTCGTTGGGCACCCGCTCGTGGTATGCGCTGCTGGGCCCGTTGCTCTTGGTGCTCGATGAGGGAACCGTACTACTGGTCGATGAGCTGGATGCCAGCCTGCACCCGCGATTCGCCGCTGAAGTGGTCAGGCTCTTTCAGGATCCGCAGGCCAATCCCAGAGGTGCCCAACTCGTCTTCACCTCGCACGATCCCTCGGTTCTCACTACTTCGAGTGGAGAGCGTCCGATGGAGCCGGGACAGGTATGGCTGACGGAGAAGG
>NZ_BLAF01000084.1 GCF_009687885.1 Acrocarpospora pleiomorpha
GCCCCCGCCCCCGTTCCGCCGTCCCCACCGCGACCCTGCCGCCCATCGGCCTGCACCCGACTCCCGACCTGATTTCCGCGTTCACGGACATGTCCGTCGATCGACCGGGTTCGCCCTTCCCGCGCATGTCCCCGGGATCCGCGCACGCGGTTCCCCCCTCCACAGGCTCGTCGGACCTGCTCGGCGTCGCCTCCTTCCTGCACGGGACCGTGGATCTGGGCACGTCCGGATGGCGTCGGGAGCTGGACCGGCTGGTCGCCGCCGAGCTTCCGCTCACGCTGAGCGCGGTGTGCTCGGCACCGGGTCAGCTCGCCACGCTGCGGGACGCCTGGCCGACCTCCGGCGGGGGCACACTGCTGGTGTTCGACCGCGCGCACGGCACGCCCGGGGAGCTGGCCGCCGAGGCCCGGCACGCCTTCGCGGGCACGCCGGTGCGGATCGGCGGCGGCAGCCGGGCCCACTTCGCCGAGCTGAACCGGGCCGAGGACTTCCCGGCCGACCTCCTCGACCTGGTCGCCTTCCCGATCGCGGCCCAAGCGCACCACGCGGACGAGGCGAGCATCCGGGAGACGCTGCGGGTCCATCCCCTGGTCGTCCGCCAGGCCGCCGAGCACGGCCGGCCGGTGTTCGCCGGGCCGGTCGGGCTGCTGCCGTCCTTCGGCTTCGCCGCCCCCGGCGACAAGTCCCCTTCCGCCCTCTTCCGCGCGGCCTGGATGGTCGGCGCGCTGAGCGCCCTCACCGGGGCAGCGGCGGTCAGCCTGGACGCGGCGGCCCTGGCGGCTTCGCCGGCCCACCACGTCCTGGCCGCGCTCCGCCCCTTCACCGGCGGCCGTCTCGCCGACCCCGCCCTGCCCGCGGGACTCACCGGCCTTGCCGTACGGCGAGCAGGGCGGCTGCTGGTCGTCGCCGCGGCGCTGGACGGCGGGGAGCCGATCGTCCTGGATGCCCGCGGCCAGCGTCTCACCACGATCACCGAGGCGGACTCCCGGACGGAGAAATCACGGGACACGCCCGCGCCCGGCTGCTCGCGGGAGGACGGCAGCTCGCGGGAGGACGGCGGGTGGCGGGAGGACAGCGGGTGGATCGTGCGGGAGCACCCGCGCGGTGCCCGCGTGAGCCTGCGCCCTCCCTCGATCGCGATCCTCGTCACATCCTCAAGAGTCACATCCTCAAGAGTCACATCCTCAAAAGTCACACCCCCAGGAGCCACACCCCCAGGAGGAGACCACTGATGCCTTTCAGGATCGGCCTGACCCGCGACTTTCTCGACCCGGACGGGAAGGTCGGGTGGGGTGACATCGGCCTGGCCGCGCTCGACGAGGCCGACGGCGTCGCCTGGGACTTCATCGACGTCGTCTCCGGCGACATCCCGCCGGAGGCCGTGCGCGGCTACGACGCGCTGATCGTGCTCACGCCGAGGGTCACCGAAGACACGCTCAAGGGCGCCGACCGGCTGGCGCTGGTGGCCCGCTTCGGCGTCGGCTACGACAACGTGGACGTCGAAACCTGTACCCGGCACGGTGTCGTGGTCACCATCACCCCGGACGGCGTGCGCGTCCCGGTCGCGGTGTCGGCGCTGACCCTGCTGCTGGCCGCCGCGCACCGGCTCAGGGAGAAGGACGCCCTGGTCCGGACCGGACGCTGGGAGGACAAGCTGGCCTACATGGGCACCGGTCTCACCGGCCGGGCCCTCGGTCTCGTCGGGTGGGGCAACATCGGCCGCGAGGTGTCACGGGTCTGCGCCCCGCTGGGCCTGCGGCAGCTCGCCGCCGACCCCTTCGCCGACCGGGACGCGGCGGAGGCGGCCGGGGTGACGCTGGTCGAGCTGGACACGCTGCTGGCCGAGGCCGACTTCGTGGTCGTCACCTGCGCCCTCACCCCCCAGACCCGCCATCTCCTGAACGCCTCCCGGCTGGCCACGATGAAGCCGAGCGCTTTCCTCGTCAACGTGGCCAGAGGCCCGATCGTGGACCAGGCCGCCCTCACCGAGGCGCTCACCGCCCGGCGGATCGCCGGGGCGGCCCTGGACGTCTTCGAGGTCGAGCCGCCCGACCCGGCGGATCCGCTGCTGGCGCTGGACAACGTGCTGCTCACCCCGCACGCGGTCGCCTGGACCGACGAGCTCGCGCTGGGCAACGGCCGCGGCGCGATCCAGGCCGCCCTGGACGTGGCCGCCGGGCGCGCGCCCGCGCACCCGGTCAACCCGGCCGCCCTCGACCATCCCCTTTTCCTTTCCAGAAAGGCATCCCGTTGACCATCAAACAGGCCCTCCGCGGTGGAGAGCTCGTCCTCGGCACGTTCGTCTTCGAGTTCGCGACCACCGGTATCGGCAGGCTCGCGGCCGGGGCGGGCGCCAGTTTCGTCATCTTCGACGCCGAGCACACCGGCTGGGGCTGGGAGACGCTCGGCCGGGTCGTGGCCACCACCCGGCCCACCGGGGCCGAGCCGTACATCCGGGTGCCCACGGCCGAACGGACCCAGATCTCGCGTGCCCTGGACGCCGGGGCCCGCGGGATCATGATCCCGATGGTGGACTCGGCCGGGCAGGCGCGCGATGTGGTGCGCTGGGCGAAGTACCCACCCGACGGAGTCAGGGGCGCGGCGTTCGGCGTCGCCCACGACGACTACGCGGCCACCGACAACGTGGCCTACATGCGGGCGGCGAACGCGGACACGATGGTGATCGCCCAGATCGAGACCGTCGCGGGCCTGGAGTCCGTCGAGGAGATCGCCGCCGTGGACGGGGTGGACGTGCTGTGGGTGGGGCACTTCGACCTGACCAACAGCATGGGGATACCCGGTCAATTCGAGCACCCCGGCTACCTGGCGGCGCTGGAGCGGGTGGCCAAGGCCGCGAGCGCGGCGGGCAAGTCCGCCGGTTTCATGGCCGGGAGCCCGCAGGAGGCGGCCATGCTGATCGCCAAGGGCTTCCGGATCCTCGCCTACGGCGGGGACCTGTGGATCTACCAGGCCGCGCTGCGGGCCGGACTGAGCGAGGTCAGGGAACTTGGCTGACGTGGTGGATCATGTCGATCACATCGGGATCGCCGTCCACGATGCCGACCTGGCCCTGCCGTTCTACGTGGAGCGGCTGGGGCTGACGATGATCGGTGACGAGCTGGCCGACGATCCCGGGGTGCGGCTGGTCTATCTCGACGGAGGCAACGTCATGCTCCAGCTCGTGCAGCCGTACCGGGAGGGGCCGGTGGCCAGATTCCTGGCCGAGCGCGGTGAAGGACTGCACCACATCTGCTTCTGCGTGGGGGACATCCCGGCCACGCTCGCCGCCCTGCCCGGGCAGCACGACGCGCCGATCTTCATGGGCGGGCGGGGCCGCCGGGCGTGCTTCCTGCTGGCGGAGCCGAACGGCGTACGGGTGGAACTCACCGAGCGGGACCCGGTCCGGTGACCCGCGTGATCGTCCTGGACGACGACCCGACCGGCACCCAGGCGGCGGCCGGGGTGCCGGTGCTGCTCGACCTCGATGCCGAACTTCCCCCGGACGAGTCCTGCTTTGTCCTGACCAATACCCGCGCGATGGAGGAGGATCAGGCGGTGCGCCTGATCCTCGGCCTGCGCGAGCGTTTCGGCGACGCGGAGTACGTCCTGCGCGGCGACTCCACCCTGCGCGGCCACGTGTTCGCCGAGTCCGACGCGCTCGGAGCCGCCGCCGGGGTGCTGCTGTTCGTCCCCGCCTACCCGGAGCTCGGCCGGGTGACGCTCGGCGGCGTCCACCTCGTCACGGTGGACGGCCGCCGCATCCCCGCCGCCGAGACCGAGTTCGCCGCCGACCCCGTCTTCGGCTTCACCGCATCGACGCTGACCGCCTGGGCGCGCGAGGTGGGCGACCGCTCCGCGGCCTCGATCCCCCTGGATTCGGTACGCCAGGGCGGTCTCGCCGCCGCCCTCCGCCAGGCCCCGCCGGGCAGCGTGATCGTCCCTGACGTCGAGACCGACGCCGACCTCATGGCCGTCTCCGCCGCGCTGGAGGAGGCCCGCTCGGCCGGGGTTCCGGTCGTGCTACGCTGCGCCGCGCCCCTGGCGGCCATCCGCGCCGGGAGGCCGGCCGGCGGCCTGCTGGAACGGCCCGTCCCGCGGCGACCCGGCGGGACGCTCGTGGTCTGCGGATCCCACACCGAGGCCAGCGGCGACCAGCTGGCCGCGCTGGCGGACGTCCTGGCGGCCCCCGTGCGGACCGTGTCGACCGACGCGGTCTTGTCAGGCGGTCCATCCGGGCCTGAGATTGAGGGTCGGCGGGTGGCCGGGCTGGCCCGGGGCGACCTGGCCGAGCGGGGGGTGGCTATCGTGGCAAGCGAGCGGGTCAGGCGGGCCGGGCACGGCACGCTACGGCATGGCGCGCGGGTCATGACGGCCCTGTGCGCCGCCGCGTCCGCGCTTCGCCCCCAGCTCACCGCAGTGATCGCCAAGGGCGGCATCACCTCGGCGCAGGTGGCCCGCGACGGCTTGGGCGCGGGCACCGCGCGGGTGCTCGGACCGCTGTATCCCGGCGTGGCCGTATGGGAGTTGCGGCCATCGGGCGCGGCTACGATCTCCTACGCGGTCGTCCCGGGAAACGTCGGGGACGCGCGGACTCTCGTGCGGGTGGCCCATGCCTTCGGCCTGGAAGCATCGCCCGCGACCTCGGAGTCCTCCCGGCTCGGAGTAAGGAAGGGATGACGGTAGTGGAGCCCGAAGACAGGGGCAGGCGAATGGGCCGGCCGGGAACGCCCGCCATCACGCTGGCCGCGCCCCAGCGCGAGAGCCTGGTGGTCGACATCGCCAGGCAGTTGCTGTCCCAGCTGCTGGACGGGCACCTGAGGCCGGGCACTCGCCTGCCGTCCGAGCGGCAGCTGTCGGAATCCCTCGGCGTGGGCCGCTCCACGGTCAGGGAGGCGCTGAAGGCGCTGGACGTCCTGGGCATCATCGAGGTCAGGCAAGGCGACGGCACCTACCTCACGCGGGGCACCTCCAGCCTGCTGCCCAGCGCCATCGAGTGGGGCCTGATGCTGGGCCAGCCGCAGGTCCTGGACCTCATCGAGGCGCGCAGGCATATCGAGGTGATCATCGCCGAGCTGGCCGCCGAGCGCGCCAACGCCGAGGACGTGGCGGAGCTGCGCACCCACCTGGCGGAAATGCGGGCCGCTCCAGACGCCGCGGCCTTCGTCGAGGCGGACATCGCCTTCCACCTCGCGCTGGCCAACGCGGCCGGGAACTCGGTGCTCAGCGACATCCTCGGCAGCATCCGGTCGCTGCTGCGCGTCTGGATCCGGCGGGCCATTCACGAGGCGGGCGAGACGCAGACCACGATCGCCGAGCACGCCGCCGTCCTGGCCGCCGTCGAGCGCCACTCTCCGTCGGCGGCCGGTGCGGCGATGCGCGGCCACATGGACGCCGCCGGGGGCCGCCTCCACCGCTCCCTCCAGGACGAGGACTCAGGCACGCAGGGAGCGGAGAGCTGAGGGAGGACACCGGCTGAAGGCGGCCGATTACTTGTCGATGTCGCCCACGACGAAGAACATCGAGCCCAGGATGGCGACCATGTCGGCGACCAGGTGGCCGGGGAGCATCTCGCGCAGGACCTGGATGTTGTTGAAGGAGGCGCTGCGGAGTTTGAGGCGCCACGGGGTCTTCTCGCCGCGCGAGACCAGGTAGTAGCCGTTCAGCCCGAGCGGGCTCTCCGTCCACGCGTAGGTGTGGCCTTCGGGCGCTTTGAGGATCTTGGGCAGGCGCTGGTTGATCGGTCCGGGCGGGAGCTCGCGCAGGCGTTCCAGGCAGGCGTCGGCCAGGTCGAGGGCGACCTTCAGCTGGTCGAGCAGCACCTCGAAGCGGGCGTGGCAGTCCCCGGCCGAGCGGGTGACCACCTTCACCGGGAGTTCCCCGTAGGCCAGGTAGGGTTCATCCCGCCGCAGGTCCAGGTCCACGCCGGAGGCGCGGGCGATCGGGCCGCTCACGCCGTACTGCAGGATGGTGTCGCGGTCGAGCACGCCGACGCCGGTGGTGCGGGCCAGGAAGATCTCGTTGCCCATGATCAGGTTCTCGATGTCGGGCAGGCGGCGGCGCACGTCGGCGACGGCCCGGCCGGTGCGCTCCAGCCAGCCGAGCGGCAGGTCCTCCTTGAGGCCGCCGACCCGGTTGAACATGTAGTGCATGCGGCCGCCGGAGATCTCCTCCATCACGGCCTGGATGGTCTCCCGCTCCCGGAACGCGTAGAAGACCGGGGTGATCGCGCCGAGTTCGAGCGGGTAGGACCCGAGGAACATCAGGTGGTTGAGCACCCGGTTCAGCTCGGCCAGCAGGGTGCGCGCCCAGACCGCGCGGACCGGGACCTCCATGCCGAGCATGCGCTCCACCGCGAGCACGACGCCGAGCTCGTTGGCGAACGCCGACAGCCAGTCGTGCCGGTTGGCCAGCACGATGATCTGCCGGTAGTCGCGCACTTCGAACAGCTTCTCGGCGCCCCGGTGCATGTATCCGATGATCGGCTCGGCGGAGGCGATGCGCTCGCCGTCCAGGGTCAGCCGCAGCCGCAGCACGCCGTGCGTGGACGGGTGCTGCGGGCCGATGTTGAGCACCATGTCCTCGGTGGCGAGCTCCTTCGGCACGGCCGAGGCCCCCGCGCCGACCCCGACGACGATCTCCTGTGGCTCGCTCACCTTTTCATGCTCCCACGCGCGATCGATCACGAACAGGCGCGCAGGGCGGCCAGCAGCCGATCGACGTGCTCGTCGGTGCTGCCGATCCCGATCGAGGCCCGCACCGCGCCGCCGTCCTCGTCGCAACCGCCCTCGCCCGCGCCGAGCAGATGCCGTACGAACGGGTGGGCGCAGAATTTACCGTCCCGCACGCCGATGCCGTGCTCGGCGGACAGCGTCTCGGCCACCTCACGGGCCGAGCGGCCCTCGACGACGAAGGAGACGATCCCGACCCGGGGATGGTCGGCCGGCCACAGCGCCAGCTCGTGCACGCCGTCGATGGCGGCGATCCCCGCCCGCAGGCGGCCGAGCAGGCGCTCCTCCTCGCCGATCACCGTGGCCCAGTTCGCGGCCAGATGATCGCAGGCCGCCGCCAGCGCGATCGCGCCCAGCACGTTGGGCGTCCCGGCCTCGTGCCGGGCCTCCGGATCGGTGCTCCACTCGGCCTCCTCGCCGACCGCGCGCACCGCGCCGCCACCCTTCAGGTACGGCTCCGCCTGCGCCAGCCAGTCCCGCCGCCCGATGAGCGCGCCGGCCCCGAAGGGCGCGTAGAGCTTGTGCCCGGAGAACGCCACGTAGTCGAGATCGAGCGCGGCGATGTTCAGCGGGCGATGCGGGACCAGCTGGGCCGCGTCCACCGCGATGCGCGCGCCGTGCCGGTGTGCGATATGGGCGAGACCGGCGATCGGCCACAGTTCGCCGGTGACGTTGGAGGCGGCGGTGACGACCAGCAGCGCGGGCCCCTCGATCGTGGCGAGCGCCTCGTCGGCCGCCCGGAGGGCCTCGCCGGGGAAGGCGGGGGGCGCGAGCCGTACGGGGGATGGCCAGGGGAGGAGGCTGGCGTGGTGTTCGCTGTCGAAGACGACGACCGTGGTGCCGTCGGGCAGGCTGCGGGCCAGCAGGTTCATCGCGTCGGTGGTGTTGCGGGTGAACACGAGCGCGTCGTCGAGGCGGGCGCCGGTGAAGGCTTTGATCGTGTGCCGGGCCTGCTCGTAGCGGGCGGTGGTGACCTGGGAGGCGTACCCTGCGCCGCGGTGCACGCTGGAGTAGGCGGGCAGCGCGGCGGCGACCGCCTCCTGGACGGGTTCCAGACAGGGCGCGCTGGCCGCGTAGTCGAGGTTCGCGTAGGGGACCAGCGCGCCGCCGCGCACCGGGACGTCAAGGGACAACAGAGCGGACATGTACGCCTCCAGAGGCCACGCGCTTGCCCGCCGCACCCCGCGACAGGCCTGGTCCTCACCCGGGGCACCCCGCCGCGGACGCGAGGGTTGCCGGCCAGCAAGCCGGGGCTGTGCGCTGGCACTCATGACCTATGCGGAACTATAACCCACATCCACGCGAGAACGCCGCCACCCCCTATTACGCACACCTACGCGGGGAACGCCGTCTCGCCGGCCTTCTTGGCGCGGGTCCTATAACCACGCCACGCGAACTTCCAGGCCCTCAGACGTCGTCGCCCCGGAAGCCACGCCCTGCGCGGGAGGACCTCCCGCCTAACATGTGATTTGTGAGGTTTGATCCGTGGAATCCCGCCTTCGTGGCCCACCCCTACGACGCCTACGCCGAGCTTCGTGACACGAGCCCGGTGAGTTTCTTCGAGCCCACCGGCCAGTGGCTGGTCGCCCGGCACGCCGACGTCAACGCCCTGCTCCGGGACCGCCGCCTAGGTCGCTCATATCTCCATATGGCCACCCACGAGGCCTTCGGCCAGGAGCCGGAGCCGGAGTTCCAGGAGCCGTTCTGGCGGGTGATCCGGGCGGGCATGCTCGACGTCGAACCCCCGGTCCACACCCGCCTGCGCCGCCTGGTCTCCAAGGCGTTCACTTCTCGGATGGTCGAGTCCCTGCGTCCGCGGGTCAGGAAGATCGCTACCGAACTCGCCCACGGCCTGATCGAACGCGGCGGTGGCGACTTGATCAGCGAGGTGGCCGAACCGCTTCCGGTGACCGTGATCGCCGAGATGCTAGGCGTACCAGATCAGGATCGGCCGCTGCTGCGGCCCTGGTCGGCGGACATCTGCGGTATGTACGAACTCAACCCCACCCTGGACGTCCAGCACACGGCCGTCCGCGCCGCCCAGGAGTTCGGCGACTACCTGCGCGACCTCAGCCGCAGTCGGCGCGACAATCCCGGCGACGACCTGATCTCCTCCCTCGCCCAGGTCCTCGACGAGGGCGACCGGCTCACCGAGGACGAGCTCGTCGGCACCTGCGTGCTCCTGCTCAACGCCGGTCACGAGGCCACCGTGAACGTCACCGGCAACGGCTGGTGGTCGCTGTTCCGCAACCCGGCCGAACTCGACCGCCTGCGCGCGGACAGGTCGCTACTTCCAACCGCCATCGAGGAGCTGATGCGCTGGGACACCCCGCTGCAGATGTTCGAACGCTGGGTCCTGGAGGACATCGAGGTCGGCGGCATCCAGATCCCGCGCGGCGTCGAGGTCGCGCTGCTGTTCGGCTCCGCCAACCGCGACCCCGAGGTGTTCGCCGACCCGGACCGGCTGGACGTCGGCCGTCAGGACAACCCGCACATCTCCTTCGGCGCGGGCATCCACTTCTGCCTCGGCGCCCCGCTGGCCCGGATCGAACTGATCGAGTCCTTCGGCGCGCTCCTCGACGCGAAACCGGATCTCGTCGAGGAGCCCACCTGGAAGCCCGGCTACGTCATCCGGGGACTGCGATCGTTGCGGGTGACGGTTTAGAGCGCTTTCTCGCCGCTTTCCGGCGCCAGTAGCGGCGGCGTGCGGTTGGCGATGGCGGTGACGAGCGGCTGGATCGCCCGTGCCGCCAGCGGACCGAAGGCAGCCAGGATCAGGACATAACCGGCGGCCAGCGGGCCGAGGTCGGGATGGACTCCGGCGCCCACCGCGAGACCGGCGATGACGATGTTGAACTCGCCCCTGGGGATGAGCGCGATCCCGGCGCGGACCCGTCCGGCTCGGCCGATCCCGGCCCGGCGTGCGGCGTACGCGCCGGTCAGCAGCTTGGTGATCATGCTGACCAGAGCCAGCAGCAGGGCCAGACCGGCCACTGGCAGGATCTTGGCCGGATCCGTCTGCAGCCCGAAGAAGACGAAGAACACCGCCGCGAACAGGTCCCTGATCGGCATCAGCAGGGTTCGGGTCTCGTGGGCCAGCTCACCGGACAGGGCGATGCCCACCAGGAACGCGCCCACCGCCGCCGACACCTGGAGCTCCTGAGCGATCCCGGCCACCAGCAACGCCAGGCCGATCACCTTCAGCAGCAGCACCTCGGAGTTGGGGCTGGCCACGAACTTCTCGATGAGATTGCCGAACCTGAGCGCGATCACCAGCACGACCGTGACCGTGCCCAGCGCGATGGCCACGGTGATCGACCCGGTCAGCAGTCCGGCCCCGGCCAGCAGCGCGGTCAGGATCGGCAGGTAGAGGGCCATCGTCAGGTCCTCGAAGACCAGCAGCGAGAGCACCACGGGGGTCTCCCGGTTACCGATCCACCCCAGGTCGGACAGGACCTTGGCGGTGATGCCGGAGGAGGTGGCGTAGGTCACCCCGGCCATGGCCACGGCCCCGACCGGACCCCAGCCGAGCAGCAACGCGGCGATCGCACCGGGGGCGGCGTTCAGCACCAGGTCCACCAGGCCGCCACGGGCATTGCTTTTCAGGCTGGTCACGAGCTCGTCGGCGTTGTATTCCAGGCCGAGGGTGAGCAGCAGCAGGATGACGCCCAGTTCGGCGCCGACGTGAATGAATTCCTCGCTGGTGGCGAGCGGCAGGATGCCGCCAGTCCCGAAGGCCAGACCGGCGACCAGGTAGAGAGGGATGGGGGAGATGCCGGCGCGTAGCGCGATCGCGCCGAGCACGCCGAGGGCGAGGATGACCCCACCGAGTTCGAGAAAGAGGATTGCGACAGAATCCGATGATGCGATGAATGCGGGCACGCGGCGGCCTATCCGTCGGTGAGGATGTGGGCGACGGCGGCGGTGTTCTCCTCGTCGCCTACTACGACGACAACGTCCCCGGCGATGAACCGGAAGTCGGGTGTCGGGCTGGCGTTGACCTGGCCGCCCCGGACCACGGCGACCACCGAGGCCCCCGTCCTGGTCCTGATCGCCGCCTCGCCCATCGCCCTCCCGTCGTACGGAGAGCCGGAAACGATCGGGAGCTGCACGCTCACCAGGCCCTCCACTTCGCGATGCAGGTCATTGAGGCGTTGCACGATCCGAGGCGCGCCGAGGAGTTCGACCAGCGCGTCCGCTTCGTCGTCGTTGAGCTGCACGTTCTCGCACGCGCGGTCAGGGTCGGATTTGTCGTAAATAATCAGGTCACGGCGGCCAGTGCGGTGCGAGACCACCGCGATTCTCCGGCCAGTGTGGGTGGTGAACTCGTGTTTGAGTCCGATACCTGGTAGCGCAGTCTGCTCGATCTCCACACTGTTTACCGTATCCAGGTGAGCCACCCGAAGGTACCCAGCCCTTCCCGGTCGATCAGCTCCGCCGCCGCGGACGCGGCCGACAGCGCGCGCAGGTAGCCCGCCGGATCCTGTCGTGCCAGGTCAAGCGGCGGTCGATCGCCGCGAACCCCCAGGCGCAGGAGCGCCTCGCGCTGGGTCGTCAAGGTGCCCGCGCAGGCGTCCAGCGCCACATGCGCGGTGAGATCGCACGACCCGTCCGGCACCGGCGGCACCCATGATCCGTCCCGATATCCGATCAGCGTGCCCATCGGTGGGCGATCACTCCGTACATGCGAATAATCCACGGCCACGGCCATGCCCGCGGCCAACCTGCCGATCAGCCCGGCCCACGCCTCGTCCCGAGGCCATCCGATCTCGGCCCGCTCTCCGACCGGCCACCAGCGCTCCAGCCACTCCCGATCCTTCGCGTCCAGGTCGCCCAGTCGCTCTTCCCCGGACGCGGGATCGACCAGCACCAGCCGGGGCCCTTCGGACGTCCACTCGGCGACATCCACCGGCACGTTGTCCAGCCACTCGTTGGCGAAGATCAACCCCGTCACCCCGTCCGGTACGGCATCCGCCCACCGAACCCGCTCGTCCAGACCATCCGGCCGCGAAGACAGATCGACCGCGGTCACCCGAAGGCGACTTGCCAGGTCGGCCGGCGCGCCCGCCAGAACCTGGGAGGCCAGCAGGCCGTCACCCGCGCCCATGTCCACGAAGTCGATCACCCGCGGCCGGCCGAGGCGTTCGTCCACCTCGCCGAGCAGCCGGGTCACGGCCGCGCCGAAGGCGGGGGAGGCGTGCACGGACGTGCGGAAGTGGCGGTGCGGGCGTTCACGCCGGTAGAAACCGTCCGCGCCGTACAGCGCCTGGCGCATCGCGTCTCGCCATCTGAGCCACACAACGGTTGACCTTATCGCGACACGCAGTGTAGTTGTGTGACCACGATCTGTGCATCCTTTGCGGTAACGTTGCCAGGTGTCGGCGGCTGGCCCGGCCCGCTCCCCCAGCGGGCGCGGTCCGGCCACCCCACCCGGAAGGATCTGGAAGATGAGGCCGGGTCAATCGGCGGATGACCGGCCTGTCGCGCGCGGGCTCCGGTGTCTGGAGGGACACCAGAGCCCGCGCCCGCTCCCGTTGCCATGGTTATTCACCCCTCCCCGTTACGCTGGCGAGCGGGAGGACGGCATGGACACAAGCGATCGCCCCGCACGATTGGCCGTGGGGGTGCTCGGAGCCGGTCGAGTGGGTTCCGTTCTCGGGGCCGCGCTGATGCAGGCGGGCCATCGGGTGGTGGCCGCCAGCGGGGTCTCGGACGCGTCGCAGCGGCGCGCGAGCGAAACGTTGGGTGTGGAGCTGACCAGGCCGGAGATGGTCATCGAGCGGGCCGAACTGGTCCTGCTGACCGTGCCGGACGATGTGCTGCCCGGCCTGGTCTCCGGACTGGCGTCGACCGGCGTCGACCTGCGCGGCAAGCTGCTCGTGCACGCCAGCGGAGCCTTCGGTCTCGGCGTGCTCGGGCCCGCGGTCGAGGCGGGCGCGGTGCCGCTGGCGCTGCACCCGGTGATGACCTTCACCGGCCGGGGAGACGACCTGAACCGGCTGACCGGCTGCTCGTTCGGCGTGACCGCGCCGGTGCCGCTGCGGCCGGTGGCCGAGGCGCTGGTGATCGAGATGGGCGGCGAGCCGGTCTGGATCGCCGACGCCGACCGGCCGCTCTACCACGCGGCCATCGCCGGGGCGGCCAACCACATGGTCACCCTGGTCGCCGAGTCGCAGGACCTGCTCGCCGGGATCGGGGTGGAACATCCGGGCCGGATGCTCGGGCCGCTGCTGGGGGCGGCGCTCGACAACGTGCTCAGGCTCGGAATCAACGGCCTGACCGGCCCGGTCGTGCGCGGTGACGCCGGGACGGTGCGCAAGCATGTGGACGCGCTCATCCTGGCCGCGCCGGAGGCGGCCGACGCCTACATCGCGCTCGCCAGGCTTACCGCGGACCGGGCGCTCGCCGCCGGGCTGCTCAAGCCCGAGGCCGCCGAGCTGCTGCTGGACGCTCTGGGAGGCAACATATGGACGTGATCGTCGCCGGAAACCGCGAAGAGCTGGGCAAGGCCAGGGAGGCGGCCGGGCCGGGGCGGTATGCGCTGGTGCCCACGATGGGGGCGCTGCACGAGGGCCACCGCTCGCTCATCCGGCTGGCCAGGGAGCAGGCCGACCAGGTGGTGGTCAGCATCTTCGTGAATCCGCTGCAATTCGGGCCGCATGAAGATTTCTCCCGATATCCGCGGACTTTCGAGGCTGACCTGGGGGTCTGCGCGGAGGAGGGCGTGCGGGTGGTGTTCGCTCCGGCGGTGGCGGACATGTACCTGCCCGACCGGCAGGTCGCGGTGTCGGCCGGGGCGATGGGCTCGGTGGTCGAGGGGGCGTTTCGGCCCGGCCATTTCGATGGCGTGCTGACCGTGGTGCTGAAGCTGTTCAACCTCGTGCAGCCGGATGTGGCGGTGTTCGGGCAGAAGGACGCGCAGCAGCTGGCGCTGGTGCGGCGCATGGTCGCGGATCTGAATCTGCCGATCGCGATCGTGGGCGCGCCGACCGTCCGGGAGGCCGACGGGCTGGCGTTGTCCAGCCGGAACCGGTATCTGTCACCGGCGGATCGGATGACCGCGCTCAATCTGTCGAAGGCGCTGCGGGCGGGAGCCGTACAAAGGGAGCCTGAGCGGATCAAGGACGCGGCGCGGGCCGTGCTGGAGACGGCGGCGCGGTTCGATCCGCCGTTGTTGCTGGACTATCTGGCGCTTGTCGATCCGGCCACGTTCACCGAGGTGACGGAAGATCATCGGGGTGAGGCGATCCTGGCGGTGGCCGCCAAGGTCGGGACCACCCGATTGATCGACAACGTGGTGCTCGCCCTGGGCTGACCTGGGCCGATGCCGGGGCGGGTGCCCCGGGAAGCAAGCACGGCGCGCGAGGCGTTATCGTCATGTTGACGAAAGGGGCTCGCGATGACCACCATGCCGAGAAAGCTGACCGCACCCTCACCCGGCTGGACGGTGACGGCGGATGTGGTCGTGGTCGGGTCGGGCATCGCGGGGCTCACCGTCGCCCTGCGATATACCGAACTGTCGCCTGAGGGCCGCGTTCTCGTCGTCACCAAGGACGTGCTCTCCGCGGGCTCCACCCAGTGGGCGCAGGGCGGCATCGCCGCCGTGCTCGATCCCGAGGACACCCCGGCGGAACACCTCAAGGACACCCTGCTCGCGGGGGCCGGGCTGTGCGACGAGGAGGCCGTCCGGGTGCTGGTCACCGAGGGGCCCGACGCGCTCAAGCGGCTCATGGAGCATGGCGCCAGATTCGACCGGGACGCCGACGGGGAACTCCAGCTCACCCGGGAGGGCGGCCACCGCCGGAACCGGATCGTGCACGCGGGCGGCGACGCCACCGGCGCCGAGGTGCAGCGCGCCCTGATCGAGGCGGCGGCGCACGAGCCCAGGATCGAGGTCATCGAGCACGCCCTGGCGCTCGACCTGCTCAAGGACGCGGCCGGTCACGCCTGCGGGGTCACCCTGCACGTGATGGGCGAGGGCGCCAGGGACGGCGTCGGCGCGGTCAGGGCGGGCGCGGTGGTGCTGGCCAGCGGCGGCATGGGGCAGGTCTACGCCGCCACCACCAACCCGGTCGTCTCCACCGGCGACGGCGTGGCCCTCGCGCTGCGGGCCGGCGCGGCGATCAGGGACCTGGAGTTCGTGCAGTTCCACCCCACCGTGCTCTGGCTCGGCGAAGGCTCCACCGGCCAGCAGCCGCTCGTCTCCGAAGCCGTGCGCGGCGAGGGCGCGGTGCTGGTCGACGCGGCCGGGGAGCGCTTCATGGTGGGCGTGCACGAGCTCGCCGACCTGGCCCCGCGCGACGTGGTGGCCAAGGCCATCATGCGGCGGATGGCGGAAACCGGCGCGGAACACGTCTACCTGGACGCCCGCCACTTCGGCGCGCAGAAGTGGCAGGCCAGGTTCCCCACCATCCTGGCCGTCTGCCGCGACCACGGCATCGACCCCGTCACCGAGCTCATCCCGGTCGCCCCCGCCGCGCACTACGCCAGCGGCGGCGTCCGCACCGACTTAAAGGGCGCAAGCACCGTTCCCGGCCTGTACGCCTGCGGCGAGGTCGCCTGCACCGGCGTCCACGGCGCCAACCGCCTGGCCTCCAACTCCCTCCTGGAGGGCCTGGTCTTCGCCGAACGCATCGCCTCCGACCTGATCGCGGTACGGCGCAGCCCCGGAGACCCCCACGACGACGGTCATACAAACAGTCTGATCGACCCTCGCGCACGCGGGCGGATCCAGGCGTTCATGAGCCGGGGCGCCGGAGTGCTGCGCAGCCGGGAGTCCCTGGCCACTGTCGGCCGCGCGCTGGCCGACGCCCGCTGGACGCCGATCGCGGTCGAGCCCTGCACCGAATCCTGGGAGGCCACCAACCTGCACACGGTCGCCACCGCGCTGACCGTGGCCGCCGGGTTGCGCGAGGAGACCCGGGGCTCGCACTGGCGCGAGGACCACCCCGACCGCCGCGACGACCAGTGGCTCCGCCACATCGATCTGACCCTGACCGACGAAGGGGAACTCGCCATGGAATCCACCGACGCCCTCGATATCGAGCACTTGGTGGCCATCGCGCTCCGCGAGGACCTGGCCGACGGCGAGGACGTCACCTCGGCCGCCACCATCCCGCCGGACCAGGAATCGGTCGCCGACGTCGTCGCCCGCCGCGACGGCGTGGTCGCCGGGCTGCCGGTGGCGGAGACCGTCTTCACCCGCGCGGGCCTGGCGGTCGAGCGCCTGGTCAGGGACGGCGACGAGGTGCGCAAGGGCGACGTGCTGCTGACCGTGCGCGGCCAGACCCGAGCCCTGCTCACCATGGAACGTACCGCGCTCAACTTCCTCACCCACCTGTCCGGCATCGCCACCCAGACCCGCCTGTGGGTCCGCGCCATCGACGGCACCGGGGCCAGGGTGAGGGACAGCCGCAAGACTCTCCCCGGCCTGCGCGCCCTGGAGAAATACGCGGTGCGCTGCGGCGGCGGCGTCAACCACCGGATGGGCCTGTACGACGCCGCCCTGATCAAGGACAACCACGTCGTCGCCGCCGGAGGCGTGGCCGAAGCCTTCCGGGCCGTACGCACGACGTACCCGAATATCACCATCGAGGTGGAGGTGGACAGGATCGACCAGATCGAGCCGGTGCTGGCCGAAGGCGCGGACGAGATCCTGCTCGACAACTTCACCGTGCCGCAGCTGGCCGAGGCCGTGAAACTGGTCGGCGGGCGGGCCCGGCTGGAGTCCAGCGGCGGGCTCACCCTGGAGGTGGCCCGCGCGGTCGCCGAGACCGGAGTCGATTACCTCGCCGTGGGCGCGCTCACACATTCCGCGCCCGCTCTCGATATTGCTTTGGATCTTCGTAGTGCATAATCAGGGGATGCTGCTCACCATCGACGTCAGCAACACCCACACGGTGCTTGGCCTGTTCGAGGGTGATGAGGTCCTTGAGCACTGGCGCATCGCCACCGACCCGCGCAGGACCGCCGACGAGATCGCCGTCGTCCTGCAAGGCCTGCTGTCCCAATCGCCCATCCTGAAAAATGCGGACATTGCCGGTTTGGCTATCTGTTCGACCGTTCCATCGGTTTTAAACGAGATGCGGGAAATGTCGCGCCGGTATTACGGCGACGTCACCACCGTGGTCGTCGAACCGGGCGTCAGGACCGGCGTCCCCGTCCGGATGGATAACCCCAAAGAGGTCGGCAGCGACCGAATCGTCAACGCCCTGGCCGCCACCACCCTCTACGGCGGCCCCTGCGTCATCGTCGACTTCGGCACGGCCACCTCTTTCGACGCGGTCTCCGCCCGAGGTGAGTACATCGGCGCGGTGACCGCCCCCGGCCTGGAGATCTCCGTGGACGCCCTGGCCACCGCCGGCGCCCAGCTGCACAAGGTCGAGCTGATCCGCCCCCGCCAGGTGATCGCCAAGAACACCGTGGAGGCCCTCCAGTCCGGCATCATCTACGGCTTCGCCGGTCTGGTGGACGGCATCGTGGACCGGATGACCGCCGAACTGGCCGACGACCCGGAGGACGTGACCGTCGTCGCGACCGGTCCAGGCGCGCCTCTGGTGGTCAGTGAGGCGCGGACCATCGACGAGCACGAGCCCTGGCTGACCCTGATCGGCCTGCGCCTCATCTACGCCCGCAACACAGGGTGAAAGCCCGCCCCCTCGGGACAAGGGGCGGGCTCTCGATCTATATGGATCACTCGTTCTCGGCGGTGTAGAGGTAGTTCCAGTCGCCGCAGCTCGAGACATGCTTGGTCTTGTGGTGGATCTGGCAGACCTTGAACCGCAGGCTGCTGACGCCCTTCTTGCCGAAGGCGAAGTGCTTGGCCGTGCCGTAGCCGCAGTGGGTGTACTTCTTTGTCGTGTACCAGTGGTGGCTGTACAGGTTGGAGACCTGGAACTTCACGTAAGCGCACTTGCCGCCGTGCTTGTAGTAACGGCTGTCGTCGTCCCACAACTGGCCGGTCACCTGGACGAGGTTGTTGGTCTGCTGCTGGTTCCAGGTGATGTCGATCGTGCCCTTCACGCGGGCCAGATCGTTGTGGGAGTAGTACGGGCCCCACTCGTTGGCGGGGTTGGCATTCGCGGCGGCGGGGAGAGCGAGGACCGCGGCGGCGGTGCCCGCGGCCAGAGCAACCATCGCTCGGGTCATGCGCTTCATTTCGGGTCTCCTTCTCGGGGTGTGATACATGAGTACGCCCACCCCCTTTCACGACCCCTGACGCGCGCTGTCACGGAACTTGCAATCGTGTTGCAGCGCCGTCCAATGGAGACAATCTTGTTCCGACCGGGTAAGTCCGGCCGCCGCGGTCAGCGGCCTGGCGCGGGCTTGACCCGCGAGAGCCGTCCCTGATCGGCGGGCACGCGGACTGCCGATTCCGGGGTGCGGACATGATCCAGTTCTTCACGAAGTGCTTGCCAAGTCAATGCGGCTGCTTGACGACCTTTCACGACGGCGTTTACCTTCCCGAAGGGTGGCGAAAATCATTCGTCGTGGGAGAGGGGCTCACGATGTCGTTTTCTGAGGTGGTTGCCCGGAGCGAGGTTGCCCGGAGCGAGGTTGTCCGAAAAGAGTTGGACATCGAGCGCGCCGGTCTCACCGATGACGAACTGCTGCTTCTCGCCGAGCTGGCGAAAGGTGTCACGGTGGACCGGGTAGGCCGTCGGCTGGATGTGAGCGGCCGCACGGTCCGGCGCAGGCTCCGGGGTATCTGCGATCGGATTGGAGTCGCGACCGCGATTGAGGCGGTCGCCTGGGCGGCTCGCCGCCGGCTGATCTGATCCCGCTCCGGCGGGATCAGATCAATCAGCTATCCGGACGGCGCCCGCGAACGGCCGGTTGCCGATCGGGGCCACCCGGACCACGTCGCCGGTCCGCGGCGCGTGCACCATGTAGCCGCCGCCGATGTACATGCCCACGTGGTGCAGGTCGCTGTAGAAGAACACCAGGTCGCCTGGGCGCAGGTCGTCGCGGCTGACGTGGGTGCCGGCCGTCCACTGGTCGCCGGTGTAGTGCGGCAGGCTGATCCCCACCCGCTGGTAGGCGGCCATTATCAAGCCGGAGCAGTCGTAGGAATTCGGCCCCTCGGCCCCCCACACGTACGGCTTGAGCTGCTGGGTGAGCGCCCACCGCACCGCCTGGGCGGCCTTGCCGTCGCCGACCACCGGCAGCGACAGCCGGGTGGCCCGGCTGACCTTGCCCGCGACCTGGCGGTAGAGCGAGCTCTCCGTCTTCTTGATCAGCTTGCGGATCTTGTCCTGCCGGGAGCCGATGCTTTTGAGCAGCTTCGCCACCTCGTCCTGGCGGGCCTTGGCACCCTCTCTGGCCCGCTTGGCGGTCTCCATCGCCTTCTCGACCTGGAGCACCTGCTCGCCGGTCTGGAGCTGCAGCGCGTAGGTGGTCGAGGCGATGTCCAGGTAGCTGTCCGGGTCGGCGGCGCTCATCAGGCCGAAGCCGGTCGCCGCGCCGCCCGTCATGTAGGAGTTCTGCGCGAACAGGCTGGCCTTCAGGCGGCGTTCCTCCAGGTCGGCCTCGCTCTTGGTCAGCGTGGTCTTGGCCAGCTGGGCCGCGCGCTCGGCCTCCTTGAGCCGGACCTTCTCGCCGTTGTGCTCCTCGGTGAGCGTCTCGATCTCGATGTAGAGGTTCTCCACCTCTTTGGTCAGCTCTTTGAGGGTGGGCTCCGGATCGGCTGTGGCCGAAACCAGCGGAGCGCCCACGGTGATGATGGCGAGCGCGGCGCCGAGGACGGTGAGCCGCCCAAGGATTCGAGTGCGCAAGCAATCTCCTTCTCCGGGGCCGTGGTCCCGCTGGACATTAGTGCACGTCCGGTTCGTCCTCAACCGAAACTGAGGATTCCGTCTAGATTCAGCAACCGAACGATCACGACCAGGTCACACGCGATATGCGCATAACGCGAGCGTGTGGCTACTCTGGGCGAGCTTTTCGGGTTATCGGCAGGGCCGATATTCGCGAGCCATGAGCGCCGGGCTACTACGCTTCTCAGCATGGTGGTGCAGTCGGTCGAGCAGACAGTCCCGCAATCGGTGGTGGTGCGCCGGGCCCGCACGGCCGATGTGCGGGTGATCCGGCAGTTCGTCGACTCCCACTCCGGCATCGAGCGGCGCCTGCTGAAGAAATCCACCGTCACGCTGTACGAGGACGTGCAGGAGTTCTGGGTCGCCGAGGTGGACGGGGTGGTGGTCGGCTGCGGCGCCCTGCACGTGCTCTGGGAGGACCTGGCCGAGATCCGGACCGTGGCCGTGGACCCGGGCTCCCGGCGGCTGGGCCTGGGGCACCGGATCGTCGCCGCGCTCATCGAGACCGCCCGCGAGCTCGGCGTGCACCGCGTCTTCTGCCTCACCTTCGAAGTCGACTTCTTCGCCCGGCACGGATTCGTGCCGATCAACGGCACACCGGTCTCGCCGGAGGTGTACGCGGAGCTGCTCGCCTCCTATGACGAAGGTGTCGCGGAATTCCTCGACCTGGAACATGTGAAGCCCAACACGCTGGGCAACACGCGCATGATTCTGCATCTCCGGCCGGCGGTCTGACTCGGGTTCCTTAACCAGGGGGGAATGGCGACCGTGGAATCGGCGCTGGTTAGCTTGGGTATATCTAACGTGTGCCATGCCCGAACGCGAAGTGAGGTGACACGGTGAGCACCCAGCCGCCGTACCCGCAGGACGATTCGGCCGGCGACGCGTCGGCGCCGCCCGAACGCGGGGAGCAGGGCGCGGAACAGCCCGCGCAGGAATTCGATCCCGACGTCACCATCATGAGCCGCAATCCCGCCGGAACCGGGTCGCGGCCGGTATATGGCCCGCCGGCGTCAGGGGCGTACGGACAGGCGGGTGGCACCGGCGCCTACGGCCAGGGCTACCCGCGGCAGCCGGCCCCACCGCCACCACCGCCTGGGAACGGGCAGAACGGTTATGGCCAGGGTTACGGCCAGTCCCAGCCCGGTCAGGGTTACGGGCAGGGGTATGGGCAGCAGGGATACAGCCAGGAGCAGCAGTACGGGGGTTACGGTCAGCAGGGCGGGCCGCAGCCTTACGGCCACACGCAGCCCGGACAGGCCCAGCCGGGGTACGGTCAGCAGCCCGGACAGGCCCAGCCTGGTTATGGCCAGCAGCCGGGGTACGGTCAGCAGCCCGGCTACCCGCCGCCCGGTTACGGGCAGGGTTATCCGCCGCCCGGCTACGGGCCGCCGCAGGGCTACGGCCCGCCCGGTTACCGGCAGCCGCAGGGTTACGGCTATGGCCCGGCGCCCATTCCGCCGGGCGCGCCGGCGCCGCTGGCCGAATGGTGGCAGCGGCTGGTGGCGCGGATCATCGACGTCGCGTTGTACGGCGTCGTGCTCATCGCGCTCGGAATCATCGCCGGGGGCATTTGGGCGAGCACCGACCGCTTCGACATCGAGACGCAAACAGTCACGCCAGGGACGTTCCTCGTCTACCTGGTGCCCGCGCTCATCGCGACACTCGCGCTCTTCGGCTACGAATTCCTGATGCTGAAGGAGCGCGGCCAAACGCTCGGTAAGATCGTTATGGGAATCAAGGTGGTGCGCGTGGGGCGCGGCCTTGATGGCGGTCTCGACAATGACGCCGCCTTGCGCCGCGCGGGCGCGCTCGCCGGGCCGTTGGTGTTGACGTGGATTCCGGGAATCCGGGTGATTGGCGCCTGGCTCGTGTACCTGTACTGGCTCGTGGGTCTGCTCTGGCCACTCTGGGATAAGCCGTTGCAGCAGTCCCTTCTGGACAAGGCGGCGAACACGGTGGTCGTCAAGGTCAAATAGTGACATAGAACCGCAGCAAACACGGAGCGGGGCCGATGGAACGAACCATCGGCCCCGCATTCGTGCACGCAGCGTGTTCGCATCGTTCCATCCGAAATAACACCGCAAAAGCCGTAACGGGTTACTGCTACCGTGCGATGGGACCTAGAACACCCGTCATGTCACGAGAGGTAACCAAATGAACCCGGAACCTCCCCCCGGCCAGAACCCCTATGGGTCGGCTCCCCCTCCGGGTGGATACCCGCCGCCTCAAGGCGGATACCCCCCACCCCAAGGCGGATACCCGCCACCTGGTGGATATCAGCAACAGCAGCCTGGTTATCAGCAACAGCCTGGTGGATATCAGCAGCAGCAGCCCGGTGGATATCAGCAGCCCGGCGCTTACCCGCCGGCTGGTGGATACCCGTCCGCCGGCGCTTACAACGCGCCGATGGGCATGCCACTCCCGCCGGGAGTCCCGGCGCCACTTGCCGAGTGGTGGCAGCGATTGGTGGCGCGCCTGATCGATGGCCTTATCCTCGGCGTGGTCGTCTACCTCATTATCAGCAGGATCATCCAGAGCGCGTTCTCCACCACCGAGACGATCGAGTTCCTGGGCACCAGCACAACGGTGTCCACTCCTTCCTTCCTCGGTCTGCTGATCTCGTCGATCGTCAGCTTCCTGCTGTACGCCGCATACGAGTACTTCATGACCTCGCGTGACGGCCAGACAATCGGCAAGAAGGTCATGAAGATCCGCATCGTCAAGCTTGGCGGAAGCGTTCACGGGGGTCTCGACACCGAGACTCTGGCCAAGCGGATCGGCGTACTATGGGGGCCGCAGCTGCTCGCCTTCAATTGGATCCTCAACGGTCTGGGCGGGCTCTTCAGCCTGGTGAACGTCCTCTGGCCGCTCTGGGACAAGCCGCTCCAGCAGGCGATTCACGACAAGGTCGCCGGAACCGTCGTGGTGAAGCTCTAGTCAGGCGTCGCGTTCCAATGAGTGGGGTGACCGCCCTGGCGGTCACCCCACTGCCATTCCTGGGTACGATTTTGTTCTATCGGGTAAGCGTTCTGACCACCGCAGAGGATACTTCCCGCGCGGTGGAGGCTATGGACAGGCGCACCTCGACGGGTCATCAGGCGTCGGTTCCCCCTATTTCACAGGGCTTCCGGTTGAATCCGGCGAGCAGCGGACCCCAAGGGAGTGATGAGGAATGACTGAGGTAATCTCCGCGTTGATACCGCCGCTGTTGGTCGGCGCGGCAGTCGTCTACGGCGTGGTTAAGTTGGTACGTTCGGACGCCGCCGGACTGCGCGCAAGGCGCGAACCGGGAGAAGAGCCATCCGACAAGACCTCTTCCGGAGAATACTGACCGCTCGAATTGTCATCCGGGGTAACTGGGTATATGTTTGGCTGACGAATCAAACTATGCTCTGCCGAAAGGATTGCCGGATGGCCAAGCACACGCAGGTGATTCTCATCGACGACCTCGATGGTGGCGAGGCCAATGAGACGGTCACCTTCGCGATTGACGGCCTGCCTTATGAGATTGACCTGAGCGACAGCAACGCCAAGAAGCTTCGGGAAGCCCTGGCGCCTTTCGTCTCCAGCGCCCGCAAGGGCGAAAGCGGGTCAACGCGGGGCCGTCGTCGTGGAAGCGGTGGGACCCAGCGGGCCATGACCCGGGAGAAGAGCGCGGAGATCCGCGCCTGGGCCAAGGCCAACAACCACCCGGTGAGCGAGCGCGGCCGGATTGCCGCCTCGATCGTCGAGGCCTACGACGCGGCGCACTAAGTCGCCGCTACTTCTTGATCGTGCGGTTATGCCGATCGTCGGTTCTCTGACGGCCTGCATGACCGCACGATCGCGTTATCAGGTAATAAACGTCGTTCGCTTGCGGCGTATCGGGAACACCTGGCCCCCGATCGGTAGTTGGATGGAGGGTGAACGCCCTGCGCCCGGGGAACGTCTCCTGTCATAGAAGCGGTCGCCGGGCCAGAGCTGGCATGCGGAACGACGGGGCCGGATCATCCGGGCGCGTCTGACCGCTCTGTGAGGAGCGACGAGATGTTCGAAAGGTTCACCGACCGTGCGCGTCGGGTTGTCGTCCTGGCCCAAGAAGAGGCCCGGATGCTCAACCACAACTACATCGGTACTGAGCACATTCTTCTTGGCTTGATCCATGAAGGTGAAGGCGTTGCCGCCAAGGCTCTGGAGAGCCTGGGCATCAGTCTTGAAGGCGTGCGTCAGCAGGTCGAGGAGATCATCGGCCAGGGCCAGTCGGCACCGTCGGGGCACATTCCCTTCACCCCACGGGCCAAGAAGGTCCTTGAGCTGTCGCTCCGTGAAGCCCTGCAGTTGGGTCACAACTACATCGGCACCGAGCACATCCTGCTCGGGCTCATCCGCGAGGGTGAGGGTGTGGCGGCCCAGGTGCTGGTGAAGCTGGGCGCGGACCTGAACCGGGTGCGGCAGCAGGTCATCCAGTTGCTGCACGGTTACCAGGGCAAGGAGCCGGCCGCGGCGGGTGGTCCCCAGGAGGCCGCGCCGTCCACCTCCTTGGTGCTTGACCAGTTTGGCCGCAACCTGACCCAGGCGGCCCGGGAGGGCAAGCTGGACCCGGTGATCGGCCGGGAGAAGGAAATCGAGCGGGTCATGCAGGTGCTGTCCCGCCGCACCAAGAACAACCCCGTCCTGGTGGGCGAGCCCGGCGTCGGCAAGACCGCCGTGGTGGAGGGGCTGTCCCAGAAGATCGTCAAGGGCGAGGTGCCGGAGACGCTCAAGGACAAGCAGCTCTACACGCTCGACCTGGGCGCGCTGGTGGCGGGCTCCCGCTACCGGGGTGACTTCGAGGAGCGCCTGAAGAAGGTGCTCAAGGAGATCCGCACTCGCGGCGACATCATCCTGTTCATCGACGAGCTGCACACGCTCGTCGGCGCGGGCGCCGCCGAGGGCGCGATCGACGCCGCCAGCATCCTCAAGCCGATGCTGGCCCGTGGCGAGCTGCAGACCATCGGCGCGACCACGCTGGACGAGTATCGCAAGCACCTGGAGAAGGACGCCGCGCTCGAGCGCCGGTTCCAGCCCATCCAGGTGGCCGAGCCGTCCCTGTCGCACACCATCGAGATCCTCAAGGGCCTGCGCGACCGGTATGAGGCGCACCACCGCGTCTCCATCACCGACGGCGCCCTGGTGGCGGCCGCCCAGCTGGCGGACCGCTACATCAGCGACCGTTTCTTGCCCGACAAGGCGATCGACCTCATCGACGAGGCCGGGTCCCGGATGCGCATCCGCCGGATGACCGCTCCGCCGGACCTCCGGGAGTATGACGAGAAGATCGCGAACGTCCGGCGGGACAAGGAGTCCGCGATCGACGCGCAGGACTTCGAGAAGGCCGCCGCCCTGCGCGACCAGGAGAAGCAGCTCCAGATCAAGCGGGAGCGCCGGGAGAAGGAGTGGAAGGCCGGCGACATGGACGTCGTGGCCGAGGTCACCGAGGAGCTCATCGCCGAGGTGCTCGCGACCGCCACCGGCATCCCCGTCTTCAAGCTCACCGAGGAGGAGTCCCAGCGACTGCTCCGGATGGAAGACGAGCTGCACAAGCGGATCATCGGCCAGGACGACGCCATCAAGGGCCTGTCCCGCTCGATCCGCCGCACCCGCGCCGGTCTGAAGGACCCGCGCCGTCCCGGCGGCTCGTTCATCTTCGCCGGCCCGTCCGGCGTCGGTAAGACCGAGCTCTCCAAGGCGCTCGCCGAGTTCCTGTTCGGGGACGAGGACGCGCTGATCATGCTGGACATGTCCGAATTCATGGAGAAGCACACCGTCTCCCGGCTGTTCGGCTCCCCGCCCGGTTATGTCGGGTACGAGGAGGGTGGCCAGCTCACCGAGAAGGTGCGGCGCAAGCCGTTCTCCGTGGTCCTGTTCGACGAGATCGAGAAGGCCCACCCCGACATCTTCAACTCGCTGCTGCAGATCCTGGAGGACGGTCGCCTGACCGACGCCCAGGGCCGGGTGGTCGACTTCAAGAACACGGTCATCATCATGACCACCAACCTCGGCACCCGGGACATCTCCAAGGGCATCGGGGTCGGGTTCGCGAAGAGCAACGATGTCGAAGGAAACTACGACCGGATGAAGTCGAAGGTCCAGGAGGAGCTCAAGCAGCACTTCCGGCCCGAGTTCCTCAACCGCGTCGACGACACCGTCGTCTTCCACCAGCTCACCATGGGCGAGATCATCAAGATCGTCGACCTGATGCTGGCCCAGGTGGACGCCCGCCTCAAGGACCGGGACATGGGTCTCGACCTGACCCCCGCCGCGAAGAAGCTCCTCGCCGACCGGGGCTACGACCCCGTCCTCGGCGCCCGCCCGCTTCGCCGGACCATCCAGCGGGAACTCGAAGACTCCCTCTCCGAGAAAATCCTGTACGGCGAACTCCGCCCTGGCCAGATCGTCAAAATCGACATCGAAGGCGAAGGCGACGCCGCCATCTTCACCTTCGTCGGCGAAAACAAGACCCCTCAGGTCCCTGACTCCGCCGCGTCTATCGTGGAGACGATCCAGAAGTAATTGAACCGCTAAAGCACCCCTCGCCGTTGGCTCGGCGGGGGGTGCTGCGCTTTTGCCGGGGGTTGGATCGGCGGCTGGGCGCTTGAGGGCGCGACTTTTCTTCGCGTCCCGGGGCACTTCGCTGTCTCCGCCGGATGGTATGGAGACGGGGCGAATTCCCCCATACGCCTGACGGCCGGGGCGTTGTGCGATCGAGGATGGCCGTCCGGGTTCTGAATGCTTGCCGTGGAACTCCCACCCGCCCGCCCTTTTGTGCTTGTCCGGGCTCCACCCGGCCCCGAGGTTGCCGTGGCTTTCGCCACCTACCCGTTACGGTCCTCAAGCCTTTGGGCTGGTGTCAGTGGACGGACCCTGGCGGGTCCGAGCGGCGACCGCCCGAGCCAGCGTGCGTAGCGGCGTCTTCATCGTGGCCAGGGCGAGCACCATCACGGTCGCCACGAGCAGGGTCATGGCGATCGAACTGTCGAGGAAGATGGACGGGCTGCCGCGCGAGATCTGCAGAGCGTTCGACAGGGAGCGTTCCATCAGAGGCCCCAGGACGAGCGTCAGCGCCACGGGGGCCAGCGGTATGTCGATCTTGCGCAGCACGTATCCGAGGATGCCGGCCGCCACCATGACCACGACGTTGAACACCGACCCATCCAGCGTGTACGCGCCGACCAGCATGAACCCGACGACAAGGACGTACAGGGTGGGGTAGGGAATGCGCAGACAGGTGATCCAGATGCGGACCAGCGGCAGGTTGAGGGCCAGCAGGATCACGTTGCCGACCACCATGCTGGCGATGATGCCCCAGGCCACGTCCGGGTGGTCACGGAAGAGCAGCGGGCCGGGCACCAGGCCGTTGATGATGAACGCGCCCATCATGACCGCCATGGTGGCCGAGGTCGGGATGCCGAGCGTGAACAGCGGGATCATGCCGGACACCGCGTTGGCGTTGTTGGCGGACTCGGGCGCGGCGACGCCTTCGACGGCGCCGTGGCCGAAGCGTTCCGGGTGCCGGGAGAGCCGCTTCTCCAGCACGTACGAGCCGAACGCGGCCACCGCCCCGGGCGAGCCCGGCAGCAGGCCGGTCGCGAAGCCCACGACCGAGCCCCGGGCGATGGGCAGGGCCGATCGGCGCAGGTCGTCCCGGGTGGGCAGCACCTTGCCGACCTTGATGGCCGCGGCCGAGGCGACCGAGCGCTCGATGCTCAGCAGCAGTTCGGACAGGCCGAACAGGCCCATGATGACGGGGACGAGGTTGAGGCCGTCGAGGATCTGCTGGCTCCCGAAGGTGAACCTGGCGACGCCGTTGAGCGGGTCCAGGCCGACGACGCCGAGCAGCAGGCCGAGGGAGGCGGCGATGAGCGCCTTCAGCGTCGACCCGCTGGCCAGCCCGATGACCAGGGTCAGGCCGAGCAGGGTGAGGGCGAAGAACTCGGCGGGGCCGAAGGCCAGCGCGAACCGGCTGAGCGGGGCGGCCACGACGAAGCCCAGGACGCCCACGAGCCCGCCGACGAAGGAGCCGATCGCGGCGATGGCCAGGGCGGGACCGGCACGGCCCTGTTGGGCCATCTGGTAGCCGTCGAGGGTGGTGGCCACCGACGAGGTCTCGCCCGGCACATTGATCAGTACGGCGGTGATGGTCCCGCCGTACGCGGCTCCGTAGAGGATGGCCGCCAGCATGATGATCGCGGTGACCGCTGGCAGGGTGAGGGTCACCGGCAGCAGCAGAGCGGTGGCCGCGGCCGGCCCGAACCCCGGCAGTACGCCGACGAGCATGCCCAGAACGCAGCCGAGCAGGGCGAACGCCAGGTTCTGCGGCGTGAGGATGGTGCCGAAGCCCTGGAGCAGTTGATCGAACAAGGGTGCCTCACAGTCCGAGGTGGTGCAGCGCCGGGATGCCGGCCGCGGGCAGCGAGACGCCGAGCCCGTTGACGAACAGGGCGTAACTGCCGATGCCCATGACCAGGGCGATGGTCACGACCAGCCACCAGCGGACCCGGGCGACGGTCGCCAGCAGCATGGCGATGACGGCCGACATGGTCAGCTGGTAGCCGAGCACGTCGACAAGGGTGACGAAGCCGGCGGCGGCGACCATCGTCATGACGATCCGGAACACTCCCCGGCGCTCCGGCCGGGACGGTGTCTCACCAGACGGTGTCCGGCCTGTGACGGTCATGATTGCCCACGCCAGGGCGAGCCCCGCCATCAGCACGCCGATGGCGAAGGGGAACACTCCCGCGCCGGGCCGGGCCGCGCTGCCGAAGCCGTACCCGATGCCGGCGATCGCGACGTAGGCGCCCACGACGAAGGCGGCCAGGGCGCCGACGAGGTTCCCGGTCCGGACCGCGTCCCCCGGCGGTTCGGCGGATTCCGGGGAGAGGTCCGGCTCGCGGCGCGTCTCGACGTTCACCGCCGCTCCCGCGAGGCCGATGGTGCGGCGATGGCCCGGTGCAGGTTCTCCAGGTTCTCCAGGGCGGCCTCGCACCGCTCGGGCGCCAGATGGTAGAGGGCGAGCTGGAGCGCGTAGCAGACCAGGTGCGGAACCACCTGGGTACGGAAGTCGTCATCGACGCCGCGCGGAGCGATCAGCAGGCGGTCCGGCGCCGGCGCGAACGGCAGGCCGTGCACGTCGGTGAGCACGATGCTGCCGGCGCCGACGTTGCCGACGTGGGCGAGCATCCGGTTCAGGTTGGGCGGCACCCGCCGCAGCGCGAAGGCGAAGAGCACATCGCCGTCACCCACGGAGATCAGATGCTCGCCCAGGTCCCGTTCGGCCGTGGGCGGGATCGGGTGCACGAGCAGGCCGAGCATGCGCAGCCGCCGGTCGAGGAAGGTGACCAGCGGCGCGGCGTAGTGGTTGCCGTAGATGTAGATCCGTCTGGCGTCCAGCAGTTGCCGGGCCGCGTCGTCCAGGTCCTTCTGGGAGAGATGGTCGGGTAGCTTCAGGAGTGCGGTCGCCTCGGCCTGAACCAGGGCGTTGAGGTCGTAGCCGCGCGACTCGTGCAGCTTCACCAGCCGCGCGGTGCCGCCCTCCAGGGCTTTGACATCCTCCCGAATGGCCTCGCGCAGTTCGGCGTAACCGGCGTAGCCGAGCTTGCGGGCCAGGCGGATCACGGTGGACTCGTGCACGCCCGCGGCCGCGGCGATCTGCGCCGCGGGCATGAACACCGACTCACGCAGGTCGCGCATGAGCACGTCGACCACCCGTTGCTCCGACGGGGTCAACATTCGTGGGTTGCTCAACAGCAGTGAGCGGAAGCTCATTGTCTCCCCCTTCGAGATCCTGCGTACCTGCGAGAGATTGCAGGATCGGGGCGAAGCTGTCAATAGCACAGATCTGATTCCAGAAGGAGAATTCCCTGTTAAAGGGGGGTTGACTGATTGCAGGTTCTCTTGCAACTCTGTGCACGGCCGCAGGACTGGAAGGCAGTTTCCGAGTCGGCCACGAATTCAAGGAGATCCGATGCGTGGACGAACAGGTCGCATCGTCGCAGTTGCCGGCGCGGTGGCCATGGCCGTGCTGGCGTCCGGTTGCACGAACACGTCCGCCGGTTCCGGCGAAGGGAACGCCGGCTTCCCGGCCGGCAAGACGGTGGAGGTCATCGTCCCGTTCGACGCCGGCGGCTTCACCGATGTGCTGACCCGCCTGGTCGCCACCGGGATGAGCGAGAAGCTGGGCTCACAGGTGCGGGTCATCAACCGGCCGGGTGCGGGCGGCACGATCGGGCTGACCGAACTGTCGGCGAAGAAACCCGACGGGTACACCATCGGCACGCTGAACATGCCGTCCGGCCTGACGTACCTGGACGCCAAGCGGGACGTCACGTACCGGCTGAACTCGTTCGTGCCGGTGGCCGGCCTGGCGACCAGCCCGACCGTGATCGCCGTCCGCAAGGACAGCCCGTTCGACACGCTCCAGGATCTGATCGCCGCCGCGCGGGAGAAGCCCGACACCATCAGCCTGGCCGGTGGCACCAACCTCACCAGCGATGACACCCTGACCGTGGCCGGGCTGCAACAGGCCGCGGATGTCAGGTTCAACGTCGTCACGGTGGACACCGGCGGGGCGGACAAGACCACCCAGCTGCTGGGCGGCCAGATCCAGGTCACCGTGGGCAGCCTCGGCGCCGTGCAGAGCGCGTACAAGAGCGGGGACGTACGCATCCTGGCGGTCGCCAGCGCCGAACCGAGCACGCTCCTGCCCGGCGTGCCCACCCTCGCCTCCGCCGGGTACGACATCACCACCTCGGGCGCGATCACCATCGCGGCGCCCGCCGGCACGCCGGACGCCGTCACCGGCGCGCTCGAATCGGCCATCGAGGCGGCCCTGTCCTCGCCCGACCTGGCGAGCAAGGCCAACGCCGCCGGGTACGAGATCTTGTTCCGCGACCGTGCCGCCCTGGCGACCTTCTGGTCCCAGCAGGAGGCCGACGCCGAGAAGATCATCGCCGGTCACTGACACCCTGAAAGGAGCAAGATGATCATCGGTATCGATCACATCGAGATAGTCGTCGCGGACATCGACGCCATGTCGACGTTCTTCCAGACACTCGGCTTCACCGAGGTCCGCCGCACCGACCATCACGGTCAGGCGGTCGAGATGCTCGTACCAGGCACGGAGGGCACGATCATCGAGTTCCACACGGGCCACGCCACCGAGCCCCCCGGCCTCAACCACATCGCCTTCCGCGTCGACGACTGCGCGGCCACGGTGGAGGAGTTGCGCGGGGCCGGGGTCCCGATTCCCAGGGACGCCAAGGTCGCGGCCAACAGCGGCCGGCTGGTGGCGAGCTTCCGGGACCCGATGTACCAGCGCTGGCAGCTGGCCGAGTGATGGCCGACTTCCGACGCGCACCCCGGGCGCTGCTGGACCGGTTCCGCACCATCCCCACCGCCAACATCGGCGACGCCGTGGACCGGCTCGGCGTGCTGGACGGCGGCATCCAGACGGTGTGGCCCGGCGCGAGACTGGTCGGCAGCGCGTACACCATCTGGACCCGCGCCGGCGACAACCTGGCCATCCATCAGGCGCTGGGCGAGGCCCGTCCCGGCGACGTGCTGGTGGTCAACGGCGGTGGCGACCTGTCCCGCGCCCTGATCGGCGAGCTGATCGGGGGGCGGGCCAAGGCCGCCGGGATCGCCGGGTTCGTCATCGACGGCGTGGTCCGCGACGCCGAAGGGCTGGCCGCGTTCCAGATGCCGGTCTTCGCCCGAGGGGTCAGCCCGGCCGGGCCGTACAAGAACGGGCCGGCCCGGCTGGCCACGGTCGTCGCCATCGGCGGTGTTGCCGTGGCGCCCGGCGACATCGTCGTGGGCGACGCCGACGGCGTCGTGGTCGTCTCGCTGGCCGACGCCGAACACGTCGCGAGCGCCGCCGAAGCGGTCCGCGACAAGGAGGACGTCAAACGGGCCGCCATCGCCCAGTCACTGGCCCGGTCATCGGCCCAGTCATCGGCACCGAGCGGGAGCGTCTGATGCTGACCCGGATCGACCACATCGACCTGCGCGTCCCCGTGCTCGCGGACGCCGTCGCCTTCTTCACCACCCTCGGGCTGAGGCAGGTACGCGCGTTCGGCCCCCCACGTCAGTCGGTGGAGATGGCCCTGCCAGGACCGGACCAGGTGCTGCTGGAGATCCGCGAGGATCCCGCGGTCACCGGCACGACCGTGGACCACATCGCCTTCGCCGCCGATGACGACCGTGCCGCGCTCGACGCCCTCAAGGCGGCCGGGCTGTCGTTCTCCCGGGAGGCGCATCTGGTCGCCACCACCGGACGGCGGGTCTCCAACTTCACCGACCCGCACGGCGGGAAATGGCAACTGACCGAGGAATACCGTTGATCATCGACTCACACGCTCACTACACGACCGCCCCGCCGCAGCTCGACGCCTACCGCGGGCGGCAGGTCGGCCGCCTGAACATGCAGTCCCGGGGCGGGCTGAAGATCAGCGACGACGAGATCCGGGACTCCCTGCGCGGGCACATCGAGCGGATGGACCGGCTCGGCGTCGCCAAGATGATCTTTTCGCCGCGGGCTTCGGGGATGGGGCACGAGGTCGGAAACGAGCAGACCAGCCTGTACTGGACCCAGGTCAACAACGACCTCATCGCCCGCGTCTGCGACCTGTTCCCTGACCGGTTCATCCCCGCCTGCCAGTTGCCGCAGTCCCCCGGCGTCAGCCCCGCCAACTGCCTCGACGAACTCACCCGGTGCGTCGAGGAGATGGGCTTCGTGGGGTGCAACATCAACCCGGACGTCGCGGGCGGCGGCCAGCCGTTCACCCCGCCGATGGGCGACCGTTCGTGGTATCCGCTGTTCGAACGGATGGTGGAACTGGACGTCCCGGGCCTCATCCACGCCTCGTCCACCGTGAACCCGGCCCTGCACCTGAACGGCTCCCACTACACCAACGTGGACGCCGCGGCCGTGTTCGAACTGTGCTGGTCCGACCTGCTCGACAACATCCCCGAGCTGAAACTGATCGTCCCGCACGGCGGCGGATCGATCCCGTTCCAGTTCAACCGGCTGCGTTCACTCAACCTCGGCGGCAAGCGCAAGCCTTTCGAGGAAGCGGTCAAGCGCGTCTACTTCGACACCGCCGTCTACGACCGCGACTCGATGGAGATGCTCATCCGCAAGATCGGAGCCGACAACATCCTGTTCGCCACCGAACCATTCGGCACGGCCAAGAACATCGACCCGCAGACGGGCAGAACCTTCGACGACACGATCAGCTTCGTCGACGACATCGACTGGCTCACCGCCGAAGACAAAGAGAAGATCTTCGTCGGCAACGCCCGCCGCCTCTACAGCCGAGCCAAGCTGTAGGCCGCCGGCAGATCCACGGCCACCTCGGCTGGGTGGAGTGCCGCGGGCTTAGGCGGCGAGTTTGAGGCCTAGGGCGGTGAGGTTGCGGCGGGTCCAGTCGAGGTCGTCGGCTAGGCGGGCTACCAGGGCGGCGGGGCCCTTGGTTTTGGGGGTGGTCCAGTCGTGGGCCTCGACCTCGATGTGGGCGCTGCCGTTGACGGCGCCGGAGAGGAGGGCGGTGAGGGTGTCCTGGAGGACCGGCTGGGTGCTGGGGATTTCCTGGCTGTGGTTGTGGACGTGGCCGAGTTTGACGACGGGGGCGCCGGCCATGGCCAGGCCGCGGAGGGCGGAGGCGGTCTCTTCGGTGCCGCAGGAGAGGTGGCAGGCGTCCAGGCAGACACCGAGGTGTTCGGAGTCGATGCCGCAGACACGCTGCAGGGCCTGCTCGGTGGTTTCCAGGACGCAGCCGGGCCAGGGCTCGAACCCGACGCGGATGGTCTTGCCGGTCACGCTGGAGAGACCGCGCAGCTCGCGGGAGAGCCGCTCCAGGCGGCGTGAGGCGATCGAGTGCAGGTCGGCGGGCCAGTCACGCCGCCACCCGATCGGAATCGTGGAGATGCTGCCGAACCGGACATCCTCGGGCAGCAGGAAAGCCAGGATCTTCGCGAGTGACATCGTGTACCGGTACCGCTCAGGCTTGGCCCAGTCTGGACCGGGAGCCTCCTGGTTCCGGCCGCCCGTGCCGTTGAGGCTCACGACTTCGAGGCCGCGCTCCTCGAGCGAGCGGCGGAGCCGTACCAGCTCGATCCGGTCGGCGATCAGGTGGTCGGCCACCGGAGGCGCCAGCCACAGGCCGATGCCGAGCCGGTCCACACCCAGCCGCTTGCGCACAGGCACCGCATACCTGGTCAAGTGCGCGATCAAGTTCTCCAGGTCCTCCGCGGGATGCACACCCGCGTTGTAGGCCAGGTGAACGAGCGTCCCGTCGTCGTGGCGCAGCCGCATCGATGCCTCCAAACTCCGACCCCATTGGCCCACACGACCTGTCCTGACCGCATGGGACACGAGTCCCTCCGTGCCGGGAATCCGGCCCGGTACGGCGAGCTTGCTCTCGTGCACCGGTCTACGCGTCCGCCCCGCAGCTGATTTCCCGGTAAGCCGCTAGGGTGACGTCGGCAGCGATCTCACCGTAAGAATGGCGACTTGTGATCCACTTGGGCGAGACTTGGCCGAATTCGCTCTACACAGTGTAGTACTACATCCCGTCGCGCGAACAGCTTACGTCGGCAAGGCGTAGAAATCGTTGTCGAGGAGTTCGGCGAGTCCGTCCGTGAGCAGGCCGTCGAGGGCGCGTTCGCGTTGCGCGGTGTTGGACCAGGCGGCGTCGAGAGCGCCCTTGGGCACCGGGCCGGGCGCGTCGCGGAGGACGGCGAGCAGGGCGCCGCGGCACTGACGGTCGGTTCCCGCGTAGGTCTGGCCACGGCGAGGCGGCCCGTCGTGGGCGGGTTTGCCGGTCAGCAGCCACTGGCAGCGCCCGGAAACGGGGCAGTCGGCGCAACGGGGGGCGCGAGCCGTACAGATCAGGGCGCCGAGTTCCATGACGGCGACCGCCCAGCGGGGAGCGTCCACGGGCGGGATGAGGGATTCGGCGAGTTTGCGTTCGGGCGCCGTGGTCGCGGTCGGCGGGAACTCCTCCCCGCGCACCGCCCGCGCTAGGACACGGCGGACGTTCGTGTCGAGGACGGCATGACGCCCGCCGTACGCGAAACTGGCCACGGCGGCGGCCGTGTAGTCCCCGATCCCCGGAAGCGCGCGCAACTCGTCGTACGTCGCGGGGACGGTGCCGTCGAAATCGGCCGTGATGGCTTTCGCGCAGGCGTGCAGGTTCAGGGCCCGGCGGGGGTAACCCAGGCGTCCCCAGTGGCGTACGGCTTCGCCTGGCGGTTCCTTGGCGAGAGCGTCAGGGGTGGGCCAGCGGGTGAGCCATTCCTCCCAGATCGGGAGAACCCGGACGACCGGGGTCTGCTGGAGCATGATTTCGCTGACCAGGATTCCCCAGGGAGTAGCCTCGGGGCGGCGCCAGGGGAGGTCTCTGTTGTGCTCCGCGTACCAGTCGAGGATCGGGGCATGAAGAGTCACGGTCAGACTCTAGCGGTGTGTGACACCGTACATACTCCGCATCTCGATCTCCCTCGGCGAGGCGTGATGGAGAGCGGACCACGACTCTCCATACTGTCCGTATGGATCCGGACACGTTCCGTGGTGATGTTGGAGTCGAGGGCGGTGACGTCTACTGGCGCCGCCGGGTGTCGGTGCTCACCGGCATGCTCGTGGTGGTGGCCGTCGTGGCCTGGGGGTGCGCCAGCGGCTCGGACAAGCCGACGACCACTCCGAAGGCGGGGTCGGGCGGAACCGACGCGATGGTCGTCTCGCTCCCGTCGCCCAAGGTCTCGCCACCGGCCGCGTCACCACACCCTTCCGGCAGTCCCACCCATGGATCGCCGTCCCCGTCGCCCGCCGCGCGCAAGAACGGCGAACCGTGCGTCGCGAACGACCTGGTCGTGAGCCTGAGAGCCAGCCAGGAAATCTACAAAGGCGACCAGATCCCGGGATTCCTCCTCACGGTCGTCAACATCGGCCAGATCGCCTGCACCGCCGACCTGGGCCCCCGCGCCCTCGAAATGCGCGTCTCCACCGGCGGCCAGCGCATCTGGTCCACCGCCGACTGCGTGGCCGGCGAGGGCATCGACCGCCAACTCCTGCACCGAGGCGTCCCCTTCGTCCGCTCCATCCAATGGCCCCGCTACCTCTCCGGCAACGACTGCGCCGCCGACCCCCCGACCGCCCGCAAGGGCAAGTACGTGGCCCTGGCCCGCTTCGGCACCCTGAAAAGCTCCAGAAACGTCTTCCAGCTCAAGTGAGGTGGCACTCGGTTTATACGTACCGCTCGAGGATTGAGGATTCGGCGAGGCGGGAGAGGCCTTCGCGGACGTTTCTGGCGCGGGTTTCGCCTACGCCGCCGACGACCTGGAGGTCGTCGATGCTGGCGGCGAGGAGTTTTTGCAGGCCGCCGAAGTGGTCGACGAGGCGGTCCACGATTGTGGTGGGGAGGCGGGGGACTCGGGCCAGGAGGCGGAAGCCGCGCGGGCTCACCGGGGTGTCGAGCGGGTCCGGGCCGGTGTGGCCGAGGATCTGGGCCACGCGGGTGAGGTCGAGGAGGTCCACGGCGGAGAGGTTGTCGAGGTCGTGGACGGCCTCGGAGAAGCGGCGCGGGCGGCGGGCGCTCGGGGCCGGGAGATAGTCGCGGATGGTCAGGGCGCGGTCCTCTTCCACGCCGCCGACCAACTCGTCGAGTTGCAGGGAGACGAGACGCCCGTCGGTGCCCAACTCCACGACATACCCTTCGATCTCGACGGAGATTCGGCGGACCATTTCCAGGCGTTGCACCACGGCGGAGACGTCGCGAACGGTCACCAGGTCCTCGATTTCGAGGGCGGACAGGGTGCCGGAGACCTCGTCGAGGCGGAGTTTGTAGCGTTCTAGAGTGGCGAGAGCCTGGTTGGCCTTGGAGAGAATGGCGGCGGATTCCTCCAGGACATAGCGCACGCCGTCGAGGTAGAGCGCGATGATGCGCATCGACTTGCTGATCGCGATGACCGGAAACTCGGTCTGGCGGGCCACCCGCTGGGCGGTTCTGTGGCGCGTGCCGGATTCGTCGGTGGGGATGCCCGGGTCGGGCACCAGGTGCACGGCGGCGCGGACGATGCGCAGATCGCCGCTGTTGAGCACGATCGCGCCGTCCATTTTGGCGAGTTCACGGAGCCGGGTGGCGGCGAACTCGACGTCCAGTTCGAAACCGCCGGTGCAGAGTTCTTCCACGGTGTTGTCGTATCCGAGGACGATCAGGCCGCCGGTGTGGCCGCGCAGAATGCGTTCGAGCCCGTCGCGAAGCGCGGTTCCAGGGGCGAGAGAGGCCAGTGTGGCTCGTCGGCGCTCGTCCCAGGCTTTGTCGTTGTGCACGTCAGTGACCCCCGCTGGTCGTGTCCCTGCGCCCAGACGGTCTATCCGCCTCGCGACCGTTTTGTCCGGCCTCGCCGCTGCCCAACTCAGCAGACCCATAGCACCGTCCAGCTTAACTGGGTAACGACATGCTCACCGGATGTGCGTCGGGCGCCCTAGACGTTCTCTGCTTCTGTAACGTCGAAGCCGCGCGAGAAGTTCGTGGGGACGCGGTCAGCGGATGAGTGTCAGGGCGTCCCAGACGTTCTCCGCTTCGGTGACGTCGAAGCCGGGCGAGAAGTTCGTGGTGCGGATTCCGGTGGGGCGGACCGCGACGAGATCGCCGCGGCTGGGCGCGGGGTTGAGTTTGAGGGCGTCCTCCACGAGTGAGCCGGTGGGTACCAGGGCTCGGGTGAAGCCGAGGCGGGCGGCTTCGGCGAGGCGGCGGCGCACGTCTCGGACTGGGCGGAGTTCACCGGCCAGGCCGACTTCTCCCAGGGCGACCAGGCCGTGCGGGAGGGGACTGTCGCCGAAGGCGCTGACCACCGAGAGCATCAGGGCGAGGTCGACGGCGGGGTCGGTGAGTCTGATGCCGCCGACGGTCGCGGTGAACACGTCGCATTTGCTGATCTTGGCGTTCAGGCGGCGTTCCATGACGGCTAAAACCATGGCCACGCGGTACGAGTCGAGCCCGGAGGACGTCCGGCGGGGTTGAGGCGCTTCGGTCGGGCCGACGAGGGCCTGGAGTTCGGCGGGAATCGGGCGAGTGCCTTCGATGGTGACGGTGACACAGGTGCCGGGAACCGGTTCCGGATGGCGGGAGATGAACAGGCCACTGGGGTCGGTGATGCCGGTGATGCCGCGCTCGTGCAGGTCGAAGCAGCCGACTTCCTCGATCGGGCCGAACCTGTTCTTGATCGCGCGGACCATCCTGAGACGCGAGTTACGGTCGCCTTCAAAGTGGAGCACGACATCGACCAGGTGTTCCAGGACGCGAGGCCCGGCGATCGAGCCGTCCTTGGTCACGTGGCCGACCAGAACGGTGGACATGCCACGTTCCTTGGCCAACCGGGTCAGGTTGCCGGCCACTTCGCGAACCTGCGTCACCCCGCCAGGCACACCGGTGGCATCGGCGGACCCGATGGTCTGCACGGAGTCGACGATCAGCAGCCGGGGCTGAACCTTCTCGACATGGGTGATGAGGGCTCCCAAATCGGTTTCGGCGGCCAGATAGAGCTGGTCCTCCACGGCACCGATCCGGTCAGCCCGCATCCGGACCTGCGACGCTGACTCCTCGCCCGTCACATACAGAACCGTGTCGTGCTGGGCGGTTCTGGCTGCCGCCTCCAGCAGCAGAGTCGACTTGCCGATCCCCGGCTCCCCAGCCAGCAACACCACCGCCCCCGGCACCAAGCCACCACCGAGCACCCGATCCAACTCACCCACCCCGGTCGGCCGCGCATGCGCAACCTCCGCCTTCACCTGCCCAATCGGCACAGCCGGCGCCGAAACCGCCCCACCCCTGACCACATTGACGCCCTGCCTGACCCCCGCCTCCTCAACCGTCCCCCAGGCCTGACACTCCCCACACCGCCCTACCCACTTGGCGGCCACCCAGCCACACTCGCCACACCTGTACGAAGGTTTCGCAGCTTTACTCACGCCCGGAGGCTACCGGCCCGGACCGACATTCCCACTAGAAGATCCGCCAGCGGAGAATTGTTGGGTAGGGGATTTCTAAGCCGGGGATCTCTCTGATGGCGCGTGCCGACACTCCCGGCGTGAACTCGATTCGGAGGACCGCTTCGAGGTCCGCGCGGCGCGTGAACACCATGCGGGGATCGAGTTCTGCTCGTTGCCAGCCCTGGCGGGACCAGAAATCCTCCACCGTTCGCGTCGAATACGTCGGCACCGTCGCCCGGAACCACTCCCCGAAGGATCCGCGGGACCCGTCCAGGTCGACCATGAACGCGGCTCCGCCGCGCCGTACGGCCCTGGAAAGCTCTTTGAGCCCCGGTTCACAGCCAGGCCCGAAGAAATATGCCCAGCGGGCCACGGCCACGTCCACGGACGCGTCAGGGACGGGGAGCGACTGCGCGGTGGCCACGTGGACGGCGACGTTTCGTAGCTGGGCGCAGCGGCGCGAGGCCACGGCGGCCAGGTTGGGATGGGGTTCGACGCCGATCACCTGCGCGGCGGACGACGCGTACGCGGGCAGGTGGTAGCCCGTGCCGCAGCCGATGTCGAGAACGGTGGCGGACTCCCAGGGGCGTACCGCGCGGATGGCCGTGTCGATCACGCCGTCGGGGTCGACCGCGCGGTTCTCCAGCTCGTAGATCTTGGGGTTGTGCCAGATGTTCGGGCTCGGTACGGCGCCCTTCGGAATGCGCGGCATCGCACCACGATAGGCGGCTAGCCCGCCACAGCGGTTCGCTCGCTTAGTCTGGAATGGTGAGCGAGCGAGCGAGCGTCCGGGTGGGGAGCCGGGGATGAGCCCCGGCGAGCGGACCTACATCGGCGGAGACGATCCCGCGGACGGTGTCCAGCGGGAGGACGCGCGGGTCCCCCATCCCCAGGCGGAAGTGGTGCGCGTCCCCAATGCCAAGATCGCGCTGTCGACCGCGTCGGTCTACCCCGAGCGAACGCCGGACGCGTTCGAACTCGCGGCGCGGCTCGGCTACGACGGTGTCGAGATCATGGTGGGGCAGGATCCGGTCAGCCAGGACGTCGAAGTCCTGGAGCGGCTGCGGGATCATTATGAGCTGCCCATTCTGGCCGTGCACGCGCCCTGCCTGCTGGTCACCCAGCGGGTGTGGGGGCGCGATCCGTGGGCCAAGCTGGAGCGGGCCAGGGACGCGGCGCAGCGGCTGGGGGCGGAGACGGTGGTGGTGCATCCGCCGTTCCGCTGGCAGCGGGACTACGCCCGGGATTTCGAGGTCGGGCTGGCCAGGATGCGGGAGGAGACCGACATCGTGTTCGCGGTGGAGAACATGTTCCCGCTCCGGGCCCGGGGCAACGAGGTCGTGCCGTACGCGCCGGACTGGAATCCGGTCGATCACGACTTTCCGCAGGTGACCCTGGACCTGTCGCACACGGCGGTGTCGGGGTCCGACGCCATGGAGATGGCGGCCAAGCTGGGGGATCGCCTCGCCCACCTGCACCTGGCCGACGGGAGCGGGATCACCAACAAGGACGAGCATCTGGTGCCGGGCCGGGGCAACCAGCCGTGCGCGCAGATGCTGGAGCGGCTGGCGAACGCGGGCTATGGTGGTCTGATCGTGCTGGAGATCAACACGAGGAAGGCGGTCGGCCGGACCGAGCGGATCGACGATCTGGCCGAGGCGCTGGCCTTCGCCCGGCTCCACTTCGCCGCCTCCTCAGCGAAGAGATGAGCCGCCGCGAGATGAGCCACGGCGAGAGATGAGCCACCAGGTCTTCGACGTCGACCGGGTGGCGGAGGCGTATGACGCCGCGCGCCCGGAATATCCGCCTGCCCTCTACGCGGCGCTGACCGAACTGTCCGGCATCCGGTTCGAGGGCGCGTTCGCCGTCGACGTCGGCGCGGGCACCGGGATCTCGACGCGCGGGCTGCTGGATCGCGGCGTCCGGGTCGTCGCGGTGGACCGCGCCGCCCGGATGCTCGCCTTCCTCCGCTCCCGTACGGCCGGCGCCGCCCTGCTCGCCGACGGCAACGCGCTCCCGCTCCGGGACGGCCTGGCCGACCTGGTGACGTACGCCCAGTCCTGGCACTGGCTGGACCGTACGGTCTCGATCGCCGAGGCGATCCGGGTGGCCCGCCCAGGCGGCGCGGTGGCGGGCTGGTGGAACACGGTGGACGCGCGCAAGGCCGACTGGCTGGCCGCCTGCCAGGTCAGGCTGGCGGACCTGCCGGGCTACACCGGTCCCGCGCAGCCGGGCTGGAGCATGCCGCCGATCGGGGCCGCGATGGCCGCCGCGGGACTCCAGGTCTCGGAGACGTGGGTGTACTGGACGCGCCGGATCCGGGTGGAGGACTTCCTGACCGATCTGCGCTCGCACTCGTACGTGGCGTCGATGCCGGAGGTCGCCGCCGACGAACTCCTCGACCGGGAGCGCGGCGAGATCCTTCGCGTCTTCCGGGACGGGGACATGACCATCCCGATGCGGGTATACCTCGCGGTCGGCGTGAAACCACTCACCCACCAGACCGTCCCCGCCCTCACCGAACCCGCGGGCCTCCAGGATCTCAAGCAACTGGCCGTGGGCCTGACGGAGGGCGCGTGACCCAACGATCCGGCGGAGGGCATAGGGTCGAGCCCAAGCGTAAGCAGGCGAAGAGCATATGAGCGAGTCACGCGGCCCCGGGCGTCGTCCCGGGCGTCGTCCCGGTGTTTCCGACACGCGCGGCCAGATCCTCACCGCCGCTCGTGCGATCTTCGCCGAGAAGGGTTTCGACAAGGCGACCATCCGCGGCATCGCCCGCGCGGCCGGCGTCGACCCCGCGCTCGTGCACCACTACTTCGACACGAAGGAGGGCGTCTTCGTCGCCGCGATGCGGCTCCCCTTCGATCCCGCCGTGCTCGTCCCCATCCTGGTCACCGGACCCCGCGAGGAGGTGGGCGAGCGCCTGGTGCGTTTCATCCTCACCATCACCGCCGACCCGAAGGCCCGCGAGCCGGTCCTCGCCCTGCTCCGGTCCGCCGTCACCAACGACCAGGTCGTCGCGATGATCCGCGAGTTCATGGTGGAGGCCCTGCTGGGCCGGGTGGCGGACGCCCTCGGCATCCCCCTGCTGCGGATGGAGGCCGCGTTCTCCCAGATGTTCGGCTTGGTTATGGCCCGCCATATTGTGCAGATGGAACCGATGGCATCGGCCGACCCGGAGGAGCTCGTCGCCCTGGTCGGGCCGACCATCCAGCGTTACGTCGACCCCTGAGCAATCGCTACAGAGCATTGTTCTATGGTGGTCACGTGTCGGAGATGGAGGAGCCATGCTGCTGGTAGCGATTATCGGGCTGGTCATGACGGTGGCA
>NZ_BLAF01000085.1:0-3299 GCF_009687885.1 Acrocarpospora pleiomorpha
CGGACCCGCAGCGGACGGTCATCGTCCTTGCCCCTCGGCCTCGCATAAGCGGTAAGGAACTCACGCAGCCGGGCACCGGCCTCACGAGGCAACCGGAACTCCCCCTCCACACCACCGGTACTGGACGGGCGGACCAGCAGAAAACGCGTCGCGTAGTCGTCTTCGGCCTCATCCTCCAGAGCGCCCGGATCCAGCAACTCACGCAGATAACGCCCGGCCTTGCCGATCTCCGCCGGAGACGCGCCGTCGGCCAACTCCACCAGAATCGGCTCCACCAGCGCCGCCTGCGCATCACTCAGACGATCGGTGACCTGACAGATCGCATCAACCGACCCCTCCGCCAGCGCGCCGCAGGCAAACCGGTCCCGCACCACGGGCAGCCGGGCCAACTGAGCCGCCAACCGGACCAGACGAGACGCGCCCCCGCCGCTCATCCCCGCCGAAGCACGCAACCAGGTCCCAGTCGAAGCATGCCCACCACTACCGGCACTCCTGGCCTCACCCGCCGCATGAACCCGCCCCACCCGCGCGGCGATCGCCGAATCCAGCCGATCCCGCGTGAACAACAACTCCTCCGTCTCACCCACACACAACCCGCTGCTGTCGGGCAGATCGGACACCGCAAGCAGAGACGCACGCTGCCTCAACTCCGACACCAGCACCCCAGAACCCACCGGCACCCCAGAACCCACCGGCTCACCACAGGCCTGCGGCCCTGCCGAGGCCTCCGCCCCCGCCGAGCGGGCACCGTCGGTGGATCGGCCGGCCTCGGTGGAGCGGGCACCGTCGGTGAAGCGGCCAGAGTCGGTGGAGCGGTCGTGGAGAAACTGCTGCCGTGCGTTCTGCCGCCATGCGTCGCTATACGCGTCGCCGTATGTGTCGTCGGAGGCGTCGTCGGAGGCGTCGTCGGTGGAACGCTGGGGTGGGACGTACCCAGGGTCCAGCAACGTCCCCTTCAGCAATGCGGGCAACTCGCGGCCGGAGACACCCTTCGCACGGGAGGGATCCAGCACCTCGAACGGAAACCCGAGCATGGAAGACACCCCCTCTCGCTCCAGCCGATCCGAAAAGCTGCCCTCAGGCTATCCAGCAGCTCCGACAGAACCTGGCCTTGATCCACGACAAAACCGCAGGTCACACGCTTCGCGAAAAGATCTACCTGCCCACCTGCCACGACCCGAAGAGCCATCCGCCGCGCCCGATCAGGAGCAGCACACCAACCCGCGGACCCTCAACCGCGAAGAACAGGCCCTCGGATCGGCCGCACGCACCCTTACGAGCGCCGCGACGTCGAGCAGTTGGCCCACGGCGAGTCCGCTAGCACCGCCGACGGCAGGGAACTCCGGCAACGACCGTGCCGGCCCGGACGCCTGTAGCAGGGGGTGCTGTCCCCGATCGGGTGCGGCATATGACGGTGGGTTCGGTCTCGGAGCGGGCCCGCGGTGGCGTGAGGAGCCAGAACATGATGGTGGTGCGGGGCGACAGCGGATTCTTGGCGTGGTCTTTCCGACGGGGACTTTGATCAAAGGCGGCCCGACCAGGAAGATGATCAAAGTTAGTGGCATTGTTGCGCCACGCGCGTGGAGGGGAGTTCTCCTCACCGCTCGTCTCGACGGCGGGTGTCGTAGTCAGGAGCCCGAGAGGGCCAGCGCGGAGAGAACGAAGCCTTGCTCTGACCCGCCGACCAACTCGACGCTTGGCGAGCCGAGTCACCCGCCAGAGGCAGGAGACTGAACACGGACTAACAGATGCTGATCAACCGCCGACAGTTCGTAACCCAACATCGACGGTGCGAGGGCCAGGTGAAAAAAACATGACCCCAGCGACCATCAACAGACCATTCCCAGCTAGGACAATCACGCTCCCAAACCAACGCGAACGTTCCCGCCGTATTCAGCGCGCCAATCCACGGCCTAGCCACCCGCACCGCCAGAAGCCAGCCCACACCGTGACCTTTGCGGGAGAATATGTCCGCGTTGGCTCTGGGAGCGCGGTCGTCCAGGCCGGGGGAATGGCGTGTTGACCTTCAACGGACCGACTCTTCGGGCGATCAGGCGCCGACGCGAGTACGTCCGTCCGGCGACATCGACGAGTCTGCTTCCGCCTCATCAACCGATCGCCCAGCGGTAGGCGTACACGCGTATATCCGTCAGGCTTGGGTTCTCAGGCCTGGACGCCTTGGGTAAAGATCATCTGGAGATCTCGTAGAAGGCTGATTCCAGTAGTTCCTCGGAGGGGTCTTCGAGGCGGGACGGCTGGGCGAGGCCGTTGAGGACGACGAAGCGGAGTTTGGCGCCGCGGCTCTTCTTGTCGATGCGCATGTGTTCGCGGAGTTCTGGCCAGGCGTCTTTGCGGTAGGAGGTCGGCAGGCCGACCGAGGTCAGGATCGAGCGGGTGCGATCCACGATGTCGTCGCCGATCCGCCCGTCCAGGCGGGACAGCTCGGCCGCGTAGACCAGGCCGATCGCGACCGCTTCGCCGTGACGGATGTGGTAGTTCTCGGCTCGCTCGATCGCGTGCGCCAGCGTGTGCCCGTAGTTGAGGATCTCCCGCAGGCCGCTCTCCTTCAGATCGGCGCTCACGACATCCGCCTTGATTTGAATCTTCCGTTCGATCAGCGCCCGCGTATGCTCGCCCTCCGGAACCCGGGCCCCGGCGGGATCGTCCTCGATCAGCATCAGGATCGTCGGATCCGCGATGAATCCACCCTTGATGATCTCGGCCAGCCCGGCCACGTAGTCCTCACGCGGCACGCTCACCAGAGTCGCCAGATCGCAGAGCACGCCCTTCGGCGGATAGAACGCCCCCACGAGGTTCTTGCCCTCCGGCGTGTTGATCCCCGTCTTCCCGCCCACGGCCGCGTCCACCATGGCCAGCAACGTGGTCGGCACCTGAACCAGCCGGACACCACGCAACCAGGTGGCCGCCACGAACCCGGCCAGGTCAGTGGTGGCTCCCCCACCGACCCCGACCACCGCATCCGACCGCGTCATCCCAAACCGCCCGAACGCGGACCACAACTCCGCCGCGACACTCGACGTCTTCGCCTGCTCCCCATCGGGCACCGGCAACGCCAGAACCTCATACCCCGCGGCCCTCAGCACATCACAGACCGGCCGCGAAATCTCCGGCAGACTCGCAGGACAGACCACCGCGACAGTCCTGACCCCATCCCCCACCAGACCAGGCAACTCCGCCAGCACCCCAGCCCCCACGACCACGTCGTAAGGATCATCACCACGCACATGAATCCGCGAAACGCTCATGACCCTATTTCACCTTGTCCCGCACTCCAGCTC
>NZ_BLAF01000085.1:3820-42581 GCF_009687885.1 Acrocarpospora pleiomorpha
GCTCCCACCGCCGCAGCACCCGCCAGACGACCCCGCCCTCCAAAGGATTCCTACCATCACATCACCCGCTTCATCACCAAGCCCCACGCATGAACTCGCACCAACGTCCGTCCCCGCCCGCTCTGCTGAAACGCGTTCGAAGGTCCGGTGAATCTCCCACCCACCCAGCCCGTTATTTCCCCTCGGGCTCCGCCCGCCCCCGCCAGCACCCTCGTCACCCAAACGAAGCAGCCACCAACCCGGGTTCTCCCACCCACTCACCCTTTCGCCCTATCCAGGCTCCGCCCATCCCCGCCCACTCCGCTGAACCGGTGGATCTCCCACCCACCCGGAAACAGGGCCTGGTGGGCGAACGTCCGCGAGGTCGCACCCGCCCCTCCACCGCTGCGGAAGCGGGATCGGGCGAGGGGAACCACGGTGCGCTCGGCCGCGCCTTCAGTACCGGCACCGCGGGAGGTTATTCCGGATTCTCTGGTGATTCGGGGTGGAGGGTGGTGAGGGCGGTGGCGATTTCGGTGGTGAGGTCTTCGGGGTCGCGGTCGTCGGTGGGGAAAGTGAGGGTGGCGAGTTGTTCGTAGAGGGGGCGGCGTTCCTCCATGAGTTTGCGGAGTTGGCTGCGGGGGTTGAGGACCAGGAGGGGGCGGGCCGAGGCGAGGCCGACGCGTTTGACCGCCTGGTCCAGGGCCACCTGGAGGTAGATGACGGTGTGGGTGGCGAGGAGGGCCTGGGTGGCGGGGTTGAGGATGGCGCCGCCGCCGACGGAGAGGATGCCGTCGTGATCGTCGAGAGCCGTGCGGACGGCGGCGGCTTCCAGTTCGCGGAAGTGGGCTTCGCCGTCCTCGACGAAGATGTCGCCGATGGGCTTCCCGGCGGTGCCCTCGACGTCGGTGTCGGTGTCGCGGAAGGGGACGCCGAGCCGCTCGGCGAGGAGGCTTCCGATGGTGGACTTGCCGGAGCCGGGAGGGCCGATGAGAACGGCCACGGGGGCCCGCCGAACCGAATTCATGATCATTTACCTTACTTGATGACCATCGAGGAGAGGTAGCCGGACAGGTTGCGGGCAACCTCCTCGACCGAGTCGCCGCCGAACTTCTCGATGGCCGCGTCAGCGACGACCAGGGCGACCATCGCCTCGGCGACGATGGCCGCGGCGGGGACGGCGCACACGTCGGAACGTTCGTGATGGGCCTTGGCGGCCTCGCCGGTCAGCACGTCGATCGTGGCCAGCGCGCGCGGCACCGTGGAGATGGGCTTCATCGCGGCACTGACCCGCAGCGGTTCGCCGTTGGTCATGCCGCCTTCGACCCCACCGGCGCGATTGGTGATCCGCCGCACGCCCGAGGGGGTGTTCTCGATCTCATCGTGGGCCCGGGATCCGGGCCGGCGAGCGGTCTCGAAACCGTCGCCGAGCGCGACACCCTTGATCGCCTGGATGCCCATGAGCGCACCCGCCAGGCGCGAGTCGAGGCGGCGATCCCAGTGCGTGTAGCTGCCCAGGCCGGGCGGCAACCCGTACGCGACGACTTCGACGACGCCGCCGAGGGTGTCGCCGTCCTTGTGGGCCTTGTCGATCTCCGCGATCATGGCGGCGCTGCCGTCCGGGTCGAAGCACCGGACCGGGTTCTCATCGATCGCGGCCAGGTCGGCGGGGCTGGGCAGGTCCGTCGACGGGCTGGCGGCGGCGCCGATGGACAGCACGTGGCTGATGATCTCCACGCCGAGCGCCTGCTTGAGGAAGTTCTTGGCGACCTGCCCGAGCGCGACCCTGGCCGCGGTCTCGCGGGCGCTGGCCCGGTCGAGCACCGGGCGGGCGTCGTCGAAGCCATACTTCTGCATCCCGGCCAGATCGGCATGGCCCGGGCGCGGGCGAGAACGTGGCGCGTTGCGGGCGACGCCCTCCAGCAAGGCCGGGTCGACCGGGTCGGCCGCCATTACGGTCTCCCATTTCGGCCATTCGGTGTTGCCGATCCGGATGGCGACGGGCGAGCCGAGCGTGCGGCCGTGCCGGACTCCGCCGACGACGGAGACCTCGTCCTGCTCGAATTTCATCCGGGCTCCGCGCCCATAGCCGAGCCGCCGGCGGCGAAGAGCCTCGGCGAGTTCAGCCGTGGTCACCTCGACTCCAGCAGGTAGCCCTTCGAGAATCGCGACGAGTTCGGGGCCATGGGACTCCCCGGCGGTCAACCAGCGCAGCATGACACCAAGTCTTCCATGCGCCTCAGACTGCGACCGCCATACGGCTCATCAGTCAAGACAGTCGAATCTTCACTACGCCTCGACAACCACGGCCACGAAGGCCGCAAAGATCATGAAAGGCCCGAACGGAAACTCACTCTTCCGATCGCCCTTCTTCATCAGGAGAAGCCCGATCGCGTACAAGGCCCCCAGCAGGTGCGCCCCCACCCCCGCGATGATCGCCGCATTGACGCTCACCGCCCCCGTCACGATCCCCAGCACCCCCGCCAGCTTCACATCTCCCAGCCCGATCCCCGTGGGCCGCCCTAACCACAAAATTAGATAAACCGCACCCAAAGCCAGCCCGCAGGCCAACCCGACAACCACCTGCCCGCTAGGCGCCAAAAGCCCGATCACAATCAGGTACGACGGCAAGGTCACCGCATCCGGCAACCGCCAAGTCCGCCAATCCACGACCGCGAGCACAACCCCCACGAAGGCCGTATAGACCATCGCGAACAACAGCGGGCTCCCCCCGAACCGCCACCCCAAGACCCCAAAAACCACCCCCGTCCCAGCCTCCACCAGATACGGCGCCCGAGGCACCGGCCATCCCCGCAAGGCCCCCAGAAACGCCTCCCGCGCCTCCCCCCGTACGTCCTCCGCATCAAGCTCGAACCCCTCGGCCAGCGCCCGCGCATAACTCCCCGCGACCACCCCCACCGCCACCAACCCCGCGACCACAACCCACGACACCCGGCGACGTTAACCCGCCACCCGCCCTCACCACCCCCAAAGCCCAAAGTGCACCAACAAGAAACCGCCCCCGGCCACCCGACCGAGAGCGGTTCCTCCATCACAGCGTCACGTCAGGGTCGGCTCAGCGTCCTTGAGCGTGACCCCTTCCGACTTGGCGAAAAGCTTGGAGAACTTGGGGTGGACCTCTTCGCGCCACATCCTGAAGCCCGCGACCTCCTTCTGCACCTCGCCGAGCGTCTCCCTGAGCTCCGCCTGCCCCTCCCTGAGCTCGGCCTGCCCGTCCTTAAGCTCCGTCACGTCAGCCCTGAGCTCCGCCTGCCCCTCCCTGAGCTCGGCCTGCCCGTGCTCTAGAGCCTCGAAGCGAGCGTTGGTCTCGGCCCGGAATTCGCCCATATCGCGGGAGAGCGTGACGACCGACCCCTTAACCTCGGCCATCTCGCGCGAAAGGCCACCGAGGGCCCGGGTGAGCTCCAGCAAGTTCGAGTTGACGGCCTGGGTGAGCTCTCGCATCTGTTCTGTCTGATCCTGAACGAGGGACCTGATGCCGCCGATGCTGTCAAGCATCCGCAGTTCTCGCGCCTCCATGTTCGTCAGGCGTCGCTCGTGGCTCGTCAAAGTACTCCCGATGAGGTCTTCCACGACTTCTGTCCTTCCCCGCTAGGGACGAATGCTAGCCCGACGTCCTTCGCAGCCACCTTGGTGACCACTTGGGGCGTCGCTGTTCCATGGTGACCATAGTAACGTCTGATACGAGTGCAGACAGGTGAACGAGTGCAGACGGATCGGCGATTGCAGTTAGAGCAGGGAGCATCGGGCCTTCGATGGTGAAAGGGATAGGCCCGGCGATGTCGATGACGACGGCGGCCGCGTTCTCGTGGAGGGCGGCCTGGCAGACCTGGGGGGTGAGGGCCTGGATGGGGCGGGCGTCGGGGCGCCAGAGATGGAGGGCCGTGGCGCTGGTGAAGGCGAGGACCGCCTCGCGGCCGTCTTGGCCGATGAGTTTGGGGAGGGCCATCTCGCTCTGCTTCTCCTGGCGCAGGCCGTGGGCGCCGACCTCGGACTCGGTGAGGAGCGCGACGACGGGGACCAGCAGGCGGGCCGTGCTGAGTGCCGTCAGGACGTCGGCCGGGGTGACCGTACCTGATTGGAAGGCGGAGAGAGCCGCGGCGACGGCGGAGTCGGGGCTGCCGTCGTCGTCAGGGACGAGCGGGTTCGGAATGCTGGGCACGGTTCGGGAGCCTACCTGCCTGACCAGGCCACCCGCCCAAGACCGCAAGCCAGGCCGTAGCCGCGATCCCCCGGCCATCAGGCCTGGCCACCGGCGGGCTCGGTGGCCAGGTGGTGGTGGTTAGCCGAGGTCGGCGATGGCGATGACGGGGCCGCCGCCGCTGGGGCCCTGGTGGACGGCGGCGACGCTGACGAAGACGGCCGGGTCGCCGGTGACGCTGGCGGCGACGCCGCCGACGGTGGCTTTGATCTGGCGGTGCCAGTGCACGTCGGAGTCGTCGAGCATGATGTTGCGGCGGCCGCGGACGCTGCCGGTGGGGTCGGCCTCGCACTTCATGAACAGGTTGACCAGGCGTCCGCCGAGGTCGCTGGAGTGCGGGCGGTCGGGGAGGTCGATGCCGCTGTCGCGGATGGCGGCCCAGATGCCGTCGGCGTCGAGGGCGTCCTTCATCACCGAGTGGCCGGCGCGGTAGCGTCCGCCGATGCCGCGCACGTTGCCCACCACGACGATCTGCGCCCGGTCGAGTTCGACGCCGCTGGAGCAGGACGCGACCGAGGAGTAGAGGGAGAGGTCCTTGTGGATCTGCTCGGCGGCCGGCATCTCGATCTCGCCGAGCGCGACGGCGATGCCGAGCGCGGTGGTGGAGTTGGAGATGTCCATGGACAGGCCCGTCTCCTCGGTGACGACCTCGTGCCCGCGGGACTTCGCGTCGTTGATCGTGGACAGGGTGAGCAGCGGCGTCTTGGTCTGCACGTAGTGCACGTCGGCCGGGTCGTCGATGCCCGCGATCTTCATGGCCTCCCGCACCCCGGCCGCGACCTTCTCCACCATCGCCGGCCGCCCGATGTCCTCGGGCAGGATGACCTCGCTCATCGCGATGCCCACACTCACCCGCGGCTCATCGCTCGGTACGGCCTGCGCCGGATCAACCGTCGCGAAGATCGTGGCGTGCGGGCTGAGCACCCCGTCGGTCCCCCCGGACCACACCAGCGGCACGCTCTCCGGCGCCGGATGCCCCTTCGCGCCGAGCACCTCGCGGAACGCCCGGTCGGCGATGATCCGGGTGTAGTCGTTCACCCCGCCGTTGCCCTCGGTCTTGCCGATCACCGCGAGCACGCGGCCCGCCTCGATCACCCCGTCGTCGATCAGCTTCGCGAGCCCCGACGCGTCGGTGACACTCTCGATGGCGACCTTGCGTACCTCAATAGGATCCGGCATCTAACTCTCCGTTACCGTTGTCCCAATATTTCCTGACAAAGCGTCACTGATGTGGTCTAGCGAGGTGATGACCGCTCGCTGCCCCCCGTCTTCGACGAAACGCAGCGCCGCTTCTACTTTGGGGCCCATGCTGCCGCTGGCGAAGTGCCCGGCCGCCTGGTGCTCCCGGAGTTCCGCCACCGAGACCATCCCGATCGGCCGCGGTTCGGCGGTGCCGTACCCGAGGATGGCGTTCGGCACGTCGGTGGCGATCACCAGCACCCCGGCCCGTACGGCCCGGGCCAGCACCGCCGCCGCGTGATCCTTGTCGATGACCGCCTCGACCCCGGCCAGCCGCCCGTCGGGACCCCGAGCCACTGGCACTCCCCCGCCCCCGGCGGCGACGATCGTGTATCCCGCCGCCATCAGCGCGACCGCGGTGCCCGCGTCCAGGATCTCGATGGGCCGAGGCGAGGCGACCACCCGCCGCCAGCCGCGCTCGAACTTGCGCCAGGTCTGCCCCAACTGCTCGAACCGCCGCGCCTCGTCCTTTGAGAAGTACTGCCCGATCGGCTTGACCGGATCGGCGAACGCGGGATCGTCCGGGTCCACGAGGGTCCGGGTGACCACCACGGCGGCCGGAAGCGGGTCGAGCGAGTTCATGATCATCGTGCCGATGGTGGCCTGGGTCTGCGCCCCGCACCAGTCCAGCGGCACCGGCGGCACGACGTGGGAGGTCAGCTGGTTCTTCAGCAGGATGTTGCCCACCTGCGGCCCGTTGCCGTGGGTGAGCACCACTTCGTGCCCGGCCCTGATGAGCGTGGCTACGTGCCCCATCGCGAGCTCGATCGCCCGCAGCTGGTCGGCCGGCGCGGCGCTGCCGTCCGGCGCGGTCATCGCGTTCCCGCCGAGGGCGATCAGTACACGTCCATCCACATGGCGAAACTAGCCGCGCCCCCACCTGCCCGCATGGGCGACTCTCGCCCACCACCGGCATTTCCCTCGGCAAGATTCACCAAGTGAGGTCCCCGCAGGGCCCGCCCTCCATGGCCAGCAGCTCGCCGTTGGGCAGGTCGAGCTCGACGGTGGCCAGCGTGATGTGATCGTCGTCGGCCCCGGGCGCCCGGTGGTGGCAGACGCCCCCGGCGTGCCGGGACATGACCTCCTTGACCTGGTCCGCGGACGGCCGGGCGGTCTGCCGGCGCAGGCCGCGCCTGAGCAGGTCGCGCCGGATCAAGGTGCCGGGATGCTTGCTCGGAAAAGGGTCGTAGGGGACCACTCTCGGGTCTAGGAAGTGGTTGGTGTGCACGAGCATGCCGTCGTCCTCCGGCGTGCTCCAGCCGGGCCCGCCCGGGTGCAGCTCGGCGGTGATCGCGGCCTTGCCCTCCGCGCCGTACGACACGAGGTTCAACGAAGAGGAGGCCGACACGTCCGCGCTGGCCAGCAGGTACGCGGCCGAGGTGACGCTGTCGCACTCGTCGAGCACCCGCCGGGCGGCCACGTGCACGGGCAGCCCGATGCCCTCCTGGCCGTCGTCCTCGTGGTGCAGCCGGGTGAACAGCAGCCCGAGCCCGAGCGAGTTGACGCCGATCTTGCCGACCACGCCGTATTCGGTGAGCGTGTGCACGGTCCGGTTCTCGTGCTCGATCGTCCAGACCAGCCAGCCCTCGGCCATGTCCCTGGTCCAGTCCCAGGTCTGTACGGCCACCGGCGGGCTGTCCGGATCGTCGCCCAGCAGCACGACGGCGGAACACTCGCTGCGCGGCCGGCCGTCGAGCATGGCCAGGATCTCGGTCCGCGCGTTGATGGCCGCGATGTCGGTGACCGGGAGGCGCGCCCCCTCCGCGATGCCGGTGATCTCGTCGGCCAGGTCGGGCGCCCACGCCGCGATCGCCTTCAGTGCCTGAGTGCCAAGGTCCACGAGGTCGATCCGGGTGCCGCCGTGGTGGGAGAACATGTCCCGGTAGACGTCCACGGTGTGGGCTACCTGTACGGCGTGGACCTGGCCGAACTCGTGGCCACGTTCGAAGGGGTCGCTGTCTGTTGAGGTGTAGGCGCGGATCACATTCTCAGCATCCCACCTCGTCAGAGCTCCTACCGGAAGTGAAATGTGATCCTTGTCACGATTGATGCGGACTTCAATTGGGCATTTCGATCCAGGTAGCGCGGCTGGCGGCGATCAGCCGTCCGGAGGGTTCGTAGATCCCCGCGGCGGCGTACAGCTTCCGGCGTTCCCGGCCTTCGGTCCTGGCCACGATGACGTAGGTGGAGTCGGGGAAGATCGAGCCGTACACCCGTCCGGTGAGGCGGCCGAGCAGGGCGACGCCGCCGGAGGTGAGGTGGGCCCAGCCGGTCGGGCAGTCCAGGGCGCCCCACACGTGGCTCAGCGGCAGGGTCGCCGACCAGTCGGCCAGGGCGGGGTGCACGTGCCAGATCACGGCGACCTCGCCGGGGCGGCCGGTGGGCGCCGGATGGATGCGCATGCCGTCGCCGGGCTCGCGGTGGCCGCACACGAAACAGCCGGGAAACGGGTGCTCGACGGCGCCTGCGAAGGTGCCGCAGATCCGGCCAGGTTCAATGAGAGGCGGCGGCGCGGGGGCGTCCGGCACCGGACGGGCCTCCACCAGCAGGGTGTCGCCGTCGAACAGCCGTACCAGGGAAGGGCTCTTCTCAATGCGAATGTCGGCGTCCAGGGGTGTGGGCGCGCGCAGGGTCACCTCGACGCTGCGGCCGGGCGGCAGGTAGCTCGCCGCCAGGCCGGAGACCCACCCGCCGTTGGCCATGCCGTCGGGTCCCCGAAAACGTTCGGATATCTTCATGCCACCCACGTTGCCCCCTCGTGCTTTCACCATGCTTACATCGCGGCTTCATCGCAAATCGCGAATTATCCGTGTTTTTCGGGGGTGGAAGCGCTCCCACGCCCATGGTCGTTGGCTAGGATCTCGGCAATATCACCGCAGATTCGGGGGCTCCGCGTATGTCCGCTCCGAAGATCGACACGTCGGTGCCGCATCCGGCCCGGGTGTACGACTACTGGCTCGGGGGCAAGGACAACTACGCCGCCGACCGCCAGCTGGCCGAGGCCGTCATCGCCGCCACTCCCGGCGTGGTGCGGGGGGCCAGAGAGAACCGGGCCTTCCTCGGGCGGTCCGTGCGGTTCCTGGCCGAGCAGGGCATCGACCAGTTCCTGGACATCGGCACCGGCATCCCCACGGCCGGGAACACCCATGAGGTCGCCCAGTCGGTCAATCCCGCCGCCCGGGTGGCGTACGTGGACAACGACACCATCGTGATGGTCCACGCGCGGGCGCTGCTGACCAGCACCCCGGAGGGCATGACCACCTACATCGAGGCGGACCTGCGCGAACCGCGGACGATCCTCGACCACCCCGACGTGACCAAGGTCCTCGACTTCTCCAGGCCGGTGGGGATCATCATCATCGGGACGCTGATGCACATCAAGGACGAGGACGACCCCTGGGGCGCGGTCAAGCAGTTCACCGACGCCACCTGCCCCGGCAGCTACCTGGCCATCACCCACCTGACCGCCGACTTCGAGCCGGAGCTGATGGGCACGCTGGCCAAGAACTACAACACCGGCCCGCTGCTGATGACCAACCGCACCGCCGAGGAGATCGGCCGCTTCTTCGAGGGCTTCGAGCTGGTCGAGCCCGGCCTGGTCTGGACGCCGGAGTGGCGCCCGGACGAGCCGATCCCGGCGGACGGAGTCCGCGGCGGCTACGGCGCGGTCGGCAAGAAGCTCGGTTAAGCGAGCCTCCCAAGCCTGGCGATGGCCTCGTCGATGACCGCGTCCTTCTTGCAGAAGGCGAATCGCACGTACTGCCGTCCGGTGCCTGGTTCGTCGTAGAAGACCTGGGTCGGGATGGCGACGACGCCCGCCAGTTCGGGGAGGCGGCGGGCCAGGTCGAGGCCGTCGGTGAAGCCGAGCGGCCGGATGTCGGTCTGCACGAAGTAGGTGCCCGACGGACGGAGCACCTCGAATCCGGCGGCGGCCAGACCGGCCATCAGGCGGTCACGTTTGCCCTGGAGCGCGTCCTTGAGCGTGGCCACCCACTCCAGCTCGTGGCGCAGCCCGTACGCCACCGCGAGCTGCCAGGGCGCGGCCGCGGTGAAGGTCAGGAACTGCTTCACCGTCTGCACGGCCCGGATCAGCCCGGCCGGCGCGCAGATCCAGCCGGTCTTCCAGCCGGTCACCGAGAAGGTCTTCCCGGCCGAGGAGACCGTCACCGTGCGCTCCCGCATGCCGGGCAGCGTGGCGAGCGGAACGTGCGGGACGCCGTCGAAGGTCAGATGCTCGTAGACCTCGTCGGTGATCGCGATCAGATCGTGCTCCCGGCACAGCCCGGCGATCGCCTCCAGCTCGGCCGGGGTGAACACCGTCCCGGTCGGGTTGTGCGGGGAGTTGACCAGGATCGCCCGCGTCTTCGGGGTGACCGCGGCCGCCAGCTCCGCGGGGTCGAACGCGAACCGTCCCGCGTCGACCCGGAGCGGCACGGCCCGGCGCGCCGCCCCCGCCATCGCGATCGCCGCCGGATACGAGTCGTAGTACGGCTCGAAGACGATCACCTCGCTACCGGGCTCGCAGAGCGCCAGCACGGCGGCGGTGATCGCCTCAGTGGCCCCCACGGTCACCAGGATCTCGCTGTCCGGGTCGTAGTCCAGGCCATATCGGATCTTCTGGTGATCGGCGACGGCCTGCCTGAGCTCCGACACGCCCGGACCGGGCGGATATTGGTTGAACCCATCCCTGATCGCCTCGACGGCCCGGTCGAGCATGGCCGCCGGGCCGTCCTCGTCCGGGAAACCCTGGCCTAGATTGATCGAACCGGTCCGCACGGCCAGCGCCGTCATCTCGGCGAAAACCGTCGTTCCGAATTCCCGCATCCGTCCCACAAGCACGATCACAACTTACTCTGGTCTGGTGACCACCCGAATTCGTGAGCTCGACGCGCTCCGCGGTTTCGCGATCTGCGGGATCATGCTGGTGAATACCTGGCAGCATTCGCCGAAACCGCCCGAGATCGACTGGGCGATGAACCAATTCGTCCAGGGCCGGTTCTATCCCATCTTCTCCTTCCTGTTCGGGATGAGTTTCGCGCTGTTCTTACGGGCGCATCCGGATCGGCTGATCATGGGGCGGCGGCTGGCCGTGCTGGCGCTGTTCGGGGCGGCGCACTGGGTGGTCAACCCGGGCGAGGTGCTGGTGCCGTACGCGATCTTCGGCGCGGTCGCGCTGGTTCCGGCCAGTTTCCTGCCGAAGCTGGTCCAGCTGCCGCTGGGGGTCGCGGTCACCACGGGCGCGGTGGTCTACGGCGATCCGTGGATTCTCATCGCCGGTCTCTTCCTGCTGGGCCTGGCGGCGGTGGAGTTCGACGCGATCCGGCCGAACGCGCTGTTCTTCGCCCTCAGCGTGGTGCTCGCCGTGGTGCTGACCTGGGCCGACGTGAGCTATCTGGCCGCGTGCCTGGCCGGGGCGGCGGCGTACGCGAGCGGGTTCATGCTGATCAGCCCCCGGGTGTTCGAGCCGCTGGGGAAGCTGGCGCTGACGGCGTACCTGAGCAGCACGGTCGTCATCCTGCTGGTGCGCCCGGCGACGGCGGCGGGGATCATCGCCGTGACCGTGGTCACGCTGGTCGTGCAGTGGCTGTTCGCCCGCTTGTGGCTGACCCGGTTCCGGTACGGCCCGCTGGAATGGATCTGGCGATGCCTGACATGGTGGGAACTGGTCCCCAACGGGCAGACTCAGGCACGTGACCCGCGTAACGTTGTGCCAGATCTCCATCGATCACGACCCAAAGAACAACCTGGAGTCGGTTCGTGACGCCCTCGCCTCGGCCCCCGACGCCGACCTGGCGGTCTTTCCCGAAGCCACGCTGACCCGCTTCGGCCGGGGCATCCTGGACCGGGCCGAGCCGCTGGACGGGCCGTTCGTGCACGGGCTGCGCGAAGCCGCCAGGGACGCGGGCACGGCGCTGATCGCGGGCACGTTCGAACCGGCGGGCGCGCGGGTGCACAACACGGCGGTGGCCGTCGACGCCAACGGCGAGCTCGTCGCCGCCTACCGGAAGATCCACCTGTTCGACTCCTTCGGCGCCCGCGAGTCCGAGCTGGTCGCGCCCGGCGACGCGCCGGTGGTGGCGGAGCTGGGCGGCCTGCGGGTGGGGCTGATCACCTGCTACGACCTGCGCTTCCCCGAACTGGCCAGGGCCCTGGTGGACCAGGGCGCCGAGGCGTTCGCGGTGATCGCCGCCTGGGCTGGGGGGCCGTTCAAGGAGGAACACTGGGTGACGCTCGCCCGGGCGCGCGCGATCGAGAACACGATGTGGACGATCGCGGTCGGCCAGCCGCCGCACGAGGACGGCTGGGGGGTGGGCCGCAGCCTGCTCATCGACCCGCTCGGCGTGACCGTGCACGATCTCGGGCCGGCTGCGGGCGTACGCACCGGAAAGATCGACAAAGCGCGGGCGGAAAGTGTGCGTAAGACCCTTCCGTCCCTGGAACATCGTCGACTTGGGGTCACGGGATCGTAAACTAAACGCCATGAGTGAGCCTGGGAACAGCACGTGGATGCAGAAGGTGATCCCGCCGCGTCTGCTCGTGCCGTACCTGGCGGGCAAGCGGACGATCATCTCGGGGTATGTGTATCGCGTCCAGGACTGCGACCGGCTGACCTCCCCGCGTGCCCTCGTCGACGCGCTCGATCTGACCTTCGAGGGCTCCGACCTCACGCCCGCCGTGCCTGAGCTCTATCTTTTGCGCTGGGTGGCGCGCGACATCGACACCTACGTCGTTCCGTACGGAGCGCACATGGGTGGTGACTGGAACGATTCACCCCCATTCGCCGGGAACGGCTTTACCGCTTCACGGGAGCATGTCGTGCCGCAGTTCCACACGATGCCGATGCCGATCCCGGCGGGCGCCGAGATCGTGCACATCACCAGGGCCGGGGAACGGCCGTTCGCGGCCTTCGACGGGCTGTCCTGGCGGCCGGCGGCATGAGCGGCAACGACATCGAACCGGTCGGCCTGGGGTTCGTCGCCCGGTACCGGGCGCAGACCTACCCCGCCGCCATCGGCCCCGGCGGGGACGACGTGGTGCTGTTCAGCGAGACGCCCGCGGAGGGCTTCGAGCGGGGGCGCGGCTACTGGCGGCTGGCGGTCAACATCAAGGACCTGGAGCAGCTGACGCTGCTGCGGACGGTGGGGGCGTTCGGGGGCGAACCCTGCCTGATCCTGGACGAGGACGAGAACGGCGACAGCGGCGGCCTGCACATCGCCTATACCGGGCACAGCGGGATGAAGGCGGAAGCCCTCGGCTACTGGCTGGTGGATCACGGCGCGTACGAGGTGGTCGTTCCCCGGGAGGAAGTGCACGCCATCCGGGTGGAACGGATCGCCATCCCGTGCCAGCCCGGAACCTTACCGTGAGCCGACGCGCCGGTAGCGGGCCAGGCGGTCCGCGAGCCGGGCGGCGGGATCACGCGCGAGCAGGCCGGTGATCTCGTATTCCAGCGCGGTGGCCACCCGTTCGCAGAACGCCTGCTGCTCGTAGGCCGCGTCGGGGCATTCGGGGATGACGCGGTCCACGATGCCGTCCCGTTTGAGGTCCATCGCGCGCACGCCCTGGGCCTGGGCGATCTCCGGGGCGAAGTCGACCGTGCGGTAGAGGATCGCGGAGGCGCCCTCCGGCGGGAGCGGGGAGAGCCAGGCGTGCTGGGCGCAGAGCACCCGGTCCGCCGGGAGCAGGGCCAGCGCGGCGCCGCCCGCGCCCTCGCCGAGCAGCAGGCAGACCGTCGGCGCGTCCAGCATGACCAGATCGGCGAGAGAACGCGCGATCTCCCCGGCCAGGCCGCCCTCCTCGGCCGCCTTCGACAGTGCGGCCCCGCCGGTGTCGATCACGGTGACCAGCGGCAGGCCGAGCTCGGCCGCCAGGTGCATGCCCCTGCGGGCCACCCGCAGCCCGGCCGGTCCCACCGGGCCGCGCGCCCGCTGGCTGCGCCGATCGTGCCCGAGCACGACGGCGGGCGCGGAGCCGAACCTGGCCAGTGCCAGCAGCAGCCCGGGATCGTTCTCCCCCGCTCCCGTGCCGTTGAGCGGCGTCACGTCCGTCGCGGCGTGTTTGAGCAGGGTACGGACCCCCGGGCGATCGTCCCGCCGGGAGGTCATGATCGCCTGCCAGGCTCCGACGTCGGCGTCTGATCCGGCCGGTTCGGGCACGGGATCCAGGTTTTCTGGCACGCACAGGACCGACAGGGCGCGGATGGCGACCTCCCTGGCGTCCGCCGCCGAGACGACCGCGTCGACCAGGCCGTGGGCGAAGAGGTTCTCCGCGACCTGGACGCCTTCGGGGAACGGGTAGCCGTACAGGGACTCGAAGACGCGCGGGCCGAGGAAGCCGATCATCGCGCCCGGTTCCGCGGCGGTGACGTGGCCGAGGGAGCCCCAGGAGGCGAAGACGCCGCCGGTGGTGGGGTGGCGAAGGTAGACGACATAGGGCAGCCCGGCCGCCCGGTGCGCGGACACGGCGGCGGTGATCTTGACCATCTGGACGAACGCGAGCGCGCCCTCCTGCATCCGGGTGCCCCCGCTGGCGGGTGCCGCCAGCAGCGGCAGCCGTTCGGCGGTGGCCCGCTCAATGGCGCGGACCAGCCGATCCGCCGCCGCGACCCCGATCGAACCGGCCAGGAAGGAGAACTCGCAGGCGACGACGGCCACCCGCCGCCCCCCGAGCAGGCCGGCCCCGGTGATCACCGACTCGTCGTATCCGGTCTTGGCCCGGGCTGCGGCGAGTTCCTCGGCGTATTCGGAGCCGGGTGGCGCGGTGTCGGCCGGGGGCTCGTCCCAGGATGCCCAGGTTCCGGCGTCGAGCACCGCCCGGATCAGCGCCCGCGCGTCCGGCCGCGCCCGCCCCTCGTTCACGATCTGACCTCGTTCACCAGAATTGACCCGCCCGCTCCCGAAGTTCTTTCCCGAGATCTGACGGTAGGACCCTGCCGGGTCCCCAGGGACATCGTCGTCCGGAGTCCGGATTGTCACGTAGCGGAACCTCCCGAGGTGGATTCCTGAGCCTCCAGCCAGGTGAGCACGGCGTCGTTGTCCTGGCCGAGGGCGGGGGGCGGGGTGTGCGCCGGGGCGGGGTGGTCGTCGAAGCGGAGCGGCGGGCCGGGGAGCGTGACGCGGCCGAGGACGGGGTGGTCGACGTCGACCAGGAGGCCCTGCGAGTGGACCTGGTCCCAGCTGTAGACCTCGTCGATGGTGCGGATGGCTCCGGCGGGAACACCGAGGTCGGCGAGCGCGGACAGCCAGTGTGCGCGATCGCGCGAGACCAGGGCTTTCTCCATATCGGAGATCAACTCATCCCGATGCGCAAATCTTTCCCTATTTGTCGCATATTTCGGGATGTTGGGGTCGATGTCTAGTAGGCGGGCGACCTTCTGCCACTGGCCGTCGTTCGCGACGGCGATCTGGAGCATGCCGTCCGCGCAGTGGAAGGCGCCGTAAGGGGCGATCGAGGCGTGGTGGTTGCCATTGGCGGCGGGGAGTTTGCCGCCGACCGTCCAGGAGGTGCCGTGGTAGGAGTGCACGCCGACGACGGAGGCCAGCAGCGAGGTGCGCACCACGGTGCCCTTGCCGGTGCGCTCGCGCTCGTAGAGTGCGGCCACCACGCCGTACGCGCCGTGGATGCCCGCGAGCAGGTCGGCGATGGACGCTCCCACGCGGTACGGCTCGCCGGGCGGCCCCGTGAGTGACATCAGGCCCGCCTCGCCCTGGGCGATCTGGTCGTAGCCGGGGCGCCCGCCTTCGGGGCCGTCGTGGCCGAAACCGGTGATGGACAGCACGATCAGGCGCGGGTTGAGCTCGTGGAGCCGTTCGACGCCGAAACCGAGCCGGTCGAGCACTCCCGTGCGGAAGTTCTCGATCAGCACGTCGCTCCGGCGCACGAGCCGCTCCACGAGCGCCCGGCCTTCGCTGGCCTTCATATCGATGGTGATCGACTGCTTGTTCCGATTCGCCGCCAGGAAGTAGGTCGAAATATCGGCATCTGGGCCGACGAAGGGCGGGCCCCAGCCGCGGGACTCGTCGCCGGACGGGTGCTCGACTTTGATCACGTGCGCGCCGAGGTCACCGAGCATCTGGGCCGCATGCGGCCCGGCCAGCGCCCGGGACAGGTCGAGCACGACAACGCCGCCGAGAGGTCCCTGCATCATCACTCCTGGAACAGGCTGTGTTCATGGCCGATCCTCCGGATCGGCGGGCTTGGCCGCCTTCAGCCTGTGTCTTCCCTCGTCTCTCCGGCCGCTCCGCGACCTGCGTTCCTCAGTCCAGACACAGGCGCGGCCAAGCCGGGACATACGACCTACGGCGCGGCGGTTGCCCATTCGACTTCAGAAGCTGCGTTTCTCGGTCTAGACACAAGCGCGGCCAAAGCCTACTCTTCCTGCCTTGCCAGGTGTGATGTGCCCCTATCAGTCTGCGATCAGGTCGTCGAACTCACCGTCCTTCACGCCCCGCAGGAAAGCGGTGATCTCGGCTGTCGTGAAACACAGGACGGCGCCGTCCGGCTGCGCGGAGTTGCGCATCGCGAAGCCGTCGCCGAGCGCGGCCAGCTCGACGGCCGGGCCGTGACTGGAGCGGATCCAGGTCATGGTTTCACCCCCACCGCGCCGAAGATCGGGACGTCCGGGTCGAAGCGGAGCACGAGATCGTCGGGCCGCCAGTTCTTGAGCCGGACCAGGCCGGGCTCGATCATGGTCAGGCCCTCGAAGAACGCGGCCACCTCGGCGTCCGAGCGCAGCACGGCGGGCGAACTCGCCCGGGCATAGGCCCTCGTGGCCGCCTCCAGGCGTTTCGTGCGCTCCACGTGCGAGACGACCAGGCACGAGCCGGGGACCAGGTGGGACATCAGCGACGCCACCGCGCCGTACGGGTCCTCGGCGTCGGTGACGAAATGCAGGACCGCGACCATCAGCACGCCGACCGGGCGGGACAGGTCCAGCAGGCCGCGCAGTTCGGCGTCGGCCAGGATCTCCAGCGGCCGGCGGGCGTCGCCGGAGATTGCCACCGTCTGCGGATCGCGGGCGAGCAACGCGCGGGCGTGCACGAGCACCACCGGATCGTTGTCCACGTAGACCACGCGGGCGTCCGGGTTGGCGCGCTGCGCGACCTGGTGCACGTTCTCCCGGGTGGGTAAACCCGCGCCGATGTCGATGAACTGGTCGATGCCCTGCTCCTCGGCCAGGAACCGGACCGCCCGGCCGAGGAAACGCCGGTTCGCCCACGCGATGTCGCGGGTCTGCGGGATCTCGCGGATGACTTCTTCCGCGCACTCCCGGTCGGCGAGGGTGTTGTCTTTGCCGCCCAGGTAATAGTCATACATGCGAGCCACGTTCGGGACCTTCACGTCGATCGTGACAGGTGGCGGCTCGGGGCGTCGATGCCGGCGGAGGTCCGCGTCGGGCGGCTCCATCGGCAGTCCGTGAGGGGTCATGGCTTCACGCTAGGAAAGCGGATCATCACCGTCTAGGATGTTGCCAGATGTTGCACGAGGGCCTCGGAATGGCGCTCGATGATCTCCACCGCTTGCTCTCCGTGCACGGCCGAACGCGCAAGGCTGTCGAAGACCTTGGCGTACATGGCGACCTCGCCGGGCTGAGTGACGCGGATGAAGGCGGCGTACGTCTCGGTTTCGGCGGCGGTGTCGTCCAGGATCCAGAAGTCGCAGAGCGGTGGGTAGTGGGGAGCACCCAGGGGGACGACGCCGAGCTGGACCGTGCGCAGGCGGGAGAGGTGGATCAGGTGGCGTAGTTGTTCCAGCATGACGTCCGGCGGCGCCATGGCCGCCATCAGGGCGGTCTCGCACAGGACCAGGTGGAACAGGGATTTGCCGGTCAGCAGCAGTTCGGTCCGCTCCATCCGGGCGTCCACCGCAGACTCCACGTCCGTCCTGATGCCTGACATTTCGGAAAATTCGGTGAATCGGATGGTTGCGTAGGCGCGGGTTTGGGCCACCGCTGGGACGAGAAAGGCGGAAAAGCTGCGAATCGAGCGGGTCCGTGCTTCGCGGTCGCGTAGTTCCTGCTGGAAGGCGGCGGATCCGACCTTCTCCAGGCGGCGCAGCTCGACGTACATCTTCTCGGTGTTGTCGCGCATCGCCAGGAGTTCGGCCAGGTCAGCCAGGGCGTGGCAGTGGAAGCACCACAGGCGCAGGTCGTCCTCGCCGGGCATGATCCGGCCGTGTTCCAGCTTGGACACTTTGGTGAAGTGCCATCCGGCGCGGCCCGCGAGCTCCCGGCCGGTCACCCGCGCCCCGGCCCTGATCTCCCGAAGCCGGGCTCCGAGCGCCTCCCTGGCCTGCTGCGCGCCACTGCTCACGCCAACGCCGCCCATGTCACATCTCCCGGAGAATGTTGCTCAACCCGCTATACATAGCAGTGCTAGTCCAATGGGAGGAGAAGGCTGTTCTAGATGATGCGCAAGTGACCCTATCTATCCAGGTCATAGCCGCTATAGTTTCAGAACGCCCTCGTCTCACCATGTTGCACATGTTGCACGATGATCGAGAAATGCGGAAGAGATGTAGCGCGGCGACGACTCATTGAATGACAGAACTCCCTCACAGGAGGGTTGCCCTCATACCCGGTGACGGAAATATCCCCCGTCACCGGATATCAGCGGAGATCGACCTCCGCGTGCGGCTGGCCGCCGGACAGCTTCGGATAACCCGGTCCGCGGTCGAAGAACGCCTCCGACAGAACGGGCATGCTCGCGCGAAGTTCCTCCGTGGCCGCCTCGTCCACCACCAAGTCGGCGGAGAGCACCACGCCGTACTCGTGCCGGGCGCACTCCAGGGACACCTTCCCGTCCCGCACGTCGTCCGCCACCCGCTGCGGCTCCCGCTCGAAGGGCGACCCCCAGCCGCCCCCGCCGGTGGTGCGAACCCGGACGATCTCCCCTTCGCGCACCGGGAAGTCGTCCACGAGCCCGTCCATCTCGACCCCGTTGACGGTCACCACGAACGGCCGCCCGGCCCGCCCGCCGTTGACCCCCCAGCAGCTCAGGATCGACCGGTCCGCGATGGACATGAAGGACGCGTCCCGCAACATCCGGATGTGCTTGTCGTAGCCGAGACCGCCCCGGAACCTCCCCGGGCCGCCGCTGTCCACGGCCAGCCCGAGGCGCTCCACCCGGAACGGCCAGCGGGCCTCGGCGAACTCGACCGGGATGTTCCGGGAATCCGGCACGATGTGGATGGTGTCCTCGCCGTCGGCGTACCAGCGTCCGCCGGAGCCGCCGCCGAGGACCTCGCGCATCAGGTAGTCGTTGCCGCCCAGGTCATGGCCGTACACACCGGTGTAGCGGATCGTCTCCTGGTCGGCGGGCATACGCCCGCCGGTCGCCTTGGCCAGCACCCCGGCGAGCACGCCCAGCAGGCGCAGGATCACGAACGTGCGGGCGTTGGTCGGGGCCGGGAAGATGGGCGTGAGCAGGGTGCCCTTCTCCGGGAACACCATCTTGATGAGCGGGACCACGCCCTCGTTGACGTCGAGTTCGGCCATGCGTTCCGGCGTCTCGGCCAGGTTGCGCAGGATCGGCGCCAGCCACTTCTTCAGGAACACCCCGTCGGCGTAGTCGCCCGCGTGGTTGATCGGGCCCTTGGCCTGCGGCGACGTGCCGGTGAAGTCGATGATCAGCGGCTCGGGGGCGGCGTGGTCGACGGTCAGCGTGATCCGCTGCGCGTGCAGCCGGGGCTCGTCCACGCCGTCGTGCTCGGCGTAGTCCTCCCACACGTGCACGCCTTCGGGAATCTTCGCCAGCAGCTCGCGGCGGAAGGTCTCGGTGGTCTTGCCGATGATCGCGTCGAAGCAGGCGTCGACCGCGTCCCGGCCGTACCGGTCGAAGAGCTCGCCGAGGCGGCGGGCGCCCATCAGGCAGGCCGAGCACTCCGCGTCCAGATCCCCGGCCAGCGAGTCGGGCATGCGCGAGTTGCGGGTCATAATCCGCAGCGCGGCGTCGTTGGGCATGCCCTGGTCCCAGAGCCGGATCGGCGGGACCATCAGCCCTTCCTCGAAGACGCTGCGCGCCCCCGACGGCATCGAGCCCGGGCAGGCCCCGCCGATGTCGTCGTGGTGGCCGAACGCCTGCACGAACGCGACCACCTCACCGGCGTGGAACACCGGGACGGTCACGCACAGGTCCGGCAGATGCCCGATGCCGCCTTCGGACAGGTACACGTCATTGTGGAAGAACACGTCGCCGGGACGCATGGTGCCGATCGGGAAATCCCGCACGATCGGCTGCACCAGCGCCGAATACGACCGCCCGGTCAGCTTGCGCAGCTTGACGTCGTGGATACCGGCCCGGAAGTCGTGCGCGTCCCGGATCATGGGCGAGCGGGCGGTCCTGGCGATGGCGGTCTCGACCTCCATCTCGACCGAGGCCAGCGTGCCTTCGACGATCTCGATCAGGATCGGGTCAGCCGAGCTCACGTCGGACCTCCAAGTTGCCGTAGTCGTCCATGGTCGCCGTGAAACCGGGATGGATCGGAAGCGTCGAGCCGTACTCCTCGATGACGGCGGGCCCGGTCACGACCGCGCCGGCGCCGAGCTCGTGCCGGCGATAGATCACCGTGCGGGCCCAGTTCTCGTAGAAGACGTCCCGCGTGCAGACCGGGCTGGGCTCGTCCGGCTGGTACGGCCTGCGCGCCACGATCGGCCGGGTGATCGGCCCGATGCCGGAAACCCGCAGGTTCACCCATTCGACGGCGTGCTGGGGGTCGTCGCGGTAGCCGTACCCGTAGAGCTTGAAATGGGCTTCGTGGAAGCGCTCCAGGACGGCCTCGCGCCAGGCCGGGGTGAGGGGGCCTTCGGGCGCGGGCACCCGGACCTCGTATGCCTGGCCGTAGTAGCGGAGGTCGGCGCTGCGCGCGTACACGTGGTCGGTGAAGCCCTCCCGGTCCAGCGCCTCGGCGGCCTGGGCCTCCAGCTCGGCGAGGATGGCGGACATGGCCTCCAGCGACGGATCCCTGGTCACGTGGGTCCGGACGTAGTCGTTCTTGACGTCCACGGTGAGCAGCCCGAACGCGGACACGTTGCCCGGCTCGGGCGGGATGATCGCGGCCTTGAGGCCGAGCACGTCGATCAGGCGGCAGGCCAGCAGCGGGCCCGACCCGCCGAACGCGACCAGCGGGAAGTCGCGGACGTCGAGGCCGCGCTTGACGGTGATCTGCCGGATCGCGTTGGACTGGTTGAACGCGCTGATCTCCAGGATGCCGGTCGCGCAGCGTTCCGGGGTGAGGCCGAGTTTGGCGGCGAGCCCCTCGATCCCGGCCCTGGCCGCCGCCGCGTCCAGCGGGATCTCGCCGCCGAGCAGGTGCGGGGGGACCCGGCCCAGGAACACGTGGGCGTCGGTGACGGTCACCTCGGTGCCGCCCTTGCCGTAACACATCGGCCCCGGGTCGGCGCCCGCGGACTTGGGACCGACCTTGAGGGTGCCCTCCGGGGAGATCCACGCGATCGAGCCGCCGCCCGCTCCCACGGTCACGATGTCGATCATCGGGATCTTGCAGGGGTAGCGGCCGATGCTGCCCTCGGTGGTCTGGGAGGGTTCGCCGTCCACGACCACGGCCACGTCGGTGGAGGTGCCGCCGCCGTCCAGGGTGATCACGGAGGGGTGGCCTGCCGTACTCGCGATCAGGGCCGCGCCGAGCGCGCCCGCCGCGGGTCCGGACAGGACGGTGGTGATCGGCTGGTGCACCACCTCGGCGGCGGAGAGCACGCCGCCGTTGCTCTTCATCACCGAGAAGCTCCGCCCGAGCCGGTCGGAGAGGTTGTCGATGTATTTCCGCATGATGGGTTTCACGGCGGCGTCGACCAGGGTGGTCACGGAACGCTCGTACTCGCGGTATTCGCGCAGCACGTCGCTGGAGAGCGAGACGACCGCGTCCGGATGCTCCGTGGCCAGCACCTGCCGCATGCGGCGCTCGTGCTCCGGGTTGGCGTAGGAGTGCAGGAAGCACACGCCGATCGCGGTGACGCCCTGCTCGCGGAACCAGCGCGCGACCTCGATCGCCGCGCCCTCGTCGAATGGGCGCACCTCCGCGCCCAGGTGGTCGAGCCGCCCGCCCACCGTCTTCACCCGGTGCACGGGCACGATCCGGGGCGGTTTCACCCAGAAGTAGGAGTTCCCGTAGCCGTCCGGCACGCTCTGGCGGGCGATCTCCAGGATGAACTCGAAACCCTCGGTCGTGACGAAGCCCAGGTGGGGGGTCCCGTCCTGCCGGTCTTCCAGCAGCTGGTTGGTGGCCACCGTGGTGCCGTGCACCAGCGCGGACACGGCGTCCAGACTCTCTGTGCTCCCGTGCAGGTTAAGAACCTTGTGGACCCCTGCCAGAAATCCGTCGGCCGGATTGGCAGGAGTAGAGGGAGTCTTGGTCGTGACGATCTGGCCGGAAGCCTCATCCACCAGAACCACGTCGGTGAACGTGCCGCCGGTGTCGACCCCGATACGGACGCTGTGCATGCTCCAGTTTCTACCGACGACCTGCGAGGTGTGAAATCAGCGCACTATGCCGAAGAATCTGGAAATCGTCGTCATAGCCTGCCCGCCGACCTCACCCACGACCCGGCCGCCGCACCGGCCCCATGATGTGGTCGATGTTCTGCGGCCCGACGTACGCGGCCATCCTGGTCGCCCGATCATTGGCCCGCCGCAACTCCGCCTCGGCCCTGTCCTTGCCGGACTGCCCCGCCTGCACTCCGAAGTACGCCCCGATGATCGTCCCCACGACTCCGGCCATCCCCGCGAACAACGTCCCCGCTTCCCCGGTCCGCAAGACGGCCACCGCGAACCCGACCAGAATCACCACCAGCCCGGTGAGCACGACGTAGAAGCCATACCGCCAGCGCGCGGCGTCCGACTGCGCCTCGGTCATGTCGTCCGGGACCATCATCGCGTCCAGATCAGCGGGGGTCTCGCCTGGTGTGGTCACGGTTGCCTCCTGGGCTCTCAGATACCTAGGGGAGAAATCTCCCACGAAGTCCCGGTCGTGCCAAACCTTCGGAGACCACATACCACGCAGCCAGTAGGTCGGTTGCAAAGGCGCCAGGCGGTCGGTCCTGCACATGGCCACTGTGCTGCGTGATAGGGGTGACCATCGAGGTCGTCAGCGTACAGGGCCGCCGTGCGGGTGCGATCCGAACGGTTCTGGGGCGGCTAGGATGATCGCTTGCGGCTGCCGATCGGTGGGCTCGCAGCATAAAGACCTCCGATTCTTGATCGGAGGTCTTTGCGATGGATGTCCACTTAAAACATGAACATCCACGGCCCAAGCAGGATGAGCGTGAGCATCTTCGGTCAACCTCCTGCTGCGGCCTCATAGTGCCGCCCTGTGCTGTCTATGAATTTCGGAGACAGTGTCACCACATGTCCGTTTTCCGACATCGTGTTCCGGCCGGGCCGAATGGGCCGTTTAGTGGTGCACTAAAACCCACTCTATAGGCAGATGTGTGTGATGTCGACCTCGTCCAATACGAAGCGGTAGTGAAACACTATTCGGTCCTGACACGGGGTCGGGGACATCGCGGCGACCCGTGGATCGTTCCGGCGAAGAGTTCAGGCACCGGCGAGGCGTGAACCTTACAGTTCGCATCGGTGCGGCTTTACTCCTGGATTTCGGTATCCAATGATGAGAAACTCTCGGAAAGTCCTGTCCCCTACTTAGGGGCTATCGTGGAATTCCGGTTACTCGGACCTATCGAAATCTGGCGCAAACAGACGCGCCATAACGTGGGGTGGGCCAGGGAGCGCCATGTGCTGGCGGCTTTGGCGCTTACCCCAGGTCAGCCGGTCCCGACCGAAATACTCATCGACCGAGTATGGGACGGCAATCCGCCGAATAAAGCGCGGGACAATTTGTACACCAAAGTGACCCGGCTGCGAGCACGGCTGCAGGAGATCGGGGCCGACGCCCAGGTCAGCAGCCGTGGCGGGTCGTACATTCTGGAGACCGATCCCGAGAACGTGGATTACTACCGCTTCCGGCAATTGCGCGTCCAGGCGCGCGCAATCGCCGAAAGCGGCGACGAGCAGGAGGCCGTGCGGTTATTGAACATGGCGGCGGAGCTGTGGCGTGGGGAACCGCTGGCGGGCCTTTCCGGATCCTGGGTGGACCGCACCAGAAAGGGCATCGAAGACGAACTCCTCGGGGGCGCCGTCGAACGCATAGAATTCGAACTACAGCTCGGACGCCACGCCGATATGGTGACGGAACTCTCGGCCCTCGCGGACGGCTACCCGTACCACGAGAAACTGGTCGAATTGCTAATGACCGCTCTCTACCGCAGCGGCCGTCAGGTCGAGGCCCAGGACGTCTACCGGCGTACCCGGCAGCATCTGGTCACCGGATACGCCTCCGAAGCTGGTCCGCAACTGCGGGAACTCCACCAGCGCATTCTGCGCGGCGATGCCTCATTACTGCTGTCCCCTGGCATGGGCCGGGCGAGGAACAACCTGCCCCGCGACACATCCACCTTCACCGGCCGCACCGGCGAGATCGCCCGATTGCTGGCCATGGCCACCCCGCACGAGACGGCCGTCACCGTGCTGGCCATCGACGGGATGCCGGGGGTCGGGAAATCCGCGCTGGCCGTGCATCTGGCGCATCGGCTCGCCGGGCGGTATCCGGACGGGCAACTCCACCTCGATCTCTATGGCCATGACACGGAGCGCGCACCGCTCGATCCGCTCGCCGCGCTGGACCAACTGCTGCGGATGCTCGGCATCCCCGCCGCGCGAATCCCGCCTGGCCTGGATGAGCGCGCGACTTTGTGGCGAGCGGAGTTGGCCCGGCGTAAGGCCCTGATCGTGCTGGACGGCGCGGCCGGGCACGAGCAGATCCGCCATCTGTTGCCGGGCACGCCCGGATGCCTGGTCCTGATCACCAGCAGACGCCGCCTGGCCGGGCTGGATGACATTCAATCGCTTTCTCTGGAAGCCCTGCCGCCGGAAGACGCGGCCACGCTGTTCGGCCGGATCATCGGTCACGGCCGGGCCCGCGAGACGGACGAGGTCGCCACGCTCATGCGGCTGTGCGGCTATCTGCCCATGGCCATCCAACTGGTCGGAAACCGGATCCAGCACCGGTCTTCCTGGCAGGTCGCGGATCTGGTCGCGCTGCTCGGCGACAACAACCGCAGGCTGGCCGAGATCCGGGCCGACAACCGAGAGATCACCGCGGCTTTCGAATTGTCGTATCAGGGACTCGACCCCGTACGCCAGGAGGCGTTCCGGCTGTTCGGACTTCACCCAGGGGCGGAATTCGGTATCGACAGCTCCGCCGCGCTGCTCCAGGCGGATCTGCACACCACGGAACGAATTCTCGACGACCTGCTCGATCACCACCTCATCGCCGAACCGCGACGCGGCAGATATCAATTCCACGACCTCATCCGCGACTACGCGCGCCAGCTCTCCGCCGACCGGCCGGACCTCCAACGCCGCGTGGCACGTTCCCGGCTACTCGACTTCTACTTGTTCACCGCGGATCGCGCCGATCAGCTCTTACATCCCCGACGCGTGGGCCTGCCGATAGAGGTCAGCGGCCCGCCGCCGGCCCTGCCCCGGCTGGAGACCGCGGAGGACGCCCGGAATTGGTTCACCGGCGAAGTGGACAACCTCCTTCATCTCTCCGCGTACGCCGCCGACGATCGCTGGCCGAAACACGCGGCATTGCTCGCGCACGTGCTCAGCCAGTTCTTGGAGACGTCCGGGCACTGGAAGGAAGCCGTCGGCCTGCACCAGCGCGCGATCGACGCGTGGCGGCTCCTCGGCGACCAAGCCGGCGCGGCACGGGCACGCGCCGATATCGCCCGCATGTTGTCGCGGGCCGGCAATCAAGACAATGCCTTCGAACAGGCCACCCAGGCGCTGACCATCCAGCGCGGGCTGAACGACCAGCACGCCATCGCCGACCTGCTCGATCTGATCGGCGTCATCTACATATATCGCTCCGAATACACGATCGCCCTGGAGTACTGCGAGCTGGCGCTCCAGACCCAGCGCGCTCTGGGCGACCGGCGAGGCGAGGCGGCAAGCCTCAGCCACCTGGGCATCGCCTTGTGGCATCTGGGCGACTATCCGGAGGGTGATAGCCGGATGCGTCAGTCCTTGGCCATCTGGCAGGAGATCGACGATCCACGCGGCAAGCAGATCACGTTGAACAACCTGGGCGACTTCGAATTACAGCTCGGGCGTGCCGCGTCCGCACTCCAGTACTACGAGCAAGCCACGGCCGCCGACCCGGAAATGGGCCCGCAGCATCAGGCCATATGTTTCAACAACATCGCCAACGTGCGCCAGGACATGGGTGACCTCGCCGAAGCCAATCAGTACTACCGGAATGCGGTGAAGCTCTACCAGGAGATCGGGGACCGGCGCGGCGAAGCTGACGCCCTGAACAATATCGGTAGTTGTTATGTTCGCATGGGCCGCGACAACGAAGCCTTCATCCACTTCCAGAAAGCCCGGAACATCGCCGTCGAGATCTCCGAGAGATTCATCGAATCACAGGCCCTCCGCCAGATCGCCGGCGTCCACCAACGCGCCGCACGCCACGACATCGCGCTGGACGGCTACGGCAAGGCGCTCGAACTCGCCCGCGCCATCGGCGACCTATACCAGCAGGCCCGCACTCTCGACCAGATGGGATTCTCCCTGCTCAACACGGGCAACGCGGGCCGCTCCGAAGAATGCTGGCAGCAGGCGCTCGCCCTCTACGACCAACTGGGTGTGCCGGAAGCCGAAGACGTCCGCGCCCGTCTCGGTGCCGCACACGCTCCAGATCGAACGGATTCCACCGCCTGAGATAAGCCCGCGAAACGAGCGGTCCCGATTCTCGGCAAACGATTCATCGGGCTCGCTCACCCCATTCCGCCTGATGCCTAAGAAAGACTCGACCCGCCTTTATTGGCTCAGGTCGTCGATTCGGCGGGTGAGTTGGCCGGTTTCGGCGTCAATGAGGGCGGAGGTGGCGCGCCACCACGCGAACCATTCGGCGCTGCGCCACATCCAGTCGACGCGTTCGACGGCGGCGGTTACGTCGCCTCGGGTTGCCCAGGGTGGGCCGACGTGGTCGGGGGTCGCGCCGTGGTGGAGGGCCCAGTCGCGGAGGATCGTGCTGGGGGCGGGGTCGACGGGATCGGCGTAGGGGTCGGGGTGTTCGTCGGGGAGGGGGTGGGGGCCGAGGCCGGCGGCGACGCCCCAGCTCCACTGGGCTTCGGCGGGGCGGGAGTAGCGGAGGGAGGAGAAGTCCAGGTTGGAACCTAGATCGTCGTCTTTGCGGGTGACGACGACGGCGTCCAGGCGGCCGCCGGCGTCGAAGGCGACCACCAGGCGGGTTCCGGCGCGGGCGTCGGGAGGCAGGGGGACCCGGTCTTCCGCCTGCCAGGAGTTGAGGTCGGCGGTGCCGACGGGCGGGCCCCAGATGGCGTCGGCGACGTCGTCGGAGATCCAGGCGGCCAGCATCTCCAGCACGGTCAGATCCGTCCAGGGATCCAGGGAGGCGGCTTTGACCAGGACTTCCTCGGGGGGTGGGAGGGTGCCGCCGCGGCTGACCGTCCACCAGCCGGGGCCCAGCTCGCCCGTACCCACGAAAAGGGCCGCGATGGCGGCGAGTTCGGCCGAGCGGCGGGTGAGGGGGGCGCCGCGGGCCAGTTCGGCGGCGCGGCGGGTACGTTCCCGGCCGAGTACGGCTTGCGCCTCTTTAAGCAACGTGCCAGCTGTGGGGCGTTCCTCGCCCAACAGGTCGAGAATCAGTCGCTTGGCCTCAGATCGTGCGTCCTCCGCGTGAGCCTCCCGCATAGGGCAAACCTACGCCTAAATGATCGCCCACGGCGATAGTGCCCCGGTGAGATGTGCTCGCGCGTGTCACCGTTTGCGGGAGCGGCCGAGGAGCCAGCCGATGACGGCGCTGCCGAGGGCGATGCCGGCGCCCATGCCGAATGCCGTGATGACCGCCCAGGGTGGGGCACCCTGCTTTGTGGCGGCTTGCGGGGGGCGCGTGAAGATCTGGGCGGTCTCAGCTGGGACGGGGGCTTCGATCGAGGGCACGATCACGGCGGGGCCGGCGAGGAGGTGTTCCTCGACGGCGGAGAAGAACTCGCCGGCGGTTTTGCGGGCGACCGAACCGAGCATGCGCTGGCCGACGCCGCCGATCATGCCGCCCACGACGGCTTCGGCGTCGTAGTCGACACGGGTTCCGCCGTCCACCTCGCTGAGCTGCACCCGGACGGTGGCGTCTACCGTTCCCGGAGCGCCCTGACCGCGCGCCCGCAGCACGAAACGCTCCGGCTCCTCGGGTTCGGCCAGGGCGACCTCGCCCTGGTAGACACCCTTGATCGACGCCACTCCGGCGTGGACGGTCATGCGATAGGTGTCGGTGCCGATGGACTCCAGACGTTCGCAGCCGGGGATCGTCCGGACGAGCACGCCGGGATCCTGCAGCGCGGACCAGACTTTCGCACGTTCCACCCCGAGCAGAGCGCTGCCGACGACCTTCAATGCTCCCACCTCCAATGCCGCACACTAGAGAATCTAGAGCAGCGAGGATAACGGCAAGATCTGCCCCCTCGGTCGAGTCCGCGCTTGCAGATCTTCACATTCGGGCGGCGAGCACCTCCGCGTAGACGGTGAGAGCGATCTCCGCGGGGGTCCTGGCTCCAAGATCGAGCCCTGCGGGGCTGTGCACGTCTTCGGAGCCGGGAATTCCCGCCAGTACGGCACTGCCCCGCTTGCGGCTGGCGACCAGGCCGATGTACGGAACCCGGGCTTCGACGGCCCGGGTCAGGATCGGAACCTCGGCCACGCCATGAGACGCCACGATCACGGCGGACGTGTCCGGAGCAAGCGCCACAAGAGGGTCGTCGGTGAGCTGGGTCGCGTATCCGAGCGCGATTCCGACCGTGTCGAGGGACTGCGCGATCGGCCCCTGGCCGTACACGAGGACGAGCCTGGGTGGGATCACCGCTTCGAGGAAGATCTCCAAAGTCCCGCCGGACAGGCATGGCTGCCCGACCGCGACCAGTCCCTCCTCCTCGTACGGCTCCGCCGCCTCCGGCGTGATCCGCAGCAGCGTGGAACTGCCGCCGGTCAGCAGGCGAAGCCCCTGGGTGCGCACCGCCGCCAGGGCGCAATGACCCCCGACGAACCCTTCGATCGTCCCGTCCGCCAGCACGAGGGCGCGGTCCCCCGCCTTGGCGCTGGTGGGCCGCGCCGCCCGGACGACGGTCGCCATCACGTACGGCTGCCGCCCGGCGCTCAATGCTGACGCCCGCTGGCCGAGCCCGGCGTCCCACCCAGCCGATCCGCCGAATGCGCGACCCTCCGGCCGGGAAGGTTCCCGGGGAGACGGCACCGCACTACGCCGGATCTCCGGCATCCCAAGGAATTCGTCCGCCACGCGGGGATGGGCCGCGTGGTCAGGGCTGTGGTGTGTGGTCATGATTTGACCATTTCCGTTCGTATTTGTTCTCCGTGGATGCCCGGCCAGGCGGCCCGAAGCCGCCTGGCCGGGAATGTCATGAGATGGCGAGGTCCGTACGGATGGGGTTGCCCTGCATCGCGCGCCAGACTCCGGCAGGGGTGAGGGGCATGTCCGCATGCCGTACCCCAAAGGGGCGCAGAGCGTCGAGGACGGCGTTGACCACGGCGGGAGGCGAGCCCACGGTGGCCGATTCGCCGACGCCCTTCGCGCCGATGGGGTGGTGCGGAGAGGGAGTGACCGTTTCGCCCAGTTCCCAGGAGGGGCATTCCATCGCGGTCGGGAGCAGGTAGTCCATGAAGGAGGCGCCCAGGTGGTTGCCGTCCTCGTCGAAGGCCATGAGCTGCATGAGCGCCATGCCGACGCCGTCGGCGAGGCCGCCGTGGACCTGACCTTCGACGATCATAGGGTTGATGCGCACGCCGCAGTCGTCGACCGCGATGAAGCGGCGGACCTTGACCTGGCCGGTGCCGGGGTCGACGTCGACCACGCAGATGTACGCGCCGAACGGGTAGGTCAGGTTGGGCGGGTTGTACACACAGGTGGCGTCCAGATGGCCTTCGACGCCGTCGGGGAGTTCCAGGCTGGAATGGGCGGCCAGGGCGATCTCCTGGATGGTCTTGCCCGCGCCGGTTCCTGCGACCGTCCACGCGCCGCCGGACTCGTTGACCGCCCATTCGAGGTCCTCAGGGGAGGCCTCCAGCATGGCGGCGGCCACCTGGCGGGCGCGTTCCCTGACTTTTCTGGACACCATCGCGGCGGCGGCCCCGGAGACGGGCGTGGAGCGGGAGCCGTACGTGCCGAGCCCGAAGGGCGTCTGGTCGGTGTCGCCGTGCACGACGTCCACGTCGTCAGGGGAGATGCCCAGTTCGGCGGCGACGATCTGGGCGAATGTGGTCTCGTGGCCCTGGCCCTGGGACTGGCAGGAGACGCGGAGCACGGCCTTGCCGGTCGGGTGCACGCGGAGTTCGGCGCCGTCGGCCATGCCGAGGCCGAGAATGTCCATGTGCTTGCGCGGCCCGGCGCCGACGGCCTCGGTGAAGAACGAGATGCCGATGCCCATGAGCTCGCCGCGTTCCCGCTTCTCGGCCTGCTCGCGGCGGAGCGCGTCGTATCCGGCCATGTCCATGGCGAGCTGCAGGGTCTTCTGGTAGTCGCCGGAGTCGTACTCCCAGCCGGTGGGGGAGGTGTAGGGGAACTGCTCGGAGCGGAGCAGATTCTTCATGCGCAGTTCGGCGGGGTCGGCGCCGAGTTCCATGGCGAGCACGTCGATCATGCGTTCGACCAGGTAGACGGCTTCGGTGATGCGGAAGGAGCAGGCGTAGGCGACGCCGCCGGGGGCCTTGTTGGTGTAGACGCCGGTGACTTCGCAGTGGGCGGCCTGGAGGTCGTACGAGCCGGTGAAAACGTGGAAGAAGCCGGCGGGGAACTTGGTCGGCTGGGCGGTGCCGTTGAAGGCGCCGTGGTCGGCGAGGACCTTGACGCGGATGGCCTGGATCTTGCCGTCCCGGGTGGCGGCGACCTCGCCGCGCATGTGATAGTCCCGGGCGAAGGAAGTGCTCATCAGGTTCTCTGAGCGGTCTTCCATCCATTTCACGGGTTTGCCGGTGACGATCGACCCGACGATCGCGCACACATATCCCGGATATATCCCGACTTTGTTGCCAAAGCCGCCGCCGATGTCGGGGGAGATGACGCGGATCTTGTGTTCGGGGAGGCCGGCGACCAAGGCGTAGAGGGTGCGGTGGGCGTGCGGGGCCTGGGTCGGGCACCAGACGGTCAGTTTGCCGGTAACCTTGTCGAAGTCGGCCACCGCGCCGCAGGTTTCCAGCGGGGCGGGGTGCACGCGCGGATACAGCATGTCCTGGGTGACCGCCACCTCGGCCTGGGCGAAAACGGCGTCGGTGGTGGCTTTGTCCCCGGCTTCCCAGTCGAAGATCTTGTTGTCGGCCCGGCCCTCGTGATCGTCTCGGATTAGGGGCGCGTCCGGGTCCAGGGATTTCCTGGCGTCGATCACGGCGTCCAGCGCGTCGTACTCGACGTCGATCAGCTCGAGCGCGTCCCGCGCCGAATACCGGTCCTCGGCGACGACGAACGCGACCTCCTGCCCCTGGAACCTGACCTTGTCGGTGGCCAGCACGGCCTGCGTGTCGGCCGACAGGGTCGGCATCCAGGCCAGGTTCAGCCCGGCCAGCGTCTCGCCGGTGATGACCGCTTTGACCTTCGGGTGGGCGAGCGCCGCCGAGGTGTCGATGGTGACGATCCTGGCGTGCGCGTGCGGGCTGCGCAGGATCGCGCCGTACAGCATGCCGGGCAGGTTGACGTCGTCCACGTAGCCGCCGCGGCCCCGGATGAAGCGCGCGTCCTCCTTGCGGTGCATCCGGCCGAATCCCATCGGAGTGCTCATACCGACGCCTCCTTCTCCGCCGCCCAGCGCACGGAACGGACGATGTTCTCATAGCCGGTGCACCTGCACAGCTGCCCGGAAATCGCCTCGCGGATCTCGCCCTCGTCCGGGTCGGGGTTGCGGTCGAGCAGCCAGCGGGCGGTCATCAGCATGCCCGGCGTGCAGAACCCGCACTGCAGCCCGTGACACTGCACGAACCCCTCCTGAACGGGATCAAGCTCGCCGTCCTTCTCCAGCCCTTCCACGGTCGTCACCTCGTGCCCGTCGGCCATGACCGCGAGCACCGTGCACGATTTCACCGGTACGCCATCGAGTTGCACCACGCACACCCCGCAGTTGGAGGTGTCACATCCCCAGTGCGTGCCGGTAAGGCGGAGTTCGTCCCGCAGGAAGTGCACCAGCAGCAGCCTCGGCTCGACGTCCCGTACGTAGTTCTGGCCGTTCACCGTGACACTGACCCTCATGATCGGCTCCTCTCGGCGGCGCGGCTGAGCGCCCGGTAGGTGAGTTCTCCGGCGAGATGCCGCTTGTAGTCGACCGGGCCGCGCTGGTCGGCCTGCGGCTCGCAACTCGCTGCGGCGATCCGCGCCGCCTCCCGCAGCACGTCCTCGCCCGCCGCCTTCCCGATCAGGTACGCCTCCGCGTCCGGCGCCGCGAAGTGCTCCGCCCCCACCGCCGTCAGCCCAAGACCGGCCTCGATGATCATGCCTTCGTTCGTCCGCAGGTACGCCCCCGCCGCGGCCACCGGCCAGTCCCCGACCCGCCGCTCGACCTTCTCGTACGCGCTGCCCGCTCCCGGCTTGATCCGCACCCGGAGCTCGGTGAGGATCTCTCCCGGCTCGACCACCGTCTCGTACGGCCCGACGTGGAACTCCCGGATCGGGACGGTACGGCTTCCGCCCGGCCCCACGATGACGGCCTCCGCCCTTACTGCGGCGAACGCGGCGGAAAGATCCTCGGAGGGATCCGCCTGGCAGAGCGATCCCCCCACCGTCCCCCTGTTGCGGACCACGGGATCCGCGATCACCCGCTCTGCTTCATGAAATATCGGGAAATATGCGCCTACGGTTTCGTCGGCGAGCAGGGCGGCGTGCCGGACGAGTGCCCCGATGACCAGCGTGTCCCCCTCCACCCCCAGCTGGGACAGCTCCGCGAGCCCGTTGATGTCGATCAGCGCGTCCGGCTGGGCCAGCCGGAGCTTCATCATCGGGATCAGGCTGTGGCCCCCGGCGACCAGCCGGGCCTCCGGGCCGTACCGTTCGAGCAGTTCGAGAGCGTGTGGCACGCTCTCGGCCCGCTCGAACTCGAAGCTGGCGGGAACCTGCATGTCGACCTCCTCGCCGAGTGCCCCCGCCCATGCGACAGCGCGCGGAACGGCAGGCACTTGCCACCTTCTCCCGCGCCGAATCCCGCCACAATCCACGAATAAGGGGTTACTTAATGCCAGTGGTGGGTCTAGAAAGAAGGGGTCAGGCTGCCCCAAAGGGAGGACAGGTGACCCTGACCCAGCTGAGTGCCTTCGTCTTCGTCGGCAGGCTCGGATCGGTCAAAGCCGCGGCCCGCGCCCTCGGCGTCAGCGAACCCGCGATCTCCCAGGCCCTGGCCGCGCTGCGCGTACACATGGGCGATCCCCTCGTGGTCAGATCCGGTGACCGCATGCTCCTCACCGAAGGCGGTCGCCGCCTGTTTCCCATCGCCTCCCAGATGGTGGCGTTGGGCGCCGAAGCCGAAGCCGCCGTACAAACAGTCCGCGCCGACCGCCTGCACCTGGTCGCCTCCGGCGCGATCGCCGAATTCGTCGCCTCCTCCCTCACCGACGTGTTCGGCCGCCGCCGCGCCATGGAAACCACCTGCGGCGAAGCCGCCAGCGAGGAGATCCCCCTCCTCCTCACCAGCCGCGTCGCCGACGTCGCCCTGGGCCCCCGCATAACCGGAGAACGCCTGGTCAGCGAGCCCGTCCTCCGCTGCCGCCTGGTCGCCGTAGGCTCCCCGGCAGGTCAACGGGACACCTGGCTGGTCGACCCCTCGGTCGAGGATCCCGCCAGCGACGCCAGCCGATTACTCCAGCGCCTCCGCGTCCCCGAATCCCGCATCCGCGTCTTCCCCAACCAGACAGCCGCCTGGGACGCCGCCGCCGCGGGCACCGGAATCGCCCCCGCCATCGGCCACCTCGTCACCCGCCACCTCCGCAAAGGCGACCTCACCGTAATCGAGACAGCGGCCACCCCCATGAACATCAGCTGGTACGCCACCGCCCTGGAACCAGGCAACCGCTCCCCCCTGGCCAGCACATTCCTGGAATTCCTCGGCACCCCCGCCGCCACCCAGCTCATGCATTCCCCAGAAGCCGGCGTCCCCAGAACCAGATTCCGCCCAACCGTCCACATCTCCATCTGGAAACAGTGACCATTCAGGCAGGGCGAGGTGTCGGTATCGCGTCGACGACCGCGGTGAGGGTGGGGCCGAGGGGAGCGTTCAGCCGGATCAGAGCCAAGTCGTCACCTGCCGTCGATTCCTGGTTGACGATGGCGATCGGGATGCCGAGGGCCGCCGCCCGAGCCACGAATCGATAACCGGAGCGGACCGCGAGCGAGGAGCCGAGGACGAGCAGCGTGCGGGCCGCGGCGACCTGTGCGAAGCACGTGTCGACCCGGGGCCGGGGGACGTTCTCGCCGAAGAAGATCACGTCGGGCTTGAGTAGTCCGTCGCAGGTCAGGCAGTCGACGACCTGGAAGGCCGCGACGAGTTCGTCCGGCAGGACCGCGTCGCCGTCGGGGTTGAACTGGGAGGCGGTGGCGTGCCAGCCGGGATTGGCCGTGTGTAGCCGCCGATCGAGGTCGGCGCGAGGGCTGCGCTCCCGGCAGCCCAGGCACACCACTCGGTCGAGCCCACCATGCAGTTCGGTCACTCGCTGGGCCCCGGCCGCCTGATGCAGTCCGTCCACGTTCTGCGTGATGATCGCCTCGACCAGGCCGTAGCGCTCCAGTTCGGCGACCGCATGGTGTCCCGCGTTGGGAAGGGCCAGGCCCAGCTGCCGCCAGCCGACATGGCTGCGTGCCCAGTAGCGCTGCCGGGCCTGCGCACTGTCCGCGAATTTCTGGTACGTCATGGGTTCGGCCCGGCGCCCCCGCCCAGTTGGCCCCCGGTAGTCGGGAATGCCGGATTCGGTGGACAGCCCCGCTCCACTCAGCACAACCACGCCGCCTTCGGCGACGAACCCCGCCAGCTCCGCAACTGAAGCGTTCCGCACCCTCCCATCGTGCCCTATGGCCCCGACGGCAGCCTGACCGCGCTCGTGCAGGCCATCCTCGTCCTGCGGCTCATCGATCGAGGAGGACCGTTGCTGCCGAAAGTACCGGGAATCGCAATCCGTATGACTCTGGTCGGCCAGTCTCACTCAGACCAGGTTGAAGGCTGAAGGCGCGATCCCGTCAATCTCGCGCCTGCGAGAGGTCAGCGATGACAAACATGATCGATCGGGCGCGTGACGTCCCGAAGAATAGCCTGCGAGGGGCGGTACGAAGGGTTCTGCTCGTCTGCGGCATCCTGTCTTCACTGCTCTATGTAGTCACGACCGTACTCGCGGCGATGCAGTGGGAGGGATACGACTCTGCCTCTCAAACCATCAGTGAGCTGTTCGCCATCGACGCTCCACCGAAATCGCTCGTCGTTCCGCTCTTCCTCTTACACGGCGTGCTCCTGATCGCCTTCGCGATTGGTGTTTGGGAATCGGCTGGCCGGAGGCGCGCTCTGCGCGTCACAGGCGGCCTGCTGATCGCAGACGGTGTCGTCGGCTTGGTGACGGCGGCGTTCTTCCCGATCCACCTCCGTGGGGCCGAGGGAACGCTGACGGACACGATGCACGCGATTCTCACCGCTGTGCTCGTACTCTTCATTTTGCTGGCCATAGGGTTTGGAGCCGGAGCGTTCGGACCAGGTTTCCGCCTGTATTCGCTGGTGACACTCGTGACGCTCATCGTTTTTGGCGCTCTGGCAGGTATGGAGGGGTCTCGGCTTGCCGCGAACGAACCAACGCCCTGGCTCGGAGTGTTCGAGCGCATCAATATCGGTGGGTACCTGCTCTGGCTGCTGGTGCTGGCCGTTGCCCTCCTGCGCACCCCAGCCAGCCACCAGACGAGGGAGTGACTCACGTTGACCGGATCGCCCAGGTCAAACTGCCGGTCACAGACCTGGCCACAAGCGTGGCATGGTATCGACGACTGCTGGACCTGAGGTTGTGGGTCGAGATCGTCGAGGACGACGTCTACGTGGCGCCAGCCTGATCGGACCCGCAGGGCCGGTTCAACATCCGAACGGCACCGTCCTGCGTTTCTACCATTTCACCGACCCACCAAGGGATTCAACGGCGTCGAGTTCCGCGACGGAAATCATGTCGGCAACTACCACACCCCACAGCTGACCTGACGGACATTGTCAAGCCCGAAGCGAAGCTGCGGAGGGCGCGAGGCTCAGTAGCCTGTCGTTGTGAATCATGTGGAGCGTGTCGCCGGCGCGGTTGTGGGTTCTGTGGTGGGCGACGCGTTGGGTGCCCCTTTCGAGTTCGGTCCGGCGGGCGCGTTCTCCGCCCGATTTCCGGTGCCGGGTACCGGTGGTGAGATGTGCGGGGGCGGCGGCTGGGACATCGGGGAGGCCACCGACGACACGCAGATGGCTCTCCATGTCGCCGAATCACTGGTAGAGCGTGGTGACCTGGACCTGCCGGATATCTTCTCCCGTTTCCAGCGATGGGCAACCGATGAGCCGAAGGACATCGGCCTGCAGACTGATGATGTCCTGACCTCCGGCTTGCCCTGGGACCAGGCCGCCGCCGCCCACTTCCGGAGGAGCCACCACGCCGCGGGCAATGGTTCATTGATGCGGGCCACCCCCTCCGCGGTGTACTTCGCCCGCGACGGGCGGCAGGCCACCATGGACGCCGCCCGCCGCATCGCCGCACTCACCCACGGCGACCCCGCGGCTTGGGAAGGCACCGCGATCTTTCATGATCTGGTACGCGTCGCTCTGAACGGCGCGGACCCCTTGGACGACCTCCCGCAGACGCTCGCCGCCATCCATCCCGACCACCGTGAGCGTTACTCCACTGTCCTGGACCCGAAGTGGCACCCCGATCAGGCAACCGAGGTCAACGGCGCCATCTGGCCCTGCCTCGGCTCAGCCGTATGGGCTCTCCGTACCACCCGCGGCTACGAGGATGCGATCCGTGCCGCGATTGACCTGGGCGGCGACACCGACACCGTCGCCGCGGTCACCGGCGGCCTGGCCGGGGCCGTTTACGGATTGGCTGCGATCCCGACGCGCTGGACAGAGGTTCTGCACGTTCCGCTCCCCGGAAGCGGTGGCCGGACCCTACGCCTGCCCGAGCTGCTCAACCTCGCTGATGACCTGATGGGGACGGGTCTCCGTACTGGGTGAGCCTTCGGGTGGACTGGTGCCCTAGACGCCCGAGAGATTTTTGCCGATCTCTTCGATCAAGCCCGGACGGCCGCCTCGATCTAGCGCCGCATGACTCGACACCGGCATGACCACCGCAATGGGGATCCGGTACGTCAAGCCCATCGGCCGCCGGGTCGAGCTCACGCTGGAGCCGGACCTTTCCCGGTTCTCCGGCAAGGGCACCACGGAACGAAGGTCGCGGTAAGCACCCGGTCGAGAACGATGATCAGGTCGTACCGGTTGAACCACAAGGGTTGGAACTGCTGGGCTTTGTGGTGGGAGGTGTACCCTGCGCCGCGAGATCGCCGCCGATGGTGCGGCGCGGGGCGGCAACAGGCACGGCCAGCTTGAGCTCGGCGACCAGACCGCGCGAGCCTAGCCCCAGCAGTTACACACTCGTCCTGATCGTGGCCTCTGGCAGAGGCTGGAAGCGCCTGGCCTGTCAGCGGCCTTGGACGCGGATAGTGCGCGTGTCCGCAGGAGATAGGAGGAACGTGGTGGTGCGGAGGCGGGTTTCTGCGCAGGATGCGGTCATAGGCCTGATGAGCTTCGCGTTCATGGAGATTCGCACCATGGGTCACCGCCGTGGTCCGACGCTCATGGAATGGACCGACGGGCCAGAGGATTATCACGAGCAGATACGCATGATTGCTGACATATGCCATAATTTTCCGAAAACCTAAGATACCGAAGTAAGCGGCAACGGGAGCGCAAGGCCTTCGCGAGTCTGAGATTCTTCCTTCAGCGAGCAGACGGCCCACGCCGTGACTGGGTCCGCGCCCGTCTTGATGAGCTCGGATATGACTATCGTCCGTTGTTCGAAGAGTTATGAGCGAGCACTTATTGCTACCCCGGGGCAAAGCGCGGGAAAGCGATAACAACGAAGGTGTTATGTCCAGCAGCGCATGATGAGGTGGAGCCTGGCCAGGTCGTGTGTTCCGCTATCGCGCTGGGACCGTTCCCTCAGGAGCCTGATGAAATTTTGTCAACGCTGCAGTGCAGTATCGGGACACCAGGGTTGCGGTGCGAACAGGAGAAACAGGTGCCACCAAAAACCAGCCCACACGTTCCTCAGGCATGTACACGGACGAGGGCTGCACGGATCATGTTGTCGAAAGGGGGAAGCGATCCTGCTGAGGCTGTGTGCACGGATTGAGGCCGAGCAGCCGTCGGATCTGGCGGCGCTGTACATGCTCACGCCGCACCGGAGGAGCGACGATGTCACCGATCTTCCACGGACAATCGCCGACTCCCGCAAACGCCCTGAAACACACCTCGATCGGGGCATTCGCACATCCGGCGAGGGCACGGACCGCGCGATGGACGTATTTTGTGCCGGATCTGCTCGTCGGCCAGAGTGCCGCCCTGGGCTTGTTGTACGGCAGGCAGACACCGGCGGGGGCGTCCTCAAAACCGAAATAGCGAAATCGGCGAGATAGCCGAGATCAGCGAGCGTGCCCGACCCCTCGGCGGCAAACGCGTCCACAAGAGCGAGGATTCCGCAGTCACAGCATGCTCGAACGCGCAGCGACCCGATGACGATCAGCTCGTGATCTTCTGTGGGCCCTGGTGATCTTCTGTGGGTCACTGCCTCCGCACCCATGGTGATGATCTAGCCGCGCTCGTGGGGTGAGGTTGTCCGGTGACTGCCTGGAGACGTGCGTCGTCCTCCAGACGGGAGATGAGTGTGGAGTCGGGGCACGCGACCGGAGCCGGGTGTGACACCCCGGATGATGCCGGAGTCGGATGCGACGGCGGTGGGGGCGAGGCGGGGGCTGGATGTGACACCCCGGGCGATGCCGGGGAGGGGCGCGGCGCCGGTGTGAGCGATGCCGGGGTCGGGTGTGACTCCCCGAGCGGACCCAGGGTCGGATGTGATGCCCCGGGCGAGCCCGGAGTTGGATGCGGCGCTGGTGGGGGCCATGCCAGGGTTGGGTGCGGCTCCCTGGGCGGGGCCGGGGTCGGGGTGGGATTTGTGGGTGTTTGCT
>NZ_BLAF01000086.1:0-6413 GCF_009687885.1 Acrocarpospora pleiomorpha
GCTCGAGTACCCCGAAGGGCCTTTCCGCTCGACTTGCATGTGTTAAGCACGCCGCCAGCGTTCGTCCTGAGCCAGGATCAAACTCTCCAAACAATGCTTGAAAAGAAGATCTCCAGCTGAAACATAATGTTCAACCAAAGGAATCCGTCAAATAGACGGGGTTGTGCATCATGCACTGGCTTTTAGCACACTGTTGAGTTCTCAAGAAACGCACACGAACACCCGAGGAACACGATCATGGTGTGGTCCTGCCCTCAGGGGCGTCATCGTCCAACTTGTGAAGCTTTTGTCTCTGCTATGTCCGATATTTTTGCAGTTCGTTTAGATCTTGTCAAACCGCCCCAACTTCGAACCCTTGACTCTAACCCGATCTGACTGCAGAAATTCCGACCACCCCGAATCCGGGGCAACCCCTCTAACTTACCAGACCATCATCCGCTTGGCGAACAACTACCAGATCGGGCTTGTCATCGGGGGTGTCGGCTCGGCCGAGTCAGCCCACGACTCACCCGCGGAAACGAGGAGGTGGATTGCGCCGGGCCGTACCGACTCCAGAAGACTAACAGTTCCGCCGAGTGCTCACGCCGCAAACCGCAGGCGAGCGCCTGACAACCATCCAGGTCACTCGCGCATCTAAGTAGCACCGGTCGATCGGTCGGCCCAGCACGGAGGAGTGAACAAGCCGATGTCAAGCCAACCGCAATCGTCCCGGGATACGAATCAAGATGCGGGAGTCACCGCCGGCGCCAACCTGACGCCCGGTCTCCTGTCGTGGAGGTGGCCATCATGACGCAGCGGTCCGAGTTCGACGACATCCGCGCACACATCACGGCCGAGGGCACGCACGCGGGCGATCTTCTTCGGATTGCGCGCGAGTTGCTGGACGACCTTGAGCAGGTTCGCATGCGGGAAGCGACCTTGCGTACCTACTATCTCGCGCTGCTCACCGCCAGCCGGGCGAGTGTGGCCGCGCAGGCGGCGGGCTCGGATGAGCCCCTGCTCTTCGTGATGCACGAGTTGGCCAAGCACGGCCAGTTGCCCACGGGCGAGGAGGTGTCGCGGATCCTGTCCGACGCGACCGCGGCCCAGGCCATGCTCTCCGCCATGGGTCAGACCCCGCCGCCGCCCCGGCGGACGGGCCCCAGCAGCAGCCGGTTGCGCCGTTGCGTGGGAATGAGCCGCTCGCTGCCGCACTGAGCGCGGTTCCTCCCGCACCTGACGCTGTGACGGCCGTTCGGCCGTCATGGCGGGGAGGCTCCTCTCATGGCCTATTCGGCGCTTGACTAAGCGGACCACGGTCCATATCGTTTCATCGGAAACCGGACCACAGTCCAATTAGGAAGGTCTTTCATGAGCAGGTTGCTGCACATCTCCGCATCGCCGCGGGGGTCCGCTTCACACTCGCGTGGCATCGCCGACGCGTTCCTGGCCGAGTATCAGGACAGCCATCCCGACGTCCAGGTCGACCACTACGACCTCTGGGACGGGACATTGCCCCCGTTCGGCCCGGCCGCGGCGAGCGCCAAGATGACCGTCTTCAGCGGCGGAACGCCCGTAGGCGAGGAGGAAGCGGCCTGGGAGGCCGCGGTCGCGACCTTCAAGCGTTTCGACGCGTACGACAGGTATCTGTTCAGCGTCCCCATGTGGAACGGGGGCGTGCCGTACATCCTCAAGCAGCTGATCGATGTGGTCAGCCAGCCGGGCATGGTCTTCGGCATCGACGGCGAACGGGGATACGTCCCCCTGCTCACCGGGAAGCGGGCGGCCGTGATCTATACGAGTGCCGTGTGGGCTCCCGGGCTCGGGATCGAATGGGGTCAGAACGCGCAGTCGCCCTACTTCGAGGGCTGGCTGCGCTGGGCGGGAATCAGCGACATCCAGGACATCCGCTTTCACCCGGCACTGTGGGGCGACTACCCGGCCGAACTGAAGAAAGCCGCGGAAGCGGCCCGCGAAGTCGCCAGGACCTTCTAGCGCACATGCTGGACGCACACAAACGAAGAAAGGCCCGGAGGTTTCTCCGGACCTTTCTTATTGGTAGCGGGGACAGGATTTGAACCTGCGACCTCTGGGTTATGAGCCCAGCGAGCTACCGAACTGCTCCACCCCGCGTCGTTGTGTAGCTCAAGACTATCCGGGCCCTCACACCAAAGCAAATCAGCCGCGTGACATGTCTGATTACCCGGCGAAACCCGGCACCCAGCGGATCACTTCCTCCTTGAACCGCGCTGTGGTGCCAAGCTGGCACAACACCCCGATTCCGGCCGCGTGCACCCGGTGAATCAGCACGTACGACGCCGGCAGATTCAGCTGCCGGACCACATTGGTGGGGCGCAGGTCCGCCACGCTGGCGGCCTGCGCCTGTAGCCATTCCCGGCTGAAAGTGAACTCCTCCACCTGAGTCGGTTCAATGTAGGGCGCGAGAAACCCGCGCAGCGCCTCCACGTCCACCGTGATGTGCGGAAGGATGAATCCTTCGTCCCGGAGCCCTTGGACCACGGTCGTCATGTCACCCTGGTTGAAGATCCGGGTAAGTCGCCCGAATACCGGCGGATAACCGTCCGGCAGGTGGTTGACCGCGCCGAAGTCGAGCACGCCCAGGCGGCCGTCGTCGAGCACGCGGAAGTTGCCCGGATGGGGATCCGCGTGCAGCATCCCCACCCGCGCGGGTGACGCGAATAGAAAGCGCACCAGCAGCAGCCCGGCGCGGTCCCGCTGTTCCTGGGTGCCCTCGGTGATTATTTTTGACAGCGGTGTGCCGTCCATCCACTCGGTCACCAGGATCTGCTCGTTGGCCGCGATCACGTCGGGCACGGAGAAATCCGGGTCGTCCTTGAACTCCAGGGCGAACGCGTGCTGCGCCTCCGCCTCCTTGAAGTAGTCGAGCTCCTCCCCCACCCGCTCCTTGAGCTCGCCGAGCACGGCCTTGATGTCCAGCCCGGGCAGCAGCACCCCGAACAGCTTGCCCAGCCGGGCCAGCTGGTTGAAGTCCGACATGAGCGCCCTGCCCGCGCCCGGATACTGGATCTTCACCGCGACCTGGCGCCCGTCGTGCCAGACGGCCCGGTGCACCTGCCCGATCGACGCCGCCGCGGTGGGCCGATCATCGAACTCCAGGAAGTTCTCCCGCCAGTCGTCGCCGAGCTGCTCGGTCAGCACCTTGTGCACGACCGCCGCCGGCAGGGGCGGCGCCGCGTCCTGGAGCCGGGTGAGGGTCGCCCGGTACGGCCCGGCGATCTCGGGCGGCAGCGCCGCCTCGAAGATCGACAGCGCCTGACCGAGTTTCATCGCGCCGCCCTTGAGCTCGCCGAGGATCTTGAATATCTGCTCGGCGGTCCGCTGCTGGATCTCCTGAGCGACGATCTCCGCGGACATGCCGCCAATCCGTTTGCCCAGCCCCAGTGCGGTGCGCCCGGCGAACCCGAGCGGCAGGGCCGCCAGCTTCGCCGAGCGCGTCACGGCGTTGCGCGGTAGGTCAGTCACGCGACCATTGTTAGCGCAGCCTGGGGGTTTCGACTACAAGAGCACCGTGGATGCGGCTGCCAGGACCGCTGCCGCCAGCGTCGATCAGGCAAAATATCTACTGTGCCATTACTCACAGCGGGCCTTCCGCCGTCGAGGAAAGCAAGCGCATGACCGGCGGCCAAGCTCGCCACCAGGGCGGACAGCACGGTGTCGCAGGCCGCCTCGCCGCCGGGGCGGATCCTGAGCGCGGGCCAGCCGGGGTCGCGGTCGCCACGGGTGAGGTCCAGGCAGTCCAGGCACGCGGTCTCGCCGGGCAGCACGAGCGGGCCGACGCCGCCGCAGCCCTCCTGGCAGGTCACCAGCAGGTGCGGCAGGCCGCGCTCGGCCAGGTCCCGGATCAGGAGGGGATCCAGGGGTTCCATGGGGGCCAGCACGACCAGATCCGGGCCCTGGGCGCCGTCGCCGAGGCCGGAGGCTGTCCTTCCCGGCCAGGCGTTCACGCTCGGCGTCTGGGCGCGGGCCAGTGCGACGGCGCCGTCTTCCCGGGGTGACCCGACCTGGGCCCAGCCCAGTCCGCCGGGGACGACATCGTCATTGCGCGCGGTACCCGGATCCACCACACAAAGGTGTCCGATTCCGGCCGCCGCCAGCAATATCGCGATCTGAGTGCCGACGCGGCCCGCGCCGTAGATCCGCACCTGGGTGTCGCGACGTCGGGCCAATGCTCCGATTCCGCCGTCCATGCCAGAAAAGGAGAGGGTGGCGAGGTCAGGCCGGAGGCGTTCGCGTTCGGCTGTGGTGAGGGTGGCGTCCGGCCGTACGGACGCGTCGTCGAGCAGGCCGCGAACCGCCAGGAGCTTGATCGTTTCCGTCACGGTGCCCGGGTCCAGTTCGCTGGTGGCGATGACCTGGTCCAGCGTTCTGGTGCCGTCCAGCGCTTCGATCAGCCGCCGTACCGGCGGTTCGACGTCGGCGAGGACGACCGCGCGGGCCGGATGTGAGCCGAATTGCAGGGTGCGCGGATCTCGCGCCCGCATCCGCAGGATCGGCTTCAGTCGCGGGCGGGCAGGCCACCCCGGATGTGCGTCACGCAGTCCCATAGGCGCGTGACCCTGCCATACTTCTTGCTTCTGGCGAGCGCCGATTTTCCGCTCTGTGGATAACCCTAGAGGTCAGCGGGGCTGTTTAACATCAGGGAAACGCTGATTGACCAGGGAGAACGTGGTGCACCCCCTGTGGAATTCCGCGCGTGTCGGATACCTTGCATATGTGCCCCCCGAGACAGTCGAGGTTCGTCGGAGCGCACGACGGCGGCGAACCGTTTCCGCATATCGCGATGGTGACAAGACCATCGTGCTGCTACCCGCTGGTCTGAGCACGACCGATGAAGAGCAGTGGGTCAGGCGCATGCTCGATCGCCTTGCGGCCAAGGAACAGCGAAAACGGCCCAGCGACGACGACCTCCTGGATCGCGCCCGCGAACTGTCGGCCCGTTACCTGGACGGCAGGGCCGAGCCCGCGAGCGTGCGCTGGGTGGAGAACCAGCTGCACCGCTGGGGCTCCTGCACGCCGGACCATGGCACGATCCGCCTGTCGGCCCGGTTGCGCGGCATGCCCGCCTGGGTGGTCGACTATGTGATCATGCACGAGCTTACACACCTGCTGGTGCCCAGCCATGGCCCCCGCTTCTGGGCGCTGGTGGAACGCTACCCCAAGGCCGAGCGGGCGCGCGGGTTCCTTGAGGGATTCTCCATGGCAGCCAGTGGATCAGCGGAGGAATGTTGACCGATCGTATCGCGGCGGTTCTCGTCACCCCCGAGCAGGGTGGCGCGGCGCCGCCGGGCGTGGATCGTGCCGCGTTCCTGCTCGCTCTGGCCGAGGACACCTACGAGATCGTGGCCGGGCTGGAACTCGTCCGGCCGGTGATCCTGTCGGCGGGCGTCGCCGGGCTTGAGGAGATCGCCTGGCCGGGGACGCCGGTGATCGCGATCGGCTCGCCGGAGAAGGCGTTCGCCGCGCTGCCCCCGGCCGACGAGGCCGTGGTGGTCAGCGCGGACGCGCCGGACCTGCCGCCGCTGCTGATCGGCAAGCTGTTCCGGGAGCTGGGCCGGGCCGAGATCGCGGTCTGCCCGGCCGAGAACGGCGGCGCGGTCGCGATCGCGGCCCGCCTGCCCTTCCCCGGCTGGGCGACGCCCGAGTTCGACCGTCCCGACGTGGTCGCGCACCTGCGCGGTCAGGCTCCCGGCCCGCGCCGGGTCGCGACCGGGCCCGGCTGGCACCGGCTGCGCACTCCCGCCGACATCGCCCGCCTGGATCCGGGCCTGGAAGGCTGGGACAACACCCGGGACCTGCTCAGCTGAGTGAGGCGGGCAGCCGCAGGTCGGTGAACAGGGCCCGATGGTCGGTGTCCCGGATGGTGTGCGCGTCCACCGCGAGCACCTGGACCCGGGGGTCGACCAGCACGTGGTCGATCGTGATCATCGGGGGTGTCGACCAGTTGGCGGGCCAGGTCGGGACCAGTCCCGCGCCGACGGCCTCGGCCGCGTCCACGTAGCCCTTGCCGAGCACCTGGCGGAACTCCGGGTGGTCGAGCGTGGCGTTGAAGTCCCCCGCCATGATCCGGATCGCGTCGCCGCCGGCGGCGGGCATCGACGCCATGCCGGCCCGCCACTGCTTCGTGCCCTGTTTCACCGGGTTGACGGGGTGCACGGCGGCGATGTCCACGGGCGGAGCCCCCGGTATGAGCAGCCGCGCGTAGGGCATCACATGTCCCCGGCCGGGTGCGAAGTCGGGCAGGACGGTCAGCGGAAAGCGGGAGTACAGGCCGCCTCCCGTGGCCGCGGGCCGGGGCATCAGATGCGTGTACGGCAGGATCTGCTCCAGTCCTTCCCGCTCCAGCGCGTTCACCGCCCATGGAGTCAGCTCCTGCACGCTGAGCACGTCCGGCC
>NZ_BLAF01000086.1:6866-41642 GCF_009687885.1 Acrocarpospora pleiomorpha
GGCCGCAGCCGCCGTACCAGATCGAGCAGGGCGCCGAAGTCCGCGCCGCCCATCATGACGTTGATCGACAACACCCGCAGCGACGTGCCGGCGGCCGGCGCCTGGTCGGCGGCCAGCGCGCGCGGCGTCACCTGCGCCAGCAGGCCCACCGCCGCGAGCAGCCCCACCACGGCCGCGGCCCGCGCCCGGGCCAGCGCCGCCGCCAGAACCGCCACAAGAGCCCCAACCGCCACGTACGGCGTAGCGGTGCTCGCCATCACCCCAAGCACGCCGAATCGCAACCCGGCGACCTGGAACAGTGCCCAGGCCGCGCACGGCACGACCAGGAACCAGGCCAGCCGCCGTCGCGCCCGCCGGTTGTCGCGACTCGGGGTCGCGATGACGCCCCCCACCTCGATGACGTCCGACTCGACCACTCTCCTCCCGCTCTGCTCATGACCCTAACCAGCGTGACGGCGCCGGTCGGCAGTGGTTGTGTGCGGATTCGGTGCAGGTTAGGCCAGTTGTTCCAGCGGCTCGCCCCGCAGGACGGCGCGGGCTCGCCTGGCCAGCCGCCGGGTGGCGTCGTCGGTCGGCTCGGGGATCCGGGCCAGCGGATACCAGCGCAGGTCGAGCGATTCGTCGCTGATCACGGCTTCGGCCTCGGGCGGGGCGATCGCGCCGTACTCGACGTCCAGATGCCAGCAGCGCGGCGGATGGCACCACACCTCATGCCGATCCAGCGCCAGCGGCCCGGGCAGCAGGGTCAGCCCCTCGATGCCGGACTCCTCCCACGCCTCGCGCAGCGCGACGGCCGCCAGGGAGGTGTCGCCGGGCTCGCAGTGGCCGCCCATCGGCAGCCACATCCCGGCCTTGGGATGCAGGGTGAGCAGGATCTTCTCGCCGTCATGCGACAGCACCGCGGTGGTCGCGGTCAGGTGGCCGGGCACGCAGGCCCGCCACATCGCATCGTCATGATCGGCCAGATGGGCCAGGAATTCCTTCCGGAGCAGTTCTTCCGCCTCGGTGGGAGCAACCCACCCATCTAGTACGGCTACCGCGTCTGTGTGCAAAGTCACCCAGAAAGCCTACTCTGCGTCATCATTCGGCTTCTCTCCGGGTTCCTCGTCCAGCATGCTCAGGTCGAATTCGGCCTCACCCTTCACGAATCCGGACGGATCATCCAGGTCCGCGGGCGTCGGCATGAGATCCGGGTGCCGCCACACCGCGTCCCGCCCGTCCAGGCCGCGCTCCGCGCCGAGCGAGCGCCACAGCGTGGCCGCCTCGCGCAGCCGCCGGGGGCGCAGTTCCAGGCCGACCAGGGTGGCGAAGGTCAGCTCGGCGGGACCGCCGGTCGCGCGGCGGCGCCGTACCGTCTCGCCGAGGGCGGCGGCCGAGGGGAGCTTGCCGTCGGCGGCGGCGTCCACGACGGTCGACACCCAGCCCTCGACCAGCGCGAGCGCGGTCTCCAGGCGGACCAGGGCGGCCTTCTGCCGCTCGGTCTCCTCCGGCTTGAGCAGGTCGCCGCCGCTCAGCAGCTCCTGCAGCTGCTCGGGGTTGCTGACATCCACCGCGCGGAGCTTGTCCTCCAGGGCGGCGACGTCCACGGTGATGCCCCGGGCATACTCCTCCACCGCGCCGAGCAGGTGGCCGCTCAGCCACGGCACGTGCTGGAACAGGCGGTGATGGGCCGCCTCGCGCAGCGCCAGGTAAAGCCTGATCTCCTCGGCGGGCGTCTCCAGGCCCTCGCTGAACGCGGCGACCCCGCCGGGCAGCAGCGCGGCCGTGTCCGACAGCGGCAGGCCGATGTCGGTGGAGCCGATCACCTCGCGGGCGAGCGTGCCGAGGGCCTGGCCGATCTGCTGGCCGACCATCATGCCGCCCATCTGCTTCATCATGCCCATCAGCGGCCCGGCCATGGCCTGCGCCTCGGCGGGCAGCCCGGAGGCGCCCAGCGTGCCGCTCATGGTCTCGACCATCCGCGCCGCGACCGGATCGCACAGCTTCTGCCAGACCGGGGTGGTCTTCTCAATCCACTCCGATCTGCTCCACGCCTGCGGATTCGACACGCCGCTAGGCAAAGTCGTGGCCTCATTCAGCCACAGATCGGCCAGATTGAGGGCGTCGACGATCTGTCGTCGCTCGCCTTCCATCACACTGGGATCACCACCTTCGGCGAGCACCGCGTGCCTGGCGATGTTCTTGGCCATGTCCCAGTTGACAGGCCCGGAACTTTGCGGCGCCGACAGCATGTCGGCGAACTGCCGCATCGCCGCGGCCATCTGCTCCGGGTTGCCGAACATGGCGAACGGATTCTCGTTGGGGTCGTTTTCGCGACCTGGCAGGTCAGTCACCGCGCCACCTCGTGCAGGATGGAGGAGTCCACATCCGCCACGTTATCCGTCGTGGGGCGGATCAGTGCAAAGTGAGGACCTCGTGCCGACCTCGAAACGCCATCGTCCGCCCGTCGTCGCCGTCACCGGCGCGGCCTCCGGGATAGGCAGGGTGTTCCTCTCGAAGGTCGCCTCGTCTGCGGATTTCCGCCGCGTCGTGGCCATCGACGACCAGCGCGGCGACGTCCCCGACGTCACCTGGCGGGTCCTCGACATCCGAGATCCGCTCTTGGCGAACCGGATCTCCGACGTCGACGTCCTGGTACATCTGGCGGGCGACTTCGGGCTGGACGCCGAACCGGTCGAGCGCCGGGCGTACAACATCAGAGCCGCCCAGACCGTGCTGACCGCCTCAGCGGCGGCGCGGGTGCGCCGCGTCGTGCTGGTCACCAGCGCGATGGTGTACGGCGCCGCCGCCGACAACCCCGTCCCGCTGGCCGAGGATGCCCCGGTGGCGGCCGAGCCGGACACCGGCGTGGTCGGCGACTACCTGGAGATCGAGTCGCTGGCCCGCCGGGCGCTGCGGGTGCATCCCGGGCTCGAGGTGACCGTGCTCCGGCCGGCCGCCCTGGTCGGGCCCGACGTGGACACCGTGGTCACCCGGCACTTCGAGGCGCCCCGGCTGCTGGTGGTCAAGGGCTGCCTGCCGCGCTGGCAGTTCTGCCACCTCGACGACCTGGTCTCCGCGCTGGAGCTGGCCGCGCTCGGCCAGGTCACCGGCGTGGTCGCGGTCGGCTCCGACGGCTGGCTGGAGATGGAGCAGGTGGAGGAGGTGTCCGGGCTGCGGCGTTTCGAGCTGCCGGCCGGGCTCACCTTCAGCACCGCCCAGCGGCTGCACCGGCTCGGTGTCACCCCCGTACCCGCCACGGATCTGCACTACGTGGTCTATCCGTGGGTGGTGGCCACCACCGCGCTGCACCAGGCGGGCTGGAAACCGGCCTGGAGCAACGAGGCCGCGCTGCAGGAGCTGCTGTCGCTCCGCGAGGGCAAGCACGCGGTCGTCGGCCGCCGCCTGTCCGGCAAGGACGCCACCATCACCGCCGCCGGAGCCACCGTCGCCGTCATCGGCACGGCGGCGATCGTGCGCGCGGCCCGCCGCAAGAAGAGGATTTAGACTCGGCGCGTGGACGTCATCCGGTTGGTGGAGATCCGTGACACCGCCCTGTCGGTGGACGAGGTGCTGCGCGCGGTCGGCGATCACGCCGCCGGGGGCACGACGCTGTTCATCGGCACCGTGCGGGAACAGGATGAGGGCAGGCCGGTCACCCGGCTGTCCTACTCCGCGCATCCGAGCGCCGAGGCCGAGCTGCGCCGGGTCGCCGAGAAGGTGGCCGCCGACTTCCCTGTGACCGCGCTGGCCGCGGTGCACCGGGTCGGTGACCTGGAGCTGGGCGACCTCGCGGTGATCGTGGCGGTGGCCTGCGCGCATCGGGCCGAGGCGTTCGCCGCGTCCCGGCGCTTGATCGACGACCTCAAACGTGAGGTTCCCATCTGGAAGAACCAGCTGTTCGCCGACGGCTCAGCGGAGTGGGTCGGCGCCTGCCAGGGGTCATGAACGAATAGAGTTTCCGCATGTCCCGACGTGCTCTCACCTTAATCGTGGCGGGTTTCCTGACGCTCACGCTGGCCGTTGGCGGCGCCATGCTGCCGGTGCCGTACGTGGTGCTGAGCCCTGGGCCGACCGAGAACACCCTTGGCGACGTTAAGGGCAAACCTGTCATCAACGTGCAAGGCAGGCAGACCTACGCCACCAGCGGCATGCTCAGCCTGGTCACCGTGGCCTACCAGGGCGGTCCTGGCAACCGGATCGGGTTGCTGACCGCGCTGCGCGGCTGGTTCGACTCCACCATCGCCGTGGTGCCGGAGGAGACGATCTTCCCCAAGGAGCGGTCGGTCAAGGAGGTCGAGGAGCAGAACACCGCCGAGATGGCGGGCTCCCAGGACACCGCGACCGCGGCGGCGCTGAACCAGCTGAAGCTGCCGGTGGAGGACGTGGTCAAGGTGTCCACCGTGGACAAGGGCACGCCCGCCGACGGGAAGCTGCTGCCGGGAGACATGATCGTCGCGGTGGACGGCACACCGACCGCCGACCCCGACGCCGTCGTGGCCGCCGTGCAGAAGCACAAACCGGGCGAGAAGATCGTGTTCACGGTCGAGGGCCGGTCGGCCAAGACCGATGTCACCGTGGTCAGCGCGGCCGCCAAGGACGGCAAGGCCGTCGTCGGGGTGCGGATGGGGATGAGCTACAAGTTCCCCTTCAAGGTGGACTTCAGCGTCGGGGACGTGGGCGGGCCGAGCGCCGGTCTGATGTTCTCGCTGGGGATCTACGACAAGCTCACCCCCGGGGCGCTCACCGGTGGCAAGAACATCGCGGGCACCGGCACCATGCGGCCCGACGGCCAGGTGGGCCCGATCGGCGGCATCGAGCAGAAGATGGTGGGCGCCCGCAAGGCCGGGGCCACGATCTTCCTCACGCCCGAGTTGAACTGCGCCGCGGCGCTGGGCGCGGTCCCCGACGGGCTGCGGCTGGTCAAGGTGAAGAACCTGGATGGGGCGATCAAGGCGCTGGACGCGCTGCGTACCGGGTCCGGGACCGTCCCCGCCTGCTCCTGAAAGCTTTACCCTTCGCGGATCGCCGTCCACAGGGGAGGCTCTATCCACAGGGCCGGTCCAGAAATCACAGCCGGGCTTTTCGCGGTGTAGGTTGCCAGGCACGGACCGTTGTGCTCTCTGAGATTTATTAAGGGGTTGGCGTTGAGCTTCCGGAGCCCCGGAGCCGGTCGGGCGATGCGCTTGCCCCGCCGGCCGCGACTGCTCATTCCCGTCGCGATCACCCTCGTGGTGCTCGTGGTGGCACTGTTCATCTTCGCTGGGATCTACACCGATTACCTGTGGTTCGACTCGGTCGACTTCACGCCTGTTTTCTCCACCATGCTGCTCACGCAGATCCTGCTGTTCCTGGCGGGGGCTGTGCTGATGGTCGGCATCGTGGGCGGGAACATGGTGCTCTCCCATCGGATGCGGCCCATGTTCGGCCCCGGCATGTTCGGCAACGCCCAGGGCGCCGATCGTTACCGGCTGGCCGTCGATCCGCACCGCAAACTGGTCTTCCTGATCGGCATGGCCATCCTCGGCCTGTTCGCCGGCTCCTCCACGGCCGGGCAGTGGCGCACCTGGCTGCTGTTCCAGAACGGCACCCCGTTCGGGCGGACCGACGCCGAGTTCAACCTGGATCTGTCGTTCTTCATGTTCACCTATCCGTTCCTGCGGATGGTGCTGAACTTCCTGTTCACCGCCGTGATCCTGTCGATCATCGCGGCCGCGCTGGTGCACTACCTCTACGGCGGGTTCCGGATCCAGACCCCCGGCGGCGTGCACGCCTCCCGGGCGGCCCGTTCCCACCTGTCCGTCCTGCTCGGCGTCTTCGTGCTGCTCAAGGCGGGGGCGTACTGGCTTGATCGGTATGGTCTGGTCTTCTCCGACCGGGGCAAGGTCTTCGGGGCGTCGTTCACCGACATCAACGCGGTGCTGCCCGCCAAGGGCATCCTGGCGATCATCTCGCTGATCTGCGCCGGGCTGTTCTTCGCCGGGGTGATCCGGCCGGGCGGCATGCTGCCCGGGGTGGCGCTGGGCCTGCTCGTGCTGTCGGCCGTGCTGATCGGCGGCGTCTACCCGGCGCTGGTCGAGCAGTTCCAGGTCAAGCCCAACCAGCAGGCCAAGGAGCAGGAATACATCAAGCGAAATATCGACGCGACGCGTAACGCGTATGGGGTCGATACCGCCGTGGTGACGCAATACAGCGCGAAGACCGACGCGTCCGAGGCCGTGCTGCAGAGCGAGTCGGCGGCCATTCCCGGCATGCGCCTGCTCGACCCCAGCCTGCTGTCCCCGACCTACCAGCAGAAGCAGCAGATCAGGGGTTACTACCAGTTCCCCGAGCAGCTCGACATCGACCGCTACCCCACGGCGGACGGCAAGTTCCGCGACACCGTCGTGGCCGTCCGCGAGATGGGCCTGCCGCCGAACGAGCAGCGCAACTGGATCAACGATCACCTCGTCTACACCCACGGCTTCGGCGTCGTCGCCGCGCCCGGCAACGCGGTGGACGGCAGCGGCGTGCCCAACTTCAGCGAGAAGGACATCCCGCCGACCGGCAACCTGGGCAAATACGAGCCGCGGGTGTACTTCGGGGAGAGTTCCCCCGAATACTCCATCGTCGGCGGCCCCAACGCCACCAACCCGGTCGAACTGGACTACCCCGAGCAGGGCGGCAGCGGCCAGAAGAACAACACCTACACCGGCCAGGGCGGCGTCCCCATCGGCGGCGTCTTCACCCGCTTCCTCTACGCCCTGAAGTACGGCGAGACCAACCTGCTGCTCAACTCCAACATCAACGAGAACTCGCGGATCATGTACATCCGCAAGCCGATCGAGCGCATCCAGCAGGTCGCGCCGTTCCTCACCCTGGACCGGGATCCGTATCCGGCCGTGGTCGGCGGGCGGATCGTGTGGATCGTGGACGCGTACACGACCTCGGACGCGTACCCGTATTCCGAGCCCAAGAGCCTCGAAGAGCTCACCACCGACGTCTCCACCTCGCGCCTGGCCGTGCCGCAGGTGCCGCGGGACATCATCAACTACATGCGCAACTCGGTGAAGGCGACCGTGGACGCCTACGACGGCACCGTCACCCTCTACGAGTGGGACTCCAAGGACCCGGTCCTGAAGACCTGGCAGAAGGCGTTCGGCGGGATCATCAAGCCGACCGCGCAGATCTCCGAGGAACTGCGCAACCACCTGCGCTACCCGGCCGACCTGTTCAAGGCCCAGCGCGAGATCCTCACCCAGTATCACGTCACCAACGCCAACGCCTTCTTCAGCGGCCAGGACTTCTGGAAGGTCCCCGAGGACCCGGCCACCAAGAAGAGCAAGCAGCCGCCGTACTACGTGACCATGAAGATGCCCGGCAGCACCGAACGGTTCTCGCTGACCACCACGTTCGTGCCCAACGGCCGCCAGAACATGGCCGCCTTCATGGCCGTCGACGCGACCGCGGGCGCCGACGCGAAGCTGGAGATCCTGCAACTTCCCAGCAATACCGCCATCCAGGGCCCGCCACAGGCGCAGAACACGTTCCTGTCCAACACCACGGTCTCGCAACAGCTGAACCTGCTGCGCGGCACCGGCGGCGCCACCGAGGTGCTGTACGGCAACCTGCTCACCCTCCCCTTCGGCGGCGGCCTGCTCTACGTCGAGCCGGTCTACGTCCAGCCGAAGGAGGAGACCTCGGGCCGCTTCCCGACGCTGCAGAAGGTCCTGGTGCTGTATGGCGAGAAGGTGGGCTTCGGCAACAACCTCGAAGACGCCCTGAAACAGGTGTTCGGCGGGGCTACCACCACGCCTTCCACGAACCAGCCGGAGACCACCAACCCTGAGCAGACGGAGAACACCACTCCCCAGGCCGCGACCCTGGCTCAGACCGTCGACAAGGCTCAGAAGGCCTACAACGACGCCCAGGCGGCCCTGACCGCCAACCCGCCCGACTGGGCGGCGTACGGAACCGCACAGGCGGCTCTGAAGAAGGCGCTGGAGGAACTCGCCGCTCTCCAGAGCGCCGCGCCGACGACGCCCGCGTCCGCCTCACCGTCACCATCACCTTCGGCCTCACCGAGCGCGTCTCCGGTGGCCGCGGCTTCGGGCGGGCCGTGACACATCGACCGGGTCCCGGCGTCTCAGCGTGAGCCGGCGGACCTGATGCCGAACGGGACCCCCGCATCGACTTCGGTGCGGGGGTTTCGTATTCGGTTTGCTTAGCCTCCCGGCTGTGGATACAGTTAAGACACACACCAACGCGGGGTGGAGCAGTTCGGTAGCTCGCTGGGCTCATAACCCAGAGGTCGCAGGTTCAAATCCTGTCCCCGCTACTCATACGAAGGGCCCTGGTCATCGACCAGGGCTCCTTTGCTTTGTGTGCCCAGCATGGGCGATCGCTTGGGTGAGAGTCAGGGCGAGGGACCTCACCCTCCTGCGCGATTCCGGGGCAGCAGGGGATCACTGGGAGATTCCAAGGCGGTCCCCGGATGCTCGGCCTGCCCGTTGGGCTTGACCTGGGATGCTCGATCAGGGCAGCGAACTGGAACCCTGCGATCCCTTTTGGGGCGTGTCGAGCATGAGATCCCAGGAACCTGACGGGCGTGAGAAGGGCCCGGGCCAGGAGGCCCGGGCCTGAGGTGAGGGCTCGGTTAGGCGCGCGCTAGGGCGGCGCGGAGGCGGGCGGATGCACGTTCGGCCTGCCGGCGTGCCTTCTGCACGCTCCTTACTCGGCTGGCGATGCTGTGCTCCGCGGCCTCCTGGTGGAGCCCTCGTATTCGTTCGTCTACCAGATCTTTGTAGATGGACGAGGCGGCGAGGGTCTGGATGCTCATGGCGGGTTCTGCTTTCTGTGGAAGTACGTGGTCGGGGGTCAGGCGGCGACGGGAGTCTTGCGGGGACGCCCGCGCGGCCGCTTCCGGGGAACGATGGCTCCCCGCAGGATGAGTTCGCCGCCCCAGACGCCCCACGGCTCCTCGCGCTCAAGCGCGCGGGCCAGGCAGGCCTCTCGGATCGGGCAGCCTCCGCAGAGCGCCTTGGCGAACTCCACGTCCTCCGGAGACTCGGCGAACCACAGGTCGGGCTCGGTACGACAGGGGATCTCGGCTTCGATCAGGTCCATGACCGGGGCCGCCATCTGCGTCACCTTCTTTGAGATTGGTTTGGTCGGATGTCCTCTTCGATGCGGGGATACGTGGCCGGACAAACAAGAAGGCCGCGGATCCGGTGTGCGGATCCGCGGCCTGGAGAGTGGAGACCGGTCAGGTTGTGACTGGTTCTCTCCAGGCATATTGCGGACCCTGCACTCCGCCATTGGCGGTGTGGCTGGTCGGTGCGTCGCCCATCAGGCGGTCCGTGAAGACCGGGACATAGGCGGACGCGGGAGCGTGGGCGGGCACAAGGGTGGCGCCGTTGAACGCTTCCGGACGGAAGGCCTTCTCCTGGCGCAGTTTCGCTTGCGCGGCACCCGCACGCGCGGTGGCGAGCCACGACGGCGATGACATGTTGATGCTCTCCACTGGGCTCACCTCCACTCGAATGCGATTCGCCGGACAGGACCGTCCGACTGGCTTGTGCATGACCCTAAACGGGAACCCGACAACCGGGCAACCTATTTTCTACCTGGGAATATACGGCTAGCCGAACAGGAACAAGCCGTGCCGCGCCGACCGCGGGCCGATTTCCGCTGACAGCCCAGGTAGTGCGGCATCCGCGCAGCTGAGGGCCGATAGCGGACAACTCACACCCCGGTATGTAACAGTTCAGCCACGGGCTTCGGCAGCGATAACCGGAGTCAGGAGGAAGGCGTTCAGCGTCGTGGCCACGTTGCTGGGCGTGCCGGCGGCGGTGCTCGCTCAGACGTGTCAGTTCATGGGCGACTGGGCGATTGGAGCAGATCGCCCAGGACCCGAATCATGCATTCCCGCTCCACAGACACCGCCAGGTCTCCCGGAGGCGTGAAGTCGGCCTGACGGGCTCGCGCACCGGCAGGTACGGCGGGCATCTGTGGCGTCGCTGACCCAGATCACCGACGGGGTGGACGTGATCTACGCGTGCATCCCGTGGTGGAGGGCCGACCTCCCCACGTGGTTATGGGCGAGGTGCCCGGCGGTCCCGCCGTTCTTCGAGTTCTTTCGTGCTCACCGGGATGAGCATCGGCTGACCGGCCACACCGAACATCGTGACGACGAACGCGGTTTCGGCGTCCGGGAGGTTGTTGCCGTCCTGGTAGTGGATGACGTCGCCGCCGGGCTCCCAGAACGTCTCTCCGGCCTTGACGATCCGCTGTGGGTCGCCTTCCAGCTCGAAGATCATCTCGCCTTTGATCACGTACCCGAACGCGGGACCGGTGTGGCGGTGCGGCGGGGAGCCCTCGCTGCCCGGTGGCAGAGTGATCAGGATCGTCATCGCCTCGGCGTTGTCGGGCACCGGCGGCGCGGGCACCGACGAGACGAGTTCCAGCTTCGGCGGCGGCGTGGTCGCGTTGGGGTTCTCGAGGTGATGCGAATGTTCGATGCCCATGGCTTCCTCTCTGTCGGCTGTGGAAGTACGGCGGCTTCACCTACGGCTGTCGAGCGGCGTGCGGTCTACCTCAGCCAGTCGGTGCAGTGGGTGGGGGCGCCGTTCTTGGCGGTGAGGACGTCGGCCCCGGTGGACAGCGAATGCGGCACCGCCTCGTGCCCGGCCGCGTTCAGGGCCTGTACGACCTGTGACCCGATCAGCCCGGTTCCGCCAATGACTGCGAGCTTCATGGCACGTCTCTTCCCTGATAATCCCTGCCCACTAACCCGGATATCCGTTATCCGAGATAAAACTCGGACATTTCGTGACCGAGTTGATAAGAGCGGATTAGAGCAAAGAAATGAAGAGCGGCTATTCGTCTGCCGTGACCTGGATGATCGTCTTGCCGGGGGTGCGCTGGGTGGGCGCGAATGCGGAGGGCGCCTCGGCGAGTGTTCGCACGGCCCCGACGATCGGGCGGAGACGGCCGTCCCGGAGTCGCCGGGCCAGGTCGGCGAGCCGGACGCGATCAGGTTCGACGACGAAGAAGATCGCCTGACCGTCTCGGGGCCGGACCGTGGGTGGGGATGCGATGGTGACCAGCGTGCCGCCAGCGCGCACCAGCGCGGCCGAGCGGGCCAGGATGTCGCCGCCGATCACGTCGAACACCAGGTCGACCTGACCGGCGTCGTCCAGGGGATCGGCCTGCAGGTCCAGGAAGGCATGCGCGCCAAGACCGAGTGCTATGTCCCTGTCGCCCGCCCGGCCGGTGCCGATCACTCGGGCTCCCGCCTCGCGTGCGAGTTGCACCGCGAGAGAACCGACACCGCCCGCGGCGCCGTGGATCAGGACGGTCTGGCCGGTGGCGAGGCGGCCGTGGTCGAACAGGCCCTGCCATGCGGTCAGTCCTGAGATCGGCAGTGCGGCGGCCACGGTGTGGTCGATGTCGGCCGGCAGCGGCGCGAGGTTGCGGGCCTCCACCGCCACGTACTCAGCCAGCGAGCCGTTGCGGGTCCAGTCGGTCAGCCCGAACACCCGCTGGCCGAGGGTCAGGCCGGTGGTTCCGTACCCCAACTCGGCGACGACACCCGACACCTCGTGCCCGGGCACGCTCGGCGTCCGGTCGCGGCCCGCGCGATCGGACCACGTTCCCGGCCAGTCGAGCTCTCCGGGGGTGAACCCGGCGGCGTGCACCCGCACGATGACGTCGTTCTCGGCGGCGTGGGGATAGGGCTCCTCCGTCAGGGAAAGCCCGGCCAGACCGGCGGCGCGGTCTCGAACGGTGATGGCTCGCATGACAGGTCCTAGCGGAGAGTGCGTGTTCGGCCAGCTCAGAGCCAGCTTACGCGGATCATGCACTCCTGCACGACGGACACGAATGACCACAGCGACAACCGCTCACCCAGCAGAGCCCGCGATGGCCCCGAGCGCTCTGCCCAGAACCCGCCCAGGTGGGCACGTCCAGGTGCCCGCAAGCCTGCTCCGCTCTCCCAATCGCGGAGTTACCAGCGGTCCCCGCCCACCTGAGCGGTACTCAGACAAATTGCGTTCTCGTACTCATTACGGTGGGGGCAGTGGAGCAGACACTCGGTGCCATGGGGATCGAATCACCGAATGGCGGATCAGTAACGGACGATCCTGACAACAGTGGGTCCGGGCGCCACACCATCAATAGCTTCGCCGTGGCCTCCCTCGTGAGTGGGCTGTGTAGCCTGATTCCGTTTCCGGGAGCGGTGATCTTGGCGTACTCCGGCGCTGATGCGATCACGGAGATCATCCGGCCGGTGCTGTTTCCTGTGCTGTTCCCGGGGGCGAGCCTGCTGGGGATCGTCACCGGCCATGTCGCCCGGCACAAACTCAGATGGGAGTACGGGCAAGGTGCGCGCATGGCGCTCCGCGGCCTCGTACTCAGCTACCTGACCCTCATCGGCGGGGTGCTGTGTATCGCAGGAGTCATTTGGGCGCTCAGCCAATTTAGCTGATCAGCCAAGCGCCGCCCTTCTGACGTCGAAAGCTGGGCGGTTGCGGCGTTTGGGAGAATGGCCCGCGTGAGGATTCGCGCCGTGGTGGCTCCGCTGGTCAGTGGTGCGACCTACCGGCGCGGTGTGCATCTGCTGCTCGGCGGGGTGCTGCTGCTGCCGTACCTGCTGGTGGGCACCACCTTCGCCCAGATGTTGAGCATGTCCGAGACGCCGCGCGCGCCGACCCTGGTGGTGCTGGTCCTGGCGGTCGTGGTGGGCTTGGTGCCGCCGTTCCTTCGAGGCACGCGCGCCCTCGAGATCGTGGCCGCGCGGTCACTGCTCGGCGTCCCGCTGCCGGATCCTCCGGTGACTGCCGAACAGGGGCGTGAGACGCGGCTGCGCGCGGCGCTGTGGTTCTCCGTGCACCTGGCGATCGGCGGGCTGGTGGGGGCGCTGCTGCTGATCCCGCTGGTGATGGGAGTGATCCTCGTCGCGCAGCAGTTCGGCGTCGCGGGCGGGACGCTCGTGGGGTTTCAGCTGGGGCCGCTGACCGAGCATGACTCGGTATGGCTGGCGCTGCTCGGCGTGGCCATGCTGGCCGGCGTCGTGTACGCCGTGGCGGGGCTCGGCTCGCTGGCGGCGGTCATGGCGCCCGTGCTGCTCGGGCCGTCTCCTGCCGAGCGCATCGCGGCGCTGGAGGCGCGGGCCGCGCGGCTGGCCGAGCGCAACCGGCTGGCCCGCGAGCTGCACGACTCCATCGGGCACGCGCTGACCGTCACCACGCTGCAGGCGGCGGCCGCGCGGCAGCTGCTCGACACCGACCCGGCGTTCGCGCGCGAGGCCCTGGTCGCGATCGAGGACACCGGGCGGGCGGCCGCGGCGGACCTCGACCGCGTGCTGGGGATGCTCCGCGAAAGCGAGCGCGCGGACCACACGCCGCGTCAACGGCTCGTGGACGAGGCCCAGCCGCACGGGCTCGCCGGCCTCGGCCGCTTGGTGGCGTACTCGCGCGGGACCGGCGTCGAGGTGGGCGTGCAGGTCAGCGGTTCCTTGGACGAGGTGCCCGCGCCGGTCTCGCTGGAGGGCTACCGCATCATCCAGGAGAGCCTCACGAACGTGCTGCGCCACGCGGGGCCGGTGCAGGTCGCCCTGCGGGTCGCCGTGGACGGGCGTACGCTCACGATCGACGTGGCCAATCCCGTCACGGGTTCGGATTCGCGGCGGGAAGGCGGCAGGGGGCTGGACGGCATGCGCGAACGCGTCACGCTGCTGGGGGGAGCCATGACGGCCGGGCTGGAGGGCGGGCAGTGGCGGGTCTCGGTACGGCTGCCGGTGGGGGAAGCGCCGTGACGATCCGGGTGGCGGTCGTGGACGACGAGGAGCTGATCCGGGTCGGGTTGCGGGTGATCATCGGCGCGCAGCCCGATCTGGAGGTCGTCGGCGAGGCCGCCGACGGGGCCGAGGTCATGGCGACGGTGGCCCGCACCCGGCCCGACGTGCTGCTCATGGACGTGCGGATGCCCGCCATCGACGGCATCGAGGCGACACGCCGGCTGCTCACCGCGTCGAGCGCACCGCCCAGGGTGCTGGTCGTCACCACCTTCGAGAACGACGACTACGTGTACGAGGCGCTGCGCGCGGGCGCGAGCGGGTTCCTGCTGAAACGCGCCCGCCCGGCGGAGGTCGTCGAGGCGGTCCGGGTGGTGGCCGGCGGGGAATCGCTGGTGTTCCCGGCCGCGATCCGGCGCCTGGCCGGTTCGTACGGCGGTGACGGGCCGGGCGGCGGAGCGGCCGCCGAGCAGCTCCGCCGCGCCCGGCTGACCGAGCGCGAAGAGGAGGTCCTGCAGCTCATGGCAGCGGGCCTGTCCAACGCGGAGATCGCCGCGCGGCTGGTGGTGGGCGCGGAGACGGTCAAGACTCATGTCGGCAACGTGCTGACCAAGCTCGGCGCCCGCAACCGCACCCAGGCCGTCATCGCCGCCTACGAGTCCGGTTTCGTCAGCCCCGTCGGCTGAGGGGTCACTCGAGGCGGGAGACGATGTGGTCGCACAGGCCGTCCAGGGCGTCGCGTGCCACGGACGCGGGCAGCGAGCGCAGGGCCTGCTTCGCCTGGTTCGCCTGGTTCGCGTAGCGTTCCGCTTCCGTCCGGGTCTGCGCGACGCCTGGGGAGCGGCTGAGCAGGCGTGCGGCGGTGGCCAGCTCGCCGGCGTCCGTGATGGGTCCGGAGGCGAGCATCTTCCGCAGCAGCGCGGAGTCCTTGCCCGTTCGCGTGAGATCCTTTCGGATGGGTTTGCGGCGGCGAAGGGCCCGCAGCACCGGCAGGGTGGCGACGCCCTGCCGCAGGTCGGCACCCGCGGGCTTGCCGGTCTGGCCGGACGTTCGCGTCACGTCCAGCACATCGTCGGAGAGCTGGAACGCGATGCCGAGCGCCTCCCCGTACGTCCCGAGGGCCGTGGTGACGTCGTCAGGCGCGCCGGAGGCACGGGCCCCGAGCCGGGCGGCGAGCGCGAACAGGGCCGCCGTCTTGTCAGCGATCACGCTCAGGTAGTACCGCTCCGGATCGGATCGCGGTCCGGCGCCCACGGTCTCGCGGAGCTGCCCGGTGACGAGCCGGGTCAGCATGCGGGCCTGCTCCTCGACCGCGCCGGTGCCGAGCGGCGCGGCCAGTTCCGCGGCCTTGGCCACCAGGTAGTCCCCCGCGAGGATGGCGACCCGGTTGCCCCACCGGACGTTGACGCTCGGCACCCCACGGCGCGTGGTGGCCTCGTCCATGACGTCGTCGTGGTACAGCGACGCGACGTGCATGAGTTCCACGGCCGCCGCCGCGCGGACGACGGCAGGGCGGTCGTAACCGGGGTCGCCGAAACGCGCGGCGAGCAGGACGATCGCCGGGCGCACCCGCTTGCCGCCCGCCGCGAGCAGGTGCGTGGCGACGGTGGTGAGAAACGGGTCGCCGGGGCTGTGCAGCGTGGCGCGCAGCAGGTCGTCGACGGCGGCCAGCGACCGGCGCGTCCAGTCGGCGAGGACGTCGTCGGAGATGGTCCACATACCCGCTCAGCCCTGCCAGCGGCCGGCCATGGCGAGCACGGCCACCGCCACCGCCAGCAGGACGGCCGCGAAGACCGGCGCGCCGACCTGGGGCGTGAGGCCGCGCAGCAGGCTGACCTGTCCGTGGCGGTCGTTGGTCCCGAACGGGAACCCCGTGCCGGTGATCGTCCAGACGAGCGCGACGACGCCGTAGGTAGCGGCCCAGATCGCCGCCGCGTGGCCGACCCATCCGGCCCGCCGTCCGAGCGGCCCGGCGGAGGGCGCGTGCTCCGTGGCGGCAGGCGGGGTGTGGGATAAGAATGACAAGATGCCCCCTTGGTGGAAGTACCAGGAAATCGGTACTTCCAACGCTCCCGCCGGGACAGCGGCGCCGACTCCCCACGGAATGGGAACCACCTCCCCCGCACGGGGGACAGAGCTAACTTACGCGGATCATGCACTCCTGCACGACGGACACCGCGAGCTCCCCGGCAGGCGTGAACATCTGGCCCTGAGCGAGTCCGCGTGCGCCCCCCGACCAGGGGGACTCCTGCGCGTACAGGACCCAGTCGTCGACGCGGAAGCGCTGGTGGAACCACATGGCGTGGTCGAGGGAGGCGCCGGTCACGTTGGAGGCGCCCCAGGCCAGGCCGTGCGCGAGCAGGACGGTGTCGACCAGGGTGAAGTCGGAGGCGTACGCGGCGAGGACGACATGCAGGAGAGGGTCGTCGGGGAGTTCGGCGTCGTAGCGGAACCAGACGTTGTTCTCGGCGCTGATCAGGCTGGGATCCTTCTGGGCTTCCCAGGTGAGCGCGTTCACGTAGCGGGCGTCGACGGCGCGGGGCTTGCTGAGCCAGTCGCGCCATTCGGGGTTGTCGCCGACGACGGCGCGCATGCGCTCCTGGAAGGGGGCGAGGGTCTCGGGGTCGGGCGCGGCGGGCATGACGACGGCCTGGTGGTGCATGCCGGGCTCGGCGATGTGGAAGGAGACCGACATGGTGAAGATGGCCTTGCCGTGCTGGATGGCCTGCACCCGGCGGGTCGTGAACGAGCGGCCGTCGCGGACGCGTTCGACGTTGTAGACGATCGGGATGGCCGGGTCGCCGGGGCGGATGAAGTAGGCGTGCAGCGAGTGCACGTCGCGGTCGTCCGGCAGGGTACGGCCCGCGGCCACCAGCGCCTGCGCCGCCACCTGCCCGCCGAAGACCCGCTGGATGCGCTCCTCGGGGGACCTCCCCCGGAAGATGTCCAGCTCGATCTGCTCCAGGTCGAGCAGGTCGAGCACCTCTTTGAGCGCCGAGTTCACACGTCCTCCCCCACCTTCCGGCACAGTTCCAGCACGGCTTGACCGTATCGGTCCAGTTTTACCCTGCCGATACCGGCTATCGAGAGTAGGGCTTCCTCGGTGGTGGGCACCCGCTCGGCGATGGCCTGGAGCGTGACGTCGGTGAAGATCACGTAGGTGGGGACCTTGGTTTCCTTGGCCATGGTGGCCCGCCAGGACTTGAGGCCTTCCAGGAGTGCTTCGTCGTAGTGGGCGGGGCAGGTCGCGCAGCGCCCGAGTTTCTGTTCCGCGGCCAGGGCGAGGGTACGGCCGCAGACGCGGCACCCGACGGGCGTGGCCATGGTGCGCCGGGGCGCTGCCGGTTGTTCGGGGCGGGGGGCGGGAGCCGTACGGGGCGAGAGGCCTTCGAGGAAGCGGGACGGGCGGCGGGCGCGGCGGGCGCCGGGGGTGCGGGCGAGGGCCCAGGAGATGTGCAGGTGCTCGCGGGCGCGGGTGACGCCGACGTAGAGCAGCCGACGTTCCTCTTCGACCTGTTCCGGGGTCTCGGCGTAGATGATCGGGAGCATGCCGTCGGTGGCTCCGACCAGGAAGACGGCATCCCATTCGAGGCCTTTGGCGGCATGCAGGGACGCCAGGGTGACGCCTTCCAGCGGCGGCGCGTGCTGCTCGCTCGCCCGGCGTTCGAGCTCGGCGACGAAGCCGGGAAGCTCGGTGCCGGTGGCCGCCATGTCCTCGGCGAGCTCTGCGAGGGCGTTCAGGGACTCCCATTTGGCCCGTGCGGTCCCCCCGGCGGGCGGTTCATGAGATAGGCCGATCCCCGCCAGAATCGCGTGTACGGCGGGCGCCAGCGGCTCCGCGTCGTTGGCCGAGCGGGCGGCCCCGCGCAGCAGCACGACGGCCTGCCGGACTTCGGGGCGCTCGAAGAACCGTTCGGCGCCGCGCACCAGGTAGGGCACCCCGGCGTCGGTGAACGCCTGCTCGTACGCCTCCGACTGGGCGTTGATCCGGAACAGCACGGCGATCTCGCGGGTGGGCACCCCGTCGGCCATCAGCTTCTTGACCGTGAGCGCGACCCCGAGCGCTTCGGCGGGCTCGTCGTCGTACTCCGAGAAGACGGGCTGCGGCCCGGGCGGGCGCTGCGCGACGAGGTCGAGCCGGTGCACCGACTTGCTCATGATCCGGTTGGCGAGGGTGACCACTTCGGGGGTGGAGCGGTAGTCGCGGACGAGGCGGATCACCTGCGCGCCGGGATGTTCCACCGCGAAGTTGGTCAGATAGTGCGGCGTGGCGCCGGTGAAGGAGTAGATGGTCTGGTTCGGGTCGCCGACCACGCACAGGTCGTCCCGGCCGCCCAGCCAGGTGTCCAGGAGCAGCTTCTGCAGCGGGTTGACGTCCTGGTACTCGTCGACGACGAAATACCGGTACTGGGAGCGGATCTGGGCGGCCACCTCGCGGTGTTCGGTCATCACGGCGGCGGTGAGTTCGAGGATGGTCTCGAAGTCGACGAGGTGGCGCGTTCTGCGCAGGTTCTCGTAGCCCTCGTAGAGGCGGGCCAGCTGGTCGGGCGGGACGGGCGTGCTGCGGCGGGCCTTGGCGGCGGCGGCCGGGTAGTCCTCGGGGCCGATCTGGGTGACCTTGGCCCATTCGATCTCGCTGGCCACGTCGCGGAGCTCGGCGCGGTCGGGGGTGCGGCGCAGCTGCCGGGCGGCCTCGATCAGCAGCGGGAGCTTGGACTCCACCACCTGGGGCGGGTCGCCGCCGATGACGCGCGGCCAGAAGTAGCTGAGCTGGCGGAGCGCGGCCGCGTGGAAGGTCCTGGCCTGCACACCGGGCGCGCCAAGCCGGCGCAGGCGCTGTTTGAGCTCGCCCGCCGCGCGGGTGGTGAAGGTGACCGCGAGCACGCTCTGCGGATCGACGCCGCCGGATTGCACCGCATGCGCGATCCGGTGGGTTATCGCACGGGTTTTCCCAGTTCCGGCCCCCGCGAGCACGCACACCGGTCCGCGCACCGCCAGGGCGACCTCACGCTGTTCCGGATCGAGACCCTCCAGAACGTCCAAATAGGGCTCCCCAACGTGCGGATGACCGGATCTGCTGGCATCATCCTTCCAGCAGCCGACCAAGTGTGTCTCAAGACCGGGTCAGCCACAGGCAAACAGGAACCGCTCGCGGGAGGAACGAGGACCTTGAGGAAAGCCTTCGGTTTCGGTGCGCTCGCGCTGGCCGCGATCATCCTCTCCTCCCCCGGGCCGGCGTCCGCGACGCCCGTCGGGGGTAGTCCCACCCCGAGTCCCACCGCGACGGCCCCCGCCTCGGTGGAGGACCGCGCCACTTTCTCGTACGGCAAGCATGTCCGCCAGCGCATGGACATCTGGTGGCGCAAGGACGGCGTCGTCCGCCCGGCCGTGTTCGTGATCCACGGCGGGTGGTGGTCCGGCGGCGACAAGAAGTTCATGACCGAGGTGAGCCGGACCTACTTCCAGCTCGGCTACGTGGTCGTCAACATCAACTACCGGCTGGCGCAGGACGCGGCCTGGCCGGCCCAGCGGACCGACGCGCTGGACTCGATCGCCACCGTCCGGCGGCACGCCGCCCAGTTCAACATGGACCCGGATCGGTATGCGTTGATCGGCTTCTCGGCCGGGGGCCACATCGGCGCGGCGGTCGGCACGTATGGGGACGGGGTTCCCGGGTTGCGCGGCGTGGTCGGCGTCTCGCCGGTGGTCTCGCCGCGGACGGCGTTCGAGGACGGCGACGAGGGCGCGGATCACGAGCAGCGCAAGTTACGCAAGGCGACCATCGCGCTGGCGGGCGGCTGCGACCCGACCGAGTGCCCGCGGATCTGGTCGAGCATGGAGGTGCCGCTGCACGCCACCCCGCAGGACGCGCCGATGTTGAGCGTGCACTCGACCGAGGAGTTCGTACCGCCGTACCAGAGTGAGATGTTGAAGCAGGCGCTGAACGAGGTCGGGGTGGCGATGAACATCCGGGCGGTTCCCGGCGTCCAGCACAGCAGCCCGCTCTACCGGGCGCCGGGCGTGGCGGAGTCGGTGCAGTCGTGGATCATCGCGCGGCTGGCCTACTGACGATCACCGGGAACATGAACGATCCTCGCCGTGTTGCCAATGTCGGCCTAAGGAAAGGGACGAACATGGCGCTCACGGTTTACACCACCACCTGGTGTGGCCCCTGCAAGCGGCTCAAGAGCCAGTTGACCCGGGAAGGCATCTCCTACCGGGAGGTCGACATCGAGCGGGAAGCGGACGCGGCCGAGTTCGTGATGAGCGTCAACAACGGGAACCGTACCGTCCCGACCGTGGTTTTTCCGGACGGGACGGCGTTCACCAATCCGTCGGTCATCGAGGTGAAGGCGCGGCTGGGGTTATAGTCACCAGTCACCGCTGAGCGTGTCGCCATACCAGGTCTCGATCAGCCGGCGGGCGATCGAGACCGGGGGCGGCAGGCGCAGGTCGCCGCTTTCCAGGGCGGCGAGGAGTTCGGCGCGGGTGAACCAGCGGGCTTCGGCGATCTCTTCGGGGTCTCGGGTGAGTTCGGTGGTGGCGGCGCGGGCGAAGAAGCCGAGCATCAGGCTGCGCGGGAACGGCCAGGGCTGGCTGCCGAGGTAGCGCGGGGCTTTGACGGTGACGCCGACCTCTTCGAGGACTTCCCGGATGACGGCCTGTTCGAGGGATTCGCCGGGTTCGACGAATCCGGCGAGTACCGACATTCGGCCTTCCGGCCACTGCGGGCCGCGGGCGAGCAGGATGCGATCGTCGTCGTCGTAGACGGCCATGATCACCGCGGGGTCGACCCGGGGGAAGTGCTGGCTGCCGTCCTGCGGGCAGGTGCGGACGTGCCCGCCCGCGGTTATCTCGGTACGGCTGCCGCATTGCGGGCAGAACTCGTGGGTGCCGTGCCAGGCCTCCAGGGCGACCGCGTAGACGAGCAGACCGGCGTCCCGGTCGCCGAGCAGCGCCCCCGCCTGCCGCAACCCCGCCACCTCCGCGCCGGATATTTCCGGAAGTTCGGCGTGAACTGCGAAATAGGCGATGTTCGTGGCGTCCACGCCGAGCAGGTATCGCTGGCCCGCGGGGGCCTGTCCAGGCGGGAGCAGGACCAGGTCCGAACCCCCCTCATGCCGCCTGACCAGGGTTTCTCCCTTGCGGACCAGCACCACTCGGGTCCTGTCTTCGGCCCAGGCACGTTCCAGCCAAGCGGTGTCCTGGCGCAGCACCGCGGACCGGTCGATCGTGCTACGCGCCAGGAGTAGTGGCCCGAGTAGGCCCTCAGAGATCTCCACAGGCTTTATCCTTCCTCATCTCGGTATCCACAATGGACCCGGCTCCACGGATTCCCCGCACGCCAGTGAGTGATCGACTACGATGGCCGAGTTAGGTAAGCCTTACCTCAGGGGACTTCGTTGCGGCTGTACCTTGCCACGCTCAATCCCACCGATTCGGTCATCTCCGGGTTCCTGCCCGCGGCGGACGCGCTCGGCTGGGACGTGACGATCCTGACCGACCGGCCCGAACGATACCCCGGGCACGAGACGATCGGGACCGGCGTCCGGGACACCCGAGCGCTGATCGACACCATCGCCCGGCACCATCCCCCGGACGTGGTGTTCACCAATTCCGACCATATCCAGGCGGAGATCGCCCTCGCGGCGTCCTATTTCGGCCTGCCTGGTAAGGATTGGCGAGCGTGCCTGACGACCAAGAACAAGTCCCTAACGCGCCGCGCGCTCGCCCTGGCCGGGGTGGAGTCGGTCCGTTCTGTACGGCTGTCGCCCGGCGATCCGCCACCCCTGGAATGGCACGGCCCCGTGGTGATCAAGCCACGGGAGGGTGTGGCGAGTGAGGACGTGATCCTGGCACGGAACGCGCGCGAACTGTGGACCGCCGCGTCGGCGATCAAGGCACGGCGTCCGGGCGAGACCCTGGTCGCGGAGGAGTACCTGGAAGGCCCGCTGCTGACCCTGGAGACGTTTGGGGACGGGCAGGAGATCCGGGTGCTGGGCGGATATCGCACGACATTGGGGCCGTTGCCGCATTTCATCGAGGAGCGTCTGGATTGGGAGCCTGACGGTCCGGGTCGGGAACATGTCCTGGCGGCGCTGAACGCCCTCGGAGTCGGCTTCGGCGCCTGCCACACCGAATACGTCCTGACCGCCGCGGGCCCCCGAATCATCGAGATCAACTACCGCGTCATCGGCGACAACTGCGACTTCCTCCTCGCCGACCTCCTGAACATCCCACTTTTCGAGTGGATCCTGCGACTGCACGCCGGGGAGCCGATTGCCGATTTAGGCGAAATATCGCCCGAAGGCATAGCGGCTGGGAAGGATGCCGGAACGCGGGATGGGCAACATCGAGGCACCCGAGCCGACAGTGCCGGGACACAGGATTCCGCGCGGGAATCCATCACCCACAGCGGCACAGCGCACGAATCCATCACCCACGGCGGCACGGCGAAGGAAGCCGTCACCCACGGCGACATGGCGCAGGGAGTCATCGCGCCCGGTCGCATGGGGCACGGTGCCACGGTCAGTCTGCTCGCTGATCGGAGCGGGACGATCGTCGCCGCGCCGCCCGCGCAGGAGCTGGCGATCGGGTCCGCGCGGGTCTGGCACAACCCGCTTCGGGCGCTGGGCGACTACGTGCAGCTCACCCATACCAACCGCGACTACCTGGGGCTGCTCCGGGTGGTCGCGCCCGATCCGGCGGCCGTCGACGACGCCGTGCGCCGGTTCCGTGAGGAGCAACCATGGGTGATCTCATGATCTCGCTGCCGCGACGGCGGGGCGGGCGGGCGGTCCCGGCGCGGGAGGCGTACTTGGCGGCGCGGGTGCTGAACGCGCTGCTGCGGGAGGACTACGGCGGGCTGGCAGCGCGGGTCACCCGCGACAAGACCGGGGTCGCCCTAAAATTGGCCTCCGGACGCAGGGTCCGCCTGACATCGGGTGGTTTCGCTGGCCTATTTCAGGACTTCGTCGTGTCTTCTGATGAGGAATTGGAGCTCGACGAGGTCCTGGAAACCCTGGCCGACGTCGCCGAACCCGAAGACACCGCAGGCGTGGCGGCATTCGCCGAGGAATGCCGGGAGACATTACTCGCCCTCGATTTGTACGCCGCGCACGACATCGAGTCCGGTCTCCTCGCGGATCTCCCGGCTAGTGATGGCGGAGTCGGGCATAGCCCGGGGAAGGGCGGTCACACCGGAAATGGCGGAATCGATCAGAGCCCTGAAAGGGACGGCCATGCCGGAAATGGCGGAGTCGGGCGGAGCCCGGGAAGGGGCGGCGGCGGGGCCGGGCGGAGCCCGGGGGAAAACAAAGGGCTGGGTGGGTGGGAGAACCCCGGTGTCCTGCGGCGCGAGAAGATCCAGATCGATCGGACGACGATCGGATATGAGTCGTTGGCGGCGTGTGTCGATCATCCGATTTATCCGACAGCGCGATGCCGGTCGGGGCTGAGTTCGGCGGAGTTGTTGGCGTACGCCCCGGAGTTCTCGCCGGTGTTTGAGTTGCGGTGGGCGGCTGTTCCCGAGGACGCCGTGATCTCGCGGGGGGTTGGGGAGTTCTGGCCGGGGTTCTCCGAGGTCGGGTTGCCGGAGTTGGGGGCGCATGTGCTGTTTCCTGTGCATCCGTTGTCGGTGGGGAGTCTGCCTGGGGTGATCATGGGGCCGGTGCCGTATCTGCGGGTGCGGCCGACGTTGTCGATGCGGACGGTGGAGGTGGATTCGCGTACCCATCTGAAGTTGCCGTTGGCGACCAGCACGCTGGGGGCGCGGAATCGGAGGTCGATCCGGCCGGGGACGCTCAGGGACGGCGCCGAGGCCGAATGGTTGCTGCGGGGGGTGCTCGATCGGGAGCCCGGGTTGCGTGTGCTGCTCGCCGATGAGCAGACCTACGGGCACGCGGGCGAGGAGTATCTGGCCTGGATGATCCGCCGCCTCCCGGAAGGCGAGATCGTCTCGGTGGCGGCGCTGGCCGCCCCCGGCGTGCTACCCGATCTCGCCGACCGTCACTACCGGGGGGATATCACCGCCCTGCTCAGGGACTACCTGTCCGTCCTGTTCGCCTGGAATGTCACGCTCTTCGTCCGGTACGGCATCGCGCTCGAAGCCCACCAGCAGAACCTCGCCCTCGTCTTCGGCGATGGCCCGATGCACCTGCTGGTCAAGGACAACGACGGCCTGCTGGCGGCACCGGACCGGCTGGCCGCCTCCGGCCTTGAGGTGCCCGCGTTTGGGGATCAGCGCATGTTCACCGACGACCCGCACGCGCTCGCCGACGTGTTCGTCACGATCACCCTGCATCTGGCGGCGGCCGCGATCACGGTCGGCGCGCTCGGCGAAGCGGACCTGGTGCGGGAGATCCTCGCCGAAGCCCTGGACGCCTTCGGCGACGACCCCACGGCCAGGCTGCTCAGGGCCAGAACCCTGGACGCGGCCAGACTGGTGGGCAAGTCGATGGTCACCGCAGGCACTCTGGTCGACAAGCACCGCACCGGCGCCAGGGATATCAACAAGTTCTACGGCACCAGTGGCCCCAACTATCTGCTGATCACGCAAAGGAGCGTGTAAATCCATGAACCGCCTTGTCGCCGACCGTGTCGACTCGATCGCGGAGTCGGCTGCGGAGATCGCGGAGCGAGCCACGGTGGCCGCGCTGTTGCGGTGTTGCGTGCGTGAAGTGGCCGGGCCGCGCGGGCGGGTATGGCCGTCGGACGACCATCTCCTGCTGGAGCTGAGCGGCAGGTGGTTGCGGACCCAGACGAGTGGCGGGATCGCGTTGCGCCTGGAGCGCGGTGAGTGGCTGCATGACGGGGTCTGGGAACCGCTGAGCTCCACAACGCTGGTCGAGCTGATCATGACGGAGCTGGGTGGGGACAATCCGGAATTCGCCGAGCAGGTGGCGTCCAGCAGATCCGTACTGGAGGTGCTGGCCCTGGTTCGGGAGGAGGTCGCGCCGTCGCAGGATCCGTGGCTCGCTTCCGAGCAGTCGCTGCTCTTCGGGCACGCGTTTCATCCCACGCCCAAGGCGCGGATGGCGGCGAAGGGCGACTGGCTGAGCTACGCGCCGGAGGCGTACGCACGGTTTCCGTTGCGGTTGCTGGGGGTTCGGGCCGATCTGGTGGTCGAGGAGGGCGACCCGAGTGCGCTGGATCGGCTGGGGACCGCTCCGGAGGGGTATGTGCTGCTGCCCGTTCACCCCTGGCAGTACGAACTGCTCGACCTGCCGATGGACGGACGGCTGATCGATCTCGGTTTCACGTCCGGACTTTCGACGCCCACCTCGTCGGTGCGCACGGTCTACGAGCCGGATCTGGACAAGTGCCTGAAGTTCAGCCTGGATGTGCGGATCACCAACTGCGTGCGGAAAAACGCCTGGTATGAGCTGTCCGGGTCGGTGGAGTTGTCGCGGCGGCTGGAGCCGGTGTTCGCGGATCTGGCGGAGGCGTTTCCGGGGACGCGGTGGCTGCCGGAGCCGGGGTATCGGTCGGCGGATCTGGGGACCGCGCTGCTGGAAGGGCTCGGGGTGCTGGTGCGGTGCAGTCCGTGGGGGCGTTCGGGGAGCGGGGTGACGCCGGTGCTGGCGGGGGCGCTGGCCGTGCGGGAGCCGCGGCGGGCGGATCCGATGGCGTGGTGGGTGGCGTATGTGGAGCGGGTGGCGTTGCCCGTGTTGGATGCATATTTCCGGCATGGGGTGGTGTTGGAGCCGCATCTGCAGAACGTGCTCGTCGGTCTCGACAGTGAAGGCATGCCGGTGGAGGCCGTGTTTCGCGACCTGGAAGGGACGAAACTCGTCGGTCATGATTTATCGGGACTTGCTCCAGAAGTGGCGGCCGCACTGGAGTACGACGCCGAACGCGGCTGGAACCGAGTCGTCTACTGCTTGTTCGTCAACCACCTGGCCGAGATCGCAGCCACCCTCGAAGGCCCCCTCACGCTCCGCGACCTGTGGGCGGCCGCCCGCGACCTCCTCACCTCCTACGCCGACAGCCGCGGCTGGCCACCCCCGCTAGCCGACCTACTCGCCGGCGTCCCCCTCCCCGCCAAAGCCAACCTGACCGTCCGCTGGTCCCGCGCCGCCGACCGAACCGCCACCTACGTGCCAGTGGCCAACCCACTGTCGAGGCCCGCATGAACCCCCAACCCGACGGCGACCCCACCGCCCCGACCACCAAGAGCCGGATTCACCCGCGACCCGACGATCCCAACGGCCAAGACCGGATGAACCCGCAACCCAATGACGACCTCACCGCCCCGACTATCAAGAGCGGGAATCACCCGCGACCCGACCACCCCAACGGTCGAGACCGGGTCGACCCGGATCGCGCGTCTATCCCTCGACCTCCCCTTGATGCCCGGACAGGCCTTCGTGAGTATGCCGAGCGACTGGGGGACGTTCCGGCATATGTCTACGATCTGCCCGGGTTGGACGCGCATGCGGAGGCGATACGGCGGGCGTTGCCGGGGATTGAGATCTATTACGCCGTCAAAGCGAACCCGGATCCGATGCTGTTGCGGGTGATCGCGCCGCATGTGGATGGGTTCGAGGTGTCATCCGGGGGTGAGTTCGCACACGTGCGATCAGTGCTGCCGAAAGCCAGGATGGCCTTCGGCGGGCCCGGCAAAACCGACGCCGAATTGGATCTCAGCCCTTACCGGCTTCATGTGGAAAGCCCCGGTGAATTGCGGCGGCTGCTCCAGCGATCACAGCCTGTGGACGTCCTGCTGCGCGCCAATCTGGACGTGCCACTGGGCGGAGCCGCCCTCGCCATGGGCGGCGGGGCTACACCGTTCGGCATGGATCCCACCGGTATCGAGGAATGCCTGCGACTTATCAGCGGTCCGGTGCGGTTTCGCGGCCTACATGCGCATCTGGCCAGCGGCCTTGACGCCCCAGACCTGCTCAAGCTGGCGACAGCGATAATCGGGTACGCCCGGCAGATCGGCGCTACCGAGATCAATCTGGGCGGCGGCATGGCCGTGGACTACCAGGACCCGGAACGACGATTCGACTGGCTGGAATACGGCCGGGGTCTGGCCGGGTATCCGGAAAAACTCCGAATCGAACCCGGACGAGCGATGACCGCGTATTGCGGCTGGTATCTAACCAAGGTCCTCGACATCAAGCGGGTACACGGCGAACTATTCGCCATCCTCACCGGCGGAACACACCATCTCCGCACACCCGTCACCAAGGGCCATAATCAGCCATTCATCGTGTTCAGCTCTTCTGACCACCTGGAGGAGCAGTCCACAAACGCAGGCTATTCCGACCGTCTGGGGAGGATGTCCGCAGGCTCCTTCGAGCATCCGGAGGAGCGGGCGATAACTGCGAGCTCTTCCAACCCGCCCGAAAGGGGCGCCACAACCGCAGACTCCTTCGAGCGTCCGGAGGAGCGGGCCATAACTGCGGGCTCCTCCAACCCGCCCGAAAGAGGCGCCACAACTGCAGGTTTTTTCAACCAACCCGAGATGTCCGCGACTGGAGGCTCTCTACGAGGGCCCGAAGAGACGGTCACGCTGGTAGGGCAGTTGTGCACGCCTAAGGATGTCTTCGCGCGGCGGGTCAGGGTGTCGTTGGAGGTGGGGGATGTTGTGGCGTTTGGGATGGCAGGGGCGTACGCCTGGAATATCTCTCACCATGACTTCCTGATGCACCCAAAGCCTGATTTTCACTACATTTCGGGAATTTCGTAGATCAGGGCGGTTAGGTCTTCGGATTCCATGAGGTCGACTGGGCGGACGGTCTGGTTCGCCCGTACATAGTGGAAGGCGGCGCCGACCTTCTCCAGTGGGGTGCGGGAGAGTTGCGCCCAGGCCAGCCGATATGCGGCCAGCTGGATCGCGGCCGTGCGAGCGGCTCCGCCTCGGGGGCGTTCGCCGGTCTTCCAGTCGACTACGACATATCCGTCTCGTTCCCGGAAGACGGCGTCCATCCGGCCACGGACCAGCCGGTCGGCGATCACGGTCTCGAATGGGACCTCCAGGTCGACCGGTGTCTGGTCGGCCCAGCGGCTTTCCTCGAACCTGGCGCGCAACTCCGTGAGGCGTAGATCAGCCTCGGAGATCGCGTCGGCCGCTCCGGGCAGTTCGAAGTCGTCGAGCAGGCGCTGCTGTCCCCAGCGGGACTCCAGCCAGCGGTGAAAGGACGTGCCCCGGCGGGCCAGCGGAGCGGGTTTGCGCGGCAGCGGACGGCGGATCTGTCTGGCGAAACCCGACGGATCCTCGGCAAGTGTGACCAGCGACGACACCGACAGCCGCACCGGAAGTTCGACAATGCCGGACTCGCGCCGACGATCGCGTTCGCGGAGCAGGAGTTCGGTGTCGCGCGACCACGAGCGCATCCGTTCACGCTCCCACTCCTTCACCTCACCCTGACCTTCCTCCGACAACCCATCCATCGCCTCGGCGACCATGTCGGCCCCCTCCCTGATGGCATCCCGGACGACCACCTGCGGCCAGTTGGCCTCCGGCGGCTCCGCCAGCAGCGGGTTCTCGTCGACCTCGCCCTCGGTCCAGCGCGGCACGGCGGTGGCGTGCTCCTTGATCTCCTGAAGGAATTCGGAGGGTTCGAGCGGCTTGGACGAACTCCCCCAGCGGTAACCGGAGGCGATCAGCAGATAGTGCGCACGAGTCACCCCGACATACGCCAGCCGCCGCTCCTCCCGAAGGTCCCGTTCCCGGCAACGTTCGTCGAAATCGGCCAGCGCCTCCTTATCGAGACCGGTCAACTCGGGCAGATCAGCACTGTCCCCACGCAGCACGTAGGGAAGTTTGCGCGGATTCTCCGTCCACCGCGAGTTGGTAACCGGAGTCGCCGGAAAGATACTGCCCTTCCCCAGACCACCGCGCTGCGTGGTCAGCTGGGACAAGCCAGGCACAACGACGACCGGCCATTCCAGACCCTTGGCCGCATGCACGGTCATCAGCTTCACGCTGTTGGTCTCACCGACTCGACCCTGCTCCAAGCCGAATTCTTCGCTTTCCGCCGCTTTGATGTAAGCGAGGAACGCGCCCAGCGTGGGATCCTCCGCGTCACCGGCGAACCGCCCGGCCGCGTCCTGAAAGGCGTCCAGGTCGGCGCGAGCCGCCAGCGGGCTGCCACCCCGGGCGGCCACCTCCACATCCAGACCGAGCCTGCGCTCCACCTCACCTATCAGGTCAGGCAGCGGCTGCCCGGCGTGAGCGCGCAGCAGACGGAGCTCCAGCGCCAGAGCGGGCAGCCGCTCCTGCGCGAGCTCGGAGAACCTGGCCCGCCACTCCTCCTGGTCAGGCAACTCGTCCAGCGCATCGATCAGGCTGCCCCGCTCAGCCTCCAGATCGGCGACAACCTGCTGCAGGGGGTCCTGTCCGGGCCGGTGCCCGGCGTCATGGTTCAGCTCCCGGGCCAACTCCCCGAGCACCTTCAGGTCCGCCGGTCCGATCCGCCAACGTGGCCCGGCAAGCAACCGGACGAGCGCGTCGCCCGCAGTCGGGTCGTACATAACCCGAAGCGTCGCCACAATATCCGCCACTTCGGGCACGGTCAGCAGACCGCCCAACCCCACGACTTCCACCGGAATATCCCGCGCTTCCAGCGCACGCCGGATCGCCGGAAACTGCGATCGTTTGCGCGCAAGAATCGCCACATCCTGGGGTTGTACGGCATTCGCCCCCCCAAACACACTGGACTTCGCCTTAGCGCGTTCGCCCTCCCCCCACGGAAGGCCGTCAGGCGCGGTCTCCTGCCCGAGCGTCCCAGCGATGCCCTCCGCGATCCAAGCGGCCTCGTCCTCGGCGGTCTCATGGAAAGCACAGATCACGCGACCCCGATCGGCGCGATTCTCACCCGGAACCAGGACGGGCACCTCAGTCGCCTCCCGGCGCAATTCCACCTGAACCCGAGCGGCCACATCCAGAATGCGCTCACCGTTGCGAAAACTCACCGAAAGCTGCCGAATCGGAGCAAGCTCGCCACGCGAGGTACGGAAATCCTCCGGAAACCGCGTCAGGTTCCCCGCCGACGCGCCCCGCCAGCCGTAGATCGACTGGCAGGGATCGCCAACGGCGGTGACCGGATGCCCGCCACCGAACAGCGCGCGCAGCAGCACAAGCTGGGCGTGACTGGTGTCCTGGTACTCATCCAGCAACACCACCGTGAACCGCTCCCGCTCCAGCTCCCCCACATCCGGATGATTCGCCGCGATCCTCGCCGCCAGCGCCATCTGATCGCCGTAGTCGATGACCTCCCGCCGCCGCTTGACCCGCTGGTACGCCTCAACCAACGGCACCAACTGCTCCCGTACCAGCTGCACCTTGACCGGTTTCTGCTGCGGCAACGTGACCCGCCCGGACAGCGCCGCCAGCCGTTCCCGCAGCCAGTCGCCGGTGCGGTAGACGTCATCCGGTTCGCGCAGATGCTCCGACAGCTCGCCCGCCAGCTCGAGCACGGCGGCGGTCACGCTGGCCGGGCCAAGCTCGACGTGATCCATCGGGCCGTCGTACTGGCCGACCACGCGGGACGCCAGCTGCCAGGCCACGGCGGGCGTCACCAGCCGCATCGTCGGTTCCATCGCCTCGCGCAGCGCGTGGTCGGTGACCAGCCGTGCGGCGTACGCGTGATATGTCGAAACCGTGGGCTCGGTCTCCAGCTCGGCGATCAGACCCGCCGAGACCAGCCCGGTCAGGCGTTTGCGCACCCGTTCGGCCAGCTCGCCCGCCGCCTTGCGGGTGAAGGTCAGCCCGAGGATCTGCTCCGGCCTGGCGTACCCGTTGGCGACCAGCCAGACCACGCGCCCGGCCATGGTCTCGCTCTTGCCGGAACCGGCGCCCGCGACGACCACCATCGGCTCGCGGTCGGCCTCGATCACGGTGGCCTGCTCGGGCGTGGGCGGCAGCACCCCGAGCTTGACGGCCAGCTCATCCGGAGTCAGCACACCTGGCCTCCGCTGTCGTTGACCGGGCAGGAGATCTTGGCGGCGCAGGTGCGGCAGCCGTCGTTGACCTTGGCGACGAAGAGCTGGGATGACATCCCGGCGGCCACGGTGGTGACCAGGTCCTCGGCCCAGCCGGGGTCGGGGTCGTCGCGGAGCGCGCCCTGGCGCTGTTCCTTGGCGTCCTTGCCCGCGGCCTTGCCGAGTTGCACAAGCGCGGCGCCGCCGGGCTCGACCAGGCCGTGGCGTTTGAACGCGCCGAGCAGGGTGGCGAGCTGGTAGACGCCGAGCTGGGGGTGCCGGTCGAGTTCGTCGTCTTTGGGTTTGCTCGTGCCGGTCTTGATGTCGATGATCACCGCGCGGCCTTCGCCGTCGCGTTCGACGCGGTCCACGCGGCCCTTGATGACGACGCCGTCGGAGACGACGGCGGTGAACGCCTCCTCGGGGGCGATGAGTTCGCGGGGGTTCTCCGCGTGCCAGCGGAGGAAACGTTCGACCATCTGCTCGGCGACGTGCCGCTGCTTGCGGTTGAACCAGAGGCCGCCGAAGTCGAGCTCGTCCCAGATCTCGTCCAACCGGCCGCTGAGGGCGTCGACGGGATTGTCCTCGGCGGCCAGCACGGCGATCGCGTGGATGATCGTGCCGAGGCTCTGCGAGACGCTGGCGCTGCTCGCGCCGACCGCTGTCTCCAGGACCCAGCGCAGGCTGCATTTGGTGAAATTCTCGACGGCGGACGGGGAGATGCGGACGATGTCGTCGGGCCAGGCCAGGGGGCGGTCGTCGGAGAGTTCGGTCAGGGCATACCAGGTTTTGGGGTCGGCGCCGGGGATCTTGGCTTCGGCCAGGCGGGCCAGGTGGCGGGCGGCGGCGCGGCGCAGCGGTTCCGGGCGGGACTGGTCGCAGACGGTGGCGCGCAGGTCGGCGACCAGGGCGGGCATGCTGAGCCAGCGGGCGCGGTCGTCCACGGTGGCCGCCTCGAGTTCGCCCGGCAGCAGTTCGGCCAGGAACCGGGACGGCCGCTCCTCGGCGTCCTCGCCGCCCACCGCGGTGACGACCAGCTTGCGCTTGGCCCGGGTGGCGGCCACGTAGAACAACCGCCGCTCCTCGGCCAGCATCTTCGACCCCAGCGCCGCCTTGACCGCGTCGGTCCCGTCCAGCCCGGACCCACCGGCCACCTCGACAAGCGTCTCAGTGCCCAGCAGGGACCCGCGCAGCCGCAGATCCGGCCAGATCCCTTCCTGTACGCCGGCGACGACCACCACGTCCCATTCGAGCCCTTTGGAGCGGTGTGCGGTGAGAATGCGTACGGCCTCGCCGTCGGGCGCCTGCTCGGCCAGCGAGTCGGCCGGGATCTCCTGCGCCACGAGATCATCGAGAAAGACCTCGATCCCCGCTTTCGGGAGCCGGTCCACGAACTTGGCCGCGTAGTCGAACAGCGACACGACCCCGTCCAGATCCCGATCGGCCTGCGCCCCCCGCGTTCCCCCGCCCAGACTGACCGACGTCCACTTCTCCGACAGCCCCGAAGCCTGCCAGACCTCCCACAGCACCTCTTCGGCCGTCCCCGACTTCCGCGCCGCCTCCCGCGCCACCTTCAACAACCGCGCCACCCGCTCCGCCGGCACCGCCACATGCGGCTCCAGCAGCCCCAACTCCCGCTCATCCCGCAGCGCCGCGATCAGCATCTCATCCGACGACCGCATCCCAAACGGCAACAACGGCTGCCGCGCCCCATCCTCCTGCCCCAGACCGTCGGCACCCTGCTCCGCCGAGCCCAGACCGTCCGCACCTCCGGCACTCAAACCATCGGCATCCCGCTCACCCAGACCGCCAGCGTCCCTCCCCCCCGCTCCCAAACCACCCGCATGCCCCTCACCGAGACCCTCGGCACTTTCCTCCCCCGCGCCCGGACCATCGGCATTCCGATCACCCAAATCACCGGCATCCCGCTCGCCTAGGCCGCGAACGCCCCTCTCGTCCTCGCCCAAACCATCGGCTTCCCCGTCGCCCAGGCTGTCGGTGCCTTCCTCCCCCGCGCTGACGACGGCTGGTCTGTCGCCCACCACGACCACCTCCCCGTGCGCGGCGGCCGCCAAGGCCTCATGTTCCGCGATCCGGAGCGCCCGCCGCAGCCGCCGTACGCCGATCATGTCGGTGGCTCCCACCGGCCCGGTCAACAACTCCTCCGCCGTGGCCACATCCAGCGCCGAAGGCCGGACCGCGGCCCGGAGCAACGTCACCAGCGGCCGGACCCCCGGCTCCTGGATCAGCGGAACCTCATCCCCCGCCACCACGACGGGAACCCCCACCGTCAGCAACGCCCGCCGTAACGTCGGCACCTGCCGGGTAGCACTCCGGACCAGCACAGCCATCCGCGACCACGGCACGCCATCAAGCAAATGCGCCCGCCGCAGCACATCCGCGACGACCGCCGCCTCCTGGCTCTCACTATCCGCCAGGATCACCCGGACGCTCCCGGGCTCATCATCATCGGCCGCCACCAAATCGCGATGGCCGCCCCTCTTCCCTACGATTCGGACAGGGTTTCTCCCCACCCCGCCCGTTATCGACGCTGCCGCTGAGGGCCCTCCCTCGATTGGTGGACGTGACGGTGCAGATGAAGAAGACCCGCCCGGAGAGCCGGAGGATCCTCCAACCCACGCATCGCCATCAGACTGGCCGCGCTCACCCCCACGCCCGGCGAACGAGGAGCGGCCCTCAGCGGCAGCGTCCAAAAAGGGCGGGTGTGTGGGGAGAACCCCCGGTTCGGTTGGGATATCCCAGAGGGTGGGCTGGATGTAGAGGTCTCGTTCGTTGGTGGGCATGGGGGCAGAGGGGAGGCGGGACGCGATTCGGCGGGAGGCCGTCAAGAGGTCGGAGCCGCTTCGGCGGGAGAGGTGGAGGGCGATCACTGGGGCCTCTTGGCCGGTTATGGTACGGAAACGCTCGGGAAATTTGAGGATGCCCTGGACATCGGCACCGCGGAAGCCGTAGATGGACTGGTCGGGGTCGCCGACGGCCACCAGGTTGCGGCCCTGGCCCCCGAGTTGGCGAAGGAGGGACTCCTGGGCGGGGTCGGTGTCCTGGTACTCATCGACGAAGATCCAGTCGTAGGCGGCGCGTTCGCGAGCGCGGGGTTCGCCGTGGCTGAGGAGGCCGGCGGATTCGCGGATGAGTTCGGCGTAGTCGAGGCTGGGAGTCGGGTCGAGGTCGAAGCGGTCCTCGTACCTGTAAGAGAAATGGCCGGCGGCTTCCCAGTCGGCGCGGCCGTGGGTCCTGCCAAGGTGGATGAGGGCGTCGCCGTCCAGGCCACGTTCGGCGGCGCGGGACAGGAAGTCGCGAAGTTCTTCGGCGAAACCTCGGGTTTTGAGGCCTTCGCGCATACGTTCCGGCCAGAGCCTGGCACCGTCTTCGAGTTCGCCATGCAGGAGTCGGCGGACTTCGAGAAGCTGTTCCGGGCCGGTCAGCAGGCGGGGCGGAGGCTCATCGGCGAGCAGGGCCTCACGGCGGAGCAGCGCGTAGGCGTAGCTGTGAAAGGTCAGGGCCAGCGGGGTTCTGGTGGTCCTCCGGAGCCGGGCGGTGATACGTTCGCGCAGTTCACCGGCGGCTTTGCGGCTGAAGGTGAGCACCAGGACGCGTTCGGGATTGATTCCACGTCTTTCGATCCGCTCGACGACACTCTCCACTAGGGTGGTCGTCTTACCGGTCCCCGGACCCGCCAGCACGAGCAACGGCCCGCCCCGATGATCCACCACGGCACGCTGATGCTCGTCGAGCACGGGAGCGACCCCACGCCCCACACCCCCACGCCGCACCAGCCGGTAACTCATAGCCCTTCATTCCACCAGATCGCGGGGACAGATCGTGCACCCTTGACGGCACGCTAACCCCGCCACCCCCACAGACTCGCCAACGACACGACCCCAGCCCGTTTCGGTCTATCTCAGGACAATCAACGCGTGGTTCTCGTACGAACCGCAGCCGGAGCACGTGGTTGTTCCCACCCGCCCACCCTTGATTTGTTCCGGGGCTTCCGCCCCGACCCCCGGGATTGCCCACTCCGGGGGCTTCGCCCCGCCCTTCGGCCAGCGCAAACCCCTACAACACATCCC
>NZ_BLAF01000087.1:0-17083 GCF_009687885.1 Acrocarpospora pleiomorpha
TTCTCGGGCTCCGCCCGCCCCCGCCGACGCCGTGGTCGCCCGAAATCCCGCCCCGGGCTCCGCCAGTAGGCTCCGCCTGCCCCCCGGCCGGCACCATGATCGCCGAAATCCCGCCCCGGGCTCCGCCAGTAGGTTCTGCCCGCCCCCCGGCCGGCACCATGTCGCCGAAATCCCGCATGACCCGAATTCCCGGACGAGTGATCCCGGTCAAGCGGATGCCCAGGCCAGAAGCCTGCGTGAGGCCGACGCGTCAGGTAGTCTGGCCCTACGTACGAAGGAGGTGAGACCCATTACCGCCAGATCAGGCCGGGTGCTCTCCTCTCGTGGCCGTTTCTAGGTGACATCGAGAGCGCCCTTCGGCATCCCCGGAAGGCTTCTATGTCGCTTCTCACCTTGCCCGCCATCGTCATCCGGCTGCGCGCCGCAGGCTGCGTGTTCGCCGAGGACGAGGCGGAACTGCTCGTCTCCACCGCCAGAACCCCGGATGATCTCGCGGGTATGGTCGACCGGCGCGTCGCCGGGCTCCCGCTGGAGCATGTCCTCGGCTGGGCGGAATTCTGTGGTCTGCGGATCGCCGTGGATCCGGGGGTGTTCGTCCCCCGGCGCCGTACCGAATTCCTGGTCGAGCGGGCGCTGGCCCTGACCGGCGGCGGGGCCGTGATCGTGGACCTGTGCTGCGGCTCGGGCGCGGTTGGCGCGGCCCTGGTCGCCGCCCTCGGCCAGGTCGAGCTGCACGCGGTCGACATCGACCCGATCGCGGTACGGTGCGCCAGGCGCAACCTCGATACCCCGGTCTACCAGGGCGACCTCTACGACCCGCTCCCCCGGAACTTGCGCGGACGCGTCGACATCCTGGTGGCCAGCGCCCCCTATGTCCCCACCGGCGCGATCGGCCTGCTCCCCGCCGAAGCCCGCGTGCACGAACCCATGATCGCCCTCGACGGCGGCGCGGACGGCCTGGACGTGGTCCGCCGGGTGACCGCCCAGGCCGCGGAATGGCTCGCCCCGGGTGGCCACCTCCTGGTCGAGACGAGCGCGCGCCAGGCCGCCAGCACCGCTGAGGCGATCGCCCGCGGCGGCCTGGTCCCCCGGGTGACCGGCTCCGACGACCTGGACGCCACCGTCGTGATCGGAGCCCCGATCAGCTGAAGAGCTTGCCCAGGAACACCGTCAGCCGGTTCCGGGTCCGCTCGATCAGCTCGGCCTCGGTCAGCGACTCCTCGAACCGCCCGCCCACGTCCGGGATCTTCTTTCCGCGCACGTAGAGCGAGCAGGCCATGTCGGTGCACATGTACAAACCAACGGAATTGTTCTCTCGCCCGGCCAGACCCGCCTTCCGGGCGGTCATCAGCGACACCCCGTTCCCGGGATGCGTGGTCTGGCACAAGGAGCACATGGTCCGCTGCAGGAACGCCCGCGCCTGCCCGGGAAACCGCAACGCCACCCCGATCAGCTGGTCCCCGTATTCGGTGACGAGGTAGCTGCGATCGGGCGCGCCGGGGTCGAGCCACCCCAGGAAGTCCAGATCCTCCCACGGCCGATCGGCCAGATCCCTCGGCACGGCCAGCCGCTTGGCCTCACCCTTGGAGCAGTTGATGAACGAACCACGAATCTCCTGCTCAGTTACCGCTTTCATGGCCCAGAAGCTACCGGCGGCCCCCGGCCGCGCCCAACGCATTTTCCGGTGCTCAGCGCCAGCGGCTGACGATCATTCGCCACAACACGACCTGCACCAGGGCGAGGACGACGGCGAACGGCATCAGCGTCCACACGCCGACGCCCTGCGCGATGGCCCCGGCCAGCCACGGGAGCGCGGCGCCGCCGACGACCGAGAATCCGTTGATCACGCCGATGGCGGTGGGCACCAGCCGATCCGAGGTCAGGTTGGGCACCACCGCCATGGCGGTCGGGAAGATCGGCCCGAGAAAGAACCCGAGCAGCACGAACCCGACTCCGGCCACGGCGAACACCGGCGCCACCCAGATCAGCAGCGCGGACGCGGCCACCCCGGCCAGGCAGCCGAAGGTCATCCCACCGGCGCCGATCCCGAACCTGACCGCGATCGGGCTGATCAGGAACCGGCCCAGCGTCAACCCGAGCCAGTATCCGCTGACGGTGTATCCGGCGACCAGTTCCTGCTGCGCGTGCTCCTCGATGAGGAACGTGAATCCCCAGTTGCCGACGCCGATCTCCAGCCCGACGTACACGGCCAGGAAGAGCGACGCCAGCAGCACGACCGGGGTACGCAGCACGACCGGCAACAATCGTGGCCGCACTTCGGCTTCCTCGCCGGCTCCGGTCTCCCGGCGAGGGTAGCTGACCAGGAATCCGATGATCAGCGGCACGGTGATGAGCCCCAGCACCAGCACGACCGCCGTCCACGGCAGGAATCCCACCAACCAGGCGGCCAGCAACGGCCCCAGCAGCGCCCCCACCCCGAAGAACGCGTGCAGATGGTTGAGCAGCGTCGTGGCCGACGGCAGCTCGGCCAGGTACGCGTTGAGCACCGATTCCATCAATCCCGTGCCGTACCCCGCCAGCACCTGAACCGCGACGAGCCCCACGAAAGACGGCCGGATCGCCATGTACAGGGACGCCGCCAGGAACGCGCCCCCACCCACGGCCAGCGCGTACCGCGTCCCCAGCCGGTGGATCAGCGCCCCCGAGGTGGCCCCGGCGAGCATGAACCCGGCCGAGAAGGTGAAGAAGGTGATCCCGATCGTCGCCTTGTCGACTTCGTAGTCGCCGATCTGCGCCGCCAGCACCACCCCGTTGGCGCCGGCGCTCAACCCGACCAGCACGAAAGCCGCGTACGCCAGCACGACAGGCACCCGCAACGGACCGCCCAGAACTCTCACAAGTCCCCCAAATAGATTTTGCGGACACCCGGAGCCTGGCATACGTGAGGCGAACTCGCCAAGATCCCCAGCCCGGGAAATCCGAGGCCCGCCACGCCTTCGGAAGGGCCGCCATCTTCGATATGACAACGCCCCGTAAAACATTTCATACACTCTTGCGGCTGCATAAGGATGCCCTGGCCGGTGAAACGGGCAGGACCTGGGAATGCTCCACGCCACTGATTTCGCCGAGAATGAGTACCAGGACATCTACTCCGGACATCTTGGCGGGCGAACCCTGCCCAAATTCGTCATTCCCCGAGAGCCCAGCGACCCTCGCACGGTTTATGCCCTGATCCGGGATGAACTCGCCCTCGACGGCAACTCCGCGCAGAATCTCGCCACTTTCTGCACGACCTGGACGGAACCGGAAATTCACCGCCTGATGGACGACTGCCTCGGCAAGAACATGATCGACAAAGATGAGTATCCGCAGACCGCGGAGATCGAGTCCCGGTGCGTGCACATCCTGGCCAACCTGTGGAACAGCCCGAGCGGCGCGCGTACGATCGGCTGCTCGACGACGGGATCGAGCGAGGCCGCCATGCTCGCCGGACTCGCCCTGAAATGGCGCTGGCGCGGCACCGGACGACCCAACCTGGTGTGCGGCCCGGTCCAGGTCTGCTGGGAGAAGTTCGCCCGCTACTTCGACGTCGAACTCCGGCAGGTTCCACTGGAGCCCGGCGCGACCGGCCTGCGGCCGAATCAGCTCCGCGACCACGTCGACGAGAACACCATCGGCGTGGTGGCCATCCTCGGCGTCACCTACACCTGCGACTACGAGCCGGTCGCCGCCCTCGCCGCCGAACTGGACGCCATCCAGGCCGACACCGGCCTCGACATCCCCCTCCACGTCGACGCCGCCAGCGGCGGATTCATCGCGCCTTTCGTCCAGCCCGAGCTGGAATGGGACTTCCGGATCCCCCGCGTCGCCTCGATCAACTCCTCCGGCCACAAGTACGGCCTCGCCCCGCTCGGCGTCGGCTGGGTGGTCTGGCGCACCGCCGACCTGCTCCCGGAGGAACTCGTCTTCCGCGTCGACTACCTGGGCGGCGAGATGCCGACGTTCGCCCTCAACTTCAGCCGCCCCGCCGGGGAGATCGTCGCCCAGTACTACAACTTCCTGCGCCTCGGCCGCGAGGGCTACACGGCGATCCAGCGCGTCTGCCTGGACACCGCCGCCCACCTCGCGGGACAGATCGAGCGCATGGGCCCTTTCACCCTTTTGTACGGCGGCGACGGCGCCCTTCCCGCCGTCTGCTACACCACGACCGAGGACGCGGGCTTCTCCCTTTACGACCTCTCCACCCAGCTTCGGATCAGAGGCTGGCAGGTCCCCGCATACCCGCTGCCCCCCGACCGCCAGGAAACGGTCGTGCAACGCGTCCTCGTCCGCCACGGGATCAGCCGCGACGTCGTCTCCCTGCTCGCGCAGGACATCCGCCGCGGCATCAAGGAACTGACCGGCACCTCCCCCAAACGCCCACAAGTCTGCTTCCACCATTAACATCCGGGAAGACCAGCCGGAGAGCCATTTGGAAAGCCCCAAAATAGGATTTGTCCCACCCTGGTCCCGACAGGCGCTCGATTTACCGCCTTGGGATAGGTAATACTCACCCAATGGTGGCGATTCCGCCCCGCCTTGGATGGTGCCCATGCCTCGTCGTTGGTGTTCCTTACTGGGACTGGTGACAGTCGCCCCCTGGCTTCTGGTGTCCATCCAGAACCTGACCGACGACGCCCCCGACGCCACCTACCGCTCCATGCTGGCCATGCTCGCCGCCCAGCTCCTGCTCCTGCTCTCCTTCGCGGCGACCTGGACCCGCTGGAAAGCCGGCCCGCCACTCCTGGCCTCGTCGGTCGTGGCGTACGCCCTGGCGGCGGCCTTCGCCGCGATCGACAACAACGGCGATCCGGTCCTGGCCGTCATCCTGTTCGCCCTGGCCCCGGCCATGGCCGCGTTGCCGATCATGCTGACCGGCCGGACGTCCGTACCGACCGGCTGAAAACGTCACACCGTCGCCCAGGTCGTTATCACGTCCGCGATGCCGGGGCAGCGGCACCACAGCCGGAACCGGTCGACCGGCTTGGCGGTGATGGTGAACCCGCCCACCTCGTCCACCGGCGTCTCCGGCCCCCAGCCGGATTCGACCCAGATCCGGACCGTCCCGGGCCGGGGCGGCACCAGCTGGCCGACCAGCGTTCGCTCCGTGACCTCGATCTCGATGGTCAGTTCGGCCGACCGGAAGGCCAGGGAATGGAGATGGGCGGTGTCGGCGCGGGTCAGCGCGAGGTCTTCCTCGTGCTGGGCCGAGTCGTAGGCGAGAACGGCGAGTTCGGCGTCGATGCCGTGCCAGGCGTACGCGGTCTTGGCGGCCTCGACGAAGTCACGCGGGACGACCTCTTCGGCTTTCAGCGCGGCGGCCAGCAGGCCGAGGAGTTCGTCGTCATCCAATCCCTCAACGTCCCATCGCTCAGCCACGTCGGTCACCGCCCGGTGCCGGTGTCCCGGCATCCATCAGCGCGGCGAGTTCCGGATCGCCGCGCAGCTTGGCCAGGCAGCGTGCCCGGGTCGGGCCGATGCTCCCGATCCGTATCCCGAGGCGTGCGCTGATCTCCGCGTAGGGGACGTCCTGGATGAGGAGCGAGATTAGGCGCTGGCACGCCGGGGACAGCCGGGCGAAGGCTGCGCGTAACGCCGCGTCCCGTTCGGCTGCTTCCAGCGTCTGGTCCATGCTGAGGGACTTGTCATCGGGATACATGGTGATGTCCGGGGGAAGCTCGACGTTCAGATGGTCACGTCGTGCCCTGAGAGTGCGGAAACATTCGTGTTTGGTGGTGGTGGCGAGCCACGAGCCGAAACGATCCGCCTGGCGCACCCCGGACAGGTGCTCGACGGTGAGCAACCACACGCGCTGGGCCACGTCATCGATGTCCTGTCGGCTGGCCAGGTATCCCCGGCAGATCGACCACACCATGGGCGAGTAGCGCTTGACCAGCTCGTCCCACGCGTTCTGGTCACCGGCGCGGGCCCGGACGACGAGAGCTTCGACCGGCGAGTGGTCGGGCATCGTGCTCTCCTTTCGGCACCGGCGGTTCGCTATCGTCGAACCACCCTGATGTCCTGCGAGCTGAATACCGGTCGCGTCGAGGAGAGAAGCAGCTCGTTCGCCGCCTCCGCGACGGTGCCGCCCTGCGCTCCGGCCTGTCCCGCGATGAAGCCCGCCACGTCCGCGGTGGCGAAAGAGCTTCCGTCCCAGGTCGCGTAGCCTTCGCCGAAGTCCTCGATCTCGGGCAGGTCGACCATCTGGCCCCGGGCGTGGTCCACGGTCACCAGTTGCACTTCGCCGGGCAGGAACAGGCCACGTCTCCCGGTTCCGCGCGCCATGACATCGGCCCAGACCGCCTGGTCCAGGCGGGGCGAGAAGAAGGCCGCCTTACCAAGATCGTCGTCCGCGCCGACCGCGATCACGGTGGAGCTGGCGGCCGGCCACATGGGTGTCGCGGCGGGAGGCTTGCGCGGGCTTGACGTCGGCAGGTCGGCGTGGTTGCCGAGAGCCGCCACTTTCACCACGCCGGCGGTCCGTTCGCAGGCGCGCCGCAGCACCAGCGGTTCCTGCCCGTCGGCCGAGGTGCCGCCCAGGGCCAGGACGAACATGTCGAGGTCGTCCTTCAAGCTCTCCACCATGGCCTTGGCCACCTCCCACGCCGTGGTGAGGAGGGTTCGCTCGTCGAGCACCGGCTTGATGACGAATTCCGCCGCCGGCGCCCGCTCGGCGGCGATCGAGCAGACCAGGAGGCAGTGCCCGGCGAACGAGGGAAGCATTGTCCCCTCTTCTTGTTCGATGAGAGCATCCGGTGCCGATTCGTACCGCCCGTCCAGGCCGGGATGGGGAAACAGCCGGGTATCGAACACGCCAATGCGTATCCGGCGATCCCGTTGCGGCGTTTGCGGCGGCAGCCTGAACGCGGCGGCTCTTTTCGGATGGCCGAAGCTGCCGCCGTGGTACGGCGCGGCCTCAATGCTTTCGCACATCCGGTTCTTCGCCATCGCCGGGTACCAGCCGAAATGCTTTTCGGCGAATTTCTCGCGGAGGTGGAACAACAGCTCGTCCAGCGGAGTGCTCGCCACTCCGGCGTACGTCTTTCCCCCCGCCTTCTCCATTCTCTCCTTGAGATCAGCCCTGTCCTGCAGGTTCGCCAGGGCCTCGTCGAGCCCGTCCAGTTCGAGCCTCGTGAGCCCGAGCGCATCGTTGTGTTCCGGCAGGGCCGCCAGTGCGATTTTCAGGTCGCGCAGCGCTTCTTGCACAAGGCCCTGCTCTTTCAGGTCCACCACGATCTGATCGACATGGAACGACTCGGTCACCCGGCGTGCGATCCGGGAATTCTCGGCTGCCACGCGACTGTCCCTTCTTTGCGAGTGCGGCGTCTCCCGATATAGAGAGTGGTTGTCGCCCGGCTGATACATCACAGCGGCGGGACTCCGCGACAAACTGCTGGGATGGACATCAGCGCTCTGGATCTGGCGGCCGAAATGCTGCGGCAGGCGGAGGATGATCCGGCGCGGCTGATGATCGTGGCGTCCGGCGTCGCCGGCCGGGCCAAAGCGAGCGGCGACTTCGCGCTCGCCTCGGTCGCGGCCCGGGCCATGGGCGTCGCCGCCTTCCACGTCACGAGCCTCGACGTCGCGGCCCGCCACCTCAGAGCCGCGATTCAGCTCGCCGCCCAGGCGCGGGCGCCGGAACTGGCGGCGGAGGCCCGGTTACGGCTGGCGTTCGTCTGCTGCGTACGGGGCCACATCCAGCAGGCCATGGCGGAGATCGACACGGCGATGAGCGATCTGCGGGGATCCGGCCGGGCCCGCGCGGAGGCGCAGCGAGGCGTGATCTTCAACTTCCTCAAGCGGCCGGAGGAGGCGCTGGCCTGCTACCGCAACGCGGTCCCGGTCCTGCGGCGGGACGGGGACCGCCTCTGGCTGCAGCGGGTGCTGTCCAACCGCGGGATCATCCACGGCTACCGGCACGAGTTCGCGGCCGCCGAGACGGATCTGGCCGAAGCCGAGGCGCACTGCGAACAGCTGGACCTCGATCTCTCCATGGCCATCGTGCAGCAGAATCGTGGCTGGGTCAGCGCGATGCGCGGCGATGTCCCCACCGCGCTGCTGCGGCTGGATCTCGCCGAGCGCCGGTTCCGCGCCCTGGGCACCCACCAGCTGTGCTGGACTCTCGTCGACCGAGCCGAGCTGCTGCTCTCGGCCGGCCTCATCGCCGAGGCGGCCGAGGCCGCCCAGGAGGCGGTCGCCGAGTTCGAGCTCAGGCGGCGCGCCATCGGCCTGCCCGAGGCACGACTGGTCCTGGCCCGAACGGCCTACCTGAGCGGCGAGTACACCGCCTCGGCGGAGGTGGCGCGCAGGGCGGCCCGCGACTTCGCCCGGCAGCGCCGCCCGGACTGGGTGGCGATGGCGCGATTCGTGGCGGTGCGGGCGTCGATCGCCAGAACCGGCGGCAGAGGCGTGACCGTCGCGCGGATCGAGCGGTGCGCGGCCGCGCTGGAAAGCTCGGGCTGGGCGCTGACCGGCGTGGAGGCGCGGATGCTCGCGGCCGGCCTCGCCGCGGAGCGGGGCCAGGCCGGTCGCGCTCGCGAGCAGCTGGAGCCGGCCGCCCGGCGGCGCCATCGCGGCCCGGCCCTGCTGCGGATCCGCGCCTGGCACGCGGAGGCTCTGCTGAGGCTGGCCCGAGGCGACCGGCGCGGGGCCCGGAGCGCGATCCGCACGGCGCTGCGCGTGCATGACGAGCACGGGGCGACCCTGCGGGCCACCGACCTGCGCGCGCACGCCTCCGGGTTCCGGGTGGAAGTGGCGGAGGCCGGGCTCCGGATGGCCCTGCAGGACGGCGACCCCGCCCAGGTCCTGGCCTGGGCGGAGCAGGGCAGGGCCAGGCACCTGCTCATGCGACCCGCGCGGCCGCCGGATGATCCCGGCCTGGCCGAGGCCATGGCGCAGCTGAGGGTCGTCGTCGCCGAGATCGGTGAGGCACGTGCCGCCGGGCAGAGCGCCGGTGGCCTGGCCAAGCGGCAGCTCGCGCTCGAACGGGAGATCCGCGACCGCTGCCGCCGCCAGGCCGGCGAATCTCCCCGGGTGCGGACCCGCCCGGTACGGCCCGGCGAACTCGATCTCGATGACGCCGCGCTGGTCGAGTACGTTCACCTCGACGACCTGCTGTACGCGGTCACCGTGGCCGACGGCCGGGTCCGGTTACACCGGCTGGGGCCCCTGCCGCCGATCCGCGAGATCATCGATCGCGTGCCCTTCGCGCTGCGGCGGCTGGCCCGGCACCGCTCCAGCTCCGCCGGCCGCTCCGCCGCCGCGATGCTCCTGGAACACGCCGCCACCCGGTTGGACGCGGCCCTGCTGCGCCCGCTGGCGGCCGAGATCCGCGACCGGCCCGTGGTGCTGATCCCGAGCGGTCCGCTCCAGGCGATGCCCTGGTCGATCCTGCCCTCCTGCGCCGGACGGACGGTCACCCTGTCGCCCTCGGCCACCCTGTGGCACGCCAGCACCAGGGGCCAGCCCGTGGACGGGCCGACGATCGCGGCCGCGGGACCTGACCTGCCGGGGGCCCGCGCCGAGGTCGAGGCGGTCGCCTCGATCCACGCCGTGCCGCCGCTGGTGGGCGAGGCGGCGAGCACGGAGGCGGTGCTGGCCGCGCTGGACGGCGCCGGCCTGGCCCATCTGGCGGCCCATGGCCGCCTGCACGCGACGAACCCCTTGTTCTCCTCCCTGCGCCTGGCGGACGGCCCGCTGACCATCTACGACCTGGAACGCCTGCGCCGCCCGCCGCAGGTGCTCGTGCTGGCCGCCTGCGACAGCGGGCGTTTCGTCGTCCGCGCGGGAGACGAGCTGCTGGGGTTGAGCGCGACCTTCCTCGCGCTCGGCACCCGCGCGATCGTGGCGCCGGTCCTGTCGGTCCTCGACGCCGAGACCACCACCCTCATGATCGCTCTCCACAAGCTCCTGGCCGCCGGGCATTCCGTCGCGTCCGCGCTCGCGCAGACCCAGCGCCAGATCGCGGGAGAGGACGCGCAGGCCGGCGCCCTCGCGGCCGCGTTCGTCTGCATCGGGGCCGACTGCGTCATAACGCCGTAACGGCGTCCTTGTCAGCTCCGCTTTCTCTTCCTGCTGGTCGCGGGCTTCTTGGCCCTGATGACGGTCGTGCCGCTCGAGCCCCGCCTGGTGGTTTCGCGCTCGCGGGTCTGCTCGGTGGTGGTACGCCTGTCGGACGGGGACGGCGGTCGGTTGCGTGTGAATCCGTACGATTCGAGCGTGGTTGGCTGGGAGGTTCGCGAGGGGGGTGTGGGGGCCGTTTCGCGCTTGGTCTTCGTCAGGGGCGTGTTACCCGGTTCGTCGCGCTGAATCGGCGGCGGGATGTCATCGATCAGGGCAGGCAATCGTTCCTCAGGTGTCAGGGGATCCCGATCGATGTAGTGGTCACTGAAAAGCGCGTCGTTCTCCGCTTTTTCCTCGGGATCGACCGTGGCTTCCCCTTGTTTCTCCTGGTGAGGGTTGGGCGTGAACAGGACCTCGGCCGCCAGCTCGGCCATCAGCTCATCCTCACTGGAGGGATATCCGGTGTCGAAGCCTCCCTGGTCCCCCTGCGCGATGTAGAGGGCGTTGCACAGCGCCGGCCACGTACGGCGGTCCTCGATCGCCTCCTGTATCGCCTCCGGTAGCGAATCCTCGGTGGTGCTGGAGAACAATTCCTGCAGCGCTCCCGGCTCGGTGAGGAATTTGGGCGGCGGCCACGGATAGGTCTTCATGTGCGTGGCGAAATCCCTGCGGGTGAAAACACCCGGGAAGGCGTTCAGAAGAAGCCAGCATTTGAAGCAGCAGAGTTTGCCGACGCCCAGGCTGGCACCGGGATTTTTACGGCCGATGGTCAACGCCACCATCTCCGCGTGGACTTCCATCTCCTTGCCGTTTCCGGCCACGGGGATCTCGCTGGTGTAGGGCACGACCCGGATACGGCCGTGAGTCCGCTCCAGGTCGCGGAGGAAGGCGATGGTTTTGAGCAACCTCACCTCCGCGCGCTCCCTCGAGCGTTTCCCCAGCTGCTCCTCCCCGCCACGGCCACCCATCTGATCGAGGAGTTCCGCGAACCGCCGCCTGGCCTCATCGCCTACCGCACGAGACGCGCGCAGCAGTGCCTCCAGATCGTCACCCATCCAGTAGTCGGGGCGATTAGCGCAAATTCCGATCTCACGCCCCCTGTGGAGGACCGCGACGCACACACGATCGCCGTCGAAGGATGTGATCACGTCGGCCAGCCGGTCGAGCGCGCGATGGTAGCCGAGGGCCGGGTCCGCGCCGAGCCGGCGAAGCCATTCCTCCGTGGATCCATGTTCGTCCACGAGAGTGCTCTGACGGCCTTTTATCCACGTCTCAAGCCACTGCTGGGCTTCCTCCTGCTCAGCTCTGTACCTGCCGAAAGCGATCGGCGCCACTTCCATGGGCTGGCGGTCCGGAAGGCTTTGCTTGTCCGCTAGGGATTCGAGTTTCTCGAGGAAGGCCGCATACACATCCCGGTGTTTTTCCAGCAAAACCGACGTGGCGTTCACGTTGGGATCGTACTTTCCGACCCAGTAGAGCTCGGCCAGCACTTCGCCGGGGTTCTCGCTGGGCACATTCAGGGCCCGGCCGATGACCTCCCAGAGCAGGGCAGGCTTAGCCAAGTGCTCCCTGAGGTCAAGAATCGAACCGGACACGACCCTGCGGGCCTGAGCGAGCCAGTACACCGCCAGCGGATCACGGGGGTGATCCACGAAGAATCGCGTCAGTTCCCTGTTGCCGTCGGTGAATCCCTCCAGGTCCTTGAAATCCGCGAAGGGCGTCCGGCGGCGGAAATCCTCATATCCCGGTGGCAGGAGCACCGGTCCGGCAGAGGGTCGCACGGCGGCACGGTCGGCCATGATCTGATCGCCGTCGTCATCATGGTCACCCTCGTCAGCCAAGACGATCAACGTCCGGGACGGGTCCCGCCGGTAGTTCGACAACCGGCGCTGGGGCGGCTTGTCCGACGTTCCCCCAGTTGGCAGCGGAGTGGAGACCAGCTGCGGCGCCTGCTGCGGCGGCGGCGTACGGGAGGCCGGGACCGGGGTATCACCCGGCAGTTTGCGCTTCCTTGTCCGCGTCGGCTCGGTCCTGGACGACGAGACCGCACGCTGCGGCACCCCCGGCGGATGGTACGGCGTGGACATGACCCGAAACCCCCACTCGCTCTCCCCCGGCGTCCAACCCATATTGGCGGTGGCCGCCGAACGCGAAACCTACTGCGAAGGTGACAGTCACCCGCCCCGGCTGTGCCGTAACGCCGTAACCCGGTCCGGGGCGTGTATCAGATGGCGGACTACCCGGCTCTGTGTCTAGTGCGAGGAGATTTGACACGAGAAGAGCCGGGTTCCGAGGAATTTTCCGGCTCCACTTCACGAAGGTAGGAAACCGGGAAATGGAACGTCATCTACGCGACGAGTACTACGTGGTGAACGAGGGCGTGTACCGCGGCCGGCGAGGAGTGCCCTCGTGCGTGCGCCCGTCGACCCGGGAGGAGATCCGGCGCTTCCGCTTCTCCCGCCTGGTGGCACCCGATCTCTCCGGGGCGGGCGAAGCCGGTCCCGCCCTGTCGGAGGAGCTGCTGGGGCGGCTGGCCGACGCGATGACCGTACAGGATCAGGCCGAGATCGACAGCCAGCCCGACAGCGTCATCCCCGCGGGATACACCTATCTGGGGCAGAAGATCGACCATGACGTCACCATGGACCTCACGTCCGGGTCCCTCAACTCGAAGATCACAGTGGAGGAGCTCCTGCAGGGGCGCTCGCCCGCGCTGGACCTGGACTCGCTCTACGGGCTGGGCCCGGCGCACCCGGACAGTGCCGGGTTCTACGCCTCCGACGGCGTCCGGCTGCTCATGGGGAAGAACATCGCCGGGGGCGACATGCCCGCGCTGGATGACTTCGACCTGCCGCGGCGCGAGGTTCCCGTCGCGGGCCGGGGCACGGCTCTGATCCCCGACCACCGCAACGACGAGAACCTCGCGGTGGCGCAGATCCACCTCGCCTTCATCCGGTTCCACAACAAGGTGGTGGCCGATCTCGCGGGGGCCGGCACGCCCAGCGTGACTCTCTTCGAGACGGCGCGCGAACTGGTGGTGAAGCACTACCAGTGGATGATCCGGCACGACTACCTGCCGAGGATCGTCGACCCCGGCATCGTCGACGATGTCTTCAAGTACGGCCGGAGATTCTTCGAGACCTCGGCCACCCAGCCCGGCGACACCCCCACGATGCCGGTCGAGTTCTCCATGGCCGCGTTCCGTTTCGGGCACAGCATGGTCCGGGACCGGTACGAATGGAACAGCGTCTTCAACAGCGACCCGACGGCTCCGAGACATCGGGCCCAGGCGACTCTGCAGCAGCTCTTCCGATTCTCCGGCACGGGCGGCGACCGGACCTTCGACGTCTCCCTGCCCTCGGACTGGATCGCCGACTACTGCCGGCTGTTCGACCTGACCACGGTGCCCGGCGCCGATGCCGCGTTCCGCCGGTCCCCCGCCGAGTTCAACTTCGCCAAGCGCATCGACACGCTGGTGGTCGATTTCCTGCGCAGGCTTCCCCCGGCCACCTTCGGCGCGGCCGCCGGCGTGAGCGTCAGCGACCGGGAACGCAACCTCGCCTTCCGCAATCTGATGCGGGCGAACACGGTCGGCCTGGCGAGTGGCCGGCGGGCGGCCGCGCTCCTCGAGGTGGAGGCGCTGGACGACAAGCAGATCCTGGTCGGGTCCGGCGGCGCCGACCTCGCCGGTCTCTCCGAAGCGGACCAGCGGGCGCTGGTCGCGAACACGCCGCTGTGGTTCTACATCCTGCGGGAGGCGGAGATCAATGGCGGGCGCCTCACCGGTGTCGGCGGGCGGATCGTCGCCGAGGTGTTCCACCGGGCCATGGAGGGCAGCCGCCACTCGATCGTCCGCGAGCCCTCCTGGCGGCCGACCCTCGGTCTGGAGCCCGGGAAATTCGACATGCCGCATCTGCTGATCTACGCGTTCGAGAATCGGAGTGATCTGCTCAACCGGGTTGGGTGACCGCCGCCTCGCGGTAGGCCGAGCGCAGGCCGGCGGCCAGGAGCAGGGTGACGACGACGGAGGCGCAGGCCATGACACCCATCGCGGTGGCCGGGGTGGTGAGCTGGGCGATCGTTCCGGCCAGGGCCGCGCCGACGCCCTGCATGGTGAGCAGGCCGGAGGATTGCAGGCCGAGGGCCTGGCCGCTGATCGATTCGGGGGTGAGGGCCAGCAGGCGTTCCTGGAGGAGCAGGCTGGCGGAGAAGCCGATGGAGGCGAGGGCGACGGCGGCCACGGCGAAGGGGAAGGACGGGTGCAGGAAGAAGATCAGGTAGGGGACGGCGAGGAGGAGGCGGAGGGGGGCGCCTAGCCGTACGCGCCAGTGAGGCGGGAGGAAGCGGCCCGCGGCGATGTCGCCGAGGAGCATGCCGAAGGCGGCGAAGGCGAACAGCACGCCCGCGTGGGCGGGGTCGAAGGCGACGAAGAGGGACTCGCAGCCGACGATCAAGCCGTTGGGGACCCACAACGCGAGGTAGAGGGACCGGCGGGACCCGGACGACCAGAGGACGCGGTTGGTGCGCCAGGTTTCGGGGATCGAGGGGCGGCCGGTGGCGCGGGGCGGCCTGGCGGTCAGGCCGAGGCGGGCGGTGGCGGCGGCGAGCAGGTAGAGGGACGCGCCGGTGAGGAGGGTGAGAGCAGGGGTCAGGAGGGTGACGAGCAGGCCGCCGACAGCGTATCCGGCGATCTGCTGGACGCCGACGGACATGTTGATCGTGGAGCGGCCGAGCAGGTAGCCGTCCTTGGGGAGGATCTCGTTGAGGAGGCCGAAACGCACGCCGCCGCCGATGGAGGCGGCCAGGCCGAGGAGGAAGATGATCGCGAAGATCGCCCAGACGGGCAGGCCCGGGATGGCCACGGCGGCCGTGCCGAGGGCGAAGGTGAGGGCGAGGGCGATCATGGCGGCGCGGGGCGGCAGGCGATCGGCCGCCGACAGCAGGGCGAGCGCGCCGATCATCTGCGCGAAGGACGGGCCGAACATGCTCAGAGCGGATAACAACGGCGAACTGGTGGCGGTGTAGACGAGCACGCCGAGGGCCAGGCCGCTGACGGTGGAGGCGGCGATCTGCAGGGATACGACGGAGAACAGGGCCTTGAATTCGGGGACGCGGAAAAGATCCCCATAGGTGCGCATGCCGTGAAGTCTCCGGGCGGCCCGCGCGCGGGCGTTATTGTTTCGCGGGGAGGCGAAACAATGGGGTTGTGGCAGGTCAACGCCGACACGATGGCGGGCAGCCGGTTCGTGGTCTCGGCGGCGGCCGAAACCACCGCGTGCATGTTCGCCCTGCAGAAGGGCATGGCCACGCACCCGGGCGACCGCGCGTGGCTGGACGTCCACTCCCCCGCCTACCAAGCCCGGCTGGCCGGTGACCCGATCACCGCGCTGCTGCTGCGGGCGGCCTGGGGACGCAACTGGATCGCCGACTTCCTCACCCCGACCCCGCCGGGCGACGGCGACCCTGCCTTCCTCGACGAGATCGGCCGGGTACGGCGCACGCCGCCCGAGGTCGTCCACGCCGACCTGGAGGTGTGCCTGCGCCGCCCTCTCCCGGCGGCGCTCCGGCGCGACGATCTCGCCGACCGCGCGGCCGACCTGCTGGAATGGGTGTGGGCGGAGGCCGTGCTCCCGTACTGGCCGAGGCGGCGGCGCATCCTTGAGGCCGATATCGTCGCGCGTACCAGGCATCTCGGGCAGGGCGGGTGGGCGGCGGCGCTGGACGACATGCGTCCGGGCATGCGCTGGCTGGGCGACAACCGCCTGCAGATCAACACCCACGACTATCCGCCGCGGGACGTGACGGACGCCCAGCTGATGTTCGTTCCGGTGACGCCGCGCTGGGGGTGGGTTTCCTGGGGCAGCGGGCGGCGTTTCTGCGTCGTCTATCCCTGTTCTGGCCTGCTCGCCGAACCCGAACCCGAACCCGAACCGGCACGGCCCGCGGACGCCCTGGCGCGGCTGATCGGCGCGGGGCGGGCGCACGTCCTGACGCTGCTGGACACGCCGAAGAGCACGTCGCATCTGGTGGCGCTGACCGGCCAGGGTCTGGGCTCCGTCGGCCGCCACCTCAAGATCCTGCTGGACGCCGGGCTGGTCCAGCGCCGCCGATCGGGGCTATCTGTCCTGTATTACCGTACGGACGCGGGCGCGACTCTGACTCAATCGTCGAACAGGGCCTGAGGTGGCGCGGTGCTCAGGCCGTCCACCTGAGCACCGCGCCGGGTGTTCTCCCGCGCACTATGCAACCGTGTTTCCCTGTCAACGCACAGGGCCACTCCCCCACCGGTTGTGGACCCCTTCAGCCGATGACGGCGGCGACGAGCTGGGAAGGGTCGCGTTCCAGCTGGTCGCGGGCGTGGATGTAGATGTCGGTGGTGGCGGAGCTGGCGTGGCCCAGCGCGTGCTGGAGCTGCTTGACCGAGGCGCCGCGGTCGCTGGCCACGGTGGCGAAGGTGTGCCGGAGGGAGTGCGGGGTGACCTTGGACTCCAGGCCTGCGGCTTTGGCGACGCGGATCACCAGGCGGTAGGCGTCGGTACGGTCGAGCGCCCGGCCTGAGGCGGTCGCGAACAGGGGACCGGTGAGCTGGGCGACGGGGATCCCGGCGGTGGCGGCGCGTGCCTCCAGGTAGGCGTCGACGGCGGCCGCGGTGGCGGGCGGCAGGTTGCGCACCCGGGTTTTCTGTCCTTTGCCGACGATGCGGAGGGTGCGGTGGCCGCGCTGGTGGCCGAGGTCGGCGATCGTAGCGGCGAGTGCCTCCGACACGCGCGGCCCCAGTTCGATCATGAGGCGGATGAACGCGGCCGTGCGGGGACCGGTCGGGCCAGGGACGGCGTCGGCGGCGGCGACCATGGCGCGGGCCTCGTCCTCGGTGAGGCCGACGGTTTCGGACTGGAAGCGTTCGACCTTGGGGCGGCGGACTCGGGCGAACGGGTTGGCGGGGAGCACGCCTTCCTCGGCGGCGTAGCCGTACCAGCTGGAGATCGCGGAGAGTTTGCGGGCGAGGGTGCGGGGGGCGGTC
>NZ_BLAF01000087.1:17341-29633 GCF_009687885.1 Acrocarpospora pleiomorpha
GGGGGGCGGTGGGGGCGGGGCCCGCGTCGAGCCAGCGGGCGAAGGCGTCCCCGTGCACGCGGGCCGCCTGGAGCGGGTTGAGGTCGTGGGCGGCGCAGAAGGCGAACCACTGGTCCAGGTCGGTGCCGTACGCGGCCCTGGTGTGGGGCGAGGTGAACGAGACCAGCCACGCTTTCTTGAGGCGGTCCAGCAGCGGCGGCAGGTCGCCGAGGTCCGCGATCGTGCCGTCGAGGATGCGCTCAGGAACCGTCGTCACCCCGCGCATTCTACTGATCAGCCAGGGAAGCTGTCCGCGAGGAGGGCCAGGCCCTTGTCGATGTCGTCGGGGTGGATCAGGCCGTAGCCGAGGATCAGGCCGTAGCCGAGGATCAGGCCGGGTTCGGGGTGGCCGGCGTAGAAGGGGGCGATGCTGTCGATCGCCAGGCCGGAGTCGCGGGCGCGGGAGACGACGGTCTCGAAGTCCACCCTGGAGCCGGGGGCCGGGAGGGCGCACAGGTGGAGGCCGGCGGCTGACGGGATCGGGGTGAGGATGCCGGGGAAGCGGGTGCGCAGGGTGGCGATGATGGCGGCGCGGCGGGTGGCGTACTCCTGAGTGGCTTTGCGAATGTGGCGGGAGAGCAGGCCTTCGTCGATGAACGTGGCGAGGGCGCCCTGGGTGGTCGGGTCGCCGTGCCAGTCGGTGAGTTGCCTGGCGGTGCGGAGGGCGGGCTGGAGGGAGGCGGGGGCGATCAGGAAGCCGAGGCGGAGCGTGGGGAGCAGGGTCTTGGAGAAGGAGCCGACGTAGATGACGCGGCCGCAGGCGTCGAGGCTCTGCAGGGGTTCCAGGGGGCGGCCCTCGAAGCGGTACTCGCTGTCGTAGTCGTCCTCGACGATGACGGCGTCGTGGCGTGCCGCCCAGGTGAGCAGGGCGGCGCGGCGGGACACGGACATGGGGGTGCCGAGGGGGAACTGGTGGGAGGGCGTGACGTAGACCAGGCGGGCGCCGGCGGGGAGGGCGGCGACGTCCAGGCCCTCCTCGTCGACGGGCACGGCGGCGACGCGGGCGCCGAGGGACTGGAAGAGCAGGCGGGCGGCGCGGTAGCCGGGTTCCTCGATGGCGACCAGGTCGCCGGGCTCGATCAGGACGCGGCCGATGAGGTCCAGGGCCTGCTGGGCGCCCTGGGTGATCAGGACGTCGCCGGCGCCGGCGCGTACCGACCGGGAGACGCCCACGTAGCGGGCGATGGCGGCGCGCAGGCCCGGGTGCCCGGCGGGGTCGGCGTAGCCGGGGGCGCCGACGTTGGCCCGGCGCAACTCGCGGGCGACCATCCGGCGCCAGGTCTCCAGCGGGAACAGGGCGGGATCGGGGATGCCGAAGCGGAAGTCGTACCTGGTGGGGATTTTTCCGGCGGGGACGGGTACGGCCTCGCGGACCAGCGTCTCCCACTGCGGCCGCGGCCGCAGGCCCCGGCCTGGGGGCGCGGCCCGGGGGCGCTGGTGGATGTGGTGGCGCGGGCAGACGTACGTGCCCGCGCCGGTCTTGCCGACCAGGAACCCCTCGGCGGTGAGCCGGTCGTACGCGACGGTCACCGTGTTCCTGGACACGCCCAGCCGGGCGGCCATCTCCCGGGTGGGCGGCAGCCGCTCCCCCGGCCGCAGCCGCCCGTCCAGGATCGCGTCCAGCAACTGGCGGTAGATCCGCGCGGCCAGGTCCCCGCGCCCGGTGAGCCCGACGTCGAACTCCACGCCCGCCTCCATTGGCCCAATCGTTTCTCCCAATATTGGACCTTACACTCAGCCAATATCCCCATTAAAGTGATCATCAGTCCCGATTTCACCATCAACAGGAGGAAATATGACAGAAACGACCGCGGACATGTGGTTTGATCCGGTTTGTCCGTGGGCGTGGATCACCTCCCGGTGGCTGCTGGAGGTGGAGCAGGTCCGCGACGTGCGGATCCGGTTCCACGTGATGAGCCTGTCGGTCCTCAACGAGGGCCGCGACGAGCTCCCGGAGCGCTACCGCGAGTTGCTGACCACCGCCTGGGGCCCGGTCCGGATCGCCATCGCGGCCGAGCAGAAATACGGCGGCGACATCCTGCGCGACCTCTACACCGCGTTCGGCACCCGCATCCACCACGACAAGATCCCCGTCGGCCCCGACCTGTACGCGGCCGTGCTCGCCGAACTCGGCCTCCCGGAAGACCTCGCCGACGCCGCGGACAGCGACGCCTTCGACGAGCAGCTGCGGGCCAGCCACCACACCGGCATGGAACCGGTCGGCTACGAGGTCGGGACTCCGGTGATCCACGTCCCCGGCCCGGACGGCGAGCTGATCGCCTTCTTCGGCCCGGTCGTCACCCCCATCCCGCGCGGCGAGGCCGCCGGACGCCTCTGGGACGGCGTCCTGCTGGTGGCGGGCACCGACGGCTTCTACGAGCTGAAGCGGACCAGAACCCGATCACCGGAGTTCCACTGAGCGTCAGCGTTCCGCCCGCAGGGCCGCGATCAGCCATTCGTACGCGGCCGCGGCCGGCGGGAACGGCGGGTGGCCGTTGAGGACGCCCATCAGCCGCCAGTACCGCTCCACCCGAACGTCGGTGAATGTCGCCAGCTGATCGGCCAGCGCCCGCCGCTCGGCGACCGAGAGCCCGGGGTCGAGGATCAGGTCGACCACCCGCTGCGCCTGCGGCGAGGCCGGGTCCACCCCCGCGCCGAGCGCGGCCCCCGCGTGCTCAAGGACGGCTTCGCTGTCGGCGGCCGGCGAGGGCCCGCCTCGGCCATCTCCCGCACCCGCCGCTGGAACCCCTCGTCGCCGACCAATTCGGCCAGCTCGACCCAGGCGTCCACCTGTTCGTCGGTGGGCTCGTCCGGCAACTCGGCCGGCATCCGGCGCATCGCCTCCGCGATCCGCGCCCCGGGCGCGGCCGGATCCAGTCCCGCGAAGGCGCGGTCCACGAATTCGTCGATCAGGTGCTGCCGCTCGCGCGCGGACAACCGGGCCATCTGGTGCATGAGTCTCATCTCCTCGGCGTCACTTCCTCGTCGAGCGATCGACCGCAGCACCGCGCGCTTCAGCCGCAGGGCCCGGATCTCGGCGTCCAGCGCGTCGGCGTGGGCGCGGACGATGTCCGCCACGCGCTCCTGCCGCCGCACCACTTTGACCACGGTGCCCAGATCCAGCCCCAGCTCCCGAAGGGTGCGCACCAGCTCCAGCCGCGCCACCGCGGCCACGTCGTACAGCCGGTATCCCCCGGCCGACCGCCGCGTCTCCGGCAGCACACCCTGATCGGACCAGAACCGGATGGTACGCACCGACAGCCCGGTGCTACGAGCGAGCTGCCCGATGGTGAACAGCTCGGTACGTTCGCTCACGGATTCAGCCTCGACCCTCCACCTACTGGAGACTCAACCGTTTTTGATGAGGTTTTCGAGGACCTCCTGCGCGGTCTGCAACTTCAGCCGCCACCCCCGATCGACGTCCTCACCGAGCCGGGCGATGATCTCCTCGTTCACCACCCGCAAACAATCCCCGAGTTCATGCCCATTCGTCCCCATGCCTCCACAATCGACCGATGGGTCCCATCACCACGTCACGACCGGGTCAACGCTCGGCCACGCCCAGCTGCCGTTCGGCGGCGTCGACCGTCTGGGCCAGCAGCACGGCGATGGTCATGGGTCCGACCCCGCCCGGGACCGGGGTGATGAGACTCGCGCGGGTCTTCGCGCTGTCGAAGTCGACGTCGCCGACGTTCCCGGCGTTGTATCCGGCGTCGATGACCACGGCCCCCGGCTTGATGTCGTCACCGTGGATGAAACGCGCCCGGCCCACCGCGGCCACCAGCACGTCGGCCTGCCTCACGATCGAGCTCAGGTCCCTGGTGCGGGAGTGGCAGTAGGTGACGGTGGCGTTGCGGTCCAGCAGCAGCATCCCGGCGGGTTTGCCGAGGATCGCGCTGCGGCCCACCACGACGGCGTGCTTGCCGGTGAGCTCGACGTCGTAGGCGTCCAGCAGCCGCATGATGCCGCCCGGCGTGCAGGACTGGAAGCCCGGCAGCCCGAAGCTCATCGCGGCGAAGGAGTGCATGGTGACGCCGTCGACGTCCTTCTCCGGGGCGATGGCCTCGAACGCGGCCCGCTCGTCGATGTGCTCCCCGACCGGATGCTGCAGCAGGATGCCGTGCACCGCCGGATCCTCCGACAGCTCGGTGATGGCGCCGACCAGCTCCTTGGTCGTGGTCGTGGCGGGCAGTTCGACGTGCCGGGACTCGATGCCGGCCTTCGCGCTGCGGGAGCGCTTCATCCGCACGTACGTCACCGAGGCCGGATCCTCGCCGACCAGGACGGTCGCCAGGCACGGCGCCTGGCCGGTGCGTTCGGTGAGGGCGGCCGCTCTCGACGTGCACTCCTCGACGATCCGGGCGGCGAGTCCGGCGCCATCCATCAAACGGGCGGTCTGCGTCTGCGTCACGGGTTCTCCTGGACATGGCTGCGTGCTGCTGCTTGTGGCCCAGGCGCACGGCACTTCCCGAGAACGGCGGCCGCTCCCCGGTGGTGCTCCACCTCAGCGCCAGTCACGGCCTACATCTCACAGTAGTGGAGCCCGCGCCGGAATGGGAAAGCCGCCGGCCGGGCCGTGTCGATCTCAGCGATCGGCCAGCCGGGCGGCCCGCTCCTGGAGGTAGCGCCGCTCGGGCAGGCTGGTGGTGCGGCGGGCGGCCTCGCGGTAGCGGGCGCGGGCGGCGGGCAGGTCGCCGGACATCTCCAGCAGGTGCGCGCGAACCGCCTCAAGCCGGTGGTGGCCGTTCACCCGCGTGTCGCCGTCCAGGGATTCCAGCAGGGCCAGGCCGGCGGCGGGTCCGTGCACCATGGCCACGGCGATCGCCTGGTTGAGGGTCACCATGGGGCCGGGCGACAGGCGGGCGAGGAGTTCGTACAGGCCGAGGATCTGCGGCCAGTCGGTGTCCTCGGCGCGCGGGGCCTCGTCGTGCACGGCCGCGACGGCGGCCTGCAGCTGGTAGGGCCCGAGCGGGGAGCGGCTCAGCGTCGAGGTGAGCAGCTCGACCCCGGCTTCGATGGCGGCCCGGTCCCACCGCCCGCGGTCCTGGTCGGCCAGCGGGATCAGGCCGCCGTCCGCGGTGGTGCGGGCGGGACGGCGGGCGTCTGTGAGCAGCATCAGCGCCAGCAGGCCGGTCACCTCCCCGTCCTCGGGCAGCAGCCGGTGCACGGCGCGGGTCAGCCGGATCGCCTCGCCGGTCAGCTCGGCGCTGGCCAGGTCGGGGCCTGAGGTGGCCGTGTAGCCCTCGTTGAAGATCAGGTAGAGCACGTGCAGGACGACGCGCAGCCGTTCCTCGCGTTCGCCCTCCGGTGGTAGGCGGAACTCGCTGCCGGTGGCCTTGATGCGTTGCTTGGCGCGGCTGATGCGCTGCGCCATGGTCGCCTCCGGCACGAAGAAGGCGTGCGCGATCTGGGCCGTGGTCAGGCCGCCGACGGCGCGCAGGGTGAGCGCGATCTGCGACGGCGCCGAGAGGGCGGGGTGGCAGCACAGGAACAGCAGGGTCAGTGTGTCATCCTGGCCGGATATATCGGATATGTCGGTATCTGTGGGGGTCATCACGGCGAGGGTCTGCTCCCGGCGGGCGCGTGCCTCCTCGCTCCGCCACTGGTCGGTCAGGCGGCGCACCGCGACCGTGATCAGCCAGGCCTTCGGGCTGTCGGGCACGCCCTCGCCGGGCCATTGCACGGCCGCCGCCAGCAGCGCCTCCTGGACGGCGTCCTCGCAGGAGTCGAAGCGGCCGTACCGGCGGATGAGCACGCCCAGCACCTGCGGCGCGAGTTCGCGCAGCAGCTCCTCGACCACGGGGTCGTTCTTCACCCTGCCGATGGTAGGGGCTCAGGCTGATTTCTCCCGGTGGCCGGAGTCGCGGTGGCCGCGCGGGATGAGGGTGGGGTTGACGTTGTCCAGCACCGTGTCGCGGGTGACCACCACGCGGGCCACGTCGTCGCGGCTGGGCACCTCGTACATGACGTTGAGCAGGACCTCTTCCAGGATGGCGCGGGTGGCGCGGGCGCCGGTGCGGCGCAGCAGGGCCTGCTCGGCGATGGCGGCGACGGCGTCCTCGGCGAACTCGAGTTCCACGCCGTCCATCTCGAACAGCCGCTGGTACTGCTTGGTGAGCGCGTTGCGCGGCTCGGTGAGGATGCGGGCCAGCGCGGTGCGGTCCAGCGGCTGGAAGGTGGAGATGACGGGAAGCCGCCCGACGAACTCCGGGATGAGCCCGAATTTCACCAGATCCTGGGGCATCACGTCGGCGAGGCCGTCCTTCTTCTCGCGGGTGCGCAGCGTCGCCCCGAAACCCGCGCCCTTACGCCCGACCCGCTGCTCGATGACCTTCTCCAGGCCCGCGAACGCGCCCCCGACGATGAACAGCACGTTGGCGGTGTCGATCTGGATGAACTCCTGGTGCGGGTGCTTGCGCCCGCCCTGCGGCGGCACGCTCGCCGTGGTGCCCTCCAGCATCTTCAGCAGCGCCTGCTGCACGCCCTCCCCGGACACGTCCCGCGTGATCGACGGGTTCTCGCTCTTGCGCGAGATCTTGTCGATCTCGTCGATGTAGATGATCCCGGTCTCGGCCCGCTTCACGTCGAAGTCGGCCGCCTGCAGCAGCCTGAGCAGGATGTTCTCCACATCCTCGCCGACATATCCGGCCTCGGTCAGCGCGGTGGCGTCGGCGATGGCGAACGGCACGTTCAGCATCCGCGCCAGCGTCTGCGCCAGATACGTCTTGCCGCTGCCGGTCGGCCCGATCAGCAGGATGTTGGACTTGCCGAGCTCGACCTCGTCCCCGGCCTTCCCGGCCTGGACCCGCTTGTAGTGGTTGTAGACGGCCACCGACAGGGCCATCTTCGCGCGATCCTGACCTATCACGTACTGCGCGAGGAAGTCGAAGATCTCGCGCGGCTTGGGCAGCGCGGGCCGCTCGGACCCGGCCGACTCCTGCCGCTCCTCCTCGATGAGCTCGTTGCACAACTCCACGCACTCGTCGCAGATGCAGATCCGGCCAGGCCCGGCGATGAGCTTCTTGACCTGCTTCTGGCTCTTCCCGCAGAACGTGCACTTCAGCAGGTCGCCGCCCTCACCCATGCGCGCCACGAGTCTCCTCAAATGGTCCCATCATCCAGATGGCGACGGTATCTTGGATATGAGGGTACGGCAACGCGGCACGAAAAGCCGGACAATCCGGCTGTCCGGTTTAAGGAGGACGATTGGGTCGGCTCAGCCGGGCGCAACTGCAGGCACGCAACCGGGACAGGGTCCTCACCGCCGCCCGCCAGGAGTTCGCCGAGCGCGGCTTCCGCGGCGCCAAGATCGACCTCATCGCCGACCGGGCCGGATTCACCCGCGGCGCGGTCTACTCCAACTTTCCCGGCAAGCGCGCCCTCTACTTCGCCGTCCTGGCCGACCTCGCCGAGCAGGGCCCCCGGGTGCCGCCGCCGGAGGCCGTCCGCGACGGGCGGGAGGCGCTCGCCGCGCTGGCCAGGGCCTGGCTGGCCCGCCTCCCCCTCCCCGACGAACCCGAGTCGGCCCGGCTCACCCGCGACCTGCATCCCGAGATCCTCGCCGAGGAGCGCACCCGCGGGCCGTACGCGCAGTTGCTGAAACTCGACGCGATCCTGCTCGGTCTCGCCCTCGAACGCCTGGAGGGTGCCTCCGGCCGGCGGGTCCGGCTGGCCGGGACCGTCCTGGCGGCCCTGCACGGCGCGCGCCAGCTGTCGGCCGCCGCGCCCGGCTTCGTCGAGCCGTTCGACGTGGTCGGGGTGTGCGAGCGGCTGGCCGGGCTCGATCTCGGCGACTGGTGGCCCGTGCTGCCCTGGATTCCCGCCGTACGGGCCGTGGACGAGGTGTGGGCGGCGCCGTACGCGAAGGATCTGCTGACCGGCGGGTCCGCGCGGCTGGACCGGGACGGGGTGGTCGCGGTGCTCGGCCTGAACCGGCTCGAAGCCGTCGAGGAGGCGGTGCGCGCCGGGTCACCGGTCACCGCGATCCTCGTCACGGGTGACCCCGACGAGCTCGCGCCGCTGGCCCGGCTGGTCGTGGCCGAGCTGAGCGCCTGCCTGCGCGAGGCCTTTCCGCCGGCGGCCTGGCCGGACGTGCGGATCGTGGTCGATCAGGGCGAGCTCGCCGCGGCCTTCGGCCTGGCCGAGCCGAGCGACGACACCGAGCTCGCGCTGCGGATCGGCGGGGGCAGGGTCGTGCTGCGCGCCGAAGGCCGGGGGGCCTGCCATGTCGCCGCCTCCGCCCAGGAGGGTCAGGCGGTGACCGCCGTCGTCACGCCCACCGGGAGCCAGTGAATGCGGCTGCGGATGTCCGCCGGGGCGCGGGCGAACTCGCGTTCCATCGCGTCGCGGCCCTGCTGGAAGTGGCGCCAGCCCTCGTAGTGGATCGGGATCGCCGTCATCGGGCGGATCAGGCCGCAGAGCTCGACGGCGTCGCGGGCGGTCATCGTGTAGCGGATCGGGCCGGTGATCGGGAATCGTACGCCGCCCAGGTGCATGAGGGCGGTGCCGACCTGGAACCGGGTGGCGACCTGGCGTACCCCGTCGTAGAGCACGGTGTCGCCGGAGATCCACAGTGCGCCGTGGCGCTGGCCCTTCCAGGTCAGGGCGAAACCGATCACCTCGCCGGTGAGGGGGCGGCTGAGTGGCGGGCCGTGCCGGGCCGGGGTGGCGGTGATCTCCAGCGTCGGCTGGCCCGGCGCCTCAAGCCTGGTCGCCGCCCACGGCTTCAGGCCGCGCGCCCTGCCGCCCAGCCGCCGAGCCCCCGACACCGTCGTGATCACCACCCGCGCCGACGGCAGCAGCCCGCGCCCGGCGTCGTCCAGGTTGTCGCCGTGATGGTCGTGGCTGAGCAGGACCGCGTCGATCGGGGGCAGCTCCGAGGCCGCGAGGGCCGGACCGGCCACCTTGTGCGAGCTCGTCCCAAGACCGAAGAAATACCGCCGCCCGGGCGGGTCGAACGTCGGGTCGGTCAGCAGCCGCCACTCCCCTACCTCGATCAGGGCCGTCGGGCCGCCGATGTGGGTGATGCGGACCTCGCTCATGCGCGGCTCTCCTCTTGGAGGATCCAGCTGGTACGGACGGCGCGGGGGCGCCACACAGCCGACGGTACTTGTTGGTCAAGCCAACAGCTCAGACACGGGCATAGACCACGATTTACCAGCTCGGTATAGGTCTGCGGCGGCCTTTCCGGAGCCGACGGCGCGGTGGCCGGCGGGCGGGGTGCCGGGTGGCCGGCGGAATTTCTCCGGATTTTTTTGGATTGACCGCGAATGCGCAGGTCAACGGTCTGATCCCGGCTGGTGTCGCCGATCACGCCTCGGTCGGGGAAAGTGTGTTTCCGCAGGTCAGGCAAAACGTGAATGTACGTTACACGTTTGCCAAAGCCGCTTTGACTGGTCAAGGATGGATTAACTCCACCAAACAGCCCCGACCAGGGCTTTCTTCGCCATGCCCACACTTTTCACCCCGAGGAGGGGCGATGATCCATGCCCGCGGACTGACCCGCAGCTTCAAGATCAAGGGCGGCGCCGCCGTCGACGCGGTACGTGGCATCGACATCGACGTCGAAGCCGGACAGCTGGTGGCGTTTCTCGGCCCGAACGGGGCGGGCAAGTCCACCAGCTTGCGCATGCTCACCTCGCTGCTGCCGCCGACGTCCGGGACCGCCACCGTGGCGGGTCACGACATCGTGAAGAATCCCGGTGCCGTACGGGCCCGGATCGGATATATCGGGCAGAAGAACGGCGCCGGGGAGAACTTCCGCGTCCGCGACGAGCTGGTCACCCAGGGCCGCTGCTACGGGCTCACCCGAGCCGAGGCCCGGGTCCGCGCCGACGAGGTCCTCGCCCAGCTGGACCTGGAGGCGCTGGCCGCCCGGAAACCCGGCACGCTCTCCGGCGGGCAGCGCCGGCGCCTGGACATCGCGCTCGGCCTGGTGCATCGGCCCGGGCTGCTGTTCCTGGACGAACCCTCCACCGGCCTGGATCCGCAGAGCCGCGCCAACATCTGGGAGCACATCCTCCGCCTGCGCGCCGACCACGGCACCACTCTCTTCCTCACCACTCACTACTTGGAGGAGGCCGACAGCATGGCCGAGCGCGTGATCATCATCGATCACGGCCGCATCATCGCCGACGGCACCGCCGCGCAGCTCAAAAGCGACCTCGCCGGTGACCGCATCACCATCACGCTCGCCACCGAATCCGACACCGCCCGTGCGGCCGCCATCGCCGAACGCATGACCGGCTCCGCGCCCTCCCTCACCGGCGACGTCGTCCAGCTCCGCGTGGCGCATGCCGGCACCGCGCTGCCGGAGTACCTGCGCGCCCTGGAATCAGCCGGAACGAAAGCCATCGCCGCCGAAACCTCCCGCCCCACCCTCGACGACGTCTTCCTCGCCCTCACCGGCCGCACCCTCCGCGAATCCGAAACCACCCCCGCCGACCTCACCGGTCCTGCCGAGGGCAGGAGCACCGCCGCTCCCGCACCGGTCTAGAAATCGACCGGTCTAGAAATCGAAGGGATGACCATGCCATTCGTCCGTGACACCGTGACCGTTTTCCAGCGGGAGATCGCGCCTACCTTCCGCGACCCGCTGGGGCTGCTCTTCACGATGATGCAGCCGCTGCTGTTCCTGTTCCTGTTCGGACCGCTGCTGTCGGGCAACACCGACCTCGGCGACGCGCCCTGGCAGTGGTTCGTCCCCGGCATCCTGATCATGATGTGCCTGTCCGGGCCGATGATGGCCGGATACATGCTCCTCGTCGAGCTGATCGGCGGCAGCATGGAACGCATGCTGGTCACCCCGCTCAGCCGCACGGCGATGCTGATCGGCCGCACCCTCAAGGAGTTCGTCGTCCTGCTCGCCCAGTCCGCGCTGATCATCGGCCTGTCCATCCCGCTGGGATTCCGGCCCAACGCGGCGGGAGTCCTGGCCGGGCTGGCCCTGCTGGTCATATTCGGCGTCGGCCTCGGCGCGCTCTCCTTCGTTCTGGCCATCGCCTCAGCCCCCGGCGGCGAACTCTTCTACGGCATCACCCAACTCGTCATGTTCCCCCTGCTCCTGCTCTCCGGCGTCCTGCTCCCCGTCGACGCCGGCCCCGGCTGGCTCCAGACCGCCGCCGCCCTCAACCCCGTCACCTACGTCGTCAACGCCGAACGCGCCCTCTTCGCCGGTTCCTTCACCGACATCTCCCTCCTGTACGGCCTACTCGCCGCCACCGCAGTCGCCGCCCTCGGCCTGACCTTGGGCACCCGCGCGATGCGCCGCGGCATCTGACCCACCCTCACCCGATCGCAAACGTGGACTGCGAACGTCCATGCCGAGCATCCCTGGCTGGAACCCCTCAACTTCGCTTTCTCGAGGGCTTCCGTTCTCGACGGCTTTCAGGCCAACTCGACGTGATGAGAGCGCGCGCCGGGCTGGCAGAAGGCCAGCATGCTCTCCGCTTCGGTGACGAGTTCCTTGCGGACCAAGGCGGAGAGTTGCTGGAGTGGTTTCAAGGTGAGCGTGGCCGCTCCTTTCGATACCTCGATGGACCACATCCCTGCGACCATTCCATCGACCAGGAAAGTCGGCTTGAGCTGCCCGTTCGCCTTGACGTACACAATGTCTCTGAACTGCTCGGGAAGAATGCGGGTGCGCCGCTTCGGGGCATACGCCAGCAAGGTGCTGTCGAACCATGGGAGCAGCCGCACCGGAGCGGGGACGTCCGGATCGGGCCGGGGAGCCTCGGGCAGATCGTAGAGAACCCGCCCGGTCTCGTCGGCGAACCTGACAAGCCCGTCCATGCGCTCAAGCGCGACCCGCACCGGCGTGATGTTCCAGGCGATCCAGCTGGCCACATCCTCCGCCGCGGCCGGACCGAACGCCCGCAAATGGCACCGGATCACGAAATTCAGGGCCGCCACGACATCGGTCTCCTCGTCCCCGGGCGCGGCCACGAAATGCGCGGGCGTCTTAGGCCCCCATGTCCCATCAGCGGGAACCCGCACGAACCGCGCCCGCATCATGACCCCAAACCACTTGTACTCCCGCTGCCGCACGACCTCCTCCGGGCTCACCCCGCCCGGATTCTCCGCCACCCAGGCCTCAACGAAGTCCACCAGCTCCGACACCGGCCGCGCGGTCATCCCATGCGCCTTCAACTCGGCCGTCAACTCCCCCACGCCCGGCCCGGGATCAGACCCCGCCCGCCACTGCCCCGCCTTCGACGCCGCCGCGACGGCCGCATAAGCCGCATACTCCCCCGCC
>NZ_BLAF01000087.1:29703-32788 GCF_009687885.1 Acrocarpospora pleiomorpha
CCCCCGCCGTAACGGTATGAATGGTCCCCCGCAGTAACGTCCCCGTCAGCAACTCCCCCACGTCATGCGCCAGAAACGGCCCCCCCGGAAGAGCCCTCTCCATCCGGCTCCACAAAGCGGGCCGCAACGCGGGCCAATACTGCATCTGCAACGCCCCCACCGCCGCCACCACCGCGCCAACCGGCCCCGCCCGCCGCTCGAGCAGCCCCTGCCTGGCCAGCAGCGCCCGATTCAACGCCCGCTCATCCATCACGCTCACACCCATCCGCGCAGAATAGGCCGCCCCACCGACAGAACCAGCACCCTGTGCCGAACCGGCTCGCTCGGCATCGCCTACGTCGAACGGGACAGCCAAGAGGTCCTGGCGTAACCCCGCAGCACCGCAGTCCAGCCAGCCGCCGGTGCGCGGCGCCGACTCGACGAGCCGACCCCTCGAGCACGACCCCAACGCGCTGGCGGTAGTTCTCTTCTCGCTGCCCGCTTGGCACAGGTGAGGCGAGGAACACCGCCAGCGTGAACGGCGTCGGATAGCAGCGGGGCTACCCACTGACTGGCTCTTTCTGGTCGGTGTGTTAATTCGCTGGGGCGTGGATTCGGTAGAGGACGTGTCTGCGCTGGCGGCTGTTGTCGGGCAATGCCGGGTGATCGAAGTCGTCGGCGGGGTCGTGGGTCATGCCGATGCGGCGCATGACCGCGCGAGAGCGGATGTTCTCCGCGGCCGTGAAGGAGATGATCTCCCGCAGGCCGTGCCGCTGGAAGCCTTCCGCCAGGACGGCGCGGGCCGCCTCGCTCGCGTAGCCGTACCCCCACGCGGAGCGGGCCAGTCGCCAGCCGATCTCCACACCGGGCCGGAAGCCGGGCACCGCCAGGCCGGTGAAGCCGATGAACTCGCCGGTGGCGGCGACCTCCACCGCCCATAGGCCGAACCCGCGCGCCTCGAATCCGGCTTCGATCCTGTCCACCAGCAGGTCGCTCTCCTCGCGGATCAACCTGGCGGGGAAGTGCTCCATGACCTCAGGATCGGCGTTCAGCGCGGCGAACGGCTCACGATCAACGTCCCGCCAGCGCCGCAGGATCAACCGCTCAGTCGAAAAGACCATGACCCTATTGTCGTTCACTACGCCCCACATGTCATTTGAGACAGCCACAAAAGGGATTACTAACCAGGAAACGGACTCCAAATCGCCGGTTACCACCACCCTCGGACCATGCGCCCGACCGGGGCACACCAGCACAAACCCACCCACCGGTCCATCGAAACCGCTGACCCGGGACACCATCTGTCCCATTGGGTCCTGGCCGGAACACCGTCCGTCCGATTGAGGTCCCGGTCGGAACACCATCCGTCCGATTGAGGTCCCGGCCGGAACACCATCCGTCCCATTGAGGTCCCGGCCGGGACATCATTCCCTCCGTCCCAGAGACCTCTGGCCTGGGCATCCTCTGTTCCGTTGAAGCCGGTTGTCTGGCATCTTCGTGATCACGAAGGAGGAGGGGCAGTGGATGTGAAGGCGCAGGGGGTGCTTGGCCGGAGCCAGGCAGCGCTCGCGCGCCCAAACCGGGGGTCGTGAAACGCCGCTACCGGGATGTCGTGCGGGAACAAGGGGTCGGACCGTGTGGTTAACTACATATGCCGGTGTGGATGTGTCCCCCGGGCCGCATTTACCGCCTTCACGGAATACCGTTCGGCTGGAGCCGTGTTGTGCATCTCGCCGAGGAGGCGACCACCACACCGGCCTGAACGTTTGGAGTGCCTCGCCCTCGGGCGGGGCATTCTGCGCTTAACCCCGCAGCCTGCTCGACCCTCCATCCACCTGGATCGCAGGGTGAGAAACTCGGCCAGCCGCAGCGGCCGAACCCCGGATCGGCGCAAGGTCCATCGGCCACAGCCGGGAAAGACAGCGGGCGTCCGTGTCGACTCTCGTCCACAGCATCCGAAGGGCCAGATGTACGGCCGTGAGCACGGCATCCTCGGTGCTGTGGATACATTCGCCGCCCAGGGATTGCACGCTCTCGCCGACCCCGACTATGAGGACGCTCCCAGGGCGGGGTGGGACGACCCCGTGCCGTGGCTTTCGTACGGGTGTCACGCTCGCGGCGGCACCGCCGAGGATCTGGTCGAATTGCTCGATTCGCGGGTGGTCGTGGTGGCCCAGGATGCGCATGGCGCTGCGGGAGGCCAGGGCTGGAGGTCGCTCGGGAAGTGCCGGAGCAACCCGATGCAGGCGGTCGAGGGTGCTGTCCGAGCGGAGGGCGGTCAGTCCTCGTGGGTCACCGTCGAGCCTCGATGACTCGTCAGTCTGCGTAACGCGGTTACTCAGGTGGGGCCTGAGCAGTCGCGCAAGATGGCATCTCCTGGGGATGGCGAAGCGACAACGACGATCTTTTGCTTTCGTGTCAAGGGATCATCCTGGTGGATCAGCCTGCCTCGGTGAGGATCAACGTGTGGGGAACTACGCTTGATCTGGTCGCCTAGCGGAGGAGTATCTGTGTTCTACCGTGTCGCCAAGTTTCTCAGCGTTCCCGCGGTTCATCTGGTGTGGCGGCCGAGGGTCGAGGGGCTGGGGCATGTGCCCGAGCAAGGGCCGGCGATTCTGGCGTCGAATCACCTTTCTGTGCTCGACTCGTTCTTTCTTCCCGCGTTGCTGTCGCGGCGCGTGACGTTCGTGGCCAAGAACGAGTACTTCACGACGGGGAATCCGATCACGCGCATGATCATGCAGGGGAATCTGGCCATAGACCGGGACAGCGCGGGGGCGGCGCAGGAGATGCTCGACGCGGCGGCGGGGGTTCTGAAGGCGGGCGAACTGTTCGGCATCTACCCGGAAGGGACGCGATCGCCGGACGGGCGGCTGTACAAGGGCAAGATCGGCGTGGCGTGGCTGACGTTGACGACGGGGGCGCCAGTACTACCGGTGGCAATGCTGGGAACCGAGCGCGTTCTGCCGCTTGGTGCGTCGGTGCCGCGAATCCACCGCATCGGGGTACGGATCGGCGAACCCATGACATTCACCGGCGACCCCGGCCGAGCCCGCGACCGGCGACAGGTCACCGACGAGGTCATGGCGGCCATCCAGCGGCTCTC